>CAVONL010000006.1:0-314441 GCA_963697295.1 uncultured Planctomycetaceae bacterium | reverse complement strand
ATGGTGACTTCCAGAAAGTCATTGCGCAGACGGTTGTCGTGACCGAGCAGCGGCTCGCTCGAAATAACCCGCGGGTCGCCTGGTTCCGAAGTTAGCGCAGTGATCGACATTGGCGGAACCTCCAGAATCCAGTCAGTTCGGTCGTCATGCGAGTCGGCGAAGCGTACGGCGGAAGTTTCAGCTACATTTTTCGCGTACACGTTGTGGTTTGACGTCTGCACATGGACAACGCGAGTTGAGGTGCTGGCGTTGACGACGGACATTTCACGCGAATCGTCACCGTCTCCGGCCAATGACTCCATGAGCGACTCAGATCAGCGCTTCAATATCGTCATCGAGAGAATCGTCGGCAATCTGCGTCGCATCGTCGGTACGGCCTTGCAGCTCGTCGATCCGAGCCGCAATTCGGATACCGACCGCCTGATTCAAGACGGCATTCGCAACGATCATCTGCACGAGCGCCGCGCGTAGCGATCGCAAGCGATACGTCCTCTGCCAATACTCAACAATTCGAGAAATCGGGTTCGTTTGCTGGACCTGTAAACTGGCATGCAAAAACTCTCCGTGATACTCATCAACGGAAAACGCATCGCCGTAACCCGGATCGTAAATGGAATCAAAAAAATCGGTCAGCGTCGTAAATTTCCCGAACAGAGGGCCGAATCTGCCGATCCGCAGCAGGTCATGAAAGCAAAAATGGACCCGGTCGGGCCAATGGGTCAACAACATTGTGGCCGAGTGTGCAGCGTCGATCGCGTGACCCAGCCTGACGGCCAAACCCAGGAAAGTATGTCCTTCTGCAGCGTCATCTGGAGTTTGGGCAAAGGCGAGAACGGATGATCCATCAGCGGCTTCCCAGCGAATATTGCTGGTCGAAGCCATCGGGATCGTTCCGCCGGTCATCGTGCTATGCAAGGCGCCGATAAAATCAAAGTCGTGGAGGATTGCCGGCAAATCGGCCGTCAGCCCGAAACTTCGCCTGGCAAAAGCGGTCGGGATCTGGTTCAACGTTTCGCGGAACCACTTGAGTCCGCGCTGAATTTGAAAAACCGTCGACTCGGCTGACAACAGCGGATCTTCCAGTTCCTGGTTTAGCCCGCCCACGATATCGATTTGGGCGTTTTCGACCTGCGCTTTCAGCATCTGGAAATTTTCAGGTTGGCCGGCTTGCAGGCGGCGGCCAACAGCTGCTGTCATCAAACAACTTTTCGCGTGCCCGTTTCCAAATTCCCTGGCGAAGCTCTTTCCGATCGTCGTTTCCGCTACCAGGACCAGGTCGATCAATCGAGGCTGCACCGGGTAATACGCGTTTTTTTCAGCCAACAATAAATCAAAGCAGCGGCCCAAATTCTGGGTCGTCGTTGCTTCATCGTCGTCGTTCCAGGCAATCGCCGCCGCAACCACCGCCGCTGCAAAGCGGGCTTCATCAAGGTTGGTTGAACCGCGTAATTGCCGCGTCATTAACTGGATTTGGAGGAATGCGTACCCGAGTGCAAAAAAGTCGCCGATGCTCGCGCGGGCCATGTCACTCCTGGTGTCCGTCGGCAAGTCGTATGCCTTGAAGATCGCATCTGCGAGTGCATCGCGGTCAGAGTAGCCCTCGAGCAGATTGCGCCTGGTTGCCCGTTGCCAATTCGCGATATCCAGCAGGTAGCCAGGTTTGCGAGACCGTGGGTACAAGCAACAAAGCCCCCGAAACCGGATCGCCCGGCTCGTCGGCCCGCCGCCAAGCCGGCATGTTCTCCGTCGCCCCGATCAGCCGCGGATGCCACAGAACTGTCCAGCAGGCCAGCAGGCTATCGGCGTCAGAGTGCGCGATGATGAGTCGGAAAATCCTCCAGCGAGTGGCAAGGTAACAGGACGATCGACTCGGGAATCAGCATTTTCGGGGAACTTGCAGGAATTCGGCGCGTCCATAAGACGTAAGAACAATTTCCGATTGTTCGAAACAACCGGAAAATCAGGTCACATTGTGACGTGATTCACCGGGATTCGCGAGGAGTCGACTGCTGGTCCGGCAGGAACAGTCCGACTCGACCGGTCGTTGATCAAAGTGCCAACGTGGCTGGTTGAAAGTTGCTTTGAATGGCAATGCAAGTTGAAAATGGGTGACTCGAAAATAATTCGATAAAAAGCCGCACGGAATGTCCCTACAAAGCGATTGTTAAAGCCTTGTAAACGTGTCCGTGTCGCGTTCAAAAGTTGACAATTAAGGGGTTTTTTCATTAGATTAGGTAATGGGTGTGATGGGTGACGGATTTTGCTTTGCCGAAACGGGTCGATACGAAGACTTCGGATTCGCCGCTTAGCCGACCGCGATATGGTCGTGTCATGACGATGCCCAGCCCGTCTCGAGCTTTGACGATGTATCAGCGCGAAGCACCGGGGTGGGGCCCGCTCGCGTAACAGGAACTGAAAAGGCAAAAATATGGCAAGCAAAAATGCCGTTTGGGGAATTGATATCGGCCAATGTGCCTTGAAGGCACTGCGGTGTACCGTCGGCGCCGATGGCCAATCCATCGTCGCGGACAAATACGATTACGTTGAATACCCCAAAATTCTCAGCCAGCCAGACGCTGACCCAGAAGAGTTGGTTCGTGACGCGCTACAGGAATTCCTGTCGCGCAACGATGTCAAAAAAGACTCGGTCGCGATCAGCGTTTCGGGTCAGGCCGGATTGTCGCGATTCTTCAAGCCCCCGCCGGTGGACGCCAAGACGCTGCCGGAAATTGTCAAGTACGAGGTTAAACAACAGATCCCGTTTCCAATTGAAGACGTGATCTGGGACTGGCAACAACTGGGCGGATCGATCATTGATGGTCGCACGGTTGACGCCGAGGTTGGTTTGTTCGCAATGAAACGCGAAGCGGTTTTCCGGGCCCTTCGTCCATTTGACGATGCCGACGTGGATGTCGATTACGTGCAACTTTCGCCGTTGGCCATCTTTAATGTCGTGTGCCACGACGTGCTGGAAGAACTGCCTGATCCGGAGGAATTTGACCCCGAAAATCCACCCGAGTCGTTGGTCGTGATGTCGATGGGTACCGACACGACGGACCTGATTGTTACCAACGGAATTAAACTGTGGCTACGAAACATTCCCATTGGCGGAAATCACTTTACCAAACAGTTGTCGCGAGAATTGAAGTTGACTCAGGCCAAGGCGGAGCATCTCAAGCGCAACGCCCGTCAAGCCGAGAATCCCAAAGCGGTTTTCAAGGCCATGCGACCCGTGTTTAACGATCTCGTCAACGAGGTGCAGCGCTCGCTTGACCTTTTTCCAGAGCATGGACAAATCGGCAGGAATTTCCAAGTTGGTTTTGCTGGGGAATGCGGCCAAACTGCCGGGCCTGCGGCAATATTTGAACAAACAGCTGGAACTCGACATCGCCAAGATTTCCGATTTCCAAAATCTCACCGGTGCGGATGTCGTTGATCAAAAATCATTCACCGACAACCTGCTGTCATTCGCTCCTTGTTACGGCTTGTGTTTGCAAGGGTTGGGTCGCGGACAGATCAAAACCAACCTGTTGCCCCAGGAGATTGTGGTTGAGCGAATTGTTCGCGCAAAAAAACCCTGGGTGCTCGCGTCGGTGGGAGCTTTGATGCTCGGCTGTCTGCTGGGTTACTTTTTCCAGGAAAATGCCTGGTGGCAGGTCAACGACAATTTCAAGCTCAACGGCGTTTCGTGGTCGGAAGCAAAAAACAAAGTTGGCAGCGAGTCGTCGACCAGCGCCCGCTTTGTTGAAGAAGATCAAAAGCAGAAACAAAAGCTGGACAAACTCGAGCGATTGTCGAAAGAATTGACTTCGGCAAGTGAAGGCAAGTCGGCGTGGATCGAGATTTTGTCGGCCATCTATCAGGCGCTTCCCGATGACGATTTTATCTCCAAGCTTCCCCCCGAGGAACGCAAAGTCGATCCGCAAAAATACCCGTTCAATGATCGGCAGGAGATTTACATTGATTACATCGAGACCAAGTATTTCTCGGATCTCGGCAAGTGGCATGAAGTGACCCAGCCGATCCATGAAACCATGTTGATCGATTTCGTCAAACAACTGAAACAGGATGAACTGGCTGAAAACGCCACCGCCAAAGGCGCCGCTGAAAAATCAGTGCTCGAGGGCCAGGCAGGCTGGGTGATTGAAATCAAAGGCCATCACTTTCACAACAGTGAAGAACAAGTCATGGAGTTGAACTCGGATTTCGCCTATTTGACGAAAACATTTCTGGGAAATCTGCTCCAAGGGGATGTTGAAATACCGAGTCGCGATGGCGGGGAAAACGAGAAATTCAAGTTCACTGACTTTGGCTTGTATTTCCCCACTCGTGTTGCCGATTCATCGCCAGTGCCAACGGTAATCTCGTACGCGCTGGAACAAAATCGTAATTCGGCCCCCGAGGAAGCGGACGCAAATGATCCGGCCAGTAAAGGAGTGGTGAATTTCAGCGTTAAGAAATACGATTTCTGGATTCAAATGGCCTGGATTCCCCGGTCTCCTGAGGAACGTCAGAAACTGAAACAAGAGCGACTGGCCATCGAGCAGGCAAAACTCGAGGCCGAAGCGAAAGCTGCGGAAACCGCAACCGAGCCCAAATAACCGATTAGAGTCGGAGATAATCTCCCGGAGTAAACTATGGATGCGTTGTTACCTGTAATCAATTTTCTCAAAGTCAATCGGTTTTGGCTGGCATGTGCTGCGCTGGCCGGGGCCATGATCGGTGTGTGGTTCATGGCCTCGAATGAGTTGACGACTGCCATGAATTCTGCCAAGAGCGGGATTGAGCAAAAAGTCTCGGCGGCCAACGGCATCATTTCGACAACCGCTGTGGGCGTGGATTCAGTGGTGGCCCATCCGAATGATTCGACGATCAAGGGAATGCAGGCCGAATTAGACAAAGGAACACAAGCGGTTCTCGAAGCCTGGAAGTTGCGTTACGACGCACAAAAAGAACTCATGAAGTGGCCGGAAGAAGTTACCAAGAGCAAGGAATTTGTTGACACGTTCAGCCAATTTCAACCGTTTGAAGTATTTCCGGAAACGATCAAAGGCAAAACGATGCGCGAATTGCTGCAGGTCTATCACCAGCAAATCCCTGGAAGGATGGATGCAATTTGTGACATCATCGGTACCAAATGGAGTTTTTCCGAAAAAGAAGCTGCCGAAAACCAAAAGGCCCGTGATGAAAGTGGCGGTGGCGACCGAGGCAAGGGTGGGGACGAGCGAGGTCGAAGTGGCGATTCGCGTGACCGAGGTGGTGAGGCACGTGGCGGAGCTCCGGCCGGGTCGCCGACACCCCCCAGGGGGGGCGGAGATCCGCGCTCTCGCGGCAGTGTCCGCGCCAAAAGCGGTGACGACGATATCAGTCGAAGTCGTCAAATGGGACGAGCAAAATCAGGAGCTGTGGTACAACAAGTTGACGAATTTCAGAGGATTCGATGACAACGAATTGCAATGGAATCTACCCACACCCTTGCAAATCTACACGTTGCAGCAGGATTTGTGGCTGCTGGAAGCGATATTCAATATCATCAAGACCGTCAATGGTGATGCCGACGCCAACGACCTCGCCAAAATCAAAAAGATTGACCATGTCGTATTTGGGCGGGAAGCCCGGGCACAGCTAGGTGAAATTATCGAGCCGCAAAAAGGCCTCGCCGCTGAACAGGCGAAGTCGGGGGCTGCAGCTGGTGGCGCCGCCACAGGAATGCAGGGAGACAGACGGGGTGCAGCTTCGCGATTGATGGAACGCAACCAACGGGCGGCTCAAGGCGGCGAAGATCCATTTGCGGCCGTCGCAGACCCTTTCAACAGTCCATTTCACGGTCGCTACGTCGACGAAAATTACGAGCCGATCAAGGCAGAGGATGTTCGCAAGGTGCTCCGGGGAACGGATTTGCCGGAAAGTTATTTGGAACTTGTTGTTGCCAAACGCGTCCCGGTTCGCATCGCAGTCCGGATGGATGAGCGATACATCCCCGAATTTCTGACTGCCTGCTCAAAATCGGCGTTCGCCTTCGAAGTCAACCAGGTTCGGATCAACCGTCATATTGCCGGCGATGGAATCGTGCGGGTGGGGGGTGCCCTCGGTGCCGGTGGCGCCAGTCGAGATGGTGCTCGCCCTGATCGTGGAGCCGGGATTGGTGCAGGCGGTGGAGCCGGGGCGGTCGGTGACGAACAACCAGGTGGACAAAGCGCCGGAGCAAATGGCGATGACGTTGATGTTGAAGTTAGGACAAATTTTGATGTCGATGTCGAATTCTACGGAGTCGTAAAAATCTACAATCCGATAAACCGAGCCCTGTTAACCGGCGAAAAAGAACCGATCGCAGAACAACCCGCCGCAGCCCAACCGGCGCCCACGTCGCGCCCCTAACGAATAATAACGAAGAACCATTAAACCAGGTGACATAACCCAACGGTTAAGAATATGAAAAAGCCCAACATCGACCTCAGCAAGCAGGGGATTCAGAAATTCCTGCTGTATCACGTGGAAAAAATTATTCTGGTAGTGGGTCTGGTCTTGCTGGGACTCTTTTTCTGGCTTGGTTTCAGCACGGAAAAATTCGACAAACAGACCCCCAAAGGTCTCGTCGATTTGTCGCAACGCGCCCACAGTCATATCGTTTCGGACGCAAGTTGGAATGAAATTGCCCAGTTTCGAAAGGCTGATGACAGCGCGCCCGAACGAATTGAACAAGCCGAAGGCAAGCTCATTCCCGCCGACGCTTATCCCTATGAATATGTCTTGGGGACTCCCGTCATGACAGCCGGTTTGCGCAAGGATCCTGAACTTAACCCACCGCAATACCTGATGGCCGATTCGTTCCCTGCGTCTGTATTGCTGACGACCAAGGGAAACGATGCGCTCAACAAGCTTGATTTGGCAGACGATTCCGTCGCTGACAATGCATTTGGAGGCGGTGATCGGGGCGACCGCGATGATCGGGGCGGTGGGATTGGCGGCGGTGGTGGATTGCCTGACGATGGTGGACGGCGGCCTGATCGTGGTTCATCGACCCCGAAGAAAAGCTCGCCTCGCGATGACGGTGTGATTGCCGCGGGGACCGTGCTCCCCACGCATGCCCGTCAGGAAATACCGGGTGTGCGTCCCAATTTTGTGGGACTCAACCCATCCAGCACTCGCGCTTGGCTATGTAATGTGACCGCGGTGACAGGAGTCGTCCGGTTTGAAAACCAGATGCAAAAATTCAATCAGGTCCTGGCGAGCGCCCGCGGCTATTACCCGAAACGCGATCGCCCAATCTATCAGTACATGCAAATTATGAAACAGGAAGAGGGGGATGCTCCCGATAAATGGGAAGATATCACCGACAAGATCATGGAACAACAGCCGGCATTGTACGCCGGGTTGGCACCGGAGGTGGTTGATCCCGATTTTTATGATCCCGTACTGACGTCCCCCATTCCGAGCATGACGCAGATCGACTATCGGGATTATTGTTTGTGGCCATTACCGGGACATGATCTTCCTGCCGAACTCAATGCGCTCAAAGAATTTACAGGAACTGCCGTGCGTGAGTTGTTGGCCGGAGGAATTCTTGCGCCAAGAAAGCAGGCAAAGAAGAAAAAGGTTTCAAAGATCCCTTCTCAATGCCGTTGACCGGCGACGAGCGGTCAGCTCGCGGTGACCAGAAATCCGGAGGCGGAGGAGGTCGTGACCGTGGTGGACGGGGCCGCAGCGGCATGCCCTCCGGCGGGGGTCGGCCCGATGCGCCGTCTGCGTCGGAATTTGAAGAAGAAGTGCAGGTTGGCAGTGATTTGTCAGCGTACAAACAGGCAGCCGCTTCGATGGACAAACGCGCTCCCTATCGATTGCTGCGATTTTTTGACGTGGAAACGGTTAACAAGAACACCAAACCCAAAAAGGTTCGTTACAAAGTCCGGCTGTGGCTGGCTGACCCGAACAACGAAAACCCGGACAAAGATTTCCTCAGCAAAGCCGGGCAACAAAGAGGAAATCGGGGTTCAGGGATTTCCGGCGGTGGTGGTGCTGGTGGTGCTGGTTTGCCCGAGGACGGTCCTCCTGCTGCCGGTGGCGGTGGCGATCGAGGCGACAAGGGGGGAGCCGGCGGTAGAGGCCAGACAGGTGAACAGGAAGACACCTCGGTGTATGTTGCCGTGGCCGACAAAATGCTGCACCCTTCGGTCCGCGACCGAATTGCGGCTCAGCGCAAATCCCGAGTATCCAAAGGACAGAAAAGAGTTGGAATACGCCATCCCTACCGAGTGGAGTGAACCGACAGATTGGGTTGTTGTCGGAGGTGCCCAAGCGGCTGATTTGTTTGCCGGCCGAATTGATCCGCCCAAGACGACCAAGATTAACGACCAGTATCTGGAAACTGGTGAACCGGTCGCAAATATCGCGGCCGCCGCCTGGAATCCAGACTTCGGCGTTCGCGTGCCGGCAAATCGTGAAGCCCGCCGCGCAGACGTATTGAACTTTTCTGCTTTGGCGCACATCCTGCACCCGATCGATTGGACGGTCCGAAAACTACCTGATGCCGATATTGAGACCGACACCATGGTTGTCGACATGCTGGGTGGCAATGAGGTTCGCGAACTTAGCAATTCGCGATCGCCAATCAAATACTTCATTCCCGGCGAAGTCCTCTTGATGGGGCCCAACGGGGAGCTGACCGTCCGGAATAACAGCGACGACAAAGAGAATTTTAATCTCGCGTTATTCCTCGATGATGAGGTCGCCGAGATCGGCAAGAAAAAATCCAACGACGATGAAGACAAGAGTCGTGACCGCGACCGTGGTCGAGGCGGAGGAGACGACGGCGGCCGCCCGGACTTCTAACGTCGTTTAGTGGTGAGCGAATTCATTCGCGTTACGCCCACCGAGGCACCCAACCTCGGTGGGTTTTTGTTACGTGGATAGGCATCTTGCTTTTTTTATGCCCCATATCTTGTTTGGCCTTAAATTTCAGTCGGGCTGGCGCCGAATGTCTCGACTTTAAGCCGTGGCAACGAGATTGCGCGGCGCTGACCAGTTCAAGGGTTGCAACACGATGCCCTCTCCCGCCGACACGTGAGGGTCCGGGAAAGGGAAACCTGGGTTTCCTTGTGGAATCCACAATTGAACGGCACGCGGGTCCGTGATACTTCGTTCAACGGATTTCCTGGAGCTCATCTACCGCGCCAAACCGCTGGGACTAGCGGCCCTGCCCCATAAGATCGACGTAATTGCGAGGAATTTGACCGGCATTCGCTGTTGATTGGCGTTTGTCGTTTCGGCGGCGGCGGCAATAATAGGGGGATAAAGTCTCAAGTCTATGGCAGCTTTCGGAAAACAAACCGGACGGGTAACTTGGATCATTCGCGCCTTATTCTGCTGTTGGTCATCATTGGTTTCGGTTGGCCCAACCTGGCGAAGGCAGCTCCATACCGGCCGACTCAGCCACAGGCTGGTCAGCAGGCAGTACCGGCTGGCGATGACAGTCTTGAAACAACTCTCGTCGATGAGAAATCGGTATTTGTTCCGGCTCCGCGCGAAGTTCTGAGACCGCTGTTGCTTGCCGAGCAGGCAATTCAAAACCGCCAATACTCGCGGGCGGTTTCGCTGTTGGGACAAACTCTGGCCGATGCCGGAACGGAAGATTTTTTGGTCAGCGATCCGGAGCAGGGTGGAATTGCGGTTAGCCTCCGGCAGCGGGCGACGGATTTGTTGGGGCAAGTTCCCAAAAAAAGCCGCGAGCTGTATGAACTGAGATACGGCATTCAAGCCCAGCAACTGCTCGACAAAGCCGTCGCGGAACTCGACTATTTTCAAATGTCGCAGATCATGCGGAGATTTTTCTATACCAGAGCCGGATTCGACGCGACGATGCTGGTCGGATACTTCCATCTCGACCAGGGACGGCCAGTTGCCGCGGCATTCTGTTTTAAACGCATCGTCGATGTGGAAGAAGCTCGCGCGATCCATGATCCTGAAGCGAGCGTATTATTGGCGACTTGTTGGATGTTGGTCAACGATGAAAACAAGGCCACCGAGGTCCTGGTTGCTCTGAAAAGCCGCGGCGCGAACCAGAGAATCAACTTTTTGGGCAAGGAGATTCCCCTTTTCAGCGAAAACAAGTTGGCAGCATCGTGGCTGCGCAAACTGGTTGGTGATTCGCCGCTTGGTGCCAATCAATTGGTTTACGATTGGGTGATGCATCGTGGCAACCCACAGCGCAACGCCAACAGCGGATCGGGGTTTCCATTGTTGAATGCACGTTGGTCGCTTCCGACGCTCAACGACCCGAACCTGGAAAGGATCGCCAGCAATAAACTGCGCGAGCTCATTTTCACGGAAGCTTCGACCATTCCCAGCGTCCATCCAATCGCGGTCGGCGATACGATTGTGATGCGGACTTTCAACCAGATGATTGGCGTTGATTTTGATACAGGCCGAAGAGTTTGGAGCTATCCGGCGTTGGAACCTGAGTATCTTTTCCAGGACGTAAACCTCGATCAGCAGTCGTTCAACGATGATAACCAGGGTCCGATTGAACAACGGCTGTTCCAGGACTCGGTCTACGGGCAAATGAGCAGTGATGGTCAAATGATCTTTGTTGTTCCGCAGCCGGGTTTCGCGGACGGCAAACGAACCAAGCTGGTTCTGCGCGGCGGATTCAAGATTGATCATCCGCTGGCGGAGAGACGATGCAACGAATTGATTGCCGTGGATGTGGGCCGCCAAGGCGCCTTCAAGTGGGAAGTCGGAGGTGAGGATGGGCTGCAAGAACCTCGTTTGGCGGAGGCTTTTTTCCTGGGTCCTCCGCTGCCATTGAACGGCAGTTTGTATGTCATCTGCGAGCAAGCCGGTGAAATCAGGTTGATCGTGCTGGATCCGGCAACCGGGAAGATGAGGTGGCGTCAACAGCTGGCCAGCACGGAAACGGCAGGTTCGGTTGCCCGGCTTACCGAGCGGCGGCTGGCGGGTGCCACACCTTCATTTTCGGATGGGCTGCTGGTTTGCCCGACAGGTCACGGCGCGATCGTGGCGGTTGACGTGGCGACGCGCTCGTTATTGTGGGGATTTCAATATGGCTCTGCTAAAAATCGTAGTGCTCCGCGCATTTCGCTCGACCAGAATTCAAGCGCGAAGATCGTCGACGCGAGCTGGAAAGATTGTAGTGTCACGATCGCCGATGGAATTGTGATTTACACACCCCGCGACCGAAACGACTTGATTTGCCTGGACTTGATTTCCGGCCGGCCGTTGTGGACCGATGGGACGATTCAGCGGCCCTGGATTCAACGTGAAGATTCGCTGTTCGTGGGTGCCGTCGAAAAACAGCAATTATTGCTGGTCGGCCTGAATAATGTGCGCTCCATTGATTTGTCGACTGGAAAAGAAGCATGGCGCGCGGACATTGGCCAATTCGGCCGTCCCAGCGGCCAAGGCTACGCTAACAACGGGTTTTACTATCTGCCGATGACATCGGCCAAGCTGATTCAGATCGATATGAAGCATCAATCGATATCGAAAGTTGTCGACACCGATGGCGTGCTTGGTAATCTAATTTGTTATCGGGGCGACGTCATTTCGCATGGAGTAGAAAGGGTCGCGGTTTTTCCTCAGGATGTGCCCAGTCGAGTTGCCATTCAAAATGCCGAAGCCGCCGGTCCACTTTCTCCCCAACAGCTGGCTCTCAAGTCACAATTGTTGATGCAGGGCAATCAACTTCGTGAAGCAGCTGCGGCGATTTCACAGGCGTACGATGCAGATCCCAATCATGGTAACGAAAAAATCTTGATTGATTTGATCATCTCCCTGCTCGAATCAGACTACGAATTCGGTGTTCAACTGACGGAAAAATATGAACATAGATTTGAATCGTCTCAGCGGCCCCGATTCCTGGCTGCCAAGGTCGACGGTCTGATACGAAATCATTCGCCAGACAGGGCTTTTGAACTTGTGTCCGACTTGCTTCTGTCGACAGTGAAAGCTCACGGAGAATTAGCCTATTTGCATGACGCTCACTACAATCCGCGGAATTTGAGTGATTCGGTATCCCTGCAAGTTGAGTCGAATTTCGAAAAAACGGTCCGCTTTGATCGCTGGCTGCAAGCCCGATTGAACGATTTGATTCGAACTGCCTCACCTGACGATCGGGATCGCTATTTGAATACGATCAACGAGATCGTGGACTCAAATCAAATTCGCTCATTGCCAGACCGATTGCGGCTGATCCAGTTACTTGGTCCCAGGATGATTCGTCCGCAGTTACTGACAGAATACACCCGCCAATTTGCGGCATCAGATTTTGGGTTCATCGTTCCCATGCTGTTGCCGACAGACGAGTCCATCGCACGAATCGCGGACGAAATCTGCGAAAAATGTCCGGAGTTGCTGGCTAAACCCAGCTGGAACTCGGGTATCGTGACGACGGAAGTTAGCTCGCCGGCGGATGATGAATTGGCGTTGTGGCGAAACGCGATCCGTTCCGAGATCGAGATCCGAGAGAGTGACAACCGGTTTTTCGATCAATTTCAGGTACGTTTCGATGGCATGTCGGGCGAATGTGAGATCATTGATCCCAACGGTAAATCCCTGGTGCGGATTGCCACTCGGGATGCTGCGGTCAGTTATCCAATTAGCAATTCACCAATCCCCGGTGAGGCCCGAATTTCGGGTTTCGTGATGTTGGTCAACGTCGGCACAGAGATTTTTGCAATTGATTTGTCCAAAGCACTAGCCGGGCAAGACGGACTGCTCTGGAGCCACGAAACATCCCGCGGAAATCTGACTCGCCTGCGGTTTGCGACGACGACGAACATCTGGGGCGAATGGTGTTCGCTGGTAACGCCGTACAGCACAACGACGCCGCCGGTCCAGGCATCGACGCCCGACTGGAATGGCTGTTGCTACCTCGAAGAAAATCGGTTGGTTTGCGTTGATACGTTGAGGGGCGAGTTGTTGTGGCAACGCTCCAACGTTATGTCAGGTTCGGAACTTTTTGGTGACGAGGACCATGTCATCGTCTGGAATGAACAACATCGAATCGCCGAGGTAATCGACAAGGCGGAAGGGCGATTGGTCAATCAAATCGTGGTGGACCCGAAACTGGGAGCAATGTGGGACATGCGGGGCAATTCAATTTTGTTGTCCGGTACAAAGCCAATCGAAAGCGAGATCGCTGATGTCTCGCCTGCCCAGGAAGACGTCCCTGACTTCGAGCGGACCGAACCCAAAATTTACAAAACAATGACGTTGTTTGACTGTGTCAACCACAAAGTTGTGTGGACCCGTGAGTTTCACCAAGATACGGTAGCCTGCCGCATCCGCAACGAAAAGCTTGCCGCCTTGTTGCCGAATGGAGATCTTGAGTTAATCGCTTTTGAATCCGGCAAAACGGAGTCGGTCACGGCCACCGGTATTCCCGCGATCGAATTGAAGCGAGCCGAGAATATTGAACTGGTCGAGTCGCCGGGAGCCTATTTGCTGCGTTTTCACAATACGGATTCGCGATCGACGTCGATCATGAATTCGTCAAATATCAGACTGCAGGGGAATCGGTACCAGCAGTTCTGGAGTGGGTACCTCGTCTCGATCGACCGGAAAACCCGCCAACCCAATTGGTCGGCGCCTGCCAAAATCCAGGCGGTCAACTATGCCCGGAATCAACCCTACTCAGCGCCTATCCAACTGCTGATTCGAAAGGTGGAAGATCGGTCGATGCGGGCTAACTGGTCCCAGATCATTGCGCTGGATTTGAGAGACGGACGCGTGATCGGTAGTGCTCAAACGGATTATTCGAACTCCAGCGACTTTCGGGTTGAGGCATTTCCCGAAGAACAAATGCTCTCGTTTTATTTGAGGGACAAGGTGGTTAGTTTCCGGATCGGTTCGGAATCGCCACCGCCGCGGCCGGTAGCATTTTTAACAGTTGATAATTCAATTGAGGCAGTGCCTCGTCCAAGTGCCGGTACGTTTGTGGTCAAAAAGATCAGTGAGGAGAGGCGCCGGCAGCTGCTGGATCGAATTGAAAGCCGCCAGCAAGCGTTGCAAGATCGCCGCAAGGAAATGTTGCAAAAAATGCAACTGCACAGCGATGCGTCCGGGACCGGTTCAAATTAGGACGAGGAACTGGTTTGTGTCCTGTAGCCCGGTGTTTTGGGAGCCAGCGCCCCTGACCGGGCTGTCAAATTGACAAACGACTAGTCCGATTATCGAAACTTCGGAATTGTGCGATATTGGCTCGCTCGTTCGGGATTTATTCGTCTAACGGATTTCTGGGAGAACACCATGTCAGGCAGCGACGCCAATCGACTTCTCACCAATGCTCGTGATCAAATCTTGTCCGAACTTTCCCAGGTCATCGTTGGGCAAGAGGACGTCATTGAACAGGTTTTGATATCCATGTTCAGTCGCGGCCACTGCATGTTGGAAGGAGTGCCTGGATTGGCCAAGACGTTGATGATCAGCACGATTGCCCAAACGCTGAATCTCTCGTTCAGTCGAATTCAGTTTACGCCGGACTTGATGCCGGCCGATATCACGGGCACCGAAATCATTGAGGAGAATAAATCAACCGGCCACCGGGAACGACGTTTTTTGGAGGGTCCGATTTTTTCCAACATCATTCTGGCGGACGAAATCAACAGGACGCCGCCCAAGACGCAGGCCGCGTTACTTGAAGCGATGCAGGAGCGACACGTCACTGTTGGTCGTGTTCAGCATTCACTTGCCGATCCGTTTTTTGTTTTGGCAACCCAGAATCCAATTGAGCAGGAAGGCACGTACCCGCTGCCTGAGGCTCAACAGGATCGGTTCATGTTCAAAGTCTTTGTCCAATACCCCAATTTTGAAGACGAGTTTCAAATTGCCAAGCAAACAACCGCCCGCTCGCAACACGAAGTAAAACCTGTCTTGAGTGGCGACGATATTTTGAAAATTCAGGAGACCATACGCGAGGTTCCGGTTTCCGACCATGTGATTCGATATGCGTTGTCGCTGGTCCGGCAGACCCGGGTCGGTACGCCGG
This sequence comes from uncultured Planctomycetaceae bacterium, assembly GCA_963697295.1. Classification (GTDB taxonomy): domain Bacteria; phylum Planctomycetota; class Planctomycetia; order Pirellulales; family Pirellulaceae; genus Mariniblastus. The sequence goes on along the minus strand of CAVONL010000006.1, from coordinate 299,437 downwards.
GGATTCCACAGTTTGTCGAAGACTCGCTCAGTTGGGGGGCCGGCCCAAGGGCGGTACAGTACCTTGTGCTGGGTGGAAAGACTCGGGCGCTGCTGCATGGTCGTTCGCATGTAACAACCGAAGACATTCAAGCTTTGGCCAAGCCTGTCATGCGACATCGACTCGCGATCAACTTTGCGGCTCAAAGTGACGGGATGACTTCTGACGACGTAATTCAGCAGTTGATTGACAACACGCCAACCAAAGAGGACGAATTAACGAGCGATGCCCGATTCCAAAAGATTTTTGCATCCTGAGGCAATCAAACGGATTTCACGACTGGACCTGCGGGCTCAGCATATCGTCGAAGGATTTCTTTCCGGAATGCATCGTAGCCCGTACTTCGGCCAATCCATCGAATTTCTTCAGCACCGCGAATATGTTCCCGGCGACGATCTCAGGCATGTCGACTGGCAAGTCTGGGCCAGGCAGGATCGACTTTACGTCAAGCAGTTCGAAGAAGATACCAACATGCGCTGTTACCTGTTGGTCGATGCATCCAACAGCATGAAATACGGTCGCGGTCCGTTGAACAAATATGAATACGCTTGCACGATCGCGGCGACACTGGCATTCCTGATTCTGAAGCAACAGGACGCCGTGGGTTGTTTGACATTTGCGGACAAAGTCCGCGCCAGGATTCCCGTCCGCAGCAAACGAAATCATTTGACTGCGGTTTTGAAGAGTCTTGATAACCAGCAGCCGGCAGACAAAACGAGTCTGCACGATATTTTCAAGACCGCGGCGGAGATTTTCCCCAGCAAAGGCATGATGATTGTGGTATCGGACCTGTTTGGTGACACTGCGGCGACGTTGAGAGGTTTGAAGTTGTTGCGGCAACGGGGGCATGATGTTCTCGTTTTTCATGTGATGGATGATGACGAGCTCGATTTTCCGTTTTCTGGTCCGACTCGTTTTGAAGACCTTGAATCGGAGACACGTTTGAATTGCAATCCCAATGCGCTTCGCAACGGGTACTTGGAGGCCGTTGGGGAGTTCCTCTCTGACATAAAACGCGGTGTCGGCAACGGCGGCGGTCGATTATGCTTTGATTCGAACCAGCGATCCGCTTGATGCTGTGCTGGCACAGTACCTCAGTCGCCGCATGGCCCGGACGCGAGGCAGTTAACCAACCATGTTCGAAAATCTCTTTTCACCCGCACCCGCTGTCTGGGCAGGCCTCGTTGGTAGTTTGATCGCGCTACCTTTGCTGATCCATTTAATCAATTTGGTGCGTCATCAGAAGATTGAATGGGCGGCGATGGAGTTTTTGCTGAAGAGCCATCGCAAGAATCGTAACTGGATTCGGCTCAAACAACTGCTTTTACTGCTGTCACGGATTGGAGCTTTGCTGCTGGCGTTGTTCATGCTGGCGCACGTGGGTTGCCAGGAGGACCGCATTGCGCGACTTTTGGGAGGCGAAACGACCCATCACTACGTGCTGCTGGACGACAGCTTTTCCATGAGCGATCAAGGGTCCGACGGGACTGCATTTGACCGGGCGCGGGAGACTTTGTCGTTGATTGCCGCACGTGCCAGGAATCGGCAAAACCAGAAGTTCACGCTGCTTCGTTATTCCAGAATCGCGATCGTTTCAGTCAACCAATTCCACGGAATCCGACATTGTTGCTGACTTGAACGGAGTCGTCGTCGATAATCTGTTTCCGCAGCTTTTGGAAGATACGAAATCGCGGTTACAGGTATCGACGCTTGCCGCAAACGTAAGCAGGGCTCTCGCGGGGGTGACAGAGCTGATCAAACAACGCGATAACGAAAACGCCATCGTATACATTGTCTCAGATTTTCGGGCCAGGGATTGGGAAAATCCTTCCGAGGTTGCCACCGCAACTGGCGGAGATTCATGAAACGGGTGCCGCAATTGAGTTAATCAATTGCGTCAAGACGGAACGGCCTAATCTCGCGATCAGCGAACTATCGCCCGTCGGCAACGTGCGTGTTGCCGGTACGCCGCTCATGATGCGGTTGACGGTCAAGAATTGTGGTGCCGCAGCCTGTTGAAAAAGTGCAAATAAACGTCTCAACGCTGACATATGATGCCAGCGTCGAACTTGATCAGGACGCGTCAGAAATTCCTCCGCTGGTCAACGATTTGCCGACCGTATTTATCGAAAAGATCGCAGCGGGAGCGTCCGAGTCGCGGGAGTTTCCTGTTTTCTTCAACTCGCCCGGGCAACATGCGATTCACGCTGCGCTCGCCAAAGACGCGATCGGGGTGGACAATGATCGTTGGAACGTGACGACCTTTGGGGCTTCCGCACGAGTGCTGATCATCGACGATCAGGATCAAATCCACGCCAATTTCCTTGCTCTGGCGCTCAATCCCGGTGGCATGACCGGAATCGCGCCCGAGATCCGTACCAAAGATTTTCTCAGAAGTGCCACGCCATCTCAGCTTGGCGAATTCGATGTCATTTATCTCCTGAACATAGATCAATTCGATGAAACCTCTGTAAACAACCTTGAGCAGTTTGCGGCCAGCGGTGGCGGAGTAGGATTTTTCCTGGGTGACAACGTAGATCTGTCGTTTTATACGAGTCAGCTTTATCGCAATGGCGAGGGTCTTTTTCCAATGCCGCTGGAGAAAGTCGTAGCCGTTGACGAAATGGTGGGGGAATCCGTACCCGATATCGCTCCGGAAGTTCACCCGGTTTTCCCACCGGGCATGAAAAACCCTCTACTCGATCTCGTTCAAATTAAGAAAGTTTGTCAGCCGCCGATTGAGTGGAGTTCCAATCGTTCTCATGACGTGACGGTTGCCGCAACCGTGCGCGGAGATCCTGCAAAACCGTTGATTGTCCAAAGTCGTTTTGGTTCGGGCAACGTAATCGTCGTTACGACGACGGCCGGACCGATTTGGAACAATTGGAGCCGCAATGGAACGTTTCCGCCCGTCATGTTATTGGTCGAAAATCTACTCGCCGCAGGCAAATACGCCTCGGAAATCAATTTCGTTGGCGTACCGATCAATATCGTGGTTCCGGCAAATCTTTACGGACCGGAGCTGACACTCGTCGCGCCTGGTGAATCACGATGGCTGGACGAACAGGTGCGAGTGCCAATGAAACTTCGAATGACGTTGAGCCCAAAGGGCGACGAATACCAGATTGCGCTTGGTCAAGCAGATGCGACCGATGCGCACAGCTCAGTCGATTTGCCCGGGATTTATGACATCTGGTTTCGCACGGCCAACTCCAAACTTGAACTAAAACGGCTGGCGTTAAACGTGGAAACGGCGGAAAGTGAAATGAAACTGGTCAATTCGCAAAATTGTCTGGCCGCACTTATCCAGTCGAAACCGAGTTGGGTTGACTGGGATGCTTTCAGTCCCGAGCCCAAACAAAATTCTGCGTCATCAATCAGCAATCTATTCTTGTTCGTTTTGTTGGGCTTGTTAATTGCCGAACAGCTACTCGCCTATTCAGCCAGCTATCATGCGCAAACAGGCGGACGGAAAAAATCAATTGACGGGCGGCGGCACCAGCCGGTTGGTGGCAGATAAGGTCGAAGAATACGAGACAACACAAAGACCACGAATAACCCCGATACTACGAAAATGATTCCGGTCCTGTTCTGATTCAGCTCATGTCCAAACAACGAACCTTTCTCGACTTGCAACCGATCCTGCCCATGGGCGAGTGGTGGGAGGTGTTCGTTTGTATCTTGGTATCGCTGGCATTCATCGTATTTATCGTTTTTCTGTATCGTCGCGAGGCCGCAGGTATCTCGCGCGGACTGTCGATCTTGTTGGCGTCGCTCAGGATGCTTGCGTTGGCAACAATTTTGTTGTTCGTATTGAATCCTTCGATGCGAAGCGAATCACGGCTGACAAAAAATTCGCGGCTTGGCGTACTCGTCGACACCAGCCTGAGTATGGGACTGAAGGACAATACCGCCGGTACGGAGGCTCCTCGGAGAATTGACGACGTTATCGAGGCGTTTCGGTCAACACGCTTGATCAACCGGATGCGCGAGAATCACGACCTGACGATTTATCGATTTGGCGACGAACCGCAGCCGCAGCCAATTGTCACATTACCAAGAATCGTGAAGGAAACGGCTGACGCGGCCGATCGAAAAACCTTTTGGCAGGGTTACCAATCGACTCGCTATGTCGCGTCGAATCGGCTATTTGGCTATGCTCATGTTTGGTTTGTCGGTGTTATTGTTGGCGAGTTGGCTTTCTACCTGGGTTGCCAACCGTCAGCGATGGGCCGGGTGGCTGGCGGCGAGCGGAACCTGGATGTTGCTCGCAGGCGTAATCGCGCTCGCGATCAGCGATCTGAATACGCCTGAATTCGAATTGACACAATCACTTGGATGGGCAGGTGTCGATCTGAGCCTGGTCAGTGAACCCAGTTCGACGAGCCAGATTGAGGAAGCTGGATCGTCGGATGCCCGGGCCAGCGATGTTGACTGGGAGGATGCCCTTGCCCCCCGCGGAACGTCAACTCAGCTTGGTTCGGTTGTTCAGCATGTGGTCAACAAGGAGCGCGGTGGTCCGATCGCCGGGATCGTCGTGATCACGGATGGTGGAAGCAATGCTGGCAGCGATCCTGCTCGGGCAATCGCCGCGGCTGCTAACGCAGGCATTCCGATTTTTCCAGTAGGAATCGGCAGCGTCGAAGCACCTAGCAATGTTCAAGTGGCGGATGTCCAGGCACCGACTCGTGTCTTTCCAGGCGACAAATTCAAGGTCAAGGCGCTGATTCAGGCGTTTGGACTGGAAGGACAAACGATTCGTGTCGATTTGCTTTCGGTTGACGAAAAGGAAGTTGAGGCCGAACTGCTGGAGGCCGAAACGACGGTTCAACTGGCTGCGGACGGGCAGTCGGTCCCGGTTGAATTTGACGTCGCGCGACAGGAACAAGGTAGACGTCGTTATGTGGTTCGAACGGCTCCAGTCCACGGCGATCTTGAATCGCGTGATGATCGACGCGGTGTCACAGTCGAAATTGTCGATCGTAAGACCCAGGTCTTGTTAATCGCCGGCGGACCGACAAGGGAATTCCGATTCTTGCGCAACCAGCTGTACCGGGACAAGGACGTTATTCTTCATGTTTGGCTGCAAACAGCCAAAGAAGGTGCGGATCAGGAAGCGGACGAAATGTTGTTTGAATTTCCGCAGACGCGCGAAGAACTTTTCAATTTTGACTGTATCATTGCCTTCGATCCGGATTGGCGAGAACTCAACGCCAACCAGGCCGCGCTCCTCGAGCGATGGGTTGCCGAGCAAGCTGGCGGGATGTTGCTGGTCGCAGGTCCAGTAAACACACCCGAGTGGACTCGCCGACCGCGGGGAGATGAGACGATTGACAAGATTCGCCAATTGTATCCGGTCTCATTTTACAGTCAGGGTTCGGCAGTATTGAAGCTGGGCCGGTTTGGCGGAGAAAGCCCCTACCCGCTCGAATTTTCGCGCGAGGGTCGGGCCGCGGAATACCTATGGTTGGGTGATTCCGGCTCGGAAAGCCTGGCAACCTGGAGTCGGTTTGAAGGCGTGTTTGGGTACTATGCAGTCAACGAGCCCAAAGCCGGCGCTGATGTATTGGCTCGGTTTGCCGATCCCGATACTCTGATCGACGATCGGTTGCCGATTTATCTCGCCAGCCAGTTTTACGGAGCTGGAAGGGTGTTTTTTCAAGCCAGCGGAGAGATGTGGCGCGTGCGCCGATTGGAAGTCGAGTATTTTCAGAATTACTACTTGAAACTCATCCGTTGGGTTTCGCAAGGGCGGCTGCTCCGCGATTCTACGAGAGGAGTCTTGCTGACCGATCGCGAACGGTGCTGGATGGGCGACCAAGTCGTCGTGCAGGCAATTTTGCGTGATTTGCGCGACGATCCGCTGATGCTGCCCAGCGTGGACGTTTTGATTGCTCGACCTGACGGTTCCAATACGAAGCTTGTTTTGCAGGGCACGAAGGATTCGGTACGGCCCGGAACCTTTACTGGACAGTTTTCAGCGAATCTTGAAGGGGAATACCGGATCAATTTAGCGATACCCGACGGTCCAGAACAGGAAGTCCTGACTGCTCTCGTTCAAGCCAACATCCCGGATCTCGAAAAAGTTCACCCCCAGCGTAACGATGCCTTGTTAAGCGAAATGGCTGAAAAAACGCAGGGGCATTATTTTGTGGGAATGTCAGAGTGCGACGTGACGGACGACAACCCACTCTCGCTCGCTCGGCTGATTCAACCCCAGGATCAGGAGACGGTTTTACCCGGCACACCCGACAGGAATTTTCAACGCCGTTTGATGTGGTGGCTTTTGGGTTTAATCGTTCTTTGTCTGTCCCTGGAATGGACGTTTAGGCGGCTGCACAAGCTGGCATAAGGTTTGACCCGCTTCTCAAGTCGCGGCATCTTGGAGTTGGAGCACGACGTCCACGCGCAGTCTGAGCGCGAATTTTGGCATTCCTGGGTCGTTTGTTGAGTAGTTCATTTCCAACTGAAACGGACCTTCAAGATTGCGCGAATCAAGACATAAGGTAATGTACTTTGTCTCGTCTGGAAAAAGAATCAGAGGTTGCGACCGGCCGGTTACGCATGGGCAACTGGAGGTTTGCTGGCGTAGAATCAGCCGCCGGCCGCCGTCATTGACAACTTTGAAACGTGTTTCCAGCACAGTCCCCGCGGCGACTCGTCCGAGATCGATCGCAGTGACAGGAATACGGGCGACCGCATGTTGCGACGACATTCTTGCCTGGCCTAATCGCTGTCGGGCAACGTTTCCGGCAAATACGGTTGCGGCGACAAGACAAATGAGGGCGACGATATTGAACTTGCTCGACAAACTAGGGTCTGCATGGACGTGAGGAGATTGTGGGTTGTGCGGACGTGCACGAGCCACCGCGAATGGTCGAAATCTGCTTGTTCCTGCAGTAAAAGTTAATAAAAACCGTTTGGTTGGATTGTGTTAGTTGGGGTAACGCTGCGTCCAAAAACGTCCAACCAATTCTACGAAAGATTGACGGTTGCGCAAAAACAGTGGTGTATGTTTTTCGCAGAATGTGATCCCTCCAATCTGGACGGCACGGGACGTGAACCTAATAACCTCTGTGGGTTTGAGACGAGCATATGAGCACCGTACAACGAAAAGGCGTCAGCGAATTTGATCAGCTGAAGCAGAGAATCCACCAAAAACTGATCGGCAAACTCGACCTGACCCGCGTCGGAGACATGGAAGGCGATGTCCTGCGTCGAGAAATCAGGGTTGTCATCGAGCATCTTTGCGATGGCGAGAGCAACCTGCTCAATCGTAGTGAACGCGATCGACTCGTCGAAGAAGTTCTTGACGAAACGTTTGGCCTGGGGCCGCTGGAGATGTTACTCAAGGATCCCACGATCAGCGATATTCTGATCAACGGTCCCAAGAATATCTACTGCGAAAAAAACGGCAAGATGGAAAAGACCAACGTCGAATTTCGCGACAATGCCCATTTGTTGCAAATCATCGACCGGATCGTTTCCAAGGTTGGTCGTCGGGTCGATGAAACCTGCCCGATGGTTGATGCGCGCCTGGAAGACGGTTCTCGTGTCAACGCGATTATTCCGCCGTTGGCTCTGGACGGGGCCGCGATGTCGATTCGTCGTTTTGGTTCCAATCCGCTCAAGCTGGAAGACCTGTTGAATTTCAAAGCATTCACTCCGGAAATGGTGATGTTGCTCGAAGGAGCGATGAAGGCGCGCTTGAATATCATTATTTCGGGTGGTACCGGTTCCGGTAAAACGACATTGCTCAACACGCTTTCGAGCTTTATTTCGAACAAGGATCGGATTGTCACCATCGAAGACGCGGCCGAATTGCAACTGCAACAGGATCACGTCGTACGTCTTGAAACTCGCCCCGCCAACATCGAAGGCAAGGGTGCCGTTTCGGCCACCGATCTGGTCAAGAACTGTTTGCGGATGCGTCCCGAACGAATCATCATCGGTGAATGCCGTGGTCCCGAGGCGCTCGACATGCTGCAGGCCATGAACACCGGCCACGAAGGATCGTTGACAACGACTCACGCGAATACGCCTCGCGACTGTATTTCCCGCCTGGAAACGCTGATCATGATGTCCGGATTCGAATTGCCGGTCAAAGCCATGCGTTCCCAAATTTCGTCCGCGGTTGATTTGATCATTCAGGCGAACCGGCTCCAGGGTGGTCCCCGGAAAGTGACACACGTCACCGAGATTTGCGGCATGGAAAACGACACGATCGTGATGCAGGACATTTTCAAATATATCCAGGATGGTGTTGATGAAAACGGTCGGGCGACCGGACGCTTCATCTGCACGGGTGTGCGTCCCAAGTGCATGGATCGACTGGAAGCATCAGGAATCAAACTTCCGTCCAGCATCTTCCGTGAGCGAGTCATGATGGCTGACTGATTGATCCCCGGCGTCGCGATCGGTTGATTGATATTACGGAAACGAATTACAGAAACAAACAAGTACGCGAATTGAAATTCGCAGATCGTTCAGCCTTGTCAGGTTGAGCCACAGGTCAAAGAAAGTAAAGAGAATCGAGTCCTGACATGTTGTTTTATGCTTTGATGGGTTTGGTCGTCCTCTGTGTCAGCGGATTGATCTATGGTGCCACGATGTTATTTCGTGGAGATGCGGAGCAGATCGAAGACCGTCTGCAGTCGCTCACCAAAAACGGTGGCCGCGGAGCCGTCAAAGGGGCCGCGAACACATCGGTTCTTAATGTCGCCATTGGACGACGTGCCAAATTCGATTGAGGAATTCGTCAGCAGGTTTCTTAATCTTCGAAAATTTATTGATCAATCGGGCTTGAAGCTGTCCGTTGCCAATTTTGTGCTAATGTCGGTGGGCGTGGGCGCGTTATTCGCAGCAGTTTATTTCGTGATGTCGCCCATCAAGTCAGTTACACCGGCTTTGTTTGCGGTGGGTGTCGATCTTGCCGTTTACTTATGTGTGGTGGACCCGCCGTTCTCGACTCAAAAAATTTGGCGCTCAACTTCCGGAAGCGATGGATCTGATCGGACAGGCGTTGCGGGCCGGACAAAGCTTGCCTGCCGGAATTCACCTGGTTTCCACGCAAATGCCCGATCCGATCGGGCCGGAATTTTCACGCGCCTACGAACAACAAAACCTGGGCATTCCATTGGAACAATCGTTGCTGGACATGACCAATCGAATTTCCAACCTGGACCTGCAGTTTTTCGCGACGGCCGTTATTCTCCAACGCCAAACCGGTGGTGACCTCGCCGAAATTCTCGACAAGATTGCCAAATTGTGTCGCGAGCGATTCCAGATTCATGGCCAAATCCAGGCCTTGACCGGCGAGGGTCGTCTGTCGGGAATCGTACTGTTGGCATTGCCGCCGGTGCTGTTCGTAACGATGCTGAAACTGAATTACGACTACGTCATGATGCTGTTTAACGAGCCACTCGGGCAGAAGATGTTGATCTTTGGAATCATCATGCAATTTCTGGGTGCAATCTGGATCAAGAAAGTAATTACGATCAAGGTCTAGCAGGCCGTTCCAGGTCATTCCAAATACACAACTTTTTGTTGCCAAATCAAGTTAAGGTGAAAACGTGAATATTCTCTTCGCTCAAATGGGAATTGTACCTTTCCTGCTGTTCGCAGCGTTTCTCGCGATCGCGATCGGTGCGTGGGTCCTGTTGGACGTTTTTTTCAACAACAAAACGCGCTCGGAATCCCGATTGGAAATGATGCGGGACCGGGCCAAAGGTCGAATTGGCGGCGTTGAAGTTGAAAAGTCTGCCGGTATGAACGCCAAGCAGGGGATTACCAAGCTGCTTGAAAAGGCCAGTCCGGCACTCGGGGACTCACTCAAGCCAAAGACCGAAAAAGAAGCCAGCGCGCTGCGGCAGAAGCTGCAAGCCGCCGGATTTCGAGGCGAAGGCGCTACCAACCTGTTTAACACGATCAAAATTATCTCCGCCATCGGCGGGTTCGTGATGGGCGGTGGCGTGGCCCTGCTGAACAGCGGTTTTGCCACCTCAACGATTCTGTATACATTGATCTGTGCGGGCGTGTTCTTTTTCATGCCTGACATGATCGTCGGACTGATCGCCGGCAAACGGAAAGAAAAGATCTTTCTCGGCTTACCCGACGCACTGGACCTGATGGTCGTTTGTGTGGAAGCTGGCCTGGGCCTCGATCAGGCGATGCGAAAAGTCGCTGAAGAACTTGGAAAGTCGCATCCGACCATTGCGACCGAATTCAAGATTTGCAATCAGGCACTGCAATATGGATCGACAAGGGAAATTGTCCTTAACGATCTTGGCAATCGAAACGGCGTTGACGATCTGAAAACGCTGGCCTCGATCATGATTCAGGTCGACAAATTCGGAACAAGCGTCGGCACGGCGTTGCGGACACAAAGTGAAGCGATGCGAGTTCGTCGTCGCCAGTTGGCAGAAGAGAAAGCGGCAAAAACGGCGGTGAAGCTGATCTTCCCGCTCGTTCTATTCATCTTTCCCGGCATATTCGTTGTACTCGTTGGACCCGCTGCAATTACGATGGTCAACGAAATGCTGCCTGCTTTCCAAAAATAACGATTTTGAGCGGTTTTTCTTGGCAAACCGTCCTGATTCGCGCAACCCTTGATGATTCATCCAACCGATACCCTTACCAAGCGTAGTTGCCGCTCGGATCAATTCTGAGCATTGCTCAGCGTATGGATCAGGAAAAACGGAGTTCGAGTATGAACATCAAAACACTTATGTTTGCCGGAGCGTTGACAGTGATTGTCGGCTCGGGCGAAATGTTGGCGCAAGATTATGGTTACCCGGCGTCGGGCTGTGCGTCCGGCAACTGTGGGGCGGTTGTTGACCAGGGGTACGTTGGCTACGCTTCTCAAGGCTGCAGTTCCTGCGGTGATACGAGCGGAAAATGCACGTGTGCCAGACAGATCAAGGAGCATTGGGCTCATACGAAAGAAGTCAACGCCAAAGTTTGCCGCGAAATCGTGCTTGGCCAAAACCATTTGATTGTGCGGATCGTCAGCTGTATTTCTCCATTTGGGAGCCGCTGATTGATGCCGGCTACGAAAAGCACTGCACGTTGACAGACGCCCATTTCGATACGGAATCGGGCCAACTGAACAAGTACGGCCAGTCTGCGGTTGCCGGGATCATGCAAAACTTGCCCCGTCATCGCAAGACAATCTTTATTCATCGCGATTTGGATCCACAATTGTCAGATCATCGCATGAACGTCGTTCGCGAAACCGTTCAGACCTGGTACGGCCCACAAGCGGCTACGTCCATCGCATTTACGGACAAGATGCCGACACGGTCCAGTGGAAGTCGAACCGAGATCATCAACCGGCTATATAACGACGGTACTCCTCCACCACTGCTTCCTGTGGCGACGGGACAAGCGGGAACTCAGTAGGAAAGTTGACGCGCGACTACATCGCGGCATATAACACGGGTCTGTTTCCGGGCGTTGCTTGGGAACCGGCCCGTTTTTTATTGCAGGTGTTTGATGGACAAAAAATCGAAAAAGCGTTTGGAGGTCATGAGAAAGCGGCTTGAAAAACAAAATCAACTCTTGAACTTTGCCAAACAACAAACTGACGACGCCAACGAAGTCGAAAATCTCGAGAAGCAGATTGAGGAAACAAAAGCCGAAATCGAAAAATTGAAAAACAGCTAGTATTTGCGAACTGCCAATCGAGATCATCCTTGTTTTGCCGCCGGCTGAACTGTGTTTGGATTCTTCAATATCAACAAGCCGCCTCATCTCACCTCCCGAGATGTCGTCAATCGTGTCTGCCGCGCGGTAGGTACGCGCCAAGTCGGGCATGCCGGAACGCTTGATCCAATGGCGACTGGCATCTTGATAGTCTGCGTTGGCCCCGCCACTCGATTGGTCGACTTGTTGCACGCAATTGCCCAAAACTTACCTGGCAGAATTTCGGCTGGGCGTGGAAAGTACAACTGAAGATGTTTTTGGCCAACTGACCGAGCTGGCAAATGCGCCCACCTTGAATCGGTCCCAGTTTCAGGCTGTTGTTCCCGAATTTGTTGGGCAAATCCAGCAGGTGCCGCCTGCTTTCTCGGCCGTGAAGCTGGAGGGGACCCCGGCCTACAAATTGGCCCGGCGTGGCACACCCGTCAAGCTGAAGCCCCAGACTTGTGACCGTCCACGAACTTGAACTGGTGGAGTTCGATTTCCCGGGATTTAAGCTCAGGATCGAATGTGGTTCGGGTACCTACATCCGTTCGCTCGGTCGTGACATCGCGCGACGCTTGGAAACAGGGGCGGTCATGACCAAGTTGGTCCGCACGGCCATCGGACCGTTTTCGATCGCTGATTCGGTTTCACTCGAACTCATCGAACAGGAACCCGAACGCCACCTTCTGTCGCCCCTCGTGTGCCTGCAGGAATTTCCGCGTTGCGTGGTAGATGCCAGCCAGATCGAGCTGATTACCAACGGTGGTTTCTTGAAGCAGACCTGGGTGGAACAGCAAATTCCGTTCGCCAAAAATACGCAGACTTTGATCGCGACAGATTCCCAACAACGACTAATCGCTGTTTTCGAACGGTTTGATCAAAATAATTTCAAACCCAAAATCAATTTTTCGCACTATTGGCGAGCTGCCGAATAATCCTGCATCCGATCCTGCGTTATTACCAGTCGAAATTCTGCTCGTACCCGTACTCGATCAGCTGTTGACCGGCTTCTTCCTTGAACCATTGCCGGGTCTCTTCGGTAAAATAATTCTTCCAGTCACCCACGATGCCTTTCCGAAAGAATTCGGTTGGCTGCTCCTGCTCAAATCCCGGACTCAAATGACCTGCAATGTCTGACGCTCGATTGGGATCGACATCAAGAAATTCAAAGAGTTGCTTCCTCTCCTTGACCGTATTTCGATGAAGGTCTTCATACCGGACGAATTTTACCCTCAGCTGTTGATTCTGCTCGCACCGTTTTTTCGTCGTGCAGCAAGTGGTCGCGCCAGAAGCGAACCGATTCGCGAACCATCAATTCGTGCTGCAACAGGAAACCGGGATTATCACGGAAAAACCAGCGATTCTTCAGGAACTCCTGGTGATCGCGGTTCATCTCAGGTAGCCGTTCAAATAATCGATGGCAGTCTGGATAGTTGTGCAGGTGAAACGCCCGACTGATCAACACGTCGCGACCATCCCGAATGATGGAAATGACTGGCGCATCGCGGATAATTAAGGGGGCAATTCGGTGTGGAGTGCGTTCGCCAACGACCTTGGCGGTCGGCTCCGCCACATGGTCCAGGACGTTTTTGACCATCTGTTCGAATTGCGAAAGCGTGAAGTTCTGATATTCTGGTTCCGCAAAGACTGGATGCCGTCGGAAGTTTTGTTTTAAACTTTGCATCATGCGTTGCCAGTGATATTCCCCAACGACGCTGATGTGTTCATGGCTGCTAAGAAGACTGCCCAGCCAGTTCGTGCCAGATTTCATAAACCCGCGAAGGCAGAAATAACGGCGATCATCCATGGTGCGATTTTCGAGGTTCGGGCGGCGGTGTACATTACGGGAGCCACACATCATGAAGAAAATAAGCCTGGCCGACAAGTTCTCCTTGTTTTCGGAACATTGGTCGCCGAAAATTGTGGCTGAATTAAACGGGCAACATGTCAAGATTGCCAAAGTGCAGGGCTCCTTTGACTGGCATCAACATCCGGCCGAGGATGAACTTTTCTGGGTGATTGAAGGTCAACTGGATATCGAGTTGCGGGATCAAACCATTCGTCTTGGACCCGGGGAATTATTTGTCGTTCCGCGTGGCGTTGAACATCGTCCGGTTCGCCGAAAACGAGGTGCAACTGGTTTTGTTTGAACCTGCCGGGACGGTTAACACGGGCGACAGGGTAACCGAAAAAACCGTTAGTGAACCGGACCGGATTTAGACGCTGGCCCGTGGTCTTGCACAAGTTTGACCAGTTCCTCGTCCATCCGTGGGGCCCTGGTCGGCCAACCGTACGTTTCCCGGACATAATTCGTAAGCTGAATTCTATCGTGGCCGTTAACGACCGCACGTTCCCGGCTGATTTCCTCGATTTTCGCGGCCAGCCCCGTTGACGTTCCATCGTACAGGAATTGCACGCGCTCCGGAAATTCGCCGATATTGAGGACCTCGGGATAGGCCAGGCGGTCCGGTAGCAGCGGGTATGCGCCAGCGGCGATTGCTTCGACAACGGACAAACCAAAGAACTCATGCGTCGCTGTGGAGATAAAAACGTCAGCACCGGCCAAAACTCGCCAGTAGTCATCGCGCGTTGGCAAATATCCCCAATTGACAATCCGGTCGCTGTATTTTCTCTCGATGACGCCAAATGCGTCCGGAATTACTTCGAAGCTCTGTCCGATCACGCTGATTTGAAAGTCGAGACCTTGAGCCGCCAGCCGATCGAGCGTTTTCAACAGCGCTACCGGATGTTTGTCGTGTTCCCAGCGAGCCGCCCAAAGCAGGTGAATCGGCTCAGTCGGCCCGGTTTTACTCCGAGTTGCGGTTGGCAAGTCAATTCCTGGGTATTGGATCGTCGCCGCGGCTTTGATACTCGCGATCGTATCTGTTAGCAAATTGGCCGGTAACCAACCCGCTTGTTCCCGAATTTTCTCCAGCATGGAATCCAGGTTGAAGCGGGAGTTGAACCAGGCTTGATCGGCTGCCAGAGCACTCGTCACGTTGGTGAAAGCAAAACTCAAATCAGTTTTGCGATCGGTCTTGGTTGGATAGACGAACTGGTTTTCATGAAAATAGACGATTGTTGGCAATTCGCGCACAACCGGATTCACGATACTGCGAAACTCGGCGACGTTTAGCATGTCGGTCGTGACAACGACGTCCCACGATTGTCCGCTTGCCATCCGGCCGGCGATTTCGGCCGACATCTGTAATGCGGAATATTGCATCCGGTGTTTCCACAGCCCATCAGGTTGCGTAATCTGCGACCAATCATGGCGGCTGTGCCCGATCCAGCCATCAATGAAGGCTTGATGGCTGCCTCCGTAAAATGGTTGCAGCGTCAGGACTCGAAGTTTTAATGGCACTTCTAACCCGTCAAGCTTGAATTAAAATTCTCAAACACGGACCAATATTCTGCCAATTCCGCGATGCAATCCACCGGGGACTTGTCGATCGGATGTTCGAAAGCCAGTTGTCGCGCATGAAGTGCGATCCAGCGTTTGCGAATGTCAGGAGTTTGCGGTCCAAATTCCATGGTTGCTCCATAAAGCGAATCGCCGACAATAGGCCAGCCACGTGCGCTGCATTGCAAACGAATTTGGTGCGTGCGACCGGTTTGTAGCTGGATCTCGATCAAGGACAAACCGTCGGCTTGCTGCAATCGACGAAAATCGAGGATCGCCTGCTTTCCATCGGGGTGATCACTCTCGACGATTTCGGATTTAGCTTGGTCAGGAATTTTTCGGATGGTATCGGTCCACTGTCCCTCAGCATCCGGGACGGTGCCCTCGACGACTGCCCAGTATTTCTTGGTCACAGTTCGCATTTGAAATTGCCGGGAAATGCGATTGGCTGCCCGCACATTTTTCGCAAGGACGATGACGCCGGAGACGGGGCGGTCCAGGCGATGGGGAACTCCCAGGTAGGCCTTGCCGGGCTTTTGATCTCGTTCGATGAGCCACTTTTTTGTTCGCAATTCCAGGCTGTCAATTCCAGGCGGAGCCTGGGTCAGCAAACCGCCCGGTTTGTTGACCACCAGAACAGCACCCGCTTCGAGAATAATGTCGGGGAAGGGGAGAGTCGATTCGGGCATGAAATTGCGGCTAATCAGGGGGCTCAGAACGGCTGACGTAACGCGTCGCACAGGAAGCGGACGAACGGTTTGGAAGCTGCAAACACCGCGATCGTGTCGTCGACGATGCCAGTTTTATAAAGCTGCTTCACGTCCAGTTTGGCGATTACGACGTGATCTTTCAATTTCAGATCTTCAATCAAGGGGTGTGCGGGGTCATAGTCGCGTGGCGGCCGCTTGAGAGAGTCCCCCTGCCGTTCAAATTGTTCCTTGAGTTTTTTGGAATTGGTAATGCGCTTCCATTGTTGCGGATCATCGACGATTGCCTCCCGGATTTTGCCCAGCGACGAATTGTCGGGATGCCAAACGCCCGCGCCCACGAAAATCTCCTGCGGGTCAATATGAAAATAAAATCCGGGCGCATGAACATCTTTTCCCAATTCATGTCGAATATGAACGCCGAGATTTGTCTTGTAGGGGGTTTTGTCTTTTGAGAAGCGCGTATCTCGATAAATCCGCATGAGCGAACCGCCGCTGCGCTTCGCAGCGATCTGGAAGTGCGAAGAGACTTTCTTCTTGAATGGAGTCTCCAAAGCCGCGATGAATTCGAGTGCCGGCTCCAATACTTCCTGCTCGTATCGCGACTTGTGCTGGGTGAACCAATCACGGTTGTTGTTGGATTTCAATTCTCGCAAAAACGTCAACAAGGTGGGCTTAAACGCGAAACTTGATTTTACGGCAGCCATGATTATTCAAATCGAAAACGGAATCCGTGGGTCCTGGTGGCCGATATTCTAACGTGCAAAAATCTACTTGTCAGGCGAAACATCCATACTTTGTCCAATTCCCGGCGTACCCATTTGCTCGGACAATTGAAATTGAAAGTCGACCAGGTCTGCGATCAACTCACGGGGCGCGACAGCAGACTCGCGCGAGATTTGAAGAGTCCCATCGGAAATCAGCAGCGTTGACGTGGTGTTTGCCATGGCGACTTTACACCAGGTCAGATCCTTATCGTAATCAACGCGGATGTCTGCCGTATCCAGGTCCTCAATGCGATCAATGAGATCCACCAGGCTAAATTTCAGGTCCCAAACAATTTCCAGACGCCAGTTTGCTTTTGCAAAGCAGCTCAAAAATGCTTGCCCAACGACTTGATCAATGTTGCGGATGTGATTGATTTCGCGACGCCAGATAATCCATGACGGATCCTCGCGGTCGAGGTCGACGGAAACCTCATAGTTGAAGAACGGCGTCTCAATGACGCCACGCCGGTCCTCCGGACCGTGAATGTCCAGGTGCCGGCGTTTGAAATGAAAGTTGCCGCGCAGCAAGTCGACGACTTCCTGCAGGTCATTGTTCAAGTCGTTCCTTGCGAGCTGATCCACCCAGCTCAATGCGCGCGGATTAGCGACCGTCGGGATTTTGTGATGCTTCTCAAATCCACGCAGCTTGCCAACCGGTTCCGCGCGGAGAGTAAAGATACGAGCTTTGTCAATGGTTGCTGATTGCGATTCCATATTTCGGCAGCAGTTAAATCCGTTTTGGTTGAACTTCCATTTTCACAAATAGTTGTCGTCGCAACAATGACGGTTTCCCAATTGATGGCCGATTTTGGTTGACAAGCTGCGGGTTGGGGATGATTATCGCAGGGTGGTTGTGAACTTTCCTGGCGGGCTTGCAGAATGGTCTCCGATACCCGCGCTGAATTCATCGCTGGCCAGCGTGACTTGTTTTCCAGAATCTGGGCCATATTCGGGCTGGCCTTGTTTTCGTCCACGTGGAAATTGTGGACACCTCAAAGGTCATTCCCGCAAGTTCCGTTTGTCGAATGGATGTGTCGTTGGCCGGCGTGGACCGACTGGTTTTGCCTGGCCGGAATCTTTGGCAGCCTGTTGATCTGCCTGAGCGCACGGCCTCGCCCGACGAAGGCAGCTCGGGTGGCCTTCTTGATATTTGTCCTGGTGTCCGTGCTGTTGGATCAACACCGTCTACAGCCGTGGTTGTGCAACCTTGCCATTCTCGCTTGGTTTCTCGGATTTGACGATCGGGAGCGCGCTAAGGCTTGTCTGAGATGGATTACGATCAGTATTTATGTTTATGCCGGCATCAGCAAACTTGATTATCAGTTTGTAAATTCTGTGGGTCAGGAGATTGTGGCAGCGATGCTCAGTTTGCTGAATCTTGAAATAGTCGACTGGTCCCCAGAGCGCTGGCAGTTGTGGGCGATGGCTCTGCCGATGGTTGAAATCCTCGTCGGCATCTTGTTGTGCTTTCGAAATGCAGGTTACTGGTCGGTGCCGCTGGCGTGTCTTTTTCACGCAGGTCTGATTGTCGTGCTCGGACCGGGCGGGTTAAACCACAAACCAGCAGTGATCATTTGGAATCTGTTTTTTATCGTGCAGCTTGTTTATTTATTCTGGCCGACGATCAATTGGGAAGCGAGGCAACCAGCGTTTGACGGTGCGCGACCTGTGTCCAGTTTTGTTTGCCTGTTGATACTGCTTTTTCCCGCGACGAGTTTCGTTGGAATTTGCGATCACTGGCCCGCTTGGGAGTTGTACGCGCCGCGCAGCAGCCGCGTCAAGTTAGAACTGTTCGTTGTACCTGGGGGCCTGGCCCGCTTTGCCGTGGAAGATAAATTACCCGCTGACATTGATATCGACCGGATGTCACTGGAGCTGTTGGACGCACCAATCTATCCCCAGGACAGGTTTCAAATCGGAGTTGTGCTGGGGTTGGCCGAGCAATTTGACTTTGGCGGACGGGCGCGGATTACGGTTTACGGCGAATCGAATCGATTGACGGGTGAGCGTCGATCAACGATCATTTCAGAGGAAGCCGAGCTTCGGGAAAAAGCAGGTACTTTTTGGCTAAACGCGTTTCCTCGCAGGTTTGACGGCAACCAAACGGAGTTATTAACGGAACGTTAACTCTCAAGTTTCATATTTCCGGTGCTGTTCACAAACATCGTTCGGGGAATGGGCCCCGCCAGATGTTCCAGCCGTTGATAAAACTCGCGTTCGTTGCCTTCTTCGGGAATCTCCAAACCCAGAAAAGTGATGGCCGAATTGGCGGAAACACTCTGAATCGTGGCGGTTGGATCCTGGGAAACCAACACGCTCGCGTTGACTTCGATTCGCGAGGAGGTGGCAAGCTCGTTGAGGTGCCGCAGTACTTCCTCGTGGGCTGCCTCGTCAGTCACGATTCTCATCAGGCGAATCGTTCGGCTCCGCCAGATCTCGTTTTGTTTCAGCAGGTGAGCCAACAACAGCATCAGTTCGCCGTTTTGACGTCCACGCCACCAGACGTCGATGTTGCCTGGCGGTGCTTCCCATGGATCCTCGCTTTGATCCCTCAGTCGCGACAGGATGATGTTTCGATTGAGTCCGGAAACAGTTCGCAGCGTGGCCATGATCGCATCGGCTTTTTGCTCGTCATTAGGCAAGCCAAGCATGATCGTGTTCGGTCGCAAGGAGCCCAGACCATGGCATTGAATCATGTATTCGATTCCCTGAGTCAAATAGGGTGCCGCCACGACGTTCGGAAATGCCTCGAGTTCTTCCGTTTCGATAAAGTTCTGTAGAATTCGCTCCTGGTTTTCAATGCGATCCAGGCGATCCTCAAGATCACCTTGAATGACCTGGCCGAGACTGAGAATTCCATGCCCTGACGTAAGCCAGTGGCCATAAATTGCCAACATGGGGCGCGTCCAGGCGCTTCCGCTCATGACCAGAATGATCGGCCGCCAGTTTTTGGGGTGATAAAGATACTTTTCCAGCTTCAGCAGATTTTTTCGGGCGCGTTCGAACAACAGGCCGCTGTGAAGATCGCCCCACCTGGAAACGACCTGCTTCTGGAAAATCGCGTAGTAAATCACGCTCATGGCCAAAATGGCGATGGCCGCCCACCGCAAATCGATCAGCAGCATGACCACGAGGCAGCCAATTGCGCCCAACAGCGATGTTGACCAATGGGAGTACCGAAAGCTGGGCCGGTAACTGGGGTTTTTGGTGATCGATTCGTAGAATGTCGCCAGGTTGATCGTGCCGTAAGTGATCATGAACGCCATCGTAATCAGTGGAGCGATTGTGTTCAGGTCCGCCACGAGAATGCAAATTTGCGAGATGACAAACGTGACAACGACAGCACGGCGAGGTTCCGACGCGGCTCCACTCCCCGTTGCAAACAGGTTCAACGAGGAAAAAATTCCGTCTTTGGCCAAGGCCTGAAGAATGCGTGGGGCTCCCATCATGCTGCCCAGGGCACTGGAAAGCGTGGCAGCGAAAACGCCGGCTGTAATCAGGATCGGCCAGATCGCAATATCGTTGATGACTGTTGAGTTCTTGATCAAAACATCGCTCGGGCGGCACCCCGCCAAGACGATCGCCATTGCGCAATAAATAAGGCCCGTCACCAGGATGGATAAAAACGTTCCGGTGGGAATACTGCGGCTGGGATCTTTCAAATCCCCCGACATGTTGGCTCCCGCCATAATCCCTGTTACTGCGGGAAAAAGAGCGCGAAAATTGTCCATAGATTTTCATCGTTTGCGAAATCCGAATGCCAGTTCTCAGCCAACTGATGCGCATCAAAGTTCGCAAATCCGCCGCCAAAAAATGAAACGAGTGAAACGGCTAGCGTCGCTAAAATGAAATATTGCACTTTGATTGTCCAGCCAGCGCCAATGAACACGCATGCAAACACAATCAGATTCACGATCGTTGCAATTACCTTGAAATGGTAGACGGTCGCAAACGTATCCGCGAATGCCTCGGTAAAGCCAATCACGTACATCGCTACCGAGATCGCCTGGGCAAAAAAGAAAACGACACCGATGGTGCCGCCAAATTCGGCACCAAGACTGCGGCTAATCAGGAAGTAGGCGCCGCCACCCTTGACCTTGGTGTTCGTTGCGATCGCAGACAACGACAGCGTGGTCAGTGTGGTGATGAGTTTCGCGGACGCCAGGATGACCAACGCCAAAAAAAGCCCTGCGTTTCCGACGACATAACCGAAACGCAAAAACATGATCACGCCGAGGATGGTCAGCGTGCAGGGAGTAAACACGCCACCGAACATCCCAAAGCCAGCCGGCGACTGGATCGGCTCCGCCTTACGACTGGCACTTCCAGATTTCGCCGTTCCACGACCCTTTCCCGGCAAGAAATCTCGCAGATTCATCGAGTGGCTTTTCTGAATTTATTTGTGGGAAGCGGTCTGCTCGACGAGCTATTTTGAAGAAGCCAATATGATTTGGCGAATTTTCTTCTGGGCCCATCGATAGCGACTGGACGTATTCGCGGATACAAAGCTACAAAGAGACAGCTTTCCCGTCCAGTTGAATCGAACAGCTTGCAGGAAGTCTTTCTCACTTATTTCGTTAACGAGTTTCATGGTCCGCGTGTGAATCTGCGCGATTTAACAGCTGCTGCGAATTCTTCCATGTACCGTCGTTAAACGTCCAACAGCACTTCTTCCGAAACGTCATTGAGTATCGAAACTCCCGGCAGGTTTTCCAATCGGTTCCGGATCGAATTTTTGCCAAATTCGCGAATCGGTAACGATTGTTGATCGAGAACCAGGCTGCCGGCCAGCCCCACTGAGGAAAACTTGCTCAACTCCTGGGGCTGAATCAACGAAACAACAGCAGTCAATTTCTCGCCTTGAGATTGGTCGGTCAGGATGGATGAATTAATGACCGAGCTCGCGGAGGTCGTTGAATCGGCCGGCAACTTACCACTGCCAAATGGCCTAAGCTCCAGCGGTGTCAGCCGAATCCCTGCCAACCGAATCACGCGATCGAGCCCGGGAGCACCGGTGAAGTCCAGGTTTAGCTGCCCGTCGGTAATGTTCACCGGATACGAACGAACAACGTTGGGGCCAGGCGCTGGCTGGAAAACATCCTCAACGCCATTGACCGTGATCCCAACCTTGTCGGTTTTGTTACTAACCGCTCCAAACAGGATATCAACCGTGTAGGCGCCATTGTCCACGTCAATCGCAAACGATCCCTCTCGCAGCGCGATCTTGTCCCCGAGCAAATCTCCTCCTCGTTGGTCGACAAAGGATGTCAGGCCAACTGTCGAAATCCAGCCATATCCACGGGCGAGTGAATATGCTTCGTCGGTGACCCGCGCGTAATCTTCAAAAACAACCGAATCCGGAGGACCAAAATCAATTCCAGGAGGTTCGACGATGCCTGCTTCGATATCTCGAGACAGGACGTACTCCCCGGAATAGCCTGGATCTGCCACGATTCTGACAAAATAGGTTCCGGCGTCGCCTGAAACGTAAGTGATCGAGGTATTTTCCGTTCCAACGACAAACCCGCTGGGGTCAATTAACTCAACGGTAAGCGCTGGACCATTTTCGGTCGAGAGACCGTTCACAAACAAGCCATCACCGCCTCCGGGTAAAACGATATCCAGCGAAATTTCTTCACCCGCTTCGACGTAAAACGAATAAACGTCGTCGTCGTGGTTTGCGAGCTCAAAAATGAGATTATCAAACGGGGTAACATCACCTCGCACGCCAGCCGCAATGATGTACCCGATCTCCGCCGTATCCCGCGAAATAACCAGTGTCTGGGTATCTCCCGTCGAGAGGGGAGCCGATACAACTTCTTCCAGGAATCTGCCGTCCACACCATAGGCCCTCAGGAAACCGACATCCGTATCGTCGTCGGCGCCCACATCGATGGAAACAAACGCTTGCGGGTTTGCGAAATCAGCTCGTAATTCGTTGATGCCAACCCGAAATCCGGAAGCCCCAAACGGACTGGGGGCAAATACGTTGGCGCCAGTTGGAGCATCAAAACCCAATGTCGCCGCCGCAAAGATATCGCCGCCCGTGACAGCATTCGAGAGTGTGACGCCCGGGAATAAATTGCTGATGTTATCTTCAGCAAACGCATTGTCAGGCTCGGCGCCCAAGGCATCGAGTTCGGCAACAAATCCTAGCACGCCCTGTAAACCGGTTATATCCTGCGCGTTGCTGATCGCATCATTGAAACCGATGTCAAACTCGGCTCCACGAGTCACAACCAGGCTGTACGAAGTTGTCCCGGTAACGCGAGCATAATAGGTTGCTCCATCGCCGACAAATCGCTGGACGAAACTGTTGACTTCGACACCGGGCGCAGCCGTTCTGGATGAGATTGCCTGCCGCGTCAAACAGGTCAAGTTGAATCGTTCCGGGAAATTGTTCCGTCGCGGCGACCGTCGTCACCTGGTTTTTCGGTAGTTCGAACGAGTACCAATCGGCACCAGAGCCAGAAACCTTGATCTGAATGCCGTCGTAGCCTCGTCCGTCGGCGCCGATATTGAAGTTGTCGAATTGTTGAAATTTCACCTGAAAATTCGCGTCCAGGGCCAACCCATGTTCATCGGCCAACGCCACCAAATCGAAACTTTCCTGGACCCATTGGCCGGCGGGATAGTCAGTTCCGGTGAGAATGGTGTACCAATTAACGCCGTCATCGCTGATTGAAACGCCGTCTCCTTCGAAACTGCCTGCAAACTCGGCTGGCAGCACGTCGGTTTCGTCGTTCCATTCCGCATGCCAGAAACTCAAACGCGGATCGACCAGAGCGGTCAAATCGACGCGATAAATTGCCTCGTTAAGACTGGGCGGTCCTTCGATCGACTGATACATCAACAACGCGTAGGCACCTTCGGCCGCCCCTCGAACATCCGAAACCAGGATTTGGCCGCCTGGATCGCTGGAAGCCGTGGTCCACTCCTGGTCCAAAACTCCCGATTCAAAATTCTCGGCTACCGCAACCGTGTCCCCTTCGGCGATTCGGATCCCGTCATAGCCACGTCCGTCGGCGTTAATATTGAAACGGCCGAATTGTTGAAACTTGATTTTCAAATCGGTTCCCAAGTCGAGCCCGTAATCGTTCGCCAATGCGACCAGGTCGTAAGATTCCTGGATCCATTCGCCTTCCGGGTAATTGGTGTCGGTCAAAATGGTATACCAGGTGATCCCATCGTCGCTGATGGCCACGCCGTCGCCGTCGACGCTTCCCGCGAATGTTGCCGGCAGTACATCGGTTTCGTCATTCCATTCGGCGTGCGAAAAAGTCAACACCGGGCTGGCAATGGCAGTCACATCGACGCTATAGATCGCCTCGTTCAGGTTGGGTCGGTTTTCCACGTCGAACTGAGACATCAATAATGCGAATGAGCCGTCGGCGGCACCCTCGGTATTGGTAACCAGGATTTGCCCCGTCGGTGTGCTGGATGAAGTTCTCCAATGCTGGTCCAAAGCTCCCGTTTCGAAATCTTCCGTCACGGCGGCGGACACAAATGTCACGTCTCCCAGGACGGCCATCCGTTGGGCTCGCCCGGCGAGGTTCGTCGCGGACGGCTCCAGGCTTTGTGCTGTGTCGAGCGTGTCGTTACTGGCGCCCACCGGGTCGCGGCTTTCATTCTCCAACGCTGTATTGAGCCACAGGTCAAGCGTGACGCTTCCGTCCACACCGCCGCTGGTAACGATCATCTGATAAGTTCCACCAGCGGTTGTGTTGATGCTCTGCAATACCAATTCACTTTCCTGGGCGGTTGCGCTAATAATTTCACTCTCTGCCGCATCCAGAATTCGAATGGAAGGTGTCAGTCCGCGGCTCCCGGTCAAGACCAGTGACATGGTCTGGCCCGGGTCCACATCCATCCGATAGACAATTCCCAACGTTCCGTCGATGTTGTTGGTCTTGGATGTGTGATAGATCATCGAGCCATCCGGGACGACCGAATCAACGCGAGTGATGAATTCGACAGGAGGCTGGAGCCCATAAACACCGACCGCGTCCCAGGCCTCTTCCACGGCCTGTTGTTGGGGTGAATCCTCGCCGAACAAATCAATCGCAGCTTGAATTGCTCCCAACCTTGCATCCACAAACTGGGAATCCGGTGTCAAGTAAACGATCAGGTTTCGATAAGCAATATCGGCGGCATCGTCGATTCCGATACCAGCCACACTATAGGCATCGCCATTGTCGTTGACGCCAGAACCGCCGTCGGTCAGCAATTGAAACCACTTGTTTTGCACGCCGGAATTCGTATGCACACCGCCGTTGTCGCCGGGGTTGGTCCACCAGAAATCGCCCAGGTAGGTGTCTGGATCGTTGAACTGATTCGGATCTTCCATGTTCCGAATCGCGCCGCTGCCTCCCACGCCAATATCATCGCCGATCAGCCAGTTGTTCGAGCCGGTGGCAAAATTTTCTACGGCCTTTCCAAAAATATCCGAGAACGACTCGTTCAAGGCTCCCGACTCATAAGAGTAAACCAGCCCCGCAGAGAACTCGGTGACGCCATGTGTCAGTTCGTGTCCCACGATGTCAAGCGATACCAGCGGGTTGAATGTAATACCGTCGCCGTCGCCGTAGGTCATGAATGAACCGTTCCAAAACGCGTTTGAATAGTTCTGACCAAAGCTGACAAAGGAAACCAGTGTGGTCCCGAGGTTGTCAAACGAATTCCGCGAGTGCTGAGTGAAGTAATACTCGAAAACCTGCTCGGTTCCCCAATGCGCCTGAACGCCAACGTGCACGTCCGGTTCAATAAACTCATTCGTGTCACTGATGAAATCGACTGCGTTCATGTAATCGTAGCCGGAGTTCATGTCGTACGTTTCTACGCCGTCGATGGCCTGTCGCAATCGAAATTCCCCAGCGTCTTCATCCGCGGTGAATTCGACATCACCGTTGTACAGGCTGGTTCCCGAAGCGGCGGTATCGATCTCATGGATTCGATCAACGCTGCCCTGGATTTCGCCCGTATTGGCATCGACGTAGATGTAGGCCCGTGACATCGGTGCCAGTGCGAAAATGTCAAACTTGTACGTAAGTTCAAAATCGCCATCGCCATTTCGAAAATAAACAAGCTCGCCAGTGGGGGACTCATTCAACGCACCCAGACTTGAAACGGCAGCAAAGGTACCAAGCTGCCAGGCATAGGTTTCCGCGCCAACATGAGCGAGCGCACTCTGCAATGCTGCCTCGCCCGACAACCGGGCCGTAATCGAAACATCTGCCAGCGATACACGATCGCCACTGAGCGTGACAATCTGACCGTTTTTGACGTGCGCCGAGTACACGGCGGTTTCAACGGGATGTCCAGCATACAGTTGCTGATATTTGAAGTGCGCAAAACCTAGCTCGTCCCGGTTCAAGTCGAGCAATCGCAGTGATTCGTTCGGACCAAGCTCGAGATGTGACCGCAAGAGCTCGATTCGCTGCTGAACCGGCACCGCCTCAGTGACTTTGTAAACCAGACTCGTAGGACCGTCCAAGGCTGCGGCAACCGTTGACGAAAGAACACCCGCGAGTAGTTGCCGTGGTTCCAGCTGAGCGTAGTCGGCTTCGCGTTGAAGACTCCGTTCGGTCGGATTGATTCGCCGGCCCGGTCGGGAATGAAATTTGGGATTCATGGGTTGCCTTTGATTTGAATTCTTGGGGGCGTTTGTTGGCGTCCCAACTTGGCCATGGAAGCAGTTCGCGCCGGATGGCCCGGTTTCAGGTAACAACAGTATAAGTAGAACAAAATTACCGATAAAGTCTTGCAAATTCGAATTGCAGGACTTGGACGAGATTGGGCCTGTGCCCGCGTTTTTTGACATTAGAGGACAGAAATGCCCTGGACTCGCACTGTTTCCGGCGATGAAATACTCGTATTTGACCAAAATTGGCCCGAACATGAAACTGTGCCAACAGAGCGTTGGCAAAGTTCAAATTCTAACAGTTGCAACAACGAGCGCCTTGGTTGAGCAGGGCCACCTGATCGCAGATACAGGCACGCTGCGCAAAACAGTGAGCCCTGTTCGTATGCAAACTAACTAGCTTGCACGGCGTTTTCGTACAAGCGGCAATTCATGGCGAACTAACGCCGTCCGACTAAACTGGTTCGAGGAACTCCTCGCCCAGCTCAAGCAGCGACTCGATGGTTACCATGGGTTCCAGCTTTGAATCAACCACATTCAGTTCGCGCTCGGGAAGATAAACAACTTGCCGCTCATCGAGAACGAGACTGCCGCCAAGTAAACTCCACTGGGGCGCATTGATGGTTTCGATTCCAATAGATTTGAGTCGCGGCATCTGGGATTCCCCGGACGGGGTTTGGGTAACGCGAGTTAGAGCGACCAACAAGTTTTGAACGATGTCGGAGGGCTTGCCACCAGAATCGTCCCCGCCAGCAACGGGACGTCCCTGAACTTCGGTCAGCGTGATACCGGCTACCTTGATTTGATTATCCAGGCCGGCCAAGCCGTCCAGTCCAATGGTCAGCTGGCCATCGGTGACGGTCGCCAGATAGGATTTGACGACGTAGGGACCGGGTTGTGGGGTAAATGTGTCCGCCTGGCCCTCGACCGAGATTTGAATGGCGTCGGTTTTCTTGACAACTCCCAAGACAACATCGACATCGTAGATTCCGTTATCGACGTCGATTGCAAACGTCCCGTTGCGGAGAATAACTTTGTCGCGAACGAGGTCGTTACCGCGGTTTTCCGAAATCGCATTGAAACCGGTCACGTTCAGCCAACCGTAACCAATCGCGGCGCTGTACGCGTCGTCGCTGACGGCCGCATAATTCTGATACACATTGGATCCGATGGGACCAAAATCAATTCCTGGTGGTTCATCGATTCCGGGAACAATGTCACGCAACAAAATGTACTCGCCAAGAAATTCCGTGGTGTAGACCAGTAGTTCGTAGGTTCCCGTGGTGGTTGCCACTTCGTTGATCGACCAGGGATCGGCTGCCACGAGTTGCCCGTTCGGATCATACAGCTCAACGACCAGGCTGCTCGGCGAATTTTGAGTGAGGCGATTGTTGAAGAAGTAATCGCCG
Organism: uncultured Planctomycetaceae bacterium; assembly: GCA_963697295.1. Classification (GTDB taxonomy): domain Bacteria; phylum Planctomycetota; class Planctomycetia; order Pirellulales; family Pirellulaceae; genus Mariniblastus. Next base: position 271,787 of record CAVONL010000006.1, on the reverse strand, counting down.
GCACCCGGAATAATGACGTCGTAGCGGATCATTTCCCCTGCCTGCACATCGACCGTGTAATAGTCGTTGTCCGTGATATTGACATCGAATACCAGGTTGTCCAAGGGAACCACCAATCCCGGCAAGCCGGCTGCGGTGATGTAAGCAATTCGGCCGATCACCGTGTCGATCGTCAGAGTCTCGCTGCCACCTTGCGGTAGCACTCCGCTGACAACTTCCTGCAACAAGAATCCGTTGCGGTCAAAGGCACGCAAATAAGCTCGATCGCCGCCGGAGACGTCTGACCCGACGTCAATTGATACCCGCCGTTGCAGGAATTCAAAGTCAGCCCTGAATTCGTCGGCACCCGTGCGCCAGTACCAACCACGTTCGGGAGCGCGGGCAAACACGTGATTTCCGGTTGGCGCGCCGTATTCCGTCCCGTCAAGCGCGTAAACGCTGCCACCCGTAATATTATTCGACAGGACCACGGTTGGGAAAAAGTAATCGACGACTGAATTGACGGGCGCGTCGTCGGGATCTGCGCCAACCAACCCCACGCCAGCGACATGTCCAAACACACCACCCACATTGGTGATATCCTGCGGAACGCTGCTGCCATTTGGCTCGACGTCAAAATCGGCTCCCCGCGTGACGACGAGGTTGTACTCGGAATTGCCGGTAACCTGAACATAGTACGTAGATCCATCGCCGACGAACTGTTGGATGTACCTGTCAATGTTCGTCCCGTTGGAACTGCTCTGAACCAGGGTTCCTGTGTCATCATACAATGCCATCCCGATTGCGCCGGAATCATAAGCGGACGCCGCGATCGTGGCCCGCTGACCATCAGCGATCTGGAAAGAATACCAGTCCGCCGCGGGAGTATTATCAATGATTTCAATCAGGTCGTAACCGCGTCCGTCATTGGGCAACGCGAAATTGTCGTACTGCTGAAACTTGATCCGAAAATTAGGCCCCAGGGTTATCCCGGTCTGATTGGAAATTGCCGCCAAATCGATATCCACCACGTGCCATTCACCGTCGTTGGTGGACCCGTTGGTCATGACGGTGTGCCAGGTAACACCATCGTCGCTGACAGCTACTCCATCGCCGTGATAACTTCCGCTAAAGGAACCGGGTAATACATGATCCTCGTCACCCCATTCGGTGTGAGAAAACCGCAACGCTGGCAAACTGTAGTTGCTCAAATCAACGGTCCAGATTGCTTCATTGAGTGCGTAACCGGAACTTGAATCCATCAACAAGCTGAAGTTCCCGTCAGCAGCTCCATACGTATCCGAAATCTCAATGCGCCCAGAGCCCGTCGACTGAGTCGTCCAACCGGCACCAAATCCCGATTCGAAGCTCTCGTGGTCAATCACGGTGCTCGTCGTCTCAAGTTCATCGAGCTTGCCTGAGACCGACAAGCGTTCGATCGTTGTGTTGCCCGTGGGATTGGTAAAGCTCAAAACCGACGAATCAATATTTTGGGCGGTCAAGAAAGTCGCGTTAGCAGGACCGTGGTGGCTTTCCAGTTCGATATTCGCATTCAGCCACAGTTCGATATTGAACTCTCCGAATGTATCGTTATCGCCGCCAACCACGACAAAGTGACGACCCGGATTGTCGATGGGAATCGACTGCACAATCACTGAATTGGAGGTTTCGCCGCTGACCGATGCAATTTGATTGGTTTGCGAATCATAGACCGAAATTGTCGGAATTAGCGTGCCTTCACCATCGACCGCGACGGACAGGCTTTGGCCCGCGTCCAGGTCAAAAACGTACGTGTAGGTAAAGCCGCGCTCAAAGGCGTTGTTGTAGGCTTGCGAGAAGACCATCGACCCGCTTGGATCACGATTCTGCGTGGCCTCGACGAGATCCACGAATGGGTCATAAACGCCGACGGCATCCCAGGCTTGCAAAGTCGATTGATATTGGAAAGATCCATGTCCAAACAAATCGATCGCCGATTTGATCGCGGCCACACGCGCGTCAACGAACCCGGATTCGGGTGTCAAGTAAACGGTCATCATGCGATACGCAATACTTGCCGCATCCGTAATGCCGATGCCTTCAACGTCATATTCAAATCCATGATCGTTGGTGCCGAACCCGCCTTCGCTCAATAAATAAAACCACTTGTTCGTTACACTCGAGTTGGTATGCACTCCGTAATTGTCCTGTGGGTACGTCCACCAATATTCGCCAAAGTACGTGTCGGGCATTTGAAACAGCTTGGGATTGGACAAACTTCGGAAGCCCTGGCCATCGACGGTTATCGCGGCGCCCGCGATCCAGTCCGCCGTCCCGTAGGTGTAATGTTCGACCGCTTCCCCGAACATGTCTGACAATGATTCGTTCAGCGCACCCGACTCGCGTTCGTAAATCAGGTCCACGGCAGCCTCGCTCACCCCATGGCTGGCCTCGTGAGCAACAACATCGACGGCCACCAGCGGTGTGATTTCGATTCCGTCGCCATTGCCCAGTAACAAGCGGGTGCCGTCCCAAAAGGCGTTGGCAAGATTGGAGGCATATTCCGTATAGGCCCGCATCGTGCCGCCCTGATTATCGTAGCCAAAACGATTGAATTGGCTGGCATAGTATTCGAGCGTCTGTTCGAGACTGTAGTGTGCCTGGACACCGACATGCATCGAAGGGTCCGTAAATGTATTGCTCACACTGGTAATGTCGACGCCATCACCCGGATTAACACTGCCATTCAAATCAAATGTCTGAATGTGGTTGGCTTGCTGGCGCAGGCGAAATTCGGTCGCCGTTTGATCCGCGGTAAATTCTACCGCGCCGTCGTAGATGCCAATGCCAGTCGCCGGCACATCGGCATGCCGCAACCGATCATGTGACGCAACCACGTCACCTGAGCGGGCATCCACGTAAACATAGGCCCGTGACACTTCGGGTTCGAGCGAATACACATCAAACTTGAACGCCAATACGTAGTCGCCTGCCGTGTTCTTGACGATGACGGGCTCACCGGGCGAACGCTCGAGATTTGTTGTGCCGATCACCAGTTCATCTCGACTGACTCGGATCGTCTCTGCCGAGTCTGCTTGTTCGATAAGATAGGTGTCAGCGTTGACATTTTCGATCGCCCGGTTAAACGCCGTCGCCTCCGTCAATACCGGCGTCGTGGAAATCGGCCCAACGTTCTTGAAGTCGCCACTTAAGGATACAATTTGCCGATCCTTGACGTGTACCGTGTATTGACCGTTTTGGACGGGTATCCCATCGTAGAGTTGCTGGTATTTGAATTGGGCAAACCCGTATTGATCGCGCTCGAGACGGATCAGTTGAAGCGATTCGTTGGCGTCAAGATCTAAATGGGCTCTGAGGAGATCCATTCGAGCCTCAACCGGCGTCAATTCGTTTACGTCGTAAACCAGACTCTGGGGACCGGCAAGCGGCTGTGCAACCGATGAGTTTAGCAGCGAGGCCAACAGGTTTCGCGGTTCGAGGCACTGATAATCGAACGGGCTAAGGCTGAGTCGCGGAGTCTGGCGTGATAAGCGGCGGCTGATTAAGGGATGGCGATTTTTCATGAGAAACACCTTTCGAATAAGGTCCGCTTCGATCCGTCGAACCGTCTGGGGGAAAAGGAAGGCATAAACATCTCCACGGTTGCTTTTGGGGGGAGCGGATGACCTGTCTGCTCCTGGCAACGCGAAATTAGTATAAGTGCCTTTGGGGGATGCGAAAAGCCAATTCTCTCCTGTACGAAACGTCAATCCCGGAAACCAGCCCCGTTGATTTGGCTCTTCAACTCAGGCGACTGGTCAAATCGGGAGCGCCGGCAAAACAAATGGATTGGGTCATCTTTAGTGTCCACCGTTCCTGGCCATTGCCGATTTTGCGTCTCGATCGCAATGAACCCTGTTGATTTGTTGCATAAAAACAGCGCGATTTGCCTGCCATATGTATATAATTAGGTCTGGTTAGCCGGGAGTGCTGCGTGCGTTCTTTTCACCCGGCCACCGCGTGCATCACAGGGGAGTAATTGCAAATGCGTCTTCGTTCCAGATCAATTGTCGGTTTGGCAATTCTCGTTGTCGTTGGCTGGATGCTTGTCGAGCCAATATCCGTTCACGCCCAAAGGGGCGGTGGTGGCGGCGGAAGTCGTGGCGGAGGGGGAAGTCGTGGTGGCGGCGGTGGGGGAAGCATGTCCCGCGGTGGTGGCGGCGGTGGTATGTCCCGTGGTGGCGGCGGTGGCATGTCGCGTGGCGGCAGCAGTATGTCACGGGGACCCAGTACGATGTCCCGCGGCGGCAGCAGTATGTCACGGGGACCGAGCACGATGTCTCGTGGCGGCAGCAGTATGTCACGAGGACCGAGCACGATGTCTCGTGGCCCCAGTACGATGTCCCGGGGCCCCAGTACGATGTCCCGGGGTGGAAGCTCGATGTCGGGCGGACCCAGCACGTTTTCACGCAATAGCGGTACCGCGTATCCCGGGAGTGCCGCGTCTGGCGGCGGAAACAGTTTCCAGCGCGGCAGCAACTCTTTGTCTCGTATCGGAGGCAATAGTGTGCAGCCTGGCGGAAACGCGGTCACCGGCAACGCAGGCGGATTTAGCAATACTCAACGCGGCAGTATGAACCGTGGCGGTAACAACAGTGCCACACGTGGTTTCAACACCACCAGTCGCGGTGGAGACAGCAGTAACACACGTGGTTTCAACACCACCAGTCGCGGCGGAGATAGCAGCAACATACGTGGTTTCAACACCACCAGTCGCGGTGGAGACAGCAATAACACGCGTGGTTTCAACACCACCAGTCGTGGCGGAGACAGCACGACCCGCGGCGGATACGGTGGCGGCGGATCTGGCGGTGGTCAACACGGCGGCGGTGGTCAACACGGTGGTCAACATGGCGGTGGAAAATACGGCGGCCACTATGGAGGCTACGGTCCTTACTATGGTGGCAAATACGGCAGGTACAACAACCGGTATTTCGCCGGCTATGGGGGAGGGTTTAGCAACTTTTATTTCGGTCCCTATGGATTCGGTTTCGGGTATTTCGGCAATGGCTTCGGAATCTCGATCGGATTACCGCTTCGACCGTATTACGATTATTACAACGTCGCTCCTGTCTACTACGCCAACGATTTCTCGCCTTATTTCTCGCCTTATGTTGCGCCTTACTATGGTGATGTTGTTGTGGCGGGCGAGCCCGTTGCAGTCTTTGATAATGTTATGGCCGACGGTACGGTCGTGGGCGACGCGGCGGTGGTTGAACCAGCTCCGGCGCCGGCCATTTTGAACGACGGGCAGGTTATTGCTGCAGCGGGAGACGCCAGTGGCTTTCAACTCCAGGCGGAGCAGGCGTTTCGAGAGCAGCGCTATGAGGATGCGGCGCGGCTGGTAAATCATGCCATCGTCGATGATCCGAACAATGGCTTGCTCCATTTGTTTGCGTCCCAAGCCCTGTTTGCATTGGGTGATTACCAATCGGCTGCGGCGGCGATTCAGCAAGGCGCCGCGTTATTGGATCGCGGTCAATGGGGATTCGTGGTGGAGAATTTCAGGAAGTTTTACGGTGCCAATGATTACGTTGCGCAAACCAGCGCCCTTGTCAAATTCACCAAGGAAAATCCGAACGAGTCCTACGCATTCTTCTTGCTGGGCTACCACTACAAGTACCTTGGCTACGATGAAGCAGCTCGCCAACCTTTGGCCCGGGCAGTGGAACTTGAGAGCCGGGATCGCCTGGCAGGCGAACTGCTTGGTGATGGCCGGAGGGCAACTACCTTCGCAGCCAGCTCCGGCACCGGCTCCCGTGATGACGGCCAAGCCATCAGTTACATCGGATGATTCGCCAGAAGCCGATCCTGTCGTCGAACCACCCAAGCAATAGTCAAACTGCCAAGGGCTAAAACGCGGCCGAGCGAGTGGCTTTGTCGAGTTTTCGCTCGAACCAGTGAGCCGCGACGAGATAGAGGTATCCGCCCAATGACTGACGCTGCGCGGAAAAGTAGACTCGGCCGCGTTGCCCGGAGTAAAGGTCGTCGCCAACGTCGGCGACGACATCCAGTTCGGCTGTGAAACGCGGACTCAACAATCTCACCGTCGATGAGTCCCCTGAGCGTTGGTTGGCATAACGGATCGGAAGTGGCCCGCCCTCGTTAGCACACAGCGAAGGGTGCGTCGGTCGGTCGTCAGCGCGAGGATCGATCCGAATGAGCTTCGACTGAAACACACGCTTGCCGGGGAAAGCGACCTGCAACATTTTTTCCTGATTGCATTTGATCGATTCAAGATCAGACTGGTCAATTGAAATAACGATTTCTTTCGTCTTTTTTTCCGCGATGGTCAAGACTTCGTCCCCCCGATGAACGAAACTTCCAATTCGATTTTCCAGGTCCCGCTGGAATACAAATCCGTCGAAAGGAGCACGAACGATCAGGCCCTCGGCTTGTTCCTGTTTTTCGTCAAGTTGATCCAGCAGGCTCTGTCGTTTTTCTTCTTCAGCCTGCATCAACGCGGTTTCTCCCGCCTGGCGATAGATGCGAGCCTGAATCGTCGCTTCCTCGACGAGGCAAGCCAACTGTTTGATTTCGAGTTCCAACTCGGGATTGTGCAGGCAAATAAGTTCATCGCCCTGCGTTACCTGCTGGCCATCATTGATGTTGATGGCGCGTACAAAACCGTTTGCGTCAGCTCGTAGCCGCACTTCGTCCTTGAACTGGACAATCGCCGGGGCGGACTTAGTCGCTGGGCCGCGCAACAGAGTGAACATGCTGATCGCGAGAAAGGTAATTACCGCAGAGCTGACGACCAGGCGACTCCATTTTACGCGATGCGTTGCGGTCGGACCAAATACCTGTTGTATTTGCCGATAAATAGGCAACCCAAACCACAATCCAACCCCGACAACGGCCAATGCAATTCCAGCACCATAAAACAACACGCTGGCACCAATGATCAAACTGAAGCTGACCAGGATCTTCCAAAAGAACGCCAGCGAGCCATAAATCGCAACACGGCGATGCTCGTGAGACGGGCAGATATTGGGCGTTCTGGGAATGCCAAAGATCAGGCTCTTCAGTCGATCGCCAAACCACCTGGTGCCCTTGGTGTACAAGTTTGGAATGTTCACGATATCGGACAGAATATAATAACCGTCAAACCGCATTAACGGATTTGCGTTAAACAGGACGGTTGTCACGCTGGCCATAATAAAAATATTGAAGCAGATGTCTGCCAAGATTCCTGCAGGAAGATATGACCAACAAATAATTGCCGAACATGAAATGCAAAGTTCGACGTACATTCCGGCAGCGGCCACAACAATTCGATGCCAGCGAAACGGAAATCGCCATGACGAGGTAACGTTGACAAACGCCATCGGCGTAAACAACAAAAGTAGCACGCCCGCATCCGAGACTTCCCCGCCATACTTTCGGCAGGCGACTCCATGAGCCGCTTCGTGAATGATCTTTAATCCAAACCAAACCAACAACAGCCAAAACCAGCGGAATCCAGAAAGAATTCCTACCGAGGCGTGGCCAATGGTTTCCCATTCCGCGTAAATCACTCGCAACGCGAACAGGGCAATGATCTGTCCAGACTGCGAAAAACCACCTGCTGAAAACCCATTGGGAATACGGCAGAATCACGGTCAACGCCCGTTGCGGGTTGAACAAACTGACTTTGAAACAAATTGGATTCAGCAATCCCATCAGCTTTTGTTTCGAAATCGACTTTACCTGTTGGTCCAACCGTTTGGAATTGTCGATTTGCTGGCTGAAGACCAGGTTGGAATTGATCAGCCATTGGCAAATGGTTTTGGCCGATTCATTGTCGATGGAGCCTGGATTGGTCTCGGCAAGGGACGCCACGATCTGGCGTACGGACTTTTCTCCCTTCAAAGACGCAATGAACCGATATTCGTCGCAGCCGACTTGAAAGAATTTTCCGCGGACAGGGTCTTCGATAACGACATGCGAACCGGCCGATTCGTTGCGCGTGTCGAATCTCAATTCGGGACGCAACGAAAGATGGGAATCCAGCCATTGGTCCGTGGGCGAACCGTGGCCAACCATTGCGGCCAGGCCAGCCTGCGGGTTCTGAGGCGGGATTTCAGTCGACATGTGCGGTTACCAAATCGTCCAATACCGAACGGATTCCCAGGCACGATGAAACAGGTTCCAGCCGAGCGGGTACGAATCGGCCCGTATTTTAGCGGTCCCTTTTAGTCCAGGGCGCAGCTCCAGGTCGTCGTTGTTGATTTTGACGTGGGCGACAAATACGCTTTCATTGTCGACGAGCTCGGCTCGCGGATGAATCTTTTCAATTTCGCCACTCCACGTTTGGAACGGGAACGAATCCAGTTTGAGAATCACCGGCATGCCTGCCTTGACGTATTGAATTTCGGGTTCGGGGATTGCCACTTCCGCCAGCATTTCATTCAGCGGTCCGACTTCAAACAGTGTTTGTCCCATCTCCAGCGGAGCGCCCTCTACTTTTTCGAGGTCGCCACTGACGATAATCCCATCGATTGGGCTACAGATTTCCAGGTTCACGACCTGTTGTTCAAGCAATTGAATTTCAGCTTCCAATCGGTTCATTTCGCTCAACGCAATTTGAGCTTCTGCGTAATCGGTTTTGGCAAGTGACGAGTCGCGTTTTTTCCTGGCGCCGTTGTGTTCGGCCCGCAGACCGGACAGCCTGATTCGAAGTTGTCTGCCGTCCATGACAGCCAGCACCTGGTCTTTCGCGACAACGTCACCGTACTGGACCAGCGTTTGTTTCAGGATGCCATCGTAGGGAGCGGCAACAAAACGTCGCATGACCGGTTGCAGTTTGCAGTTGCACGCGACTCGGTAAGGCATCGGTACACACAAGATCATCAACGAAAACGCCATCGCGATCAAAATTGGTTTGGTCAATCGCGCGTGTCGAATCGCACTGAGCTGCGACTTTGCCAGGTCTCCCAGGCCGCGATTGTGCGCAAAACAACGTCCAAATGTCCTGAAATCATCTGCCCCAAACGGGTAATGTAATCGACAAAATCAGACCGCCCGACCTGTTCTTCCGACGCCGCGATTAACAAAGCGCCCAGCACCTTCCCTTCCCTGGTCAGCAAGGGCAGGTTGATGCAGGCCCGAAGTCGATTCGATTTGCAATATTGTTCAAGTGGTAGCAGCGTTGGAGAATGTTGGTTTTCCGAATCGGGATAGACCAGGATTGCCTGTTCAACGATCGCCTGGTTACACGCATGGTTGATCAGCTTGTTGGATTCCGATCCGAGTTCGATGGATTCCACGTCCGAAATCGCGGTCAATTCACCATGATTGTGCTGATTGCAAAGGCTGAGTGAAACCTGTTCGGCCTCGCACAGTCGTCGCAAATGGTTCACGATGGCCATCGAGGCCTGACGAGTATTGGTGGTCTGATCGAGATTCTGAATCAGCGTCAGCGCGTCGTTGAGACTCTTCGTCCTGACTTTCGCATGCTCATGCTGTCTTGTTTGAATCCAGGAGCCAAGTGCCTGGCTCAAGATCCCCATCAACCATTGCTGCCGCAGCACAGTCTGGTTCTGGACCGAAAAACAACCGTACAGGATGTACTCGATGTGCCCGTTCGCCTTGACGGGAGCAGCGACAATCTGGTGATGCTCGTATTGGTTCACCGGCGCGCTACAGATTTGTTGGGACTTGACGACAAACGGCGTTATTTGGCGGCAAGTTGTTTCGACGAGTTGCCAGACAGCGGACGGGTTGTCGTTCGCGATGGCATGGATTTGATCAAATTCGCCCTGTTCGTCACGCCTGGAAATCCACAGCGCGAGGTTTTCTGAATGCTCGCTGACAATTGCCTGCGCTGCGTGCAGGAATTCGTCAATGGTCGAGTTGGATTCGGCTGCCTCAGTAAACTGCCGGACCACCCGGTGACTGGCGACCTGCTGCAACTTCGGACTGGCCGCTGCCGCCCGTGGGGGAACGGGAGGACGTTTAGTCGCTTGGATTCCCAACGAGATGGACGAATCCTGGCTCGTGATCGAGGGATTTGTCGAGTTGGTCTGTTTCATTGGAATTCCATTCCCGCTGCCGAAAGATCTTGTTCGAGTTGATCTCGAAGCTGAATATCCGTCCAGCCCGAAGCAAAGCTGTTGTCGTCTAGATATTGAGAACGCAGCTTTCTCCGGCGCGAATCTCGTGGGCTGCATTGTCGATCAGGAATTTGACAACGATCGTTCCACTTTGGGCGTCCGTCTCGACTCCTATAGCGTGGACGGTGCCCACAACAGTTTGTCCGCCGACAATTTCAATATCACACTGTGTTCCCAGTTCGAATGTGCTTACCATGGAACTGGGAACGGCGAATACGGCCAGCAGCTGATCCGTTTGAATCAAAGTGATGATTTCCGGACGCAAGGGGGACAGGAATTCTCCTTCGCGTCGGTGAATCTTGGAAACAACCCCATCAAAGGGAGCTCGTATATTGCGGCGTTCCAGCTGTACAGCGGCGCGACGCTTTTCGATCTCGCGTACCGCCTGTTCTTCGTTGGCCGCCAGAAATTTTGCCTTGGCGATCGAAAGTTCCATATCGGCCCGAATGAGCTCGCTTTCGCTGGCGTGGCCTTTTTCTCGTAGCTGTTCCAAACGTTGGGAAATCGCCAATCGTTTCTTGTAGGTATACTCGGCGGCCGCCAGCTGACTAACTGCTTCTTCCATGTGCTCGGCAATTTCGAGTTGGAGTAATTGCACGCGACTATCCAGTGAGGCAATGACGTCGTTCGCCTGGATGCGATCCCCTTCTTCGACATTCAGGCTGGCAATGGCACCCGACTCGTCACTTGAGAGGGAAATGGTCCGGAATGGTTCGATGAAACCCTGGGTTTGGCCCGAAGCCGATTTGGCTGAGAAGATTGCCACGAGGCAAACTCCAGCGATCAGTTTCCAATGTCGGTCACCAACAAACGGCGATTTGGACGTATGGCAAATATTCATGTCTTCCCGTGTGAGCTGAGAGTTTGAATCCGCACGCATGGCGCGGAGAAACTTTTCCGAGCAAAGATAACTCACTGTCAAGAAGATGACGGCAGATTTCGCAGGAAATCGTCGCATTTTGGGCGAAAGCATTGCGCAATCGTGTTGGAACGTTTAACCGGAAATCTCGATTTCGGGCTCAAGAACCGACTTCGAAGTGTCACCGATTTGGAGAATCGCCCAGTGGGTAACGGAACGATCGCGAACCGGACTTCAGAATGGTCGTAGTCGGCTCGTTAGTTGAGCTGGGACCATCCGGGGCGACCTGTTTCGACGGGGGGGACTGAAGTTGGCGCAATTGCTCTGGTGACATCATCTCGGTGTCGTTGAACGGCGTTTGTCCCGGCTCGCCTGGTGTCCAGGTTCCAGCCGGGTCGCCGGAGATCTCGCCTTGGCCAATAGAGTATGCCGGGGAGCCATCTTCGATGGTTTTCGTGTAGGTTACGTTTTCAAACAGGAGCAGCGTGCCCATCACACGTCGCAGTCCAACTTCGGACAACTTGAGCTCCAATTCCGCCTGTGAGTAAATGAACTCGGCGTTCGTCAAACGATCCTGCGAGTCAAGCAATTGGTCCAGCACGGTCGTGGGCGTTTGGCCGTCAGCGATATCGCCCTCAACCAGGGCAAACGACTCCCAGCGGTGCTGATTCTGTGCCAAATCAGCTGCGCAGCGTCAATCGCGACCATGGCAGCGTCCATTGTCTTGATCGCAGTTGATACCCGCCGTTGGGCAATTTGCGCTTCGGCGATGATGTTCTGCGTCACCTCGTTCACTTCGTACTTGATTTTGGATTGCTGGACACTGCGTTGAGCCAGGCGACTGCGTGCAGCCCGATTGTAAAGGGGAAACTCGAACTCAAACCCGACATTGAAACCGGGGGTCGTGCCCGAAAATTGACTCTGAAACGCCCTTTCGATTCCGGTACCGCCATCCAAAGCAGACAGGTAGGTGCCAAACAGCAACGACAGTTCGGGCAACAGTTCATTGGTGCTGACATCATATTGAATGGCAGCTATTTTTGCCCGTTGCAACGACTCTTTGATCTCGGGACGATGGCCGAGTGCGGTTTCCACGACTTGTTTTAGAGGAAGATCGTAATCGGTTTGGATCGCCGGTTCGGACGGAAGCAATTCGATCGCCTGGTCCTGCAGCCAGTTTGGATCGGCGATCAACCGGCGGATCTCCGTCTCCGAATTGCGGACGTTGTTGAATGCGTCGGCCAACTCGGTTTTCCTCGAAAGGACGGCCGATCTGGCTCGGACAATCTGGTTCGGTAACGAGTCCAGGTCGCGTCGGCCTTCCAACAGATCAAGAATTGCCTCTCCACGCGACACATTACGCTTTTTCTGCAAAAAGAGACTGCGCTGGTAGTACAGTTCCCAATAGGATCGCACGACCCTTTCGAGCTCTTCCTGTAATTCCGCTTGAAACGCTTCCCACGCGACACCTCCGGAAGTCTGGGCGATCAGGATCTGGCTTTGATTATAAAACTTGCCGCGCCCACGCATCAAAGGCTGTGTGTAGTTCAGCGCGAGCGTCGCCGTGCCTTGATCCTGCGGCACGAAAAACCGCGAATTGCTGTTTTGAAATCCGATCGTTTGGCCGATTTCGATATCGCCACCCGCCGCCAACTTTTGACGAAAACCCGTGGTCGCCGTAATGATGTGATCTTCCAGAATGGGGGCTCCGCCCGTGGTCAGCGTGTTGCCGACCGGATCGCGCCGATCGTCCCATTGTCCACGCAAAAATGAAACGGGATCAAATTCTGATTTGGCCTCGGATACTTGCAACTCGCGAATGATTGGATCCTTGCTGATGGCCTGTATTCGGGGTGAGTTTTTCAAACTCTGGTAAATCAGGGCATTCGGATCCGTTGTGCTCCGTCGCGTTGTTCGGGCTCAAAGGCTGCATCACCATCTGTTGCCACCACAGAGCTCCATACTCATCCTCGGTGTCTTCGAACCGCGAACTGGGCAGGGCCGAATTTTCCGAATCGCTCGAAATGGCAGGAAGCGGCGTCATTTCGCCAAAACCCGGATTTCCACGATCGGCAATCCGACTTTTCGAAATTTGGTCGAAATTCTGAACAGCTACCGAAGGATTCGGAGTCGGGGCCTGTGGCTGCTGAGCAAGTGATTCAGTTTTTGCCTCGCTTGGAAGTTGGTTTCGGACCGAGGAAAATCGACTTCTGTCTTGCGACATCGCCCAGTTGTTATCCACCGCGGATGGCTCGCCATTGATGACCTCGTAAGCTCGATCAAAGGCTTGATCGAAGGAATTGTCGACAGAGCTTTCCGAATGGCCAGTTCGAACCAGTGGTTCAAGGTTGGGCAACGCCGGCGGCGATTCCTGATAAACAGGCAGCGAACGAAATGCGAGGTTTTGTCCCTCCCAAATCGATGGGTCCTCCTGAGCGTTTGCACAGATCGATCCGACGCACAACGTCGTCAAGAGCACGGCAATCTTAGTTCTTAAAGAGTTCATTAAGTCAACGCAGTATCCATCGACCCGCGGGAAAATCACGTTAAGTGTCAATACTCTTATTCGCCGTTCAACCGGCATAACGGTTACTACTATATCGTCGGGAGTCGGTGGTTTTTTTATTGGCTGGCCTTACCAGCGGAACAATCCTCAAACTTTCTCAGGCTTGCCTGGGTGACCGCCACTGTTGCCCAGCCAGGCGGATCGGCGTCGGCAACTGCAATTCACTTAGTGTCATCGTGGCCACCCCGATCCATTTCTCACGGCCATCGGGTCCTTTTTAGAGCTAGGTTTCTACTGCGACTAATTGATACCAGACGCCCTCTCCGTAAATCAGAAACCGATCTCGCTAAATTCTGTCTAACCCGCAGGATTTGCCAGATTTGCCCCCCTTGTCATTCCGAAACCAAGAAGACGGCGTATTCCATTATTGCCTGATCGACGTAGCAACCAAGAATCGACATGAACAACGCGAACCTTTCCAACGATCCCGCTCCAACCAACGGTAAGTCCGGTGCCTTATTTTCGTGGATTAGCACTTGGCAAAACCTGATCAACTTGTTCGCGCCGATTGACGGGCCATTGCAATCGAGTCTTGTTCGCCTCGAGGCTCTGGAGGAGCGGGTACTCTATGACGCCTCGCCATTGATTGCGTTGGCACCCGACTTCGGCATATTGCAACAAGAGCATCAAGTCGAACTCCAGTTGGAGCAGTTGTCTGAGCTCTGTTTTGAAGCCGTTTGCGATTATCCTACACTGGTTCCTGATGACGCGAACATCACCTTCCATTCGATTCATAATGAGTTTCCGCTTGTCGCTGATTCCAACGAGTATCAGCACGCGGATTACCAGCTAAACCGGCAGCTTGTCGTTATCGACGAGCAAATCGAGGGCTTCGAAGACCTTATTTCCGGCATCACGCTTCAGGGCAACGAGAATGTTGCCTACGACATTTTAGTGCTCGATTCCGATTCGAGTGGAATTGAGCAAATTAGTAACTACCTCGCGCTAGGCAATGTCTACCAGGCGATTCACGTCGTCGCCCATGGCGCTGACGACCGGGTGCAACTCGGAAATGACGAGCTTACTTCGGATACGTTGCCTGAATTCCAAAACCAGATTAGCGACTGGGCCAGTGGACTGGGGGCGGACGCAGATATCCTGTTTTACGGTTGCGAGGTGGCGGCGAGTGAACAAGGACGCCTGCTGGTTGATCAAATCGGTCAATTGACGGGTGCCGATGTTGCCGCCAGCGACGACCTGACCGGGCATAGTTCGCTCGGGGGAGATTGGGATCTGGAATATCATTCGGGCGTAATCGACGTCGGACTGGCTTTCAGCAGTGCCGTTGAGCAACATTGGGTGAGCGTACTGGCTGCAGGAGAAGGAACTGCAATCTGGACTGAGAGTGGCTCGAACACGCCAGAAACAACTCAGTGGGATGGCACTGCGTTCGGCGTGGAAACGAATACGGCCAACGTGGGCCAATGGCGGGTAATGCAGGGAGCCGAAGCGCCGACTCGCGACGAAATCATCATCGTGGGCGTGGACACCGGCGGAACCATCGAAGGTCAAATGTGGGATGGTAGCACATGGAGCACTTTGGGAATTAACCCGCTGGGCACGGTAACGCAGAACTATTGGTGGGGCATGGACGTGGCCTACGAATCAGACAGCGGGGATGCGTTATTGGTTTGGACCGACGGTGCCAACCTGGAATATGCTACCTGGGACGGTACATCGTGGTCGTCGGTGAATACGATTGGTGCCTATAGTGGTGCGACGCCCCGGCAAATCCAACTCGCGGCGAGTCCGGATTCGGACGAGATGGTGTTGGTGGTCAGCGATTCCAACAGCCACGATACGGCTTACGTTTGGGACGGTGACGCTTGGGGCAACGCGATCACGCTGGCAACCAACAGTGGCGATAATCGAACCGACATCAACGTCGCTTACGAACAGCAAAGCGGCCATGCCATGGTCGTCTATACGGATAACTCTCCCGACCTGAGATATCGGTCATGGAACGGCAGCAGCTGGAGCGGCGAGAACACGCTCTCCGCGGCGGGCGGCGTGGGAGGCAAAGTCCTGTGGACGACCATCGCCTCGGATCCAAATAGCGATCGAATTGCAGTTGGCATCCTGACCGACGCCAACGAAACCTGGTTTGCAGTTTGGAACGGAAGTTCTTGGGGTGACGAAATCCTCGCCGAAACAACGTCCGAGAATACGAACAACCCGAACCTGGCGGTGTCCTTTGAGAGCAACTCGGGTGACTTGCTCGCCACCTACGCCGAGAGTGGAAAAGACGATTTCCGTTATCGGACCTGGTCCAGCAGTGGCAGTTGGTCCGTGGAACAGAAGTCTGTCGATAAGTTCGGCAGCGACCTCAACTCAATGACGTTGTCATCCGATCCGTTCAGCAACCAGATCATGCTATCGCTGCAGGACGATGGCAGTGATCTGAACTACGTGCTCTGGAATGGTACTTCCTGGGGCACACCTGTCGAGCAGGAAACCAATACCGGCGAAATCAAGAATCAGCCGTTCCTCTTCCTGTGGGATCAACAGGAAGCCGATATGGCGGTGCTGACGTCCGTTCAGGATACGTACATCAAGTTGGGTGCGACGGGAAACAACTTTGGCATCTCGAGCCAGTTGATCGTGGATCGCGAGGACGGTGATCTGCAACGCGCCCTGGTGCAATTCGACCTTAGCAGTATTCCCGTCGGGGCGATCATTCAAAGCGCCACGTTGAATTTGGAGGCAACGGCGGTCGGCGGCGACATTAACATAAATGTGTATCAAATTCTTGAGAGTTGGGCCGAGGGGACGGCCAACGGTGCGTCGGACGACGCCAACTGGAACAACCGCGATACAGGCACTGCCTGGACAACGGCCGGCGGATATTTTGACCCCACCGCAGTCGATTCTCTCTTCGTAACGAGCACCGGACAACACTCGTGGAACATCACCACTCTGGTCCAGGACTGGGTTGATGGCACCGATGGAAACTACGGCGTCGTGATTGCCAGCCCCGACGGAGGTGGAGATCGAACAGTTACGTATGAAAGCCGGGAAGGCACCATCGCACCTGAATTGATTATCCACTACTCGATCGTTAACGAGGCCCCAACCGACATATCGCCCGATAGCGTTAACGTCAACGAACACACTAACACGACCGCAGGCTATACCGTCGCGACGTTGACCACGACGGATCCGGATGTCGGGGACACCTTCACCTATTCAATTGTAGGTGGAACCGACGCGGCCAAGTTCACGATCGGCGGCGGGGGAAGCAACGAACTGATTTTGACCGATGGCGTTTTGAACTTCGAAGCCAAGTCATCCTACAATGTGACAGTCCGAACCACCGATGCGGCCGGTGCCTGGTACGAAGAAACATTGGCGGTAGACGTCAACGACCTCAACGACGCGCCAGTTCTCGATAACAGCGGCACGATGCCCCTGACAACGATCACCGAAGATCAAATCAACAATAGCGGACAGTCGGTCGCTTCAATCATCGCCAGTGCCGGCGGTGACCGGATCACTGACCCGGATTCAGGTGCCGTCGAAGGGATTGCCATTACGGCCCTCACGCAGCAGTATGGAAACTTTGAGTATTCAACGAATGGCGGATCAACGTGGAACCAGGTTGGGTTCGTTTCCGAAACCTCTGCGCTACTGTTGCGGAGCACGGACTGGCTCCGATTCAATCCGATTGGCGACGATGGAGGAACCTCGGATTTCACGTTCCGCGCCTGGGATCAGACCAGCGGTACACCGGGAATCAAAGTCGATACGAGCACCAACGGCGGCTCCACGGCCTTCAGCGCGGCAGTCGAGTCTGCTTCCATTATGGTCACGGCGGTCAACGACGAACCCACGTTTCAGGCCGGACCTGGTTATCTGACCACGGTCTTCCCCGGAACCACCGCCAGCAATTTTGATGATGTTCAGGTGATGGCCGACGGGCGCACGGTAGCCGTGGGATACGTCGACACGGCCGGTGGCCGCGAGACCGTCGTCGCCCGCTATCTGGCCGATGGATCGCTGGACACCTCCTTCAACGGCGTGGGATATGTCATCACTCCGATTGTTGCCAGCACGGATGAAGCCCGGGGTGTGCACGTATTTTCCGATGGCAAGATTTTGGTGGTTGGTTCGGCCCTGGATACTGGCTTTGATATTTACCTGGCCAAGTACAACTCCGACGGAACGTTGGATACGTCGTTTGGTGGCGGCGATGGTATCGAAATCTGGGGACCGATCGGCGTCAACCCGAAGTCGATGACAGTGCTCAACGATGGGAAGATCCTGGTTGCGGGCGACAGCAACAGCAATTTTCTCCTGGCCCGGTTTAACGCCAACGGCTCCATCGATTCGACCTTCGGCAGTGGTGGCTATGTCACCACGGATTTCGCCGGCGGAACGGATTGGGCGGAAGATTTGAAGGTTCAAGCGGATGGTAAGATCGTCCTGGTGGGACGCACGTTCAATGGCACCAGCTATGACGTGGGCGTGGTGCGATACCTGGCCGATGGAACCCTTGATTCCAGCTTCGGTAGCGGCGGCAAAGTGTCGACCGATGTCGGGACGGGTTCGGGTGACTATGGAACGGCCATCGACCTGCAGAGCGATGGCAAGCTGGTCGTGGCCGGATGGGGAAATGCCGCCGGGACGACCGACTTTTATGTTCTGCGTTACAACACCAACGGCACCCTCGATTCCAGCTTTGGCACGGGAGGTGTTTCGACAACGGCGATCGGAACCAGCGGTTCACTGAGTGACTTTGCGCTGGATGTGGCAGTGCGTTCCGACGGCAAGATCTACGCGACCGGATACAGCAGCGACCAGGGCAACAATTTCAGCGTGATTCGCTTGAATTCCAACGGTTCACTCGACGGGACTTTTGGATCGGGGGGCATCGTCGACGTGAACTTCGGCGGCAGCAGCATGGACCGCGCGAGCGCTCTGGCGATTCACGGTTCGAAGGTCGTTGTGGCCGGATTATCGAACCAACCCGGCACGATCGCTGCCGCACTCCTGCGGCTGGATGATCGTGGGATGCTGGACACCCAGTTGATACCCGCCAACACCCTGGGCGGAACCGTCGGCTATGTCGAAGGCAGCGCGGCAATCGTGCTGGATCCCGACGTGAAGATCTTCGACCTGGAACTCAATGCGATCGACAACTATGCAAACGCCACTCTGACGATTCTCCGCAACGGCGGAGCGAACTCGGATGACGCCCTGGCGTTTGACGGAGTGAATGTCACCACCAGCGGCGCCAACGTGCTGGTGGGCGGAGTGACCGTGGGCACGTACACCTTCACGGGCGGACAGCTGATGATCACCTTTGACGCGAATGCCACACAGGCTCGCGTCAATACGTTGATGCAGAACGTTGTCTACTGGAACGCCTCGGATACTCCGCCAACGAGCGTGCAGATCGACTGGACGTTCAATGATGGCAACACCGGGGCGCAAGGCAGCGGCGGAGCACTGGTCGCGACTGGAAGCACGACGGTCAACATTACAGCGACCAACGACGAACAGGTGCTCGCCACCAACACTGGCCGAACGGTGAACGAGAATTCAACCGGCAACGTGATCAACAACACGCAGCTGGCCACGACTGACGTCGACAACACAACGAGCCAACTTGTTTATACGATCACCTCAGCGACTACCAATGGCACCTTGCGCCTCAACGGAACAGCGTTGGCCGTTAACGGAACGTTCACACAGGCCGACATCGATGCCGGGCTAGTCACCTACGACCACAATGGCAGCGAAACCAGCAGCGACAGTTTTTCGTTCAGCGTCGACGACGGGGCCGGATCGGCTTCGACCGGTACGTTCAGCATCACCGTGTACGCCGGTCAACGACAACAATCCGGTCATCACAAGTAACGGCGGTGGTGCGACGGCGAGTATCAACGTCAATGAAAATACAACTGCGGTCACCACCGTGACGGCCACGGATGCTGACCTGCCGGCACAGACGTTGACGTATACGAAAGCCGGTGGTGCGGACGCTGCCAGGTTCACGATTGACGGATCGACAGGCGTGTTGAGCTTCATCACGGCACCAGACTATGAAAATCCAACTGATTCTGGCGGCGACAATACCTACGAAGTCATTATCCAGGTCTCCGACGGCACACTGACTGACACCCAGACGATCACGGTCTCGGTTAAAAATGTAGCCGACGGAATTCGCGTCACCCCCATCACAACCGGGCCGCTGGGTGGTGAAACGCTGATCAATACGAACACCGGTGACATTCAGTCGATCAATCCGAATGTCTCGCAAGCCATCGCGGCTGACGCCAACGGAAATTACATCGTAGTCTGGGTCAGCAATGCCCAGGACAGTGATTTGTATGGCGTTTATGCACAGCGATTCAACGCTGACGGGGTTCCGCAAGGACTGGAATTCCAAGTCAATACGACGGCCACCGACAACCAGATCAATCCAACAGTGGCCATGGATGCGGCGGGAAATTTTGTCGTTACCTGGGCCAGCAATTTGCAAGACGGCAGCGGCTATGGCGTTTACGCTCAGCGATTTGATGCCAGCGGAGTTGCACAGGGTGGTGAAGTGCTCGTCAACACGACAACCGCCAATAGTCAAACAACACCCTCAATTGCCATGGCAGCCAACGGAAGCTTTGCAATCACCTGGACCAGCGGTGGCCAGGATCCGGACGGCAGCTCAGGCATTTATGCTCAACGCTTCGACGCCAGCGGAGTTGCACAGGGGAGCGAGTTCCGGGTCAACACGTACACCACCGGCGTTCAACAACTGACATCCATCGACATGGACGCGGCCGGCAATTTCGTCGTCATCTGGGCCAGCGATCTCCAGGACGGTTCCGGCTACGGTGTCTACGGCCAGCGATATGACGCCAACGGCGTCGCACAGGGAGGGGAATTCCAGGTCAATACGACAACCGCGGACAGCCAACTCTATCACGATGTTGCCATGTTGGAGGATGGCCGATTTGTCGTGGCCTTCCAAAGTCGTAGCGGCGGGACCTATGAGGTCTATCTGCAGCGTTATGCGGCAGATGGAACGGCCATCGGTGGCGAGATCCGAGCCAATACCACCACGGTCAGCGGCAATCAGCCGATTCCGTCGCTAACCGCCGACGACGATGGAAACATCACGGTCGTCTGGAATAATTCTGGCGATGGATCAGGAGCTGGAGTTTACGGCCAGCGATTGGATTGGGCTGGCAATTTGATTGGCAGCGAGTTTCTGGTGAATTCCACCACGACTGGAAACCAGGTGTATGCAGAGGTCGTTGCCCAAGCCGGAGGACGGTTCGTCGTGGCGTGGGGCGGCGAAGGCGTTGGAGATACTTCCGGTGTGTTCATGCAACGCTATGGCTTGACCACGACGGAAGCTGGCGGAACTGCTACTTTCCAAATTGTTTTGGAAGCCGCTCCGACAGCCGACGTGACCATTCCCGTCATGGTCAGTGATGGCACCGAAGGCAGCGTCTCGGTCGGTTCGGTGACATTTACTTCGTTGAACTGGATGACGCCTCAAACCGTGACGATTACGGGTCTGCAGGATTTCACCAATGACGGGAATCAGGTTTACTCGATCGTGCTGGGTGCGGCAACCAGCAGTGATGCGAACTTCAACGGACTGGATCTCGAAGATGTTACCGTCGTCAACCTGGAAGTTGCTAATACAGCCCCTGTCAACACAGTTCCGGTCGCACAAGTCACCAACGAAGACACGAATCTGGTCTTTTCCAGCGGTAACGGCAACCAGATTTCGATCAGCGACGCCGATGCAGGCAATGGAATAGTCAATGTGCTCCTGTCTGCGACCAATGGTACGATTTCGCTCAACGGCACGACGGGCTTAAGTTTCATCACGGGCGACGGCGTTGCCGACGCGCTGCTCAATTTCACCGGGACGATCGCCAACATCAATGCCGCATTGAACGGCCTGGTTTTTGCGCCAACGGCCGACTTCACCGGGTCGGCCAGCCTGCAGATCATTACAGGCGACATGGGCAACTCCGGAACCGGTGGCCCCTTGGCTGATTCGGACACGATAACGATTACGGTCAATGCCGTTAATGACGACCCGACCAATGCGGGTACGTTGCCAACGGATATCACAGTTACCGAGGATGTGGCCAGCAATGTCGACTTGTCGGCTATCGACCTGAGCGACGTGGATTCGGCCAGCGGTTTGCTGACGGTGAAGCTGTCCACTGCGACCGGCGGCAATTTGACGGCGGCGGCGGGCACTGGCATCACCATCGGCGGTAACGGCACCGGTACGTTGACGCTGAGCGGTACTCTAATCCGACTTGAACGCCTACTTGAACACAGCCAGCAACGTCACCTATCTGCACAGCACGGCTCACCTGTTCGGTAACGATGCCGACACAATTCAAGTGCAAGTCAACGATAACGGCAACACCGGCAGCGGTGGTGGCACAGACATCAACTTTGGCACGGTCAACGTCGACATTACCGCGGTCAACGACCCGTCGGTGGTGACGGGCACCGGCGGGACGCTGACCTACACCGAGAACGACTCGGCCACCGCCGTCGACCCGGGGTTGACCGTGTCGGACGTGGACAGCGCCAACTTGAGCTTGGCGTGGGTCTGGTTTGGTGCCAATTACGCCAACGGCCAGGATCTGTTGGGATTCACGGATCAGAATGGCATCACAGGCAGTTGGGATGCCGGATCCGGTATCTTGACGCTGAGCGGCAGTGCGACGGTCGCGCAGTACCAAACCGCCCTGCGTTCGGTCACTTACGTGAACACCAGCGATGCGCCGAGCACGGCCACGCGCCTAGTGCAGTTCGCAGTCAACGACGGAATCGACGGTAGCAACGTCGGGTCGCGAAACGTCGAGGTGATTGCCGTCAACGATCCGCCTGCGGTCACGGGCATCGAAGGCTCGCCGGTCGCCTACAGCGAGAACGATGGCGCGGTAGCAGTGACTTCGACGATTGCCTTTACCGATGTGGATGATACGCACATCGAATCGGCCGTGGTCCAGATCAGCGGCGGCTATCAGTCGGGTGAGGACGTGTTGAGCTTCACGAATCAGAATGGTATCACCGGTGTGTACAACTCAGGCTCGGGCACCTGGACACTCACCGGATCGGCCACGCTGGCGCAGTACGAAACCGCCATCCGCAGCATCACCTACACCAACACCAGCGAGAACCCGAACACAACCACGCGGACGGTCAGCTTCACCGTCAACGATGGCGATGACAACAGCAACACGGTCACGCGTGACATCACGCTCGGCAGCGTTAACGATGATCCGACCAACGCCGGCGGACTGCCCACTGACATCACGGTCACCGAAGATGTGGCCAGCAATGTCGACTTGTCAGCCATCGACCTCAGTGACCTGGATGCGTCCAGCGGTTCGCTGACGGTGAAACTGACGACGGCGACCGGCGGGAACTTGACGGCTGCTGCGGGTACCGGCATCACCTTCGGTGGTAACGGCACAGGTGCGTTGACGCTGACCGGTACGCAAGCGGACTTGAACGCCTACCTGAACACGGCCAGCAACGTCACGTATCTGCACAGCACCGCTCACCTGTTTGGCAACGATGCCGATACGATCGAAGTGTTGGTCAACGACAATGGCAATACCGGCAGCGGTGGCGGCAGCGACCAGAATCTGGGTACGGTGAATGTCGACATCACGGCCGTTAATGACGAAGAAGTGTTGGCGACTAACACTGGGGTAACCGTTGCCGAAGGTTCCACCGGGAACGTGGTCACCACGGCGATGCTACACACAACCGACGTCGACAACACACCTGGACAAATCACCTACACGTTGACCAGCGTCCCCACCAACGGCTTTCTGCGACGAAGTGGAGTCAACTTGTCGGTCAGCTCCACCTTTACGCAAGCCGATATTGATGCAGGCATCATAACGTACGCCCACAACGACACGGAGACGACCAGCGACAGCTTTGCCTTTGATGTCGATGACGGATTCGGATCCAACAGCAGCGGTTCGTTCAGCATCACTGTCACGCCGGTTAATGACAACGCCGCGACGACAATCAGTGACATCGATGGCTCGGCCGATGTGGTTCTCGAAAATGCCTCCATTGGCACGACGATTGGTGTCACGGCGTTTGCCGACGACGCCGACGCGGGTGACACGATCACGTACTCGTTAGACGACAACGATGGTGGGCGTTTTGCCATCGATTCCAGCACCGGTATCGTCACCGTCGCAGCAGGCATCGATCGAGAAGCCGATGGAGCGAACCGCAACATCACGGTGCGGGCAACATCATCGGACAGTTCCTTCCAAACTCGTGTCTTCAGCATCACCATCAACGATGTCGATGAATTTGATGTCGGCGCGGTGAGTGATAGCGATGGGACGGCGAACTCGGTCAATGAAAACGCCGCCACCGATACCGTGGTCGGCATTACGGCTCTGGCTTCGGACGACGATGCCACCAACAACACCATCACTTATTCATTGGACGATACTGCCGGGGGACGATTCAAGATCGATGCTGCCAGCGGGGTGGTGACCGTCGACAATGGTACGTTGCTGGACCGCGAAACGGCGGCCAGTCACGACATCACCGTGCGAGCCACTTCGAGCGACGGCAGTTTTGACACCGAAGTGATGACGATCAATGTCAACGACGTCGATGAGTTCGATGTTTCGACACCAACCGATAGCGATGCCGGGGCGGAAGAAGTCGACGAAAACACCGTGATTGGAACAATGGTTGGCGTTACTGCGAACGCTTTCGATCTGGACGCGACCAACAATACGATCACCTACAGCTTGATCAGCAACCCCGATGGCCTGTTCACCATCGATGCCAACACCGGTGTGGTCACGACCGCAGCGGCCATCGATCGCGAAACGCACGGGGCGACCCGCTCGATCACGGTCGAAGCCGCCAGCAGCGACGGATCGGTTGCCAGCCAGTCGTTCAATATCACCATCAATGATGTCGACGAGTTCGATGTGAGCACCGTGACGGACTCAGACGCAACCGTCAACGCAGTTGACGAGAACGCGGCCAGCGACACAGTCGTCGGCATCACCGCACTGGCTTCGGACGCGGACGCGACCAACAACACGATCACTTATACGTTGGATGATAATGCCGGAGGACGATTCAAGATCGATTCGGCCAGCGGTGTGGTTACCGTTGACAACGGTACGTTGTTGGACCGCGAAACTGCCGCCAGCCACGACATCACGGTACGAGCGACCTCAAGCGACGGCAGTTTCAACACGGCTTTCATGACGATCAGCGTCAACGGTGTCAACGATAACGCTCCCGTCATCATGTCCAACGGAGGTGGGGCAAGCGCCGTCGTCCTGGTATCGGAGAACACGACCAGCGTCACCAGTGTCTTGGCAGTGGACGCGGATTTGCCGTTACAGTCAATCACCTACTCGATCATCGGCGGAGCCGATGCGGCGAAGTTTTCCATCAACTCATCGACTGGCGCGCTGGCGTTTGCCACCGCACCCGACTATGAGACTCCCACCGACTCGGGCTTCGACAACACCTACAATGTCACCGTCCAGGCCAGTGACGGCGCCGGCGGTTTCGACACTCAAGCCCTCAGTGTGACTGTCATCGATAACCCTCAAGTCTATGACCAGTTCAACGCTATCTCCTACGCCGGCAACGACGGCGATGAGAATTGGCTCAACAACTGGACCGAAATTGGTGAGTCCAACGGACCAAGTTCGGGCGTTGTCGAAGTTCGCAGCTCGGGGTACATGGAAATCGGCGGCGACGAGGTTTCCATTTCTGGAAAAGGAGCCAAGCGTGCGGCCGATTTAAGCGGTGCGACCAGCGCGATTCTGAGCTTCGATTACCGCCGCGTTAATGCCGACGGCGGCGGTGGATCGGTTAGCGTACAGGTTTCCGGCAATGGCGGTGGCAGCTGGACAAACTTGGCTACCTACAGCCTGTCATCTTTTGACGGTTCGTTTGAGTCAGCAACGTTTGATATCTCCGCCTACGCAGGCTCCAACACGCAAATCCGGTTCATCGGAAGCGGCAGCGATATCAGTGCTTATTTCCGAATTGACAACGTTTCGATCGAACACAACGGTTCGATCAGCAACTCGGCGCCAGTGATCTCGTCCGATGGCGGGGATTATGCTGCAGCAATAGCGATCGATGAGAATACACTAGCGGTAACCACGGTTACGGCCTCGGATTCCGATCTTCCCGCCCAGACGCTCACGTACAGTCTAGGCGGAGGCGACGATGCCGCGTCGTTCACGATCAATGCCGTCAGCGGTGCCTTGTCGTTTCTCGCCGCTCCCAACTACGAAATGCCAGCCGACTTTAATGCCGACAACGTCTACGAGGTGATCGTCCAGGTCGAAGACGGACAGGGTGGCTTCGACGATCAGCTAATCTCCGTAACAATCAACGATGCAGATGAATTTGATATTGGTCCCGTTGCCGATGCGGATGGTGCGGTCGACTACGTGGACGAGGATGCCTTAATCGGTACCTCCGTTGGCATCACCGCGTCGGCAGTGGACGCTGACGGATCGAATAGCACAGTCACATACACTCTGGATGATGATGCGGGTGGTCGATTTGCGATTGATACCGCTTCTGGCGAGGTAACCGTCGCCGGCGCGCTGGATCGCGAGGCGAACGTCAGCCACAACATCACGGTTCGCGCGACTAGCGCCGATGGAAGTTTTTCGACGCAGGTGTTTTCGATCAGTCTTGGAGACGTCGACGAGTTTGACGTCGGTGTTGTGAATGATACCGACGGCACGACCAACGAGGTCGATGAGAACGCGACGATCGGTACGACGGTCGGAATCACCGCATCCGCTTCCGACGCCGATGCCACGACCAACGCGATCACGTACGCGCTTGCGGACGACGACGGTGGGCGATTCTCGATCGATTCCAGCACGGGTATCGTGACGGTGGCTGCTGCGATCGATCGCGAAGTCGACGGGCCAACGCGCAACATCACGGTGCGAGCCACTTCGGCCGACAGCTCGTTCACCGACCAGGTCTACGCGATCACCATTCTCGATATAGACGAATTCGATGTTACAGTGCCGACCGATGTTGATGGTGCGACGGACGAAGTGGACGAAAACGTGATCGTTGGCACCACCGTCGGGATCACCGCCGATGCGTTCGATCTGGATGCGACGAACAACACGATTACCTACAGCCTGACCAGCAATCCGGACGGTTTGTTCACCATCGACGCCAACACCGGTGTCGTGACCACCGCCGCGGCGATTGACCGGGAAACGCATGGCGCCGTTCGTTCGATCACGGTTCAGGCGGCGTCGAGCGACGGATCGACGGCCAGCCAGTCGTTCAACATCACGATCAACGATCTGGACGAGTACGACGTGACGGTTCCGACCGATACGGACGCAGCGGCCAACGCGGTTGATGAGAACGTGACGACGGGAACGGTTGTGGGCCTGACGGCCAACGCCTTTGACCTCGACGCGACCAATAACACGATCACCTACAGCCTGACCAGCAACCCCGACGGTCTGTTCACCATCGATGGCAACACCGGTGTGGTCACCACCGCCGCGGCGATCGACCGCGAGACCCACGGCGCAACACGCTCGGTCACGGTGCAAGCGGCCAGTAGCGACGGATCGATCGCCAGCCAGTCGTTCAATATCACGATCAACGATCTGGACGAATTCGACGTGGGTCCGATCACCGATAGCGACGGGGCGGCCGACACGGTCGCCGAAAACGCAAGTATCGGCACGACCGTCGGGATCACCGCTTTGGCCGCCGATGCCGATGCGACCAACAATGCGATTACTTACACGCTGGATGATGACGCGGGTGGCCGCTTTGCAATTGACGGCTCAACCGGCGAGATCACCGTCAATGCGGCGCTCGACTACGAGTCCAACACGTCACACAACGTGATCGTACGGGCAGCGAGCAGTGATGGCTCCTTCAACACACAAGGCTTCACGATCACCGTCACCGATATTTCGGAGTTCGGCGTTACGCCAATCGCGGATAATGACGGAGTGGCCGATACCGTTGCCGAAAACTCGGTCGTGGGAACAACTGTCGGCCTGACCGCCTTCTCGGACGATGCCGACGGGACCGACACGATCAGCTATTCGCTCGACGACAACGATGGCGGGCGATTCGCAATCGATTCAACCGCCGGGATCGTCACGGTGGCCGGGGCGATCGACCGTGAAGCGGACGGAGCCACACGATCGATCACCGTCAGGGCCACCTCGACCGACGGGTCGTTCCAGACGCGAGTGTTTACGATCTCGATCGACGACGTGGACGAGTTCGATGTCGGCTCGGTGACTGATAGCGACGCTACGGGCGATGCGGTGGACGAGAATGCGGCCAATGGAACGGTGGTCGGAGTAACGGCTTTGGCCTCGGATGCCGATGCCACCAATAACACGATCACCTATTCGCTAGACGACAACGCCGGCGGTCGGTTTACCATTGACAGTTCGACGGGTGTGGTTACAGTCGCCGACGGCACACTGCTGGATCGCGAAGCGGCTGCCAGCCACGACATTACCGTGCGAGCAACCAGCAGCGACGGAAGTTTTAATTCCCAGCTGATGACGATCAACATCAATGACGTCGATGAGTTTGACGTGGGCGCGGTTGTCGACAGCGATGGGACGGCCAACGCCGTTGACGAGAATGCGATTGCAGGAACGGTTGTAGGCATCACCGCCAGCGCCACCGATGATGATGCCACAACCAACGCGATTACCTACTCATTGTTTGATGACGATGGTGGTCGATTTACCGTCGACTCCAACTCGGGCGTCGTGACCGTGGCCGGAGCGATCGATCGAGAAGCGGACGGTGCGACGCGTAACATCACAGTCCGAGCCACATCCGCCGATGGATCATTCACCGACCAGGTGTTTGCCATCAACATCAATGACGTGGATGAATTTGACGTGGGCGCAGTTGTCGACAATGATGGGACGGCCAACGCCGTTGACGAGAATGCCGTTGCGGGAACGGTTGTAGGCATCACCGCCAGCGCCAGCGATGATGACGCCACAACCAACGCGATCACCTACTCATTGTTTGATGACGATGGTGGTCGATTTAACGTCGACTCCAACTCGGGCGTCGTGACCGTGGCCGGAGCGATCAATCGCGAAGCGGACGGTGCGACGCGAAACATCACAGTCCGAGCTACATCCGCCGATGGATCGTTCACTGACCAGGTGTTTGCCATCAACATCAATGACGTGGATGAGTTTGACGTGGGCGCAGTTGTTGACAGTGATGGGACGGCCAACGCGGTTGACGAGAACGCGATTGCAGGAACGGTTGTAGGCATCACCGCCAGCGCCACCGATGATGATGCCACAAATAATGTGATCACGTACAGTTTGCCGGACAACGACGGCGGACGTTTCTCCATCGACAGCGGCACCGGGATTGTCCGCGTGGCCGGAGCAATCGACCGCGAAACGGATGGAACAACGCGATACGTGACGGTCAGAGCCACCTCGACCGACGGATCGTTTTCCGAACAAATCTTCGCGATCAACATTAACGATGTCGATGAATTTGACGTCGGGCCAGTGACCGATGTCGACAACGCGATCAACGAGGTGGCTGAGAATTCTGCGATCGGAACGGCTGTTGGTATTACCGCTTCGGCCAGTGACCTGGATGCCACGACCAATGCCATCACGTACAGCCTGCAGGACAATGACGGTGGACGTTTCTCGATTGACTCCACCACCGGGAGCGTCGCGGTCGCCGGAGCGATCGACTACGAACTGGATGGACCGACGCGTAACATCACGGTTCGTGCGACGTCTAGCGACGGATCGTTTTCGGATCAGGTGTTGGCGATTGGAATCACCGACGTCAATGAAGCGCCGGTCGAATCAACGATTGAAGTTGCCCCCCTGGTCTATACCGAAAACGATTTTCCCACCGCGGTAACCAATACGCTGACGCTCAGCGATGTGGACGACACCCACATCGAATCGGCCACGATTCAGATCACGGGGAATTATTTAAGCGGCCAGGATGTGCTGGCATTCACGGATACGGGCTCGATCACGGGCGTGTGGAATAGCTCGACCGGCACGCTGACGTTAACCGGTTCCGATACACTGGCCAACTACGAAGCGGCCCTGCGGAATGTAACTTACTCCAACACCAGCGACGATCCATCAGCGGCGACTCGGACGGTCAGCTTTACGGTCAATGACGGCGACCTTGATTCGAATATCCAGACCCGCGACATAAGCGTAACGCCAATCAACGATGCTCCGGTCGCATCGGCGATCGAGTCCACGCCGTTGGTGTACACTGAAAACGACTTGCCAACTGCGATCACCAGTTCAATCACGATCGACGATCTTGACGACACCTTGATCGAATCGGCTGTGATCCAGATCACGAGCAACTATGTCAATGGCCAGGACGTCTTGGCGTTCACGAACACGGGCACGATTACCGGCGTTTGGAACACGTTTAGCGGCACACTGACACTCGTGGGCTCGGACACGCTGGCCAATTATGAGGCGGCGCTGCAGAGCGTGACTTACGAAAATACCAGCGAC
Source organism: uncultured Planctomycetaceae bacterium (assembly GCA_963697295.1). Lineage (GTDB taxonomy): Bacteria > Planctomycetota > Planctomycetia > Pirellulales > Pirellulaceae > Mariniblastus. The sequence continues at coordinate 241,685 of CAVONL010000006.1, read as the reverse complement.
GATCCATCGGGGCTCACGCGAACCGTTACTTTCATCACCAATGATGGTAACAATGATTCCAACCTCCAGACTCGCGACATCAACGTCCTCCAAGTCAATGACGATCCCGTCAACGCGGGCATGCTGCCAACCGATATCAATGCGGTGGAGGAGACCTTATCAGATGTTGATTTGAGCGTACTTAACCTCAACGATCTGGATGCCGGAGCAGGCGATCTTACCGTGACTTTGCAAACTTCGGCCGGAGGGGTCCTCACGGCCACTAGCGGCAGCGGAGTGACGGTGGCCGGTTCGGGTTCAGCCACCATCACGCTCACCGGCAACGTTGTCGATCTGAATGCCTATTTCGATTTGCCTGCCAACGTGCAGTACACCGGTCCGATCGATTTGACCGGCAATGACGCCGATACGATCCTGGTGGAAGTCACGGATAACGGAAACACCGGTGCAGGCGGCGGTGGAATCATTGGTATGGGAATCGTCAACATCGATCTCGCAAACGTCAACGATGCCCCGGTCGCGGGCGCCGATTCCGTGACAGTTGCCGAAGGCGCGACCATCAATATTCCCGCTACCGGCGTGCTTGCCAACGATTCTGACGTCGAGGGAGATGCCTTAACTGCGACCCTCGTCAGTGGACCGGCCAACGGATCGCTGGTACTGAATTCGGACGGCTCATTCAGTTACACTCATGACGGCGGCGAAACGACAGTCGACAGTTTTGTCTACCAGGTCGCCGACGGCAACGGTGGGTTTGATACGCAAACTGTCACGATTACCGTGACGCCGGTCAACGACGCACCCGTGGCCAATGCCGAGTCGTATTCGACAGCCGAAGATACGGCATTGGTTGCTCCATTTGATGTACTGGCCAATGATACCGACGCAGACGGCGACTCGCTAACGATCAGTTTGATCGACCCGCCTGATCACGCTGATTCGTTCGCTATCAATCCAGCTGGTTCATTTAACTATGTGCCGCGGCCAGATTTTTTCGGTGTCGATTCGTTTGCGTACCGAGTCCAGGATGGCAATGGGGGCACCGACACAGCAACCGTTACCATTACGGTAACGCCAATTAACGATGCTCCCGTAGGATCGACGGACGAATATTCAACGACCGTCGAAAACACGATCATCGCGATTGTCGGTGTGTTGAGTAACGACGCCGATGTTGAAGGCGATCCACTGACTGCGATCCTGTTGAGCGGTCCTGCTAACGGGACTTTAAGTCTGGCGCCTAACGGTACCTTTGTTTACACACCCGATCCCGGATTTGTCGGCGTTGACTCATTTAGTTACATTCCCAATGACGGAATGGCCAACGGGCTTGCCACGCTGGTCAATGTTGACGTCGTCGTTGGTACAATCACTGATGTCGATACCAACACTTCTCCCTTACCGCCTGAGAACGATGAAAGAAACATAGAACTCGATACAGCGACGGAACCAGAAGTGAATATCGAAATAGTCGGAGCCGACACACCACCGAACGAGGAAAAATTTGCAGGAACGGTGCTGAAACTGGGCATGATCTCGGACTTCGACGGCGACGCCGACAACATTTTTGAGTTGCTCGCCGATCGGCGGCAGGCCGAAGACGTTCTCCGGATCATGTTGCAGAACGTCCATGCGGATCTGCTCGATGCTGAGGACCTGAATCGTAGAGTCGATACTCGGTTCGGCACCGCGTTTGACCCAAAATATCTCTGGCATGACTTGGATTCATTGAACGACCTGCAGCGTAGTTTGTTTGAAAACATGAATATATCGATCGGGGCGATTACGGCCGTTTCGACACTGGGATACATTTTCTGGTCGCTGCGGGGCGGCGTCTTGATTGCGGCAGCCCTCACTCAGATGCCCAATTGGCGGTTGATTGACCCGTTGCCGGTTCTCGAATCCTACGAAACAAAAACCGGCGCATCCAAAGGCGATGATATGAACGGCTTCTTCGACGCGTTCTAGCAGTTCACGGGTCACCATGGGTCGCGGAACAGCGCGACCGATTAACCGATCCGTTTGTTCTGACCCGCGTAATCGTTTTCAACCATCGGCATTGGCAAATCAGAACCAGAGACCGGATTTCTTGCGCAATCGTAGGGTTTTGCCCAGCATTAAAGGCTTAACCGATCCGATTAAGAAGACAGCGAGATCCATATTTTTTGCCTACCCGTCTGTAGCGACTGATGAAAACCAGGCCTGAGCAATCCAATGACGCGCACTCCAGTTGGATAAGTGCTGCGCCGTATTCGCTCATCAGCACGTGGCAAAATCTCATTGGCCTGTTTGCAAAGGCCAACAAGGACGAATCTGGCGTGCCGCGGCTCGAAACGCTGGAAGACAGGATCTTGTACGATGCCAGTCCACTCTCAGCATTAATCGTGGATTCGGGGGCCGATGCGGACTTGATCCATCACGACCATTTGGTGAGCGAACCGTTTCATTTGGATGTCTCGGACGTGTTCGAATACCCAATTGCTCCCCACGACAACGCTGATCTTTTTCCACTCAGCGATGTTCATCTCGACCTGTCACCGACTCACGAATTGCCAGCTTCCCTCGCGCGTCAATTGGTCGTCATTGATGATCGCATCGAGGGCTACGAGGAACTGATCAACGATATCACGTTGAACGGCAATGCCAACATCGCGTATGACATCTTGACGATCAACCAATCGTCCGATGGGATCGATCAGGTATCCAGCTACCTTGACGGGGGGCTGACCTACGAAGCGATTCATATCGTCGTGCATGGACGTGACAACCTGCTGCAGCTTGGTGGGACAATCCTCAGTTCCGATACCGTACTCCAATACAAGGGCGAAATAACCGGATGGGCCGATGGGCTCGAAGCGGGCGCTGACATTTTGTTTTATGGCTGCGACGTTGCGGCTAGCACTGAAGGCCGCTTGTTGGTCGAGCAAATTGGCCAGTTTGCGGGCGCGGACGTCGCCGCCAGCGATGACTTGACCGGGCATGCGTCTTTGGGTGGCGACTGGGTTCTGGAATATCACTCCGGGATCGTCGAAAGCTACTCCGCTTTCAGCTTCGAGGTGCAGACTTCATGGCTTTCCACTCTGGATATCAACAGCGGTCTTGTCCTGCACAACACATTTGATGCTGATGCCACGGATAGTAGCGGCAATGGCTATGACGGTACGTTGACCAATGGGGCGACGATCAATACCAACAGTGGTACGAACCAAATCGGTGACGGGAAACTGAGCCTTGACGGCAACAATGACTACGTCGACTTCAGCGCTCATTCAGCCAACTTTGACAACCTGACCGAAGGAACGATCGCGGTTTGGGTCTATCACGACGTCAACAGTCGCGACGTCATCTTTGAGATGTCTGACAGCGGTGACGCAGATTCGCGGTTGGCGCTGTTTCGTGATTCTGATGGGTCATTTGATTTCTACGTTCGTGAAGGAACAACGACACTGGTGGATGTCCGCACCGCCGCCGGCGTGATTCCTCAAAACACCTGGACACACGTCGCTGTCACCGTCGATGCCACCGGCAACAAGCTTTACGTCAACGGCGTGCAACAAACGACTGGCCTGACCTACACCGTGGTATCGGCAACGACGAACGTCTTCTTTGACGATGTCGCCAACCTGGACTTCGCCAGTTGGGGTGTCGACAAATACAGTGGAAGTAATTTTGTCCGCAACTTCGACGGGTTTTTGGATGATGGACGCGTCTACGATCGTGCACTTTCCGCGAGCGACATCACCGAGTTATTCGATTACTCTGACGGGGATATCACCAGCGATCTGGCAATGCACCTGACGCTGGACGATGGATCGGGAAGTACAGCTGACGATGAAACTGCAAACAACAACGATGGTAATCTGAGCGGGATCGCAGGCTGGACGTCGGGTGAGATCGATGGTGGCCTGGCGGTCGATTACACGGATGGTGAAGACTACATCGAAGTCCCCAACTCCGCATCTCTCGAAAACATTCAGGAGGGTGACTACACGCTGTCCAGTTGGTTCCGGCCGGACTCAACGCCTCCCGGGTCCGGCAGTGACAACGATGCCAACTACGGGATTCTGATTAAGACAGGGTGGCACACCGGTCTCTACTTTGGCAACGATAACCGGTTTCATTTCGATCATGTCTTGACCGGCAACTCGGCAATCGGAGTCAACAGTACCGATACCTTCGCGCCGGGCCAGTTCTATCATGTCGCAGGTGTCGTAGATCGAGCTGCGGGAACCGTTTCGCTCTATGTCGACGGACAACATCAGGGGACTTCGAGCTTCACGCCCGGGACGGCCGCCCGTGAATATGGAACGCAAACCTGGAAGATCGGTGCCGCGAATCCTGGCGCTGGTCCCGGCACTTTCGGATGGGCAGCCGACGGGGTGATCGATGATTCTCGTATTTACGGCCGGGCTTTAAGCGGTGCCGATATTTTTGAGCTCTCCAACTACTCTGGAGCCGTTACGACCACTACTGCTACGTTTCAACAAGGGGTCAATAGCTATACCGGTACCGTCGACACCTACATTGATCAGCTTAATCCAACCGCAGACAATTCTGCCGATACGACACTCCAGGTCGATTTGAATGATGGTGCGAACGATACGGCACAAACCCTGATCCGCTTTGAGGATATCTTCGGAATGGGGGGCGGCCAGGTTCCCGACAACGTGTATATCGTTGACGCATCGTTGCGGGTGAATGTTGCCAATATCAGTTCTGCGCGGCCACGATCTCGCTGCATGAGATGCTGACTTTGTGGTCCGACAACGATACTTGGAACACGCTGTCCGGTGGAATCTCGTTGAACAACGCAGAAGCAGCAATCGTGTCGGATTCGATTCTCACGAATCCGGATGTCATGGGATCGGTGACATTCAACGGTTTGGAGAATCGAATTCAGTCGTGGATGGACGGAGCGTCGACCAACTACGGTTGGGTCATTAGCTCCAACAACACCAACGGCTGGGACTTTGATTCCTCCGAGGGTGCCATTAGGCCAATTCTGTCGGTCGACTACATCACGGCAGGTTCCCAAGCCTCCGTCGCAAACACACTGACTGTTGATACAGCCAACGACATCATGGATGGCGATGCCACTTCGATCGACGCTTTATTAGCCAACAAAGGAGCCGACGGGTTAATCTCGCTCCGGGAAGCCATCTGGGCGACCAACAACACGACCAACGTCGACGCCTCAACACCGGACATCATCAATTTTGCGATCGGTGCTGGTGGCAGTTCCCAGACAATCTTCGTTAACGCGGGTGGATTGCCGACGATCACTGATTCCGTCGTGCTGGACGCGTCGACTCAGGGCGGTAATCAACTGATCACGCTCGATGGTACCAATGCGGACGGCTCGACCGGGGGAATCGTATTGAGGACCAACGACAGCACCGTCCGCGGCTTCACCGTCATCAACTTCCCGGATGAAGGAATCGAAATCGATGGCACGACCGGGTTCGGTGACGGTAACGTCATCTACGACAACTGGGTCGGCATCACCTCCGCAGGGGCCGCTGCAGGCAACAGCGACGATGGGATTCTGATCACGGAAGATGCGGACAACAACGAAGTATACAACAATATCGTTGGCGAGAGCGGCGGTCATGGAATTCATATCCGCAATAACTCAGATGACAACTGGGTCTGGGGAAACACGATTGGTTTGGGAAGCGATGGCCTGACGGATCGTGGAAATACCGGTCACGGCGTCTACATCGAGGGCAATTCGGCACGCAATATCATCGGAACAGACGGCGACGCAACGAATGATGACAACGAAGGCAATACGATCAGCGGTAATGATACCGGTGGTGTCTACATCACGGGCGCCGGCACTGACGATAACGTTCTTGCCGGCAACCTGATTGGCACAAATACGTCCGGAACGATTCTGGTCGGAAATAGCGGCAATAACGTCAACATCAACTCGGGTGCCAGCGGTACGATCGTCGGTGGGACGGGAACCTATGAAGGGAATATTGTTGCTGGAAGCGCTGGCGATGGGATCACGATCTGGTCCAGTGGAACAACCGGAACGATCGTCCAGGGCAACTACCTCGGAACGGATGCAACTGGAAACCTCGACTGGGGAAATAGTGGAAGCGGAGTGGTTGTCAGTGGAGGTGCCTCTGGAACTTTGATCGGGGGAACGGATGCAAATGAAGGCAACGTGATTGCCTTCAACAATTTTGGCGTTGCGATTTGGGATTGGAACTCCGACAACAATGCGATTTTGGGCAATTCGATCTACACCAATGACGGTTTGGGAATTGAACTTCAAGGCGTTGGTGTCAATGCAAACGACGGGGGCGACGTTGATACCGGTGCCAACGACGGACAAAACACGCCTGTATTCACTACCTTATCTCACCTGGCGGGCTCGACGACCGTAAATTTCGAACTTGATACCAACCAGGCCGGGAATTATCGCATTGAGTTCTTTGTCAGCGATGTAGCTGACAACTCTGGAAAAACACTGGTTCACTCTGCCGTCGTTGCCCATGGAGGCGGTGGCGTTCAAGCGTATGCTGAAGTGTTCGCGACTGCTGCCGATGCAATCATTACCGCCACGGCAACCGAAGATTTCGGTGGTGGCAAGCTACGGCAGCACGTCGGAATTCAGTCAGGCACGAACAGCCGACGGAAAATACGCCTTCGTGGTTGATACGACCAGCGACCTTGCAGACGGAACAACGAATTCCGGCGTAAACGCCTTGTTGTTCAACCGAGGTGCCGATGGCCGAATCTCTTTGCGAGAAGCGATCGCAGCCGCCAACTCGGAAACCGGTACGACCGAGCTGATTCAGTTTGAAATCAAGGACGCGCTGGTCAGCGGCGTTCACACCATCGACGTTGCGTTTGGCGGACTGGATATGGATCACCGATACAGTCATTCTCGATGCGACCACCGACAGCGACTTCGCCGGTGAACCGATCATTGTGCTCAACGGAGCGGCCGCGACAACATCTGATGGTTTTCGATTAACCACAAACAGCGACGGCAGCACGATTCGCGGTTTTGCCATTCACTCTTTCGGAGGTAGCGGAATTCAGTTGATTGATTCCGACGGCAACACGATCGTTGGCAACTACATCGGGACCGACGCATCGGGAACTGCCACTGGCTTGGGCAATGCCAATCGCGGCATCATTCTTGATAATTCAAGCAGTAATCAGATTGGGGGGGCAACCGTAGCCGACCGAAATGTGATCGTCGGCAGCGGGGATGACGGCGTGAATCTGTGGGGAGCCGGAACGACGCTGAATGTCATTCAAGGCAATTACATTGGCGTCGATTCGACAGGCAATACGGGCCTGGGTAACAACGCAGATGGCATCAACCTTGGTGGCGGCGCGAACAACAACACGATCGGTGGTGACCGTACGGTTGGCGAAGGCAATGTGATCTCCGGCCAGATAGGTTTCAACAGCGACGGCATTGAGATTGATAACGCCGGGGCTGACGACAACAAGATCTACGGCAACTACATTGGGACGAACTATGACGGCACGGCTGAAATCGGCAATGCGCGTCATGGCGTGGTGATTTACGACGGTGTACAGGGAACTCTTGTCGGCGGGACTGGAACCGGTCAAGGCAACATCATCTCGAGCAACAGTGGCTCAGGAATCGTTATTGACGGCAATGGTGTTGTAACCACATCCGGCAACGACATCGTCGGGAACTACATCGGTGTAGATGTCACAGGAATACTCGAATTCGGCAATTTGAGTCACGGTATTACTGTCTTTGGATCAGCAACAGGCAATACGATCGGAGGCAGCTCGTCCGCGCACCGCAACATCATTAGTGGCAACGCTGCAGACGGAATCAATACCAGCGGCAGCAACCTGGACATCGAAGGCAATTACATCGGCTTGAATGTTTCCGGCACCGGCGAAATTGCCAATGGCGGAGACGGAATCGACATCAATGGCGGAACAGGCACGACCATTGGCGGGACGACGACCGCACAGCGCAACGTCATTTCGGGTAACGACGGCTTCGGCGTCTACATGAACAGCGCGACATCCGGCAACTATATCCTCAACAACTACATTGGCACTAACGCGGCCGGAACGTCTGACATTGCCAACCTCGACGGCATCTGGGTCGATGGTTCGTCAGGAAACTTCATCGGCCAGGCCGGAGATGGAAATCTTGTTTCGGGCAATGAGTTTTATGGCATCGTTCTCGACGGCGCCGGAGCCAACAATAACACAGTTCAGGCCAACTACATTGGAACAGACGCGTCCGGAACTTCGCCGATTGCAAACAACGCGGATGGTGTTTACATCATCAACGGCGCGAACAACAACCTGATTGGAGGCCCACTTGCGGCTGACGGCAACCTGATCTCGGGCAACGCCGGCGATGGCATTCAAATCAGCGGTGCAACTTCCAACTCCAACACGATCCGACAAAACTACATCGGTACCGACGTTACTGGCGCACTCGATCTGGGCAATGCGGGCAACGGCATTTACATCACCGGTGGCGATGCGAACGTGATTCGCGAAAACTTGATTTCGGGCAATGATTCCAATGGGATCTATCTGCTTACTGCGAATACGACCAACACCGTCGTAGCCGGCAACACAATTGGCTTGAACGCTGCTGGTACGACCCGACTGTTCAACGACGGGCATGGGATTCACGTTTCGGCAGCCGACGGAACCACCATCGGTGGATCGGTTGCCGCAGATCGCAATGTGATCAACACCAATTATCCAGGCGATTACGCAATCAGTGTTTCCAATGCGACGAACACTGATATCACCGGTAACTACATCGGTACTGACTTGCTGGGAACCACGACAATCGAAAGCGGATCGTTTGCGATCAATATCGACAACTCAACAACCACTCAAGTCGGCGGATCTGCCGCGGGCGAAGAAAACGTCATCGGAGGTTATGGAGTCACTGGTGTCCGAGTAACTGGTGGCGGTGCGACAATCCAGGGCAACTATATCGGCACAGACAAACTCGAGTCCGTCGATCTCGCCGCAGGAGGTCTCTATGGCATCGGCCTGTTTAGCGCAACCGGCGTGCTGATCGGAGGCTCGGGAATCAACGACGGCAATGTGATTGCCAACAATGCGAAAGGCATTTACATTTCGGGAACGGGTAACGGAAACACGATTCTGCGCAATCGCATATACGACAACACGAACGCGGGAATCGATCTCTCCGGCGGAACGGAAGACGCCGATGGAGTCACCGACAACGATGTTGGGGACGGCGATAGCGGTCCAAACAACCTGCTGAACTTTCCGGTGATGACCAAAGCCGCCCTGGATGGAACCAACCTGACTGTCAGCGGCAATATCGACACCGATGGTGTGTTAAACACGCAGTATCGCATCGAGTTCTTCGGCAACGCCAGCGGAACCGAGGACGCCAACAACGGCGAAGGCCGCTACTACCTTGGAACGACAACCGTCACTGTCGACAACAATGGCGATGGCAGCTTCACCGATGTTGTATTAACCGGAGTCACGCTATCTACCGGTGATTTCGTAACCGCAACGGCCACGAAGATTGACGACCCCGGACAAGTCGGTAGCAATGATCTGCTGGCATACGGCGACACATCGGAGTATGCGGCGAACTTTGCAATTGTGCCCAACAACAGCGATCCTGATGTCACGTTTGGCGAGGGTAATGTTACATTTGTCGAAGACGCGGGTGCGGTTTTCATTGATGCAACAGCCACCGTGACCGACGCCGATGCAACGGATTTCGATGGCGGCGTTCTGACGGTCAACATTACAGCCAACGGAACGGTCAACGATAGAATTCAGATCAATCATGAGGGAATGAGTGCAGGCGAAGTAGGCGTGTCGACTTCGCCCAACGAAGTCTATTACGGAGGCACGCTAATCGGAACCTGGAGCGGCAGCGGTTCTCCATTGGCGATTACGTTCAACTCTTCAGCCGATGCGACAGCAGTCGAAGCGGTCGCGCAGAACATCACGTTCGAGAACCTCAGTGACGAACCGTCAACGCTGACGCGAACGGTCGAGTTTCAACTGACGGACGGCGATGGTGGAACGAGCATCGCGATCACGAAAGATATCAACGTAACCGCCGTCAACGACGCGCCGACTTTCTCGACAACCAACTCGACGGCGACCTTTACCGAGAACGCCGGTGCGGTCACCCTGTTTAGCGGGACGAGCATCGATGCGGTCGAAGTCGGCGACCTGATCAATACGCTGGTCGTCACGGTCAATTCACTTGCGAACGGCAGTGACGAAATTCTAGTCGTTGATGGACAGAATATCGAACTGACGCATCTGAACAGCGAAACGACCGCGACAGGCGGTTACGACGTCGACGTGACGCTATCGGGCAGCACCGCGACGGTCACCATTACTAAACCAGGCGGATATACAGCGGCAGCGGCCGAAGCACTCGTCGACGGTCTCAATTACAACAACACAAGCGAAGACCCGCAAGGCGCGGCTCGGTTGGTCACCCTATTCTCAATCAAGGATGACGGCGGTGGTTCGGATACGACGAACATTGCTGTCGCGTCATTAGTGACGATCACTCCCGTAAACGACGATCCAACGGGTGCTGGCTCGCTGACAACAACAAGCTTGAATGATAATGCGGGCGCAACGAATCTGTTCGGTGGATTGACCGTCAGCGACGTCGATACCGGCGAGAATGACTTGTCGCTGACGATTACGCTGACCGATCCAACCGCGGGGACGCTTTCCGGTGGCGGATTCACCGAAACCGGACCGGGCACGGGCATCTACACGGTGACCGGAATGACCGCGGCGTCCGCCGACACGGCACTCGACAATGTTACCTTCACTCCGACGAACAATAGCGGTCCATCGGGAACGTTCAACACCGACATCTCAGTGACGGTGAACGACCAGGGCGGCGGTGGCGAACAAGATGTACTCACGGCAACCACGGTCACGATCACACGTGTGAATGACGAGGAGTCGCTCGACACCAACGCCGTGTTGACCCTGAACGAGGGCGCTACCGCAATCATCACGGCGACGGAACTTGCGACCAGCGATGTCGACAATTCTCCCGTGCAAATCATTTATACCGTCGACGCGACGCCGACCAACGGCACGCTTTCATTGAACTGGGTTACGCTTTCGGCGACGGATACGTTTACCCAGGCCGACATCGATGCGGGATTGATCCGGTATCATCACAACGGTGGCGAAACAACCACTGACAGCTTTGATTTCACCGTCGACGATTCGGTCGGGGCGTCAACCAGTGATACATTCAACTTTACGGTCAATCCCGTCAACGACGCGCCCGTGAACATGCTGAGCGGTCAACCTCAAACTGTCGCTGGAGCGGGTCTGGATGGCGCGACGGATGTCCACGCCGCCGATCTGGATGGCGACGGCGATGTGGATCTGGTCGCCACCTCTTGGGGTGATGATCGCGTGACCTGGTTCCAAAATGACGGCACCGGCAGTTTTACCGAGTACACGATCGACACAGGGCTTACCGGAGCCCGCCATGTCTTTGTGGCTGATATCAACAATGACACGTTTTTGGACGTGTTGGTGTCGGACTATGAAAGCGACACCGTCACTTGGTACGAAAACGATGGCGGTGCGACACCGACTTTCACCGCCCATGTCGTGACCAACACAGCCGATGGCGCCTGGTCAAGTTACGCGATTGATATGGATGGCGATGGCGACATGGATGTGTTGTCGGCATCGATCTGGGATGACAAAGTTGCCTGGTACGAGAACGATGGTGCCGCGATTCCGGGCTGGACCGAACACGTCATCACGACAAGTGCCGATGGCGTACGAACGGTCGTCGCGGGTGATTTGGACGGGGACGGCGATATTGATGTGGCCTCCGCTTCCTTCGTGGATGACACGATTGCCTGGTACGAAAGTGACGGTGCTGTAACGCCTGGATTCACGGAACACATCGTGACCACTGGCGCTCTGGGCGCCATGGCGGTTGACATTGCCGACGTCGATGCGGACGGAAATCTCGATTTGGTCACGGCCTCGTACGCCGATGGCAAGATTGCCTGGTTCCAGAACGACGGCTTGGCTTCACCGACGTTTACCGAGCAGGTCATTTCCACCAGTGCGGCGGGCGCCGCGATGTCTTCACGATCGATCTGGATGCCGATGGCGATTTGGATATTCTGTCAGCTTCATTCTCGGACGATAAGATCGCCTGGTACGAAAACGATGGAGCTGTCACTCCGGGTTTCACTGAGCATCTTGTCTCACAAGACGGCGACGGCCCGCGTGCTGTGGCGGCTGCTGACGTCGACGGCGACGGCGATATCGACGTGATCGGCGCATCGATGAACGATAGCGAAGTCGGATACTTTGAAAATGTTGACGGCCAGATGGGGATTCAAACCACAGCTGAAGAAACGCCCCTGACTTTTAATGCCGCCAACAACAATCTGGTCTGGATCGCCGACGTGGATGCCGCCGGACTGGAAATGAAAGTTCGGTTGGAAATCACAAATGGCTTGATTTCACTGAATGGCACCACCGGGCTGATCCTTGACATCGGCACCGGGACAAACGATCTGACTGTTGAATTTCGTGGAAACATCACGGACATCAATGCCGCGCTAGATGGGATGGTATTCACGCCCACGAATGATTTCAACGGTGTAGCGAGCATTCGCATTCTCACCGACGACCAAGGCAACAGCGGAATCGGCGGTGCACTGACTGACGATGACACAATCAACATCACCGTAACGCCAGTCAATGACGCGCCGGTGATCACGGGCGGACCGGATACCTCGGCACTGGCCGAAACCAACTCGGGGCTAATCGATAGCGGCACATTGACCGTTTCGGATGCGGACCTGACTGACAATGTCACTGCCGCCGTCGATTCGGTCGTCGTCACTGGGACGGGTGCGACAAGCGTACCGGGGACACTGACCAATGCCACGCTGCAGAGCTTCTTGACCATCACGCCGTTAGCGATACTCGACGGCACCGAACTGACCGACACGTTGACCTGGAATTTCAACAGCGGCAGCGAAGCATTTGATTTCCTGGCCACCGGCGAAACACTGGTTCTGACTTACACTGCTAGCGCTACCGATGATGCGGGATCACCCCTTAGCGACACTGAAACGGTGACAATTACCATCACCGGCACCAATGATACACCCGTTATTGACTTGGATGCGAACGATAGCTCAGGCGCCGCCGAAGCCAACTATGTCACGATCTTTACGGAAGACGGTGGTCCGGTATTGGTTTCCGACTTCGTCGACGCGACGGTCTTCGACGCCGATCTTGAAGATTTGGTCTCACTGACGATCACACTCGTGAATCCTCTCAACGGTACGGAAGAGTTATTGGCTGCGGATACGACCGGTACTTCCATCGTCGGTAACTACAACAGTGCCACCGGTGTGCTGAGTTTAACGGGAGTTGATAGCCAGGCCAACTACCAGCAAGTACTGCGAACGGTGACGTACGATAACACGTCGGACTCGCCTGACACGACGGTGCGCGTGCTTACCTTTGTTGCAAATGATGGCACCACCGACAGCGACCTGGTTAGCTGGCACCCAGCCGGACCGAACGGTTTAGTTGGCTATTGGAATTTTGACGAGGCGACGGGAGACATCGCGTATGATCTCTCGGGTAACGGCAACCACGGCACGCTGAACAACATGAATGCGGCCGATTGGGTAACTGGACAGTCAGGGCATGCGCTCGACTTTGCGGACACCGGCGGCTATGTGGAAATTCCCTACAGCACCGACCTGAACTTTGATGGTGACTTCACGCTCACGTTGTGGAACAAGGCCGAGAGCACGGACGTGAGAACTCGCAGAATCGCAGAATATGGAAATACCCAGTGGGCTACAGATGGGTGGATGATTAACCAGTACGGTGATGATCTGTATTGGTATCACCAATCAGGCGGTCCGGTATCGGCTGCGAACAACGTGTTCACGGCCGGTCAGTGGACCCACATCGCAGTTACAAGAAGCGCTGATACGTTCACGCTTTACGTCGATGGCGTGCAAATGGATCAGGACATCCGAACGGCTGTCGCGGCGGGAAACCACTCGCTGTATCTGGCGACCGCCGCGGGAGGCCAGGAACACGATGGCGCAATCGATGATTTCCGCGTCTACGATCGAGCTCTAAGCATCGGCGAAATTCAAGCCGTCCGCGACGATCACGGTACGGTCGCCGTGATCAATATCGTCAGCCAAAACGATGCACCGGTGATCAGCGGCGGACCGGATACGTCGTCATTGACCGAGACGAACTCTGGTTTGACCGCTCAGCGGATCACTGATCGTGAGCGACGTTGACGTAACCGACATCGTGACAGCAGCGGTCGACTCGGTTGCAGTCACCGGCACTGGATTGGGCAGTGTTCCGGGCACTTTGACCAATGGGATGTTACAAACATTTCTGACTGTTTCGCCAACGGCAATTCTCGATGGCACAGAAACAACTGACACGCTGACGTGGGATTTCAACAGCGGCGGTGAAGCGTTTAACTTCCTGGCCACCGGCGAGACGCTGATCCTGACTTACACGGTTAGCGCCACCGACGACGACGGAGTACCGCTGAGCGATACGGAAACCGTCACCGTCACAATCACGGGCAGCAACGACGCCCCGCTGATCACGGGTGGACCAGGCACCTCAACGCTGACCGAGACGAATTCTGGCCTGAGCGATAGCGGCACACTATCCGTGGCGGATGCCGACCTGACTGATCTCGTCACTGCGGACGTCGATTTGGTTGTCGTCACCGGCACTGGGGCTACGAGCGTACCGGGCACACTGACCAACGCGATCTTGCAGGGCTTCCTGACCGTCACGCCGACCGCGATCCTAGACGGTACGGAATTGACGGACACCCTGACCTGGGACTTCAACAGCGGCACGGAAGCGTTTGATTTTCTGGCCACCGGCGAGACCTTGATCCTGACCTACACGGTCAACGTAGTCGATGATGATGGCATCCCCTTAAACGATACTGAAACGGTCACTGTCACGATCACGGGCAGCAACGACGTGCCGGTGATTACCGGCGGACCCGATACCAGCGGACTGACCGAAACCGATTCCGGTCTGACCGACAGCGGCACGCTGACTGTTGCCGATGCCGACCTGACCGACCTGGTCACCGCCGCCGTCGATTCTGTTGTGGTAACCGGCACGGGCGCTACCAGCGTACCGGGCACACTGACCAACGCGATCTTGCAGAGCTTCCTGACCGTTACTCCAACGGCGATTCTTGACGGCACAGAATTGACTGACTCGTTGACCTGGAACTTCAACAGTGGCAGCGAAGCATTCGATTTCCTTGCCGATGGCGAAACATTAATCCTGACTTACACGGTCGGTGCAACAGACGACAACGGTACACCGCTGAGCGACACCGAAACAGTCACCGTCACCATCACCGGCACCAATGATGTGCCAACGATTACAGCGGTTGACGTCGCTGGAGCGGTTGTTGAAGACGCATCGACTCCGAATCTTACCGATAGTGGATCGGTCAACTTCGCGGACTTGGACGAAACCGATGTGATCAGTTCATCGGTTGCGCTTAGCAGCACTGCAACCAACGGATCCAGCAATTCCGGCCGGACTGTCGACGGCACTGAACACGGCGCTGACACTAACCCAAACCGGAACCAACGACGGTTCGATCGCTTGGAACTTCAGCGTTGCCAACAGTCTGACGCAGTATCTCGCTGATGGTGAAACCGTCACCGCCACCTACACGATCACAGTCACCGACGACAGCGGAACCGGCACCGACACCGCGACGCAGGACGTCACCGTCGTGATCACCGGCACGAACGACGTCCCGACGATCGTGGTCGTCGATGTAACCGGCGCAGTCACCGAAGACGCACAACTCCGAACCTGACTGACAGTGGTTCAGTCACATTCGCTGAAGTCGACGATACGGATCTGATCAGTTCATCCGTGGTGCTTTCCAATACTTCCACAACCGGACCAGCGATTCCGGCCGGATTGTCGACTGCGTTGAACACCGCGCTCAGTTTGACTCAAACCGGTACGAACGACGGTACGATCGATTGGAACTTCAGCGTTGCCAACAGTCTGACTCAGTATCTGGCCGATGGCGAAACAGTCACCGCGACCTACACGATTACTGTTACTGACGACAGTGGAACCGGAACAGATACCGCGACGCAGGACGTGACTGTGGTCATCACCGGCACCAACGATGTGCCGACGATCACCGTGGTTGATGTTACCGGTGCAGTCACGGAAGATGCGACGACTCCAAATCTCACGGACAGCGGTTCGGTCAACTTTGCGGAGGTTGATGAAACCGACGTGATCAGTTCATCTGTCGCACTCAGCGGTACATCGACGACCGGACCAGCGATTCCGGCAGGTCTGTCGACCGCATTAAGCAGTGCACTCAGCCTCATTCAATCTGGCACCAACGATGGCACGATCGCCTGGGACTTCAGCGTTGCCAACAGCCTGACGCAGTATCTGGCCGACGGTGAAACGGTCACCGCCACGTACACGATCACCGTCACCGACGACAGCGGAACAGGAACCGATACAGCGACACAGGATGTGACCGTCACGATCACCGGCACCAACGACGATCCGACAATCAGTGTTGATTCAGGGCCATTGAACTATACCGAAGCAGACGGCCCGACATTGATTGATCCGTCCGCGACGCTCAGCGATGTTGATTCGACTGACTTTGATTCCGGAACGCTTACGGTTGACTTTACAGCCGGGGGCACGGCAAACGACCGACTTGCAATCGAGAATCAGGGAACTGGTGCCGGGCAGATCGGCGTCAGCGGTGCAAATGTATCCTATGAAGGCACTACGATCGGCACGTTCGCTGGTGGGACGGATGGTTCGACTCCACTGGTCGTGACGCTCAATAGCAACGCGACGCAGGCAGCTGCACAAGCTCTCCTGCAAAGCGTGACGTACGAAAATGTCTCGCTTCATCCTTCCACTTCCCCGCGGACCGTTCAGTTCGTGCTCACCGATGGCGATGGAGGAACAAGTAACAGCGAAACCGCCACAATCTCCGTGACACAACGGACCTCGGGAACAATTTTCGATCAATTCAATGCGGTTTCCTATAGCGGAAATGATGGGACTCAGGACTTCAGTGCTGACTGGGTCGAGATCGGTGAATCAACCGACCCAAATAGCGGATTCGTATCTGTCGTCGGCAATTCAATTCGGATCACAGACGATGGCATCTCCAATCCGGCCCGGGGAGCTCTTCGCGAATTCGACATTTCGTCGGCAGCGTCCGCGACGCTTGAGTTTGATTGGCGACGTGCAAGCGGTGGCACCGGATCTATCAGCGTTGAAGTCTCCGGCAATGGCGGGTCCAGTTGGACGACGCTCGACACATTTTCGCTGGGCGGCTCAAGTTCCTTTACGCACGTGCAATATGACATCACGCCGTTCGCGGCAACCAACTCGCAAGTTCGATTCGTAGGCAACACATCTGGAGGTGCGGAATTCTTTGCCGACAATGTGCAAATTGAATATACGAATGCAAATGTCCCGCCGAGCGTCAGTCTTCCCGCTGGGCCGTTAAATTTCACCGAAGGCGACGGGGCGACACGAATTGATACCTCCGCAACCGTGTCGGACGCCGATGGTGGTGATTTTGATGGCGGATCTATGATAGTCGATTTCACGGCCAACAGTACGCCTGACGATCGCTTGGGTATCAACAATGAAGGAACAGGCATCGGGCAAATTGGAATCAGCGGCTCCGATGTCACGTATGGAGGAACCGTGATCGGTACGTTCGCGGGCGGGGGAGATGGCGATACGCCACTGGTTGTGAATTTCAATTCAAATTCAACACCTGCCGCCGCTCAGGCATTGCTGCGAAACATCACTTACAACAACGTCTCGGAGGATCCCGACACGTCGGCTCGGACCGTTCGGATTGTAGTGACTGACGGAGACTCGGGCACCAGCCCTGCAGTCTTCGAGACGATTAATGTTGCGGCGGTTAATGATGCTCCGGTGATCACTGGCGGTCCGGATTCGTCGAATCTGGTCGAAACCAACTCAGGACTCACCGACACTGGAACGCTGACCGTAACCGACGTCGATACGAGTGATAACGTCACAGCAGCTGTCGACTCCGTAGCCGTAGGTGGTACGGGCGCGTCAAGCGTTCCTCCCACACTGACCAATGCGATTCTGCAGAGTTTTTTGACGGTCAGTCCGACTGCGATCCTCGACAACACAGAGACGACGGACACGCTGACCTGGGATTTCAACAGCGGCACCGAAGCGTTTGATTTCCTGGCGACCAGCGAAACGCTCATTCTGACTTACACGGTCAGCGCAACTGATGATGACGGAACGCCGCTGAGCGATACCGAGACTGTGACCGTCACGATCACCGGAACCAATGACGCACCAGTGATCACGGGCGGACCGGACTCGACTGGCTTGGTCGAAACCAACAGTGGACTGACCGACACAGGCACACTCACGATCCTCGATGCAGATTTAACGGACAACGTCACGGCAGCAGTCGATTCAGTCGCTGTCAGTGGAACGGGCGCGACAAGTGTTCCCGGCACACTGACCAACGCCATCGTGCAGAGTTTCCTGACGGTCAGTCCGACTGCGATTCTGGATGGCACCGAAACGACCGACACGCTGACATGGGATTTCAACAGCGGCACCGAAGCGTTTGATTTTCTAGCAGACGGGGAAACGCTGGTGCTGACATATACGGTTAGCGCCACGGACGATAATGCAACGCCATTGAGCGATTCGGAAACAGTCACCGTTACAATCACCGGAACCAACGATGCGCCAGCACTAAGCGTTGTCGATGTAGCGGGTGCAGTCACCGAAGACGCAGCAACTCCAAACTTGACAGACAGCGGCTCAGTCACGTTCGCCGAAGTGGACGACACCGATCTGATCAGCTCATCAGTCGCACTTTCCACCACTTCCACAACCGGACCGGCAATTCCCGCCAGCTTGTCGACTGCGTTGAGCACCGCACTTGGTATCACGCAAACCGGCACTAACGACGGTTCGATCGCGTGGAACTTCAGCGTTGCTAACAGCTTGACTCAATATCTGGCCGATGGCGAAACAGTCACCGCGACTTACACGATTACTGTTACTGACGACAGTGGAACCGGAACTGATACCGCGACTCAGGATGTCACCGTGGTGATTACCGGCACCAACGATGTGCCAACGATTACTGTTGTTGATGTTACCGGCGCGGTTACTGAAGACGCGGCGGCCCCGAATTTGACCGACAGCGGGTCAGTGACGTTCGCGGAAGTCGACGATACGGACTTGATCGGTTCATCGGTCGCACTGACCAGTACGGCCACGACGGGACCAGCCATTCCGGCCGGTCTGACGACTGCATTGAACACAGCGCTGACACTAACCCAGACCGGCACCAACGATGGTTCGATCGCCTGGGACTTCAGTGTTGCCAACAGCCTGACACAATACCTTGCGGATGGCGAAACAGTGACCGCGACTTACACGATCGCCGTTACCGACGACAGTGGAACGGGAACCGATACTGCCACTCAGGACGTGACGGTTGTAATTACCGGTACTAACGATGTACCGACGATCACCGTTGTCGATGTTACCGGCGCCGTTACCGAGGACGCAGCAACTCCGAACCTGACTGACAGCGGATCGGTAACATTCGCCGAAGTCGACGACACCGACCTGATCAGTTCTTCGGTTGCTCTTTCGAGCACGTCAACGACCGGACCGGCAATTCCCGGTGGACTGTCGACCGCATTGAGCTCGGCACTAAGCCTGACTCAAACGGGAACCAACGACGGTTCAATCGACTGGGACTTCAGTGTTGCCAATAGCCTCACGCAGTATCTTGCGGATGGTGAGACAGTGACCGCCACTTACACGATCACCATCGCCGACGACAGCGGGACCGGTACTGACACCGCCACGCAGGATGTGACGGTCGTCATCACCGGTACTAACGATGTACCGACGATCACCGTTGTCGATGTTGCCGGCGCCGTTACCGAGGACGCAGCAACTCCGAACCTGACTGACAGCGGTTCGGTGACGTTTGCCGAAGTCGATGACACCGACCTGATCAGTTCATCGGTCGCACTCAGTAGCACATCGACGACCGGACCGGCAATTCCGGCCGGATTAACGACCGCCTTGAACTCTGCTTTGAGTCTGACTCAAACCGGCACCAACGATGGCACAATCGCCTGGGACTTCAGCGTTGCCAACAGCCTGACTCAATACCTGGCCGACGGCGAGACGGTCACTGCGACCTATACGATCACGGTTACCGATGATAGCGGCACAGGAACAGATACTGCCGCACAGGATGTGACCGTTGTGATCACAGGCACCAACGATGTCCCGACCATCACGGTGGTGGACGTGACCGGCGCCGTTACCGAAGACGCAGCGACTCCGAACCTGACTGACAGCGGATCGGTGACGTTCGCCGAAGTCGATGACACCGACCTGATCAGTTCATCAGTTGCACTTTCGAGCACATCGACGACTGGTCCAACAATTCCAGCTGGTTTAACAACCGCATTGAACACGGCGCTCAGTCTGACTCAAACGGGCACCAACGACGGCACGATCGACTGGGACTTCAGTGTTGCCAACAGCCTGACGCAGTACCTGGCCGACGGCGAAACCCTCACCGCGACGTACACGATCACCGTCACCGACGACAGCGGAACCGGCACCGACACCGCGACTCAGGATGTGACGATTGTGATCTCCGGTACCAACGATGTGCCAACGATCACGGTGGTAGATGTGACCGGAGCAGTCACCGAAGATGCCTCAACTCCGAACCTGACTGACAGCGGTTCGGTAACATTCGCCGAAGTCGACGACACCGACCTGATCAGTTCTTCGGTTGCTCTTTCGAGCACGTCAACGACCGGACCGGCAATTCCGGCTGGTTTGACAACCGCATTAAATACGGCGCTCGGCCTGACCCAAACCGGCACCAACGACGGCACGATCAATTGGGATTTCAGTGTTGCCAACGGCCTGACTCAGTATCTGGCCGACGGCGAGACAGTGACCGCCACTTACACGATCACGGTCACCGACGACAGCGGTACCGGAACCGACACTGCAACTCAGGATGTGACTGTTGTGATCACCGGCACCAACGATGTACCGACGATCGCGGTCGTTGATATTACCGGCGCAGTCACCGAAGACGCGTCGACACCGAACCTGACGGACAGTGGTTCGGTGACGTTCGCCGAAGTCGATGACACCGATGTGCTTAACTCATCCGTCGCGCTAACCAGCACAACGACAACCGGACCCGCGATTCCTGCTGGACTGACAACCGCGTTGAGCAGCGCACTAAGTCTGACCCAAACAGGCACCAACGACGGCACGATCGACTGGGACTTCAGTGTCGCCAACAACCTCACGCAGTATCTTGCGGATGGTGAAACGGTCACGGCGACTTACACGATCACGGTTACCGATGACAGCGGAACGGGAACTGACACTGCCACGCAGGATGTCACCGTTGTGATTACGGGCACCAATAACGCACCGGTCATCGCCGGTGGTCCGGACAATTCTTCCCTGGTTGAAACCAACAGCGGTCTGACCGACAGCGGCACCCTGTCCGTGGCAGATGCCGATCTGACAGACTTGGTAACCGCCGCAGTTGACTCGGTGGTTGTCGGCGGAACCGGTGCTGCGAGTGTTCCGGGTACGTTGACGAACGCAATCTTGAGAGGCTTTCTGACGGTCAGTCCAACTTCGATTCTGGACGGAACCGAAACGACTGACGTCCTGACCTGGAACTTTGACAGTGGTTCCGAAGCGTTCGACTTCCTGGCCACCGGCGAGACGCTCGTGTCTGACATATTCCGTAAGTGCAACCGATGACGACGGAACTACCGCTGGAATGACACTGAGACCGTCACCGTCACCATTACAGGAACGAACGATGCGCCCGTGATCACGAGCGATAGTGGTGGAGCAATGGCTTCATTGAATGTGGCTGAAAATACAACCGTGGTCACAACAGTCACCGCCAGCGATATGGACCTGCCACCGGACACGCTGACATACACGATTACCGGTGGTCTGGATTCCACGCTATTCACTATTAACTCAACTTCAGGCTCGCTCACCTTTGTCAGCGGACGGAATTTCGAATCGCCCAGCGACTCTGACACCGATGGTGTTTACCAGGTTCAGGTTGCCGTCGACGACGGCAAAGGGGGAACCGATGTTCAAATGATTGACGTCGTGGTTGACGACGTCAACGAAACGCCAACCGACATCAGCCCGAACAGCTTTTCAATTGACGAAAACGGCGATACGACAGGCGGTGTCAATCTGGGCACGCTGAACGCCAGTGATCAGGATCTTGTGGACTCATTTACCTATCTCGTCGTTGGCGGGGCAGACGCCGGCAAGTTTTCAATCGGAGGGATGGCGGGCAACGAACTTCACTTTGACGACGGTGTGTTGGATTTTGAAACCCAGTCCAGCTACGACGTCATGGTTCGTGTCACCGACTCGGGCGGCCTGAGTTACGATGAAACGTTGACAATCAACGTCAACGACGTGAACGAGGCACCCTCGCTTTGGCTGAACAATCTCGTCACGAACCTGCCCGAAGATACCGATACGTCCACGGCGATTCGAATTGCTGATATCGTCGTCGTCGACGATGCCCTCGGCACGAACAACCTGACATTAACCGGCGCGGACGCCGCCGATTTCGAAATTGTCGGTACGGAATTGCGGCTGAAAGCAGGCACTGCGCTCGATTTCGAAACCAAAACAAGCTTCGACGTTGCGGTGGAAGTGGATGATCCGGGCGTTGGTTCAGTGCCAGATGACAAGGCGCCGCACACACTTTACATCAGCGATGTTAACGAGCCTCCGACTGTCACGCTAACAAATGTCGTGGCCACCCTGACCGAGGATACGGATACTTCGACGGCCATTCGCGTGGCCGATATTGTGGTTTCGGACGACGCGATCGGGACGAACAGTCTGACACTCAGCGGTGCTGATGCGGCATCGTTCGAAATTGTTGGCACCGAGTTGCGTCTGAGAGCCGGAACCATACTCGATTTTGAAACGAAAACGTCCTTTGATGTGACCGTAGAAGTGGACGACACCGGGGTCGGTTCAACACCCGACGATACCGCCGACCATACGCTCGGTATTTCCGATGTCAATGAAGCGCCGAGTGATCTTGATCCCAATAGCATTAGCATCGCCGAAAACACGGATACGTCGGGCGGACTGAGTCTGGGGACATTGATTGCAACCGATGAAGACGCCGGCGAGACGTTTACATTCAGCATCGTTGGCGGTCCCGATGCAACCCGTTTCGTGATCGGAGGCTCGGGGGCTGAACTGATTTTTGATGACGGTGTGCTGGATTTCGAATCGCAAGCGAGCTACAGCGTCACGATTCGTGTTACCGATTCGGGCGGTAATACCTACGACGAAACGCTGGTGGTGAACGTTGCGGACGTCAACGAAACGCCGACGGATATCAGCCCCAATACGTTCAGCGTCGACGAGAACACCGACACGAGTAGTGGATTTGCCGTTGGCACCCTCGTCACCACCGATGAAGACGGTGGCGAATCATTCACTTATTCCATCGTGGGAGGCGTGGACGCCGCCAGTTTTTCAATCGGCGGAGCCGGCAACGACGAATTGATCCTGTCGAATGGAGTTCTGGATTTCGAGAATCAGTCAAGCTACCACGTGACCGTTCGCGTTGCCGATTCAGGTGGCAACACGTACGACGAAGACTTTGTCGTTAACGTGAATGATCTCAACGAAGCCCCCACCGACATCGATCCCAATGTTTTCGCGATCGATGAAAACATTGACACGACCGCTGGCACCAGTCTCGGGACTTTATCGTCAATGGACGAGGACAGTGGCGAAACCTTCACCTACGCCGTTGTCGGAGGTGCGGATGCGGCCAGATTTTCAATCGGTGGCGTGGGACTCGACGAATTGGTCTTGTCGCACGGAATTCTCGATTTCGAAACTCAATCCTCCTATGACGTCGCCATTCAAACAACCGATTCCGGTGGGCTGACCCACATTAAAAACTTGACCATTTTCGTAAATGACTTGAATGAAAATCCCGTCGTCAACGACCAGTCATTTGCCATCAATGAAAACTCACCGAATGGAACCAGCGTCGGGTTTGCGGCCAGCAGCGATGTGGATGCCGGCGACTTCGTCACGTATTCCATCACCGGGGGGACCGGAGCGACAGCATTCTCAATTAATCCGGCGACGGGCGAAATCACCGTTGCCGATGCCAACCAACTCGATTTCGAAACGTCGCCGGCACTGAGCCTCGATGTTCAGGTTGCCGACACCGGTGGATTAACGGATACGGCAACACTGACGATCAACGTCAATGATCTCAATGACGAACAAACACTTGTCACCAACCTGCCTTTAAACGTCAACGAAGGTTCCCTAGGAATCATTGACAGTTCGCTGCTACAAACCATGGATCAGGATCACGGACCGACAAGCCTCGTGTATACGATCACTTCTGTTCCTGCTAACGGTACGATTCTGATCAGCGGACTCGCGTCCTCGTCGTTCACCCAGGACGACGTTGACAACGGACGCGTCGCGTATCAACACGATGGCAGTGAAACGTCAGTGGACAGCTTTGATTTCACAGTTGACGACGGAGTGGGAGTCGCATCGGCAGGTACGTTTGTGATTACGATCGACGGTGTGAATGATTCGCCGGTTGGAACGGGCGAGTCGTTCGTTACCAACGAAGACACAGCACTTGGCTCAGGCATCGATTTGCTGGCAAATGACTTGGATGCCGAGGGCGACACTCTTTCAACATTGATCGTTGACGGCCCGGATCATGCTGCCAGCTTCGTCCTGAATGCAAACGGCACCTTTAATTACCAGCCTGCTCCCAATTATTTTGGACTGGATCAGTTCGTTTACGAAATCAGCGATGGCCACGGCGGAACCGCCACAGCAACTGTGGACATCCTGGTACTGCCGGTCAATGACCAGCCGATCGGTAATTCCGATAGTTTCACGACGCTGGACGGGACAGTACTGAATGCCTTGTTGAGCGTTTTAGCGAATGACAGCGATGTCGAATCCGATCCGTTAACGGCCATTGTTGTGAACATGCCGGCGCATGGAATTTTACTGTTCAATGCAGACGGAACGTTTACCTACAGTCCTACCCCGGGGTTTGTTGGCGTTGATACGTTTACCTACATTCCCAATGACGGCATGGATGATGGAGTTGCCACGCTGGTCAGCATCGACGTAACCGTTGTGCCAACACCCAACGTCGACGAGAAGAAAATTGAACCGCCAGCGACCGACGGGGAGCCCGATGACGAACCTGACCCTGAGGAAACCCCTGCTGAAACGGACAAGGACCCGACTGCCGATGATCGACCGACGGTTGAGCAACTCTCCGCTCCCCACGTGTTGAAACTTGATGCAATCGATTTTGACGGCGACGTCGGTTCCTTTTTTGAGATCCTGGCTAACCGACAACAGGCCTCCGATGTCCTACGGTCAATGTTACTTGCCGTCGACTTGGATCAGCTTGACGATGTAAAGCCGATTGTACGATCGAGTTTGGCCGTATCATTCGACGCCAAGTCATTTCTGTGGAAAGAGCTCGACTTGCTTGAGCGATAAACAAAAAGGACTGTTTTCCGACTTCCGGTTTTCGATCGGAGCCGTATCAACGGTTGCGACTGTTGGCTACATCTTCTGGTCGCTGCGAGGCGGAGTATTAATCGCGGCAGCACTCTCTCAAATGCCAAACTGGCGATTGATTGACCCGCTGCCGGTACTTGAATCCTACGAATCAAAACAGGCAGTTCGTCGCGACGATGAAATGCACGGATTTTTCGACAACCTATAACCTCAATATCAATTGGCAATACTCAAAAAATGTTACGTATTAAATCGGCAGCACGACTTGCTCTTACCATTGGACTGATCTGCGCATCAGTTTCCTGGCTGGCCACAGGTCTGCAGATCATCCCCAACCCGTTCCAGCCTGTTATTGAAGGACGAATACAAACGACAAAATCAGTCGCCGCGAGTGTCACGACATTCGCCGAAAATGCGCGATTTCAGGATATGCAACAAGTGCTCGATCGGGTTGTGGCCAGCAACGACGAAATCATGTCGATTGGCATCTTTCGCCAGGGAAGATATTTTATCGAAGCCGGTCCGCACAGTCGCATTCAGGCGGAATTTGGGAACTACTTCGCTGGAGTCCACTGAAAATTTCATCAATGTCAAGATCATTGCCAACGGATTTGATTGGGGGCGATTGGAACTGTATTTTCAGCCCATTCAGATTCATGGCTGGAGCAGCATTTTTGTTTATCCGCTTGCCGATGGTCGCCTTTCTGACCTGTTCCATTTCATTGGGAACCTGGTACGTCCTCAGCAAGACCTTCAAATACATGAATCCGTCCAATGTGGTTCCCGGTCGCGTTAGATCTGCGTTCGACACGCTCGCCGAAGGCCTGATGCTGATCAACAATAACGGCGAAATCGCCCATGCAAACCTCGCGTTCTGCAAGATGATCGACAGGGAAATTGACCGCCTGATTGGCGTCACGGCAGACAGTTTGCCGTGGCAGTTTTCTGACCAGACCGAAGTGGAGGACTTTCCCTGGAACCAGTGTTTGTCGAATCAGGAATCGATCTGCGGTCAAATTATCGAAGTCACGGTGCGCGAGGAATCCTCCGCAAATACATTGTCAATGCAACGCCGATTCTCGGAGAAGGTGGTTCCAGTCGCGGCGTCCTTGCCAGTTTTGATGACGTGACGGCCCTGGAAAGCAAGAAAAATGAATTGGCCAACATCATTCACACGCTTCGTCGATCGAGAGATGAAATCGAACGACAAAACGAACAACTAAATTTCCTTGCAAATTATGATCCGATGACCGACTGCATGAATCGTCGCTCTTTCTGGGTGCAATACGAACAATTGTGGAAGTCCGTTGAACCACAGATGTTGACGATCATGATGGTGGACGTCGATCACTTCAAGTCGATCAATGACAATCATGGGCACAGCGTTGGCGACGACGTTTTGAAAGAGACCGGGAAATTGTTGCACGAGATTGTCGGGGATCACGGTGCAGTTTGTCGATATGGTGGTGAAGAATTCACTGTGCTGTACGCCGACAGGGAATTTGATGAAACCGTGGCGATCGCCGAACGTATTTGTCAGGAATTCCGCGATCGCAAACTGGCCAATATCGACGTGACGGTCAGTATTGGTTTGTCCAATCGTGCCTTCAAGGCCATGGATCCGCAGCACATGCTCGATCAAGCCGACCAATGTTTGTACGCTGCCAAACGCAATGGCCGCAACCAGGTCGTGCGATTCGATCAATGTCCTGCCGAACTGACTGTGGTGGAAGAACCGCAAACTAGCCCAGCCACGACTCCGTCCAAGTCGATCGAATATTCGTCGGTCACGGGCTTGTTGGCCGCGCTGTCGTTTCGCAGCCCGGAAACCTGTCAACATTCATTGCGCGTCGCCGACCTCGCGTTGATCATCGGAGGCCAGTTCCTGAAACGACGCGAGCTGTACACGCTGGAAGTCTGCGCGTTGCTGCATGACATCGGCAAAATCGGTGTGCCGGACGCAATTCTCAACAAGCCTGGACCGCTCTCCCGCGAAGAGTGGAAGATCATGGAAAAACACGACAAAATTGGGGTGGAAATTGTTTTGGCCGCTTTCGCTTCAGAAAATATCGCCGAAATTATCGCGGCGCACCATTCCTGTTTCTCCGTTCGGAAGCTGGGTGGCTCGCAAAGTCTCTACCGCGAACAAATCCCGCTTGAATCGAGAATTATCACTGCCTGCGATGCGTTCGATGCCATGGTTAGTGATCGGGTTTATCGAAAAGGAATGACGATTGAGGAAGCCATCGCCGAACTACGTCGCTGCACGCCGGACCAATTTGACCCACGAATTGTCGATCGCCTGGTGGCTCATGTCGAACAATATGGTTATTCGACCGAAACGAACACCGATTTTGCCGGGAGCTCGAAATCGGCTGTGAAAATCGGTCAACATATTGAATCACTCTGTGCCGCAATTGAGACGGAAGACGTGAACATGCTTCAACAGGTTGTCGAACATCTGAAGATTGACGCTGTCGAAAATCAAATCCAGCCGATTGCCGATGCCGCGTTCCGGCTAAACAACGCAATTGATCAGAACGAAGGCGAATTGGATCAAGTGCTTGAAACTGGCGGACGAAGTCATGCAGCTCTGTCGGTCGACGCGGACAGCGTTTGTTGCGTCTGCGCAACATGACGGGCAACCGTCGCTTGTGACAGGAAAACCCGAATAATGGAAACTCACTGGCGTTCGTTGACGTTTTCGTCGCAAGCACTCCAATCTGATTATTCGGGTTAATTCCTGCGGCTCAAATCGAAAACACGGTCTTGCAAGTCCTCTCGCAACATGACAATTCAATCCACAGAGTTGAAAACAAGGGTGGAATTGCGTTTAGCAAGGCTGGCCTTGTCACAAAAAGCTAAAGTTCGGATAGCAATTTACGTCCTCAACCACCCAACTGGCTCTTCTGGTTCCGCGTTATGAATCTCTCTGACATCTCGAAATCGTTGACTGGCTGGCGAGCAAGATATGCCGGCAGCGAGGATATTGCAGCCAGCGAACTTTCGAAAATTTGCGTCAACTTGATTGCACTGGAGGAACGCGTCCTTTATAGCGCCGCGCCGTTACCGGTAGACTTGGCCAATCCAGTGGACGTAGAACATGTCAAGCAATTTGATTTTATCGAGAACATGGACCTGCATCTTGAACTCGTCTCCCAGGCGATCGACACGCTCGTCTCGGATCGAGCAACTCAATCTTGACTTGTCGGACTTGCCGCTGCAAGAGTCGCTGTTTGGCAACGACTGCCCTGAGTCTGCTGCTTCTGCTCACGAACTGGTGGTCGTCGACCATTCAGTTGAAGACGTTCAGCAGCTCCTGGAAAACCTGGTCAGTCAATCGCCAGGCGAACGAAGCTATGAAATTATTTATCTCGATGCGAATTCAAATGGTGTTTCGCAGGTCAGCGATTTCCTGGGAAAAAACAACCAGGTCTTCGACGCAATTCACCTGGTAACTCACGGTTCGGATGGCCAAATTCAATTGGGAGATTCCCTGTTGAATCAGTCGGCACTTGCGAATGTCCGTAACGAGCTGGAGTCGTGGAATTCGGCGTTTGCAGAAAACGCAGACCTGTTGATCTATGGCTGCGATGTCGCCCAATCGGAGCTGGGTGAACAGTTCGTTAGTGAACTTGCGCAGATGTTGGGCGTCGATGTTGCCGCCAGTGACGATACCACGGGGCACGCCGACCTGTCAGGCGACTGGAGTTTTGAATACCAGGTTGGAATCATCGAAAGTACTACCGCCTTTACAGTGGACGTGCAGGCAAGTTGGCTGCATGGTCTGGGGATCGCCACACTCGACGCGACCAGCGAGGATGGCTCAGCCAGCCGCGCGGTAGCCGCCGGCGACAACGGTGATTTCGTGGGCGTTTTCAGCTCTGATACGATCGCCGGTTCCGTTAGCGCGGATATCTACTACGAACTGCATACGCAGCAGGACCTGATTGACGGCAATCCGGTCACGACGATTCGCGTCAACGATACGCTTGCCGGAGATCAGCAATGGGCGACCGTGGCGATGGCGGCCAACGGAAACATGACGTTCGTGTGGACCAGCGATCACTCGGGGCAGCTCGGAGTTTACGGCAAAATCATCGATTCCGATGGAAACGTTATCAAATCCGAGTTTGAAATCGATCAGGGCAACGGTGGAAATAATGCTTCGCTTGCCATGGACAAACTGGGAAACTTCGTTGTCGTCTGGGAATCCAAAGGCGACGGTGATGCCGCGGGTGATGTCTATGGACAAATGTTCGATGCATTGGGCAATACGATGGATTCAACGTTCCAGGTCAACACGGGCGAAGCCAACGGTGGCGACACCAGCGGTTACCAGGGGCGGGCCGACGTGGCCATGAACGACAGCAATGAGTTTGTTGTTTCCTGGGACAATTATTTTGACAGCGACACCGAAAGCGAGATTTTTGCCAACAAATACGAATTCAACGCAACGGCAGTTACGTCGTTGACCGGAGAATTCCTGGTACAGGGGGCGACAGCAACTCAGCTGCGATTCGGTTCATCGGTAGATATCAACGACAATGGCGACTTTGTCGTTTCCTGGACGGTCGATAGCACCGACTCGCTCAAAGCGGCTCCATTCGGTGTCGGCACAACCGCAACCGCGTTGTCAACCCATGTCGCGGGCAGCACGTTTCTTGCCAACGGCACGCTCGAACATAGCTTCACACCGGTCAACAGCTCATCGCAGGGAGCCCAGGAACATCCCTCGGTGGCACTCCTGGAAAACAACGTAGTGGTGTTTGTATGGGAAGGAGAAAGTACTCTCTCTTCGGATCCGAATGGAGTTTTCCAGCGGCAATTCAATTTTGACGGCACGCCGATCGACGCCACCGAACTATTTGTTTCGCCCTTGGCTGACACGGGCATTCAAACGAATGTTTCAATTGCCAAGTACCTGAACAACAATTACGCCATCGGGTTTGCCGGTGTTTTGGACGGCTCTGACGGGTTTCACATCGTGGCGACAACCGCGATTCCGACTTGGCCCGAAGGACTTGTTTATTCAACCACAGGTGACGGATCGCAGAGCTTCGACCAACTGGGATGCCGGTGACGCGATTGGCTTTGGCGACCCAGGCTTAACCTTCGGATCGCCCACAGACGGTGAAGCTTATATTCTGTTCAGCACCGGCCTCGATCTGAACGCGCTTCACGTGGTTACGCAAACCGTCACGATCGACACGGCAACGCCGACGATTCTCAATCCGGGCGATATTCTGTTTTCGATCGAAGAATCCAACACATCGGCGATCCCGGGCATCGCCACGGCCTACGACCACGATATCTTGATTTTCCGGCCATCTGCCCCAGGCAATTACGATTTCGCGAGTGGCACGTTTTCAGTCTTGGCCACACTCCCTGCGGTCGATGACATCTGGGGACTGACGCTCGTTCAGAGCGACACGACGATTGGTGATTACGATTTGAGCGCAGGCGATATTCTGTTCACCGCCAAAGATCCCGTTAGCAACGATATCAACCTGTTGCAGATAACCGGTGGGGTGCAATCAATCAACGTCCTCGTCGACGGACACGACGTCGGGGTCGACGAAGCCATCATGGGAATCGAACTGATCGAGGAACTAACGACGATCGGTGGGATGACTTTAAACGCGGGTACTCTATTGCTGTCCGCAGAGAAAAACGAAACGGTGGGTGCGGCTGGCGGGGATGAGAGCCTTCAATTATCTGCGGGCGGCTTGGACATCCAGGACAACGACATTTACGCGCTTGAGTTCTCGACAACGACTCTCGGAACCACTGGCGTCGCCAATGCAACAGCCAGTATTTTCTTTGACGCGTCCACCGTGGGAGGACTGTCCGGCGGCCCTAACGGCGACGTTGATGCGATCGCACTCGTGTCGAGGCCCAGTTTCGAGCAATCCGTTGCCGTCAACAATGGTTTGACTCTCGACGAAGGAGCGTTGCTAAACATCAGTAACGCTCAATTGCTGACGACCGACCCCGATAATGCCAGTTCCGATTTGGTCTACACGATAACGTCTGCCCCAACCTATGGAACAATCTTGCTATCCGGTGCGCCGGCGTTGACCTTTACACAGGACGATATTGACACCAATCGCGTTTCCTATCAGCACGATGGCAGCGAAACGACGGCCGACGGGTTTACGTTTTCGGTCGACGACGGACAGGGCGCTGTTTCAACCGGCGTTTTCGGCATCACGGTCAACCCGCTCAACGATAACCCGGTCATTGCGGCAAACAATGGGATGGCGGTCGACGAGGGACAAGCCAACGTAGTCATTTCTACGGCAATGTTGGCCGTTGAAGACGACGATGATGGGCCCGGTGAGTTAACTTATGAGCTCCTCAATTCGCCTGTCAGCGGCACGTTGTATTTGGATGCGGTGGCTCTCGCGGCGGGAAACCAGTTTACCCAAGCTGATATTGATTTGGGACGGTTGAGCTACAGCCACGATGGTAGTGAAACCTTGAGTGACCGTTTTCTTTTCTCCGTCAACGATGGTGGTGAAAACGGTACCGTAGCGCAAGTTGGATCTTTTGAAATTTCAGTTAATGAAGTCAATGATCCGCCAACGAATCTGTCGCCTGGTATCCAGTTAAATATGGATGGCGGCAATGATGCCTATTTCATGGCTGGCGTGGGCGACATCCTGGCGGGGCTGAATGAATTTACGATCGAGGTGACCTTCAGTGCCCCGTTTGCTCCAGCAACTCATCTGTTCAGCTACGAAACAGTTGCAGGCGATGATGTGGAAATCGCGTTGATGGGTGACGGCCGTTTGCATCTCGAGTTAAATAACGCTTCCGCCGGTTTGCTGACCGGCATCGACTACAACTCGCTTATGGACGGATCCATCGTCAACTTTTCTTTTGCCTGGAACAACGCAGCTGGCGCTTGGTCCGTAATGGTCGATGGCGTTGTTACCGATTCGGGCCTTGGCCTCGCAGTCGGCGAGACACTTGCCAGCGGTGGCGAGCTCATTTTTGGCGCCGATCAGGATTCTCCAGGAGGCGGTTTCCTGTTTGACGAGATCTTCAGTGGCACCCTTCATGACATTCGACTTTGGAATGAGGTCCGCTCCGCTGCGGAAATACGGGCCAACATGAACCATAAGTTTGACGTCGATAATGTACCGGCAGGGCTGATTGCCAACTGGCAAATGACAGAACTGGTCGGCGGCACGGCCGTTGTCGATTTGCTCAACCCCGGAACCAACGATCTAACGCTCGGCCACGCCAGCGGACCAAATTTCGTCGCCAGCACGCCAACCGATTTTTTGAATGTTGATGAAAATTCGGCTAACGGGACCATTGTTGGCCACGTGATGCCAATGGACAGCGAGTACGGTGATGACGTTGTCCGCGACGGATTATTCCTTGAATTTGAAATCACGAATCCCAACTTTACCAGTTTTTATGCCGATGGGTCCGGGGCGGGCAGCCAACTTGGGTCGTGGACCGTTGTCGACGAGGTAGTTGACGTCCGCGGATCGGATTGGGAAACGTCACCGATGGGAGGGCGTGTTATTGATTTGACGGGCGGCACTCCGTTTGGTGTATATGGCCGGGGGACTATTGAACAAACCTTGGCGACGGTTGTCGGTCAGGAATATGTCGTCTCGTTTGCGATGACAGGCAACTTTGAGGGCACGGAGACTCAGCAGAGCCTGAACGTCAACATCGACGGAAGTTCGAATTCGTTTACATTCGACAGACCCGCCGGCTGGAGCCGGACAAATCTCCAATGGACCGAAGAAACGTTTACTTTCATCGCCGATTCTACGAGCACGGTTTTGCAGTTCCAGGCAGTAACCGGTACCTATCGCGGCGCCATGATTGGGGACGTGAGGGTCACCGAAGTCAGCACGGCTGGCAACGGAAGTTTCAGTTTTGACATGACCAATGACGCCGGAGGCCGGTTTGTCATTGATAACTCCACAGGTGAAATCAGGGTTGCCGACCAAACCGGTTTGGACTTTGAAGCGAACACGGTGCACACAGTAACGATTGAAGTTATCGATCCCGCTGGTGGCACCTACGTTCAAAATTTTGACATCCGTGTTAATGACATTAACGACGCGCCAAGGGCAATTGATTCGACCGTTGTCATGGCGGAGGACAACGTTCATATTTTCGATAAAACGGAATTTGAATTCGTTGATTCGCCGGGCGATACACTGGAACGCATTCGCATTGACTCACTTCCCGCAAATGGAACCCTCTTCCTTAATGGCGTGGCATTGACGGCGGCGGGAGTGGATGTCTCCAGAGCGCAGCTGGACGCCGGCGATTTGACCTTCCAACCCAACCTGAACTTAAACGGCCTGCCGTTAACTTCCTTTGATTTTAGCGTCCACGATGGCGACACCTACAGTTCCGGATCGGCAACCCTTGAGCTGCACGTCATCCCAATCAATGATGATCCGACCGGTACCGGCGAGACATTCTCAACAACCGAGGACTCGTGGTTGATCGTCGACCTGTCGAGCCCGGACAACCTGTTGAGTAATCTTTCCGACGTTGACGGCGATACTTTAAGCGTGACGACAACACCCATATCGGGCCCGGCCAACGGAACACTTCTGCTGGGTAGTGACGGCACATTTAGTTACCTTCCAGATCCGAATTTTAGCGGTAGCGACTCGTTCATGTATGAGGTTATAGACGGATTTGGCGGCTCGATTGTAGCCACCGCGACCGTTACCGTCACACCCGCCAATGACCATCCAATTTTGGCCGATCCTGGCGTTGTCACGGTTCTGGAAAACACCAGCTACGTCGAAAACTTGACGGCAACCGACGCGGACGGCGACTCGCTGACCTATTCGATCGCCGGAACCGGCGCCGACGACGTTCGATTCGGTGTGATCGGTAACGAGTTGGTCTTCCTGGTAGCGCCGGATTTTGAAACACCACTTGGAGCCGGTGGAAACACTTATTACGTCGATGTTCGTGTCGACGACGGTCACTCAGGATTTGACATTCGCACCGTCGAAATTTCAGTTGCCGACGTAGCCGATGATCCGGTCGCAGTCGACGATTCATTTGCGGTTAACGAAGGCGGCTCGTATTCGAGCACCGCCAGTGTGCTGGCCAATGACCTCGACCGTCTTGGCGATGGGCTAATCGCTTCAATTCTTGTACTTCCGGGTCATGGTTCCGTGGTGATGAACTCGGACGGGACCTTTCACTATCAACATGACGGGTCCGAAACGATGTCCGATCAATTCCGGTACATGGTGATGGGTGCGGACGGACAAGTCGATACAGCCGTGGTCAACGTCAATGTCAATCCGATTCAAGATCCGACAATCGTGAACGACGACGGCATTTATCTAGTCGGTCCGGATGAAACGGTCGCTATTACGGCGGCTCAATTGCTGGCCAACGATTTCGATCCGGACAGCGCCAATTTGCAAATCGTGCTTGTCGATAATCCTTCCGATGGAATCGCATTTATCGACGCGAATGGCAACCTGGTGTTTAATCCAAACCCCAACTTTAGCGGTATCGAAGTGCTTGAGTACGTTGTTGTCGCGGATGGTCTAACGAGCAATGTCGCGACCGTCACCTTTGATGTATTGCCGCTGTCCAATGGCATCTCAACCATTGATGTCGTCGATCCGGGAGAGGAAACGCCAGTCGAGGAGATCGTCCTCGGAGAGACGCCGCCTCCCACAGATGATGCGTCGTCGGTCGCAGAAAACGTCGGCGATCCTGGATTGAGTCGATTTGCAGATTCGACTGCAGATACCGCGCAATCGGAATCTTCGAACCTTAAAATCGAGTCCCTCGATTCGAATTTGGACCTGGAACAACTTCAAACAACCTATGCTTACGCGAACGAAGCCGAGAATTTGCTCCTGGAATCCGAACTGGGGTCTGGTCGCCCGACAGCCGGTGTGAGCGGCGTGGCGATTTCGACATTTGATCCAATCATGGCAGGTATTTTCTGGAATGATTTGGACGCTGCCAAAGAAGAATTCTTGATGAAATTCGATTTGACAACGCCGACAATTGTCGCGTCAGTTACCAGCTTTTTGACGGTTGGTTACCTGGCCTGGATTATCCGGGGTGGCGTTTTGTTGACTACGTTCATGTCTTCGGTCCCTGCCTGGCAGGCCTTTGATCCCCTGCCGGTCATCGAGTCGTCCGCGCGTGAACGCGATGAAGACGACCAGTCAATTGCCCAGATGATTGACAACCAATAATTCAAAACTGGAATGCGAAGTGGACGTCGATGTCCCCGGCCAATCTCACGAAACACAATTAATATGCGTTGGATTACAACAAAAATACGGCTCGTCGTCGGACTCATTGGGATCTTGTTGCTGGTCTTTATGGCGGCCACTGCCATGAATCTCGTTCCTTCGGAACGGAACGCCCGGCTTCAGGCGCGATGTGATTACTGCGAGTCGCTGGCGATTAGTGGATCGTTATTGATTCAAAACAATCAATTTCCCATTCTGGAGACGATCATCAACCAGGCAGTCGTGCGAAATCATGAGTTGCGCTCGGTCGGGGTCAGGAACAAATTCGGTCGACTCATCGCGGAAACGCACCTACATGATGCGCTTTGGCACTCGGATATTGATCAAGCCGATCCCAATACCAAACTCGCCGTACCGCTGATTAGCGGGAAAAACTCCTGGGGCAAGATCGAGTTTACGTTTCATTCGATCAACGGACAATTTGGTACCTGGCTGTCACCCTGGAGTCGCCTGGCAATTTTTTTGGCGTCGAGTACCTTCATTCTGTACTTGATTTATCTCGGGCACATGTTGACACAGCTCAATCCATCCAGGTCCGTTCCCAAGCGTGTCCGTAACGCCCTGAACAACTTGACAGAAGGCCTGTTGATCCTTGACACTCGCGGGCGTATCGTCCTTGCCAACCAGGCTTTTGAACAGATTGTCGGACGAAAAGACGATCGGCTGATCGGCAAAAAAGCCGAAGAGCTCTTTAAATGGACCCTGGATGACCGGCGTACTGAGGTCACAATATTTCCCTGGACCGAGGCCGCGGAAACAGGACAACATATTACGGACAGAATTCTCATCCTGCATTTGTCACCCAAGAGTCCACCGGACAGCAGAGAGGTTATTTTCAAAGTGAACTGCTCTCCCGTGGTGGCAGAATCCGCCAAAGGTACGGGCGTGTTGGTCAGTTTCGAAAACGTTACGGAACTCGAGATGAGCAAACAGGCTGCCGAGTCGGCTAATCAGGCTAAATCCGATTTCCTTGCGAACATGAGTCATGAAATCCGCACGCCAATGAACGCCATCCTCGGTTTTACAGACTGGCTGCAGCGCGGTTTGGCCAATGATAAAGACGAGGAACTCGAGTATCTCTCAACAATTCACTCCAGCGGCAAGCACCTGATGGAATTGATCAATGACATTCTTGACCTATCCAAGATCGAGGCCGGCAAAATGGAGATTGAAAAACTGCAATGCTCGCCATTCAAGATCATCCACGACGTCACCAGCATTCTCCGGGTCTGCGCCGAAGATAAAGGCGTTGAACTTATCGTCGATTACAAAAGTGATCTCCCCCAAACGATTGAAACGGACGATGTCAGGCTGCGGCAAGTCGTTACCAATCTCGTGGGGAATGCCATCAAGTTCACATCGGAAGGAAATGTTACCGTTTCCTCAAAGTTGATCAAAAAAGGCGGCCGTCCCGCAATGGAAATCAGAATCTCGGATACCGGGATTGGCATGACACCTGACCAGATTGAAAGGATTTTTAATCCGTTCGAACAGGCTGATACCAGTGTGACCAGGAAATTTGGTGGAACCGGTCTCGGGTTGGCAATCAGTAAACGAATTGTCAACGCGTTGGGTGGTGAAATTGTCGTGACCAGCGAATTGGGCAAAGGAAGCGTGTTTGCGTTTACCATTGATGTCGGAAATATCGAAAACGAAGCTCTCATCGACTACGCGACGTTCAAGGCTTCCATTTTCGAACAGCGCCGCGTGGCGAAATCCAGCGCCAATCTAAGATTGCCGCCTTCACGAATTCTCGTGGTTGACGATGGGCGGGCCAACCGACGCTTGATCACGCTGGTGTTGGAACGCGCGGGTTGTTTCGTCGAACAAGCTGAGAATGGACAAATCGGCGTCGAAAAGGCACTTGCTGGGAATTTTGATGTCGTGCTCATGGACATGCAAATGCCCGTGCTGGATGGCTATCAGGCGACGCGCCGGCTGTGTGAAAAGGGATTTAAAGCACCGATCCTGGCTTTAACTGCCAACGCAATGACAGGCGATCAGGAAAAGTGCTACGCCGCAGGCTGCGTCGGTTTTATCGCCAAACCTGTCGATATTGACGAGTTAATTGCCACACTTGAAGGCTATGTGGGCAAAGCCGAGCCAGCTTTACCGAATCGCGAACAGACTCATCAAACCGAACTCCATCAACAGGCCCTGTCCGACCCCGCTAAAATTAAGCCAAAAACACAACAGCTCCTGGCTGCTTCAGCAAGATCCGAACATCGGATCGAGTACCGGATTGTCGTGCAAGACCTGTTGCTCGATTTACAAGCTGCGATCGAAAAAAATGATTTTGAGTTAATTAGCGATACTGCTCGTAGATTGGCCGAAATTTCGTTGGAACACGGACATCTGGATGTGTCCATGGATCTCGTGCAATTGGCTGTCGCAAGCCGGACAGGTGAGCCGGCGGCGATCAATCAGGCCATGGATCAATTCCTGTCGACCATCCGTCCAATTATTCTTTTTGCCGATAACCTTTCAGAGACTGAACCAGCGGTGTTCGAACAGACCGAAGTTAAACGCAACGGTTGTTGCGAGCCGGTGCCAATCCAAGCGGGATTGAAATCGGAAACATCCAGCGGGAATGTTGCGAACCCGATCTACTCGAACCTGCCAATGGACCAGCCCGAGTTTCGCGAGATCGCCGAGGAATTCGTGGAGTCTTTGGAACAAAAGCTGGAACTGTTCGAACAGTTGATTGAAACTTCGGAACATGCCGAGATTGCCAAGGAAGCTCATTGGCTCAAAGGGGCCGGTGGAACCTGCGGATTCAGCGAATTTTACGAGCCGGCGGTCGGACTGGAGTTCTCGGCGCGAGCTGGTAAAGCCGATGACTATTCTGGCTGGATGAATCAAATCCGGGATATCTTGTCGCGAATCGTGATTCTCGAACCAGGCGGCTGCGCGTGATCAACATAACGGGCATAGGCGGTTCAATCCGCTCGCGATGCAACAATTTAGTTGTGCATTTTCAATTTTTCAGCGCGAATTGTCAGCCAAGTTGAATAATTGGAGGCCGATTTCTATCTTGCAACGGACTAGCAATGGATATTACTTCCAATCCTGAATTCTCCCTGCCAATTTCGGATCATATCGTTGATCCGGGCTCTGCGGAGTTTGTGGACCGTCGGGTGAGTGTGCCTGGTCGAAGGCGGGTTGACACGATGTCAATCGATCGGGAACGCGACGAAGTTCGCACGTCGAAAATCATGATTGTCGACGATGAACAATTGGTGATTCGGGTTGTTCGTCGTTTTCTTGCCTCGGATGGTTATCAAAATTTTGTGACCCTGACCGATCCGCGCAAGGCCCTCGAAACGATCGAAGCGGAAAAGCCGGACGTGGTTCTGCTCGACATCATGATGCCCCATGTGACCGGTTTGGACCTGTTAAAGGTGCGCCAGAGGACCAGCATCTTTCAGCACATTCCCTTTATCATTTTGAGTGCCAACTCGGAGAATCAAACAAAGCGCGAAGCGTTACAGTTAGGGGCAACCGAATTTCTGGCCAAGCCGGTTGATCCGCTGGATCTGGTGCTGAGAGTCCAAAATGCCTTGATTGTCAAACGGCACTATGACCACCTCGAAACCTATGCCGTCGAACTTGAGAAGCAAGTTCGCGCCCGCACACGGCAAATCGACCGATCGAGAGAACAAATCATTCACTGTTTGGCCCGTGCCGCTGAATACCGGGACAACGAGACCGGGGAACACGTTATTCGAGTTGGAAAATACTGTGGCGTCATTGCCCGGCAACTCGGGTTTGGCCCGGAATACTGCCGCCAAATTGAATTGGCGTCACAATTGCACGATGTGGGAAAAATCGGAATTCCGGATTCAATTTTGTTGAATCCAGGCAAACTCAGCCGTGAGGAATTCGAGGTGATGAAAACGCATTGTGGACTTGGCTGTCAAATTATGGAACCACTGGCCAACAGCGAACTCGAGCGCGTCAAAGGTCATGCCGAAAATGGCTTCCTGATGGAGGGTGTTGATTCACACATGCTGGAACTCGCCGCAACCATCGCGCGTACCCATCACGAAAAATGGGATGGAACGGGATATCCTAACGGATTGACGGGTGATCAAATCCCAATCGAAGGCCGGATTACCTGCGTCGCCGATGTTTATGATGCGCTCTGCAGCGAGCGACCATACAAGCCAAAGTTTCCGGTCAAGAAATGTCTGGAAATCATGCTTTCGGAACGGGGCACACGATTCGATCCAATCGTGCTGGACGCATTCCTGGACCAAATCGATCAGATTGAAATGATTCGCCAGGATTACAACGATCAGTCGCTCATGGGCAAAGCGGACGAGGCCAAGCAATAAGCTCGGGGCAGATGTTGTGCGGTCGCTCCCGTTGTAGCATAGCGAGTCCCTTCGCCTGGTTTCGCGCAGCGGACGTCAACAGGTCGGAATTCTAGTTTTCGTCGTCCATGCGTCGTCGCTTCTGCCGGATGTCGCTCGATCTCCAAACCTCCAATTCGGCTACTTCAGCATATGCGGAAATTTTCGCGCAAACTTGTATGGCTTGACCGAGCAACGAAATTCAAAATCTCGCACGCGATATCAATGTCAAGTGTCGCGCTAATTGCTTGCCAGCCCGGTGCTGAATTGACATCGACGACGTTCGGTTGGCCTTGCTCGTCATAGATCAGGTCAACACCAATAATACATCCGTTTACCGCAGCCGCAGCGTTGATCGCAATTTTGTGCTCAAGCTCGTTTGCAATGTGCGGTTTGGGTGTCCCGCCGCAACTCACGTTGGTAATCCAGTGTGTGCTGTGCCGCTTCATTGCAAAGACAGTCTTTCCAACCACCAACAAGCGAAGATCGCAGCCGCCATGGTTGATGAATTCTTGCAAATAGATGACATCACGGTTGTCGACAACAATTTGAACAAAGTCCCTTGCTTCCGTGACGTTGGTTAACCGTCGCAGTCCTTTTCCCTGGCTGCCAAACAACGGTTTGGCAACCACGTCTCCTCCCAATTCGTCAAACAAGCGAATCGCATCTGCCGCCGTTTGGCAAACGCCTGTACGCGGGATCGGAATTCCCGCGTTCTTGAGTAGCGCCAGGCTCAGGTATTTATCGACGGAAGCTTCAATCGTCCGCGGTGAATTCACGATCAAGACTCCCCCTTTCTGCAACTGCTGCAAAACGTCCATGCGAAAGACAACCTGGCTCAGCGAGCCGGCCGGCATGGCGCGAACAAGAAGACAATCGCAATCTCGCAGGTCATGGTCACCTGTTTGAATCAGGTTTTCAGCATTCGAAATTAAGGTCGAAAGTTGCTGATACCGACACGAGTATACGTGATGCTGGTTACCAGCCGCCCGCTTCAGATCTTGAAAATGCCAACCATCGGGATGAGCCAGAACAGCGATCTTCATGGTTTGCGATTGAATAGTCAACCAACTCCAAATGATGCTTTCAAGATATCGTTGCG
Source organism: uncultured Planctomycetaceae bacterium (assembly GCA_963697295.1). Classification (GTDB taxonomy): domain Bacteria; phylum Planctomycetota; class Planctomycetia; order Pirellulales; family Pirellulaceae; genus Mariniblastus. Next base: position 200,169 of record CAVONL010000006.1, on the reverse strand, counting down.
AATGGATCCAAACAGGAAACTTCGACCCGATTGCAGGCTGTTGATCAAGACGCAGGCAGGACTGAACAGCATTTTGTCAATCTTGTAAAAGTCACGATCGTACTGCTCGAAGATCTCAAGAAACGGTTTTCCAAATTCGGCCGAGCTGGAACTCGGAAGTTGTTGGCCAAATTTTTCAATCGTGACGTCATTCGCATCGACCCACAACTGAACCTGCACCCCGTAGAGAATGGCATCGTTGGTCCAACCCAGTGCCTGCAGATCGTCCTTGCCGATCGGCGGAAGCGGCGCGGTTCCAATCGCGTTGCGAACCAGCGTCAAGTCAAAACCAAGCTCGTACAGCTTGTGCAAGGTCGTTTCAATCGAGCGGGCGACCACTTGTACGCAGCCAGGAATGCTGGCAGTTCGCGCGATACAAAGCAACACGTGGTCGGGCTCAACACAACACTCTTTGGCAAAATGTCGAATAACCTTCGTCGGTGGAAACTCACTCGCTTCGAGAATTCCAACCACCCTGTCCATCGACTGCTCCAGGTCATAATCAGTCAGGAGTTGTTCCTGGCCGCGCGCCATCCGTGCCGGGCCACTGCACATCGCAAAATAGTCGCCGTGCGACAATGGCCAACCTGCATATTGAGAGGCCATGCAAGCTGCCAGAGGATGATCCGTTGCCACCTGCACCTGCGGCAGTGGTAATTCATACGACGTGATTTGCAACAACTGGACGTCTGCCAGGTCGGCCAGGCAAACCATCGCCAACGAAAGCCCCGCGGATAATGTTCCCGGCCGATCAACTCCAAAATCGAGAATTCGGGCTCCCGACTCGTCAAGGAACGAGCGAATGTCCATTTCGAGTCCTAATGATTCGGCTTGGTCAGCCAATGCCCACGCACGTTCATTGAGCTCCGGAAACAAACCTGGCGGGCGTTGATTCATTGGGAGGCTTCGCTGCAGGAACGAACTTTCATTGCCACAGAATTCTCAATGGGTTTTGCGGTGGGAAAATATTCGTTGACGACCGCATAAAACTCCGCCGCCGAAGAGATTTTGGCCACATGTGTGCGAAAGTGACGTGCGCCATGGCGACCCTGAGCGTAACAGCAAGCGTACTTCCGCATCAGCTGGGCACTCTTTGATTCTCCAAATCGTTCCACCAGCAGATCAAAATGCCGCAACATACATTGACGTTGTTCAGCCAGTGTCGGGTCGGGTGGCACGGGTTCACCCCGCAAGGCCGCCGCTGCCTGCGAAAACAACCATGGTCTGCCCAGGCAAGCCCGGGCGATCATGACACCGTCGATATCGTAATTGCGAAAAACTTCCAGCACTCTTGCCGCCGAATCAAGATCACCGTTTCCAATCAAGGGAATCGTCTTTAGATACGGTTTGATAGCGGCGATCTGTTGCCAATTTGCGTTGCCGCGAAACATGTCCTGGGCGGTGCGACCGTGGACCGTTAACGCTTTGGCTCCAGCTGATTCAACCACTTGAGCGACATCGATGGCGTTAATTCTGTCTCGCGTACATCCCAGCCGAATTTTCGCCGTTACCGGTGTTCGGGGCGCAGGCCTTGACCACTTGTTCAATGATTCGCCCCATCTGTTCGGGGTAGCGCAACAGGTAACTGCCACTTTTGGCTTTTTCGGTAACCTGTTTTACCGGGCAACCGAAATTGATATCAACGAGGCTGACCGCATAATCTTCCACGAGTCGCCGGCCAACCTTCGCCAGAGTTTCGGGCTGGTTATCCCAAATCTGGACCGCCAGTGGTCGCGGCTCATCACGGACACCCCATAAACGATCTGGATGTTCGGCGTCATGTTCGTCCAGCCAGGCGAATCCCCGGGCATTCACCATTTCGGTCGCCTGCAAACCGGAGCCGCCGTACTCACGGACAATTTGCCGAAAGGCATAATTGGTAAATCCCGCCATCGGAGCCTGTAAAATCGGTGGATCGACAACGACGTCACCGATTTGCAGCGGCTTGACGCCGGGTATGATGAACTTCGAGCTGTCTTCGGCCGTTGTCGACATAGACGTATCTTGAAAGAGAAACCCCTGAAGCGCCAAGTGGTAACTGCACTTTCCGTCGGCCTGGTTGCTACGGCCCGGGTGGAACGGCATTGCGAACGCACGCCATGACTCCCTTTCTCGATTCGAAATTCAGAACGCTTTTGCTTCCGATGAGGGAACCGTTCACCATGCCACGTTTTGTTGTTCATTATCATGTCACGCCAGCTACCTCTGACCGACCCGATCATTGGGACCTGATGCTGGAGAATCAAACAGCCGTTTTGTTCGATCCAGACGATAGAACGCTTGCCACCTGGGCCCTGGAATCACAGCCGGTTGTCGGTTGCACGATCAAGGCGCAACGGCTGGACAATCATCGAGCGTGGTTTCTTGACAACGAGGGACCGTTGTCCGGCGGGCGGGGAGTCGTAACACGTCAAATGAGCGGCGAGTTTGAGTGGCTGGTCAACAGTGACAACCTGAAACGACTCAGGATGATTACGGCCAGTGGAGACTGGTTTGTGAGCATCATTCGAATCGACGACACGGAGTTCACGGTAGGCATTCACGCGTCAACCGGCGAATCCTGCGCGAACGCAGACCGTGGATAAAACTTGCCGAGAGTTACTCCAGGCCCGGTCGCGTCCGGCAGAAGCGACCCACGGGGGTGGTTGGTGTGGCGGAAGAAAAGCAATTCAAACAGTGGCAGACCTACGGGAATTGGTCGCCAAAACTCAAACGACTCGTCGGTGCGGAAGTAACTGAAAGTCGTCAAAACATCCAACGGCGCCTCAAGTGGGCGAAATGATTTCGCGCTAATTCTCCTCGACTTCGATACCAGACGGCTTGCTGGCGGCCACCGTCACTCCGCCTAGCAGTAGTTGTCCTTTGGTAAGTTGAACCGTTTCAAGTTTGAAACGCAGGTCGTCGTTATCCGTCATGGTTCTGGGCAACACGACAATCGCCGTGGGATCACCTTCGATTTCAGTCCACGTGGTTTCCGTGCCAGCCGACCGTAGTGTTTCAGCGATTGCTTCGACCCACGGACCGATGGGCAGTGGCACGATACCCGCTTTGGCGCTTTTGATCCGGATCGCGATTTCGTTTGGGTGCTCCGTGCAAAACGCATCTCCCTTGGCGACAATGATGCCGTTAAATCTCCTGGAACGGCAACGAAAAGCAATTTCCAGCTCATCGTCCATAATCCGGATTCTTGGATGAGCAATTTGCGGCGGAATCGCATCGGGAAATTTCTCGGGCAAGTCGGTCGCCAGCCAACCGTTCACCTGACCTTCGGTAAAAACAGCTTGCCACTCGCCGCGGTCGTGCGATTCGTGTTGCAGATCAAAAATCCGCGATTCGAATTCCTGACCTTGCTGGTCCAGCAAATCCGGCGGAGTCGTCAACGCGGATTGATAAAATTCCGGAATGTTTTGTGTCGAACGATAGGCATACCAGGCCACGCCGCCCACAACGATCAAGACAAGCAACATCAACTTGACAGCTTTAAAAAGAACTGGCCACAGCCAAGATGTTACAGGCGGCTCACTTACCTTCGGCTGTTCGAGTGCCTCGGATACTTCCGCGTTCGGGTTCGTGTCGTCGGGGTCTATCGAATTCAAATTCGCATTCCGTTACCGGGAGGAAGGGGCGTTCGTTACCTGCGGCTTCAGCTCGCTGGGCAATGTCGTCATTTGATTCAATAAGTCCAAAGCGAGTTGAAGATAGTCCTCCATTTTTTCGGGATTCTGCACGATCGCGTTTGGAGTCAGGGTCAGGTTGTCATTGAACTGCTGAATCGGATTGTCTTCATGAGCCTCCGCTTTGGCGGAAGTTGACTCCTGGCCGCGAGGAATCACCAACGCGTATGGAAGCTGATCGACTGCACCCAAGCCCTCCAAATCAATCGACTTTGTGCACAAACCTCGAGAAAACAGCGTGGTTCCGACGATCTTGGCTCGACCGCTGTGTGCCAACGCCGCCAGTACCAAAAACTCGGGGCCAGAAACGACCTTGGGTGCCAAGATCACAATCGGCATGTTTGCAAAAACATGGTCGGCTTGTGAACGGATTTCTGTGGTGTTGTCTTTGGTGTAGAGATCGCCGATGGTCGCTTCGCCCAACAACGTATCGGCCAGCATGATCGCGTGGTGAATGTCCGGGATGCTACCACCTGCGTTCGCCGTAAAATCGAGAAGCACTCCACGAAAATTCTGCTTTTGTGTTTTCCTGGCTAATTCCGCCAACTCGGCAGCGGTGCTCCCGACAATGTCGGTTATTTTGAGGTAGGCGATATCCGGATGACCCGGTAGTTCGAGCGCCCATGAGCCATCTTCGTTTCTTTTGTGACCCATTACCGTGGCAATCGGAATCACGTTTCGAATCATCGTGTATTCGCGATCGACTTTTTCGCTTTCGTGACGGAGCGTGACCGTTAAGGTAGATCCTTTTTCGCCACGTAGGTCTTCAATGATGTCGCCAAATACTCGCCCTTTCGACGGTACGCCGTTGACGGCGACGATCAAATCACCCTCGCGCCACCTGCCATTTGCACCGCGCCACCATAGAAGGGTTCAAGGATCTGGGGGTACCCATCTTTGATCCCGACTTTGATCCCGATTCCAACGTATTGGTTTTCGGCAAGTTGTTTGCGAACTCGGTTTTCCTTTTCGGTTACGAACTGCGGCATGGGTCCAAAGTGTTCATCTTCTCGAACTGTCGAAGCTGGACGCACGGCACTCGCAATTACCGAGGCGATTGCAAATTGAGCAAGCTGTTGTGATGCGATGCCTTTGGCGACTTGTTCATCCCAGACTTTGGACAACGTCTCTTCAAATTGTGTGTTGGATGTCAGTTTGGAAAAAGTTTCGGACAAATCGCCGGGAGGAAGGGTTTGAGATGGAACGTAGAGGCCTCGACACGCCGAGAGATACAGCTGCTGACGTGTCGGGGGGGCCAGGTGCTCACGCATGACGCAGTCGACAACAGCCTGCAGGTCATGCCAAGCGGTATTGAAAGTCGTCTCGGGGACGACGTCCAAATCTGCGCGGGCTGGACACGCGCCCGCGGTTGGCAGACAGCTCCACAGGAACAACACGCCGTATAGGGGCACGATCAGTCGTCGATTTGAAACTCGTCTCATGACCAGCTCCTTTCACGGAAAGTACATCTTGTTTGCAAACAATCGTCAAAACCAAGATATTGGCAACTGGAATTATCAGCAATAATAATACGCACACACGCAGCGCGGGTTGGAGAAAAGCCTGACGATTGGCGACTCACTGCCCGAATTGCTCGGACAACAGCGGTTTTCCGGGCAAAGCTGCTGTTGCAAGATTTTGTTTGAGCTACGATAGCAAAGCAGCCAGTAGGCATCAAACCACCCGGATGGATGAGTAAATGACCGACAAAACGACAAATTTCAAAAGTCGGATAATTCTTTTGGCGTTGTGTTGCCCCATTGGTTTCGTGGCTGGTTGCGATTTGGGCACTTACAACCAACGATTTGAAGAGCGACTCCAAAAGACCGATACGGGCGAAGCCGTCTCTTCACTTATCAAAGACAAAGGCGATACAAGCCGGTCTTTATAGCTGGGTACGCGGTGTTTGGCTGCACCGGAAGCCAATCCGGGCGCCAAAACAGGAAAAACGTGTGCTCTACTCGTGTTTGGGTGGTGTTTTCGTGTTTTCGTCAATACAATATGACAGCGGCGAGTTCGTCAAAGTAAACGCCCCAAACGTCTGATTTGAGGGCCATTAATCCGCCGCTGCAAAGGCTATTGCACATATTTGATTTTCGAGGTGAATCATGTACCGCCATGATGCCGGTTCAACCAAGTTTTCAATCGTAACGCTCGTTGTCCTTCTGGCATTAAGTTTTTTCATTGCCGGTTGCGAGTCCAAGCCCGAGGGCCCAGCGGTAACCACCAGAAAAAGACGGGCGGTCACGGGCAATCGACCGCAAATCTCGGTGGGCGGCTCTGCTCCGACGACTGCTGCCGATGCCGACGCAAATGCCGCCGCGGAAGCACCCGCCGTGTCAACGGTCGCCGACATTGAGGGGGGCTTGCCGAACGGTCTGTTTCCTCAGATGAGTTTGAGTTTTCGGCAGAATGGATTTGGTGGCGGACTTGTCCCGGATTTTCGTAATCCGGATGCCACCGACGAGGCGGCAGGTGGCAACCAGGTTTCTGCCCCAAGCTCGGATGAAGTCGACCAATTCGTGGACAACGTGATTGGCGACGAATCGGCTCCACAGGGATATATGGCGGAGGCGGTACGCGCATTCCAGGAGCGTCGTGATTCAGATGCTTTCAAATATTTATATGGTCAAATCCTCAGCGATGATGAAACGGCTTCCAAGTATCCGCTGCAATGGTATTCCGGAATTGCTCAACCGAAAGTTGCGATTCGATTTGGAGTCGGCGTTACGTATATTCCGGCGCGAGATTTTTCTGGCAAGCCGCCTGTGATTGGTGACCCTGAAGATGTCCGTTTACCTGGGGCAAGCTCACCCAGCAGTCAGCGTGGTTCCGATCGAGGCAGAGGGATCGGCGCCGGTGGTGGTGCGCCCGGAGGTGGTGGCTCGACCGGTACTGCCGTTTCGCCTTATGCAAACGTCGACACGACAAACCCGGAAGGCTTCCTGCTTTATTACACGGGCGATTTTGGTGATCGACTTTTGACGCAACTTGAATCTCGACGACTGAATGACGAAGCCTTTTATGGATTGGCACTCAAAGACATTGGAGTCGATTACTCGGTGCAACAAGTGTCGGCGGCTGCGCCGCGCCAGCCGGCGGCACCGAGCCGGAACCGCCGGCAGATCGGGACGTCAGGCGGGCAAGCTGGTGGTGCGGCCCCTGTGGGGGATGGTGATGGAGTCGTAGGCGGTGGTGGTCGAGCAGCCGCCAACGCGAACGCGACCCCTACGGCTCGATTGGATCGCGTCAGTGGCAGGACCGCCGCCAACGACCCGGATGCGGAGTTATCAGGATCTCTCAGCCCCGGTGTGATGCTCGTTGGCGAAGGAAAAAAAGAAGATTTGGTTGATCGCGCTCGCGAGATGGGCTTGGACGTGCTGTTGTTGTTCAATGTTCGTGTGTCATCCAGCCGTGTTCCCACGGGGACCGCCAACCTGAAGGTCATCAATCTTCATTCGGATGATTCCGAGGTCATGTTTAACAGTCGCTCACTCAAGTCGGATGTTGTCGCCAAAAACCGAGCCGCCGGCATCAGTGAAAAATCAGATCCTGTAGTCTCGACTTTGGACAGTCTGTTCGAAGAGGCGCTCGATCCGAATTTGCGGGCCCAACCGCTCCCGCCGAACCTCAAACCGGAACATGTTGCCGGCCGAATCGAGCAGCTAATGTCGAAGTCGAATCCAGATCCCTTGTCGGTGGCAGTCGAGATCGTCGACTTCCATCGCCTGGAGTTGTTGGACGCTGAATTGGCCGAAAAAGCACTGGATAAAGTCCTGGGGGAAGGCAAGGGCAACATCTTGCTCACAGGAACTACGGAAGCACGTAAAGCGGCCCTGGAAGAGTACATGCCTAAGTAAGCCTAAATCTCTAACAACGACGTCTCCCGGTTTTTTCTTGCCCGCACTGAGCGACCCGGTCCACAGTAGAGAACTTATCACAAAATCCGATGTGTCCGCCCTGGACCTATCGGATTTTTTTGCGGTCGGAGGGTGTAGACGCACTTCTTTTGTTATAGCTCATCGGTACAAGCACGCCGCGCAGGCTAGCGGGTTTCCCTGCAAATACGAACCCACTGGCTTGCGCCATGTGCTTGATTACCAGGTTTGCGATTACTCAGATAAAACGGTTTTCTGTTTGCCAAGTTGATATCTGAGGCAAAATAAAACTACATCAAAGCGCCCGTTGAGGTTGTTCCGTTTGCATGCAACACGCACAGCTTTTTTGGCAATTGTCGCGCGAATTCGTGAATTGTTGGAACTCAATTGAATTCCGCTCGTCATTCAGATAGAGCCTCGTTTGAACTGTCGCTTTTGAATTAATGGGGGGTGAGTCATTCGCCCGTTCCGCCATGCACATGGAGTCATGAAATGAGATCCAAAATGAAACTGAATACTTTGGCCGTCGTTTTCGCGTCGCTCCTCATCTGTTTTGGTTCGACATCTTTGGATGGGCAAGGTGTTTTGATTCCCGACGATCAGCATCAGCATCCCGGGTTTCGAATTCCCCGGTTTCACCCCCATCTTCCGCCCGTCGTGGAGCGAGACAGTTACAAGATTTCTGAGCTATCGGTCGATGCCAGTATCAAAGATCAGGTCGCCCAGACACAAGTCAGCCAGACCTTCGTCAACACAGGCAGCCGCCAAATGGAGGTGAGTTTTGTATTTCCGCTCCCGTATGACGGGGCGATTGATCAGCTGAATTTTATGGTTGATGGCAAAGAGCTTCCTGCCAAGCTGCTACCTGCCGACAAGGCTCGCGAAATCTACGAAGGTTATGTTCGCCGCTACAAAGATCCGGCCTTGTTGGAATGGATTGGCACGGGAATGTTCAAGACGAGCGTTTTCCCGGTTCCTGCGGGCACCTCCCGAACCGTTTCGCTCAAATACTCGCAGTTGCTCAAAAAGGAACTGAAGGCGGTTGATTACTTGTTCCCGTTATCGACTGCCCGCTACACGGAAAAGCCAATTGAAAAGGTTTCCGTAAGGTTGTCGTTGCAGGACGAGACGCCGATCAAAAGCATCTACAGCCCCACGCACAAGATAACTGTCAAACGTGACGACGACCACAACGCGGTTGTCTCGTTTGAAGCAAAAGACACGATTCCAACCAATGATTTTCGTCTGATCTACGACACCGCGGCAGACAAAATTGGGGCGAGCGTGATCAGTTATTGGCCCGCAGACGACGACCAGGGGTATTTCATTTTGATGGCCAGCCCGGAAATCAAGAAAGAGAACGGGGGTGCGAGCTCCCGGAAATCAATTCAATTCGTCGTTGATCGCAGTGGCAGCATGACCGGCAAGAAGATTGATCAAGCCCGCGAAGCAGCCAAATTCGTATTGGACAATCTGAATGATAACGATTTGTTCAATGTCATTGCTTACGATTCTGCCGTGAATGCATTTGAAATCGAAATGCAACGTTACGACAAAGAGGGGCATTCAAAAGCGATCGGATTCATCAACAGCATCAATGCAGGCGGAAGTACCAATATCAGCGAGGCATTAAAGACGGCCTTGAACAACGTCAAAGACGATTCAGTTCCCTCGTATATTGTGTTTCTAACCGATGGCCGGCCCACGGTCGGCGAAACCAACGAGATGAAAATTGTTGAAATGACCAAGTCGCTCAATCGGTACGACACCCGCCTGATTAGCTTTGGCGTTGGTTACGATGTCAACAGTCGATTGATCGACCGCCTGACAAACACGAACCATGGCCAGAGTGAATACGTCCGGCCCGACGAAGACATCGAGCAAGCCGTCGGGCGACTTTACCAAAAGATTGCCTCCCCCGTTTTGACCAATATCCAAATCGGTTACGAATTCGACGTGATGGATGTGAAACAGGGCGATATCGTCAACCGGGTCTATCCGTCAGAAGCGATTGATATTTTTGCTGGCGGTCAATTGATTATTGTTGGTCGCTATAAAGAGTCCGGTACCGCAAAGATTGAATTGAAAGGCAAAGTTGGCGGCGTTGAGACAAGCTATGAATTCGCCGCGCAGTTCGCCGACAAAGGCAAAGACAACGGGAAGGCATTCGTAGAGAAAATCTGGGCCTCGCGCCGAATCGGCCAGATTATCGATGAAATTGACCTCAACGGCCAAAATGACGAGTTGGTCAAGGAACTGATCGCGCTCTCAATGGAGCACGGCATCCTGACACGCTATACCAGCTTTCTCGCTGATGAGAACGACGACGCCAGCGGTTTGTCCGATTCCCGCCGTAATCTCAATCGGGCAGGATTAAACCTGCAGTCGTTGTCCGCAGCCAGCGGCCAAAACGCTTTTGGCGGGCGGGTCTCCAAGCAGCAGTTTAAAGCTGCTGAACAACTCGCGGACCTCAGTGTCCCCGGTCAATTTGCCGATCGAGGAGCTGGAATTGGTGCCGGCGGTGGTGCCGGTGGTATGGGCTTGCCAACTCCGTCCGGAGGTGGAGGTGGTGGAGTTGGCGGTTATGGTGCTTCTGAAGGCCAGGGAATGGCACAATCCGACCTTGGCATTCGTCAAAACAAATCGGGCACGATGTACAAACGTGGCAATGTTGTCATTGCGGCCAACGCAACCGATGTTGATCTCGACAAGGCCGAGATTACTGTCATTGAGCGGTATTCAAAAGAATACTTTGACTCTGATCCAAGACAACACGAAATCGGAAAATGAAATCATTTCCGAACAGTTGGACGGCGAAGAACTTGTCATTCGTCTGCGTGGAAAAATCTATCGGTTTAAGTAAGTCGGCGTCAAGCTGGAGCTGAGCTCACTGCATTGGTACGGCCGAAGAGACCGACTTCAAACCTGCTGATTATTGCGGATCGCGATCTCGGCGGCCGCGGCCATAAATACAAACGCCCCGATCAAGGACAGTTGGTATTCGCCGGCAGTAAATCCCGTACAAGACAAAACCAACCGCCAGTAATTGCCCCAACAACCCGGCCACCAGCGTGGCGGTCTCGCGACGAAAGGATACCGCCAGCAAGCTCCGCAAAATCCGTCCGCCGTCCATCGGGAAGGCGGGAATCAAGTTGAACAGAAACAAAAACAGATTCAGCCACATCATCAGCTGCGGGAATTGCAGCAGACCCGCAGCGCCCTCGCTGAGCGAAAATGGCTGACGTGTACCGGCAAGGTAAAAGGCAAACGCCAACGCCACAACCAGATTTACAGTGGGGCCGGCAATGGCGATGGCAAACTCCTGCAGCGGATCGTGTGGCATGTTGACAAGTCGGGCCAGGCCGCCAATCGGCGTGATGATAATGTCTTTGGTTTGCACTCCGAAATACCTGGCGGCCAGCGCATGACCATACTCGTGCAGCAACACGCACGTGAATACGGCCAACATCAACACGAGCAGAATTCCGAGAATAGGCCAGTGGAATCCGGATTGCCAATGCAGCAAGACAACATACAACGGCGCGAAAAAAACGTCCAGTGCAGGAATACGTCGATCCCGATTGCTCGACCGATCTTTAATCGCCAGCCCATCATTTGCGTGACTTCAATTTGTGTTGACCACTGCCGCACGTCAACAGCCGCTTGTCACCGCTTCGCATTGTAAAACCGATGGAGTCGAGGTGCTCGCAAATCGGCACGGAATACTTTCGTGATACATCGAGAATCTGCCGAATCTCGCTCATCGTCAAGCCCCCGTTACGTTTGATTTCGGCGGCGATTCTCGCTTTCGCATCTTCCAGGACTTCCGCGTGAACGAACATGTCGTCGGTGATTCTCACGAGGTCGCCATTTTCAAATGCCAGGTTCAACAATTGCGGGACCGATTCCTTGTTCTTTTTTGCGGATTGCGTCAGCTCTTTGACGCCCACCGGTGTGAGCCCGTGGGACTTCACGGTTTCGATCAGTTCACGATCAGTTGTTTTTCGCCTTTGGAAAGTTTCGGTCCAAATCCGACGAGCGAGATTGTGTCTTGTTTCAAGACAACGCGATTTTGATTTTTCAGCTCCATGACAACCGCGTCGAGCAACGCAGGGTGCTCCAGATAACTGAATTCAACATTCAGCGATTGCCTGGAATGCGAAAACTTCAGAGGGTGTTGCTCGTGCAACCGCTCAAGAACTTTCACGACTCGACCCGCCAACAGTTCAAACCGTTGCCGGTGAATGGTAGCGGTGCGCGTAACGGACAGTTTTACTTCCAGCACTTCCCCCGCTTCCACCAGTTCCCGGAAGATCTGTTGACCACGGGTCACGCCCGCGTTTCGAAACAGCGAATCAGCCGAAAACGCCGGATCGTTGGACAGATACACACTTGCCGAGGCGCGCTCTTGCGGATTATTTCCAGCAAGTTTGCGCATCATGTCGATGTCCAGCGGCGTGGCCTTGCGAATGCGGATGGCGTTGGGCTGCAGGATGCGACCGCCGCCCAGCGTTTCCATCGGACTCTGCTGGCGAATGACAAATGGCTGGTTCCAGGTCGTCACGGCCGGCTCGTTGAGAAAAACCTGCGCCAGCGCCTGCTCACCCGGCTTGAGTTCATCGTTTTCCAGCAGGCGGACGTTGCCAAACAACTCGGCCGTACCCACGTGAAATCGGACGCGTGTGCGATCTTTAAAGGGCTTTTTTACTGTCGACAGAATACTCAGTTCGACCGTCAACAATTGGCTGGGTAACAGATGACCTTCAGCGCACAGTTCATGTCCGCGATCAAGTTCCTGGTGGTGGATACCGGCGAGATTAATCGCGGCCCGCTGGCCCCGGTGAACTTCGGTGGAGGAAGCGTCGTGGTTCTGCAGGCCTCGAACTCGGACTGCGATGTTGCCCGGTTGCACGCGAAGTTGATCGCCCACCTGGGCGCTTCCACTGCTGACACTGCCGGTAACCACCGTGCCGTGGCCGGCGATCGTGAAGGTCCGATCGATGGCCATCCTGAAGGGGGCGTTAATTCGTTGCTGGCGCTCCGACTCGGCAGCGATTTCGGCCGCCTTCATGATGGCTTGCTTGAGTTCGTCAATGCCGAACCCGGATTTTGCGCTGGTGCGAACGATCCGGGCGTTTTCCAGAAAGGTGCCTTTGACGACGTCGCGAATTTCTTCTTCGACCAGGGTCAGCCAGTCATCGTCAACCAAGTCGCATTTGGTGAGTGCAATGACGCCAGAAGGGAGGTTTAACAGTCTCAGAATGTCAAGGTGTTCGCGCGTTTGCTGCTTGATTGAATCGTCGCCCGCAACGACTAACATTGCCAAGTCCATTCCGGTTGCACCGGCCAGCATTTGCCTGACAAATTTCTCGTGCCCCGGAACATCAACGATGCCCAATCGATACGGTGGCAAATCCAACTGGGCATATCCCAATTCGATGGTGATCCCGCGTTTTTTTTCTTCGGGCAAGCGGTCGGTATTTGTTCCCGTCAGCGCCAGCGTCAGCGATGTCTTTCCGTGATCGATGTGGCCGGCGGTTCCGAGGATTAGGTCGATGGACATGCCATTATTTTAACGCAACTGCGGACGATTGTATGCATCCAGTCGATTGACACGAAGCTGCTTCACAATTGGATAACGCGACCTCTGAGGCAGGTGTGTTGATGGACGAGTCTGACTTTACCCTCCCCTTGGGAGGGTCGGACGCGGTAGCGGCCGGGGAGGGCTGCCGCGTTCAAGTTTGCGGCAAATTTTGCCCTTCCGAGGCTTGATGAGAGCCCGAACCGCCTGACCTTCCCAAGAGGCAGAACTTCGATAGATGTGTGACAAGTTATGCACCTCCGAGATAAAGGCGCGAAGATCTTAATTCGTCCGAAGTCACAAACTAAAACTTGACACTCGGTTTTTCTTTGATTCGCTGAGCCGAATTCAGCGGCGGCTGCGTCATTGGTTGGCTGTCCGTTGTTTTACTGAAGGGACGCTTTAATCCGCGCGTCATGGAATCCCAGGTGTCGAATGATTTATTGCGGGCACTCTCATTCTTTCGGGAGGCCCATCCAGAAAAATCATTGGCAGGTCGGCTGAAAAACGCTTTGGTGCGTTCGTTGAAGTCCTGGAACAGCGGCGGCCGATCCGGATCGCGTTCCGGAAACAACTTTGGAATCCCGCCAAACATTGGCGGGCGCGATGTTTCGGCGTAATCGAGCTCACTGCCAGCGTCGCTATTCTTGAACATCCCGAGTTTGGGCATGGACCAAACTGGCGGGCGCCGAGGTTCGTCAGTCGCGCGGTTTCGTCCGAACAGACCCGGCCATGGCTTTGTTGTCGAGTCGGCCTCGATTTGCTGATCTGCCATTCCGCTTGTGCGAATACCTGCGCCTGAAAAGAGACTGTCTTCCTGGGCGGAGATTTCTGTCGTCCATCCGCAACAAGTACAGACGACCAGAGTCATCATGACGTTCTGGTATCTCGGTTGTTTTCCATTAGCTTTCATTGTTCATTCCATCGAATATGCTACGCCCCCATAATCGAATTCGCGGCGGAGTATTCCAAAACGTCACTTTTACGTCCAGACGTTTTTTGGAAAAAATGTGCAAAGGTATCCATCGAATTGTCGTGCGCGTTGAAATATCAGTCAACTAACTCATTTTGGAAAAACTGCTATCATATCGCCGCCATGGCGTTGCGACCTTCGTTGGCGATTGCGATTCCTGTTTCAATTGATTGGGGGAATAAAGTGAAAATTGGATTTATCGGAGCCGGTCAAATGGCGCAAGCGCTGGCTTTCGGGATTGCTTCGACAAAGTCGAATGGCAGAGCCGCGAAAGGGTACGGCGGGAATTGAATTCTGGATTAGCGATCCGAATGCAGCTGCAATTGAATCGTTTACCAGCCGCGTCGGCGGCTTGGCGCAGGTCCACCAGGTCGCTTCAAACCCGGAAGTGGTTCGCCAGGCGAATCCGGTTTTGATTGCGGTTAAACCTCAATTCGTCGCACAAGCCTTTGAAAAATTCAAACAAGCGGTCGATATTGATTCGTCGACCCTGTTGATCTCGATTGTCGCTGGCGTGACCATCAGTGAACTGCAACGGTTGTCTCGAGCGGAACGAATCATTCGGGCGATGCCAAACATGCCATGCCTGATTGGAAAGGGTGCCATCGGCTACGCGGCGAGTCCAGCGATCAGTCAACAAGAGCTGGCCCTCGTAGTCGATTTGCTCGCCAGCGTCGGAAACGTGCATCAGGTCTCCGAAGAAAACCTGGACGCGGTCACTGGCCTGTCGGGTTCTGGCCCGGCCTATGTCTTCACGTTTATCGAAGCTTTAACGGACGGTGGTGTCTTGAACGGGTTACCCCGCTCGGTAGCCGCTGACCTGGCGTTGCAAACTGTCCTGGGGGCGGCCGAGCTGGTTCGGCAATCGAAAGAACATACGGCAGTCCTGCGAGACCGGGTTACCAGTCCGGGAGGAACAACGATCGCGGGACTAAAAGCGTTGGAAGAAACCGGATTCCGCGACGCGATCATGTCGGCCGTTTCGGCAGCAACCGAACGATCAATTGAACTGGGCGGTTAAGAGCGAATACGCCAACGATCTTCACATTAAATGACGGTTCCGCGCATAGAATGTCAGCATTTCGCACCGGTTTTCTGAAAAACGAGTCTGCAGGGCAGCTGGTTAAACGCTCGACGCGCGATAGAATTGGGCAGTCAAAGGTTTGAATGTTTCAAGCTCAAACAAATTCTCGTTCTGGTTGTGGGTTTGCAAGTGTCACTATTCGAAGACAGCTCTTACGTTTATAGAGACACATTTTTTGTGTTTTTTCAGCCCGAGAATCGGCCCAGTTCCGACAAGGTAGAAGCCTGTTTTGCCGAACTGGGCAAAAAATACGAGACGGAAAATATGAAGACCGAAAATGGCGATTTCGAATCAATTACGATCAAGTCACCCTACGATTCGTCGGCGATGGATATCACCTACGTCGAGGGGGAAGAAGTAACGGGTCAGGTCAGCGACATGATGGAAGAGTTCCGAACCATGACGCTGGTCGGGGACGACCACAAAAAGCTTGCCAAGTTCAAAACCGCGACGGCCCGATTTGACATCTTTCATTTCGAACAAATACGGGATGATGACCAGGAACATCTCGATCCCGGCGGTTTGTTGATCGTCATGGAAAAGCTTACGGAGCTCTGTGACGGTGTGGCGCTGGATCCCCAATCGCAAACATTGATGTAAACGTGGGATAGGCATCCTGCCTGTCATGACAGCAAAAACGCTCATCAATTTCGAGGCACCTAACGCTCGTGTTGACAAGGCTAGAGGCTTTTCCCACCTTAAAGGGAATCTGCGTTTCACGCTAATACCGTTCAAGGAAGCATGTAAACCAGCAGACTTGTCATTCTGAAGGAGCTTGCGAAGGAAGAATCTCTCGTAGAATCGACATAGATCTTTCACCTCGTTCCTCGGTTCAGTATGACAGCAGGGCCTTTATTGAATCGTATTGTGTTTAACGCCCAGCCGGAGGCGCCGGCTAACCAAGATCAGATGCATCGTTTACGCGGATAGTTTTAGGATTTTCTTACTGTCGGCAGACAAATTCATGCAAGCCAAAGACATCAAAACCGGTTCGGTCCTCGTTTACAGCGGTTCGCCGATCATCATTGAAAAAATTTCAGTTCAAAGTCCTTCCGCGCGTGGCGGTTCAACCATTTACAAATTTCGGGCCCGCAACCTGTTGACCAAACAGAAAGTCGACTTGGCACTCAAGGGTACCGAGTCACTTCCGGAAGCCGATTTCGAAAAACGAAATGTCAAAATGATGTATGCCGACGGGACCCATCTGCATTTTATGGATCAGCAAGACTACCAGCAGTACAGTTTGCCGATTCGAGGAATGCGAAGAAGAACGCATGTACCTGACCGAGGACATCGAAGGCGTGATCGCACTGATCTACAACGATGGTTGCGTCGGTATTCAGATTCCAACCGCGGTCGAATTACTGGTCAAACAATGCGACCCAAGTGTCAAAGGCAACTCGGCAACCAGCCGCACCAAGCCAGCGGTTCTGGAGACCGGTCTGGAAATTCAGGTGCCCGAATACCTCAAAGAAGGCGAGCGGGTGAAAGTCGACACACGTGACGGAACGTTTTTGTCAAGGGCGTGATCGCCAAAGTCGTTGTTCGCTCCGCGAACTAAACGTTCAGATCGCGGAGCGATCAACGACGTTAGAAAACCTTTCACCTGCAATCGCAGCTTCCTCAGTCAATTTGAAACTGACTTGCGCGATCCAGGGCGTCCTGGATCCGCTCGACTCGCGGGTGAGTTTTCTCGCCCAACTGTTTTCGGCGTTGCAAAGCTGCCTCGAAAAACTCATTGGCCTCTTCGTACTTGCCCGCTGCCAATTTGTGCTCCCCCATGAACAGGCAATAAAAGCAATCGCTGGGAGCGTCGGATTCGAGGGCGCCTGAGGCAAGCACTTCAGCAAACAACTGTTCGGCCTCGACCGTTTTTCCCTGGCCGGAAAGAAACCGCGCCAGGTAAAGTTGGTTTTTGTCCGCCGACCCCCCATGCCCTTCGCCCAATCGCTGCAGCAGGATCCGCGAATATTCCTCACCTTCGGCAAACCGGGCCCCGGCTTCGAGCATTGGCAAACCATCTGTTATATGCGCGATCACTTCCACATTATCAAAACCCGCCCTCCGTCGCGCCATTTCGATACACTTAACACAATAGTCTGCTGCTTCATCGTAGCTTGCTTGCGAAAAGCGGATCCAGGCCAGACTCATCTGCGCGCGCAAGCAAAATTCGTGGTCGGATCCAAACCGCTGTGGCGCCAACTCAAGGATATGCCGAGCAATTTCTTCAGCTTCCGCAAAATCGCCCTTACTGCGTAAAACATTTAAGAGATTCAATTTCAGTTTCAACGTGTTTAAGTGGTCCGGGCCGCGCACTCGCTCAGATCGCGAAATCGCATCACGATACAATTCTATGGCCTCGTCTCGATTTGAAATTCGGTCCTCAGCAGCCCCAAACATGGCTCGGTTTCCCAGCAAGTCCGCGAGTGACCCACATGTCAAAAAAGAGATCGCGTGATCAGGACCCAAGGAATCTTGAGCGATGTTTAACACGTCTCGCAATTCTTTCTCTGCCAGTTCATACTTGCCCTGGCGGGAATGGGCGACACCCAGATATCTGCGCAATTCTAATGCCTCAGCCCTTTCAAGGTCATTCGGCGGCATTTGCTCAAGGCATTCGCTCGCCACGGCGATGCATTCGGCGGCGTTACGATCGACGAGCGCAAAGGCGAGATCCACTGCCGCCTCGCGCGTCAGAAGATCGGAGAATCCGAGTTCTGATTTTCGAATTGAATATGCCCGACGATGATTCTTGATGGCGTCATCGAAAAACGTCAGCGATTTAAAGGCTCTCCCCAAGACGATGCGCACATCGGCTTCCAGTCTCGGATGATCTCGAAAACGCACGGAAGCATCATCGGATGATTTGCGAAGAGCGTCGACCAGTTTTACGTTTGCGTTTCCGAACGACGGATCAGCCTGCACCAGAATGTCCGTCATGAAATTGTTGAGGGCGGTTGTTCGATTTGCCTCGTCGCGGGCCCGCAGCATACCAAATGTCGTACCCATTACACCGCACACCAATACCAGTAACGCGACGCCAATTCCGGTCACGAGCGCCTTGTTTCGCTTGGCAAATTTCCGAAATTGATAAAGAGCCGTTGCGGGTCGAGCAACAACCGGCTCGTTGTTCAAATATCGCATGATGTCTTCGGCCAACGCGGCGGCCGATTGATACCTGCGATCAGGATTCTTTTCCAGCGCCCCGAGTACAACCGTGTTGAGATCGCCCCGGCAATCACGATTGAACTTCAAAAGCGGTATTGGCTCATGCTCCTTGATGACTCTAGCAGAATCAACAATCGTGCGATTGCTAAGGTCATATGGCAGACGACCGGCCAGGACTTCGTAGACAATCACACCCAGCGAATACACGTCCGAACGAATGTCAATGTCGTTTGCCCGTCCCAAAACCTGTTCGGGGCTCATGTACGGCAAAGTACCAATCAGCTGGCCGGCGTCGGTTTGCAGAGATGTGACCTGAAGATCCGTTTCAGTTGCGCGGGCGACGCCAAAATCCAGAATATGCGTTTGGTTATCGCTGGTTACGAGAATGTTTCCCGGCTTTAAATCGCGGTGAATCACGCCGCGTTGATGTGCATGATGCACCGCGTTACAGATTTGGACAAACATCTTCAGGCGCTCCCGGATCGTCGGCGCGGTTTGCCGACTATATTCCGTTAATGACTGGCCTTCGATGTATTCCATCGCAAAAAACGGTCGTTTGCCTGAGCCATCGTCAATCGTTCCGGCTTCCAGGATTTTCGCAATCCCGGGATGCTGCAGTCGTCCGAGAACCGTCGCTTCAAATTCAAACCGTCGGAGAAGCTCGCGGCTCATAATGCCCGAACGAATGACTTTTAAGGCCACATCGCGCTGTGGATTTTCTTGCTGGGCCAGATACACAACTCCCATCCCGCCTTGGCCCAATATTCGTTTGATTCGGTAATTACCAATTTTTACAGGCAGTTCTCCTTCAACGATGGTATCGAACTGAAACTGGATACCGTGGGTAAGATCGTCTTCCGCCAGCAATCCGCTGGTCGAGCCGTCCTGGCGTAACAGCTGCTGGAGCTCGATTCCCAGATCCGGATCATCTGCACATTGCTCATTGATCAACGCTATTTGCTGTTCCTGCGACAGGTCGCAAGCGGCCTCAAACAGGTCTCGCAATCGAGAATAATCGGTTGACATGACGCTCCTATTCTGCCTCATCTTCCAAATGAGTTCTGAGCCAGGCCCGCGCCATGCGCCAATCGTACATGACGGTTCGCTCGCTCAGCCCCAGAACCTTGGCAACTTCTTCGACGGAAAGTCCGGCATAAAATCGCATCTCAACGATGCGTTCCTGGCGGGGCGCGATTTCGCCCAGTCGTTTAAGTGCATCTTCAAGATCCAGTACATCGATCATATGTTCAGCCGACTTGGTGTCGCCTAGTCCGGAGAGCGTCACGCGTTTCCTGTCGCCGCCACGCTTGGCCGCCTGTTGGCGCCGAGCATGATCGACCAGCAGATCGCGAGTTGCTTTGGCCGCAACGGCGAAGAAGTGCGCTCGGCTCTCCCACTCTATATCCGTTTTCTGTGCAAGTTTCATGAAGACGTCATGCACAAGAAATGTGGGTTGAATGGAATTGTCGCCCACCCGTTGTGTTTTGAATATTCGACCGGCAATTCCACGCAATTCGTCATAGACGATTGGCAGCAGGCGGTCGGCCGCACCAGAATCGCCGTTGCGAAGTTCCGACAGAATGCGCGTGACGTTGTCGGCCGATGATTGTTGCACGATTGATTCCCCGGTCCCCAGGCCTGCCAGCTTGGCAATCAAGAATATGATACTCGATGATACCCGGAAATATCCAAAACCTTTTATTTTGTTGCAGTTTTGCTGGTTGATTTGCGGGTTCCTTGATGGAACGAGAATGTTTTCGTTTCATCGCATTGGAAGATTGAAAACATCAAAGGGATTACCTGGAGGTCAATTATGTTGTGGAAAAATCAATTCGGTAAAGCGGCTGTCGGTGTTGTTTGCGTCCTTTTGTTTTCGGTGGCTGTCGTCGCCCAGGATTCTGAGTTCACTTACCAGGGAGAGCTAACCCAGGACGGCAACCTCGCCAATGGCTCGTTTAACATAACGTTTTCCTTGTGGAATGCCGTCGTTGGCGGTTGCGATCATCCATTACGCGCGATGGGACAGGCCCTCGTTGTGGGAGCCGAGGCAAAACTTCGTTTGCAACCCGGTTCCACGAATTGGACTGGAACGATTTCGCACAAAGTCCTGATCGATGCACCGTTTGGAACCGCGGCAATCGGAAATTAATCTCGATTTTTATTTGCATTCAGCCGGCTGTTCTCACGGGTTATGTACAGGGCCCCATGTTCGTAGTACCGGCTTTTGCCGAAATGGACGTTGGCGGCCACGCACCATTACATTTTGAAAAGGGGCAAGCATGATGATCTTGAAACGGACTACCGCCCAAACCTGGGTCCTGGTCTTGAGCTTTTGCTGTTTCGTGGCGGCCACAACGGCGCAGGAAACTGTATTTACCTACCAGGGTGAACTCAAGCAGGGCGACCAACTGGCCAACGGCCTATTTAACATGGAATTCTCGTTGTGGAACGCTGGTATCGGCGGCACACAAATCGACACGACCATGATTCAAAACGGAGTGGAAGTTGTCGACGGAAAATTCTCAGTCGAACTTGACTTCGGCGCCGAGTCGTTTAACAACGCTGCTCGGTGGCTGGAGATTGTGATTGGTGGCTTTACGCTCTCACCGCGAAACCAGATCACCCGCTCGCCTTATTCTGTGCAGACGCGGGGGATTTTTGTTGACGAGACGAAACGAGTCGGCTTGGGAACAACGAATCCCGCGGCTCGGTTGGACGTCGTTTCCGATACGAACAACTCTGCAAACAATACGGCGCGCTTCAGTGCGCCGGTTCTGGGTCCCAACACCAGT
The DNA here is from genome assembly GCA_963697295.1 of uncultured Planctomycetaceae bacterium. Classification (GTDB taxonomy): domain Bacteria; phylum Planctomycetota; class Planctomycetia; order Pirellulales; family Pirellulaceae; genus Mariniblastus. Next base: position 178,980 of record CAVONL010000006.1, on the reverse strand, counting down.
CATATCCATTATGGGACCAAAGGACATTGGTTTATTCGTTCGGCCACGGATGACGGCAAGGTGGTTTTGCAGGATACCGGTGGGATTGTCAACGTCGGACTCCACCAGTGGTACCGAGTTTGGTCGGTTCACTGTGAGGGCAGAAGATTCGGCGTTCGCGATTAATGCAGAATCGGAAAACGACTTTTTCCCCACAATCTTTGCGGTCAACAACGGTTCGGGTCCTGTACTCTGGCTGGATGGTGCCAATGACGCCGAACCCGATGGCGGGGGAGTCCTGGTGGTTGGCTCAGAATTTGGCCCAAATATCGCGATTGACAATAATGAAATCATGGCCCGCGACAATGGCGAGCCATCGACGTTGTTCCTGAATGCCGACGGCGGCAATATCAAAAGGGGACAGCACCAAATCTCAGCACCCTATGTGTATGGCAGAGTTGATACAGATGGATCCTTGCTTTCAGGCTCGTCAAACATCATTAGCACTCAAGACGTTGGAGTGGGCTGGTACCGCATTGATATCGAGGGTGGAATCCGCAGCTCAGACATAATTATGGTAAGCGGCTACAACCTTATCCAGGCAAGCGGCAGTCGCCATACTTCTGGTAGTCTCGACGTACGAACTGTTCTCGCGTACACCGGCGACCTTTTTGATGGCGGATTCTCATTCGTCATTTACCGCCATTGAGCGCCCAAAATTTAACGGTTCAAAAATTAAGTCGAGAGACGAGAGACGAGAGACGAGAGGCAGAGACCGCGACAGAGGCAGAGACTGGTGCAAACCTGTTCAGCACGAAGGATGGGGGCTACGCGCTTTACCTCTCCCTCTGGGAGAGGTCGTAGCGGAAAATGTAGCCACAATTGTCCCAATTGTTGATCGACAGCGACCGCTGTAAAAAGTTGAGGACAACTGTTGCTACGGTGAAATGCTCAAAATAACGCTTTGCAAATCCGCTACGGCGTTGCCCTCCGGGAGAGGTCGGGCTCTCAGGCCCGGGCGATCGTCACGTTGATTTATCAAAATGGAAATTTGGCTTGGGTCGTCATGCCCAAAATTAAGCTGCAACTAACCAACTCAACACGAATTTGGAGCAACGATAATGATTCACCTACGACAAAACTTGGCCGTTACCACTCTGATCATCGCAATCGCCACCATGTTGGGCAGCACGAATTGTTACGGGCAGACCTACGCCATCCCCTGGTTCACGATCGATGGCGGCGGAGGCTATTGCAGCGGCGGCAATTTTGAACTCGAGGGCACCATCGGCCAGCCCGATGCGGGGCAACCGATGACGGGTGGCAATTTCTCTGTTTCCGGCGGATTTTGGACGGGAGACGTGCCGGCGACTTCTCAGGTCGGACCTCAGTCCTTCCTCGTAACGCGCGGGACGTACGCATCCGGCGGTCTCCCGGAACTAACCAATAGTGACAACGCCGATCTTTCAATCCGACGCGCCTCGGCCGACATCCAGTCGCGCACCGAATTCGAGGTGAAGTCATTCAGCACGGTTGCCAACCCTTCGTCCATGGAAGTCACGCTGGAAGGCGCCGTATTTGCGCGATCGCAAGTCAACCAGATCATCGAACTGTTCAATTACCTGACGCAAACCTGGGAACAAGTTGACTCTCGGGCGGCAAGTCGACTGACGGACGCGACCGTCACGGTAGCAGCCACCGGCAACCTGGCACGCTTCGTCGAGAACGGCACCCGCTGCATCGAGGCCCGCATCCGCTATCAGTCCGTCAATCCTCGGCAACAGTTTTCATCCAATACAGACCAATTCTTCTGGACAATCAATCCCTGATGCAGCTTCCAACAATACTTCCGCAGATCCGCGGCAACAGTTCAATCGAGGCGCTCGCACGCAGTCCTTGATTGAACAAAAAAGTGCTGCCTGGATGCTACGTATCAGGTGTGGTCGCTTCGTTCATTGTTTAACTCAAGAAAATAAAAGGGAAATTCACTTCCACGTCGCACTGACTCTGGTATCCACTTGGTGGTTGGGCAATCTGCGATTTTCCGGATCCCGTCTTGAGAAATTAGACTGGCCCGTCCGGGGCATGTCCAAATCGTATCGAGTGTTCCATTTTGCCAATTCACAGATCTTTTTCTGGAGACTCATCATGTTGCTTAAGACCATCTTCGTAGGAATCCTCGTTTGTACATTGTGTGTCAGTCATTTGTCGACCAAGTTGGTTGGTCAAGAGACTGAGTTTACGTATCAAGGCGAACTAAGAGTTAATGGCAGCCCCGCCAATGGGTTGTTTAATATGGATTTTTCGCTGTGGGACGCAAACATTGTCGGGAATCAGATTGATTCGACGGTCGTCCAAAATGGCGTCGAAGTCGTTGATGGAAAATTTACGCTTCAACTCGATTTTGGCGCCGATGCGTTCGACAACTCTGGCCGCTGGCTGGAGATCACGGTCAATGGTTTTACACTCGATCCCCGCACAAAAATCACACGATCGCCCTATTCGATACAGACTCGCGGCATTTTCGTCGATGAAGACTTGAACGTCGGCATTGGCACCACGGCCCCACTGGCTCAACTGCATATTGCCGGTAATAACGCCTCACTCCGTCTGGAGGATACCTCGGCACTCGGCGGATTCACGCTGATTGAAGATCCCCAACCTTCTCAGATGCGGTTTTCCAAGTCGAATCCCGGTGGCCAGGTGCTCTTCGATCTCAATCCCCAACCAACGGACGGTGTGAGCAACGGACTGGTGCGGTTTTTTCGCCAGACTGATACTTCGGGAATCAAACGTGTGCAATTCATGCGCGGTGACCTGACGACGCAGACGTCCGCCTCGATCGGTGTGGATGGCGAAGACAGTTACTTCCAGATTCATGGAGGCAACGTCGGTATTGGAACGAGTACTCCTGATGCCAAGCTCGATGTCAACGGGACTGCCAACTTTTCGAATCTTGTTGGCGTCGGCAACCCCGCCTTGTTTGTTGGTCAGCTTTCCATTGCGGATTCCAACTCGGGTGCATTTGTGGGAATCGATTCCCAATGGAATGACAATACATTCCCCGCCATTCTTGCGAACAATGCAGGCTTGGGTGCTGCGATTTGGGCTCAAGGCAACAGCGACTCCGAGCCGGAGGGGGGCGGGTTGGTGATTGTAGGTACCGAGAGTGGCCAGAACATCAGCATCGACCGCAACGAAATCATGGCCCGCAACAACGGCGTCACATCACCTCTCTACCTGAATGCCGATGGGGGCGAAATCTACATGGGAACGCAAGGCACCCATCCGGCGCTTGCTTACGGTCGTTGCGAGTCGGATGGGACGCTCGTCAGCGGATCACCCAATGTATTGTCCGTCACTCGCGTAAGCACCGGTTGGTACAGAATTGTACTTCAAGAGGGGTACTCCAGTAACAACATCATCATTGTCGGAGGACCCGGGGGCGCACGTTATGACTTGGGCTACTATCATGTCTCGACAACCGACCGCGATGGGATTGCTGATCAGCCCTTCTCGTTCGTCATTTACAGTCCCTGAGAGACAATGAAGCTCACGGTATCGTCCATTAACCGATACCGCACTTGCGTTGGGTCCTAAAAACGTTCGACTTAAAGTTCGGCTGTTGTTATCAACCAAATGGAACGATGGAATGAAATTCTCAATTGCGATTTTGATGCTGCTGGTGCTAACTGGCAGTTCTGTCTATGCGCAGTCCGACGGCGATATCAATGCAATCAAGAAAACACTGGAGTCCTGGAATCAGGGGTGGGAGAAAAAAGACGCTGCCACGGCGGTTGAGGACTATGCTGAAGACGTGGATTGGACGAACGCGTTTGGCGACCGTTTTCAAGGGCGCGATGAACTGAAAAAGGGGTTGGAATTCATCTTTAGCCTCGACTTTGTCATGGCCGGATCTTCCGGTAACAACGAGTTTGAAGATGTCACTTTTTTGACACCCGACATCGCCATGCTCCGTAGCAAATTGGTTCGCACGGGTCAGCAGACTTCTGCGGGCGAGGTCATGCCAGACCGGCAAATCCACCACTTGCGAGTGCTTCAACGTCGTGAAGGGAAATGGAAAATTGTTAGTCACCTGATTTCTCAAGCGCACGAAAAGGGAACGAACGCCTCGCAAAACAAAAAGATCACTCCGAACGATGAGATGAAAGGGAAAGGCGCAACAAAGAACGACCGCCTTTCCATTATTGACGTTCATGCACACGTTTATGTCGAGGACGAACGGTGGAACTACAAAGTGCCTGATCCGTAAACCAGGCAGTCGATGACGGCAACGACTGAAAAAGCCCACATGCAAAAGCGACGCTTGCCGAGATGAAAAAGCACAGCATCGTCAATGCTGGGGTCAGTAACGATTATCCAGCCGTTTTGCGTTCGAAATTCGCTTCATTGCCCAATGGTCCAAACAGCCTGATCGGTGCCAGATGAAAATTGCTGACGAGGATTGACTGACTGGTAACGAACTCGAGCTTCGATGCACATTGTCCCGGCTTCCACAAACCGGGACAAGTCACCCGTCGCCGCAACCGTGACCGTGATGTCAGAAAATCGGTTCGCGACCCTGGCATCAATTTGTTCCCAGGCTCCGGCGACATAATCAAATATTTCGATCGATTGGTTGACCTGTGAACGAGCGAATACGGCGCCTTCCAAAGTGAATTCCATCGTCGTCGGATTTGCGACCGGGCTCAATGCCTTCACCTCGAATTCGGTACGCGACTGAATGTCTGAGTTCGTGCGCTGGATCGAAAGGTCCGCATTGTCGCTGTTGGCAAGTTCCGAATTATCGCCGGCAACATAAGTTCCGCGCGTCACAAGAAACGATTGCGGGACAACTTGAGAAGTCGATTGATGAAAAATATATTTATCCAGTAAAACTCCGAAACTGACAAAATTCTCGATGAAGGTACCGTTGGCATCATAGCGCCCCAATGACTGGTCGTTAAACGAGTCGATGATCAGGGTGCCGTCAGGGGCCAAGACGTTCCACTGCGTGTTATTCAATCCGCTAACCAAAATTGATAACAAACTTCCGTCTGTTGAATTGATCAACCGGACATCTCCTTGCCAATTGTTAACAATCAGGTTTTGGTCCTTGTCGAAAGTGATTCCCATTGGGTATCCCAACGAACTTGCCGTGCCAATATCTCGAATCAAAGCACCTGTGTCCGGATTGAAAACCCGAATTCGCTGCATGTCAAAGGTGGACGCGTAAAGATTACCATCTGCGCCAAACGCGAGTGCATGAGTTCGGCGAAACGCTCCTGTGCCAAAGGTGGTTTCCACCACGCCCGTATTGGCGTCGACGCGTGCGACGCCTCCGGTGAATCCCGAATTATTCCAGAGCCCGACGAACAGGTCGTCGCCGTGAAAAACAAGATCCGTGGGCCCGTTCAATCGAGAATCGGCGGCAAAGACATCAATGAATGTTCCGTTATTGTTGTAACGGAGAATTCGATTCATGCTACTGTCAGACACGTACAGGTTTCCGTCTGGCCCAAATGCCAATCCATACGGGGCAACGAGACCACCAGCCCCCGGTGCTACAAAATCAGAGATAAAATCGCCTTGGTCGGTAAATCGACGGACCGATTGGGTGTCCGGACTAACCATGTACAGATCCGCTAAAAGCGGCAGCGGCGAAAAAAGCAGGATCGCCAGAATCACATACAGAGTGCTTACCCTTCTCATGTTAATGCTCTCATTCGACCTCACGAAACGACGGCCCGCCCCGTCGAAGCAACGCCATTTAGCTGGAGATCATCAGGCCCGATTATGTCGTGCATTTGAGTGCAAAGTCAAACTCCGCCCTGGGCAGATAAATGGTGTAGGTCAGAGAGCATCTGGCGGCCCCAATTACCTCGCAAGCGCAAACCAGTGACGATAACGAAAACACTGACGGAAGAGTTGTACGCTGGCAACAAACGCTTGCGATAGTGTGCCCGTTTTTGGGCAAATTGCCATGGATTCGCAACCATTCAATCTTCTTGGGCGAGCAAGTCTTTCACTCGTTCGCCCAATTCTGCAAAGCGAGGATCATCGCGTATCGCTTCGAGATCAGGATCCGTCAAGAGACGGGCGTTACAGAATCCGAGTTGAACTGCTGTTTCAAGTTCCGCCAGAGCTTGTTCGCCATTACCGAGGAGCGATTGGTAACAGGCGACGAAGTAGGCGCGATCCTGCGGTTTCAGCCCCGGCACATGGCTGGCAAATTCCAATGAATCACGAAAAGCTTCATCGGCCTGGTCATCATGACTGTGCGCCAAAGCCAGCGCCTTGGCAAACCTCGCGTCCATTCCGGTTGCAGGATTATGGTCTGTCACCGGATTCGATAAAACCTCATCGATGATTTCCAGAGCGAGATCCAAATTTCCGTCCTGCCTCTCAATGTTGGAAAGCAGCAGCAAATTTCGCATTAGTCTGGAGATCGAATCGTCGTCTTGGCGGTCCTCCAGCCGTTTGATTGCCTGTTGAGCCATCTCACGCGCCGCTGAAAAGTTCTGCAAGCGGAGATTTGTTAGCGCCTGCGTGTTGATCGCAATTCCGATCATCTCATTTTCTGGCGGCAAGCTGGCCTGCGTAATTTCCATCGCCCGCTGGCCAAAATCCAATGCGTTTTCGTACTCACCTAACGCCTGGCAAACCGTCGCTAGTCCGATCAGGCTGTTTCCGACCGCGGGATGTTGCGGGCCCAGCTGCTGTTCGGAGATCAGCAAGTCCTGCTGCTGTAATTCCAGCGCGCGATGGAGGTTGCCAAGCTTTCGATGCACAAACGCCAGATTTGACAACACCGTTGCCAAAGCCGGATGCAGATCGATTCCGTAAAACTGTTTTCCGTTTTCGAGAGCGAGTTCGAACCGTTCTTTTGCAAGTTCGAATTTCCCAGCCCGCGCGTTCAAGGCAGCGATATTTGCGTCCAATCGCCATATTTCCGGGCTGTCAGGGTCGTTCGCAACTTTCAATTTCCTGGCTGCGCAAATAGTGCTTGATCGCTTGTTCCGGATCCCTGTTCTTGATCAACAAACCCAAGTCGTTCAGCGCACCGGCCAGATCTTTATGATTTTTGGCCTCGTCCAATTCGAGGATTTCGATGGCCCGACGCAGTTCGCGTTCAGCTTCAGCAGGTTTCGCCTGCAAACGATAGAGGCGACCTAATTGGCGATGACTGTCCGCAATTTCCGGGTCGTCCGCTGCGAGGAGTTTCAGGCGAATTGTTAACGAATCGTTTAAAAGTTCGCCGCCTTCCTCGTAATCGCCAATTGCGACCAGTTCTTTGCCAATCGTCGACATCAAGCGTGCTTTGACTCTCGGTTGATCGTCGAGTTCCAGCCGAATCTTGGAAGCCCCGTGTTTCAGGAATTCTTCGATTGTGACATCTCGGCCGCGAAGCTGTCCTGGTTTTCCGCCGAGCAAATCAACCGTCTGAAACAAGTCTTGCAGAAAACCCGAAACTTTCACAGCAGTTTCTGCTTCGACACGCGTTTCGGCTTCTGAACGCAGGGCGTTTAATTCCGACTGTCGCTGCGCAGAAGACCGTAGCTGGTTCCCGCCATGCCAGCCAACAGTACGACCATCAACGCGGAGGCGAGTCGATTTCGTGAAATCCAGCGAGCCGTTCGAGTGGTGGCGGTAATCTTGCGAGCGAGTACCGGTTGACGCTCCAGAATTCTTTCGAGTTCTCTCGACAGCTCGGCAGCGCTTCGGTAACGATTGTCAATCTTCTTTTCCATACATTTCATGACCACGGCATCCAGGTCTCTGGACACCTTGGGGTTGATTCTGCTTGGAACGGCTGGCTCGTAATTCTGAACCGCTGCCATCGTCTCGATCAAATTGTCACGCACCAAGGGGTTCTTCAGCGTCAACAGTTCGTAAAACAGAACTCCCAACGAGTAGATGTCGGTCGCGGCGCCAACAGCGTCCCGATCGGAGCGGACTTGCTCGGGAGACATATAGGCAGGAGTCCCGATTAACGCCCCCGATAGCGTGTGAGAAACCTCGCCCTCAACAATTTTTGCGAGACCAAAATCACCGATCTTGGCAACCCCCGCCAAAGCATTTTCGTCGATTCCTCGTTGGCCGTTCTCCAGTAGGATATTGGCGGGCTTGATATCTCGATGAACGATGCCGCGGCTATGTGCATGTTGCAGTGCATCGGCCAGCGACAGGACCAACCTGACAGCGGCGTCCGGGCAAAGCGGTTCGTTCTGTTCGCTCAACCACTCAGCAAGTGTGGATCCTTCGACCAATTCGCTGGCGAGGTAGCAAATAGGTCCAAATTCGCCGGATTCGAATACCGTCACAATTCGCGGATGCACGAGTGCTGCAGCTGCTTTGGCTTCGGTCACAAAACGCTGTCGTGCCTGGCTGTCCAACATCGAATCAAGGCGGGGGATTTTGACTGCAACCGCGCGGTTCAGAAAGGGATCATATCCTCGAAACACAAGGCCAAAGCCGCCCTGGCCAATCGGTTCTTCGATCTGGAAACGTCCGATTTGTTGGGGAAACCGGTTCGGAAAATCAGCAGGTAGCGGCGAGTCCAGTTCAGGAGCAGCACCATCAGCAAGGGTGGCTTCGAGCATTCTCGACTGCGTTCCAACCGGGGATTCTCGCGGGTCATCGGATGCCGCATGTTTGATCATCCGGATCATCTGCATCAAACGCGCGCATTCAACAATCGACTCATCGGGATCGGCGTGTGCCGCTTCGTCGAGCTGGCCGTGGTTGATGATTCCGTCGTGCAAATGAGCAAGTTGTTCGGCGCGTCGATCTTCATCGTCGGGAAGTTCGCTCATGGTCATCCCTTGTCTTGTGACATCTGTTCATTGGAAATTTGCATTAAATGCGAGGCAAATTCCGGCCTGGATTTCAGGACAACATCTTTCAATCGAGTGAAAGCCCGAAACCAGAGCTTGCGCGCGGCATCGCTCGTGCAATCCAGCAATTCGCCGATTTCTGAAAAAGGTTTCTCTTCCCAGTTTCGTAATCTAATGATGTTCCGATGTGATTCTGATAACTCGCCAAGACAGCGTTCCATTTCCACGGCCAGCTCTTTCAAGATCGCATTGGATTGAGGCGTTTTGCCTCGGTCCAACAATTCTGGTTGGCGATTTTGCGAATCCTGTAACTGGACCTCGCGGTTGATTTGTCTTCGTTTCGTGGCTGCATAGTGGCGACGAGCGCTCGAGCAGATCGTTCTGTAATATTTTTCGAATCCAGGACTTGAATTCGATTTCAGAAGCTCCGCGAAACTGGCCGAAATTCTGTTGCGCCAAAATCATCGATTGTTGCACCAAATCCGAAGCTCCCATTTTTGCTCGCATCTTTTGATCCAGATCCTGATTGGCAATCAACAGCAGGTAGTTTCTGTACTTCGAGAGCAACAGGCCGATGGCTTCCTGCTCGCCATTTCGGCCACGCCGCAGTAACGCTTCGAAATCGGATAGCAACTCATCCGAGTCGCCGCGAACTGTTCGATTTTTTTCAAGATCTCCCACAGCCTAATACTCCAGACAGGATTGCCGCGTGAATCGGACGCTCGAAAATCCATTATTGCGAATTTTTGTTAAATTCCAATCAAAAGCTCAAATTGATTGTCAAACATTTCTCGCTCGAAAATCAGATTTCCGGTTTGTCGGTCGTTGCGCTAACACGCCGGCCACCGAACAGCGAATAAACGCGAATTCCAGGTTTTTTTGGAAAACACGTCCGGGCCAAACCAAACCGCGTCTGTGTGTGGCGGAGCGAGCTGCATGTTGCCGCTCGGCTGGTCTAAACGTTGGGAGAAAACTGATGAAACGTTCACAGATGTCGTGGTTGTTAGTGAAACTGTTGCTGTTGATTTTTGCAACCGGCAATTTCGCAATGGGACAAGCACCGCTTGGCTCCGGCTTCACCTTTCAAGCAAAACTGGATGAAGCGGGTCAACCCGCAAATGGATCCTACAACATGGAGTTCCGTTTGTATGGCGATGCGGTCGGAGGTACGCAAATTGGGAGTACAGAAAATATAACCAACATCCCGGTTGTTGACGGAAGGTTTACCGTCGAGCTGGATTTTGGTTCCGAAGTCTTTGACGGTGACGCACGATGGTTGCAGGTCGAAGTCGACAATGTCGTCCTCAGTCCACGGCAGCCAATCACCGGTTCGCCCTATTCCATTCAAACGCGCGGAATCTTCGCGGACGAAAACGAAAACCTGGGCGTCGGAACAACTACCCCGTCTGCAAAGCTACACGTCCGTGGCAACGGATCAGGCACCGTAATGCGTGTATCCAATGGCGGTCCGGGCGGGACGGCCATCATTGCGGGTGACGTAACAGGTACCGGCAGTGCAGCTTCTTTCTACGGTATCACGTCCAGCAATCTGATGACGGTCCACAATGATGGTTCCGGACGGGCTGCACTTTTTCGAGGAGACGTTAGCTTTGCTGCGGGTGACGTCGACGTGGCAGGCGAATTAATCGTCGGACCCGACAATTTGGCCGTTCTCAGCAATGGTTTTGTTGGCATCGGTCGTCAGACCCCAATTGTTCCGAATAACTCGTACTTCGATGTGCAGACGCCAGCCGGCAACAATCAGTTCGGTGGTATGCACATGGCGACCGACGGCGAAGGGGGGATTCCGTACTACGGTTACGCCGCTGGCGGAACGACAGACGCGTTCACATTTTTCAATGGCGGCACCGGTGATTGGGGCTTAAGAACGTTTGGGATCGACAGAATCACGGTCAAAAACAATGGACGTGTCGGAATCAGCACGTTTACACCCGGGTTTCTCCTCGAAGTCAACGGCAGCGCAGGCAAACCAGGAGGTGGATCGTGGTCCAATTCTTCCGATCGCCGCCTGAAGAAAAACATCCAAGACCTCGCTGGATCTCTGGAGAAACTGATGAAACTGCGGGGCGTTTCGTTCGAGTACATTGATCCCAAAGCAATCAACGAACTTGAAGGCGAGCGGATCGGCGTGATTGCCCAGGAAGTCGAAAAAGTTTTTCCGGATTGGGTTCATCAACGTGACGACGGGTACAAAGCGGTCACGTTCCGCGGGTTTGAAGCTCTGACAGTTGAGGCGCTTTGTGAATTGCGATCTGAAAAAGACGAACAGATTCAGACGCTGGAAGCTGAAAACGATCAGCTGCGCGAGCGACTCGAAACTCTCGAAGCCAACGTTCAACGTTTATTGACCAACCAATAACTGGTTCGATAACGGCACGCCTGCCAAGCGGCACCTGGGAGGTCCTCTTGAATCGCTTGGTGGTGTGAACAATTAACAAACCGACTATTCCGATCAGGAGAAACCGTAATGTGGTCAAATATTTGTAAAACCATCTCATTCATCGCAATGATGCACTGGTTGCTGTGGAGTGTGCCAATTGCCAGCGGACAATACACTGTCCCCTGGTTTACGATCGACAGCGGCGGCGGCTATTCCGCCAGCGGCGACTTTTGAATTGGAAGGGACCATCGGTCAACATGACGCCGGGCCCCTGATGGCTGGTGGAGCGTTTGAACTCTCCGGAGGCTTTTGGGTTGGAACATCCGGTGACGGTCCTGTCGAGCTTGTTGCCGAGTCGGTTCTGGTGACGCGTGGCGAGTACGTTTCCGGCGACATTGTTGAACTGGCTGCCAGCGACAATGTTGATTTGATTATCCAGCGCTCGTCCTCAGACATCCAGTCGCGTACCGAGTTCGAAGTCAAATCGACCAGCCCCGTCGCCAGCCCCAGCATGATTGAACTAACCCTGGAAGGCGCCGTCTTCGCTCGGTCAACGGTCGATCAGTCGATTGATCTTTATGACTACGTCGCGGCGGCGTGGGTCGAAATCGACACTCGCACCGCAAATCGTTTTTCGGATGCGACGGTCACCGCCGCGGCGACCGGCGATCTCTCGCGATTCGTCGAACCGGGGACCGGATGTATCGAAGCCAGAGTTCGCTACCGCTCCGTAAATCCAAGGCAGCAGTTTTCGTCCAACTCGGACCATTTGTTTTGGACGATACAATAGCTGAAAATTCAAGAAAGCGCCACTCAAAGTGGGCGCGTTTTTTGCCACAAGGGCTTCTAAATTAATGTCGAAGCAAGTCGTTGTCGTTTCGCGATCGGCACGATTCGATCGCCGAGCCCACACGACTTTTCCGATTGGGTCGACGGTGAATCGTTTAGGCGTAAAATGACAATTTTCGAATCCTCCTTGATTTGTGAGTCCCTCATGCGTCAGTTCGTTTACCTCATCTTTGCTTGTCCATACTCGTGGTGTCAACCAACGCCGCAATGGCCCAAGTACCACCCGCCGACATGGTCTTGACCGGCGGCAAGGTCGTCACGATGGACCGCAGTCAACCGATCGTCGAAGCGATCGCGATTGCAGGCAATCGTATCCTGGACGTTGGCTCGGCTGCAAAAATCAACAAATACGTAGGACCGGATACCGAAGTCATTGCGCTTGACGGAAAATTTACCATGCCCGGCTTCATCGAAGGGCATGGGCATTTTCGTGGGCCTGGGCCAATCGATGATGATGTTGAACCTGATGAAGGTCAAAAACTGGGACGAAGTTGTTGAGCTGGTCGAACAGGCAACGAAAGTCACGCCGCCGGGGCAGTGGATTGTCGGTCGCGGTTGGCACCAATCCAAATGGGACAAGCCACCGGAGCCAAATGTGGAAGGCTACCCCACGGCGGATGCCATCGACAAAGTCGCGCCGAATCACCCGGTCCTGCTGACTCATGCCAGTGGCCACATGAGTTTTGCCAATGGGTACGCGATGCAATTGGCGGGCGTCGACAGCGAAACTGAAAATCCGGCTGGCGGTGAGATTTTGCACGATGCATCCGGAAAACCGATTGGCGTCTTTCGAGAAACGGCGCAAGGACTGGTTTCAAGGGCACAGGCGCGGGACGAGATGAAAAATTCGGTCCAGGAGCAGGCAGCCTATTTGAGTCGCGCAATTGAATTGGCCAGCGAAGAATGTCTTCGCAAAGGCATTACCAGTTTCCAGGACGCTGGCTCAAGCATGAAAACGGTCGACGTGCTGCGCAGCTTTGCCCGCGGCAATCGTCTGAACATTCGATTGTGGGTGATGATCCGCGATGACAACGAAGCCATGCAGGGAAGACTCGCTGATTACAAAATGATCGGCTATGGCAATGATTTTCTGACTTGCCGCGCACTGAAACGCTCGATCGACGGCGCCCTCGGACCACACGGTGCGTGGCTGCTGGCACCTTACGACGATCATCCGACAAGTGCTGGATTAAATACCGCATCGATTGAATCGGTCAAACGGACTGCGAAGTTGGCCATTGAAAATGACTTTCAATTATGCGTGCATGCCATCGGTGATCGCGCCAACCGTGAGGTGCTCGATATTTACGAAGAGGTTTTTAGGGAACACCCGCAATCCGTTCCCCGCAGGTGGCGGATTGAACACGCGCAGCACCTCGACCCAAAGGACATCCCTCGCTTCGGTGAACTGGGCGTGATCGCGTCGATGCAGGGCGTCCATTGTACTTCCGATGCGGTGTTTGTCCCCCAGCGACTGGGTATGCGGCGTTCGAAGGAAGGAGCCTATGTCTGGCGGTCATTGCTGAATTCTGGTGCGATCGTGACCAATGGGACGGACGCCCCCGTGGAAGACGTTGATCCGATTCCTTCCATTTACGCCAGTGTCACCCGGCAATTGGCTGAAGGAGTCACTTTTTTTCCCGAACAATGTCTGACTCGGGAAGAGGCCTTGCGGTCGTACACCATCGACTGTGCCTACGCCGCATTCGAGGAAAATCTCAAGGGTAGCCTCGTTCCGGGAAAACTGGCTGACATCGTCGTGTTATCACAGGACCTGCTTGGCTGCAGCGACCAGGACATCCTCAACACGAAAGTCGAAATGACGATCGTCGGCGGCGAGATCAAATACCGGGCGCCGGAGTAGCCAATTCAATTACATTGGCCAACATCTGCTGGCAATTCGATTGGATGACCAATTCGAGAACCCCTTAAACTGGCGAGTCTGCGCAAGTCTTGCGGGCCTGCCACTTGCTGCCACCCACGCTTAACCAACATTGGAAGGTGTTTAGCGTAAAGCGAACTCCCGAATTTGCCGATGATTTCGACCTAGGGGGGAATTTTACGGTTACGCAAAAGTTTTTGAATGTAACGAAATTCCAAATACCGCAAACTTCGACGGCCGGTCATCGCAAAAGACCGCTCGTGGTGCACGTCGGAAAACGGCGTTGGTGGCACATTGTTGGAGTTGCTTGGTTGACGATTCAGATTCCCTCCTTGTAAGCGACTTTGCATCACTAATTACAAAGCTTGCCGGGAATCAGCGATGGTTAATGCCAAAACACGATCACTACGAATGCTGCTGGCATTGGCGGTTTTTGTATGTGCACACGCGTTTTGTCCAACCGCAAACGGACAACGGGGAACGGTCCCCAGGATTCAAGTCACCGAGGCAACGAAATCCGTCGTGATTCACGCAGGAAGTCATTACCTGTTGAGCTTTAATTACCGGATTCCCGATCTGTGGGTCGGAAATACCGTTGTCATGAGCGCGGTCCCGATGGCACCCAATGAGATCATGATTTCGGGGACGGAGCCGGGAATTACCTCGTTGACGGTCAGCGACGAACGTCGCCGATTGCAGCCGATCACGGTCTACGTCAAAAACGATGTCCGCCATCTGCAGGCGGTCATCGATGAGCAGTTCCAAAATGGCCTGATTGAGGTCAGTGCGCTGAAAAACGGTGTTGTGCTTCGTGGTGCAGTTGCCAGCCAGCAACAATCGGACCAGGCTTTTGAAATTGCCCAGGATTACTATCCCAACGCTGTGTTGAACCAATTAAGTCTCGGCGGCAATCAACTCGTTGCTATCAACGTCAAAGTCTACGAGGTTGCCCGCAGCAAGCTTCGGCAGTTGGGCGTCGACTGGTCATTTTTTGGTGATCAAGTCACCGCCGTGCAAAGCATCAGTGGATTGATTCAACAAATCGGGCGCGGCGGGACAGCCGCGACCGGGCAGACTTTGACCTTTGGCGTATTTGACGACAACTACGCCTTTGATCTTTTCATCAAGACGCTGGAGCAGAGAAACCTCGCGAAATTGCTCGACGAACCGACGTTGGTAACCTCCAACGGCCGTTCAGCTGAGTTCTTGTCCGGTGGCGAAATTCCCATTCAGATTTCCACGAATTTTGGAGGTACTTCCATCGAATACCGGTCGTTTGGCACCAAATTGGACATTGTTCCAACGATTCACGGCGCCGGTGAACTGACCTTGGAGGTTCGAGCGGAAGTGAGTGACGTCGCCAGCGATCTCGCGGGGGGAGGCACACCGGGATTTCGAGTGCGCCGCGTCAATACGGGCGTGCGCATGAAAGTTGGCCACACGCTGGCATTGGCCGGTGATTATCGGGAAGAAACCGAAACCATTGTCCGTGGAATACCGGGTCTCATGGATGCGCCGGTGATCGGCACGCTGTTTCGCGACACCCAGGATCAAAAAGTGGAAACGGAACTTGTCTTTTTGATCACGCCGAAATTTGTTGATTCAGTCGAATCCATTAACACGCCGATGCCCGGACGTGTTTCTCAGCCGGCTCCTGGTCACGAATTCTTACAAATCCGGAACGCTGGAAGTTGAGGCGCCCTATGGCTGCGACGATCGCAACCCTTTTGCAGCTGGATATTCTCAAGCAGTTCCATATAGCGCGAATTTACCCACTAGTGTTTATCCGGCGAATGGTGTGTATCTGCCGAATCAGGTTCAAGCACCCGTCTCCAACCATGTTCCCAACACTTATTTGAATCCGCCGACTGATTTGTCACCCCAGCAGTACGTGCCGATGCCAGCACCTGCCCGGGGAATGCAGTCGTATTCGCCGGATTCGAATGCGCCTGCCTATCTATATCCACCGAATTCGAACGATCCCCTGCTCAAAGCGCCTCCCATTAATTTGTCTGATGATACGTTGGGTGGCTTCATTCCGGTCGATTTGGACAATCCCTCATCTACTCCAGTCAGTCCTTTCATGACACCCGTTCGTCCTTCGGAGTGCCGACCGGATGATCACCAGGAACAAACAGGTAACCAACAGCTGGAAACTCCACCGTCTCAACATCCAGAACAAATGCGCGATGACAAATTCGATTTGCCAAATCCGTTTGAAAATCGTCGAGTGGGCAGCAGAAAAGACTCAAAACCATCTATCAACGGGCCCTATGGTTTTTCCAAATAACCTGTTTTCATCGCAATTTGACTCCGCCTTTTAATAGCGAGCAGCATGGCATCCACGAGCGCAGGAATGATTCGGCTGATCACGTTCGCAAATCTTGCTTGCCTCGCCATGTTCGTATCGACAGGTTGCAAAACGGTAACCCGAGTCGAGCAAAAACCAGCGATCGCTTCTGCGATTCCGGTTGAAATGACGGCCCGGCAACCGATGCCGTCGGCGACACAAACCACATTGCTGTACGCCCGCCAGCTGGAAGAGCAGGGGAAGGCATCGGAAGCCGCTAGCATCTACGAGCAACTGCTTGTCGAACAAGCCGACAACAGCGTTGCCTTGCATCGGCTGGCCGTGATTCATAGCCAGTTGGGCGAATTCGAAAAAGCAGAACAATACTTCCAAGAAGTGATCTCGCTGGACCCTCACAACGCCGAAGTTCTTTGCGATTTTGGATTTAACTGTTTCCTGCAAAACAAATTGATTGATGCGGAAAAAAGTTACCTGTCAGCGCTTAACAAGGGTAGTGACATCAAGCGGCTGCACAATAATCTGGCTGTTTTGTATGCCCGCACGGATCGTGCGGACCACGCCCTGGAGCAGTTTCGGGCAGCCGGTTGTGATCCGGCGACCGCCCGCCAAAATCTGTTTGCGGCGAAACATGACCCCAGTCGGCAATCGCGGTCAATCAGGCCTCCAGTCGATGCGCAGCCCGCGACGAATTCAATTCAGCAACAGCCCAAGCGGTCGACAAACGCTCCGATCATCATGAACTTTTCCTCCGCACCGTCGCGGCATCTTGACAATCCGATGACTGCGATGGGACCAACCCAATCCGATGGTTTTGACGCTGGACGATTACCGGAAATTGCTCAGGTAGCTTTTTGGGAACCGGTGGCGGAAGTGGCTCCCGCAAGCATTGCCCAGCAGGCTAAGCCCTCTGACGTGACTTCGTCTCGCCGAACATACGCGAAATGAAACAAGCGTCGCGACGAGTAAGAAACACATAACAGCCCGGTTTTTCAGGGCTTTTCTGTTTATTGGGCAGTCACTACACCCCGCAATTTGTGTCCGGGCAATTTCGTTGGTCAAATGATGTCGGAACGGCTTTTGATATCACTCGAAGGGGGCAGGCATGATTTACGTCGAACAGATGCAGGGCGAAGATTGGAACCAAAAGATTGAGGCGGCGTTAACGGAAGCTTTACAGGACGGATGTGCCCGCACGATTGTGTTGCCCCCCAAACGAATCGAAATTACGCGACCGGTTTTTTGCTGGCGGCATGAAATGGCCGACAATCCAGCACGCATCCGCCAATCGGCCAACCTGATGAAAGTCTGGCAAGTCATTCAAGGTTCGCCGGCCGCACGTGCCCGGGGACTACGAATCGTGGGTGAGGGCGGATCCAGCGGATTCATTTGGGCCGGAGAGCCCTTTGAAGTTATGATGGATCTTCC
Source organism: uncultured Planctomycetaceae bacterium (assembly GCA_963697295.1). Lineage (GTDB taxonomy): Bacteria > Planctomycetota > Planctomycetia > Pirellulales > Pirellulaceae > Mariniblastus. The sequence continues at coordinate 161,296 of CAVONL010000006.1, read as the reverse complement.
AGCACCCTGGTACTGCACGATCCGCGACGTCAATTTTTGGGGAAACGGTGCCAAAGGCGTTATCGGGTTGCGGATCCGAGCCGGCTGGGAATTCCAGTCAGGTGGCGGAAAGTCCAATCTGTTCGAGCGCTGCCTGTTTAAAGACCTGGATTGCGGCGTCGAAGTTGGGGATCCGTTCTGCCCCGAAATTTCCAGTAACGAATTTCGACTGTTTCGTTTCAAGAATTGCGGGACTGGAATGCGGTTTCTTGGGGGCAACCTCGTGCAGCAACGGATTCAGTCGCACCATCTTTCCGGCGTAAAGAAATATGGTTATCACGTGCAAGGTTACGACAAGCGCAGCTTTCGCCGCGTCACCGAGGCCCAGTCATCGCCCGAGCAGCCGATTGTCGTCGATGCCAGTGCAAGCGAGATGTACTTTGACAAGGCCCCGGAATACTTGAAACAGGCTCGAGTGTTTAACGGCGATGATGTCATCAAGGGTCCCTTTGTCCATGGCGGCCAGCCGGATATTACGTTTGATGGAGTCTGTGAATCAACACGCAGTACTGGTGGCACGTTGTTCTATTTCGATAATGCTCCCATGCGAATCATGAATGTACGCCAAGACGGGGCTTCGAAATGCGCCGTGAAAATCCGCGGATCAAATCCTCAATTTGTTGACCAGATCTACGATGTTTCGACAGCTAGCAAGGACAACGTAATTCAATACAACGGAGATGGTTTACAACAATCCGAGTGCGTGTTGCATGGCGGTGTGGAGACCTCTTCGCTCCCGCGCCGATAATCAAAACTGGAAGCTACCGACCGGCGGGACCGCGTTACCAACACGATTTGGCCGTCGTATGCCTCCACTTCTCATTTCCTCTTAAATGACTGCGTGATGGCTTTGAACTCTGCGCCCCAATCTTCGGCAGCGACCTGACCTGCCTGGCCGCGCATGACAACGCACGATTCCCCGTCAAACAGGACCGCGACATAAAGGAAAAGAGGTGTATGGGTCGATTCGTTATTGGCGAGCGCCATCACCTCGCGACCCGGCAGTCCATCGACCGTAATTTCCCGGTTTATAAAGACGTCTATTGCTGTGGCGTTTGGCGAGTTATTGATTTGACCGATCGCGTATTTTTCGCGGTTACTTTCGCCACGCGAACGATGTCCACTGAGGGTGTTGCTTTGAAAAAAGGATCCGTTGGTCGTCTGAGCGGATAGAAGCCGTCGTCAGTAAAGACAATCGCATTGGACCAAGTTGATAAAAAAATCTGGGAACCAGAGGAATGGAACCAAACTTGCGACGTTTCTGACGAATTCACGCCTTCTGGATTTCCTGCATTTTTACCCTGAGTTCATAGCCGTCCAATTTTCGTCGATTGGCTCAGCAGTTGCTGGCAGGGGCAGATTAAATTTTTCTCAACCGGAACAGCTTAGTTCAAAAGCTAGCAAATCTTTTATCCATTCATTCAAGCGTCAGAGAATTTTCGCGAAGATCGGCAAAATCCTAAAAAACGTGCTACTTCGAACGACGCCTCGCCGAAAATTATTAACGGGTTCGAGAGCCTGAAGATTGCGGGGGCAATTCTTTTACGACCTCTGAGTCGTCCCTTCATCCCAGGGCATGAATCCAGTTTCGAAGCTATTTCGACAGTCAATCAACAAGAATCGGTTTCGTTTTGACCCAAGCGTTTGTTTGCTCCACGCAAAAAAACGAAAAACGAATCGGTGCTGCGGTCAAGAATTGGTTCAGGAGGAATCTGAAATGTTACGTATCGTGCTTGGAATCGCGATTGTGGTTGGCACGCTCATGCCAAATGTGAGCTTTGCCGACGACCAGCAAATCGCTGATTACGTGAAAAGCCGGCTGCAAATTGAGCAGCAACGGGGTAATCTGCGCGGTTTCAACGTAGATATGCGCGTTGACCGTGGAACGGTTTGGTTTAAAGGTTTTGTATCGAACGAGCGTCAGGAAGCAACGATCCTGCAAGCTGCTCAACAAGCTGGTCATTTGGGCGTCGTTCAAGTCGTCGATGACATCGAAGTTCAACAATCTCAGATGCCAGCGGTCCAGCAACCGACCATGCCAACTGCGAATCAGCAATCGGTTTACGAACGCATGCCGACAGAAGCCCCGCGACGGGAAATGCCAGCTTACCAAGCTGGATATCAACCCGGGCCAGGCTACTCGACGGCAGCGGCATACCAGGAAACAGCAATTCCGAATGCCTTCAACTCGCCGATTGATGCTCGAAGTGCGGTCAGCAACGGAGTCCCGCTGCCGTTTGCACAAGCTCAAGGCGTGCGAGCCATGCAAATTTCCGGTCCTGCAGCAAGAACAGTCGGTCCGGCTCAGATGGAGATGGGAATGGACATGGGGATGGGAATGGCTCCGCCGATGCCGGCCCAAGGTTATGGCGGAGTTTATGAAGAACCAAATTTGCCTGGTTACGCCTGGCCGGGCTACGCCGCCAGCCCCAACTATGCGGCCGTGACCTATCCCAAACAATACTCAGCTTCAGCTTGGCCATACATCGGCCCATTCTATCCTTACCCGCAAGTTCCGCTGGGATGGCGTAAGGTCACTCTCGAATGGGATGATGGGTGGTGGATGCTGGACTTCAACGACAAATAAAACAGCGTTGAGAACAGAGAGGCTTCAAACCTCGTTGACCTGGTCAACGAGGTTTTTTCGTTTCCCGCTTTCGCACGTTCATGCAAAGTGCTCGGTTTAGTCAGCAAATATCAATCTGCTACCAGCGACGACGCTGGCGTTTTTTCCCGACAATCGGAAATCCTGGAATCATCTGAAATATCCGCAAGTTCTGCGTAGCTTATCACGATAGATAGTTTTAGGAATGCACACCACAAAGGGATTTGCGATGTTTACCGAACGTTTGACTGCGACGATGGGCATTTTGGTTGCCGCTTGGGCAGTTTCAATGACAGGCTGTTTTGCCTCCACAGGCCCGACGTTAGGAGTCTTTAGTATTCCGATTCCCGTATCGCCTTATCAGCAAAAGAGCTACGAGGACGATCACTACGTCCATGAGCGTTATGCAAGGCTGCCAATTTTGGGTCCCTTGACCTCGGGTGGTCCTGCGGTTGCTTTGGATCCGCCCAGCGATGATGAAGTTTGGTGGGCACTGGAACGAGCCAACCCGGTTCAGGGCGGAGTTCCTTTTCTGTACGAATCTCAGCGTAACAATGTTACGATGGTCAAGGAAAAAATTGCCGACTACATTGACCCGCCTCGCGTCATTCCCCTGATTGGACCGGCTCAGTTGCACCACGCACATTACAAGTGCACCGTGTACTACACCGAACGTGTGATTGTTGGTTGGCCTTTTCCGCACACCCTGGTTGATGAGGACGCCGTCGAAGTGTTGTACATCGACCACAATCACTTCCACATGGTTGGGAATGTTGATTTAGGCAAAAACAACACGCACTACTAATGTGCGATAAATCGCGGTCAGCGGTGGTTGTTGAGATGACAATCAGCCCAAAATTCCCGACATATCTGCGTCGTTAACTCGAAACAAGCTGCTCGCAAGAGTGGCTTTTTTTGTGCCGAGTCAAAATCGCCTTGAACCCTACCTTTCGTAAGTTCGCTGGCAAACGATACATTGGACGATGCCCACGAAGATGCTTATCCCTCGAGGATAAAGGCGATGCAACCCGCGTAAATTGTGCTGAACAAACCAAACGGCCGAATTGTGACCCAAACCTCGCGTCAACCTGAACCGAATTCCACGACGCCACCGAAGTCGGCGGAGAAGGGTTCATTTTTGGAACGCTGGGCCCTCAAGATCTTGATGATCACCCTCTTTCTGACACCGTTGGTCGGATACGGTGCGGCAAAATCGCTCAAGGTATATGCCAACGACGTCAACCAATGGTTGCCCAGGGGGTTTGAGGAAGCGGAAAAATACAATTGGTTCCAGGACAATTTTGGCGTCGACGAAATCGTCGTTGCCAGCTGGGAAGGTTGTCGCCTGGACAACCCCTCGGTCGTCGAATTTGAATCTGCCCTGGAGAAACTCCAGGAAAACGGGGTTCCCATCTTCGATCGTGTCGTCAGCGGTCCCGAGATGCTGGAAGAAATTAAAAATGTTGGCTGTTCCGAAAGTTCGGCCCTGCATCGCATTGAGGGTCTCGTGGTTGGACCTGACGGCGAAACGACGTGCGTGATGGCTTTCCCGCGTGCGCACATGAAAAACGAGCGGCTGAAGATTGTTAACCTGGTTCGCGAGACGGCGGCCAAGCAGCTGGGGATCCAGCCCGAGGAACTCAAAATGGGTGGCCCCACCGTCGATGGAGCCGCAATCGATTTCGAATCCAAACGTTCGCTTGATCAGTTTATGGGTCTGACCGTGCTGGTCGTGTTCCTGTTGACCTGGTTCCGGATGAAGAGTCTGGGCATGTCCCTGGTGGTGCTGGTATTCTCGGTCTACTGCGCCGCCATCAGCCTGGCGATTCTGTTTTACACCGGCGGGCGGATGAACTTGACGATGGTCATGTTGCCCACATTGACATTCATTATGGGTGTCTCGGCCAGTGTTCACATGGCGAACTATTACCGCAAGGCACTCGCCCTGGGCATGGGACAGCTGGCTGCCGATGCGGCGGTCAACGACGGTGGCTGGCCGGTGATGCTTTCCTCGTTAACGACCGCCGTTGGCTTGATGAGCCTGGGGACCAGTCAAGTTGTGCCCATCAAGCTCTTCGGGCTCTACTCCGCCCTGGGAGTTTTGTGCGGTCTGCCCGTTGTGTTGCTGGTGATGCCTGCGGCAATGTATATGTGTCACGGGACGGTCATTGGTCGCGACCCGAAAAAATTTATCGCCAAGCGCGAGCAGGTTTCGGGGGTCAGCCGAAACACTTCAATCGTTGTGAACTGGGTTTGCCGTTCTCACTGGTGGGTCGTGATTCCATCCCTCGCGGCACTGGTCGCGCTCAGTATCGGGATTACGAAACTCAAGGCATCGGTCAAACTGCAAAATCGGTTCGCCGCCCGGACCCAGATCCTGCAGGATTACAACTGGCTGGAAAACAATCTCGGTCCCCTGGTACCGATGGAAGTGGTGCTTCGCTTCGGAAAGGAAAACGAGCTAAGTCTGTGGCAACAGATGGAACTTGTGGCTGCGGTTGAATCGGGAATTGAGCGGACGACTGCAGTTAACGCAACCTATTCAGCCGCGACGTTTCGTCCGCCCGTTTCGCGCGGGTCGGGCGTGGTCGGCAAAATGCGGAAAAAACTGGTCATCAACAAATGGGAAAACGAACTCTATTCGCTTGAAAATGCGAACCTGATGCGTCGCAAGAAGGACGAGAATTTGTGGCGAATCAGCCTGCGTGTCGCGGCGCTCAACGATATTGACTATGGGGAATTCCTCAAGTCAGTTCAGCGCAATGTGGACAATCAGCTGTGGCATTTCCAACAACCGGGATTGTCAGTCGTGTTGACAGGTGGAATTCCGCTGGTTTATCAGGCCCAACATCAGATCCTGTATGATCTGGCCAAGAGCTTTTGCACGGCGTTCATTATCATTACTTTCATTTTGATTTTCGTGCTGGGAAATATCCGAGCCGGGTTGATCGCGATGATCCCCAATGTCTTTCCGCCCCTGGTGGTATTTGGAGCAATGGGCTGGCTGGGATTTGCAATTGAAATTGGTTCCGTGATGACGGCTAGTGTCGCGCTGGGAATTGCGGTCGACGACACGATCCACTTTCTGACCTGGTACCGCCGCGGCACTGAAGAAGGCAAATCACGATATAAATCGATTCAATTTGCGTTTGACCATTGTGCCAAGGCGATGATCGACACATCCTTGATTTGTGGCTTTGGCGTCGCGCCATTCCTGTTCAGCGTGTTTATGCCGACCGTGCGTTTTTCGCAACTGATGTGCGTCCTGCTCATGACGGCGTTGGCCGGCGACTTGATTTTGTTGCCTGCAATTTTGGCCGGTCCGGCGGGAATTCTGTTCCGCTTGAAAAGTCGGTTTGAGAAAGGGGAAAAAGAATTCAACAACCCACGTCCAAAATTCGCCAAAAAGATGTCCAAAATTGAACAGCCAGAAAGAGTGAACGACTAAACAAAAACAACCTGAATTGGGTGACGCGGACGAGAATTTGACGGTTAACACGGATACCGGCCCTTAAATTATTTTTTACGTGTCTTCCGATCCAGTAGATTCCCCGCAAAGTGAAAATCCGGACCGCTAAGTCCAGTTTGTCGCATTGCAAAGAACTTGAATCCGACTAGACTTAGGTGCTTGCAAATCGTGCCGGGACGTCCGCTAACAACCTTAAAACATGGAGAGTTTTGTCTAATTACGCTTTGCAACTTCCTTTGCCCGAGACGATAAACGAATAAACTCTGTCAATTAGTTACCTCAACCATTCCTGAATGCCACCCCTATGTCTGACCTTTTCGATAAGTGTGATGAATTTTGGGCTCGAATGAAAAAAGTCAGCGGCGACCACTTCGACGACGGACTGAGCACATTCTTTCGTAAATTTCCCACTACGAATTGCTTGCCGAACATCGTGATCGAAGGGCAAGAGTATCTGCAAATCGCCACGAATGATTACCTGGGCCTGGCCACGCATCCGGAAGTGATCGAAGCGACGACGAAGGTTGCGGCAGTCAGTGGTTTGGGAACCCCTTTGGGAGCTCGACCGCTTACCGGTAACACCGAAGACCATATGGCTTTGGAAAGAGAAATGGCCGAGTTTCGCAATACCGAAGCCTGTCTCGTCTTCAATCTTGGCTTGGGCGCCATGTCCGGGACGGTGGCCTGCATGGTCGGTCGCAAAGAGCGTGTGTTTGTGGACGCCTATGCTCACGGTTGTTTACACGATGGCGCACGCTTGTCAAAAGGCGAAGCCAGCTGGTTTGGGCACAACGACCTCGATGATCTGGAGCATCAGCTGAAAGCTTGCCCAAAAGAACAGGCCAAGTTAATTGCGGTCGATGGTGTTTACGGCATGACGGGCGATCTCGCTCCGCTGACGGAACTGGTCGAGCTCAAAAACAAGTATAACGCCCGCTTGTTTGTCGACGATGCTCACGGAACTGGAGTCCTTGGTGCCAGCGGCCGCGGTACACCCGAGGTCTTTGGAGTCGAAGACGAAATCGATTTGCACGGTGGCACGTTTGCCAAAGCCTTTGGGACTTTTGGCGGGTATGTGTGTGGTCCGAAGCGAGTACTCGACTATGTCAAACACGTGTCGCCCGGATTCATGTTGACCAAAGCCCTCCCCGGCGCGATCGTCGCCGGAACGCGAAAGTCGCTGGAGCTGATGCAAAAGATGCCTGAACGAAGAGAGCAGTTGTGGACCAACCTCAACGCCTTGCGAACGGGATTGACCGAGGCTGGCTTCAATCTCGGTAATCCACAGGGGGCAGTGACTTCCATTTTTACGCGCGGCATCACGGCTCTGTTGGCAGTTCACATGCTGCAGGAGCAACATCACATCATTGTGAATCCGGTGATGTACCCCGCCGTTCCGTACGGAACGTCGATTATTCGGATGACTGCCAGTGCGTTGCACACAACCGACGATATGGCACGTTTAGTAAACGCGATCGTTGCTATCTCCGAGCAGCTTCCCCTGCGGGATGGCAACGTGGCAGCCGCCCACCGCAATTCTGCGTAGTAACGAAGATTTGCCTTCAATGCAGAACCCTCATCCTGAAGTTCAGGCGCGGGTTTTTTGTCGATTACAGGTCAAAGCAGTTATTTCAAACATACGTCTTTCCCGCTACGATGTAGTCTCATCTACACGCCCACCGATCGGAGTTGGCCATGAAAGCAGAAGACCTGTTGCGCGTCGCGGAATTTAATGACCCTTCGCAAGCTCGATTCGCGATTGCAGCCTTGGTCGAAAAAGGCATCGACGCGAAACTGCATGGTGAAGAACATTCCGCCTTGGGCTTGGACCTCGACGGGCCGGATGCCATCGAGATCATTGTGCAACGCAAAGACTACGACGCTGCCAAAGCAATTTTGGACGAGCTCAGCGCAACCGAAGCTGATCCGATTCCCGGCTGGACTTGTGAATGCGGTGCCGAAGTCGACGAAGGATTCGCGGTCTGTTGGCAATGCCAGGCCGAATACAAGCCAGGTTAGCCGAATTCGGAATGCGGAATGCGGAATGAAGGTGGGGGTCGAATTTCGCCAGTATTCTTGACTCTCAACTTTTGACACTCTTGACTCTCAACTCTGACTCTTGACTCCCAACTCTCAACTCTCAACCGTCAACTCTCTACCCAATGTCCTCAACATCCGAGCCGGTGGTTGTAACCGTCGCCAACCGCGCTCACTGGAAAGACTTCTTCCAGGTCCGCCGCGAGATTTATCGCGATGATCCGGCGGCCGTGATCCCGCTCAAATCGATGGAAGCGTTGCAGCTTGATACCCGCAAACATCCTTTTTATTTACATGCTGCGCGAGAAGCGTACATTTGCTATCGGGACGGGAAAGCCGTGGGGCGGATCGCTGTCATCAAAGACGATTTGCACAATGAGCACTACGCGGACAGCGTGGGGTTTTTTGGGTTCTTTGAATGTTCCAACGATCAACAAGTTGCCAACCTCCTGATTGAAACTGCCGCCAACTGGCTGGCGACAAAAGGCTGCACGTCGATGCGGGGCCCCGTCAATCCGTCGATGAAGTCCGATTTTGGTGTACTGGTGGAGGGCCATTCAATCCCGCCTTATGTCATGATGGGCCATACGCCCTTGTATTACGACCGGCTGCTGACCGAGGCGGGTTTTTCAGTGGCGCAGCGGTTTTTTGCGTTCCGGTTTCAGACCAGCGAAGATTCGCAAGCCGGTGATGCCAAGTGGCAAAAAATCGATCGGACGATAAACAATATCAGCAAACGTTACCCCAAACTAAGATTTCGCTCGGTCGACAAATCAAATTATGCCGCTACGCTGCGCAATATCAACGAATTGGGAAATCAGGTTCGTCGTCTGAATTATGGATTTGTCCCGTTGACCGATGCCGAGCTTGATTTCATGATTGCGCAGATGCGGCGCATCATCCGCTTTGACATGATTCATGCCGCTTATTGGGAAGACCAACTGGTCGGCTTTATTGTCAACATTCCCGATCTCAATTGGGCCTTGCGAAAAACAAGGGGCAGCTGGGATTGGCTGCGAATGATCCAGTTGGGCTATTGGATCAAAAAGACTCCGCGGACGCGCGTCATTGCACTCGGAGTGCACGAAGACTTTCGAAAAAAAGGCATTGCGATTGTCTTGATCAAGGCACTTTACGATTGCAAGGATGAATATGAACAGTGGGAGTTTTCGTGGGTTGTCGAAGATAATGTGCAGTCGATTGGCGTGATTGCCGCGACAATGCCGTTGATCCGCCACAAGACTTATCAGCTGTATGAAAAACCGATATAACCAGCTTGGCGAAAGCTTCGCCATGATCATACTGGGTAGCGTCAACTGAATATCAGCCGCCACGCGCCAGCGTTCTGCTGACGTAGGTCAAACCACCAAAACGGGGCCGACAAAACGGAGATTAAAATGAACTGGGAATTATCGGACGAAGAATTATCTGCCACGTCGCAACTGGCGGCCGAAGAGCGTTACGAATATTTCGTCGAGAAGACGCTGGAACACGGAGAGATCTGGAGTCTGAAAAACGAAGAGGGGTGGGTGTTGGGCGAGGCCACCGAGGATATCGAGGCGATTCCTGTATGGCCGCACCCCAAATATGCCGAACTTTGCGCGACGGGAGCCTGGGCAGACCATGAGGCGCAAAGCATTGGGCTGGATGTATTCCTGGAGCGGTTTGTGCCGGGGATGTTGGCCGACAAGCGCGTCTTGGCAGTCTTTGAAGTTCCCGGCGGAACAGCAATCGTGACTGACCCTGCCGCAGTGGCGACACGATCTTTCTCCCGAAGATGATTAACCAATCATGTTCCCGGACAAGTCCAGGCTGATCTCGTTATTGGTTGCCGCATTGGTGGCGGGCCTTGTTGTGCTGGTCAACCTTGATCGGCAGACACTCGATTTGGGAATTACAGATATGCCGGCCAGCCAACATGGGTGGCCGTTGGTCTATTTGTTGCGGCAACCTGTCGAGGCTCCGACGGCCGAACCCATGGGGACTGCGATTCCATCGCGTTGGCCGTGGCCGATCGACGAAACAGAAGTGAGAACGTTTAGCTCAACCAATTTGACAACCGACATCATTGTGGGCGCGGCGATCATTGGGATCGTTTATATGATGACGCACACCGTGATGCGCCATTTTCTAAAGCGGGGAACTCTTGCCGAGAGCCAAACCGAACCTTGAGACGACGTGGTAATTTCTTCGAGTCGCACTCGGCAAGTGCGACCCACGGGGCAAGGGGTAACGCTTGTCGGGAATTCATGTGTGTCCTCTGACTCCAAACCCGGCGGCTGATATTTGTCGCTTGCGATTTGAAGTTTGCTTTAAATTACCCACAGCTGCCTTGTGCGGTGTGCATGCGGCCGTTGGGATGCACGCCCGGCAGATCTTCGGCGTACCATTTGTCCAATACGGATTCCCACTGTCGACGATTCTTGACTTTTACAAAATCAGATCGCAACAACTCGTATTGTGGGTGGAGAATGGAATACTTGATCCCAAATTTACGCATCAGTTGGCCGACGCGCGATTCACCGTAGAGGCTTTCGGCCAAATCATAATGTTGCTGCATGACGGCCCGTTGTTCCCGCAGCCCCGGAGGTTCGGGAAGGGGCAGCCCCAAGGCAATCGCCCTCGTTTGCGGAAAAATCCAGGGATTGCCGATGGCCCCCCGCGCCACGGTAACACCATCAACGCCCGTTTCGGCCAGCATGTTCAAACAGTCATGAGGTGTGAAAAGGTCACCACTGCCCAGAATGATTTTTTTGCCGATGTGCAATTTGACTTTCCGCAGAAACTCCCATCGACTCGGCCCGACATAACGTTGTTGCACGGTCCGACCGTGGACGGTGATGGCCGCAATCCCGGCTGCGAAAGCTCCGTCGAGAATTTCGAAAAAGAGATCCTCGCTTTCCTGCGAGTCGTCGATACCGCGGCGCATCTTGACGGTGACGGGAATCTCTGGGGGGACGCTGTCACGGGTTTGGCGGATGATTTCGAGTGCGACGCCAGGTTCCCCAAGGAGAAAGCCCCCGCGGCACCGACCAAGGACCTTTTTGACGGGGCAACCGAAATTGATATCAATTATGTCAAATCCCGCCTGCACCAGCTTTAACGCGCCGGCGGCAAATTGAGTCGGTTCGGCGCCCATCAGTTGGCCACCGACCGGGTGTTCTTCCTCTGAGATATGCAAGAAATGGCTGGTTCGCTGTCGGTCCTTCAATTCGACAAGAAATTTGTCGAGCATCACTTCGCAAAGGGTGTATGGGGCACCCAGTCGCCGCGCAATCACCCGCATGGGCCAGTCGCTGTATCCGGACAAAGCTGCCTGGACCACGGGAAATCCGATATCAACGTTGCCAATCTTAAGATGGGGCAAGGCGACAGGTGTTCCAATTTCCGGGTTTTGTGAGGTTCCTGTTGTCATGCGGGAGTGCACTGGGCGGATGATATTGCGTGGAAGCTGTGACTGAGGGAAAACGGTAAACACCGGTTTTCTGACCCAACCCGATTTGAGCCATTTTAAGGACGCAGGCCCGCACAAAAAAGCCGAAATAACCAAAAGAGGAAGGTCTATCGTGGTTGAATTTTTCTTTGATGTGCTGATCGGTTTTTGGCCATTTTGGGTCGGGCTGGCGGTCGTGGTCGCCGCCCTCATGCTATTGCGGATGTATGCCGGGGAGAGCAAACGTCTGCCCTATCTGCCGCGAGAACGGCTGGTTACCAAGGCTGAGTTGCGTTTCTACAAATCGCTTCGTAAGGCCGTGCTGGACGACTGGGAAATCTTTGCCATGGTACGAATCGCAGATATCCTGCGAGTCGAAAACGGGGTCAAGAACCGGCGGGGATGGGTAAACAAGATACTCGCCAAGCACATCGATTTCGTGCTGTGCAATCCGAATTCGCTTGAAATCGTCATGGGGATCGAGCTCGACGACAGCTCCCATCGCACCGCAGGACCGAATCGAGCGTGACCAGTTTGTTGACCACGCCTTTGAATCTGCCGGGATTCCTCTGTTACGAGTGCCTGTCAGCGCAAGCTTGTCCGGCACGGGAAGTACGAGAATTGATTGACGGCTGCTTGCCGGGGGTTTGATGTCACGATGAACCGGATATGATTCAGGAAAATGTCAGGAGAAACATTGAATCAGCCGCAACGCAAAGGCGCAATTGGAGTGGTTTGTCGGGGTGACCGGATGCTGGTCATCCAGAGGTCGGTCCACGTCCGCGCGGGCGGAAAAATCTGCTTTCCAGGCGGCAGTGTCGAACCGGGTGAGTCAATTGAGCAGGCCGTGATTCGCGAGTTGTGGGAAGAACTCGGGATTGATGTGACTCCGGTTAAAGAGCTGTGGCAATGCACCATTCGAAGCGGAACGCGGCTCCATTGGTGGCTCGTCGATCTGGCCCACGACGCCGTTTTTCGGCCGGATCCGAGCGAAGTTGGAACATACGCCTGGCTGACCGTCTCTCAGATCAAAAGGTTACCCCAATTATTGCCCAGCAACGCCGATTTTTTCTCGGCTTTCGAGGCCAACGAATTCGAATTGCCGTTTGGTTAACATCTTTCCACCCCCCCCCCCCCCATTTTCCTACCTTTCCCCGTGCTCCGGCCCCGGTAAGAAGATGGAGGTAAGAAAATGAGCAAGCTCTAACCACCGTCAGTGGAAGTTCGAAACTGACGATTAAAAATATCAGGATCGTGCGGATTTATTTTTCCCGTGTCCTCGAGAACTTTTTCTGGCAAAGCTTCGCCGGGCAACACAGGTTCCCGTTTTTCGAGCAGGGTTGGACTCGCGGCGGCTGCGTCAGGTCGCGTCGCCAAGTCGGGCTCTGGCATCTGGTGAATGGAATTTGGCTTGTTGCTGATCATGATCAACCAGGTTGCCAGGTTTTCGAACTGTTTTGAGGAAGGCTCGATGATTGGATCGGGCAGCCCGCCATGGGACGTCATCGCGGCCGTCAACAAAGGTGACGCCAGTGGTTCGTTGGGATCGGCGAACTTGATGATGCTATACAGATTGCGCTGACTTAATCGCCGGGGAATTAATTGACCGTTCCCGACACGGACCAGTGGCATTACCAAATCGTTATCTTGATGACATCCTCCTGCGAAACAGCTTCTCGTCAACAAGGGCTCAATTTTCCGCTTGAACATCGCAACTGCTGGCTTTGGCAGACTGTCTGTCAATCGGTCGAGTTCTTCAACCGAAACACTTGCTTGCTCGGGTGCTTCGGTAGATTCAAAGATCGACATCCTGTCCGTTGTGACGGCTTCATTGAATCCCACCAGGGTAAACTCGGCATCGGGAGGTTTCGCATTCAGGATCGGTGGCGATGGCGGTGTTACATTTGCAATCAAAGGTTCCGTTTCGGCAGACGCCGTGACCGCTTCAAAGGCGGGCAGAGGGCGAATGAACGCAAGCGAATCCTCGACCGGAGAGGCAACATCCGTTGATTTCCGAGACGGTGTTGGTAGCTGGACCTGCATATCGCGATTTGTGTCATGAACATCCGATAGTTTCATTTGCTCGTCTTCACTCTCGCTCCGTTGGTCAACCGCGACGGTCAATTGGCGATGCAGGTAATCGAGATCCGAAGCTTTGATGTCCATCATCGAAATGATGTCGATCTGATTTTCCGCAAATTGCGGTAGCTGCTGACTCAGGCACCAATGAAAGAGCCTTTTCTGGCCTTCGAGGTCGGTGGCTTTGGTTTGCAGCTGCTTTGTGCCAGTACGCTTCAGCCGGCGAGTCGCAAAGCGTTTCGACCTCGTCTTTCTGAAATACTAACCGGGAACCGTCGGAAGTCGTCAGCAGGACATTGTCGAACTTTTGGTTTACGTGGCCTTCGATGATCTGACCGTTTTTGAGCAAGAGCAATTGCCGGGCCTCGCGTGGGTCAGGGCCGGTACCCTGTGCAACGGTTTCTCCTGCGGCCCATCCGGAGATGAACGCAACGGCGAGCAAAACTGTGGTGGAAATATTTGCAAGTCCCATAACTGCGGGAAGTTAGAAAAACCCGTATCCGACGTCAATGCGAAAGCTCCACCAGGAATTGCTGGCGTCTTTACTTGGGATAGGCATCCTGCCTGCCATGACAGCATAACTGCACGCCCGTCTACTGCCGATCGAGCGGCGTCAGGAAAAATTCACAGCTGTGGCGATCGCGATTGCTGCCACAATAAAGCAATAAACGGAAAAATAAGTCAACTTGCTGGCCTTCACGAGTTTAATCATCCACTTGCAAGCCAAAACGCCGGTAATGAATGCGGCCACAAAACCGGCAGCCAAAGGCATGACGTTCCCGTTGGCTGCCCCCAGATCGCCGAACAGCACATCCTTGGCTATCTTGCCCAAGATCAATGGAACGACCATCAAGAATGAAAACCGGGCAGCCTTTTCACGGTCCACTCCCAGCAAGACGGATGCAGAGATAGTTGCGCCCGAGCGGGATATTCCCGGCATGATCGCAATGGCCTGCGCAACGCCGATAATAAGTGCATCCAGGAAGCTGACCGATTTTTCGGTTTGTTTGGCGCGGTCGGCGAAATACAGCAGGAGACCGGTGATAATCAACATGAGGCCGACCAACAATATCTGTTGGCTGAACAGCTGCTCGATCTCTTTCTCGAACACGAGTCCGATGATGGCTGCGGGAATCATCGAGACCACGATCTTCAGCGTGAAGATCAACTCTTCATTGAGTTCAAATTTGAGCAAGCCCTTGATTATCTCAAATACGTCTTTTCGAAACACGACGACCGTGGCCAGCGCCGTGGCAACGTGCAGCATCACCGTCATCAACATGCTTTGTTCGGCGATGCTGTGATCCTGCAGCAAGTATTTGGCGATTTCCAGGTGACCGCTGCTGCTGACGGGCAGGAATTCGGTTAACCCTTGGACGATTCCCAAAATGACGGCTTCCACGGTTCCATTCATAGCGAACACGTCAGTGGGGATTGCAGGGGCAGGAGACAAGCCATCAACGAGACAGTCAAAAAATCACCTTTGCGTTAATCCCGAAAATCATACTTCAAGTCATCGCTTTTCCATAGCGGCCAACGGCCTTATGATAATCACAGGTGGCTTGTCCAGCCTGGATTTTTGTGTTCTGGTCCGATAAATCGCAACGGCAAAATCGGCACTTTTCGGTCAAAAGGAAAATGATGATTGCTTCGACGCCCAAAACCATGTTTGAAAAAATCTGGGAGCAGCATGTTGTTTATGAAGAACCCGGACAACAGACGCTTCTCTATATAGATTTGCATCTGGTCCACGAAGTCACCAGTCCGCAGGCGTTTGAAGGACTGCGTGTGGCGGGCCGTCGCTTGCGGCGTCCCGAATTGACGTTGGCGACACAGGATCACAATGTTCCCACGACCGACCGTAGCCTCCCGATTGTCGACCCGATTTCGAGGCAGCAAATCGAAACACTCAGGAAAAACTGCCGCGAGTTTGGCGTCCGCCTGTACGATCTGGACAGTCCCAACCAGGGAATCGTGCACGTGATCGGCCCAGAGCTCGGGTTCACGCAACCGGGAATGACGATCGTCTGCGGCGACTCACATACCTCGACGCATGGCGAATTTGGGCGCTGCGCGTTTGGAATCGGAACCAGCGAAGTCGAACATGTGATGGCGACGCAAACACTGCTCAGGCCCAGCCCAAGACCTGCGAATTTCGTATCAACGGTCAACTTGCCGCGCGGCGTGACGTCGAAGGACCTGATTCTGTACCTAATTGGCAAGATCGCCACTGCCGGTGGAACTGGCTATATTCTGGAATACACCGGCGAAGCGATTGCTGCGTTGTCGATGGAAGAGCGAATGACCGTCTGCAATATGTCAATCGAAGCCGGCGCCGAGCTGGAATGATCGCTCCCGACGAAACGACTTTTGAATACCTGCGAGGCAGAAAATTTGTCCCGATCGATTTCGACGCGGCCGTCGCACGCTGGCGAAAACTGCCGTCCGACGACGGAGCCAATTACGACCGACTTCGCGAATTTGATGCCGCCAACATCGCTCCGCAAGTCACCTGGGGCACCAATCCGGGACAAGTTACACGTGTCGATCGAAGGTTCCCGACCCGGCGAGTTTGAAGATGAAGTCGATCGACAGTCTGCCGAACTTGCCCTTGAGTACATGGATCTGACAGCGGGCGAGGCAATTCAGGATATCAAGATCGATCGAGTCTTTATCGGATCCTGCACCAATTCCCGGATTCAGGACCTGCGAGCGGCCGCTGCGGTTGTCAAGGGTCGCAACGTAAACAAGACGTGTCGACGCGATGGTTGTTCCGGGCAGCGGCGTAGTAAAAAAGCAAGCCGAAGAAGAAGGGCCTCGATCAAATTTTCATGGACGCCGGATTCGAGTGGCGCGAGGCGGGTTGCAGCATGTGCCTGGCGATGAATCCCGATAAACTTGAACCGGGACAACGCTGTGCGTCGACCAGCAATCGAAACTTTGAAGGCCGACAAGGTCGTGGTGGCCGGACGCATTTGGTCTCGCCCGCAATGGCCGCCGCCGCAGCGATTGAAGGACATTTTGTCGATATCCGGGAATGGGAATACGACGAAGAACAGAATAATTCTAGGGGAGATTGCTCCAGGGGTCGGGAGTTTTTTTGCGATAAAGGTTTACAGTTTGATTACGCTTTCCCAAAAGAACTCCCAACCCCTCAATTTCCACACATTTCAACCCAGACACGACTGAAAGACATGAAACCCTTTATCAAACACACCGGCCTGGTCGCCACGATGGATCGTTCGAATGTTGATACCGATCAAATTATCCCCAAACAATTTCTGAAACGAATTGAGCGAACTGGATTTGGCCAATTCCTGTTCTACGACTGGAGATTTCGTCCTGACGGTACAGAAAATCCGGAGTTTGAGCTGAATCAAAAACGCTTTTCCGGAGCATCAATTCTTGTGGCGCGTTCAAACTTCGGAAACGGATCCAGTCGCGAGCACGCCGTATGGGCGCTGGATGATTTCGGTTTTCGATGCGTGATCGCCGATTCGTTTGCGGACATCTTTTATAACAATTGCTCCAAGAACGGCGTGCTGCCGGTCGTTTTGACGAAAAATGAAGTCGAACAACTCCATCAAAAGACCGCGGCCACTGCGGGGTATCAATTGACTATCGATCTGGAAACCCAGACAGTCACTGACGGCGAAGGGTTTTCGGCTTCGTTTCAAATCGACGACTATCGTCGGAAGTGTTTTTTGGAAGGCCTCGACCATATCGCTTTGACATTGAAGCATGCGGACAAGATAACCGATTTCGAAAAGCGGCGAGGCCTCGCTCCCGTGGAATCGTCATCCAGCTAGGTATTGCGAATCGAAGCTGTTGACGACAATTACGCAGTAGTCGGTTCTGCACCACAAAATCACAGATCCATCAGAGGATGAGATGAAACAATTTATAGCCCTTCGCTGTCTGTCTTTGCCTGACCGTTTGCAGTTCTGCTCAAGACGCCGCGGTTGAGACCGTAGTCGATGGCCTGTTTAATCCCTGTGGCGTGGCCATTCAGCCCGGAACAGGGCACGTATTCGTTTCCGACAGCGGTGCGTTACGAGTTATTCGGATTGTCGACGGAAAAATCGAGGAAGTCATTACGGGCTTTCCGAAAGACGTTTACGGCACGGCTCCCAAGTACGAAATCGGTCCGTTGGGGCTCGCTTTTGTCGATCAAAATACGTTAATCGTCGGCGGCGGAGGCAACAAATGGAGAAGAAATGCTTCGCATGTACAAAGTTCCAGAAGCGGTGCCGAAGCAATTAGCGCTGACGAAATGGAAGGCGAGGCGCAAACGCTTGCCGCCAACCCTGACGAAAATATTGTTGGCGAAGGCGATTTTTTTGGCGTTGCCGTATTTGGGGATGTCGTTTACGTGACATGCAACGGTGACGATGAAAAAGGCTGGGTCGCCAAGGCAGACCTCGTTGACGGAAAACTTGCCAATTTCACGCGGGCAATCGCGACAAAAGAAAAAACCGGAGTGGATCACCTGCGCGATTACAAAATCACCGGAAGGCTACATCGTCGTCGGTCAAATGGGTGAGATATCGGTTCCGGCGATTCTTTATTACGTTTTACGATATTTCCGGTGAACAACTTGCCGACTGGAAATACACCACCGAACTGAAAGATATTTCGGCTCTGGCCTACGGTCCCGTCGAGGTCGATTGTTTGCGACGGATTTCAGTTGGAATAATCCGGCAGCGGGCGGGTTGTTCAAGATCATTCGTGGTGATCTTCCTGGCGAATGTAAAACGTGAAAATCGCCGACTTGGACAAACCGACTGCCATGGCGTTTGACGACGAGGGTAACTTGTACATCACCACAATCGGAACCGGGGCGGGGGGAGCCGCCAAACGACCCGGCGCTGGTGATGATCAAGGGACTTGACAACGCACCTGCCACACAAAAGTAACCAGATACGGAGTGGGTCGCAACTTGCCAGCGGATCATCTAGTACAAGTCGGAATCATGGGTTGGGTCGGGCGATACCGGGCAGCCGACTTTTGCGTTTACCCGCGCGGATCCAAAGTCATTTGCCGGACCGATCGCGGTCTGGAGGTCGGAAGTGTGCTCTGCTCTGTCGAGGACCAAACCGAATTGCCCATCGCGGGAACACTGCTGCGCCAACTTGGTTCGGAAGACCAACTCATCGTCAAGCGGCTGGAGAAGTTTCGCGATCGCGCTTCCAAGCGTGCTCGGAAAAAATCGCTCAGCGAAATCTGGGTTCGATCCTGGTGGACGTGGAACATTTGTTTGACGGCAAGTCGTTATATTTTTATTTCCTCGGTGAAGTTTCTTCCGAACTTGAATCGTTGACGGCAGAATTGGCGGAGACCTACGATCGCAAAGTCCGATTCAAAAAATTCGCCGAAAGGTTGGCTTCCGGTTGTGGACCGGGCTGCGGAACGACCGCTTCCAAGTGCGGCACCGAGGGTGGATGCGCCTCGTGTTCAATCGCCGGCGGTTGCCGCTCGTAACCGCAATCCGTGGGTATCTCTTGCCGAGAGTTACTCCCAAGTGCGATACAGCGTGGTGAATCGTTTCCCGGTCGCACTCGACAAGTGCGCCCCACCTACGTGAATTTCTCCAAAACCTGTAGCAAAAACTGCTCGCAACAACGCCCCAAATTCGCGTTGGTACTGGCCCGCGGTCCAGCCACGTTCAATACCCGCACCCCATGGGCTTGCAACCAGTCCGTTACCTGGTCGACGTCTCGTTTGAATTCTCCGTCCCGCGCTTGGCGAAAGATCGACACACAGAACTGGGCGGCGATGCTGTTGGGCCAGTCGCAGCGTCAAGCCAGAACCGCCCGAGAGTTTCCTGGCGTAAAGGATCAGTGTCGCATCGGAATCGAGGATGTTTTGTTCTGTACGCGAGGCGTAATCGCGCGAGGAAGTTTCCCTGAGTTGGTAGGTCTCAGGAATCCGGCCATCCTCGGCTCGCCGACCGCGCGGGCACCAACCGCCATGAGGGATATCGAGGTAGATTGCTACGTCAAGCGCCGCTCGATCAACACCGGTTTGTCCGCCGGAAACCACTTTTTCAATTCGAAACTCGGCCATCAAGGTATGTTTGACGATCGGACGGCAAATGTACAGCGGGCAAAACGGCGGTTATTGGGTGACATCCAGCGGCAACACGAGCGAGATCCCGGCCGGCAACGGCGACAAGTGATTGGTGCCTGCAGGCAGTCGAAGCTCGTTCAATTTTTGAATTTCGAGGTAACGCGAAGCTTGTGCGAGTCGTTGTCGCGCGATTTCAAACAAAGTATCGCCCTGTTGGGTGACATAAATGCGTTCATTAATATTCGTGGAGACCGGTGAAGAATCATCGGCTCTGGGGCAGAGTTCTGGCCAGAGTTTGATCAATTCAGTTTTCGACGGAGTGGCGAGCGTGGAACCGGGCAGGAGGTTTTCAAAACTCCCGACACTTTGCTTGTTGTATTCGTAGAGTGCCCGAAAAAATCGCCCATCTTGGTAGTGTTCCTGGGCAATGGACCAGAAACTTTCACCCGCCCTGACGAGGTGCTCCTGTGGATTGCCTGCCGTTTGTTCGATAGGTGGCGTCGATTCTGCACCCTTGGCCGAATTGGGGCGATCCGATTTTGGCAACCTTTCCTCGGTGGCAACGGGTGCCATTGGCCAAGTGGACTTGGCGTTAAAGGAGATCTGCCTTTCAAGCGGTCGTTGTGTTGCGGACTCAGGCGTCTGCCCGGTCAAATCCGCAGCAATGTCGGAGGTGATTACTTGGCTGGAGATCTTCGAACCTTCGCGAGAAAACGAGTTATCATCGGTGATCTGCTGTTCACCGTGCTCGGATCTCAGACGATTCGAGAGGGATGGGGTGGGCGAACGACGGTTTGTCTCTGCGTCCGCGCATTGGGATGTTTGGGAATTTTTTGATTCGCAGTACGGTCGCAATAATTCGGCGGCAAAATCGGTGCCGCAATCTTTTTCCGGGGTGACAATCACCGGTAAGGTCGACGGTTGCTGCTGTGACAAGCGTTCAATTTGTTTGACAAAACCAGGCGCAAAGTCAGCTGGGGCGTCGGTGACTGCTCGCGCGGATCGCAGTTCATTGTTATCGATCGACGGTTTCGGCGACGTTGCGCGGGGTATTTGCGACGCGAAACTGTTTTGGTCCGGTTCAGGCGGAGTATCGCTTCGAAAAGCTGCCAGTTCAACGGCATCGGATTTCTCTCGCTCGGGCAGCTTCGTTTGGGGGATCCGCGCAATATCCTTTTTCGGGAGCGGATCTTTGTAATCGCTTTTCTTTTGTCGTAACCCGGCCGCAGGCGACGATTCCGGATCGACCGAAAACTTGTCTCGCGCTGGCGAGCAGGCTGCCGAATTGCGAGCCAAGCGTTTGCGGAGCCGGGTTTTTTTCCGCGAGTGGAAGCGGATTTTCGCCGGGCCAGACGGCTTCTGCGATGGGCGCGTTAACAACGTAATCTGGTAACTGCTGACCGTTTCCGGAAATTCGATAGTAGGCAACGTAAACGAACGTCCCCAGCGTGATCGCCAGAAGCGTCAAACCGACTCTGGCCTCGCGCAGCAACTGCTGATTGGCTTCCGGGCGAAATGGATCGGACATGGGAAAGTTCGCGACAATGAGTTAAAACGTGGCGACTTATAGCGAAATCGCGCGATCGGTGAAACGCCGAATCTGAGGGGTCCGCCTGAGACCACTTTTACGGCGACCAGCTCATTATGTTCAAATCAGCCTGGAAATTCGCAGCTTTGCGCTGCGTGACCGAGGATTAACTTCGACTTCTGTGTCGGTTCGCGGATCGGGCGTTTTGTAATGACTTCAAGTCTGGCAGTCTCATTGAAAGCCTGTTTTACGATCCGGTCTTCCAGCGAGTGAAAGCTGATGACAGCAAATCTGCCGCCGACGGAAATGACATCGGGTAACCGCCGCATCGCGACCTTAAGCCATTTCAACTCGTCGTTGACAGCAATCCGCAACGCTTGAAACGTCCTTGTGGCTGGATCAATCGAGTGGTTTTTGGATCGTGGAACGCTGCGTCGTACGATGTCTGCTAGCTGCGCTGCTGTCTCAATTTTTTGGACATGCCGCTGCTTGCAAATATTGCGGGCCACTCGGCGACTGAATTTTTCTTCACCGAATTCGTAAATCAGATCGGCAAGATGTTTTTCGCCCAATCGATTGACTAACCGCCAAGCAGGTTCGCCAGCGCTTCGATTGAACCTGAGATCAAGCGCCCCGTCGGCGTTATAGCTGAACCCGCGGTCGCGATCCTCGAGTTGATCGCTGGAGAGACCGAGGTCAAGCAAGATTCCATCCACCGATTTGATTTGCAGTTGCGCGAGTAATTCGGGGAGGTCGGCGTAGTTGGCGGCATGGCACAACAACTGAACGTTGTGCTCTCTGGCCACCTCGACTAACGCGGCTTCCGTTGCGGCGACGGCATCCGGATCGCGATCGATCGCGATTAGCTTTCCGGCTGGCCCAATTCGTTTGAGAATTTCGCGGCTGTGTCCCCCTCCGCCCAAGGTTCCGTCGACCATCGTCTGGCCCGGTTGCAGGCTTAAGCCATCGAGGACTTCCTCCAGCATGACGGGAATATGAACAGTCACAATCAACGCAGTTTAAAGACGAGTTGGCAAAAATTCAGTGTATGATTTTTGCACCAGAAAAACAAATGGCCCGTACGGCACATCATGCGCCTGCGAGCCATTTGTCTGAATCAACACCAAAGTGGTGATTCGTTCGCCAACCAACGTTCGTCCTGAAGCATTGGTTAACGGCAAACAAATGTCATCCTGTGGCCAAGATGACATCGCGCCTGCCGTTCAAGGGCGAAACGGAGGACGTTTCAAATTATTTCGGCGTTTTTGGTACAGTCGTCTCTCCCGTGACTGCATTTTCATCGACGGTTAAATCGCGTCCGTCGAATGTGGATTGGTGAACCCAGTCGAAATCTCTGGCATGGCTGGCAAAGTATTCCTGCCAGTTCGCGTGGTCCCAGATCTCCCAGTTGTAGCCCACACCGACGATGGCGATTTCCTTATCCAGCCCCGACCATTCGGCCAGTCGTGTTGGAATGCGGATGCGACCTTGGGTGTCGATATCCAGTTGTTCGGCCTGGGCGTAAAACAACCGAGAAAACGAGCGAACGGTTTTCGAGTTGGAGCGGGATTGATTCGCCTGAGAAGCCAGACGATCCAGCGACTCGCTGGTATGCAACTCAAGGCAGTGATCGGTCCCCGGCGTCAGAAACAGGACCTGATTTTCGGCAATCGAGGCCCGCATTTTCTTGGGTAGCAGGACTCTGCCTTTTCCGTCGAGCGACCGTTGATAAGTTCCGGTAAATAACACTCGAGTTTTCCACACGGTTTACCATTCATTCCCACAAGCACCCAAACATAACCACTTGCCCGTGCTCGTCAATGCGACTAAAACCTGCCAAAAAACCCTGTAAAACGTGGTTCTCCTAAATTTTCCCGGTAGTTTTCGATTCCGAAATCGCAAAAAAATTCACATATTTTCGACGCGCAATTCAGATTTACCCAGATTCTCAAGAATCGGATTTCCAGCCGAAATTGCGAAATCCCTTGACGTGGATTGCGGGTGAGATTGTCGAGACTTATGAGTGGTCTACTAGGACCCGGCCAAACTGCCTACAACGATGGCTGCTTGCACAGATCATGAAGACTGTCCACTTTCCGTCCAAAATCAGGATCGACCCCCATGACAAGGAGTGAACCTATTTCCGCAGACTTGAACGCGGCCGAGCATTACGACTTTGAGTTACCAAAGGAGCTCATTGCGCAGCACCCGGTTGCCAATCGGGAGGATGCGCGGCTGATGTCGGTCAATCGAGCGAGAAACGACATTGAGCACTACCACATTCGCGACTTGTTGGAGCTGTTGGTTCCAGGCGATTGCCTGGTCGTCAATAACACGAAAGTGATTCCGGCCAAACTGGTCGGATTCCGTACTTCGACGCGCGGTCGATGGACAGGTTTGTTTTTGGAAGCCGATGCCCAGGGCAATTGGAAGCTGCTTTGCAAAACTCGAGGTCGCATCCAGCCGGGCGAATCAGTGATCTTGCAGGATGTGAATGGTGTCGAGCGAATGAGGCTGGTGCTGCTGACTCGGCTGGATGGGGGCGAATGGGTCGCCCGTCCAGAGGCCGAAGGTACAACGGACGAAATTCTCGCGCTTGTTGGCCGCGTTCCATTGCCGCATTATATTCGCGATGGCAACATGGTTGACTCCGATCGTGCGGATTACCAGACCGTTTATGCAACGCAAATTGGTGCCGTCGCAGCTCCAACCGCCGGGTTGCACTTTACCAAGGGCATGATCAAACGGCTGATCGACGACAAGATCAATATTGCTCAAGTCACCTTGCATGTTGGAATTGGGACCTTTCGTCCCATGACGGCTGACCGCCTCGAAGACCATCAGATGCATCGGGAATGGGGCTCGATTTCGGAAAAGGCGGTTGAGCTGATCAAGCAGTCCCGCGAATCAGGCGGGCGGATTATCGCCGTTGGCACCACGAGCGTGCGGGTCCTGGAAACGGCTGGTCAATCTGGATCGCTCGTGCCCTGGAGTGGTGATACGGGTCTTTTCATTCGTCCGCCGTATCAATTCAAAGCGGTTGATGGACTGCTAACGAATTTCCATTTGCCGCGCAGCACCTTGCTGGTCCTCGTGCGGACTTTTGCGGGCGACGAATTGCTCAAGCGAGCCTATGATGCGGCAATTGCGGAAAAGTACCGGTTCTTCAGCTACGGCGACGCGATGCTGATCCTGTAGCACCTGGCCCCTTGGGCGGATCAAACAAACGCTGCCTGCCGCGATTCGACGCAATCCCACGTGCGAATTTGCCGATTTCTGCTTAAAATATTGTAGATTGAACCGGTGAAACAGTTTTGCCAGTCAATCGTACCCATTCGCTGCGGAGAATTCACGTGAGTCAGTCCGAGCATGGATCGTGGAGTTTTGCGGAATCGGATCGAGATCGAATCACGCCGTCGCGTTCCCATATCTTCGGGATTGTCATTGCGATTGTGTGTCTAATCGTCTTGTTGGCGGTAGCAGGTATTATCGCCATCAATACTGTCACAACGACCGACCCGGTACCCGTCAGCTCGACGCCTCGAGTCGCCGTGGGTGGCAATCTTTCCGCTTGGTGGGATGAAATCCCCGAGACAACTGTCGCAGCTTCGCTCAGCTCTGCGACTCCCAGCAACATCCACCCCCAGGATTATGCCGGTGCCGAAACTTGCCGTGACTGCCATCAGGAAAACTATGAATCCTGGTCGGCCCACCCCCATCGTTGGATGAATGCGTACGCGAATGATTCAACGGTTGTGGGTGATTTTTCCGGTTCGAGCAGAATGGACTACCTTGGCGGACAGGCCGAGTTCTACCGGCAGGACGGCGCGTACCGGATGCAATTGTATCGTGACGGCATCACCCGCGTGTACGCGATCAACCAGACGATCGGATCCCGCTTCCAGCAATATTACATCGGCAAACTAATCGAGGGCCCCGAGCCAAAAACACACGAGTTTTATACGGTTGATCATGTGCTTCCGTTTGGTTATTGGCTGGACGAAAAGAAATGGGTTCCCGTCGTCCATTCTCATTACAGTCCCGTCAACGGTGAATATATGGATGAGGACGAGATGCCGTCGGCACAACGGCCCGATCCGTTTGCCGCACCGCACGAAAGTTTTCCGTACACGCCGTACCATAGTTGCAACCAGTGTCACACGACGTTTCCACTGGCAGATCTGATGTCCAATTATCCGGAAGTCATTGGCCGCCATGCGCCGGTAAAAATGCATTTTTCTGTTTCAGATTACATGGCCCACATTCATCCGGATTCGTGGAATACCGATCGCCCCCCGGCCGAGTTAACCAACGAGGAGATGATGCTGCGGCGGCAGACGCAGGTCGAGTGGGAGGCACCTGAGCACGCCATCAATCTGGGAATCAGTTGCGAAGCCTGTCACATGGGTTGCAAAGCCCACGCCAACTCAAAAAGCGAATTGCCGCAGTTCTTTCCCAGCAGCCCCTATCTTCGCACCGAGGGTCACACGCCGATGGACTCGACTCGCAACGACGTGAACGTCAACTGGATTTGCGGTCGTTGTCATACGGGGAACCGTCCCCAATTGGCCGCAGGCATGGCGACCTGGAACTCGACCGAATTTGCGGATGCCATGAAGGGCAGTTGTTACACCCAACTGACTTGCGTGAGCTGTCACAATCCGCACGAAGCGATTGGCAAAAAATGGCCGCTTTCGCCGGTGCAGGACGACCAGTTGTGCATCAAGTGCCATCAACAGTACGAATCGGCGGAGGCGATCCAGAAGCACACACATCATCCCGGCGACAGTTCCGGCGCACGCTGCATGAATTGCCATATGCCGCGACTTAACGAGGGGCTGCAAGACGTCGTGCGTACGCACATGATTTTTTCGCCGACCAATTCCGAAATGATTGAATCGAACCAGCCCAATGCCTGCAACCTGTGTCACACTGACCAGTCGATTGACTGGACCGTGAAATACCTCAGGACTGGTATGACAAATCCTATTCCGAAGAGGCACTGGATATTTACTATAACGATCGCACGCGGGCAGTCGGCGTTGGGTTGGCTGGAAAGCCCTAACTCCGCCGTTCGTCTGGTAGCCGCTGACGCGCTCTGCAGAACGGATTCGATCTGGGCCTTACACGAGTTGGTGGATGCCCTGGATGATCCCTATTTGTTGAACCGACAGTTTACCGGCAAGGCAATCGAAACGATGATGAACGTCCGGCTGAAGGATTATGGGTATCTGTTCTACATGTCCGCGGAGGAGCGTAAGCAACCGATTCAGAAAATTCGCTCGGCTCTGCTGGAAATGCAGACCTCCGCGCCGTTGAGTTCTCCAACCGACAAAGAAAATCGAGGCCGACACGGAGTAGTCAACTTCGAAATACCAACGTGGCAATTTGTCCGGTGGATGAAATGGAAGTCTTGATCGCTGCCGGCAGCGATAACTCCAATGGCTGCGTAATCACGTTCACCGGGCAATCCGGATCGGGAGTTTCATAATTGATATTTGCCGGCAGCTGTTTGTGCCGTAGCGCCAGCAGCGTCGCCGCGATTTCGACTGCCGAAGTGCCCGGACCGAGATTGCCAAAGTTGCCTTTGTTGGTCGCGACCGGAAGATCACCCAAGACTTCCGCAATGGCCGCTGCTTCGGCACGATCGAAATCGACAATCGCATCCGCGTGGGCATTGATGTGGCTCAGCTCGCCGCGGATCTGACATTGCTCGACGACCGTGTTCAAATTTTGCGCCAGGGCTGCCACAAATCGTTTGTCTTCGCGGGCACAGTGAGTCCGCGAAAATCCAATCAGTTCTGCATACGGCCGGACGCCGCGACTGAGCGCGTGTTGTTTGCTTTCCAGAATCAATGCGCCCGCTCCTTCACCCGCCACCAGACCATCCCGGTTGGCATCAAAAGGCCGGGAAGCCTTTTCAGGTTCTAAAATACGATGACTCAGATTCGACGCCCCGCGATACAACATCGAGGTGAGACACATCCGTGAACCGGTTCCGCCGGCAACGACAATGTCCGCGGCGCCGCGTCGAATGATATCGGCCCCCTCGATGATGGCCAAAGCGCTGGAAGCTTCGGCCTGGCAAATTGAATTGCTCGGTCCGCGGGCATCCATGGCGATCGAAATGTGCGAGGCGACCATGTTGGGAAGGTACTTGAGCATCCACAATGGCTGAATCTCGCGCATCGCGAACTCACCCCAGCGACTGTGTTCGTAATTCTGATCGATGATGCATTTTCGAAAGACGTCCGCCGTCTCGATCGGATCTGCAAAAAAGGTTTCTGTTCCGACGACGATGGCCAGCCGATCCGGGTCGGTTTCCAGGTCGTCCAGCCCGGCATCGGTTGCTGCCATTGCGGCGGCCGCGCAACCGAATTGAATCGGTTCGCACATGACCTTCAGAGCCTTGCGCGGCTTGATAAACTTGCGGGCGTCGAAATCTTCAACGCTGGCCGCAATTCGCAATGGCAAATCGGTGTCTTCGAATCCGCGGCGCACCCGCACACCGCTTTTACCGGCGACTAACGCCTGCCAGAAGTCTTCGATGCCGATTCCGATAGGAGTGACGACGCCAATTCCGGTGACAACTACTTCTGGAAGGTGGTTCATTCAAAAATACAAAAAACAGGCTGTTCGAATCGCAGGCGGGGGTCCTGATTCCTCGCGGTGCATTATCAACCTTCGTAGTCATAAATACGATAGGTCTTTTCGAGTTTTGCGCCACCACGCTCGAGTGTGGTCCTCGACAGTGTGTTGGATTCCAGCACCCACGAAAACTCGCCTTCCTCAATTCCCCAGGCGAGCGCGTCGGGTAACATGCGGCTCATCAAGACCAACCCCAGCCCCCAGCGCTGAAACTCCGGAATAACGTTGGTGCTCACCAGGCGAACACGTTTTATCGCCTTGCGCTTCCACAAAAGCTTCAAGAACCCGAACGGAAAGAGTCGCCCGTCAATTTCTTTGATCAGCGGGTTGTAGTCCAGCAACCCAAACCCGCAAGCCACGGCCTTGCCGTCGACTTCGGCGATCGTGGTCATTTCGGGCACAATCAAGTGTTGCAGCCCGTCGGCCATGTGCTTGACTTCGCTGTCGCTCAGCGGCACAAATCCCCACGTTCCCGGCAGCGCGGCATTATAAATTTCCACGAATTTCAACACATCGGATTTAAAAGACTTTTTCTCGATGCGACGCGTCTTGACATTGAATCGGCGGATGCATTCGTCAACGACGAATTGAAGTTTCGGGTCCAGCCCTTCCAGCATGTCAATGTGGCCGTAGAAGGCATACAGATCCTGCGTTTTCCGGAACCCGTAGGCCTCAATGAGGTCCGCGTAGTAGGGTTTGTTATAAGTCATCAAGAATGTCGGGTGACTGTCAAAGCCATCGATCAATAACGAGCAAGTGTAATTCATCGAGGGGTTCAATGGCCCGCGCATCAAATGGATATCCTGGTGCGCCAACCACGATTTGGCGGCGTCGAACAGCAAGTTGGAAACTTCGACGTCGTTGATGCACTCAAAAAATCCAAACATTCCGCGTTTTTCTTTGTGCGTCCGGTTGTGACCATGATCCACAATCGCGGCGATTCGCCCGACGACCTTTTCGCCGCGCTTCGCCAGGAATGTCTGAATCTCTGCGTTGTCATAAAACGGATGTTTCTTGTAGTTCAGCAATTCCTTGATATCCATCCGCAGCGGTGGGATCCAGTTTTTGTCACCGCGATAGTGATCCCAGGCGAATTGGATAAACTGTTTTTGTTCGCGTTTGCCAGTGACGGGTAAAACAGACGTGTTCGAATCCATGTTTTGACTTTCTCAAACCGATTTTGGCGCAACGCGTTTGGACTTGGTTGATTTGCCGCTATATTCCACGTTTGATCCACCGTCGTCAATCGCAGGTTGTGTGATGAAGGCGACTTTGTCAACGGATGGCGAATAAACAGTTTATTGAAAACGGCGAAATGAAAATACTTCTCACCGGGGCAACCGGTTTTCTCGGAAACAACATATTGCGGGCGCTATTGAGCGAGGGCCACGACGTTACGGTTCTGGTTCGGCATAGTTCCGATCCGCGTCCAACCGACGGGCTCAAGATTGAAAAAGTATTTGCTGATCTTGCCGACCCCGCGGACGTCGGGAAGGCCCTGGTTGGCGCCGAAGTCTTGATCCACTCCGCCGCCCTGATTCAGATCGGCTGGTCAAAACTCGAACAGTCACTGCGTGTCAATGTCGAAGCAACCCGGCTTCTCGCCGAGTCGGCGCGCCGACAAAACGTTCGCATGATTCACGTCAGCACGGTTGACACGCTGGCGGTGGGCCAGGTTGATCCACCTGCCGACGAGACCTGTTTTGAGCCAATCAAACCGCAATTCTCGTACGTTGTCAGCAAGACAAAGGCGGAACAAGCTGTGCTGGACGAAATCTCACTTGGCCTCGACGGAGTGATCGTCAATCCGGGATTCATGGTCGGACCATGGGATTGGAAACCATCGTCGGGCGAGATGATGTTGGCGATTGCGAAGCAATTCGTGCCGTTTGCGCCGGCAGGTGGCTGCAGCGTTGTCGATGTCCGCGATGTCGCCGAAGGAATTCTGTCCGCAGTAAAACATGGTCGTGCGGGCGAACGCTACATCTTGGGTGGCGAGAATATGAACTATCTCGATTTGTGGGCGCTGATGGCTAAAACGGCGGGCCGCAAATCGCCCCCCCGCGTCTTGCCGGATTGGCTGGCGCGGTTGGCCGGCAGGTCGGGCGATTTCGTCGGCCGGTTTTCAAAGAACGAACCGCAAGTCAACAGTGCCGCCACCGCCATGGGGCAGTTGTTCCATTACTATTCCAGCGCAAAAGCTCAGCGCGAACTGGGCTATCAGATCGGTTCGATCGAAACCGCGCTGGCCGACGCTTGGGAGTGGTTCCGGAAATATGGTTATGTTTAGTTGAGAGTCAAGAGTTGAGAGTTGAGAGTTGAGAGTCAAGAGTTGAGAGTCAAGAGTCGAGAGTTGAGAGTTGAGAGTTGAGAGTTGAGAGTTGAGAGTTGAGAGTTGAGAGTTGAGAGTTGAGAGTTGAGAGTTGAGAGTTGCGGGTTGCGGGTTGCGGGTTGTAGGGTTGCGGGTTGGAAAAATTTGTGTGAGACGCGGAACGCGGTTAGGAACCTCTCCCTCTGGGAGAGGTCGGGCTCCCAGGCCCGGGTGAGGGTAGGCATTCGTTATTTGTGATTCGCTATTGTGAGTAGTTGGTGCCCCGAAGCTCTAAGCTTTCAAATACATCTTGCGTAATGCTCTGGTCTCATATTGGTCATACAGTGCCATGAATGCCTCGCGGAAATTTCCGTTCGCTTTGTCCAGCGCCTGCTCACAAATCGCATGCTCAAGTTTGATTTTGGCCGACCTTTGCAGCCAATCGCAGATGGTCAAAAAGGTGCTCGGTTCCGGACGAAGTGTGGCAATCGTCGGTAACCAACGGATTGGCCGGTGTACCGTCGCCAGTAGTCCGGTTCCGTTCTTTTGGCACCAGGTTTTCAACAACCAGCGATTAAATCGCGTTAAAGACTCGACGCCATCGACCACGAGCAAGTCTGGTCCACTGACGAGGTTGCTGTGAGTTTTGGCGAATTTCGAGTGAATCACGAGTCGATACGAGCTTTTGGAGCGTCAGATACTTGATATTAGCGAAACGGATTTTCAACGGCGATTCCAAGGTGCGTACCAAGGTCGTTTTTCCTGAACCGTGCGGGCCCACGACTTGAGCCAGCCAATGATCTGCGCTCGAACCGACTGCAGATGAAGTCCGCGCTTGATGGTTCATCAAACAGGAACGGAATTGCCCCGGAGCGCGTAAACCGTGTCGAAAATGGATTGGAATGGGGCGACACTATTCCTCTTCCTCGTCCGGTGAAATTCTATCGGTGTGCAGGACCGGATTGACCACGTATCCCAATTGAAAAGGCTGGTCTTCAGTTTTTTGGGAACCGTCGGCCATAAACATCTTCACGCGAACCAACCACAGGATTTTTACAATGTGACCATGGTAACTGAGCGGCGTGGCTGGTAGCACCGTGCTCAGCTTGTGCGTTTGCCGGAGCAATTCCGGTTGAACCATCTTTTTCTCGCGGCGTTCAAAAAAATGGACACCGATATCCGTATCACCCTTGCCCTCAGTCATCCACAAAACCGATGTCTCGACTGCCACAATCGTCTCCTTGTCCGGTGTTTCACCGCCGCGCAACTCGATTCGGTATTCGCAGTTGAGTACGTCCCCTGGCGAATACTGCGCGGGTGCTCGATCCAGTTGAATCACCGCTTGCGGCAGTTTTAATTGTTTGAAGCCGGCTTCGCGTGCCGCGGCAGAACGGAAATCGCGAAATTTCGTTCTTGCTGCGGCCAACCGCTCGCCATGCCGCGAATCACGATTTTCCATAGGACTCGATTGTTGTCAGATTTAAAGGAATGCATCGCGAGCTTGGGGAGGGTCATGTCAAATTCGGCGATGAAAGGTTCCGCAGGCCTGACGTTAATACCCCGTTTGCGCAATAGTCTTTGTTCGTACACCGTCTTACGTTCCGTCCTGATGTCGGTGCCATCATTGAACGTTGCTTCTTCCTGACAAACCAGGACCACGTCGAGCAACTTCAATCGCACACGACCGGGTTGCGACAAATGAAAGTGATAGTTTTCGCCAACGACAAACGGAAACCGGGAGACCTCCAGAGCCGGGGGCCCAACGCCGGTTAACGCCAGCAGTTGGCGAAACAAATTATAAACTGACCACACCGCGGCCATACTGATCGGAATTGCAAACCCCGTTGCCAGCCAGTCGATTGAACCCGCTTGCCAGGCGGCCACCGATGTCAGGATCAGGATCGTCGCCAGCGGTACGAACAGAAAACTAATCACGGTCGCGGACGCGAATCCCCACAGGTTGCGTCGCGAAGGAACCAGCTGAAACCGCAGATTTTCACCGCGAACTGGCCGGTGCTTGTCCAAGGGCACCGTGGGTGTATCTTCCCGCCGTCGACGAATTTCATTCAGCAATTCAAAGTCACCAGCCCGCGAAACGATGGCGCTTCTCCTTTCCGCCGAAGCACCGACTTTCCAAAACGTTACCAGGACCCGATACGTCCCGATCGCGATCAGTGAGACGGCCGCGATGATCTGAATCGCAAAATAGCCGCCGGAAATGTAAAGCTTGGTCCTTGAGGAGTACAACACGGCCAGAGTCAGGAATACAACCAGCAGGACGATGCCAATCATGACCAAGGCCCCAGCCAGGATCGCTTCCGTCATCGCCGCCCACCAGTTGCGATTTCGCCGACTGAAGGCCTTGCGACCGCTAATGATCAGGTTGAACCAACGACGTAACAATTCCCACCTATGGCATTAACGACTTTCCCTTGAGACAGTATCTTTATTATCAATCAAACCGTTTTGAAGTCTACGCAGAACGACAAGCCATCGTACGGAATCTCAACATGTTTCATGAAATTCGACTCAAAAATCTGTTTCCGTTGTTCTTGATGTGGTGGGCTCTCGGGTTCCCGAGCGCCGAGCTGCGAGCTGATTGGCCCCAAATTCTTGGCAGCAATCGCGATGCCATTGCCGTGAATGAGACGCTCGTGGAAAAATGGCCCGACGATGGGCCGCAGCAACTGTGGAGCCACGACGTGGGCGAAGGCTACGCCGGGCCTGCCGTGAAAGATGGGAGGCTGATTATTTTCCACACCGTCGGCGGCGAACAACTGGTTGAGGCACTCGACGCCGCGACCGGTAATCCGATCTGGAAGACGAGTTTGCCGTTGAATTATCGTGGCGGCGGTCCCGATCCCGATCGCGGTGCCAAATGTGTTCCCTTGATTCACGAGGATCGTGTTTTTCTGTTTGATGCGGGCGGATTTCTTTATTGTTTGAATTTTTCCGATGGTCAGGAAATCTGGAACCGTGACACATCAAAAGATTTCAAGGCTCCGCTGGGGTATTTTGGCGCCGGTTCAACACCCATGCTGGTTGGTGGAAAATTGTTGTTGAATGTGGGCGGGGACAACGCGGCAGTCGTCGCGTTCGATCCCGCCACCGGTAAAACGCTTTGGAAATCGTTTGATGATCGGGCCAGTTATTCGTCGCCGACCGTCATGAATATTGGCGATCAAACGGTGGCTGTTTTTGTGACTCGACTCCATTTCCTCGGGCTCGATCCGGACGATGGCAAGGTCCTGTTTGAACTGCCGTTTGGCCAACGCGGCCCCACCGTGAACGGAGCCATGCCTGTGATTGTCAATGATCATGTGTTCATCAACTCGGCTTACAATATCGGCGGGCGCTGGATCAAAGTTTCTCAAACAGGGGCTGAGTTTGACGCCGAAGTCGAATGGTCAAACGTCTCTTCGTTTTCCAGTCAGTACTCCACGCCGGTGTTTCTACGAAGGTCATTTGTATGGCACGTCCGGTCGCGAGGACGAAAACAGCGGCACGTTTCGATGCGTGGAAGCTCAAACGGGCAAAGTGAAATGGACAACAAAATCTTTCCCGCTCGGGCATGCCATGCTGGTCGGAGACAAGTTGCTCGTGCTCGATTGCCTGGGATCGGTGCACATCATCCAGGCGACACCGGAAAAGTTTGAGCAAATGGCCAAGTCGCTCGTGGTCAAAGGCAAGTCCCGGGCGTTGCCGGCATTGGCGAATGGACGGATGTATCTGCGCTCCAACGGTCCCCGGGGCAAACTGATTTGCCTGCAGGTCGGTGCAAACGAAAGAGTAAGGAGACGTCCGTGAGCGTGATCTGCGAATATCGCGAAACCGAACTGACCGTTGAACTGGCGACACCAATCGCTGAACTCGCATGCCTGTGTTTTTCGTCGTCCGGACCGACTCTTGAAGATCGGGTTCAGGAAATTCTCGACGCGCAAGGCAGCGACGATCCGCAAGTCACAAGCAGTCGGCGATTCGTCATCTGGGACGGTGGCAACGCGGTCGCCCACGCGCGGACGTTCGTACGCGTCATCACGGTCGCCGGCCGGCAGATTCCGGTGCTGGCTCTGGCAAGTGTCTGCACGCATCCAAAGGTTCGGGGGCAGGGGCTCGGAGCGAAAGTCACAGCCAGGGCTTTCGCACAAATTGGCAAATCTGATTGGCCCGCTGGTGAGCCTGTTTCAAACGCCCGTGCCGGAATTTTACAAAAAGCTGAACAGTCGGATTGTGACCAACCAATTTGTGGACGGTACCAACTCAGTCTTTCCCGATGCCAATCCATGGCGCGACGATACCGTCATGATCTATCCCGCCGAATACGCCTGGCCCGCTGGGACCGTCGATTTGAACGGACCCGACTATTGAGCGAACATCACGTGGGTCGGTCTGTCTCAGACGACGACTCCGATGCACTGGCTCTGTCCGGTCTGAGACAATCGTCTCGCCCCGATACAAGTTCCGACTTCCTGAATCCGATCAACGTGGTTTGGCGACGTCCGATTCAGGGCGGCAAAAACCAATTGCTTCCAACGCCTTGTACACTTCGTCAAGTGTCTTTTCGCCAAAGTTGGAAATGCTCAGCAGATCGCTTTTGGTCGTGTTGAGCAGATCGCGAACGGTAAAGATGCCTTTTTCCTCAAGGCAATTGGTGGTGCGAACGGTAAGGCCGATTTCGGCGGTACTGAGTTCCAGTTTTTCGCGTAAGTTACGAGTTTCTTCTTCGGCGGCACTTAAAGGAATTCGTGTTCGAGCCATTTTTCCCTCCCTGAGTTAAAAGAATCCTTGGCAAGGCGAAATGGGGTCTTCATCCTTGCCTCCTGTTCGCGAAAATATAACATATCCGGCAGGTATTTCGACCGGACGTCATCATGAACCCGGTCAGTGCTCAGCAGGAAAGCCGCGACAAGGATGAAACTTCGCCAATGACAAACGTTTCAATGGATCAATTGCTCGAACCGCTCAACCCCGCCCAACGAGATGCGGTCCAACATGTTGACGGTCCCATGCTTATTTTGGCTGGCCCGGGAAGCGGCAAAACGCGGGTGATTACGCATCGAATCGCGTATCTGATCGCACAGGGGGTGCCGTCGCATTGCGTTCTTGCGCTCACCTTTACCAATAAAGCTGCCGATGAAATGCGAGACAGGCTGGGGAATCTCGCTCCCCGTCACAAAGCTTGGACGGGAACGTTTCACAAATTCTGTGCCCGAATCCTGCGCATTCACGCTCCCGCTGGTCGGGTCTGTCCGAGAACTTCACGATCTACGACACCGGAGATTCCAGAAAAGTCATCAAGCAGGCGATCGAGAACACGGAAATCAACCTCAAACACCATTCACCCGATTCCTTGCGCAACCAGATCAGCAACATCAAAAACAACGGGGTCACGGTAGAACATTTCGAGCCACGACCGGGGCATGCGCTGGATGCGATTGTGGCGAAGGTCTATCCCGAATATCAAAAGCTGTTGCAAATGGCCAACGGCGTCGATTTTGACGATTTGCTGTTGCACTGTGTTGATCTGTTTCGCAACAGCCCGGAGCTGCGGCAGGCGTTCGACGAAAAGTACGCCTATTTCATGGTCGACGAATACCAGGACACAAACCTCGCTCAATACCAGCTGATTCGTTTGCTGAACCACTCGGTACGAAACCTCGCGGTTACCGGTGATCCGGATCAATCCATCTACGGTTGGCGAGGAGCAAACCTGAATAATATTCTGGAGTTTGAACGAGATTATCCAAACGTCAAAATCGTCCGATTGGAAGAGAACTATCGCAGCACCAAGTCAATTCTGCGCGTCGCCGACCAATTGATTGCCAACAACGTGCGCCGAAAAGCCAAAAGCTTGCGCACCGAAAACGCCGACGGCAGGCAGGTTCGACTCGTGGCGTTTCCGTCGCCCTCGGATGAAGCAATTGACATCGCCGACTCGATTGCACTGGCCATCCAGAAGGGGAATCGCCGCCCGCGAGATTTTGCGATCTTCTATCGGATGAATTCGCTATCACGTGCCCTGGAGCACAGCTTGAGGTCAGCCGGCGTGCCTTACCAGGTCGTCAATGGTCACGAGTTTTATCAGCGCAAGGAAATCAAGGACATCGTGGCGTTTTTGCATCTGTTGAATAATCCGCGCGACAACGTGGCTTTCGAGCGAATCATCAATGTGCCGCCGCGCAAGATCGGAAAAACAACGGTCAACCGCGTTCGACGTTACGCACTCGAGAGCGGCATTTCGATGCTCGAAGCCGCCCGCGCCTGCGACGCTATTGAATCGATTTCCAGGGGACCCGGTGGCAAGATCCGACAGTTTGTCGAAATGTTCGATCGGCTGGCCGAAATCAGCTCGGAACAAGTCGAGTTGATCATCAAGGCGATTCTGGACGAGACGGCTTACCGCGATTGGCTAACGGAGGACGGCAGCGAAGAAAGTCACGAGCGGGCGGCGAACGTGGACGAACTCGTGGTCGCCGCTCAGGAGTTTGACCAGGAACATCCCGACGATGGCGGACTGGAGCGGTATCTCGAGCAAGCGGCGTTAGTCAGCGACACGGACGTCTGGGAATCAAAGGCCGATTTCGTCAGTCTGATGACGATGCACGCAGCGAAGGGGCTGGAGTTTCCCTGCGTGTTCATTGTCGGGCTGGAAGACGGAATTTTGCCGCATGAACGCAGTTCGCAATCGGACGATGAAATCGAAGAAGAGCGGAGACTCCTGTTTGTCGGAATTACCCGGGCAGAAGAAGAGTTGCAGTTAAGTCGTTCCATGAGCCGGTTCCGTCGCGGCAGTCCCTGGCCGACCATTGCCAGTCGTTTTTTGATGGAGCTACCTCGCGAAGCGATGGAAGTTTTCGAACCGACTTCCGACGAAATTGACCCGGAGGTGTTTGCACAGATTGATTCCTGGTTACACGGCGGAATTGGCGAAGGTCAGGTCGACGATAGCCTGGCCATTGGCGTACCGGATGAAATTGATATTTCGTTCGATCCCGAGATGTTCGAATCGGCGGAATCATTGCGCAAGGGCATCGCCAAACAGAAAAAATCAGCGCCGACGATGCCCCGCATTTTTACCGGTACAGAATTGGCGGAGGAACAGGAAAGGCTGCAAAGCAATGTGCGGGTCCATCCCGGTGCGTTTCGAATCGGCATGAAAGTCGAGCACCTGGAATACGGAATTGGCACGGTGGAAATGCTCAGCGGCAAAGACGCCAAGAAAACGGCCACCGTCGATTTTCCGGGGTTGGGAAAAAAGCGATTTCGACTGGCATTTTGTAACCTGCAGATCGTGGACGAGTGACGTGGGACAGGCATCCTGCGCTGGAAGCCTATTCCACGTTTTCGGCTCGTCCCGAAATGCGCAGGCGGATGCCAAGCGGCAAACTCGCTTGGCGACCCGCAAGGCTCTTCGGATCTACTTACCCAACTGATCGGCAAGCCCTTCCGCATTGTAAATATACTTGAGCGCATCACGAATGATATTCGAATGAACGCTCGTCGCCCGACTCTGACGATCGGTATACAGGTAATCTGCGCTCAACGACTGGATGTTGCCATCAAAGATCAAGCCCACCAGTTCCAGGTCCTTGTTGACAACCGGGCTGCCCGAGTTGCCACCGATGATGTCAGCGGTGCAGACAAAGTCGAAGGGAGTCGAACCGGGCAGTTTTTGACGTGCCTCGTGAAAGCTCTTCGGCAATTCAAAATCGGTTTGACCCTTGTGTTGTTGCTCGTGTTCGAAGGCGCCCTGAAAAGTCGTCCAGGCAGGAATTGTCTGGCCTTTTTCTTCATAGGATTTCACCGGACCGAACGCCAACCTCAAAGTGAACGTTGCGTCAGGGTAGGCCGCCGTTCCCTGGGTTGCAAACAGGGCTTCCGAGATTTGAGCGTAAGCCTGTTTCTCAATCTCGTCGATTTCGTCGCCAATTTTGCGATCTTCGCGAACTCGTGCGTCAACCGCCTTGGCCAGCTGAATCATCGGATCGTCACTGGATTCAATTGCCTGGGCACCGCCTGCCGCCAGTTCCTTGCGAAAGTCGACGTCGTCCAGGCGGGTCGTCATGAGCTCGGCAGCCCGTTCGACAGGACTCTTGCCGGCCAGAATGATCTGGCTCAATTCTGAATCGCCTCCGTTCAGCTCGATGGTGCGGGAGATTGAATCGGCCAGCAGCGTCAATTCCAGGTCCTTGTAAATTGGTGCTGCGGAGAACAATTGTTGCTCCATCGATTCGCGCGCCGAATCCCGGTACTCTTCCAGCCGCTCCGACGAAGGTTTTTGATCTTCGGCCGCCATTTGGACCAGCGTTTGCGCGATGTTGAACAATCGCTCTCGCAACGCTACGCCTTTGCCCAGTTGTTCGGCTTTTCGTTTTTGAACTTCGGAAACCGTCTCCCAGGCGGACGCGTAGGATTGGAGTTTTGGATCTGCCTTGATCTGGGTCAACAACGCTTTTTCCTGAGCTGCTTTGTCGGCCATAATTGCCGGATCCTGGAGTGCGGCCAATTCACCCAGGTAGGCTTTGCGGGCATTTTGAATTCCGAACAAATCGTCTTTGGCTCGGCGAGCTGCCTCGGGGCCTTGCAAGCTGAATTGTTGCAGCAAGATTTCGCGGCGTCGCAGGAAATCCAGCACGTAGGGAACGCGGTGATCGCGGGCAAACTTCAATGCGTCCAGTGTGAAAATTCGACTGGTGCGGCCCGGATTGCCGGCGACAAACACGAGCTCGTTTTCTGCAGCGCCGTTTTCAGACCATTTCAAATAATGGTCAAGCTTGGCGGGCTTGTCGTTTTCGTAAACACGGAAAATGCACGCGTCCAGGCAAAACCGGGGATATTCAAAGTTGTCGGCGTCACCACCGAAGAATGCAGCGGCGGCTTCTGGTGCCCAAACCAGGCGCACGTCGGTGTACTTTTTGTATTGGTACAGGTGATAACGTCCGCCACCATACAACGTTACGACATCCGATCTTAAACCACTTTCGTCCATGGCAGACTTTTCGATGGTCGAGATCGCAGCCCGCCTCGCCTTGGCGGCATCTGCGGGCGACATGTCTTTTGAAACAGCGGCGTTCACTTCTTCAGTGACATCTTTGATATTAATCAACTGGTTTAATTCCAGGTCGGGTGCTTTGAGTTCTTCGGCAAAAGTTTTGGCGTAGAATCCATTCGTGTACAGGTCGTTGCCTTCGCTGGAGAGCTTGTGCAGCGTATCGCTGCCAACATGATGATTGGTCAGTACAAGCCCATTCGACGAAACGAAAGAAGCCGAACCTCCGACGTTGAAGCGAACACACGACTTCATGAGGTTGTCGGTCCACTCGGGCGTCGGCTGAAAGTCATATTTGGCTTTCAGTATTTCAACAGGCAGTTTGTTAAACAGCCACATGCCTTCATCGGCGTTCACCAGCGAACCGGCCAGCAACAACGCGGTGGCTGCCACACAGGAAAAGTGTTTTCTTGTTCATTCGATTGTCCCAGAGAGCGGGTTGGAGTTTAATAAAGGTCGATCAACAGAGTTTATCCAACCTGTGTTTTAGAGGCAACCAAGTCAATCCGGTGAGCCTGAACCATTTTTTCCAAGCCTCGATGCTCGGCGGTATGGGATCGGTTTTCTTTCGGTTAAAATCGCGATTCCGATTCCAAACAGGTTTTACCGATGACACGGACTCCAAAATTCATTGACCTTCCGGATTTTGTTACCTATCCAGATGACGAAATGTTGGAACGATCGCGGGCGTTCTACCAGGAGATCAAACGACGCCGCACCGTAAGAGATTTTTCGGATCGACCGGTGGACCGCGAGGTGATTGAAAACTGCATCCGGGCAGCCGGAACGGCGCCCAATGGAGCCAACTTGCAGCCCTGGCATTTTGCGATCGTGCAGGATCCGGCCGTGAAAACGGAAATACGACAGGCAGCCGAAGCAGAAGAACGCGAGTTCTACGAAGCCAAGGCGCCCGCGAATGGCTCGACGCGCTTGCGCCGCTGGGCACGAATTCGATCAAGCCATTCCTGGAAACAGCCCCTTACCTGATTGTCGTATTCTCGAAGTCATACGATGTGCGCCCGGACGGGACAAAAGTGAAACACTACTACATGAGCGAGTCCGTTGGAATTGCGTGCGGGTTCCTGATCAGCGGCCTGCATCACTGTGGTTTGGCCACGTTAACCCACACCCCCAGTCCGATGAAATTTCTAAACCGGATCCTTGACCGACCCACCAATGAAAGACCTTACATCGTATTGGTTACCGGGTATCCAGCAGCTGACGCGAAGGTCCCGGCGATCACAAGAAAGTCGCTGAGCGAAATCGTGAGCTATCACTAAGATCGCGATGAGATGTTTGGATCGCTGCCTTGCGGACGGGCGTTGATGGACCTGCCGGCAGCGTCAAGCTTCTTTCTTTTCGATAATGCCGATTCCCAATTCTTCCAGCTGCACGTTGTCGACGACGTTCGGGGCGCCGGTCATCAAGTCCGTCGCCCGCTGGGTTTTGGGAAAAGTAATGCAGTCACGGATGTTGTCAAGCTTGGCAAACAGCATGACAATTCGATCGATTCCCAAGGCAATCCCGCCGTGCGGCGGTGCCCCATAACGGAGGGCTTCCAACAGAAATCCAAACCGGTTGGCGGCAGTTTCCTCGTCCAGACCAAGCAAACCAAAGACCATCGATTGGGTCTCGCTGTCGTGAATTCGAATGGTTCCGCCCCCCGCTTCGTATCCATTGATAATCAGATCGTAGGCTTTGGCACGAGCCTTGCCAGGTTGTTCAGAAAGCGTCGCGAGATCCTCGTCGCGCGGCGCGGTGAACGGGTGATGCATCGCATTCCAGCGATCTTCTTCCTCGTCGTAGTCGAACATCGGGAATTCGACGACCCAGGAGAACTTCATTTCGGCGTCCTTGTACAAACCCAATTCGGCCCCGATCCGACGGCGCAGTCCATACAGCGATTTGCAGCTAACCGCCCACGAGTCCGCAATGAATAACAGCAAATCGCCCGGTTTGGCAGCCATGCGTTCCTTGATCGCGGCCAGAATCTCCGGTTCGATATTCTTGGCGATTGGCGAAAACAGCGTTCCATCCTCTTCGACCCGGAACCAGGCGAGTCCTTTGGCTCCGAAGTTCTCCTGCACGAACTTGGTCAGCTCGTCGATCCCTTTTCGAGAATATTTCGCGGCGCCTCCCGGCGCGTTGATGCCCCGTAGAAAATTTCCCGAATCGGCCGCTGACCGGAACACGCGAAACTCGGTTTGGGCAGCGAGGTCGGTACAGTCAACGATTTCCACGCCAAAGCGAAGATCGGGCGCGTCGTGACCAAACCGCGTCATTGCCTCGTCATACGTCATCCGGGGCAA
The DNA here is from genome assembly GCA_963697295.1 of uncultured Planctomycetaceae bacterium. GTDB lineage: Bacteria > Planctomycetota > Planctomycetia > Pirellulales > Pirellulaceae > Mariniblastus. The sequence goes on along the minus strand of CAVONL010000006.1, from coordinate 119,720 downwards.
AGGCAACGTCAATTCGATTCCCAGAATGTCTTTCGCCAGCTTTTGCATCAGCCCGTCAATCATCCCCATCACGTCGTCGGCGTCGACGAACGACATCTCCATGTCCAGCTGCGTAAATTCGGGCTGACGGTCGGCCCGCAGATCCTCGTCGCGAAAACAACGCGCAATTTGCACGTAGCGGTCGTAACCGGCGATCATCATCAGCTGTTTGTAAATCTGGGGCGACTGTGGCAACGCGTAAAATGTCCCGTTGTGAACGCGACTGGGAACCAGGTAATCGCGGGCACCCTCGGGCGTGCTGCGACCAAGAATGGGAGTTTCGATATCGATGAAATCGTTGGCTTCGAAGTAATCCCGAATCCCCTTGTTAATCCGGCTGCGCAGATTCATCGTGGCCTGCATTTCGGGCCGACGCAAATCCAGGTAACGGTGTTTCAAGCGCAGATCTTCGTTAGGCAAATCCTGTTGCCCGGGAAGAAACGGAGGGAGTTTGGATCGGTTCAGGATCCTGATTTCGGTCACATGCAACTCAATGTCACCCGTCGACATCTTGGGGTTCTCCTGACCCGCAGGGCGAACATGAACCGTCCCGGTCACCTGCACGACGAATTCGTTGCGAAGCTGATCCACCGTGTCAATGACGATTTTAGGTGACTGGGGATGCACGACGGCTTGGGTTTTGCCATACCGATCTCGCACGTCGATAAATTTGCCTTGTCCATGGTCGCGAATCGTATCGACCCAGCCACAAAGGGTTACGGTTGTGTCGGCATGTGTTTTGTTCAATTCGCCGCAAGTGTGAGTTCTGAGCACCGCTGGTTCCGTTTTCGAAAAATTAAAGGTAAAGATGTGTGAGACGCCGTTGCACTTGCGAGGTTCTGACTTTCTGCTCGCAAATTCTAACATTTGATGACGTAATATGGCAGCAAACAAGTGATCGGCAAAGGCGAGGCAGCTGGCCAAATCCGCAACCGATGCGCGAGATCATCGCCAGGTTGGGGCTGCTTTGACCGGACGCAAACCGAAGCAAAAACGCATCGGTCACCCCTAAATCGGTGCTCCGCCGGTGCCAGCATCTGGAATTAACGTTAACCGGGAGCCCTGTTGACGCTCGATCGCCTCGATAATCGCGGCCTTTTGCCAAAAACTGGTCTTGCGACCAAATCGTGAATTGCTACCCTACGCCGCCGGAAAACGAGGGGGATTTACGGTTTGTTCAGACTTTTGCGTCTTTTCACGTTCAAAAACGTGTCTAGCGAATGGTCAGACCCCAAAAGGATCGCTTCGATGTCGCGAAATTTTGTTGCCCTCATCCTGTGTGCCTGTGTGCTTAGCCTCGCCTCGGGCTGTCGCAACTGCCGATTGAACCCGTGCAATAACGCTTGTGGTTTCGGTGCCTCCCCGACGTTGCCGGCCCCACCCACGTACAGCTTGCAAATCCCTTCGCTCGGACAGAACCAACCGTATTACAACGGTGTCCCGACGACGGCGCAAACACCATCCTATTTGCTCAACCCAAATTCGGCCGCCCCGACTCCCGCCTCAAATGCCCCGACGCTTGCTCCGCAGCAAGGTTGGCGATCGGTTGGGACAAACCCTGAGGTCGGTTCAAATTTTCAAAACGCACCTCAAAATCAGCCCTCAAGCTTGTTACAGCAACCTGTTGATCTCTCACCCAATCGTGCGCCGGCGGGTTTTGCTTCCCAGACTGCTGGACAACTGAACTCCGTGCTGCAACCGCCAGATAATCGGACTGCCTCGGCGACCAACGGGCTTTCTTTTATGGATTCGGTAAATTATCGAACGACGCGCGTCGACGAACGCCAGGATGATACGCGGTTGCCGGTGACCGATGCGAGTGGTGTTCGTGCGCCTTCGACGTTAAACAATGCTGCAACCGGAGCCCGGTTTGCCCAGGCGGTTCCAATTTACGGAACCGTCGTGCCGTCAAATCAGCCGGTGTATTCCACCCAACCTGCCGTTGTGATGCCCTACCAAACCGTCAATTCGAACCCCTATCCGGCCACGCAGTACGGGCAGCGCACTCAACCCGCATTAATACAAGGTACGGTGGTCTACGGTCAGCCTACAAATAACGTTGACAACGGCTACCCTTCTCCGTATGCCGGTCAGACAAGTTTCCAACCTTCGGTGTTGGGACAATCGACGTCGACTTACGATCCGCAAAACGGCCAGAACTATGATTCGGGCTGGCGCGATCGAGAATTGACGGCCCGCCGGTAGACGTGGAAAGTCCGGTTTGCCCGGCCCGTTTCCTTGGCGGCTGGCGTGATGTTTGAAGATTAGTTCCGTCTCCCTTAAAGCCCCAATATTTTGAACGCGCTCCTGGACTTCAACAATGCGTTGGATCGAACCGCGCTCGCGCGTTGGCGGACGCAAGTTGCCAGAATCGTTGCGCAAAGTCACAGCTTGCAAGCGCTCGACAACGAAGCCCTTCGCAAGAAGAGTCTGTCGTTGCGTTACGACGCCTTAAGCGGCAGGACGCTCGATTCTCTGTTGCCAGACGCGTTCGCCTTGGTGCGGGAAGCCGGCCGGCGAACGCTGAATATGAGCCATTATGAGGTGCAACTGCTCGGCGGGATCGCAATGCACCATCAGAGTATTGCGGTGATGCAAACGGGGGAGGGAAAAACCCTGACCGCGACGCTCCCCATGTACCTGGCGGCCCTGGTGGGCAAAGGTGCTCACCTGGCAACCGCCAATGACTACCTTGCCGCCCGCGACGCCGAATTAATGGCCCCCATCTACGAGGCCCTGGGAATGACCGTGGGCGTCGTTTGTTCCGACACGCCCCGGCATATTCGGCAACGAAGTTATGCCTGCGACGTAACTTATTCGACAGCTAAAGAGATCGGGTTTGATTTTCTTCGCGATCGACTGTTTCGCCGCCGGATGGAGACTTCCGGAGCCAACTTGATCGCATCGATGGTGATCGCAAATGGCGAAGACTCGGCTGCCAAGCCCGTGCAACGCGAATTGAACTTCATGCTGGTCGACGAAGCCGACAGCATCTTGATCGATGAGGCCCGCACGCCGCTGATCGTCAGTAGCATGCCCGACGAAGTGGTTAAAGCCAGGGTGGCGCTTTATCGCTGGGCCTACGAGGTCAATCCAAAGTTCGAACGAGATCGCGATTTTGAAGTCGACCCGAAGACAAAACAGGTCTCCCTGACAGGGCAGGGTCGCAAACTGGTTCGAAAACTGCCTCACCCGGAACTCTTGCGACAAACGCCGACCCTCGAAATTTACGAACAAGTCGAACAGGCGATCTTTGTCGAACAAAATTACGTCCGCGATCGTCAGTACGTGATTCGTGATGGCGAGATCGTGATTGTCGACGAGTTTACCGGACGCCTGGCGGAAGGTCGCAAATGGCGATCCGGATTGCACCAGGCCATCGAGGCGCGGGAAGGGCTGGAAATCAGCATTGAATCGGGTGAAGCCGCCAGAATCACGATCCAGGATTTGTTCATGCGATACGATCGCCTGTGCGGGATGACCGGCACGGCGGCGAACTCGGCCAGCGAGCTGCGCAAGATTTACAATGTCCGGGTCGTCGACGTCCCAACCAACAAGCCTCCGAAACGAACACAGTGGCCCGATCTGGTATTTGCATCGGAAAACCAAAAATGGCAAGCGATTGCCGATGAAATCCTGGAAATCCACCGGACCGGGCGACCTGTCCTGATTGGCACCCGTTCGATCGACAAATCGGAGTTGTTGTCGCAGATCCTGAAGTCGCGAAAGGTTGACCACAATGTCCTTAACGCGCGACAGCTGGCCCGGGAAGCAGCGATCGTCAGCGAAGCAGGTCGTGTCGGCCGGGTCACCGTCGCGACCAACATGGCCGGCCGGGGCACCGACATCAAAGTCAGCGAGCCCGCGCTGGAATTGGGCGGACTGCACGTGATTTGCACCGAGGTTCACGAGTCGGCCCGGATCGATCGCCAGTTGATTGGTCGCTGTGGCCGACAGGGCGATCCCGGAACTTATCGGCAGTTCATGTCCCTGGAGGACGAGATTCTGGCGGCGGGACTGGGTGAAGCGCGAGCTAAAAAACTGCTCCAATACAAAACGCAATCGACAAAAGCGTTGGCGCGTTTCGCGGGACTGTTTCGAGCCGCCCAGGCCAAGATCGAACGTCGGCACTTCCAGGCCAGAAAAATGCTGTTGCATCACGAAAGTCTGCGGCAGGAAATGCAACGTGAAATGGGGCAGGACCCCTATCTCGATACCGCGGGCGCTTAGTACGTGGGTTGACCTGACGCTCGATTCGCTGCGACCGAACCGTCTCCCGGACCCTCACGCGTCGGCGGGAGAGGGCCCTGTTTTGCCTTGACTCTCTGAGTCGAGGACTCGACCGTAGCTTGACTCTCGGGGTATTTTAATGCTGCGCGCCATAAAAATCAAATCATTGAACACCGGCGCCATGCCTCAAAAAATCTCGGGGCTTTGGGGGCTGGCCCCCAGCTACAACAACCTTTCAAATCTAATTGTGGCAAAATTTGAGATTTTGCCTTGATCAAACAAATGACTGTCGCTCTCCCGGACCCTCACGTGTCGGCCGGAGAGGGCCCTGTTTTGCAACCCTCGAACTTCTGATAATCGCGCTGCAATTTCGTTGCTTCGGCTTAACCGCGCGACATTCACGTTCAGCGCCGTGGGTCCGTTTCTGCTCGCGACTTGGACAGCGCGTCTTGAATCATTGGCACCAGTAGTTTATCCAGCTGCGATTTTGGCACGAAGCCGACCGCACCCATTTCCAGCGCCTTGGCTGCCATTTCCTCGTTGCCCCGGCCAGTGGCGATGATCACCGGGATGTCGGGGTATCTTTCACGAACCGTCCCGAGTAGTTCGAGTCCGTCCATATTGGGCATCAGCAGGTCCGTGATAATCAGTTCAATGGACCAATTGTCGATTTTCCTTAAAGCGTCTTCCCCGTCTTTCGCTTCGATGACATGATAGCCCGAGACACGTTCCGCGTAGGTTCTGAACAATAAACAGTCGACAGCCGAATCGTCAACGACAAGAATATGCGCCATGGCTGAATCTCCAATTTGTCATTTGGGCGGGGCCTGGATCGCGACGTCGACAAACAGTTCGAGAATTTGCTGATCGTCGCGTACTGCTTCCTGAATGCAGTTGATTCTAACGGCAAAATATTTGGCGGTGAGGATTCGATTCAATTGGCGAACGACCGACCGTGACAACACACCCAGCTTGCCTTCACGCGGCTGGTAATCCCACCAATAGCCCGTGATCTCCATTTCTTCAACATTTCGTGTGCGATCAAGGGTGACTCGTCGCAAAGTTCCTTCGAGCATCAGCCGCCGCAACCGGTCGGTGCCTCGTACGTTATCCGGATAAAAAAAAACTTCGGCCCGCTCAATCACCACTTCCCGGACGTCTTCGCGCCAAGGTTGATCAAACTTCCAGACGCCAGGCTGTGAATGATCGACCCGGTCAAGCCGAGGATCTTGGCTGTATTCATACGGCTGCGTGTCCGGCGGCTTCCAGGAAACCAATGCGGCAATCGCTTCACGCATCAGTTCGTCTGGGCTGGGAGCTGCCGCCCGTTCCTGCAGCCTTAATTTTCGGCGGCAATTGGGACACGTCAGCAACTGCTTCGTTGGAGGCCGACGAAACTTCAGTTTCGCTTCGCATTCGGGACAAGCGAATTTTTTTCCAAGGTACTTGGAAACTTGATCGGACATCGTCGTGACGATTGCAAATTGAGGAGACTGTCACCCTGCACGCAAATGCCTCTCGCTCCTGCTTCCGTCGCCGTGTTCCGCACAGACGTTATCAGTCCATATTGTCGCATTCGCACCATGGAATTCAAGCGAGACTTGCATTCGCAAGTAAACTTTGTCAATCTTTTCAGGCACAGGCACTTTGTGCTGGAAGTTGGCCGGGTTCTAGCGAAACCAGCCATTTTTTCAAATCGTCCTATTGTTACGGGAGATAGTTCGTAATTGAATGAATCGCCGATTGAATGAATTGGAGGAACAGCATTTCGATGTGCTGGTGATTGGCGGAGGGATTGTTGGCGCCGGGGTGGCACGGGATGCTGCGCTTCGTGGCCTGCAAACCCTGCTCGTCGATCAGAGCGATTTTGCGTCGGGAACGAGCAGTCGATCCAGCCGGTTGCTGCACGGTGGCTTACGATACCTGGCCCAAGGACACATCGGACTGGTGCGCGAATCCAATCGCGAAAAAATGGTGGTTCATCGCATTGCCCCGCATTTGTCACACCCCCTCGCTTTCTTGTTTCCCACGTATCGAGATGCCGGCGTACCTCGTTGGAAATTGTGGCTGGGAACCAAGGCGTATGATCTGTTTTGCGGAAGAATTAACTTCGGAAATAGCCGCGCCCTAAATCCTGAGCAAGTCGTGCAGCTGTTACCCGGCATTCTGCAGACGGACTTGACCGGGGCCGTGAGATATTTTGACGCGCTCACAAGCGACGCCCGGCTGGTCATCGATACGATGCGATCCGCGGAACGACACGGTGCGAAGCTGCGGAACTATGTGAGACTGGATTCGGCCGATCCGGGCACAAGTGGCTGGCAATGCCAACTGACGGACCAGCTCACGGGTCAATCAATACGAGTCAACACCCGCTCGGTTGTTAATGCAACCGGACCATGGTCCGATCAACTGCCGCACAGTCAAACTTCGCTGCGTTTGACCAAGGGCGTACATTTGGTCATTCCCCGGGCGCGACTGCCGGTGCCCGATGCCGTTGTGATTGTGGATGGTCCGCGAATTTTGTTTGCCATTCCGTGGGGTGACCACGTGATTTTGGGGACAACCGATACGGACTATGACGGCCAGCTGGCCGATCCGCAGTGTGATCACGCGGACTTGATCTGTGTTTTGACAGCTGTCAATCGCGCGTTTCCGTCAGCGGGGCTGCAGCGCGAAGATGTTCAGAGCACGTGGGCTGGAGTGCGACCGTTGGTGGCAGATAAACAGGGCAATCCCTCGGATATTTCCCGGCGCCACGAAATCAAACAAGGAGAACCTGGCTGGTGGGACGTGACGGGAGGCAAGTTAACGACATACCGGCTGATGGCGGAGGAAGCTGTCGATCGGCTGATTCGTGAGCTTGATGTACAAGCCCTCCCCTGCCGAACTGCCGACGAACCGCTTCTACCGGAAAGTGAAACAACGTTCAGCGGCGTCTTTTCGGATTCCTCCGTGCTGTCCAGCAGTTGAACATTATTGTGAACACGAATGGGCCATTCATTTGGATGATGTCATGCGACGTCGAACCTCCTGGCTGTACAGTTTGCCGCAGCAGTCAGTTGTCGCCCATCAAGTCGCCGGGTGGATGGCAACCAAATTGGAGTGGGATGAGTCCAGGCTCGCAAAAGAAATTGAGCAATATGAGCGAATTCATCAAGACTCGACGCCGTTTCGCAGTGACCTGTGAGGTCCCTATTTAGTCCATATTCACGTTTCCAGATTTTTTGTAACTTGAGATGATGACACAGCGGTCCACGCTCATTGTTGCTCATCGCGGCGCCTCGTACGATGCTCCAGAAAATACGCTGGCCGCATTCCGTCTTGCGTGGGAGCAGCAAGCAGATGGGATTGAAGGCGATTTTCGTCTCACCCGCGATGGCCACGTCGTGTGCATTCACGACGCAACGACAACTCGCACGGCCGGTTTCGAGTTGGAAGTCGCCAATTCAACTTTGGCTGAGTTACGGCAGCTCGATGTGGGGCTCTGGAAAGACGGCCGCTATGTGGGTGAACGAATTCCCACTCTCGAGGAAGTTATCTCAATTCTGCCAAATGGCAAACGGATTGTCATCGAACTCAAAACGGGTCCCGAAATCGTGGAGCCCATGGCCAACCTGTTAAAAGCGTCGAACTTGCAACCGGAGCAGGTTCTGGTTATCAGCTTTGACCAGCAAACGATTGTGGAATCAAAACGTGTGCTGCCATCTATCAAAACGCACTGGCTGACGACATACGATCCTCCTGACGAAATCGGGCCTTGGACTCCATCCGCGGAGAGTATTGCACAAACGGTCAGCCGCATTGGTGCGGATGGCCTCGGCAGCCAGGCCCGTCGCCATGTATTGCAACACGAATTTGTCCGCGCGCTAAACGATGCGGGCGTCACCGAATTTCATGTATGGACAGTCGATGACGCCGACGATGCCCGACATTACCAGGCGCTGGGAGCGTACGGCATCAACACGAACCGGCCAGCGCTTATTCGACGCGAACTTGATAAGTAAACAGTACCAAGGGGTCGGGAGTCTTTTTGACGAAACTGATTTGAGTTTGATAATGCGTTCCCAAAAAGACTCCCGACCCCCTCGACTCGAAAGTCAAGCTACGGTGTGAAATTTCGCAGGAAAGATCAAAACCATGTCATACATTCTTGCCTTGGATCAAGGCACAACAAGTTCTCGTGCCATTATTTTTGACGAACACGGCAGCGTCGTTGGCGTCGCTCAACAGGAATTCGAACAGATTTTTCCGCAACCCGGCTGGGTCGAGCATGACGCACAAGAGATATGGCAATCACAACTGCGTGTGATGACCAAGGTTGTCGACGACGCCCACCTCACTGCAAGCGACATCGCTGCGATTGGCATTACGAATCAGCGGGAGACAACGGTTGTGTGGGACCGCGCAACGGGCCAGCCAATTCACCATGCGATCGTCTGGCAGGATCGACGAACGGCGGCTCGCTGCGATGCGGTGCGGGCAGCTGGACACGCGACAATTTTTCGCGAAAAAACCGGACTCATCCTGGACGCCTATTTTTCCGGCACCAAAGTTCAATGGATTCTCGATCATGTTGAGGGAGCTCGAAAGCGTGCCCAAGCCGGCGAGCTGGCGTTCGGAACGATCGATAGTTGGCTTGTCTGGAACCTGACTGGTGGCACAGTGCATGTCACGGACGTTTCCAACGCTTCGCGGACTCTCTTGTTTAATATTCACACGGGCGATTGGGACGATCAGCTGCTGAAACTGCTGGACGTTCCTCGCAACGTGTTACCTCAAGTGCGGGCGTCCAGCGAAGTGTACGGTTACACCGCCAACAGTGTTTCACTTCCAGGTATACCCATTGCCGGCATTGCCGGTGATCAACAAGCGGCTTTATTCGGTCAAATGTGTACGCAACAGGGAATGGTGAAAAACACCTACGGCACGGGCTGTTTCATGCTCATGAATACCGGGGGCGACGCGATCGCATCAAACAACAATCTGCTCACAACCGTTGCCTGGAAAATTGGCAATCAAACAGAATACGCTTTGGAGGGGAGCATTTTTGTTGCCGGGGCGGCCGTGCAATGGCTGCGCGACGGGTTGGAATTATTCGAATCGTCTGCCGATATCGAAGCGTTGGCTGCCAGTGTGCCCGACAATGGCGACGTCTATTTCGTCCCGGCGTTTGCCGGATTGGGAGCTCCGCATTGGGACCAGTACGCGCGGGGCCTGATCGTGGGGCTCACGCGGGGAACCACCAAAGCTCACTTTGCCCGGGCAGCTCTCGAAGGGATCGCATATCAGGTTTCTGATGTGCTGGATGCCATGCAATCGGATGCGGAAATCCGGTTGACCGAACTGCGTGTGGACGGCGGCGCTTCGGCAAATAATTTGCTGATGCAGCTTCAGGCAGATCTCCTGGATGTTCCCGTCGTGCGTCCACGCGTGCTGGAGACAACCGCACTGGGCGTCGCCTATCTGGCCGGACTGGCCGTCGGGTATTGGCAAAACCGCGAGGCGATTGCCCAACAATGGCAAGTCGACAAAACATTTTCACCCACGATGCCCCAACAGCAGGTGCGTGCGCTAAAAACTGGCTGGCAAAAAGCGCTCGCTCGATCCAACGCCTGGGTGGAACCCTGATTCGTCACGCGTTGAACAATTCGAGGATCTCTAGATCCCTTCGCCGCGGCGTAAGTTTGCCCTTTGGGGCGTCGCGCCATATTTTTCGGTGATCTTTCGCCACTGCTCGGCCGCCGACTTTAACGCCGCCTCGGGCTCCATTTTGCCAGCCAGGCAGTCGGCAACGGCCGCATTAAGAGTCGCCAGGTATTCGTCTTGCCCCGGAATTCTCGGAAATACAAACACCACGGTTTCTTCGTTGATATCGCGGACAATATCGGAGTATTGCGCTGCTGCTTCCGGAGAAACGCCAGCTCCTGTCCAGAGCGTCGAAGTTCCCAGATGACTGGCGCGGAACGGGCCTGAGTGCGGGGAACCGGCCATCACCGCCAGGCTGATCGATTTGCTTGGCAGCCATCGCAAAAACTCCTGGCTCGTCAACGAATGGCCACTCTTACTGTTGATCGAGGCAACAAATCCGTCGAACCCAAGCAAGTCGACATGCACCGACTCAGACGATGGTCGTTCGGTCCATCCATTGCCCCCGGTATCGAACCAACGAACGGACCCGGGAAGCCGTGCGAACTCAACCGCCTGATTTGAGATTGCCTCCTCACCCGTGTCACGGCGTACCGGAGCTGGCCAACTGATCGCGACGGCGGTTTTTCCAGCGATCATGTCGGCGTACACTTGCCGGGCGTTCTGCCAGTTATCTGGCGAAGCGTGCAAGGTCGCTTTCATTTCCGTCAAAGCCGCCACGAACGGCTCACTGGCAATCAACGGTTCCATGTCATTGCGATCAAAAACCGTGCTCAATTTACCACGATAGCGGATGTAGGCCGCAGCCCGCGCGAGGAGCATCGTCGCGCACCACTGGTCTGCCAACGGAATGCCGACTTCGGTCGGCAGGTCTTTTCCGTCGTCGTCCGTAAGTGTTTGGGTCTTGGCAAGCACCATGAGCAGATTGTCAAACTCTTCCCATGTCGTGGGCGGTGGTACATTCAATTTCTGCAACACATCCGCGCGGTATAACATGACAAGATCCGGACTACCCAGGGGAACGGCCCACACCTTTTTGGAAAAACTGACTAACGTCGACCGGGCGTGACGCAGCAGCTCTTTCTTGTTCAAGTTTTCCTCGTCGTTCCAGACCGACGCTGGAATTTCAACGATCTGTTCTTTAGCGACCAGTTCTCCCAATAGTCCGGGTGGGTAAATTACGACGTCAATGTCCGGACTCAACTCAAGGCCGCTGGCAATGAACTCGCTGACGCTCATGTCGCGCACGTCAAGTTCACCATCTCGCCGAGCCGCCCATTGTCGTTGGATGACCGGACCGATTTGATCATCGCCGACGATCAAAACGCCAATCTTTTCCGGACGCGCGGCCCGCTCGTTGTTAGCTGTGACATCGACAGCAGGTTCGGGACGCGAACAGGCTGGCAATACCAGCAATGTTATTGCCAGTCCGATCAGAAGCACAAACGCCTCCGCCGGCCAAAGGCGCGAACAACGTATGAAAGACGGAAAATTCATGGCGGCAAGAATTCAAACAGATCTGACGTTTTTCAAGCAGACACTGGCGCTTGACAATTGACTATCGTGCGCAATTTGTTGCGTTTGTCCAGTCGCTGGCCCGATTCAATTACGTGGCTGAACCCGAATTGGTTTGTTTGCCGAGGCAGGTATCCGCTTTCGCAATAACCGGATTGCGAGTTTCTCCTGGTTGCCGCAAAACGACGCGCGGATCAACCACTAATCCTCGGGAATGATTTGCTCAATGGTTTCGTCGAAACAGACAAGTTCAACGGTATTTCCGTCAGGGTCCTTCAAGTACAGGCTTCGCCATTGGACCCAGGCGTGCTCGGCAAACGTAAGTTCACAACCCAAATCTGTTAATCGCTGTTTTTCACCCTCGAAATCGTCGACCGATATTGAAAAGGCGAGATGGTCGAGTGTCGTTGCAGTGCCTGCGGAAGCAATGTACTCGGCACCCGCACTTCGATCAAATAACGCCAGGACCTGCGTGTGGCCCTCAAAACCGGCGGCCACATTAAAAAAGGCTAACTTCGCGGCACGACGCATCAGCGACAGTTGCATGACGTCAGCATAAAACTCGACCATTGCGTCGAGATCGTTCACGCGAAGTGCAACTTCGCCCAAAGCGCGAACCTTGCCGGATTCTTGGTTCATACCACCCTACGCGCGAGTTTACTTACCCTTTTGTTCATCGGTCGAATCAGTATCGTCTTCCGGTTCACCAACGTCGATTTTGGACCAATCGATGGTTTCATGATGCAACCGAATATCCTTGAGGGCGGCCCTGGCAGCGGGCAAATCCAACCTTGCGAACAACGACTTGCACGTATCCTGGCGCCTCGGCGATAAAGCCGGCAGTAAACCCGCCAACCGCCGACGCCTCCACCCCACGTTCACGCAGAGCCGTGATGACAGCGCCAGCCTCAAAATCGTCCTGAACTTCGACCAACACCTCGGGTGCGAATTGATCTCCGTGCTCGTTGTCCTTGTCAGGTGTATCTGTCATGAATCGCTTCCGGGAATTGTTACAAAGTTGGCTGTCAACTCAGTTTAGGATTCCAGGAAAGTGAACTCAAGGTGGCACATTCATGAGGTTGCGAAGCTTTTGGTACGACTCATGGCTTAATCGACGCGCCGCCGTTTTACGTTCGGAACAATCTCCCGCCTAACGCGGAAAAGACTCCCGACCCCCTCCGTGCTGCTCAACCACCAAATCGCCGCCAAAAAATAACCTACAGCTCAAAACGGAACGTGCGGCACGCCAGTCGCCAGATCCGCCAGCCAATCGTTTGCGAACCCACATTGATCTTCGCGACGCCCGTGCTGCCGGGCGTAATCAACAGCTGCTCGTTTTCCAGGGGCACGCTCACCTGATACGTCGTACTCTGTGGTACGTCGGCGCCATCGTTATCTTTCGTCGTCACTAAATCACCACCATTCGAACTGGCAAGTGCCCGCGGCACAGAGGTCATCTTCACGGGAGAAATAACTTTGGTTTGCGACTCGAACGTCGCCAGCGGAAGCTGTCGCACCAGTAATTCCACGTGCTGCTCGGGCTGCACGAATTCGATATCCGCCTGGTCAATGGCCAACACGGCCGTCAATCGCTTCAAGTCGGGGACAATTTGCCCCACCATCGTTTTTTGTTCAAGAAATGCTCCCAGGTTGCGATTCTCAAGTGGGCTGCCATGCCACTGGGGAAGAGCGCCCGAATCCGATTTTGCAGGCTTGACCTCTGGCGGGGAAATTAGCCAACCGTCGATCGGGGCCTTCACGATCAGTTGGTTGATATCCTCCTCGCGTTGTTTGAGTTTCGCATACGACGCCTGCAGCGCCGCAGCGTAAGTGGGCTTTTGGTTAGCCGCTTTCAAATCAAAAGCAGCTTGTTCGTTGATTGAGTCGTAGGCTACCTGGTCGATGTTTACCGTCCCGATCATGGACCGAATTGTCTCTTCAAGTTCGGGACTGTTAATACGTACCAGCGGAGTTCCCGCCGTAACATGCTGGTTTGGCTGCGCGAAAATCTCAATTAGTTCGCCGGGAAACTCCACGTAGACGTTCGCCGCATCTTCGGGTTGAACATAAAACGAACAATACACATGGTGGGGAATGGGTATCAGCAGTAACGCGCCAATCAAGGCAATCGCCACCACCACTGTAATGCCAACGCGAGCGGGTTTCACCGTACCGAACCTCCCTGGAACTGAAAAGAATTTGTATGCCGCGATGAGAGGCATGCCCAACAAGCCATATAACGCCATCACGGCAATTCCCTGCCCGATCAACTTCAATCCGTATGGCTCAAGCAGATCGTAAACGAACCAGAAAATTGCCAATGTAATGAACCAGCGATACGCGGCGGCGGCGACGCTGTACAACGCAAATACCCATTGTTGCCGCGCTGGCAGGAAGGGATCGGGCTTGGCTTCAATGCCCATCAACCACTGCCCCGCCCAACGCTGGAGAATCGAAGTCGCTTTCTGACGCAAGTTCGGGATTTCCAGCAAATCCGACAGGATGTAGTACCCGTCGTAACGCAGCAAAGGATTGGCATTAAACAGGATTGTGCTGACCGACGAAACAAAAACAATGTTCAGGGCAAGCAGGTTGATCATGCCGGGTTCGCTGAACCACCATACAAAGGTCGCGATGGAAGCCAACACAAGCTCGACGTACATGCCGGCTGCCGAGATAAAAATGCGACGCCATTTGTTGGGCAGCATCCAGGCATCGCTGACGTTGCAATACAGGCACGGCGTCAAGACAAGCAACATCACTCCCATCTCGTGACACTGACCGCCAAACTTCTTGCAAGCCAGACCGTGTCCGAATTCATGACAGACTTTCGTCAACCCCATCACCAACGCCAAATAGATCCAGTTTTTGGCCGCAAAGAACTCTTGAAATGAAGGCAACTTGTTTTGAAACGTTTCAAAGTGCGTCAACACCAGTGCCAAAGCACTGACGCCCAGCAACAACACGACGGCAAACATGGGCCAGGAAAAAAACCACTTGGTGTAGCCATTCAGCCACGTCAGAATCCGATCTGGATCGAACCCTTTAAACCGAATGGACAGCACGTTTGTCAACGATGAACGAAATTTTGCCTGGTCATTTTTGACAGCGCGTTTTTTTAGCTCGACTCCCTGGTTGGGAGCCTCGGAGATTAACAACGAGCTGCGATACAGCATGCCGACGAACTGATAAAGTTCCTGCATCGAAATTTTCTGGGGGGCAAACCGAAAATCAAAACGGCGCTTGATCTGGTCTGGACTGGCCTGGCCATCGAGCATCTGCAGAAGTGCATACTCTTCGTCCTCGAAGCGGTAGTACTTCAAGGAAATAGGATCCTTGACCACCCAATACTCGCGACCCTGATAGGTCTGTTGTTGCGCAGTCAGATCGCTCCGCATGCGCAAATGCAGAGGTCGACTGGCACTGGAAACCATCGCTTCCCTGGATTTCGATTTGGATTCGGTCGCCATGGCGATCCAACGAGCGGATGGGCTGAAAATGGACGGCAGACTGTACTGAATGTTCGTCAGCGAAAACAGGCGAACGAAAGAAACGCTAGCATCTGTGGTCAGGCAACCTCCCTTTTGGGAGGGTCAACGTCAGACACCCTCCCGCTGGGCAATGCCGTAGCGGATTATTAACTGGACTTTTTCGGCGTTTCCTCGTTTAACCGCGTGGGCAACGCCCCGCGCTTTTGACATCGTGACAAATGCGACCCGCTGGGCACGCGGTTAAACGACGATCGGGTTCCGCTACGGCGTTGCCCGCTGGGAGGGTCGGGCTCTCAGCCCCGGGAAGGGCCCGCCACGGGATGAGGGAACTGCTTCATTTGAAGCAGTGAGTGCTTCCAACGACTGCCGTTGCCTCGATCTGTCGACCTCCCTAGACTCTCAACCGCTGCGACACGAATGGCTTGCATTTATTCTGAAGACGAATTCATGGACGAACTCACTTCTCCCAAGGTTTCGGTCATTATCCCGACCTATAACGAGCTGGAAAATGTACCGCTGCTGTACGACGAACTGAGATCGACCCTGGAACAGGCGGAACGTACGTTTGAATTGATTTTTGTTGACGACGGCTCCACCGATGGAACGGTCGCCGGTCTGCGGGAACTTGCGGCGTCCGATTCGCGCGTGAAAATCGTGCTGTTTCGTCGCAACTACGGCCAGACGGCTGCCATGCAGGCCGGCATTCATTATGCCGAAGGCGATTATCTCGTAACCATCGATGGCGACCTGCAAAATGACCCGCGGGATATTCCCATGATGTTAGCGGAGCTGGACCAGGGCTACGACCTGATCCACGGATGGCGGAAAGACCGCAAAGACGCCTTGATCAGCCGCAAAATTCCTTCGCGAATGGCCAATTGGATCATTTCACGAGTTACCGATTTTCCGATCCACGATCTAGGTTGCACGCTCAAGGCAATGCGGCGGGAAATCGCCAACGAAATCGAATTGTATGGCGAAATGCATCGGTTCATTCCCATTCTGGCTCATCAACTCGGAGCACGGTCCAAAGAAGTTGTGACGCATCACCGGCCGCGCAAATTCGGTCAGACAAGCTATGGGATCGGACGCACATTTCGCGTGATCCTTGATTTGATCACCGTCAAATACATGCTCAATTATTTCGCCAGCCCCATGAAGCTGTTTGGCAAAATGGGGATGTGGGTGGCCAGCCTGGGCGTGGCGTCCGTGTTGCTGACAATCGTGATGAAGATCTTCAGCGGCGTCGATCTGACGGGTAATCCTTTTACTCTGCTGGCGATTTTGTCAGTGATTTTAAGCGTGCAATTTGTGAGTCTGGGATTGATCGGCGAAGTCTGCGCCCGCATCTATTACTCGAAAGAAAACCGCCGTAACTATCATGTGCGCGGGTTGATTAACTTCCCAGCCGAGCCCCCAGTCGTTCCCTTTCGCAGGTCTGCGTAAGCGAATTGTAACGCGGAACCCAACACCGCGCTGCCGCCGACACGCCTCACGGCAACACGAAACCCCCGACGCAAGTCGGCGGGGAGTCTCATCCACACAACCCAACATCGGCCTGCCATCCACACACCTCACGGCAACACGAAACCCCCGACGCAGTCGGCTGGGAGTCTCATCCACACAACCCAACACGACTCGGCCAACCACACGCCCCAAGACAACCAGCAGCGTGATCTAGTTTCGCTTGGCGACATCTTCGCGCAGCATGTCGGCGATGATGGTCTTCAGATGCGAGGCCGGAATGGCATAGCTGGCGGCGCGGCCATTGCGGGCAATGTTCATGCCAACCGCATTTCCGTCGAGATCGACGATCGGCCCCCCGCATTGTTCGGGGAACAACGGCGTGTCGTGTTGAAACACCAGCGGGAATCCATTGCTGCGGCGACTGGGAATGGCACCCAAGCGATTCATCATCTTGTATTCGGCCGCGCGGGCTCCCGAGAGATTTCGGCCGGCCAGACTCGCTTTCGTCGATCCCGGTTGTTCGTTGCGCAGATATTCGATCGTCACCACATCACCGGGGCGGTGCCGGCGAATGATGTTGACCAGGTCGCTGACCTCCAGCATGCGGACCCCGTCAAAGCTGGTAATGACATCGCCGTCAATTAATCCAGCCGAATAAGCGGCGGTATCTGGGGTGACCTCGCCGATCCGAATCCCGGCCGGAGTGGCCCAGGGCCTGACGCCCAGGAAAGCTTGTTGGCCGATATCAGTCGACCTTGGCGTCACGCTGTAACTGCCAACAAACATAACGTGGTTTCGATGGTCGGGCGTTACAACAAATGCCCCGGGCAACGGCTGCTCATCGGACCATTGTATCGGGACCAGGTTGCCTGCATTGACCTGTAGCAGCGCCAGATCATTTTTCTCGTCCCGCTTGACCACTGAGGCAGTCAAATTTCGACCATCGGCAGTCGCGCAAACAACGGACTCGGCATCCTTCAATTCGCTGGCCTTCGTCAAGATCAGCCCGCGAGCGTCAATTACAATGCCAAATGCCACCTGACGGCCATCGGTTTTTATGGAAACCGTACTGGCGGACGCCGAACCGATAATCGACTGGAAGCGAGCCAGAAACGAGCTGTGTTGCCGTTCACTGGAATTTTTGGGACGATTCCGCAGGCTGGGAAGTTCGAACTTCAGGATCACTTTTCCATCGATTTCGTCAGGATCGATTTGCTCGATGCCCTCAAACGGATTTACGGGATCGTCGCGAAACCGTCGAAACTCGTCCGCCGAAAATTCGACTTCCGGTGTATTGTTATCGAGAGCATTTTGGAAGTTGTCTCGGATGTCTGGGTCGACGTCTTCCAACATCCTCTCGAAAACGTCGCGTAAATCCTGATCAATCTGCGCTGTGACGGGCGTCGCGAAAACGCCGCAAGCCGCGATCCCGATCGCCAGCAGCATCACACTTCGAGTCATTTTGAATTCCATTTGGCAGTCGTTCCTGAATTTCAGCGCGGATGTTTAGTCTTGCTTTTCCAATTGAATCCGAAAGCGTAAGACGGCACCATTTCGATTAACGGCAATCGAGCAAATGTCGCCCGGTGATTTTTGCTTTAATTTTTGAAATCAATTGTACCGAGCTGCTGATTTTCTCACCATCAAACTCGGTGACCGTATCGCCAACTTTGATTCCGACAACCTCAGCCGGCGATCCGGAACGAACCTGGAGTATTTTCGCGTTGTTCAATTTCCGATCCACGGTCACGCCGATTTTCGCCCTTTGGACCGGTTTGGATTTGCCTAGCTCGGGAAGTTGTCCCCACGTCTCACCGCGTTCCAGCCGCTCCCAATCGCGTTGAAACATGGCAATATCCACGTGCCGGTTTTCGGCAATTGAATCTCCAATCGAGCTATGGATGCCAATCAATTCACCGTCGATGTTGAAAAGCGGTCCGCCCGAATCGCCACCGATCAGCACGGCATCGGTCACCAGTTGATGTCCCCGCCGACGAAGGAAACGTCCGGTGCGAACAGGCGGCGTGCGGCCCAATTCGAATCCGCCCGAGTGGCCCAGACTCACCGTCCAATCGCCCAATTTAATCGGTGCCGCAGCCAACTTGACAGCCGGCCACGGTCCGGGGTCGACAATCTTGATCATTCCCGCGTCGATATCGAGATTTTTTCCCAAAGGCCTTGCGCGGGCAGTTCGGCCACTGGGGAAAATGATTTCATACTCCTGATCCGTGGACATCACGTGTCCCGCGGTCAAAATCAAGCCGTCTTCGCTGACCACAACTCCCGAACCAAATCCAACGCCGTCTGAAACGGAGACGCAGGATTCCATATTTGCCGCGACCACTGCTTGAATCCGGGTTTGCAATTCCTTGAGCGACCGGAGATCTGCGTCGTCGTTAGCCCACGACGCCGAGCCATTGGAATTCGCAACAACGACGACCAACAGACAAAGAAACAAGTGTCTGAATCGAAACATGGTCTACCTTTTCTGTACTCGTGCGGATCATCCCTGAACCGAATCAACCGCAAGCGAGCTTGCGTAGTCTCGCTGATTCGAATCCTTCGAACTTAGTTCAAGTTGCCGGACAATGGGGTCTGAGACTGAATGACACTATTTTAAGTTGTATCGGCGATTTGGCCAGCCAATTCTGAGAAAGACTGCCCCCTTGCAAGGTGCTAACGTTGGAAAACGTTCCCGGATGGCAAAAATTACCGGCGATTGGGCCGCCAAGACTTCATGCCGATCGCAATTGTCCCGCATGCGATAGCGGGTAATATGCATTCGGAACTCACTGGCATGGCGACGGAACAATTCGGGTTTGGTAAAGCTTGATGGTTAGCGAGACTGCTTCGCGGCTGTCTTTCTGTCGAACGAATGAAGTGTCGGTGAACGTCACGCGTCGATGAAATGAGCGTGCTTGACGGCGGGAGGGACGAATTTTGTCGAAGACCTTGGGCGGACATTTGACAAAGCTGACTCTGGTCGTCTGGACGATTCCCAACACCCTGTTGGGTTTGAGCATCGGCGTGATCGGATTGTGTTTCGGGGGCAAGTGCCAATGCGCTGGGGGTTGCCTCGAATTTCACGGCGGGCTGGTTCAATGGCTGCTGGAACGCGGTCCCCTGGGCAGTGGGATCATGGCGATGACGCTGGGACATACCATTTTGGGACAAACGGAAACAGCCCTGCAGATTTCCCGCGATCACGAACACGTTCACGTGCGGCAGTATGAACGGTGGGGCCCTTTTTTCCTGCCGGCCTATCTTGGTTGCTCGCTCGTGCTGTGGCTGCAACGACGCGATGCCTATCGCGATAATCCATTCGAAGTCGAAGCCTACGGCGTGGCCGATTTCAACAAACCGCCTGAAGAATAACGAATCGCCACTTCCGGAAAACGGCCGAACAGGATTGCTCACGACCCCCTCCAGGTCATCGACAATTCGCGGCAAATTTTTTCTTTCACCGTTCTTTCTCCGTCATTTCGGAACTTTGTCCGATTCAAACCGTTCAAACGTGGTAGCGGCGAAAGCCGTGGGATCACTTATACTGGGAATGCGAAAATCATTGCCCTCGTTCGGGCCCACAGATACGATACTTGAGCTGCGATCGCTGCGGCCACCTACTGCAGCAACACCAGCAGGAACACCAAGAAACGAGATACGAATGAAATCGGACCACCGGATCACGCGACCCAATCGTCAAGCTTCCACCTGGTCTACTTGGTTGGTACTGACCTTTGCCTCTGCTGGCTATTTCACACCGATCGCAACCGGGTTGGCGACCACCCAGAACTCGGCGGCAGTTGTCGCTGACCAAGATCAGCCTGCCGCGGCCGACCCACAGAATTTTGTAGACCAACTGGATTGAGGACGCCCAGGCAGCGCTTGAGACGGCCAGGAATGACAACAAAGATCTGTTGTTGTTGTTTACTGGCTCCGATTGGTGTCCCCCCTGCAAACAACTCATGGAAGAAGTTCTTTCCCAACAGGAATTTCAATTCGAAGCTTCCCGCCATTTCGTGCTGGTCAAGCTTGACTTTCCCCAAGACACCCCGCAGTCAGACGAATTAAAAGCGCAAAACAATGAGCTCGCCACGCGGTTCGGTGTGGAAAGTTATCCGACCGTCATCCTGACCGACGTGAATTCCAAACCGTACGCGATCACCGGCTACCAGGAAGGTGGCGTGGAAAATTACCTGGCGGTGTTGGAAGAGTTTCGCCAGTTACGGATCACGCGCGACGAAAAACTGGCGGCCGCGAAACTCGCGACGGGACTGGATCGCGCCCGGTTGCTCGATGAAGCGATCGCGGGTTTGGACGAATCCATCATTGCTGTTTACTACGAACCGAGTCGTCGCCGAAATCGTCGAACTTGACAAAGATGACGAGGCGGGTTTGCGCAGCAAATGGAATGCGCAAAAAGAATCGGAAATGCGAAAAATTGTGATGACGGATATCTTGATGATCTCGCGGCTGGAGAAACCCGAGAAAGCAATCGAGTTCATTGACGATGTCCTGAAAGAGCTTAAATTCCCGCCAGATGAAAAAATTGCAGTCTTGCAGATCAAACTGAACTTGCTGCGAAAACTGGATGATCCCAAACAACTGGACGAGTTGCTGAATGAAATGATCAACCTTGAAGGCGCGGAAACGGAAACACGTGAACGCTTGATCGTCAAACAGGTTCTCTGGATGATTGGATCGGGGCGAAAACAGGAAGCGATGGAGGTTCTTGACAAGTCGCTCGCGGAGGGCCAGGACAACATGCATTTGCTACGCGCCAAAGGCGATATCATGGAAGCCGATGGAAAGTACGACGAGGCGATTAAGGCCTATGACCTGGCGATTCAAGCTGCCTCGAACGCGCCGGACATGCTCGTGGAAGTCGTCGCGGCCAAAGCCGACGTACTGTTTGCGATGGATGACGTCAAACTTGCACTGCAGACGCTGGATAATTTTGCCGACGACACGAACATGCCGACGGATCTGAGAATTGCAACGTTGTTGCACAAGTCACTGATGATGCGCGATTCGGACCGGTCAAGGCAAGCCAGACTGGCAGAGAACCGCGCGATCGAAATTGCTGAATCGCCGCAACAACGGGCCGAAATTGAAAAGCTGGTTCAGCGAATGCGAGATAAGTACGACAAATAGCCTCTGATACTCGTACTCGTACTCGAAATGAGGTGTGAGGAGGTGGTGCCGTTTCAGGGGGCCACGCGAAGTCCAATCAAAGGCTAAGATCAGGAACGAGTACGAGTACCGTTTCACTGAGTACGAGAACGAGTACGCAATGGTGGGGATTTTACTACTACGCGTGCGATCAAAGAGATGACGACGCCTGGCTGTACCCGCCGGGCCAGATTGTAATTTGCAATACGTCATTCTTGTTTGCCACGAAACCCTTTGAAATGGGCCGCGTATCTTGGTTCGGTTCGGACGGATTCGGCCTTAGCACCCGGCTTTGGAGATTGAATTTGGGATTCCACAGGGTTATTCTATGACTGGCTTAAGACCGGACAATTCGTCAAACACCAGACTCTCAGCCGTCATCACTCAAGGAATTTTGAATCATGACCAGCAAAAAAACTAATAGGTCCACCAACTGCCGGTTGCTGGCGACGCGTCGAACATTCGTCAAGTCCACCGCCGCGTTGGGCGTCGGTTTCTGGGCGGCGGGGGGCGTTTCGGCCAAGCCCAGTCGATCTGCAAACGAAGAAATTCGGTTCGCCTGTATCGGAGTCGGCGGCAAGGGATCGAGCGATTCTGAGGATGCGAAAGCACACGGCCAAGTCGTGGCCGTCTGCGATATCGATGACAACACGTTGGGCGGCGTCAAAGACAAGTTTCCGGAAGCCAAACACTATAACGACTTCCGCAAAATGCTGGAAGAAATGGACTCATCGATTGACGCGGTTACTGTCAGCGTACCGGACCATAACCACGCAGTTGCTGCTTTGCAGGCGATGCGAATGGGCAAACATTGCTTTTGCCAAAAGCCGTTAACGCATTCAATTGAAGAAGCCCGGATGATGGGTGACGTTGCCCGAGAAAACAAACTCGTCACGCAGATGGGCAATCAAGGCACGGCGCTGAGCAACCTGCGACTTTCGGCGGCACTGATTCGAGCCGGCGTTGTGGGGACCGTGAAAGAAGTTCACGTCTGGACCAATCGACCGGTCTGGCCGCAAAGCATGAACCTCAAAGTCAAAGAACCACCATGCCCTGAATATGTCCACTGGACCGAGTGGATTGGTCCTGCCAAAACGCGTCCGTTCAGCCCCGAAATCCATCCATTCAAATGGCGCGGTTTCTGGGAATTTGGAACCGGGGCGTTGGGAGACATGGCGTGTCACACCCTGAACATGTCCTACATGGCATTGGACCTGAAAAATCCAACCGCCGTCACCGCCGTGTCAAAAGAGCATGACCGAATTTGCTATCCGGAATCTTCACGCATCGAATTTGAATTTCCAGAATACAATGGGCGGCCAGCGCTCACCATGATCTGGTACGACGGGGGCGAGCGTCCTGCGGAGGAATTGATGTCTGATTTGCCCAAGGTTACCGAGCAAAACGGCAAGAGTTCGCACTTCACCAGTGCCGCCCTGGTTGTCGGAGACAAGGGCAAGTTTTATTCGCCCGGTGATTATGGCGGCGAAGTTCGGGAAACCGGCCTGATCGTCGATGGCGAGTTCACCAATCAACGCAAGCTGAGAATGCTTAATGGCGAAGTGATAATTGCCGGTGAGGCCGGTGAGCCGGAGGAAGGCGCGGTGCCCGAATTCGTGAAATCGCCTGGCCATTTCACCGAATTCGCCAATGGTATCAAAGGCGAAGGCACTCCCGTTTCGAACTTCCCAGATTATGCGGGTCCGCTCACAGAGACCATTTTACTGGGGAATCTGGCGGTTTGGTCAGGCAAGCGTGTCGATTGGGACGCCGAGAAAATGACAGCGGCAAATGCCGACGAGTCCGTTCAAAAGATTATCCGCCACAATTATCTCAACGGATATACGATTCACGTATAAAACCCTTGAATTGCGACGTCATTGCCTAAAATTGCCCGGCTTGTTCTTTGCAAATCGGGCTATTTTTGGATTAAGATCGTAATGAATAATGCGGTTACGTGAGAACCACTCGGAGGCGCCAGTGATAGGAGATAGTTCGTGTTCCCAAATTGTTGCAAGATGGTAAACGTGTTCAGCTTGGCGACGTTGATCGGCGCTCTCGGTTTGGTCGGTTTTACAATCGCTCAGCAGCAGGCAATTTCCAACCAAACTCCTGCAACCGCTAAACAACTTGGTTCCGTTCAAGCAACCGCCCAAAATTCTAAAGGAACTGCGATCGTGAAGCCTGAACAACTGGAGACAATTACGTTGGGAGCCGGCTGCTTTTGGTGTGTCGAAGCAGTTTTTCAGGAGATTGATGGCGTGGTGTCCGTGACTTCCGGATACAGCAATGGGAGTGTGGTCAATCCAACGTATGAACAGGTTTGTTCCGGCAACACGGGATGCGCCGAAGTTGCACAAATCGTCTTTGACCCGGCCAAAGTCTCGTTGGGGAAAATCCTTGAAGTGTTCTGGAAAACCCACGATCCAACTTCCCTGAACAGGCAAGGCGCGGATTCAGGGACCCAGTATCGCTCGGGAATTTATTATCACACGCAGGCTCAAAAGGAATACGCCGAAATGTACAAGGCCAAACTCAACGAGGTTAACGCGTTTGGCAAACCCGTTGTCACGGAAATTCTTCCGGTACAAAATTTCTCTGTCGCGGAAAATTACCACCAAAATTATTATCGCGACAATCCAAACGCGGGTTATTGCCGCAATGTGATTGTCCCCAAGTTGGACAAGTTTCGCGCCGTGTTTTCTGACGTCCTGAAAGACGAGAACAAATAGCCCAGGCCGGCTTGTCCAATCGGAACGATCGGCATTTCGTTACGTCCGCTCAAAGACCGCCTTCCGCAACTCCGCTGCAAACGAGTCGCTGGACTCCAGCACCTCGCGGAATTTGTCGTGGTTCAGGACGTAACAAGTCGTTGGCTCTGTGGCAATCACGGTGGCGTTCCGAGCCTGCTTCTTTAACAATGACACCTCTCCAAAATAGGAACCGGTTGTCATGTGACTCAACTTTTCGCTCTGATCTTCCAACACCCGCATGACGTCGACGGCACCACGAACAATCATGAAAAATTCGTGGCCCTCGTCCCCTTGGGAGACTATTTTTTCGCCAACAGGATATTCGCGGGTCTCGATGTTATTGGCTATTTCCGTAAGTGTCCGTGGAGTCAGGTCATCGAAAAACTTGGTTTTACGGAGAAACTGACAGATCGTTTCAGTTTTTCGCAGGTCGGCATCTGTCTTGATTCTGCCGCCGACCATGCTGATGATCCTGTCCGCCACATCAAGAATCCGGTTGTCGTGCGTCACCATGATGACGGTGCATCCCTCGCGGTCCGCCAATTCGCGAAACAACGTCACGGCTACCCGCCCGGAAGCCTCGTCCAGCGCGGCCGTCGGTTCGTCCGCTAACAGAATTCGTGGGCTGTGAATCAGTCCACGCGCAATCGCCACGCGCTGCTTTTGCCCGCCCGACAACGATCTGGGTTTGTAGTGAATCCGCTCGCCAAGTCCCAAACGGGTTAGCATCTGCTCGATCCTGGGTTTGGATTCGGAGCGCGGCATGTCGATCAAGTCGGTTGCCATCCGCACGTTTTGAAAAGCAGTGAGCGAGTCAAACAGGTTATGGGCCTGAAAGATAAAGCCAATTTTTTTCCGAAGTGCCGTTACCGACGTCTGGCTGATGCCTTCGAGCTCCTGACCAAGGACGCGCAAGCTTCCCTCCTGGACTGTTCGCAATGTGCCAATCAACGTCAACAACGTGGTTTTGCCCGATCCCGAGGGACCGGTCAGGAAAACGATCTCACCTTCCCGAACATCCAGCGTGTTGTCGGACAAGGTGTGGGTTTTGGCCTCACCCGATCCGAAATAATGATTGAGGCGTTCGATCGCAATGACCAACTCGCCGTTCGAATTTTCTTCCATCGCTCAACTCACTATGGTTCTAAAACAGGCTTGCGGGATCCGCTAACAACAGTTTCCGGAGTGCGATTAACCCTGAGAGCACACACATTAAAATGGTTAAACCCAACACCAGGGTTGTTCGTTCCAGGTCGAGAAACAGGAACAACCCGGTTCCCAGGTTGGTCACCTGGAAGATCATCAACGCCACGAGGGTACCCGGCACGAAAGAAACCAGCGACAACACGAGTGCTTGCGAAACAACGACCAATCCAAAAAACATGGGTGGATATCCCATGGCTTTGAGAGTCGAAAATTCGCTCATATGATCCAGAATGTCCGTCGCCAGGACCTGGTAGCAGATACTCATGCCGACAACGAAGCCGATGATCGTGCCGACCCAAAACACCAGTCCAATCGGTGTATTGCTGCTCCAGAATTCCCGTTCGGACTGCACAAAGGACTGTCGTGATTGCACAATGACTTGCGGGCCCAGCAACTTTTTTAGCCGCGCTGCCACGACACTTTCATCGACGTCCGTTTGACAACGGACAACAACATAGTCGACCAACGAGAGGGGCGCACCGTCGCCCCGCATGGGAAAGTACTGTCCGAAATTCGCGGGCGTCATGACCAGATTTCCTTCGTTGGAAAAATCAATCCCGTTTTGAAACAGCCCCACGATTCGAAGAGTCTGCCCCGCGAGTTCGTATAGTCTATCCTCCGACAGCTCTGCCGGATCGCGCGGGAATCGAAAAAAGCTCTTGCTATGGGTGTCGGCGGCGGCGGTACCCCTTTCCGCCAGTTGATCGGCCACGTCGGCCAATCCGAATTTGGCAAAAGCAGGGGCAGCGAGGATCAAAGGCGAGCACGCGAACCCGGCGAGAAAAACAGCCCTCGCAGCGAATCTCGGAAACAGCGTTTTCGAGATAGAGCGGTTCCGCCGAAAGCACGCCCGCACATGAACGGGCCGTAATCACGTCGTCAAACGAGATCAGTTGGCGACTGGAGAACATGTATCTTGATTCGGATCGAATGACAATGTCCGCCGTAATTTTCTCTTGCATGACGCGTACATTGCTGTCAAACAGGGCGTTGCGAAACCCGGTTTCCATGAACATCAACACGACAGCGATTGCGATCCCGGAACACCTGACGAACATCCGCTTCCAGTCATTGGTAGTGTTGGACCAGGCGAGTTGGGCGGCAAGTAATAAATACACGTCTCAGAACAGATCCGCTGGATCCGCCTTTCTCAATTTTTGCATCGCAATCACTGATGACAAACAGCACATTAACAGGCTGAAGCCAAATACAAGCAACTGCCGGCTAAAGGTCATGTTGATCGGCAAATTGGCTGCATCGCCGACAATTTTGTAAAGAAATAACGATACGGGCACGGAGATCAAAAAGCTGACTAGTCCGAGAATGATCGCCTGTTCCAATACAACGCGGTACAGATAACCGTCCTGGTAACCCATGGCCTTCAGCGTTGCGTATTCAGCGATATGTCCGGTAATGTCGGCCGACAGGACGATGTACACGATGATTGCGCCGACAATCAACGACACAAGTACACCCGAAAAAAAGATAAATCCGACGGGCGTGTTGAATACCCAGTGCATCCGTTCCCGTCGAACCGCTTCGCTTCTGGTCAATATTTCAACCGCCGGCGTTGAAACGCGCGGATCAAAACCGAGGGATTGGTAAATCAAGTCACGCGTTGATTCCGGTTTCTTGGCTGATGCCTCGTCCAGTTGGATCAATCCCAAGGCGACGCGGTTGTTGCCGTAGTTTTCAAAAATGCGTTCGAATCCCTGTTCGTTAATGATGACCGCGCCGTTGGCAGCCAACCCCGTCCCCATTTTGAACAGCCCAATGATTTCACATTCGGCTTGGCTCAACTCGATCCTCAAGCCAATATCTTGTGGCGAAAATCGCTTCGAATTGTCAAACCCGAGAAATTCGGGATTTGATTTTTTGTCAACCAATATGAAGTGATCGTCCGTTAATAGCTTCACATCCGGCAACTCGACGGTCGGATCCCTCGACGAAAAAGTTGCACCCAGGGGATTTACACCCATGACCAGCATCCCCCGTTGAACCGATTTCTCGGCATAGTTCCACTTGCCCAGGTTGACATGGTAAGGCTGGACCGCATCGACACCCTCGACGTTCTTAAGCCGATACATATATTCCCGGGGAAAGACCTTGGCGTCGGCGAAGTGATAATAGTCGGGAGAGCGTGCGACCAGATCGAATTTCAGGTTGTCATAAAAAAGGACCGCCGTATCCAGAACTGCGCCGAGAAAACCAAGTTGCATAAAGATCAAGATGATGGCAAATCCGATTCCGGCAATCGAAATCATGGTTTGCCGTCCGGCATCCAGCAAATTGCGAACGGAAACTGGCGTGAACATGACGATTCGATCTTGGATGTTTCAGGCGTGACTGGCTGACTTCAGTTTCGCGGGGCTGCGTCCCGGCTGCCCGTAGTGCTTCCGGTTTTCTCCAGCGTTCCCGGTTCAACCTCGATTTCTACGTTCACCTGCAAGTTGACAAATTTTGCCGCAGCCGCCGAATCATCCAGCTTGACAATCACGCTGCCGGTCCGCTGATCAACTCGCGCGAATGGATTGGGATCTTTCAGGGAGACGGGGCCAATCATGATTCCTTTGGACACAACGGTTCCCATCAAAGGCTTCGGCAAGGCGTTTCCGGTGATCCTGGCTCTCAGGTTCTGGTATTTTTCCAGATCAATCGCTTTTAAAAATGAATCGACAACTTCCACGACGCAGTTCATTTGTGACAAATCGGCGAGGACCATGATCGGCTGATTGGTCACCGAGTCCCCCTCGCGGACAATCACGTCGACGATGGTCGCTTGGTCAATTGGCGAATGAATTTGTGTCAATTCGTACGCTTGCTCGGCAAGTGCCACGGCGGCGTCCAATGACTTCAAGGGAACCGCGTCGTCAGCATTCGTAATCGAGAACTGAATCGTGTTCAGGTTGTTTTGGGCCAGTTCTCGGGCTCGAGCAGCACTTCTTTTTGCTGTCTTGACATCGAATTCCGCTTGTTCAATCTGCCGACTTATCTGTTTGACCAGCAATGACTGCTTGTCGATATCCGTCTGGTTGACCAGTTCTTTCGTCGCCGGATTCGATTGCAAATTCTGCAATCTCTGCAGCAATTGCCGGGCGTCTTCGAGCTGACTTTTCAACAAGTCAATCGCCCCGGCCTGCTCTTCGATCTTCTGCTCGCTGGCGTTTGCTTCATCAACCGCCAATTGGGCTGACTTGATTTTGTAGGCGGCCTGTTGCTTTTCAAATTCCACGTTCTTTAAGGCGTCGGCGCGACGTGCTTTGGCCAACTCCAGATCTCTTTCACGAAGGGCGCGGCTGTAAAGTGTAACCAACGTTTCATCTTTGCTCACCTGATCGCCAATTTGTTTGTCGGTCATGGTGACAATACGTTCGCCCGGCGCGGCCACGATGTTGATCAAGCCGGAGGCCGGCACCAATTTGCCTTGTCCGAAGATCGTCCGGGGAATAACCGGGACGACCTGTTTTGTGGTAGCGACGTCTTCGGAGCTGAAAGCCGAAGACAGGTGTGGACCGAACCTGGCACCGAGAAACCAGCCTCCGACCACAGCCAACAGAATCACAACGGAAAAAAATAGTCTACGCATCGTTTGGCAAAAAGGTTAACAACAGATTGCTTATCAAGTCGCTATTATAGTCATCGTCGCGGGCCGCATTGTGTGCATTCGAGTTTATCCTCGCGTGATCTTCTTTGAAGGCGGAAGCTGCGAGGATCTGCGAGGCAATTCCTGGTTATTGGTCGGCGGCCGGTTCCTGGCAGTGGAAGCCGCATTTTGTGAGCAGCAGGCCTTGGGCTTCAAGGAGTTCGATGATCGCGGCGTCGTGCTCGATAGCACTGGAAATTCGCTCGGATTTGGCCGTTTGTAACTCAACCCGGTTTCGATGAATTTCAAGGTACGTGCCGCGGGCATCCAGCTGCTGCTTTGCATCCAGCTGCTCGGCTTTGGCACTCAGGCTGAGCGATTTTCTCATTGGCGATGGCCAGTTTTTCGAGTGAGCTTTGAATTTTGATCAGCGAAGCACGGGCCGCCGCTCGCCCCTGATTTTTTCGGCTTGCGAGCAATCGATTCAATTGCTCACGCCGCGAATCGGCTGAGGGATCCGCCGCATTGTTCGATTCCTTGTTCTTCATTGAGACCCGGCTAATGAGGCAGGTTTGGATTGGCCCCACTGCATCGTCCATTGCCAACCGGGAGTTTTCTGCTCCCAACAGCAGTCGAATGATCTCACCCGGTTGGCACCCGCTGCACAAAGCAGATTCCAACGCGGAAATTCCGGGTCGATTGGTTTCGGCGAGATTCAGTTGAGCCTGCCAGTCGAGCCGCACGAAAGCGGGTTTCAATTCGTAAACCGGCCGCAGCGCGAGCAAACTTTTTGAGTCAAGGTTGATCAACGCATTCAATTGGCAGTTTAACAGCTGCTCGGAGGTGTTCAATTTGGACTCGGCGGTTTTCAGACGGATACGTCCAGATTCCAACTCGTCTGCACCCTGTGCCGTGGCAAACCCCTGGTCCGCGGCAATCCGAATCGTCTCGGCCAAATCGTCCAAGTATCTCTGGGATTCCGCCAGCAATTCGCGCTGCAAATGGACTTCCACGAGTCCCATGAATAACTTGCCGGCAGCGCCCGCGGCTTTGTTTCGTTGCTCGAGTGCTTCGCCCTGGACGAGAAAGTCGAGGGAACTTGTCGTCGCGATTGTCGCTGCGACACTTGATCGCGTGCCACTGCGCCTCAATCAACTCAGCCAACTCGGAATTTCGGGTGGCGGCGCAGATGGCTTCATCGAGATTGATCGTCAGCGTGCTGGTTGATTCCAGTGGTTGGACGAGCGAGCCGCGAACGCTCTCGTAATCGCCAACAAAGCCAAAATCCGATGCCACTCCGGAACCCGGCGGTTTCACCGTTAGCTCCAGCATTCCGCGTTGGGAGACATAAGGTGGGCAACACGTCGCTTGTTTCGTTCGGCGCAGACTACATCCGCAAAGCATCGTCGTGACAAGCACGACCAGCAACCAGCCGACGGAGATTCGAGAATACCAGCACATGAAACAACCAGGACAAAGGCAATCCACCCGCTCGTTTTATCGCAAGATTCCGGACAATCGGATCAGAAGTTGCATGCCGAACTGTCGGTTTCCCGTAATTGCGACAGTTGCAATACGAATAACCCGCAAAGTCAACGCAACATGGTGGCACGGCGGTCTCCGCCGTGATTCGTCGCTGGAGACCGTCCAACTTAGGTGGGTCGTCCGTCACGGCGGACCGGATTCGATCCAAATTTGGAAGGAGCGTGCAATCGTCAAAAGTCTTCTTTGATTGAATCGTTGGACGGTCGCGTCGATGCCTGGAAGCCACGAATGGTCGACCCGATCATGCGCCCAATGAATGCGGCCCAACCAGGCAAATACGTATTGAGCAAAAATACCACGATAATGGCCAGCACCAGCATGACAATCAAAGTGGCCGCCGATGGAATGAAGCTGGATACGAACATGAAGAACATGACAATCGACTGCAACAAAACCAAAGCCAGCAGCAAATTAACCTTGGCCTCAAGTCTTGCCACGCGGGCGTCGTCGCCATTTTTGAACTTGGAATCGCTCATCTTATCCAGTTGGCTGCTGAAAAAAGTCTGCCACAGCATTTTCATCGAACTACCGACTCGAACAAATAATTGCAACCTTGAGATCTCGTCCACTTACCAGCAGTGACTGGATTGTAATTCTATTCGAATTTGGGCCTCAATTATTCGAAAAAATCTGGCCCCTCCCGCAACGAGTCGAGATATCCAGCAGCGCTCAGTGGGCTTTGGCTCAGGCTGACTCCTTCGTGGGTTTCCCAAATGCAGATCGCGTTGGCCCCTATTGCGCCTTCGCCACAGGGCTAGAATGAAGGCTACTGGCAAAAGGATTTTCAGGCGGGATTCCCAGTGAAAAATGGCACTTCTATCGCAGGCAGGCAGACAGCTTTGTCGAAATCTGCAAACCTCCCTTCGCAACTTTGGCAAATCGACATTTCACCCGCCAATGGTCTGCCGGACCGAATCGCGGATGAGGTGCTCGACAACGCGCGATTTGCACTCCTACCCGACCAGCTGAAAATTTCGGCGTCGAGAGGATTCCTGATTCAGGGCGATATTGATCGTAGGCAGATTGAGCGGCTGGCCAGCGAGCTGCTGGTCGACTCGGTGGTTGAACAGGCGATCATCGCTCCGGTCGGGGACGATCAACACGGTGTGATCGGCGCTGGATATCCAAATTTGATTTATGTATTGCCCTTGCCCGGTGTCACCGACCCCGAAGCTGAAAGCGCCTTGGCGGCGATAAAGCAATTGGGCATCGCGGCGCGGGCGGTCAAAACATTTCGCAAGTATCGCGTTTCGTCGCTGGAACCCGAGCAACTTGAGCGTCTGTGCAGCAAACTGCTGTGCAACGAATCGATTGAACAAATCGTCCATGGCAACCTGAAACTGGATGAACTGGAACTTGGCCAACCCTACCAGTTCGAACTCCGCGAGGTTCCGATTCGAGATCTGGACGACGATGAATTGCAGGCGATCAGCAAAAAATGGCAGCTCAGTTTGACCCTGATTGAAATGCAGACGATTCAGGCGCATTTCCAACAACTCAAGCGAGAACCGACCGACATCGAGCTGGAAACGATTGCCCAAACATGGAGTGAACATTGCAGTCACAAGACGCTCGCTGGGCGAATTCACTACACGGACGAAAAAGGTGAATTGCAATTCGAAAACATGCTCAAAGAGACCATTTTTGCCGCCACCGTACAAATTCGCGCGGAGCTGGGCAGCGGTGACTGGTGCGTCAGCGTGTTCAAGGACAACGCGGGCATTGTTCGTTTTGACGACGAATTCAATGTTGCCTTCAAAGTCGAAACGCACAACCGTCCTTCGGCATTGGAACCCTACGGCGGTGCGAATACGGGCATCGGGGGCGTGATTCGCGACACGCTGGGAACGGGACTGGGTGCCAAACCTGTCTGCAACACGGATGTATTTTGCTTTGCGTCGCCCGACACGCCGTATGCTGATTTGCCACCTGGTGTCATGCATCCCCGCATGATCATGAAAGGCGTGGTGGAAGGCGTGCGTGATTATGGAAACCGGATGGGCATCCCCACGGTAAATGGCGCGATCTATTTCGATCGGCGTTACATCGGCAATCCGCTGGTCTTTTGCGGCAACGTGGGATTGATTCCACGAGAAAAATCCTTGAAAACGCGTGCAACCAAATGATTTAATTGTCTCCATCGGCGGTCGCACCGGCCGCGATGGAATTCACGGGGCCACTTTCAGCTCCGCCGAGTTGACTTCGGAAAGCGACATAACCTCGGGCGGCGCGGTACAAATCGGAAATGCAATCACCGAGAAAATGGTGATGGACGTACTGCTTCAGGCTCGTGACCGGGGTTTGTATAACGCGGTTACCGACTGCGGCGCCGGCGGTTTTTCGAGTGCGGTCGGCGAAATGGGCGAAGAACTCGGCGCCGAAGTTTGGCTCGAACGGGCACCACTCAAATATGAGGGTCTGTCGTACACGGAGATTTGGATCTCCGAGGCCCAGGAAAGAATGGTGTTTGCCGTCCCGGAATCGAACTGGGAGGAATTTCAAAAATTGTGTGCCGCCGAATCGGTCGAGGCGACAGTGATTGGGCAGTTTAAACCAACCAAACTGCTGGAATTAAAATACGGTGAGCGAACTGTTGGTAAACTTTCCATGAGCTTCCTGCATGATGGCCGGCCGCCCGTAGTGCGAACAGCTACGTATCATATGGGTCCGGCAACGCCTCTCAACGTGCCGCCGGATCAAAGAAATTCTTCCACGCACGAATTGGACCGAAGATCTCAAACTGATTCTCGGTTCGCTGAACGTAGCCAGCAAACATTGGGTGATCAGGCAATACGACCATGAGGTTCAGGGGGGAAGTGTCATCAAGCCGCTTGGTGGGCGTGCAAAATGATGGGCCGGGTGACGCGGCCGTGGTGCGGCCAGTGCTCGATTCGCGACGCGGACTGGTGATTGGTTGCGGCATGAATCCACATTTTGGCGATTACGATCCCTATCACATGGCAGCCAGCTCGATTGACGAAGCAATTCGGAACTGTGTCGCCGTCGGTGCTGACCCAACGCGGATTGCCATCCTCGACAATTTCTGCTGGGGATATACCGATCGACCGGAGACACTTGGCAAGCTGGTCCGGGCCGCGCTGGCCTGCAAAGACATGGCGACGGTGCTGCAAACTCCTTTTATCAGCGGCAAAGACAGTCTTAACAACGAGTTCAGTTTTGACGGCCCGGACGGCAAACGCGAAACGATCTCGATCCCGTCAACGCTGTTGATTAGTGCCCTGGGTCAAGTCGACGATGTCGGCCAGTGCGTGACGATGGATGCCAAGGCACCCGGCAACTTGATCTACCAGGTCGGCAGCACAGGCGATCACCTGGCTGGCTCGCATTGGTCGATCGTTAACTGTGCGACGGGGGGCCAGGTACCAACTGTCCAGCCGCAGGTTGCAAAAACGACATTCAAGAAAATGCATGGGGCGATCAAATCCGGTCTGGTTCGCAGTTGCCACGACCTGAGCGAAGGCGGCCTGGCCACCGCAGCTGCGGAAATGGCGTTCGCCGGTGGATTCGGGATGCGGCTCAACATTGATTCGATCAAGGTCAACGGTGCTTCCACCGACACCGATTCAACATTGGCCCGACTGTTTTCCGAATCGACCACGCGTTTTATCGTCGAAGTAGCATCGGCCCAGCAAGTCGAATTTGAAGCAGCGATGCAGGGAGTTGAAATCAGTTTACTGGGAGCGGTAACCGAAGAGCCCACGTTCTGGATCAAGGATGCTGACAAAACAGTCATCACCGCACCAATCGAGGACCTCAAACGAGCGTGGCAAAAGCCGCTGGATTGGAAATAGAGGGGCAACCAGATGTCAAAACCAAGAGTGCTCGTTTTGCGGGCTCCCGGTACCAACTGTGACCAGGAAACCGGATTCGCGTTTTCACAGGCGGGAGGAATCGTCGATTTCGTTCACGTCAATGCGTTGATCGAGTCCCCGGCGAAACTCCGCGATTACCAGCTACTCTGCCTCCCGGGAGGTTTTAGTTATGGCGACGATATTGCTGCCGGGCGGATTCTGGCAAGCCAGCTGCATCAGCGGCTGGGTGATGTCCTCAACGAATTTCGCGATCAGGAAAAGCTGATCCTGGGGATTTGCAATGGCTTCCAGGTTCTGATTAAGTCGGGCCTGTTAATCGAAAACGATGACAACGGGATTGCAAGCGACGTTGACTTGGAACGAAAACGGGCGTTTTATCGACAACTGGGTCAACCTCAAAGCCGACGACGATCGGTGTGTGTTCCTGCGCGGCGTGGAACAAATGTATTTGCCGATTGCCCACGCGGAAGGCAAATTCGTAGCGCGCAGCGAAGCGATCCTGAATCATCTGTCAAACAACCATCGGTTGGCGCTCAAGTACTGTCGCCCCGACGGATCCAACGGCCAAGTTCCCTTTCCGCACAATCCGAACGGATCGATGGGCCATGTCGCGGGCGTTTGCGATGAGACCGGGCGGATCTTTGGCTTGATGCCTCATCCGGAAAGACACATCGCTGGGACTCAACATCCCCATTGGACACGCCTGGGTGCCGCCGGCAAGGGCGAAGGCATGGCGATCTTCGAAAACGCGGTCGCATTCTTTGCGTAATGCCAATCAAGCGTGATAAAACGAGGGAGCCAAGGGAGTTGCTCGATCAGCGTCCCCGGCCCACTGGTCGGGCAGGATACGGCAGTTTGACGATTCGGTTCACAATTCAGCCCGCCTCTCCGCTAAGCCTTCTTGTCAATCTGGGCAAACTGACTCAACTCTCCGGATATTTCTGATTTTGACGAAAGAAGGGAGTTTATGGAATCCGATGAAATACTTAACGAGCCTTAAAAGCGCGTCGTGTTGCGCTTGGCGGTCTATGAAAAATAAGAGAGATCGAAATGTTTTCGCCCCCAAAACTAGTCGCGATCATGGCGTTGTCATTAATGACGTGTACTCTGCTGGCCCAAAACGTCTCGGCCCAGGGGCAGTCACAATACGAAGCCCGATTGCAAGCAATGCAAAACGCGAGAGCTCGCGCCCAGCAAGCAGCTCAACTCCAAGCGGATGGAAATGTCCAGCCAACGGCCTATCAACAGGGCCTCGATTACGAAGCCCCACCCGCACCTCCAGCGGACACGGTCACGCGCACGGCCCGTCGCATGGGTCCTACGTCACCGCGGCTGCACAGGCAGACAAACCACGGTGCAACGCTCTGCGTCACCGGTGCGAACTGCTTCTCGTTCAGGAAGCAATCCGGCTCAATACACGCCACAACATTTAAGGACGGCTCAAATCTATGATGGACAAATCATCGACGACGGCGCACCCATAATTTCCGGCACGCCAATGATGTCCGACACACCGACGATGTCCGGCGTTCCGATGATGCCCAGTTCGCCGATGGTCTCGGGAACTCCGGTGATCAGCGGCAGTGCATGTGGCGGCGGTTGTGGCTCGTGTGGCGGCGGGTGCAGCAGTGGTGCTTGTGGTGGTGCCGTGTATAGCGGTGTTGTGTCTGAAGTCGTCAGCGATTGTGGTTCCTGTGGCTCATGTGGACCTTGCGGACTCGATGTTCCCTGTTGTGATCGAGGTGGATGCCCGCCGGGCACATTTGAAAACTGCTGGATCGGGCGACTGGGACTCATCCTTCAAAACGCCGAGTATTTTGTCGGAGCCACCGCGTTCAAAGGACCTTCCTTCACGACACCGGGTACGGACACTTTTCAGCAAACTCACGATTGCAATTTTGGATTGTATGGAGGCGTCAACCTGGGTATTCCGTTGTGCAAACTCAGCTGCGGACTTCTTTCTGGCCAAATCGGTGCGCGAACGGTTCAGAGCGACTTCAATGGAAGTACGTATACTCCCGAAGGTCGCGACCAGTTATTTTTGACGGGTGGCATTTACCGCCGAGTTGATTACGGTTTGCAGGCAGGTGTCGCGTACGATTATTTGCAAGAGAACTGGTTCACCGATACCCAGGTTTCGCAGCTGAGAGTAGATGTCGGTTGGGTTTACCCGGGCGGAACAACGCTGGGATTCCGATCGGCAACGAATCTGGATAACGACTTGACCAACGGCGTCATTAACGGCATCCCGTTCAACGGGTTGGTAACAACCACTTTGGATAATTATCGGTTCTACGCTCGTCGAAATGGCAACTGGGGCGGATACAGCGACTTGTTCGCCGGCTGGACCGACGATAACAGGACAATTCTCGGCGTCGATTGCGATCTGCCGCTGAGCGATTGTGTCGCCGTTCGCTCGGGCCTGACCTACGTTTTTGCTGACAACGTTGAGGGTGTCGGGGGAACGGACTCCGATTCGTGGAATCTCTACATGGGTTTCAGCCTGCGACCGCGTGGACTGAGCTGGTACCAGAATTACGACCGGCCCATGTTTGACGTCGCAGACAACGGTTCCATGTTGCTGTTACGACAGTAAAACGGTTCCTGGCCATTGGGCACGACGAGCAACGCAAAACCCGGGCATTGTCTCGGGTTTTTATATGCGCAGAAACCCGATTGTTTCGGGGATTCGTGCTGTTGGGCTTTTGTTAGGCGCTGCTGGTCGGATATATTAAAAGCACTATGATTAGTTTGGAAAATGGGCTCATTGGCCAACGCCACCCCGCATGACAGCAACGCTGTCGGGAGACTTTTGTGACGGACGATATTTTTGATTATTTCAGCGGAAACTCGAACCGCAAGGTGGAACCGATCGATGACGACGAAGATCTCGTCGAATCGTCCACCGATGGCACCGAGGTCCATGACGAGCAAGGACACCGCGGCCCCGCGACTGCAGCTTCCGAAACAGAGAGTAGCGAAGAGGAGATGCCAGTCGCCGAGGCAGCGGACGAGAAGGTCAGCCACTGGGATCGGTTATTGGGCAAACTGGGCATCACACCGGCCGCAAAAACGACAGCACCACCCAAATCGACTGGACTGACCGCGTTGACCGCGAAGGAAAAATCGGCCCGAGCGAACAAAAGAAAAGAACAAGCAAAACCTCGCAGCCAGGAAAGTTGAACCGTTTGGCGGAATCGCAGCCCCCTCGGGAGCCACGCCTCCTGTCAGTCGCGACTCGTCTTCGGTGGGACCATCTTCGCGCCCTGAGTCGACTTCCAAACCTCCACGGGGACCAAAAAAATCCGATGCCACAAGAAAGAACCGGCCGGCGGCAGCCAAGAGTACGTTCGGGATGGGAATTCTTGACGAAATTTCTACGGTTGTGCCTGAAGACGCCGCGGAGCAGGGCTCCGGAACCTTGGCCGATTTGTTTGTTGCAAGCGAAAAATTTGAACCGCCTTTCGACGAAGTCCGGCGAGAAATAGACGATTTAGAGCCGTTCCCGGTCGACGACCTTGATGAGCCAGACCCGCTTGATGCCGCACCGGAGCAAGCTGCGGAACTCGACCACGACGATGTGGGTGAAGATGCCGAGTTCATCGAGTACGAAGTACAGGACCTGGACTTTTCCGATTCGGACGAGGAGCGTCCGCGGCGACCGTCTCGTCGACAGCGTTCTCGCCGGGGCCGCGGCAAGCCAGAATTGGAGAGTCGGGATGCACCTTCAAGCGGAGGTGGCCGCCGAGATCAAGTCGTCGAGGATGCCCCCTACGAAACAGGTTCGGTCGCGACGTGAACGGAACGATCGAGACGAGGTCGATGAGGATATTGACTTTGACAACGAAGAGCCCTCGATCGTGGAAGCCGATTCGACTCCCACACGAGGCCGCCGCCGGTCGCGCGGTCGCGGCAGGGGCCGTGGACCCCGCGAATCGAGACCGCCACGAGACGTTGTCGATCAAGTCGACATGGAAGAGACTGAATTTCGTGAGCCGCTTGAAATCGAGGAAATCGAGGAATTTGACGATCAACAAGAATCGCGAGGTCGCAATCGAGGTCGCAGGCCACGCGGAGGCGGTCGCCGACCACGCCAGGAAAACCAGGTCGTGGACGACGATGAAATCGATGGCGATCCCTACGGCGTGTACGATGATGTCGAGCCCGACACGGCCCGCGGTCAACGCCGCCGACCCGATGATGACGTGGACGAGGATCTGGATCACGATTCAGGGAAACGGCCCCAGATTCCAACGTGGTCGGAGGCAGTTGCCAGTATGGTCTCGCTTAACATCAAAAGCAGAGGCTCAAAACCTGCCGGGTACCGGTCGTGGCCGCGGTCCCCGCCGACCCCGACGCCGATAGATCCTTGCATCGTATCAGCTTAAACGTGGGATAGGCATCTTGCCGACCGTGTTCGGCGCATTATTTGCGAAAAGCCCCCGATGCAAGTCGGTCGGGAGCAATCGCATTGTAAATTCCACCTTGGCAAAACATGGACAAGAAGCCCCCGACGCGAGTCGGTCGGGAGTCATCACTCATTCGACCTAGGCTGATATTTATTTGATGGCAATTGCCTGTTGCAGCGGAATTAGTACGTTCTCAACCACGTAATTGTCGAGCAGTTCTTCAGCTTTTTGTCGCAGCACCTGAAACTGTGAAACAAACGATTCGTCCGTTCCCAGGCTGCCGTAACGTCGCATCGTAAAATAAACACTTAACGTCTCTTCCCCATATTCGCCGGAACGCACGTTGTAAGCAGTCGTTCTTGGTTCGATGCTCAAGCGGCATTGGGTTCGACAATCCTCGTCGAGAGCGATCTGAATGGAAAGTTCGTTACTGACCAGTCGCGCGTCGGGAACTTCGAGAATCTTCTCAAATGCAGGACAGACACCCAGCGCTTCGAGCAACAACTCGTGGTGGTTTCCGCGATACATAAAGTCAAAACCCAGCATGAAATTCAACGATTCACAATCCAGCGGGCTGATCGATAGCGTATAGGGAATCGACTCCAAAACCAGTTCATGTTGCTTGACCGCTTCTTCGATCGACGGCGGATTTACATACCCCGAACAAATTCGTTTTGGTTCTACAGTCGCCCAGCGATAATCGCCGTCGTCCTTGTCCTCCTCCAAAACATAATCGCCACGCTCTCGACTGTAAAAATTCCGCATCGTCGGATAACACTTTTTGAGCTGTTCAAAAAAGTGCAACAGTGTGTCCCGGTTACTGGGCAACTCCAACTCGGTATTCAAATTCATATTTACGTAGTATTCATTCGAATATCCACTGTATTTACTCATGGTTATTCCTGTTGGTAACCGATCGATTTCGGCGTATTCCCGACGAATTCACGCCGATCATTGGTTGCGTCGCTTGTCAGCCGCAAAATTGCCAATAAAAGCCAACTTTCAATTCAGGTAACTAAGTCTAATAATACCCCGTGTCAGGCGATAGTCATTTTGAATATTTGGTACCATTTGGCAGGCGCTAGCGGCCAGGTTTGCATCGAACCGGGACGACAGTGCAGGGAGGTAAACCATGACTGTGCAATCCAGACGGCGTACAAAAACTGTCAGTCGCCCGCTCGCGGTCGCCGCGAACGAAAACGCTTTCTCCTTTGAAACGACACTCGCGTGGATCGGGATTGCCCACGTTGAACACATGATTACTGAAATCAAATTTGGATATCAAACCGATTCCCAATTGCGGGCCAGTTTTGATCGCCCAAAATCGACTTTGAAGTGGCGTCATCGGGATGAGCTCGATGATTTTGAACGCGAATTAAACAGCCGTTTTGCTCAATTCGCGGCTGGCGACGTCGTTGATTTTGAGGATGTGGATATCGACTGTTCCGCGATGACACCGTTTCAACGATGCGTCACGGACGCCTGCCGGGCAATTCCATACGGTCAGACGCTGTCCTACGCTGAATTGGCAAATCAAGCAGGTTCACCCAGAGCGGCCCGGGCGGTGGGCAGTGTCATGAGTAACAACCGATTTCCTTTGATTGTCCCTTGCCACCGTGTTGTCAGTGTCGGCGGTCGCCTTGGAGGATTTTCCGCGCCGACCGGTGTCAACCTGAAGTTAAAATTGTTGCAGCTCGAAGGAGCGATTGACTTTGTGACTGCTGAACATTCCTACGCCTGATGTGAAATCCGACCGGAAGAATTACACATGAAAAAACTAACCAGTCTGCTGCTCGTTGCGATCGTGATTGCCGTCGGTTGCGCGGATCCATACGCGGCCGAAAAACCGGCGGAAAAAAAGCGTGAAAACATTATTGGCCGGACCACTCAGGACGTCGGCGAGTTCAACGCGGACGACAAAGACTTCACCGTCAAGAGCGACGAGATTACGGGAATGAGCCCGCTCAACCCGCTGTCCCCGATGAAGGCTTACGGACCGACCGTTGGTAAAATCTCGAAAATGCATATTCAACAGGCCTTGAATCTGTTCCGGGCCGAATTTGATCGATACCCCGCCGACCATGAAGAATTCATGACGAAAATCATCAAGCAGAACCAGATCGAATTGCCAGTTCTTCCGGGAGAATCGGTCTATCAATACGACGTCGAGAATCACGAATTGGTGGTCGTTACTCCGTCGAAAGAAAAAGAAAGCAAAAAATAATTGAACCCGGACGTCCAGGAACAGACGCAAAGCATGGGTGGCTGGCTGAACCGGATCCGGCTGTACAAAGAATTTAAAAAGGTCGATCAACATCTGCGGGAAAACGGGTTTCACGAAAAACTCGCCTCGCAATTGATTTTCTCCGCAGCAGGCTGGACGGCAGATGTGTCCACGCGGCTGCAACCCGGTGTCAGCTATCTGATCTATTCCGCTCACCGTCATTTTCTGGACAGTTGCGCGGCTAACCTGATCCTGCCTGACGCATGCCGCTCGAAGCGAATCGTCAACGCGCAAGTTGCCAGATCATTTGGGCCTCTGTATTGCGAGCAAAACTTCTCCACACTCGCGCGATTCAACCGCCGTTGGCTGGTTCACAATTGTTATGACTGGACCTCACGGTTTTTCTACTGCGCTTCGTCCGGCTGGTTTCATGCGGTTCCCGTGGATCCCGACGACATCGTCAATTGGCTCCGGGCCGGTAATTGCCTGATCACCTTCCCCACGGGAGTTCTTGGATCGGCACGCTGGCGGCGCGGAATCGGACAATTGGTCAACAACTACCTTGATCACGAGCATCAATATCAGCTTCCGTTAAGGCTGGTAGGCCTGAAGATCGACTTCAATTTCCGACGGAAACAAGTCAATGTGAGCGTCGTTTCAAATGTCCCAGCCAGATCTTGTCAATCCATCGTTACGCACGCGTCTGCAACGCCCGTTGATATCCAGTTGACGGAACGCCTGGAACGCGATTACGCAATCGCGCTCCACCGGTAAAGGCGTCTCCGCCAGTACGGGAAGGCGGAGCTCCGGCTCCGCCAGTCGCAACTGATCCCTGCTGTCCACGAAAAAAGCGTTGGCTGCAATCAACCAACGCTCAGTGTATCCCTGGCAACTGGGGTGGTGTGAACCACCCCAGTCTGCCAGTCGAAGCTCAGCCGTGAGCACCTACCGGAACGGTCGACCCAGTAACCATTGTCCCGGCAAGAAAAAGTAAGCTCTGACCCAGGAGGGAGGGTTGGTATTAGATTCCCGCGACCCTAATACCGACGGCTGAACTTTAGTGTTCTCAGTTGGCCGCCGTTTGTCTCGGCGGCCTGATCTCAACTCAAGTTCGGCGGTACATTTAGAAAAACGTGAAATGGGCGGCAAGGTCGATTCGTACAAAAACGCATTTTTTCGACAAATTGCTAGCCCAGAACGGTCCACAATCGACCTACCGAAAATCCTCGATGTTGAAAATTTTTGGCTCCACCGACATCTGACCCCAGCTGACGCGATCGTACAGCCACGCTTGGCAGACATCGCGATCGGATATCTCCCAGTGATTTTCGCCCACACACGCGATCGGACGATCACCACAGCCTGCAATCAAAACGGCATCGTTGGGTTGGGCTTGAGAAAGCGCCCACTCGATGGCATTAAACCGATTGGGAATCAATTGGGCTTTGGCGGGATTTTCAAAGCCGTCCAAAACCTGGTGAGTCGGTTCGTAGTCAGTATGTTTGTTCACTTCGGCGTTTGTGATTACCGGTTGATCAATCGCTTTTTCCATAATCTCACCGACTCGGCGCCGGTCGGCCCGGGATTGTTGTTCGATAGATAGAACAGACGCACCAGATTTTTCCGTTAGTGACGCGTTTGACGGACTGAATCGCGGTCGATAATTGTCGCGGACTGCGCGCCGAATCGACCCAGACACTGAAGGGTTGTCCGCATTCGACCCGTTCCAGCCGTCCCGGGATATTGCCAGCCGCTTCAAGTCCGCGCAATCACGGCGAGTTCAATGCCAGACGTTAATCCGACGGCCGCGGCTGACAAGCAATTATAAATGTGTTGATCTCCGATAATGGAGGTTCGGACAACGGCTGTTTCTCCACCGGCGCTGATCAAGAACGTCTGCTCACTGGAACATCTTTCCACCACACGGGCCGTGACTTCGGCTTCGTGCTTCATCCCGATTGTCAGTACGGGTGAATCGATTTGGTCCAGCAAAAAATGGGTGGTTGGATCGTCGGCATTGAGTACGGCAAAACCGGTTGGCTTGAGATAGTCCAACAGTCGTGTTTTCGCCCGCCGATAATTCGCTTTGGAGCCGTGGAATCGAATGTCGTCCATCCGAATGTTGGTCAGTACGGCCGCGTCCAGCGAAATCCCCGACAACGCGTGCTGCGCCAGCGCGATTCCCGGCATTTCAATGACCGCTTGTGTGCAACCTGCCAAGACCATTGCCGCGAGTTGGTCAGCCAACAAGGCTGAGTTGATTTGCTTGTTGGGCGGCAGCCGCAGTCCCGGGCCCAACCGGCTCTCAATCGAGCTCAACACGCCGACTTCACCACCGGTCGCTTCAAAAATACTGCGAATCAAGTGACTCGTGACGGTCTTGCCATCACTACCCGACACGCCGATCGCAGCAATTCGATTGCTCGGATCACCGGCCAAGGCATGGCAGATGGTGCCAAAGGCCAATCTTGTATCGTCGACGATGCATTGCGGTCGGTCGATCGCCAGCAGTCGTTCGGTAACAATGGCCGAAGCACCGCGGCGGACGGCTTCATGCGCGTATTCGTGGCCATCGGAGTCCGCATCCACGATGGCCACGTACAGATCTTCCGGCTCGCATTCGTCCCACCGGCTGCTACAGGAACGAACGCGAATATCACCTTTACCAATAAATTTCGAACCGGGCAGAATCTCATTCAGCCGAATGGAACTGCACACAGACGCTAGCTCTTGAGTACTCACAAGGCCTCCTTGCCTGGCGAACGAATTGCGTCGAAAAAGTTTTCATGTCGGCTTCCTGCCAACGGAGATGATTCTTGTAAATCGGCGGATGGCGTCAAGACGGATTGTTCACCAAAAACTTGTCTTGCCTGGTATTTCCATAATCTGCATGTTAAGTCATCATTAGCCAGCAGTTTAGCAAAGGCAGCTGGCATGGTCTGGGAAGACTTCGATATCAATTCTCTTGCCGCCTATCTTCACTTGACCCCCGAGCAAGTGAAAAAGATGGCGGAGCGCGGACAGGTGCCCGGGCGCAAACTGGGTGAGGGGTGGAAATTTTCCCGTGCTGAAATTCACCACTGGCTGGAAGACAAGATCGGTGTCTCGTCGGAGAAAGAACTTGTCGAAGTGGAACAAGTCCTCGAACGCAACCGCTCCCACCGGCAACTGGATGAGATCAAGCTCTCAGAATTGCTCAGCCCCGCTGACATTGCGATCCCATTGATCGCGCGGACGAAGAATTCGGTAATCACAAAGATGTGCGAGCTGGCATTGGATTCGGGTTCCTTGTGGCTTCCGGAAAAGATGTCGCAAGCGATTGGCAATCGGGAAGAACTTCATCCCACAGCGCTTGAGAATGGCGTGGCGTTGCTGCACCCGCGGCGACCCTTGACGGACGCGTTTGCAGACTCGTTCTTGGCGCTGGGAATCACTTCCAGCGGAATCCCGTTTGGCGGCCCGCGCGGCGTATTGACGGATATCTTTTTCCTGATCGCTTCAGCTGACGAAGCAACGCACCTGCGCATCCTGGCACGGCTCAGCCGCCTGATTCAAATGGAATCGCTGACCGATTCACTCCGCGCGGCGAGCGGGCCAAAAGAAGCTTGGGAAATCATCAAAAACGCGGATGACGAGTTGAACTAGATCGCCAAGCGAAAAGCAACTACTGTACGTTTTCGCAGGCGACTCTATATTGAGTCGATCAGTTGGCCGACGGAGCGAAAGATGAAAAAACACAAAATCCTCTGGAGCGGTGATTATTGGCACGACGACTTCAAGACGCTGTTATCGAGTATCAACGTGCCC
Organism: uncultured Planctomycetaceae bacterium; assembly: GCA_963697295.1. GTDB lineage: Bacteria > Planctomycetota > Planctomycetia > Pirellulales > Pirellulaceae > Mariniblastus. The sequence continues at coordinate 74,797 of CAVONL010000006.1, read as the reverse complement.
ATGACGATGACGCCCATCGAAAAATTGACATTGTTTAAAGACAAGGACGAGCAGTTTGATCTTGTTGTGTTAGCTCAATCGCGTCGCAACCAGTTTGACAGTTCAGTCGTCGAATTTCTGAGGGATCGGTTTCCCGGAGTGCCCGTTGTGTTTGTGCTGGGCAGCTGGTGTGAAGGTGAAACTCGATCGGGCGAGCCCATCCCGGGTGTCATCCGTGTGTACTGGCACCAATGGATGGGCCAGTACGCGAAATTTTGTCAACAATTGGAAACCAGCGGAATCTCCGATTGGCATTTGCCGACCACTTCCACCGTGGCGGATCGTATCGAGCAGGCCCAGCCGCAGAGGCAGCCTGTCCACCAGTCGATTATCGGTGTGAGCGCCTGGACGCAGTCGCAGTTTGAGATGGTCGCAGACGCCCTCAAGACCTTGGGTTACCGGACACGCTGGCTGGAAAGGTCCGTCTGGGACGCCCAGGCATTTACGTTGCTCTCGGCAATCTGCATCGACGCAAACTCGGTTACCGATGATCTCGTAAACCGGTTAAGCTGGCTGAGAACCACCTATCCCGGGCGACCGATGGTGTTGATCCTGAATTTTCCCCGGGCTCAAGAAGTTTCGAAAGCCAGCGACCTGGGGGTGGCCGAAATCCTGTCGAAACCGTTTGAGTTGGCCAATTTGGGGGCAGCAATCAAACGAATCATCGAGTCAAGCTCTCGCGAACAACGACATCTGATTCGATAGAACGAACGCGTCGAATTACAATGGATGTGGCGATTGTCCGTGACTCTAAATCCGCAATAACCGCAATGAAATCTGAAGATAACAAGGCAGCAATCCAGTCGGCTTTGCGCAGTTGGTACCTCACCGGCGCAACCGCCAGTGGCAAAACGTGCGTTGGCATCGAAATGGCCAAGCGGTTGAACGCCGAAATCATCTCACTCGATTCGATGGCCATTTATCGAGGGATGGATGTCGGCACCGCAAAACCAACGCTGGAACAGCGTCACGGGATCCAACACCATTTGATCGACATTGTCGATCCGATTGAAAATTTCAGTGTCTCCCAGTACCGCGACTTGGCTCTCCGGACGATGGCCCAAATTCGCGGGCGCGGTAAAGAAGTGCTGGTCGTCGGCGGGACTGCATTGTATTTGAAGGCGCTGTTGCGAGGTCTATTCGATGGACCGCCCGCCGATTGGGAGTTTCGCCGACAGATTGAACAGGAGCTGGCCGACCTGGACAGCCAGTTGCTGCACGATCGTCTGGCCAATGTGGATCCAGTCGCCGCTCACAAACTGCACCCGAATGATCGTCGGAGGATCATCCGCGCGTTGGAAGTCTTCAAGTTGACTGGTACGCCGATCAGTCATTGGCAAATGGAATTCGACAATGGCCGCTCGGAGAATGAATGCCGCGTGTTCTCAATCCGACACGCCCGACCGGAGCTGCATCTGCGTATCGAACAACGCGTCCAGGAAATGTTTGAATCCGGCCTGGTGGAAGAAGTTCGGCAATTGCTGGAAAAATGGAAAAAACTTGGGCAGACGGCTGCCCAGGCGGTCGGCTACGAAGAGGTCATCGCGCACCTCAACGGAGACATGAATCTTGAGCAGACGTTTGAGAAAGTCTTGGTCCGCACGCGAAAGTTCGCCCGGCATCAGGAAACCTGGTTCCGGGGCATGAGCGAATGCCGGATGGTCGACCTGCCCGCCGATTTCGACGCCGCGGAAACAGCCGACCAGCTGATCGCGATTGGAAGCGATGCGAATCTGGAAATCAGCTGAATGCCCCACAGGGCGGCATAACCCGCTCCGGGCATGAGCCGCCAACCCTTCCGGAGGGGGCTCTTCGGGAGTCCGGGGCAACATCGCAGCCCTCCCCGCTCGTTGCGCACGACCGTCCCAAAAGAGGGTGGAGTCAATGACTACCTTGGTGAGCCACTAAATTCCGTGACGAGCCCCAAAGGGAGGTTGACGTCAACGACTATCTTGGCGAACCACTTAATGCTGTGAAGGCCCGCAAGTAAGGATGCTGTCGACGGTACCCTTCTTTCAACGCTAGCTTTTCTTCTTTGATCTTTTGGTTGCTGTTTTTGCGCAGAGCTTTTTCGCTGGCTCTTTTTTGGATGTTTTCTTTTTGGCTGGTTTCTTCTCGACGACTTTCTTCTTAACCGACTTGGTTTTGACAGGTTTTGCCTCGGACGACTTTTTCGCTGCTGTTTTCTTCTTCTTGGTCGCTGTCTGCTTCGCCACTTTTTCGGGCGTGATTTGAGTTGCTTCGGCGACCGACGATTTTCTTCACGGCGGACTTTGCGATGTCGGCTTCCGGATCTGCGACCATCGAACCTGCTTTCGAATGCAACTCCCAGCCTTGTTTGACGTTATCGTCTTTGAAACCGCGAAACAGAACAATACTCTGGGTTTCTGAATTCGTCACCCGGACTTCGCGTGTTAAGGGCGTCTTGCGAGAAGGGCTGAAGTCCGTGTACTGAACCACGTACCCGGGATATTCATCGCTGTCGGACTGCTTGTTGGTTTTCCACAGCAAAAATTTTCGCACGAGCAATTCTCCCCGCAGTTGTTTCGTCTAGACTTCGCGCCTGCAGAATCTCGCTTTTGGGGAGTTTCATCTCGCCCGCATCAACATCCGTCATCGTCACGGGGACGAGGTCGGTGACCTGACTGAGTCGCACATCGGTCGGGTCGCACGTCTTGTCGTCGCGGATCCGGACGAATTGAGGCGAAATGACGCTAACCAGGGGCAATCGCCGCACGACCTCGTACCGATTTTCGCTCCGGTTCCAGTTGAGTACCATACGATTAACGGGACCACCACGAGTGTTTTGGGCGATCAAGTCCAGGCAGCTAATTTCGACGATCCATTTCGGTTTGACCATTTGATAGGCCACATGATCCGAGTTGACTTCGGCATATTCGGACTCGACAACCATGTCATTGAGATCGCTGAGCATGTCGCGACGATCGTCGTCGGTGAAGCCGCCACCCACACGACCGAGCACATGGATCGAACCGTCCTTGCGAGCAAGGCCAAGCAAAAGGTCGTGCAACATGCCTTGGCGGTCATCCGTAGATTCCGTAAACCCAATCACGACGCGCGTCGAGGTTATGACGTGGCTTGACCTTGAAAGTGCCTGCCGTTTCACTGCGGACAACGATCCCCTCGTCACCCGTCTTCCACCCATTTCGCAAATTGACGCTCGACGTCGCGATGACCTTTGAGCCGGACTGTCTCGACCGGATGAATCAACTTGCCCGGCCCAAAAACCCGTTCGATTTCCGCAAATGTCTGCGCGTAGGGTTGTTCGAATGGCTCGCCGTCCAACTGAATCCAGTCAAAAACTGCGAAACGTAATCGCTGCAAATCTTCAGCGTTTCTGGGTTGTCGGGCAACACTGACCACGTCGTGTACGCGTGGTCGACGATTTTCATGATTGGCAACATACAACTCGCCGGCGATCACCGACTGTTTGATTCCCGCCGATTTGAGCAGCTTGACCGCTTCGCCTTGCCAGGGCATGCCGATTCGCACGGTGCCGCCCGGGTTTACCGCCAGGCCGTCGCCGTCTTCGTAAACCAATGCGGTAAACTCGCCATTGATTTTCCGGCTGACCAGGTACTCCGCATCTGGAACCTTTCGAGCGATGTCTTCCTTGCCCAGCGGAAACATCCGCGAGGCGATCTGGCGTTTGTAGTGTTGGACCTGGGGCAACAAGGTCGGATTTTTCAAAGCCCCGGCCGATGCGACGCCGTAGCCGGCGAGCCTGATCTCGACCAGCGATTTTTCCAGAAGCGAACTGGCCATTATCCGCCACCCTTGTCCGCCTCAGGCGACTTCATTTCGAGATTGGAAAGGTGCAGTAGCAGAACATACTTTTCGCCCCGGGTACGTCCCTCCAGGAAACCGCGATAGGGAACACTGCCCCGCCGCAGGATCAATGGCTGGTTGTTCTTTGGTCCAGCACCCAACAACATCAGGCTATCTTTTTCTTCCAGTTCTTTGGCAATGCCGAACAGAAAGTCATAGGTTAAACCGTTGATATGCATCAGCTGCAATTTGTTAGCAAAAACAAACTTGCGAACCGCTTCGGCACGTTTGATAAAAACCCCCGACCACCGCAAAGGTAGATCGCCGGAAACGTTCTGCGGCGGGACCTCACGCGGTCGCCGTTGACGCTCGCTGCCATCGGGATTTCTGACAATTTCGAACGGGTTAATGCGATGCACAAGCTGCCGATTGGCATCGACATACACCCGCGACGTCGCCGTCAAAAACCTCCCCACGGATTCAAAGTCAATTTCAGGATCGCCGTCAATCAGCGCCTGAGCAACGTCTTCGATGGATGCATGTTGTTCTACCAGGGCTTCCAGATCATGATCCAAACTTGCCTTTAACACGCGAACACTATTGGCCTGGCGTCCCGTCGCGTCGACCCACCGCACGCGCGAAGGAGTGGCGACGGTTTCCATCGTGACCGTGGCATCCCGATTTGCACTATTGCAAATATTGATTTCTGGCATGGCAGTAGTTTGTAAGCTTGGATTCTTGATTCAACTTTGTGAGCAGCGTGTCAGATCATTCCAAAGTCCATCAAATCGTCTGTTGAAAAGTCGTCTTCCCCGAATTCTTCATCCTCGGCAACGACAGCCGCAGCCTGCTGAAGACCAATGTACTCGACTTGCGTCGCATCACCGACGAGGAAAAAAATTTCTTCCGCGTCATTCATCAACATAAAACCATGATCCGCGAACAAACCGCCCCGATAACTGTAATCAAAACGATAGATCGCGCCCTCTTTAAGATTTTTGTACAACCCCTCAGCAGGAGTGTCCGTCGAAAAGTACGTAGATCAACCGAATATTATGATTCAAGTAGTCATTGATCGTCGTTTCCATCTTGAGCGGAATCGGCGCCGCAAACGACGATCCGACGGGTTTGATCTCGTTCCCTTCAACGTCGACCGCCTTGAGCTCTTCTTTGTTTGACCAGTTACCGTCAGCCGTCAAATAGCCAACGCCAGTACCGCCCTTGCCAATCAAGGTCTTGCCATCATCGGCAAGTGTGGCCAGTTCACACTTATGGCCGCCCTCATCGAGGACTTCGATTTCTTTGAAGCCGTAAAGTCGACTGCGATCTACTTTTTGCATTTCGAACGCAATCGAATCGCCTTCAAATTCAAAGACAAGTTTTCTGGGCATGAATCGTCCAACCAAGTGTGAACAACTACGTTCTGTTGTAGTCAACGAATGGACTCGAATCCAGACAAGGGTGTATGATTTGTCGTGATCATTAAAATACAAGCCGAACAGTTCGTCTTTCAATGGTCGTTTGGGATGAAGTAAGATGGACGCGACTCAAGGAAGCACTCACTGGGAGGATCCAAGATGCTGATGGCGCTACTCTATTGCGATGAAGATCGAATCGCGGCGGCGGGCCGGCGTGCGATCAAATTCCGTTTGGCGACAGATATTGGACCGAGATTTACATGGGCAAGATCGAATCCGGTCCCATGTTTGAAACCGCCTATGTAACGGTTGCCAACTCCGAGATGCCAAAAAGTTGTTTGCCATCGGTGTCGAAAATGACGTCGACGGCCGCCAACTGGCTGAGGAATTGATCGCCAGTATGATCCCCGACTACGTCCATCGGGCCGCGTAGATTCGCCATCTTAAGCTCTAGCTGGCAACAAAATTCGCGTTCAAACGCACTTCCCGAGCTCAACCTCAACAATGTCGGCGATCTGCGGAAAATAGGAAGAAGCAGTTGGGGTTGTATTTTCCTGGTGCTTGCGAACCGCCCTCAACCTACAGAGGCTTTTCCGTAAGAAAAGCATTGTCAAGTCCAAGATCCGTAGATTTTGTGTCTCGCGACGTCGGCGGAAAACACCGCAGGCGCGGCTCGAGGGCCGGCAAGCAAACTAAACCAAGGAAGTGAATATGTTAGTCCTAAGTCGCAAGGTAGGCGAACGGATATGGATTGGCGAAAATATTTCTGTGACGGTCGTCCGTATCACTGGGGGGGCGTTCGCATAGGAATCGAGGCGCCGACGAGGAGATGGCTGTCATAAGAGAGAGAACTCAAGCAAAAGCTCGAAAGCGGGGGAGCATTCCGAAGATCGACTCGACCGTCCTGACGATCCGCCGTCGACTGTGAAATTTCGCGCCAAATCAAAAAATCGGCAAAATCCTCCTGGATCGCTTGTCACGCAACGCGGTTGAGACGTCCAGCGTTTGCGTCGCAATTCGGCATTGATCTGTGCCAAGCTTTCGGATAGCGCTAGTTGTTGAGCTGTCCGCAGGTTCGAAGTCAGAATCGGGCGACCAGTTTGCACATCGAGCATCTTCCCGATTGGAATCGATTCGACCAGCGGCCCGTACTTGAGAACAAATTCGTTGATTGCCTGAATCTTGGTTAATGCGTCGGCCTCGTCCGGTACTTCCAATCCGGGTGCGCTGCCCCAGCGAATTTTTGCGGCATAGGGAGTTTGCGTGGCGTCATCCGGGCGGACGTGGCCACGGGTCCACAATTCAAAGGGCTCCGGTTTTGCGGTCGCCGGGCAACTGAAACGATACGATTCGATACAGTTGCAAAGACTGCCAATGCTGGTTCAGTACCGCACTGATTGCGGCCGCGTCCCTGATCCGGGTATCGGGCCATGGCTGCCACGTCCGCAACTGATCAGCGGGCGAAACAGGTCGGTAAACTGAGACACGCAAACACCCGTTAACCTGCTGTTTGTCAAACAATTGCCCATTCATGATGACGCCATTTCGATCGACCGGCAACAACTCGCTTTCGTTGATTTTCACCATGGCGACTGGTTCGCGATACACGACGTCAATGTCCAACCCAGCGGTTGATTTCTCGATCCGCTTGACTTGTTCGATCCAGCCAATCGAACGGACCAGTTCGGCGGTGCTGCTGACCACATTGGTATCCAGCACGCTCGGATCAGGCAGTTTATCGAGCAACATTTGCTTGATGCTGCTCCTGGCCCACCCGGGTTCCGGTTGACTGAGTCGAATGTTTTCGCTTGTCAACTGATACTCGGCCGCATTGACTATCTTGTCTTGGTATTGCCCCCACAAAGCGATAGCGCCGCCAATGATCGCAATCGTGGTCACGGAAAACCACACGCCGGGGTGCAACAGGATCGAACGTACATTCATCGCGTTCTCAGAAGTTTTTGAATTGCGTTTCATTTTTGAAAAATCGAGATTTTCCCCCGCTTTCTTTGATCAAAACAAAAAACGCGGTTCGTCCCGGTTCTAAACGGAAAATAGCGTCCCTGGCGGGCCATTTTTCCCGAACATCCGGCAGAATCGTGCCCGCGACCGACAGGCGATCGGCTTTCCGTTTTCACAATCACAAGCTGTTGACGTTGGAATTATGATGGAACCTGCAGAAGTTTCTGTTCAATCCAAATTAGAGGTCGCAGTTCATGTTCGTAATCAAACGCAATCTTGCAGGTCCATTGGGATTTGTGGATGGTTTCGTTCTCGTGTTTTTCGGTTGTCGCCAATGATGTGGGTAAGGCTTTGCAGCAGAGAAGCGAACTGCAGACGGCCGAGGTCAACATGCTCCGGTCTCAACTCGAGCTTCAAACATGGACTCTGCGGCAGGTAACGGACTTTCACAACAAGGGATTCGCATCGTGGTTGGAACTGCAAAAACAGCAACAAAAAACGTCAACGCCGCCCTAAGGCTCGTCTCAATTCCGCGATTGAATTTCAGGATTTCCTCAAGCGGGTTGCGACTGAATACGAGTCCGTTTCAAAGACGAAAACCTGGTTGCGCAGCGCGACCGGATGTCAAAACCGATCAAAGTTTTCATCCCAGGTTCTGTTCGGCTGATTGGCTGGATCGAAGGGCAAGGCCCTGCAAGATCTTGAAGGTTGACAATGCAAAGCTATCAGAAACTGGCGGTGGAGCTGAAAAAAGACTTGTAAAAGCACAACAACAGTTTGCTGCATTAACCGATTCCACGTCACACGAATTCACATCATCGGCAAATCGCCTTGTTACGACTCAACCTTGCGATGGCCGAGTTCGAACACACAAAACTTTTCCACCAGGTTTATTCGCAACCAACATTTGTGCTTAACGAGAAATGACCGTTTCGTTTGAAAAAATGAAGCAATTTGTCTCTGCCAAACAAAATCCCGAACTTACAATCGCAACATCCAACGTTGCCATTGCAGAGACAACAGCGACGGGCCATATTGATTTGGTCGTATAGTCCATTTTTAAACGTCAACGACGAAGAGTTGAGGCATTACGCGAACTACAAAAGCAAGGGGTTGCCTCCCCCAAGGAAGTTGAATCGGCGACGAAACGACTGTCGGATATTCAATCTCAGCTCGATGCCTATTCCAAAAACCAGGAAATTCTCCGTCAGGCTGTCACGATCGAATCCGTGACAGTGGTGCCAGCCGACTACCGCCCTGTAAGCAGCTGGCCTGCGGTTGTACTGAATGACAACGAGTTTACGCTTCATTTGATTGACTTGCGGCGAAAGTATCACGAGGAACAGGCCAATCAAACAATCGCGGAAAACCAACTCGCGCTATGAAACAAAGTATTGCCGCGACTCAAGGAAGCCGCATTGTCACCTGCGAGCGTGAAAACCAAATTCCAATCAACGTTACTGCGAAGCAGGTCAACTTAACGAAATCAAGTCGTACGAATCCGAAATTGAAATCGTCGAGGCTGCCGCGGTTTCAATGGGTCGAAAGACAACAGGCACTTGTGCGAGAAGAAGCTCGCTTTATTTTGCAAAGCTGTGACTCAATACGAGGCGGCCCGTGATAGTTTGGCTGCCGCCGACACAGGTTCTATTCGAGCCCTTGGTCTGTTTGAATTAGAAAAATAACACAGCCCCGTCGGCATGTTGGTGGGCAACAGATCCGGAGCAACAGCATGCCGAGGTTTAGCTACGTGGAGTCGGACAGCATCATTTGACTGGGACAGGAACAAGTCCACGAGCTTGTTGTTCTCATATCAGAATTTGGACTTCGTCGGGTCCCCGTACGCGGACAATTCGCTTTACCGGATCTGATTGCGACCCGCACAAAATTTGATGCTCGCCAGTGATTCCCTGCAAAGCAACTCGACGGCACGTGGATTGACATTGGCGCCGGACTGGATGAATTACTTTCGGCAGAACTACGAGCCGAACGCATATTCCATGCTTCCGTACGGCGTCCGTTCGTACACCACTATTATCCCAACGTGAACTATGGTTTTAGTCGATAGCCGGCCTTTCGGAACCTACTCCGCCTACCCTTACGGAATATTGCGCAACCCGATTTGCGCAGTCGCGTACACCGGGACAAGTGCCGTGGTATTTACCGGGGTCGCCATCAAACATTCGCCGCAATCAACTGCCTGTACAGTTGATGCCGCGGAAATCGCTATCAGCTGGCTCTTCCTTCCCTTTCGGCAGTGTGGTTGGTCACTAGCAAAGTCGCGGCATCGAACACCGGCGCGCGCCTTTGAAGAAACGAAAATGAATGTTTGCTGGAAGGACGGGAATCCAGAATTCTGCCATTCCTGTCGACCCACGTGGGAGTTTGAGAGACCGGACCCGGGTAGAACTTTCCGTTTCGGTTTAACTGGCTACAAGTTTGGGTACGAGGTCGCAGACGCGGGTTACCAGATTTGAATCGCCGGTACCAGTTCGATGGCCAAACGTTCGGCGACCTGCGTTTTTACCAGTTTCATAAGTTGCAAGACGTCCGGCTGGTGGCTCCGGGCTGGGCGACAAAGACGTTCGGGTCCCGATCCGAGATTTCGACGTGACCGACCTGAGTCCCTTTCAAGCCCGCGCCATCAATCAATTCGCTCGCCGTTTCACCCCCGTGATCTTTGAAGATATAGGCCGCATTGCGATCGGACAGCGGTTGATGAGCCCGGCGCACGATCCACAACTTTTGCATTCGCTTGGTCAATACCGCGGGATCTTCACGCTCGAACTGAAACTTGGCACTGATAATCACCAGCTCATTCAAACTGCTTTGGCGATAGGAAAAAGTCAACGAGCCGCGATCACGAGTCGTAATTTCGCCCGAACGAGTCAGCACGTCAGCCGATTGAACCCAGTTGCCGACGCCGACGCCCTGTGATCCGGTGTTGCTGTGCAGTGCTCCGCCAATGGTTCCGGGAATTCCCACGAGCTGTTCGGGACCACTTAAGCCCTCGCGGACGGCCATCGCCACAAAGTGCGACATTCGAGCGCCGCCACCGGCAGAAATCGTCTCTCCGGCCACTTCGATATTTGAAAACTCCGGTGCCGCAAGATGGAGGACCAGTCCCGGTACGCCTTCGTCCCGGACGAGCACGTTTGAGCCGCCCCCGATCAGCCGAATCGGAAGCTGTGCCGCAGCAAATCTTTTGACCAATCCCACCAACTCCTCAATGTTGGTCGGTTCCGCAAAATATTCCGCGACTCCTCCCACGTTCAAACGCGTATAAGGTGCCAGCGGTTCGTTTTCACGAACGACGTGTTCAAATCCAGCGATTAATGACACCGATCAAACTCCAAACGATAGATCTGAGAGTAACGGTTAAAAATTGGTGTTCCATAACCGGAACCGTTGCCACAGTCATTTAAACATAGCGATTGGCCAAGCCGAAAGGGGGCGGGAGTCTTTTCTGGATAGTTTTGGATGCCGCGAAATTGTGCAGACAAAGATCGCGATTGATAACCTGATCCCGACGCTGAATTGACTCCCGACACCCGTTCACTCACCAATACCTTTCCAGCACAATTTGTCCGGGAGATTTACTGCGGTGCCGCTTCAGCCCCCGGGTACCGAGTTTTTCTTCCATGTCATCAAGCATTGCGGGGTTGCCACACAACAAAACCGTCGAGTTGTCCGCTCGTAACTCTGTGCCGGCAACCTCTTCCAATTCGCCGGATTCCAACAACACCGGGATTCGCCCGTTGAGCGTGCCGGCAGTCTGTTCCCGCGTCAAAGCTTGCACGAGCGAGAATTGATCGGGATGTTCGGCGACCAGTCCCGTCAATTCTTCGGTGTAACCGAGGTCCGCCACGTAACGCACGCCATGAACCACCACAATTTTTTTGTAATTGTCCCAAGGCTCGTACGTACGCAGCATGGCAATGTACGGTGCCAAACCGGTGCCGTTGAAAACAGCCACAAACATTCAGCAGGGGGAGATTTCCTCAGCGTAAAACTCCCGGCAGCCCGTTGGGAGACTTTGAGTGAATCGCCTGTTTCCAGTTTCCACAGCCGCGGGGTCAGTTGGCCCTCTTCGACGACGACAATAAAAAACTCCAGTACATCACCGGAGGGCGAAGCCACCGAATAAGGACGGTTGATCAAGTCTTCGCCGTCCTCGACTGCCAGTTGCAAAAATTGCCCCGGCTCAAAATCATCGACGTCTTGAGCGGTGATCGAAATCGTAAACAGCCCGTCCGTCCAGACTTTCTTGTCAACCACCGTCGCATCACACCATTTCGGCATCTTGGCCTCTCTTGTTCATCGGCTCAGCCGACTGATTTCTCACGAATGGCAGTGCCTTGCTGCGAAACGAAGCAAACATCTTCGGCGAAATTACCCTCGGTCGCAAGAAGTCGGACCAACCAACGCGATCCAGGCGACCGTTGTGCCAAGCTGCTGCCGGAAACGCTTTCACAAAATCTGCCGCCGCCTTTGAACCTTCCCCCAAAAAACATTGTCAATTTCGTAAACGCGGACATCGCAGCATGAACGGCACGGCAATCGCAGCCGGTTTTGCTTGGGAAAACGTTGTTCGGTATCAATGGTTGGCCAACGCTGCGAGACCCTCTCGCTCCGCAGCTGAGTGCCATTTTTGGGTACCGCCGTTGGGAAACGGACAGATTTTCCCTATAAATTGAGTTTCAACGAAGAGTACAACCTCCGATCAGGACCCCACTCCGATGGCAGAGACGACGGCAAACAAGGCTGAAGCAATTCCCAGCCGATTTGATTTCGCAACCGCGCAACCGCGGATCTATGAAATGTGGAAATCAAGTGGCTCGTTCCACGCCGAACCTGATTCAGCCCGGACTCCCTACACGATCGTCATCCCGCCCCCCAACGTCACAGGTGCCCTGCATTTGGGACATGCTCTCAACAACACCCTGCAGGACATCATCATTCGCATGAAGCGGATGCAGGGATTCAACACGCTGTGGATGCCGGGCACTGATCACGCCGGGATTGCGACTCAGGCCGTTGTCGAACGGCGATTGAAAGAAGAAGAAAACAAAACGCGTCATGATCTCGGACGGGAAAAACTGGTCGCACGAATCTGGAAATGGAAAGAACAATACGAAGCCCGTATTCTGGGTCAATTGCAGCAAATGGGCTGCAGTTGCGATTGGGACCGAACGCGATTCACGTTTGATGAGGTTTGCGCGCGGGCAGTCCGCCATACTTTTTATGATTTGTTCAAAAAAGAACTTATCTATCGCGGTAAACGACTGGTCAACTGGGACACGCACCTGCAGACTGCGGTCAGCGACGACGAAGTTTTTTCAAAAACGGTCAAGGGTAAATTCTGGCACTTCAAATACCCCGTGATCGATCCCAAGCCGGGTGAGCCGAGTCATGTTCAAGTCGCTACGACGCGCCCCGAAACGATGCTGGGCGATACAGCCGTGGCAGTCCACCCCGAACCGGACAAGGCTCTTTCCAAAGCGGCCAACGAGTTGAAAGAAAAGCTTGCCCGTAGCACCGATGCGGAAAGGGCAGCGATCCAAGCCCAAATCGACGCGTTGGAAAATCGCCGTGCGACCCGGCTGGCGTCGTTTGAAATGTTGCGTGATATGGCGAAAGACGGCCGCTGCGTCATGTTACCATTGATGAATCGCAAAATCCCCATCGTTGCCGACGAATGGGCCAAGCCTGAACTGGGAACAGGCTGCGTCAAGATCACGCCCGCCCACGATCCGAATGACTACGAAGTTGCCAAACGTGTTGATCTGCCGATGATCAATATCCTCAATCGCGACGGGACGTTGAACGTCGAAGCTGGCGATTATGCAGGGCTGACAATCAAACAGGCGCGCAGAGAGTCGTCGAAGACCTCGACAAACTCGGTTTGTTGGGAGACGTTGAAGACCGGGAAATCGAACTGCCGCATTCCGATCGCAGCAAAACTCCTATCGAGCCGTTTCTTGCTGATCAATGGTTCGTTCGCATGGATCAGCTCGCCCAGTCGGCGATGGACGCGGTTACCGATGGCCGCGTCAACATTCATCCGGCGCGATACCAGAAAGGCTATCTGGATTGGTTGGGTGAAAAACGCGACTGGCCCGTTTCCCGGCAGCTGTGGTGGGGGCATCAGATTCCGGTTTGGTCGATTCCCTGTCAATCGTCAGACGAATGCGAACGACTGGTCGACCAAATCAAAGCCATACCCGGATTCGACATCAGCACAGCGTCCATTCAGATCGAACTCAACAGCGAAACCAACGAAGAAAAACGGAAGTTGATGGACCTCCCGTTGGCCACCATTCACGTTTGCGTCAATGAAGAAGCTGATGATCTCGAGCAACAATTGACCGAGGCCGGACTTGTTCGCGAAGAAGACGTGCTCGACACGTGGTTCAGTTCCGCGTTGTGGCCTCACTCGACGTTGGGCTGGCCTCAAGAAACGGCTGAGCTGAATTACTTCTATCCCACCAATACGCTGATCACCAGTCGCGATATCATCACGTTGTGGGTCGCTCGCATGGTCTTGATGGGCCTGAATAACCTGGGCGAAGTGCCCTTTAAAGACGTCTTTATCCACCCCAAGATTCTCGATGGATATGGCGAAACCATGTCCAAGTCCAAGGGCAATGGTATCAATCCGTTAGACGTCATCGATAAATTCGGTGCTCGACGCGTTGCGGTTTGGGATGGCCCAACTGACGACCGAAACCCAGGACGTCCGAATTCCGGTTCAGTTCGAATGTCCGCATTGCGATCAGTTGATCGAACAAACGAAAAAAAACCGTGAACTGCCGAAAATCGAATGTCCGCAGTGCAAAAAAACATTTTCGACACAATGGGCGTCGACCGCTGAAGAAAAAGCGCTGCCCGCGGGGACCGGTTGTCAGCGAACGGTTCGAAAACGCTCGCAACTTTGGCAACAAATTATGGAATGCTTCGCGGTTCGCGATGATGAATCTGGAAGACTATGCGTCCGCTCCGATCAAAGAAGCCGATTTGACAACGGAAGATCGCTGGATCCTCAGCCGATTGTCCACCGTCGCGCGCAAGTCACGGAAAATCTCGACAGATTCAAGTACGCCGATGCGACCCGCGAGTTATACGATTTCGCCTGGGACCAATTCTGCAGCTTTTATGTCGAAATGCTCAAAGACCGTTTCGCGGACCAATCGAAGCGGGCCCACGCGCAGCGAATGCTGGCGTATTCCCTGGACACGCTGTTGCGCCTGCTGCATCCGTTTATTCCCTTTATTACGGAGGAAATTTGGCAACAGCTGGCCCAGTTTGCACCCCAGCGAGGTTTGTTAGTTGTTGAGATTCCCAATGATCATTTGATCACGGCGAAGTGGCCGCAAGTCGATCCGAAATGGTACGACGACGCAATTGAATCGCAATTTTCGAAATTCGCGTCCGTCCTGGGCGCGTTGCGTGAGATTCGCGCGCGGCAAAACATCGCGCCTCGCAAGCAAATCGCTTTTACCGTTCGCTGCGACGAGGAAACAACACGTTTATTGAGTCCGATGTCGGGCTATTTCCTGTCCATGGCCAGCGCCGAACTGGCTTCGATTGGCCGGAACGTTGAACCTCCCAAGCCGAATGCCACGTTTGTGCTGCCTGACATGGAAATCTATGTTGACTTGAAGGGCCTGATTGACGTTGCTGCGGAAATCAAACGCCTGGAAAAAGAGAAAGCCAACGTTCAAAACCAGATCATCGGCAAGCAGGGAAAACTGAATAACTCCGCCTTTACCGACAAGGCCCCTGCCGAAATCGTTGATCGCGAACGCACCAGTTTGGCTCAGCTGAAAGAGCAGCTCAAGACGCTTAAGGAAGCTTTGGAGGACCTGGCCAAACAGGCGTAAACGCCCGATCTGCAGACTGAGCTACGTAAAAATCCACAGCTTCGGCGTGAAAAAGTGGGCCCGCGTGTTGGAGCCCGCAAACAGCCAGTTCGACGGGACTCAAACGTGTTTCGTGTCGACGGTCTTTGTCTTGAACCAGATTCTGGGGTTCAGAAAGTCGTACCGCATCAGGCGGTTGTGCCCACAGCAGACACACTTGAACGGACCGATAAAGCTTCCCAAGCCAAACGTGAGCCCCATAAAGTAGGAATGATACCAACGTCCCTTGTTTGCCACCGAAAACCCTTCCGGCCGGTTGCAATTGAAACAATGCAACCGCACACGTGTCCGCCGTTTCTTCTTCTTGGGGGGGGCGTCGCCTTCTAACGACTCCTCATCAAACTCGTCGTCGAATTCTTCGTCGTCGTACTCATCTTCGCCGTCGTCATCGAATTCCTCGTCGTCATACTCGTCTTCGAAATCATCGTCCGCCGAGTCGTCTTCGTACACGTCGTCTTCGTAGTACTCGCTTTCGTCGTCAGCATCATCGAACTCATCGCCGGCCGTTTCGTCAACCATCTCGTCGCGCCCCTCGTCATCGTCATTGGCGAAAGGTGGTTCGTTTGGGTCAAACTCGTCTGAGGGTCGGCCAGCTGGATTGTCCGAATTCATGGGCGTAATACCGAAATAGAAAAGACTTGATGAGATTATTTATTTTGCTTGGGTTGGCCTAAATTGTCAAACTTAACAGATCGATAAACTCCGACAACTTGTCGGGTTGGCGAGGAAAACTACGGCATTTTGCTGCAACCTATCTACACATTGTGTTTCAATACGAAGGTTAACGCCTGAAACTCGAATTAACCGGTTTTAAATCAAGTTTCGAAGCACAGTCTGCAGAATTCCCCCGTTTCGGTAATAGTCCATTTCAACGGGAGTATTGATTCGAACGATTGTATCGAATTCGATTGTCTTTCCGCTGTCTTTGTTCGCCACCACTTTTAATACTGATCGTGGCTGGAGGTGATCCGATAAACCGGCAATATCAAACGTCTCGGTTCCGTCGAGGCCTACAGATTCCCATGTCTGTCCACTCGCAAACTCCAGCGGTAGAATTCCCATGCCGACCAGGTTGCTGCGGTGAATTCGTTCGTAGCTGGCGGCAATGACGGCCCTGACGCCCATCATCATCGTCCCCTTGGCGGCCCAATCGCGACTGCTACCGGTGCCGTATTCCTTTCCAGCCAACACAATCAGCGGTACACCTTCTGCCGCGTATTGCACGGACGCGTCGAAGATCGTCATCTGTTCGCCCGATGGCAGATGGCGTGTCAAACCGCCCTCCGTGCCCGGAGCCAGCTGGTTACGAATCCGGATGTTGGCAAACGTGCCACGGTGCATGACCCGATCATTGCCTCGTCGCGAACCATAGCTGTTGAAATCGCGAGGCTCCACACCGTGGTCCTGCAGATATTTTCCGGCAGGACTGTTTTTCGCAATCGCACCGGCGGGCGAGATATGGTCCGTCGTTACTGAATCGCCCAGCAATGCCAGGCAACGCGCATTGCGAATCGGTTGGATCGAGGGGACCTCTACCGTCAACCCAGCCAAAAATGGCGGCTCTTGAATGTAGGTACTGTCCGAATTCCAGTCATACAAGTCGACGGCGCCAACTTCGATCGCATTCCACGTCGGATTGGAGTCGAACGCATCTCCGTATTGGCGAGTGAACATTTCCGCGGTAATCGTGTTTTGAATCACGCCGGCAATTTCCTCCTGCGACGGCCAAATGTCTTTCAAGTAAATATCCCGGCCTGCGCTGGATTGACCGATTGGTTCGTTGATCAAATCAATGTCCGTTGTACCAGCCAAGGCGTAGGCCACCACCAGCGGGGGGCTGGCAAGGTAATTTGCCTTGGTCATCGGATTGACGCGACCTTCGAAATTCCGGTTGCCGCTAAGCACCGACGAGGCAACCAGTTCGCCTTCCGTGATGGCCGCCGCCACGGGTTCGGGCAACGGGCCGCTGTTGCCGATGCACGAGGTGCAGCCGTAACCGACGGTGTGAAATCCGAGTTGTTCCAGTGATTTCGTCAATCCGGATTTGTCCAGGTATTCCGTGACGACGCGGGAACCGGGCGCGAGACTCGTTTTGACGTAGGATTTGACTTCCAGGCCGAGAGCGGCCGCCTTCTGGGCCAGTAAACCGGCCGCGATCATAACCGATGGATTGCTTGTATTGGTACAGCTCGTAATCGCGGCAATCACGACGGAACCGTGCTTGATTTCGGTGGAATGCCCGTTGTCTTGAACTGTCGCGGTGCGGGCCCGTTGTGCTTCACCGAGGCCAAACCCCTTGAACCCAACCGGCGCGGACAAGGATTCGTTAAAAGCGCGTTTCATTTCCGACAGGGCGATCCGATCCTGCGGGCGCTTGGGACCGGCCAGCGACGGTTCTACCGAGCCCAAATCCAACTTGAGCGTCCGGGTAAACCGCGGCACGACGGCGGCATCGGTCCGGAAGATCCCCTGTTCCCTGGAATAAGATTCGACCAGCCGCACTTCGTCGTCGGTGCGGCCCGTGCGACTGAGATAGTCAAGCGTTTCGCTGTCGATGGGAAAGAAGCCCATCGTCGCCCCGTATTCGGGTGCCATGTTGGCGAGCGTCGCGCGATCGGCCAAGGCCATATTTGATACCCCCTGGCCAAAGAACTCGACGAATTTGCCCACGACACCGGCCGCCCGTAACTGTTCGGTCGCCGTCAAAACGAGGTCGGTCGCCGTCGTTCCGGGTTTTAGTCTACCCACAATTTCAAAGCCGACGACTTCCGGCAGCAACATGTAAATTGGCTGCCCGAGCATGGCTGCCTCGGCTTCAATTCCACCGACTCCCCAACCTAACACGCCCAACCCATTGATCATCGTTGTGTGGCTGTCAGTTCCTACGAGCGAATCGGGCACCGCCACCTGTCCCCGTTCATCATTCCGTATGAACACGCCTTTGGCGAGAAACTCAAGATTCACCTGGTGGACAATTCCCACATTCGGCGGCACCACGCGAAAATTGTCGAACGCCTTTTGTCCCCACCGCAAAAACTCGTAACGCTCCTTATTTCGCTCAAATTCCCTCTCGACATTAAAGGCCAGCGCGTCTGAGGTGCCGAATTCGATCCACTTGAACGCTATGGTCAATTACCAGGTCCACCGGAATCAAGGGATTGATCTTTTTCGGGTCACCACCAAGCCGGGCCATCGCCGAGCGCATGGCTGCCAGATCGACCACAGCCGGTACACCCGTAAAGTCCTGCAGCACGACACGGGCCGGCATGAAAGGAATTTCGGTTTTGGCGGGAGACGCGGCGTCCCAAGTCGCCAACGCATGGACGTCCGCTTCGTGCACCAGTTGGCCATCGCAATTGCGCAGGACCGATTCCAACAGAATTCGAATCGAATACGGGAGGTGGTCCACGTGGCCAATTCCCTGGTCGGTCAAGGCGGAAAGCCGATAAATCCCGAGCTCACGGTTACCCGATTTGAAGGTGCCGCGAGCATCAAATGGGTCAAATATCTTTGCGTTCATCGTCGGTTTTCCAGGTAAATTTTGAATCTTGTCGCCTGACGACGCCCACTCCCGGCCACCGGAAATCTGTTAGCGTGATCAATAGCAATGAGTTCTGTTTAGTGTCCGTTTTTCGACAAAAACTGTCAACGGCGTTGGTTTCCACGAGGCTGGGCGCGATCGGTTTGACTTGACAACCCTTCACGATCGGCGCACAAAAAAACCCGGCAGCAAAGTGCCGGGTTCGTAGTTAAACAGTCGAATGTTCGTTCCGCGTTATTGAATCGTCCACGCAAACAGGTCTGTATTCGACGCGAATTGTTGCCGGGCGACCGGAGACTGGTACCTGACGCGAGCGCGAATCGCCAAAGTTCCCGGTTCAACAAATCGAGACAGGTCACCTGATGCCGAAACAACGATCGAATCATCCGTGAATCGGGTCGCAGCACGAGTGTCCATGGTTTCCCACGTCCCCGTTGCGTAGTCGAAAAATTCAATCGTCTGATTCACCGTCGTCCGAGCGAAGACCGAGCCTTCCAGTTCCACCTCGAACAAGCTCGGGTTCGCCGTCGGGCTGACTGCGGAGATTTCAAACTCGGTACGCGATTGAATATCGCTCGAAGATCGTTGCAGCTGCAGATCGGCATTGTCGCTGCCGGCCAACTCGGTCACACCGCCCGCCAGGTAAGACCCGCGTGTGACCAGGAATGAATCTGGAATGACAACCACGGGATCCATGCCACACGCAACCACTTCGATTTTGACGCCATCCACGGCCGCTTCCACGACCGATGCGTCTCCGAGATCGGAAGCGATGAATCGCAGTCGCATCTCATTGGTCGGCGTCACGAAATCGCTGATCGCAAACGATTTATGGAACCAGCCGCCGGAAACCTCGTTCCCAGCCGGTCCAACCGTTTCGAGATTTACCCAACTCTCGCCGTCGTCATTCGAAATTTCGACGATAAAGATGTCAGAGGCGGGCGCGTTTCCGACGTCGTTGGAGTACCAACGATCGTACGAAACCATCGAAACCACTCCGGTTCCGGAACCGACGGCATCCATCAGTGGCGACAACAAAATGGTCGTTCCGTCGTCCACATCGGAGTTGCCGGCAACGTTGTCGGTCAAATAACAAGCACCCGAACCATCGCCATCAGCCGAGGGGTCACCTCGAGTTCCATCGCCCGCCGGCACGCCACGTGTCCATTGGCCATCTACGGCGTCACCGGATACAGTCCAGCCGGTGTCGGTTTGAAAGTTATCGGTGAAGGTGACTTCCATGCCATCAGCACTGATCACATCGAAAGAGTCCAGCGGTGCATTTGGGGGATTATTGATAATCGAGCCATCGCTTGCTTCGGCGCTGACGTAGTATCGAGCAACCATCCCACAAGGAATTGACGGAAAATCGGCTTCATACAGATTCGGCGCGATTTCATTCATGGGGAAAGTCTCAAATCCGTTGCCGCGGTTGAGGTGCAAAACGCCCGTATTCGGCATCGGAGTGCCGCCAAAACCGTCCACCTGGACCTGAAACACACCCGCCTGGCCGTTAGGACTGACCATTTCCGGCAACCCATTGGGATAGCTGAATTCCAGCGGGCTGACCCGAACAACGAACAAGCCGTTCTGGCGATCATTGATGAAAATCGAACCGCTCTCGAAGTAGGGATAAACAGACCAGGCACCGTCAAAATCGTTGTCATTATCGGTGACGTATGTATCGAAGAAAGCGACTTCCGTCAGCTGGGTTGGATCGTTGGGGTTGATCCCCAAAACTCGTAATCCAGCCGAATAACTGGACAAATAAGCAAAATCGCCTTTGACGTAAATGTTGTGGTCAATCGCGGTGGTCGTACCTGAATAGTAGCCTACATAAAACGGATTGTTCAAATCAAGTAAATCCCAGATGTGGGTTCTTGTTGGAGTAACCGTATTGTATTCGTCCAATTCATCGCACAAATACAAGTAGCGTTGATCTTCCGTTAGCCAGCATTGATGGGTGTACGCATCTTGGGGGTAGCCCGTTCTGGAAATCATCGACATGCTGCTCTTGTTGGTCACGTCAACAATCGTCAAGGTGTCTTCGTTGGAACAGAAAGCAATTTCCCGACCGACGTAACTGGCATCCGGCCCGTTGTAGATGACGATCTGGGCGTCGTGGGTGTAACCGTCTGCGGAAAAATTGCCGGCGAAAACGGGACTGGTCGGGTTACTGATGTCCACTACGTGCAGACCGCCGCTGGCTTGGCTCGAACCAACGACATAGGCATAGCCCGTATCTTCATTGATCGCGATGTTGTGCGCGCTCCCAATGCCGGTATACAACGCGTTGTTTGAAAATGTTTGAGGACTATTGGGATCGACGGTTCGCAGCCGGGTCAAATCAAACACCTGGATTCCGTGAGTCGGATTGGCGTCGGAGACCACAAAGACATGATTGCCGAAGACCTTCATGTCACGCCAGGTTGAATTGCTTCCCTGGGTCGGGAGCCGACCAAGGTACTGCGGATTGGTAGGAACAGTGATGTCGACGAAAGACGTCGCGTTCGACAGGCCGACGATGGCGTACTCTTTCCCGGATTGAGGATCCGTCCATCCCCAGCAATCGTTGCCAAGAATGTTACCCGGTCCACCGCCAATCTGATCCAGAGTCAAATGCCCCAAGAGATCCATTTTTTCGTGCTCGAAAGGCCCATTGCCACCAATTCCGGGAGCAGCCGAATTGTTGATGCTCTTGGGACCATTAACATCATCGTGGGGAGCGAATCCGAGGAAAAATGGCAAGACAAAAAGCAAGCCGAGATGCGCTATCAAGCGATGAACGCTCTTCATAAAAATCTCCAAATTATGGCGAGGGAGGGAGCAGCCGTTCCGATTTCATAGACCCTTCGATTATTGTTAAATCTGTCACATCTAAAAGGGGTAAATTCGTGATTCACGCATTTATCCTGTCAACCTGTCATTTCAAGACATACGAAATCAAAAAAGCTTGTTAAAATGCAGCTGTTTCCCCAATTATTCACACTTGAGGCGTCGCACGAGATGAAAAGAACCGCATTCGCTTTGATCATGTTGATTCTATTCACATGCTGCGCCCCTCGCTGCGGAACAAGTTGAATTTCGCTTAACCGGCAACGCGGGCGATGGACTTCTGCCAGGCAACGTGACCCCACCGACTGCGTCGGACGGGAGCGGCGGGATTGGCTTGACCGGTATCCTGTTTGACCTCGATACGAACTTTCTTTATCTCGACTTCGGGTGGGGATCCGAAAACGGATTCAGCGATTTGACAGGTGAAGTTACCAACTTGCATTTACATGGTCCAACTCCTGATCCAGCGCCCTTGTCTTACAACGAGACGGGACCGCTCTTGATCAATTTGGCCACGTCGCCACATTTTAACAGCTCACCAACTGGCGGTGGCTTGGTCGACTTTTACTTTATTTCCAATTCCGATGTGGATGCTTTACTCGCCGGACGGTTTTACATCAACGTTCATACCGAGATGTACGATATGGGAGAAATCCGCGGCTACCTGGTGCCCGTGCCAGAACCGGGTTCGGCAGCTGTCCTTGGCAGCCTCGCGATCTTCGCGGCGTCCGGTCGTCGACGTCGATCGCTGATTAAACACCGCAACACATTCCCGGGACGAAATCGTCCATTTGGTTCGACAAGTTCCAACGCAGCAAAAACCGGGCTTCGACGTCAAGCGGCAATTGCGTTGCCAATCTTGTCAATCATCGACTTGAGATATTCGCGGGCTCGTTCCAGTGGCCGGTCAACATGATCTTCCGGCGAGGTTTGCACGTCTTCGACAGGACCTGTTTGCGGAGGGAGTTCTTCACCCGCGTCGGGTCCAGATGTGGTGTCCGGGTCGCTTGTATTGTTGGAATTTGATTGCTCGAGTTCGGTTTCGGGGGGGCCGATTTCGCTGACCGCCTCCAGCCATAATTTGGCTCCTGCCGGGTTAAGACCGACCAAGTCACGATAGTTTCGAAAGCGAATGTTCTCGAAGACCTCCTGTTCAGTCATGTTGACTTCAAATCCAGCGTCGGGCTGAACACCCCACACACCGGTCTCCTTGGCAACGGGATCAAATCGGTCAATTTGCCGATCACTGGGACGCCAAAAACTTCTGACGGTCAATTTCAAGGCGCTTTTGCCCCGTTCGACCGGAATCAGATTTTGCACGGTTCCCTTGCCCCATGACTGTTCGCCGACGATGACCGCGCGATGATGGTCTTGCAGACAAGCCGCCACGATTTCGCTGGCACTTGCCGAGTTTCGATTGACCAGTACGACGACCGGGATCTGGGGGCTCAGCAGTGTCGTAGCGTTGGAAAACTGCTCTTCGAGAAGTTTCTGGTTTCGCCCGAGGGTTCGCACAATGGCGACTTTCTCGTCGAGGAACATGTCGCTGATTTCGATGGCGGCCGACAACAAGCCACCCGCGTTATTTCTCAAATCAAGGATCAACCCGTCAATTTTTCCATCAATTTCACCAATCGCCGCCGCCATTTCGGCGGTCGATTGTTTGCCAAATTGCTGCAGCCGGATGTAACCGATTCGGGGGTCTTGTTCCAGCACAAAGTTCCATTTTCCCGAAGGAGAACGCCAATCTCCCGATACAGAAGGGATCGGAATGGACGCCCGAACCAATTCAACTGGAAATTTGTTTGCATCTCGCCGGAAAACAACGTTCACGGAAGAGCCTTGCGGACCGCGAAGCAATTTAATGGCGTCCATCCGCTCCATCCCCGTTGTATCGTGGCCATCGATCTCGACGATTTCATCGCCAATCTTCACCCCCGCGTTGTAAGCGGGCGTATCCGGTATGGGTGCCAATACGATCAGCTGGTTGGATTCTGGGTCGTTTTCGATATACATCCCGACGCCGCCAAACTCCTGGTTCATGTCTTCGTCGATTGCGCGGAACAGGTCGTCGGTAATGTACATCGAGTGTTCGTCCAGCTGTTTCATCATGCCCTGCATGGCCGCGGAAAATAACTCGCGCTGAGGAACCGCTTGAAGTGCTTCACGGTCAATTACGTCAAGTGCCTCGGCAAACAAGTTCGCATAGCGGTTTTTTGACGCAACGGAATAGCACGACAACGCCACAATCGCAGTCAAAGCGATAACGACGAAATTGCGTAACGGCATAACGGCTCCTGGTAAAACTCCATGCGATTATCGTACTCAGGCAGAGCCAAAAATGAAACTCGCCATGGGCGATCCCAGAAATGCATCAGGTCGACCCAAGCTGTCGTGAAGGACCACTGGGCACGGAAATGAAAAAGGCCACCGCTCGCATGAGGGTGGCCCGAATCGTCGATCAGTGGCGGACACGGAGGTCCGCCCTCCCGGTGTCCGTTGTTAGCGGACACGGAGGTCCGCCCTCCCGGTGTCCGTTGTTAGCGGACACGGAGGTCCGCCCTCCCGGTGTCCGTTGTTAGCGGACACGGAGGTCCGCCCTCCCGGTGTCCGTTGTTAGCGGACACGGAGGTCCGCCCTCCCGGTGTCCGTTGTTAGCGGACACGGAGGTCCGCCCTCCCGGTGTCCGTTGTTAGCGGACACGGAGGTCCGCCCTCCCGGTGTCCGTTGTTAGCGGACACGGAGGTCCGCCCTCCCGGTGTCCGTTGTTAGCGGACACGGAGGTCCGCCCTCCCGGTGTCCGTTGTTAGCGGACACGGAGGTCCGCTCTCCGGTGTCCGTTGTTAGCGGACACGGAGGTCCGCCCTCCCGGTGTTCGTTGTTAGCGGACACGGAGGTCCGCCTTCCCTACCGAAACCGGTATTGGTTGTTGGCCGGATCAAAATCTGCGTCGGTCAGACCCACGTTGATGTTGAGATTGATGTACGTGTACTCTTCGAGCAGCTCAGGCTTTTGCCCGGGTTGAGGCCAGTCGTAGGCCGCGTATCGGACCGGTACTTGCAGCTCATTGTCAATGAACACCTGTGCCTTATAAAACTCGTAAGGCGATTCGCGGTCGGGGTGCGTCACCTCAATCATGGTGCAGGGACGATTGTTGATATTGGCATTCGGTCGTTTGACGACTTCACAGATTCCGGCAGCCCGATCTCGTTCGGCTTTTTCGATCAGTTTCAAAATCAGGTTCTCGATGCCGGCGTCGTAAATCGGGTATCTTTGCCCCTTCATCGCCAACCAACCATCAGGATCAAGGTGGAATGTCTTGACACCCAACAAGCCGCCTTCGTGGGCTAACAACTTGTTGGCATTGCGCCCTTTGACCCAGATGACTTCGCGTCCGGCTTGGGCGCGTGGTTTGAGAAACTTCATGTAGACGCTGAACGGCTGGGAAACTTCGTCGGTGTCACGTTCATTGCGGATCTTCAGCGACATGTACTGCGGTTCACCCAGTTGATTGTCTACCCTCTCGCGCTTGACCAAAACGGCCGTGTAGTCGTGGATGTTGGCTCGCATGTGTTCAAGCCCCTCAAACGCGATTTCCAGTGCGTCGTCCAGCGGATGGGGCGCGTTCGCTTCGGCGACCCTGGCTACGGGAGGCGCGGACATTTCTTCCGCGGCAATCTCGGCTTCGATCGCGGATTTTTCCGCTTCGTTCACGTTGGCCGGCAACTTGGAAACCCGGAAAACCGGTTCGACCGTTTTGCGTTCCTCAGCATTGGGCGTGTCATCCGTCTGTCGGGCGATCGCCAATCCTTGAACCACCACTACGACCGCTAACGCCATGACCAGGGTCGCGGTTGTTCTTCTCGAGCACATTTCACGCATTTAAACCTCCATGTTCCGGTTGGCAAGAACGAATTCGTGATGAAGCAGCACGGCCAGTCGTGGTGCTTCATGAAGTCGTCGGCAACCGTCGAACTGACACCCATTGACTGAAGTGGCACTTGAGCGGCGGCACAGTCTACAAACCTAATTGAATTGACGACAGTTCGATCACCACATCAACCGTGCTCAGCAAGTTCAAGAGGGCGGCAACCACTGTTGGACTATTTATCGCCATCTGCCGGGCTCAAACCGCACCCACATCTTTTTGCCAGATATCAACTTTTGCCCAACCCCGATATCTTCCAACCGGCAATCGTCACAGCCGCAAAACAGCACCAAAAAACCAGCACAATTGGAACTTGACGGCGAAAATTTTTTTAGATTTTTTGCCCAGTCATCTGGTGCCGGGGGCGTCTCTCCGTCCGATCGCAGCGGATCCTGTTGTGTCCTGCGGCTCATCGTGCGGTTTTTCCTGCTTATTTGGCAAGCCCACATTGAACGTGCCTGTCGAATCATCGACATCGAGATTTACAATCGGCAACCACATGGAAAAACTAACCCCTCGTTTGGATCGTTTGGATACGGCAATGCCTCCGTCGTGTTCACGAAGAATTTTTTGCGTCACAGCAAGTTCGATCCCATGCACGTGATCTTCACTCTCAAACGCAAATGGCTCGAAAAGCCGATCAATTTCTGCAGTCGACACAACCTGAAAATCGTCCTTGATGACCACGCACACATTCCCCGGTTTGGTCATCAGCTGGATGAGGATATTGCCTTCGCTGCTCTCCCCAGCCGCGTCCAAAATGTGCCTTAACACGTTTTCAATAGCGCGGCCAATCATGGCGCGATCGAAGTATACCGACGCCACGTCGGGATTGGCTTTCCAGTGAATCTTGACTTTCGATTT
Source organism: uncultured Planctomycetaceae bacterium (assembly GCA_963697295.1). Lineage (GTDB taxonomy): Bacteria > Planctomycetota > Planctomycetia > Pirellulales > Pirellulaceae > Mariniblastus. The sequence continues at coordinate 48,499 of CAVONL010000006.1, read as the reverse complement.
CTCCGAGTCCCCGGTTACGTTGCCGATCACAGATTCGATCGTCGTATTAAGGTCTTGAAACTTTCGATGAGGATAAGCAGGTTTGCTGAACGAGACCATGTCCATTACGAGGTTGGACATGTGTTGTTGATTTCGTTTTACAATATTCCAACCCAGCTTGATGACTTCCAGGTTGTCGGATTTAAGTCCGTCTTCGATCAGGTGAGTCCCTCCGTTGATACTTTGCAGGATGTTCTTGATATCGTGTGACAACGCTGCCAGGGTTCGCCCGACTGCGGTGAGTCGTTCGCCTTCCATCAGTGCCGAATAGTATTCAGCGTTTTCGATAGACACGGCAACCTGGTGTCCAATGGCGACGATCAGTTTCAAGTGATCCTCATTGAATTGGGGTTGGCCCAGCTCTACGTCCTCGTGGTGGCAAAGCCGGTCGGCGTAGATAAAGCCCAACGTCGTCGCCCGGCCACTGATTGGCGCGCAAATCGCTTCCTGGACGCCATCCATCAAGATGCTGTCGCTCCCGTCTTCGCGATCCACAACCTCCGGAGAATTGAAAGTCAGAACCCCTTCCTTGCGGTCGCGTACATACTTGATGACCGATTTACCGATCCTGAGTTCAACTTTTTTCGATTCGGTCGTGCGGTAGCGGCTGGCTCTGGGCCGATATTTCTTGCTCTGTCGGTCCAGCAAATAAATGCAACCCCGTTCGACGTTGATCCAGTCAAAAATCAGATCCAGAATTTCTTCAAGCATCTGATCAACTTCGGATGCATGCCCCGTCGCAATAGCAGCCCCGTACATGAACTGCAGGTTCCCCTTAACCGAGCTAACCCATTTATCGGAGTCCTGTTTCTCGGCTGACAAGACTTGGCCCAAGTCACTGGATTCCTCGTCTTGACCGAAATCCGTCGGCATGCGATCAGGCCGCGCAGCTTGCGCATCAATCCAAGTTCACCGGATTCGACCGTCAACAAAAAAGACGTTTGACCTATTCTTACATGATCGCCCTTACGAAGCTCAATCGTGCCAACTGGCACTCCGTTGACGAATGTACCGTTGGAGCTTTCCAGGTCAACGATTTGAATCTTGTCGTCCGCAACCTCGATCACCGCGTGTTGCCGAGAGACTTCATCATCCCCCAACCGAACTTCGTTGGACTTTTCGCGACCAATGGTAAGTGACTGCCCCGGAACGAGCTTGTAACGTCGCCCCTTTTCTTTGCCACGAATTACCAATAGCCAAGTCACTAACACGGCAACCTGCCACCCGAACTAACGACTAGATTATGAGAAAAGTTTTGATGATAAGCTCGTTCGTGTTCAGAACTGTCATTTTCAAGCTCTGAGTCAATTATTACCACGCTTGTAATATAACCCATCAACGAACAAGTTGTTACGAAAATAATCGCGAAACATTTTAGCTGTGGATTGCCCACGCTGCAGACTGTTCCCCATTTTTTGATTCAAATCCCCACTGCATTCCCCAAATTATAGGGGCGGATTTGCGTCAGAGTTGCTTCCCCAGAAGATTCATTGGTGGGGACAACACATGCCAGCGATCGGTTAACCGTGGTAACAATTGGCAAAAATGTGACGTGCAACCACAAACCAGCTTTACTCGTCATCCGGTGGCGGTTCAAATCGCGGCCCCACCGGTTCAACTAGATCTTCATTCACGTCGCTGTAATCTGGCAATCCACTGGACTTGCTGTGGTCGTCGGAACTATTGACGCTGGCGTCAAACGATGATTGTAAATCCGAAAGCCCTTTGCGAAACTGCTGGTAAGATTCACCGATCGTGCGGGCAACCTCAGGCAGCCTGCCACCAAACAGGATCACGGCCACCACGGCGATGACGATCAATTCCTGATATCCGATGCTGCCTGGAAACATGATTCTTAAACTCGAATTCCTGAACGGATGATCTGGTCAACTTCCCACGGCTGATTTTGCTCGGCAAGTCTGGTCAACGCAGGATGGCCAATGGGGTTTGACCGGAAGCTGATTCCTGTTGGTCGTTTCCTACTTAATGGCTTCCGACTTGTTCCGCTCAATTTTTTCGTCGTCTTTGTTCAACCCGGACGGTTTATCCTGCATCCCCGCCTTGAACTCGTTGATGCTGCGCCCCATGTTTCGCATCAAGCTCGGGAGCTTCGCTCCGCCGAAAAGAAGCAGGAAGATGACGGCCACAATCAGAAGTTCGTAGCCGCCGGGCATCCCGATTCCGATTGGAATTAAAACTTGTGCGCAGATATCAGTCATGTGACTACCCAGTAAAAGCGGCCTAGCAGGCCAAATAAGAAACTCGACAGATGGGTCCGAGTTAATCGGATAAAGGCAATTTCACACCACTCCATGCCATCCATTCTAGAATGCCACCTTGGAGTGTCAAACCCTACATTTTCGACAGGTTCATTTACCTGAATTAAACCGGCTACCGCAGGCGAATAATGTTTTCCGCATGACGTTCCGGGGCATTTTTGACTGCCCTTTCAGCCGCTGCAACCTCATACATTGGCAGGTAGCGATAGTAGACCTCGAGGCACAGCGCGGACATCGCGGTGGAATATACTCGTCCTCCGTATCCGGCCCACAGGCCGTCGGGTGCCCAGCTGCCGGCCTGCGCACCGTCGGTAATCTGGGTGTTCAGCAAGGCAGTTTTCAAGGCTCGATTCCATTGATCCCAGGCGTTGCCACCGGTGTGGTACATCGCCATCGTCCCGTAATACCAATAGTAAAGGTTAATGTGGTGCTCGCTGGGCAATTCATTCAACATGCGACTGGTCGCCTGCCCTTGCGTATCGTAGGAGACGTCGTCTTGCAAAAAGTAACGACAGACCAGTGCCTCGGCAGTCATCGTCGTGCTGACATTTTGATGGGGACGGTACGAGGCCAGTCCTTTGCCGGTTCCACTGCAACATGAGTCCAGGAACGTTCGCATCCCAGCCGTTGTTTTCTCAGGAATCGGGATTCCCCCTGCATGAGCGCTATGCATCGCCAGCACCTGCCAGCCGAACTGGCTCATGTCGCCCTGATCACCGGGCTGGTAACGCCAACCGCCTTCCGTCTTGTTCTGAGCGAAAACGGAATAGTCGACACCGCGCTGCACATGAACGACCAATCGCGCGTCCCCGGTCAACGCGAGCGCTTCGGAAATCGCCAACAGCGACATACTATGACAATACATGCGGGCGAATAGTTTGGCATTGCCGGCAAGATTGCCGTCCACCGTTTGATGGCGGATGATGTATTCCAGACCTTGCTGCACGTTTTTCTGATAGTTCCCCTCCAGGTGCGTATGGCCGCCGGCCATGAACGCCATGACCGCCAGGGCCGTAATTCCCGAGTCGGCGTTGGCACCGGCTCCCTGCCGATCGTGACCAAAGACTTTTTTCTCGATTCCTCCACCCGTCCGCCGTGGGTCCCAGCTGCCATCGGCAGTTTGGTTGGCTGCCAGCCATTGCAAAGCCATCTGGACCGCAGTTTCGGTTTCGATTGAACCGCCCCGTCGCTCGGCAACCATCAATCGATTTTCAGCAGCGCGAAGTTTATAAATTTCCGGAAGCGGCTTGCCATCACCCAGTCGTTTCTGGGTACTGATCACCCGCAGCGGCATCTCTGGCCAGGGTGGATCGCGATCGCTGGTGGAGCTGGAAATTTTCTGACGCGGCGGCACAACCATTGGCTCCGCAACAGGGATCAGCGCGCTGTCGTTGACGAGGTCGCTGGAGAACGGTGTTTTATCCGACTCCGTTGGTTCGGTTGGCAACAGTTCGGTTGGTTCTACGGGAGGCAAGTCGGCAGCAATCTCAGGTCGTTCAATTTCGGGATCAAAATCAAATTCCGGACCACGTGGAACGAGTTGCGCGTCGGCCGTTGGTCGCTGCACTTCAATTTCCTGCGCCGCAGCTGATTCGTTGATCGCGAATGAATCATCTGGGATCCGTGTTGGTTCGGCCGTTTCCATTGGAAACGGAGCCGCCTCGAGATCAACGGAGCCCGTTTCGTCAATATTCGTCTCCGGGATATCCGTTTTTCGCTCAATCACGACCTGGCTGTCAATCAGCGGGCGGTCCAGTTGCTCGACATCGGGCAACAACTGCTGGTTAACGAATTCGTCCCAGGGTTTGTCGATTTCTGCTTCTAAATTTTCGTCTTTAAGCAAGTCGCCGTCATCGTCCACAAGATTGATTCGCACCAGGTTGTCCGGTTTGGCGAACGTCGGAACCTGAAAAATCAAATGAGTTCCATAGGCATAACCCATCAAGAGGATATGGGCCGCGACCGACAGGACGACGCACTTCCAGACCGGCCGAGCTTGCCCCCAACTCGTCAGGGACAAGACCAGCAAGGCAACAGCGACCAGGCCCGATCCGATCAGCAACAGAAGTTGCAAGTTTAACGAACTGAAAACACCAACAAACTGTTGCCAGAGCTGCAGGAGAAAAATGCCGAATTGATTCATGGTAAAACCCGCCAGCCTCCGGTCAAAAATTCTGGTGACTTTGCTGGGCAACCCGCACCGAGATATTCAGGTCCAGGACTTCTGCTTTGCGACACGTCGCGATGACATCGGCAACGTGTTGATAAGCACTGTTGGCGTCTCCGCGAACCACGACACCCATGTGTTTGTACTGCTTGCGAGCCGAATTCAATTCGTCGTACAGCTCAGCAAGCGTGACTTCCTCTCGATCCAGCAAGCACTCGTCCGTCCTGCATCACATTGATAATTCGCTTTTGGGGCGGCGCCGTCAGCGCCCGCGCGTCGGAGACCTGGGGAACTTGCAACGGAATATTCCGTTCCGCTTCGTTAAGTTCGGTGAACCGCGAACCCACCATAAAGAAGATGATCAACAAGAACACAATATCGATCAGCGGCGTCAGGTTGATTGACGTCTCGTCATCGCGGTTGATTTTAATTGCCATAAGGTCGTTCCGGGGAAGGCTGTTATCCGTGCAACCGGATTGAAATGGGGTGACGTGTCCAATCAGGCAGCGCGTTTCGCGTCACGGGCGGTTTCTGACAGGGCTTCCGCTGAAATGAGGCTGACTACTTTTTGACCCAACGCGTCGATTTCCATCACGTGACGATCGACACGACTGGAGAAGAACAGGTAAGCGATCAAAGCCGGGATGGCCACGGTCATGCCGGCAGCCGTTGTCAACAAGGCCTGGCTGATTCCCGTCGCAATCAACAGTTTTGGATCGGCGACGGCCGGATTGACGGTCGCGATGGCATCAAAGGCATGAATCATACCCAGCACCGTGCCCAGCAGTCCCAGTAATGGACAGACCGTCGCGATGCCATTGATCAACCGCAGGTAGCGCCGCAATTGGTTGGAATTTCGTTCGCCTTCATCGAGCACAGCCTGTTCGACTTCCACCGAAGTCCGTCCCCACTTGGCAACTCCGGCCCGAAAGACCTGCGCCAACGGGCTGTTATCGCGATTGCAAAGCGTGATGGCAGCCTCCCGGTTCAATTCGCCTTCGCGAAGTTGATCGAGAAACCGGGTTGAAAACGCACTGGGTATGATCCTTCCGCGGCGGAGGCTGATCATTCGCTCAAATACAAATACCATGAGAATCAAGGAACAGATTCCAATCGGAATCATCAGCGGACCGCCGTTGCGAATGACCTGGATCAGTCGTTTGGAAGCGACAATCTGTTGCCCGGGAGCCTGCACCGGGGCAACCACGGCATTGGGCTGGGCAACCGCCGGCTGCTCAACGCCCGTCTCGACCGGAACCTCCCAACCGTTGTCTGGTAGACCGCCAGCCGGTTGCTGGCAAACCCCGGTGCCAGGTATCGCCAGTGTCGCCAAGATGGCGATGAGCAAGGCGCAAAACAAGTTTGACAAAGGTCCGCGAACGATTCGCTTGATCATCTCATTCTCACTTTGGTTAACATTCATAATATCTGGTCTTGCTCAGCGTCTTGTTTTGGTGCTTGCCGAATCTTCGTCGGAATTGGCCTGTCGGATGGCAAACGCCAGTCGTTCCTCGGCAGCCGCCCGAAATTCGCTGGTGGGCAAATCCAGGATCAGCTGTTTGTAGAGTTTGGCGGCGTGCTTCCAGTTACCGAGATGCTCCTGGCATTTCCCGGCTTGCATCAAGGCTGCGGCTCGCCATTTCGGATAGGCAAACAGTGAATCGACCCGGTAGTAGGCTTTAATCGCGTTGGCGTAGTCTTCCTGGTGAAAATAGGCCTCGCCGATTCGCCACTGTGAAATGGCGGCGGTTTCCGTGCCGCGCCCCTTTTCCGATTCGACAACGCGCTGAAAGGCGGTGATCGCATCGTCAAGTTTTCCTTTGGCAGCCAGCGCACGGCCCTGAATAAAATCGTATTCATAACCAACTTCGAAATGAGGAAATTGATCTTTGGCTGATTCCGTCAGGATGAGTGCGTTTGACCAGACTTCTGCGTGACAATTGCATTGTGCGGTTCGCAGGTAGATCCACGGCGCCAGCGATTCGTCGAGGTCCTTGATTTTTTCCAGCAGTCGTTGAAAGAGATCGCCGGCTTCGTCAAATTTGTCCTGCCGGTACAGCGATTCGGCAAGCCAGTAGTTTGCTTTTGCATAGAGTCCGCGATCGTCGGTATTGTCAACCAGCGTGCGCATTGATTCCGTCACCGTTTCCCAGTTGTTTTTTTCCGCGGCCATTTGACCTTGCAGGAAGATCACCCGGGTAAGAATCTCGACCGGCGCGTCCGGCTTGATCAGCCGCGCCATCAAGGGCATCGCCTCGTCATAGTTTTTCTGCTGCACATAATGCTGGACGAGGCGGTAAGCTGCGTCTGGCCAGTACTTGCTGTTCGGGTAGTCCTCAACGAGCGTGCGGAATTTTTCCAGGCCATGTGGAGCGAGGCTCAAGTCATGATAAACCCAGCCCAGTTGGTAGATGGCTTCGTCAACCGCGGCGGGTTTATCGGGCAATTGCAAATACTGGATCAACAGTTCCTTGGCAGTCGTCAGGTTTTCCCTGCCGCCTACTTGTTGCAGGGCATAGGCACATCGCAACATCGCGATTTCGGCAAACTCTGACTCCTTGAAGCGGTTAACAACAAGCTGATACATTTCCGCGGCCTGCTGATACTGTTTCGCATCGTCGAGAAATTTTGCCCGTGCCATCGCAGCTTCGCCCGCGAACCTGGAATCGGGATATTCGTTGATCAGGCGCTCGAAGGTGGCCAAAGCACTTTCGGCATCGTCGGATTGCATTTTGATCCAGGCCAGTCCCGATAGACCACGGGCAATCGTCTCCTGTGGATTACCGGGTCGCGCGAGCACCTCGTACCACCGCGCCGCGAATTCATTCTGCTTCTTCGCGAAAGCCGATTCGGCCAGATATTGTGCCGTTTCAAGGATCGACGCTTCACGCTGCGGATGATGCTCCTGAAGATTTTCAAACGCGATCGCCGCCTCATCCCAGCGTTCCGTTTTTCCCAAACTCACCGTGAGTTCAACACGGGCGCGGGCGGCGTCGGCACCGTCCGGTTCGAGGGCCAGGTAGTTGCGGTAACAGGAAATCGCCTGTTCGTATTTTTGCTGGCCAGAATAAGTGGTCGCGCGTGCGATTTCCACCAGGGCCCGGATGCGATTGGATTGCCCTTCGAGACTGGTCGAAGCGAGCATTGTTTCTGCTTCCGGAAGTTTGTTCATCCCCATCAGGCCCAGGCCGGCCAGGTATTTCCAGATTTCCCGATCGTTGAGCTCGTCTCCGTCGGCCTGACCGAATTCGGTACCTAGTAATTCATGGAACGTGTCTACTGATTCCTGGTACCTGGATTGTTGATAGTAAATGCGGCCCCGAGCTTCCAGCACCTGCGGCATAAACGGACTGTCCGGATAGCTTTCACCAAATTGAGTAATCAGGTTTAACGCGTCCTCGAAGCGCGAGTCGCGTTGCGCAATGTCAATTCGCAACCGCAGTGCATCGTCCGCCCAGGCGCCTTCGGGGAATGTGTTTTTGAGTTGGAACAACCATTTGTCGGCCAGTTCAGTTTGCCTCGACTGGATAGCAGCCAGTGCGCCGTCAAACAGAATTGCGGAGGCCAGCGGCTCATTTCCAGTCAGATCGAGAGCGCTTTCGAAAGCGCGGACAGCCTGTGCCGGATTGGCCGTCATCATCTCGGTTCGGCCCAGCCAATATCCCGCCTCTGCCTGGGATTCTTCATCCGTGCAGGAAACACGCGCGTCCCGCAACAGCTGACGAGCTGCATCGAACTGTTGATTTCCGAAATTCAGAATTCCCATCTGCAAACGGGCTTCGCCGGCAAGCGGATTATCGACATCATCAACGATTGCCTGGTAAATTCGTGCCGCCAAGTCGTTGGAACCCTGCATCTGCAACGCTTTGGCCAGCCCCAATCGGCACTTGTTTACCAATTGGCTGTCGGGGTAGGCGCGCAGGGCCGTTTCGTAAACCCGCTGCGCAAGTTGCGGTTCACCCTTTTTCAATCTCAATTCACCCAGGTACGGCAAAGCAAATTCGTTCAGCCGTTCATTCGGGAATTCGAGCACAAATGCTTCCAGCAAACGGACCGCCTGATCAAAATTCTGCAGTCGGTAGGCCGCTTCTCCCAATCGAAACGTCGCACGAGGAACGAATTGGTGCCTGGGCAGCTTGCGAATAAAACTCTGGTACGCGAGGTAAGCGCCTGCGAAATCGCCTTGTTGCATCATCGCTTCGCCAAGGAAAAAATGCGAAGCCGCGCTTTGTTCGGTATCGGGAAATCGCGCGATCACCTCTTTGAAGGACCCAATCGCCTCAGACCATTGGCCCCGCGCGTATAAAGCGCTGGCGACATTGTACTCGTCTTGCGCGATTTGCCCCTGGATTGCCGCAGCCGGAAGTCCCAACGTCGTCAGGACCAAAACAGCGAGAATCAGATTCTGCAGGTTGGATCGAAACATACCAAATCCGTTTTTACGGCGCTCATGAATAACGCCTGTTTCGTTGTCTATCAACCAACGCCGACGCACCGAAAAAGCACTTATGCAGTTGGCCGGCGCGCACGTCAATACTCCGCACCAACGGTACGACCGTTACGTCTTTCTATCGACCGACCGTGAGCCTTGGCTCAAATTTGATATCGCTGCTGAGCAATCGGCGAAGCACCCACGGCGTGATTCTGTCCGGGTTTGGAGATATGGGGGAACCAGAACCTAATGTGCTTGCATGCTAAAAATCGACTTGCCCGCAGTCAAATCCAAAAATGTGCCACATCGCAGCTTGCCTGCGTAGAGCAATGTTGACAACCAGCTGGAGCAAGGACTAACCGATTTTGATCCGGGCCAACACATTAACAATCTGCCGGGCTGAAGTTCCATGTCCGTAAGGATTGTTGACTGCCGTCATTTTTTCTCGCTCACTCGGATCGGTCAGCAACAGTGTCAGCTGTTCGACGATTTTGTCGCGATCGACGCCCACGAGCCTGGCATTGCCTGCGGAAATGCCTTCCGGGCGTTCCGTTGTTTCGCGCATGACCAGGACGGGTTTTCCCAGCGAGGGAGCTTCTTCCTGAACGCCACCTGAATCGGTCAAAATCACCGTGGCGCGATTCATGATCCAGACAAACGGCTCGTAGGTTAACGGTTCAATCAGGTGAATCCGCGGGTGTTTGCCCAGGATTCGATGAACGGGTTCACGAACTTTGGGATTGAGATGCACGGGATAGACAAAATGAACTCGTGGTTGCGAATCGGCGACATCGCGAATCGCCTGGCACATGTTTTCAAATCCACTCCCAAAACTTTCCCGGCGATGACCCGTAATCAGGACAAAGTCATCATCACCGATCGCATTCAACAAGCCGGTTGGTAAATCGGGTGTGGTTTGCAGGACGCGATCGCGAACAAACAATAGCGCATCGATCACCGTGTTACCTGTCATGTGAATCGAAGCCGGTTCAACTTGTTCATTCAGCAACACCTGCCGCGCGTGTTGCGTCGGGGCGAAGTGATGATCGGCGAGTCTTCCGATCAACCGCCGGTTCATTTCTTCGGGGAAGGGCGCGTACTTGTTGCCGGTTCGCAAGCCCGCTTCGACATGCCCAATGAGAACGTGCCGATAGTGGCTGGCCAGGGCCCCGCACAGTGCGGTCGTCGTGTCGCCCTGAACGAGCGTCAAATGCGGGTGCGTGGCAGCGAGGACATCATCCAGTCCAGTGATGGCCCGGGACGTGACCTGGGCGAGCGACTGTCCCGGCGACATGATATTCAAGTCGTGGTCCGGCTGCACGCCAAAAATCGCCAACGCCTGGTCGAGCATCTCGCGATGTTGAGCTGTCACGCACACGATACACTCGAACGCATCGGTTCGCCTGTGCAATTCAAGCACGACGGGAGAGAGTTTGATCGCTTCGGGGCGAGTTCCAATGACGGTGAGAATTCGGCGTTTCATCGGGCAGTTATTTGCAGCTTGGCGTTCAGGCGATCAAATATCCTCATAGCGGATTTCGAGGACTTTGAAATTGAGTGTCCCTTTGGGCACAATAATTTCTGCCGTTTCGCCTACTTTTTTACCCAACAGCCCCTGGCCAATTGGACTGGTGATTTTGTAGCGACCATTGTCGTAGTCTTCGTCACCTTCCCCCACGAGCGTAATGGTTTCTTCATCATCGATATCAATGTCGAGGACTTTCACAGTCGCCCCAAATGCGACTTCGTCCCGGGGGATTTGCGATGGATCAACAATCACGGCTCGCGAGATTTTGTCTTTTCGTTCATTAATTTTGGCTTGTGTCATTCCCTGTTTTTCGCGCTGGGCGTGATACTCGGCGTTTTCTTTTAGATCGCCTTCAGCCCGGGCGGTGGCGATGTCCTCGGCGATTTGCGGCATCAATACATTTTCGAGTTCGTCAATCTCGGCTCGTAAGCGGTCATAGGCCTGCTGGGTCATGGGAACGCGTTCCACGGCGATTTTCCTCCAAATCAACTCGACAAAAAAAATCGCGACTTGAGAATCGAGCGAATTCGATCACCAAGTCGCAGGGCCCAATTGTCTCTAAAGCCGGCGCCCAAATCAACTCGGGATCGGCCGTTCGCGGTCAAAATTTGTTAGGAATTCGCGGTCGAAGTGGTCGTGATGTACATCAGGCTGCCACAACCCTTGCAAAAAACGGGTTTTTGCATCACCAGGTCAGAAATCGTCTGCGGATTCAGACGCTGATGGCAGTTGCCGCAAGTCTCCTTGTTCGAGAATGCCAACGCGTCATCGTGCTTGGCATTGACCTGACGGCGATAGTCCGACCGAATTTCAGAGGGCAGTTTTGCTTCCAGTCGCGCAATTTCATCTTCGACCGCGGCTAGTTCGGCTCGTTGTACGACCAACTCCTGTTCGATTTTTCCAACGGCATTTTTTGTCTCTTCCTGGGCCTTGGCGTGGTTGGATTTTGCGGTCGTCACCCGCGTCTCGAGCTGATCAATGCGGTCCAGCAATTCCAAAATCTCATCCGACAGAACGCTACTGGCCTGCTCGTCGGCTGCGATTTGATCGTTTAGCAACTGGTATTCGCGATTGGACTCGCAGGCGTTGCGTTTGCCCTTGAGCGTTTCGATTTTGGCCTCGCGTTCGTTCAGCTGCAGCTGCTTGTCATTGGCCAGCATGCGAGATTTGAGAAGTGCTTCCTTGGCCGCGTCGAGTTCATCCAGGAGATTTTTTTCCGTTGACTGGGCCACCCTGATTTTTCTTGGTCCCCGGTCAATTTGCGAGCGATATTCGGTTTGCAGTTTCAGTTTGTGATGAAGAACGCGCAGCAATTCGTAATCTAGACTCACGAGAAACCGGCCTTTCACTCAAAACAATTCAGTTCAACAGCACTTGCGTTTCAGGTACATCCTAGCATTAAAAAAACCGTTGGCTATAACGGGCCAACGGTTTTGGTTTTGGATCCGGCCGGGTTTATCGCCCGACTTGATAATTCTGACAATCAATCGTCGCCGAGAAAACTGAATGGATCTTCTGAGGCGACCTGAACGGGTTGTTCTTCGTGGCGGCTTTCCGCGATATTTTCGATTGGGACTGTGCCGTGTAAAAAGCCTTCCAAATGTTGGCTGCGAACCGGATTTTGGAGTTTTCGAACGGCTTTGGCTTCGATCTGCCGAACTCGTTCACGAGTCACTTTGAAAATTCGTCCGACTTCCTCAAGCGTGTAGGTATATCCGTCGCCCAGGCCGTAGCGGAGGCGAATGATTTCTCGCTCCCGGTAGGTCAGGGTCTTGAGCAGACCGTCAATCTTGTCGCGCAGGATACAGTTGTTTGCCAACCGCACTGGATTGTCGCTTTGCGCGTCCTCGATAAATTCGCCAAAGCTGCATTCGTCACCTTCGCCGACGGGGCGATCAAGGCTGACCGGATGACGCCCGATGTCCATCACGCGCCGGACTTCATCAATGCTCATGTCGGCGCAGAGGGCAATCTCTTCGGTGGAGGGCTGGCATTTGCGTTCCTGCAACAGCCGTTTTTGAATGTTTCTCAGCTTACTGAGGACATCAATCATGTGCACCGGGATGCGAATCGTGCGTCCCTGATCAGCGATTGCGCGGGTGATCGCCTGGCGAATCCACCACGTCGCGTATGTCGAAAACTTGAATCCTCGCCGGTATTCGTATTTGTCGACGGCCCGCATCAGGCCGGTATTTCCTTCCTGGATCAAATCGAGAAAGCTCATGCCGCGGTTGCGGTACTTTTTGGCAATCGAAACGACCAGTCGCAAATTGCAGCTGGACAGACGGCGTTTCGCGTTTTCAAACTCTTTGAAAAAGCGTTCGCAATTCTCGACTTTGGCCGCCAGTCCGCGCGGGCTTTCCTGGCACAACTGCACCAGTTTGCAAAGTTCGGCTTTCATGCGGCGACGTTCATTTTCGGAAAGTGCGTTTTCGCCGGACATTGCCAGTTGCTCCAGCATCACCTTCATTCGCTCTGAAAAACCCTTCAATTGGCCGATCATCGGTGCGATCCGACGCGAACGGAGCGATAGTTCTTCGATCAACACGACAATTTTGGCGCGCGCGCCAGGAATCGTGAGCGGGCAGCGCGCTTTTCGTCGTCAGCAACGCTCTTGTTGATTAGCAGCCGAAAATCCCGTTCATTTTTGGCCTTTAGATTGTCAATCGTCTTGAAGTGGTAAGGCATGCGGGCCAGGATTTGCTCTTTGGTCAACCTTTCGGTCAGCGAGACTTTGATCGTACGATCGAAAGGCAATTCGCCACGGTGAACCCGCTTCAGCGTATCGAGAGTCGCTGACAAGAGCATAATTGCAACTGAGGACCGAACGGCGATAGCGCTTGCGGGCAATCTCGATCCGTTTGGCCAGTGCGATTTCCTGTTCCCGCGTTAACAGCGGGATTTGGGCCATCTGTGACAGGTACATCCGAATCGGGTCGTCGCTCGGCCGCGGCAGCTTGCCCGCGGTTTGCAAGGCGCGAAGTTCGACGTCAGACTTTTCGAGTTCCGCCTTCAGATCTTCCGGCTTCAGATCTTCGGCGGTCAGCAGTTCTTCAGCGGACGGTTCGTCGTCGCTGCCCATTGGCGGTTCGTCGCATAATTCGATACCGCTGTTTTCCAATGCAATGATCAGGCGATCGAGTTGTTCCGAGCCATTGGCCTCGTCGGGCAAAAAGCTGGTCACATCATCGTAGGTCAGGTAGCCTTGTTTTTTTCCTTTTTCAACCAGTTGTTGAAGCGCATCGTTTTCATTGTTAGCCATTTGCGTCAATCCTCCTGCGAATTCCATTTCGCAATTTGACACCTGTAAGTGACTGTCAATCGATTTATGCGACCCGGGGGGATCTTTGCCGGCTGCAGCCACTCGATCCGCAAGTTTGCGCTTGCCGTCGGCTTTGCGCAAAGCGGGTTTTCGGATGTGTGACTGTTGACTTGGCGCGTAACGCGTTTCGTCAGTCGACAATTGAGTCGGTTGGACAATCCAGCGAAAAGGCTGCTACTCGTCCGTGAGTGCTTAAAGGCCTTGCCGCTGTTTCATTTGTTGAAAGAGTTCTTCCAACTTCGCTGCTTCCTCCTGTTCATCAAGTTCCTTTTGCTGTAACTGGGAAATCGTGGCACGCTGGCCTGATTCAGTTACAATGTCATTAAACGCCTGGATGATCGTGGCAAGCTGCGTTGCCCGATCAATGGTTTCCGACGACCGCGACCGGATCGCAAGTCGCTTCTGTTCGGCTTCTTCGCCAAGGTACTCGACGAGATTCTTGAGATACGGTTCCTCGATCTGCAACATCAGCAGTTCATAGATGATTTCTTCTCCCGCATGAAACAGCTCGACAAGATGTTCATACAGGTCACGCAGGGGTCCCGGACCAAACTGGCCGGGCGCCACATTTTCAATTGCGGTATCGACCAAGCGTTGATTCCTCGATGACGATCTCCAAAAGTTCGAGCTCTTTGCGATCGAGCTTGGCGAAGTTGATCGTCTCGTTGGGCGAAGATTCGGGGCGTGAGTCCGGCACATGTTGTCGCCGTATCGACGAACGCAACTCAAGCAAACGGCTGCGAAGCCGTGGCATATCCAGTTGAAATTTTCTTGCCAGCCGAGCCAGGATTTGATCCTGGCGAAGCACTTTGGCCGCTGACTCCGTAGGCTGCACTCCGGCCAGGGTTGCCAGGATACTTTCCAACGCCTGGTTGGCCCGATGTGTATCGTTGTTCAAATCAATTCCGGCAGTCGCCGTTTGAATTTTGTGCTGCATCGCGTCGGGAGCCACGCCGACCATCGTTTCGAACACTTCGCTGCCGTTTTTCATCAAGAAGTCAAACGGGTCGGAGCCTTCCGGAAGCGTCAGGATGCGCAAGTCAATTTCCTGGCCGATGAACAGGTCAAGAATCTCATTGGACCGTTTTTGCCCCGCGGCATCCCCGTCGAGAACCAGCGTGATCTCGTCGGCAAATCGCTTGATGACGCGAATATGTTTTTCATTCAGAGCAACGCCCAAGCAGGCCACCACGCTGCGCAGGCCGACTTGCCAAGCGGCGATGACATCGGTGTAACCTTCGACGACGGTCAAGCTGCGTGTCTTGGCCACCCGATCGCGAACCATGTTCAGCCCGTACAGAGTTTCACTTTTGGAAAACAAACGGGTTTCGGGCGAATTGATGTACTTGCCCGGTGGTTCCTGTGCCGCCGGAAAAACTCCCGGGACCAGTCGTCCGCCAAAGGCAATCGTTCGTTGGCTGGTATCAAGGATCGGGAAAATCAAGCGGCCGCGAAACCGCTCGTACCAGCCGCGGTCGTTTCGCATTACGAGGCCACAGGCCTCCAGGACTTCCGGAGTGAATTCTGTTTTGCCGGCCCGATCGACGAGCCACGTATAGCTGGCAGGTGCGAAGCCGATTTGGAATTCCTCAATGCTCTCGTCGGTAATGCCGCGGTTGGCAAGATAATCGCGGGCCAGAGCGGCCGCGTCTGTCTCCAACAGGCAGCGATGAAATTCTTGAGCTGCCCACGCATTCGCCTTGAACAGCGTGTTTTTGTCTTGGGGGCTGCCCGGTTTGAATCTGGGTTGAGCGATGGTGACCGGGATATTGGCGTATTCGGCGAGGTGTAACAGCGCTTCGCGGAACTCCAGTCCTTCACGCTTCATCACGTAGCTGAAGATGTCACCGCCGATTTCACAGGGCCAACAACGCCAGGTCTGTTTTACGGGATTGATTTGCAGACTGGGACGTTGATCGTCGTGCCACGGGCAGTGACAGACGTAGTTCGCTCCCTGCCGGCGAAGTTGATGTTCGCCTTCGAGATATTTGACAATGTCAATTGCGTCTTTGACTTGTCGTTTCAGGTCTAAATTGGGGCCGTTTGACACCCACCACTCCGCAACTGGACCACGGGATAAAAGTCCATTGGAGGCAGAAAGAAGGCCGCCGACAATCCGCCTCAAATTCGTTTGATCGAGACCGATATGATACGGAGCTTTCTCGTGTTTTGATCGAAAAAATTTCCGGTTCTGCAAAACAGGGGGTTTTGAAGACCAGTGAATTTCCTGTCAACAAATCACTTTGGTGTCGAGAGCCTGCCAGCGGGTCATCCACTCCCATCCGTGGGTAAAGTGGTATAGTTTTTTCTGCGGCACGCGACGTTGAGTGCACCCTCCATGGCACAGCCCAGTAACCTAATTCACCGCCCCAAATACGGTCAAGTTCAATATTATTTAAATTCGTTTCCGCTATCAATCTTGCGATGGCATCTTCGTTGCAATAACACGATGTCGAATTTGGAGAACGATGTGTTTGGGATTGAACGAACCAAAGGAACAACATGAAAGTGACTTTGCTGAAACAAAATCAGGCCGAACTAAAAAAAAGATATTCAGAGAATCCGCCGTCGGCCGTGCAAACGCTCAAGGCGATTGGACGACTCGACCCGGACAATCTGGCGTGCGAAATCATTCATCCAGCGCAGTGGTCGCCCGTCGGGCTGCATCCTTCGAGTGGCGGCGATGGTACCTTCGCCTGTTCCGTCGAAATCATGTTGGCAGCCCTGGTCGGATGTGCAGCCGTCACGTTGGCCGCGGTTGCCAATTCAATGAAGATTCAGATTACCGAGGGCACCATCACAGCGTATGGTACTTTGGACTTCAAAGGGACCCTCGCAGTCGATCGTGAGTCACCGGTCGGCCTCACGGCGCTCGCGCTGCAATTTGAGCTGGCGTCCGACGCGGATGATGAAAAACTGGAAAAACTGGTGCAATTGACCGAGCGATATTGCGTGGTGCACCAAACGCTGCACACGGTTCCGCCGGTCAAAGTCGAATTGGTGCGAGCGTCGGAATAGGCAAAGCAGAGAGCGTCGCGGACCAAATGGCAAGAAGCCCCCGACGCAAGTCGGCCGGGAGTTTTCACACGCTTTACCAATACGGGCTTGGCCAACTGAGAACAAGAAGCCCCCGACGCAAGTCGGCTGGGAGTTTTCACACGCTTTACCAATACGGGCTTGGCCAACTGAGAACAAGAAGCCCCCGACGCAAGTCGGCTGGGAGTTTTCACACGCTTTACCAATACGGGCTTGGCCAACTGAGAACAAGAAGCCCCCGACGCAAGTCGGCCGGGAGTTTTCACACGCTTTACCAATACGGGCTTGGCCAACTGAGAACAAGAAGCCCCCGACGCAAGTCGGCTGGGAGTTTTCACACGCTTTACCTAGGCTGAATGGGAATGAGGCTCCCGCCGACTTTCGTCGGGGGTCTCCAGGAGAAATTGCGTCGTCTGTTGCTAGGTTATCGGGATGAGGCTCCCGCCGACTTTCGTCGGGGGTCTCCAGGAGAAATTGCGTCGTCTGTTGCTAGGTTATCGGGATGAGGCTCCCGCCGACTTTCGTCGGGGGTCTCCAGGAGAAATTGCGTCGTCTGTTGCTAGGTTATCGGGATGAGGCTCCCGCCGACTTTCGTCGGGGGTCTCCAGGAGAAATTGCGTCGTCTGTTGCTAGGTTATCGGGATGAGGCTCCCGCCGACTTTCGTCGGGGGTCTCCAGGAGAAAT
This sequence comes from uncultured Planctomycetaceae bacterium, assembly GCA_963697295.1. Classification (GTDB taxonomy): domain Bacteria; phylum Planctomycetota; class Planctomycetia; order Pirellulales; family Pirellulaceae; genus Mariniblastus. The sequence goes on along the minus strand of CAVONL010000006.1, from coordinate 31,011 downwards.
TGCGTCGTCTGTTGCTAGGTTATCGGGATGAGGCTCCCGCCGACTTTCGTCGGGGGTCTCCAGGAGAAATTGCGTCGTCTGTTGCTAGGTTATCGGGATGAGGCTCCCGCCGACTTTCGTCGGGGGTCTCCAGGAGATATTGCGTCGTCTGTTGCTAGGTTATCGGAATGAGGCTCCCGCCGACTTTCGTCGGGGGCTCTTGCGTTATTCGGCCCGAAACGCGTGGTGCGGTCGACGCGGATTGGGTCGGGAGTCTTTTGCCTGATGTGCCGAAATTTTCGCGATAGATGGCGCTGTACTCCAAGAAGCGATGACTTGCTAACTGCCCAAAAGACTCCCGACCCTTTGGGTGCTAACTTATCGTTCTTGATTGGCGGCTGCCCGGGCGGCGGCTTCGGCAACGTCCAGATTCCAATTCGTCACGCCTCGTTCCGTCGAGACGATCAAACGAAGCTGACCAGCTTCTTCCACCAAGGCCAATCCCAGCAGTTCGGCATCCGACTGAAAGTCACCCAGCCACGAACCACGATGATTGAAAACGTGAATCATTCCGTTCGAGTTGGCAACGGCCCAGGAGGGCGTCGGTCCCGCTGTGGAGGCAATGGGTTCGATGTTGTTGTCGAACATCTGCGGGCCAATGGGTGCGGTCCAGCCCACGGATTCGCCGTCCAGACCAATCACCTGCCAGCTGCCGTCTTTCGCGTTTCCGAGGCAGCAGGAGGCAGTACCTTGTGAATTTCCAAAGCGACTGAGCTGCCAGGCTGCAAATTCCGAATTTTGTTTGCCGCTGGATAGTTGCAAAAGGGAACCATTACAAATCGCGTCGAGTCCCGAACGATTGAGCGAACTCGCGTTCAGATCGTAAATTTTGTTTCCCTTGAGTAGGGGAATCTCGACTCCGTGGATGCCGTCGGTCCCTTCGAACGCGACCAGCATGGTTCCACCGCTGGTTAACTGCGCATCGCGAATTCCCTTGCCCGCGACGGGAGGGTAACTGGAAATGAGTTGCCAATGCTCGTCAAAGACGTAGACCGCGTCGCCCAGCGGCATAAACGCGGCATACGCAATCTGGCCTGTTTCGCCAAATCCCGCCCGCAAGACGCCGACGGCTTCATTCTCGGGAAGCTGCAATTCATGACGAGACAGAATTTTCCCGTCGGTGTCCATTTCCACCACCGTACGATAACCATCAAACACGAACAGCCGTTGCTGGCCAGCGATGGGAAAACAAACGATATTTCCGGCACGCTTGAATTGCGAATTGGTCCAGGTCTGCTTGGCAATCAATCGACCCGTCGCGCTCTTTTTATCAAATGTTGATTCTGCGGTGCGGTTGTCTTCAATCAGGTCAGCCGCACTTACCGCGAGTAGCCTCTGGTGGTAGGCTTCGAGGAACTGTTGATACTCGCCCAAGCATTTCACTTCCGACATCTTCTCCCTGGTTCACTCGTTCAAGCGCTGCTTTGACCGAAATTGGCCACTGGTCATCATCCAACGCCATTGCAAATTGAATGACTGAGTCTTTGTCAAGAACGACGACACATGGCAACATTTTGATCGCCAGTTGCATGCTCAAAGTCAATTCTCTATCGAAATAAAATGGAACGGATGTGTTCCTGGCAATTTCATTTAATTGCATATTCATGGCGTTCCCTTTGACGTTTGGGTCCGCCAGGTCGCGGTCGGAATAGACCACGCCAAAGTTCGCGAATTCCGACGGCAGAGAAGATTTCAGTTGATCCAGTTTGGTTATCACATCGTGGGGATCGCCGCCAATCCACAACAGCGCTGTCGGCCGACCCGCAAAATCGGCCCGAACAAGTTTTTTCCCGGATTGCGTTTGCAGTTCAAAATCAGGGCTCTTCATCCCGATCAATTCGGAGTTCAGCGGCTCCGGGATCTTGACGAATTGGGAGACGGGCGTCGATTCCGGTCGCGGTTCGAGCACGAATCTGGTTTCGTCCAGAGGTTGATCAAACGTGGCCTCGTGAAAGCGCGCCACCAGCCGCAGGTTTTCAATTTCGGGAGACGTCTGGACCTTGGCCGCCAGGCAGTCCAGCGGCAAAGCAGCCTGCCAAATCGTGGAGTTTTCCTTATCGATCCATAAATCAACAAAATCTTTCTCGGCAGCGCTTTGCCAGCAGCGCAGCACGAAACAGGCGCGGCCGTCGATCTCCGAATCGTCGTATCGCTCCAGCAATACGTCCGGTCGCAGCCAGGCGGGTTCCAGCAATCCCGTCAACAGACCGATCGTCGGTGGAATCAGTTGCGGTTGGGCTGGCGTTTTATCTTCATCAAGCGGCATCTCCGAATAGCCAGCGATGAAATGCCTTGCGATCTTGTCGCCATAAAGCTGTTTCGAGTGGCAATTCACCATGAACAGGTAACAGCAGTCGTTGGTCATCGAGATTGCCCGATTCGATGTCGTATACATAACAGCTGAGCAATTTTCCGTCGCAGCGGACTTGCGCATTGAACAGATTGGCGGCAAAGCGACCTTTTTCATCAATCGCCACGGTCCACGGTTGAGGTTCCTGGATGGCGCGACCATTCAATCGGTAGCTCATGTACAACACGGCTCGATCCGAATAACGGACTGCCTTTCGGTATTTCGTGACCATCGAGGAAAAGATTTCTGGCGCGGTAATATGGTCGGCGAAGCTTTTGGGCGGTCCGCCCGAGCGTTGCTCGGCTTGCGAATCAGTTCGCTGGCAACCGCTCAAGGCAAATGCCAGGGACAAAATGAGGAGCATCAAGCCGGGGGGAAATCCCGGAGCCCCGTGCTGATTGATTCGCAGAGTCGTACTTCCGTGCATCGCTAGGCCTTGGGGGTGGGCATTTATTTGACCGATTAAACCGAAACGCAAACAATGGGTAAACACCGATCATGTCAGCAAGTTGACCGGAGGCTCAAACCGCTGCTATCATCGGGTTTTCAGCCAAAAAGGGATATATGACTTTTGCCCACGCGAGAACGAGCAAACCAGTGATTGATGGATTAGCCCAACTTCAAGCCGCCGTGGCAGACGCCAAGTGGTTCCAGCCCCAGCGCGAAACAGAACCCGCTTGGTGCCGATTGGATGTCCGCATTTGTGGAATCGTTGGAATCGCCGGTAGGACATCATCCACCGTTGTCCCAGTCCGTATTTGCAGGCGACCGCGTCGCAATTGTGCTTCAGGCCGATTTGCCGCAAGCCCGACAAGTGGTCGAATGTTTGCTCACGCAGTTGATGGAAACGAACATCGAGCCAACCGACATTACCGTTGTGATTTCTCCCCTGATGGCCAGCCAATTCGGACTTGCCTCTGTCGCCGTTGAACCGAAAACCAGTGAAACAGAGCACCAACATCCGCTGGACAACGAGTTTCGACTGGTCAGTTTTCTGGTGCATGATTCCCATGACGAATATGGAGTCGCCTATATCGCCGCGAACGAACAGGGTCTGCCCGTCAAAGTTAATCGAACCATCGTCGACGCGGACGTGATTCTACCGATCGGAAGTCCCAGACCCGACGACGGAGACGCCCTCAGCGATTGCATCTACCCGGAATTCTGCCACGACGAAACGAAACATCGTTATCGCGATCGAATCAGCTCAATCAAGGAAAGGCGAGCCGAAATCGAGTTGGCAAATGATCATTTGGGCGCCTTTTACACCATTCAGCTCGTCGCCGGAGCTGGTGGCCAGATCCTGGACACGATCACCGGCGAACGTCATGCGGCGATCCAGAAAGCGGAACAGGAATCCAGACAGGCTTGGGCGATTTCGCCCATCGCAAGTGCCGAGATGGTGATTGCGACCATTGAAACGGAACCCTCCCAACAATCGTGGAAGGATTTCGCAAAAGCCGTCGTTGCCGCCAACCTGGTTGCCAACAGCAGCGGGCCGATTGTGATCTGGTCGGAGATCGACGAGCAGCCCAAAAGCGAGATTCGTAAGGCACTCAATGAATCGTTCGAATCTGCTTCGCGGACGAGGTTGTCCGGATTGATGCAAGTCGTCGCGGGCATCGCGGCGGAACGACAGATCTTTTTAAAATCGCGTCTCAATCAATCGGTCGTCGAAGAACTGGGCCTCGGTTTCGTTGCCTCAGTTGCTGACATTGAGCGTTTGATGCACGGTCAACCATCCGGCATCATGCTTCGTGACGCGCACCTGTGCCAGGTCCAAAGGGAACTGGAGAACGTCGATGCTGAAAAGTAAACTGCTGGACGATTACCGGCATTTGACCCAGTCGTCCGGATTTGTCGTGTTGCCCGACCGCACGATGATTCGCATGCAAGGCGCCGATCGGCGGCAGTTTCTGCATAATTTTTGTACGGCAGATGTCAAAGCGCTTGAGTCTGGCATGGCAACGGAGGCCTTGATCCTGAACGCAAAAGGCAAGCTGCTCAGCCACGTTTACCTGATGTCGGGCGATAACCAACTGTTGCTCAACACGACCGGCCGCCAGTTTAATGCGATCCACGATCATCTTGACAAGTACATCATGCGCGAAGACGTGAGCTTGACCGATGCGAGCGCGAGTTTAACCACAATGTTTGTCGCCGGTCCAGATTCCGAGGTGAAACTTCGGTTGTTGTTCGGGAAAGTTCCCGATCTGAACGGGTTTGTAAGCGTTCCTTACGGATCCGCCGAACTTGGCATTGCGAAAGTCGATTTGGCCGGGATCGGATTTTTGTTGACGGTTCCCATGGATGTTGTCGACGATGTGGAGCGCAACCTGGTGGACAACGGCATCGCTGATTGTTCGCTGGAGTCGTTCCACGCACTGCGAATTAAACACAAGACTCCCTGGTTCGGGATCGACGCATCGGATGACAATCTTCCCCAGGAACTGCGACGTGACGAGCAAACGATTTGCTTTACCAAGGGCTGCTATCTTGGCCAGGAAACGGTCGCACGGATCGATGCCTTGGGGCACGTAAACCAATATCTGGTGGGGCTGAAACTTGACGTAGAAGCAACGCCGGGAACCGAGTTAAGTTTGGATGGCAAGTCCATGGGGCGGCTGACTTCGGTCAGTTGGTCACCCGAACAAGACGCCTGGATTGCGTTGGGGTACGTCAAGCGAACCGCAAGTGCCGCAGGAACCAGGTTGGCTTTTGCAGACGGCCAAGCCACGGTCGTTTAACGTTGGCTGTAGTCCCGCCGTTACCCACAGCTCACGAGTGTGAACAGTGGGTCGCTCCTGCCGGGTGCGACTCCCGGCCTGGTAGGTAAATCGCCTTGGCAGCGGCAGGTATTACCCACGGTAGATTCCGAGTAACACCTGGTCCGCCGCGGTGGATTACCCACGGTGTTAGTTGGTGCTGTTCCACCACCAGCGGTCGGCCGTCTTGTTCATGGCGATCTGGCGAGCCTTGGCAATCGTATCGACTTGTTCCGTTTTGGCGGCAACTCCCCACGAGTCAACTTGCACACCGCCGGAGGCAGTTACCAGCCAGGAGCGACTGAGGTGCACAAAGCTGCATTGAGTCGGAACCGTCTTGGGCACATTCAAAGAAGGAACCGAAACAAAACTGTCTTTGCCCGTGATCGTAGGAATTTCAAGTCCGACTTCCTGCAACAGATTCTCGCGGGCGATGATGGCTGCCACGACGGACACGTCCATCAGGTTTCGCAGGTCACGAAAAACCGGATCGGCTTTCGATAGCGCTTCGTAGCGTTCGGTCATTGTATCGGCCCATTGCTTGGCAAATTTGTTGACTTTGCCGACTTTCTCAACCGCTTCGCCCTTCTCGTTGAAGAACGAATCTTCGGTCAACGTCCGAACGCCTTGGCCACGGATTTGCCAAACCAGGTTGTCGCCTGTTTTTGCGACGGGTTCGTAATTGCATTCCATCCAGAATCGCGGGGCCATTTTTCGGAAACCAGCGTCCTTGCGGCGAGCCAATTCCAGAACGCTTGGCATGTCAGCAATCGGAGCCTCTTCCAGCCCCATCGAGTATCGCTTCATCTTGTAATCGGCAGCCACGAGAACTTGCGAAAAACGGCTGTCCTTCGGCACGCCCGTCAGACTGATTTTTTGGGGGCCAACTGTTTCTTCAACCTGTGATTTCATTCCCGGGTTGAAGTTGTTAATCGAAGCGTAGAGCTGACGAAGTTGCTTGATACCTTCTTCCGTCGGATCGATGGACACCGAGATGCCTTGTCCCTGGCGGGCTTCTTCAACGTGTCGGATTGCCACCAGGAAATCTTCCAGGTGCAAAACTGGCATGCCTGATGTAATCCCGACGACTTGACCATCGTCGTTGACTTTCCAACCTTCGGCCGGGCCGGAAATCAGAACATCACTCGTCTCAGGGGAAAGTACGATGTACTCAACCCGCTGGAGACCTGCCATGAACTGAATTTCTGGGGGAAGTGGTTCGCCCCGAGCCGCAGCTTGATTGATTGCTGTTTCCAAACCGCGAAGCGAAATCGTTCGCATGCGCGTTGCTGTCTGAATATCGTTGTCGGCGGCGTTCAGACTCTTGATGAGCTCTTCGCGAATATTGGCAGCCAGCGGGGCGGTTTTGCCATTGAGGACGCCATCGGAATCGATGTTGACGCCGCCAACGACGGTGCGGAACAGCAACGGATTAATAGGGTTGTTACCCCCGCCAGTCTGGGCTGACGCTGTTCCGCAGAGTAGCAAGCTGGCTGACAGGCACAGCGCGAAAGTGCGGATAAATTTGGACGTTGCAAATTGCGCCGTCATGTTTGAGCTCCTCAGGTAAAAAAAGTCTGCCCCGTAGTATTTGTTAACAGACATTATCGACGCGGATGTCGCAATGTCTGTTCCAGATGTCATTTGTTCCGTAGCACCGGCAACCATATAATTGTTTAAAGACTGGTTACCCCAGGTGGTTTGCCTGTAAGATGGTAGCAGGTGTAGCATTCTTCAACAGCTTCCAGATTAACCAAACGACCTTCCGAAAGCAAGAAAAACAAGCGAATCGAGGTGGAAATGGCCCGGCCGCGTGAAATATGCAACTGCCGAGCAAAAGCCGTTTTGCAATTGGGCTCCGATTGGCAGGTCCCAAGCCCGCGTTAATTATACAATGGTAACAAACAGCAAAAGCCCTGCGATCGCCTACCTCGTCATTCGGGACGGCAAAAAGTGGTCCGACGTGTTCCGGCTCATGCCCGGAAGGACCGTTTCTATCGGCCGATCTCCCACGAACCAGATCGTCATCAAGGAGGACCAGGCCAGCCGTCAACATGCGGAAATTTTTCTTTCGGAGGGGACATGGACGGTTCGAGACCTCAAATCCCGCAACGGGACAGCCGTCGGCGACGAGCGAGTGACGGGGGATCGCAGTCTTTCGCCCGGCGACGTCATCTGGATTGCGAACACACAAATGGCGTTCGTTCATGACCTTTCGTCGGCCTACGACAAGAAGATTTTCAGTCGGGTCGAAATCGGTAATGAGACGATTACCGGTCTGGAAGTTGTGGACGACGATCAAGCCACATTGTCCGGGCTGCAGATCGAGCCGCAAACGATCACGCATCGCCGTCAAAAGACCAAGTTTCTGCAGCAAGATGAACTGGAGGATGAAGAAGAGCTGGAAGCGATTCCGAAAGTCGGTCGGGCGGCAGCCAAACTTTGCCGACTGGCATTCGAGTTGGCTAATGAAACGACTCCGCGTGCAATCGCCCGCATGGCGCTGGACAGCATGATCGATGGAACCCACGTGGACGCTGGGGCCGTGTTGATGGTGCCGCGCTCGCGGCCGAAAACCACCGATCCGGAAAAACTGGAAATCATCGCCTGGCGTTCGGAGCGGCGGCCCGAATATCAAAGCGTTTCGAAGTTCCTGGCTGAAACGGTACTGCGCGACGGGGAGGCGGTACTCGCGCGGGATATTCAGGACGATAGCGCGTTGGGTTTACGGGACAGCAAAGGCGAGATTCACGCGACAAGTGTAATTTGTGCACCCATTCGGATGAACAATCGTTCGATCGGGTTGATCCACCTGTACTCGACGCGACCCGAGGGCACGCTCGATCCGGACGATCTGGAGTTTACTTTGGCGGTTGCCGAAACGGTAGGGTTGGCTCTGCGCACCCGTTATCGCGAACAGAAACTTGTTGCCGATCTGACCAAGACTCGCTCCGAAATTGATCAACTGAGAGCGCAGCTGGGCGTCGAAAATGAACTGATTGGCAGCAGCCAGGCGATGTTGGTGGTGCATCAACAGATTTCCAAAGCGGCACCCAGCAAGGCGACTGTGCTGGTCCGGGGTGAAAGTGGTGTTGGCAAAGAGCTGGTCGCGCGGGCCGTGCATTATTCCAGTCCGCGCAGTCAAAATGCGTTTGTGTGTTTGAATTGTGCCGCACTGTCGGAATCGTTGCTTGAAAGCGAACTTTTTGGGCACGAAAAAGGCGCGTTTACCGGCGCTACCGAGCGAAAGATCGGTAAGTTCGAAGCGGCCAACAAGGGCACTTTGATGCTGGACGAAATTGGCGAAATGAGCCAATCGATCCAGGCCAAGTTTTTGCGGGTGCTCGAAGGCCATTCGTTTGAACGCGTCGGCGGCAATCAGCCGTTGAAGGTCGATGTGCGCGTGATTGCTGCCACGAATCGCGACCTCGAAAAAGATGTGCGTAACGGGACGTTTCGCAAAGACCTGTTTTTTCGTCTGAATGTCGTGCAAATTGTCGTTCCGCCGTTGCGGCATCGGCCCGAGGATATCAGCGAACTGGCCGACCATTTTTTGCAGAAATTCAATGTCGAAACGAAACGAAAAATTTCGGGATTCACGTCGGCCGCGCGGCAACAGTTGCTGCGTTACCGCTGGCCCGGAAACGTCCGGGAATTGCGAAATGTGGTCGAGCGAGCCGTCGTGTTGGCTCGGGGCGATGAAATCGAGTATGACGAATTGTTATTGACGAATCTTTCCACCGCCAGCGAATCGCAAATGGACCTGGCGTACGCGGCATCCCAATATCGCCCCGAGTCTCTTGAGGACGTGGAAATGCATCATATCGAAGCGACCCTGATTGCCACCGACTGGAACAAAAGCAAGACAGCTCAAATTCTCGGGATTGAACGATCGACGCTTGATCGCAAAATCAAGAAATACCGTATCAAGAAAATGGTATAACCGTCGCGGCGAGTCGGCACAAGCAATGATTGAGGCCCTTGACAATGGTTGGCAAACAGCGAGCCGAACTTTTCTCTCTGGAGAAGCCTTCATGATTCAACTTGCTAATTTGCTTACCTCCATGTTTCTACCAGAATCAGCCCATAGGATAGGTAGGGAGATGGACGTAGCAAGATTTCGGTTCATACGCTTTTTTTACCCGATTTATCAGCTGCTACCGACGTAAATGTACACTCACGAAGACGAACAAGCCGAGAACGGGCGGGCGGTCAAGGCGATTTTGCATCCGACCGATTTTTCTGACGCCAGTCAAGCTGCGTTTGCCCACGCGCTGGAAATCGCGTTAGCGCACCAAGCCGATTTGACGATCTTGCACGTGGTCCCCAGCCGCCACGACGACGTGCCGTGGCACGAATATCCATCGGTAAGGAAAACATTGGAACGCTGGGGAGAGTTGCCAACTGGATCGACACACGAGGATGTGGCCGACAAACTGGGAATCAAAATCAAAAAAGCAGTCGGATATGCGGCCGATATCGTGCCGGCAATCGTCGGATTTTCCAGACACGGCAGCTTTGATTTTATTGTCATCGCAACCGATGAGAATCAGGAACAGCCGTTTTGGATGCGACCCCACATTGCAATTCCCGTTGCGGAAGAGACGCAGTTACCGACTTTGTATGTGCCCCAGGGAGTTCGCGGGTGTGTTTCGCTGTCCGATGGAACTGTTTCGCTCAAACGTGTGTTAATCCCGGTGGATCACAAACCCAAGGTCCAACCTTCCTTGAACCGGATCGCGCGCACGCTCGTCAATATTGGCGGTCCAAAAATAGACATTGCCTTGTTGCATGTTGGTGACCGAAAGCGCTTTCCGCGGGTCAAATCACCGAAGTTGGAAGAATTGACCTGGACCAAACTGACTCGCAAAGGCGACGCCGTCGCCCAGATCATTCGGACGGCAGAAGAGTACAATATCGATCTGATTGTCATGGTGACCGAGGGCAAGAAAGGCTTTTGGGACACGGTCCGCGGAAATACGGTCCAACAGGTTTTGCGAAAAGCGCCTTGTCCGATTTTCACCGTGCCGGCGGGGATCATCTAGACGAAACTGAATTTTTTTGGATCATCAGTTGATTGGCGCGTCCCCCGACACAGATGTGTTCGAAAAGGCAACCATCGACAGCTTATGGCAGTTCTTACCAGTCGATGCCAAGATCTCGCAACTTCTGCCTATCGTGGTCTGCAAACAGCAAACTGTTTGGTATATGTTCCGTCTGAAAGCTGTATTTGAGTGTTCCCGTTTCCGTAGCGTAAACTCCCACCGTTTTGCCGTTCTTGCACGTGGCAAACATCGAACTGTCAGCGGAAAAACAGTGAAGGAGGTCGAAGTTGGTTTGGTCGAGTTGAAAAATTTGTCGCTTGGCATCAACATCCCACAAGACGACAAGCGGATCCTCCATCGTGACCGGGTGATGGTAGCGAGCCGCCAGAAATCTTCCGTCGGGGCTGAACAGGGTCGTCCAGGCTTGTTCACCGGTGCCGGGCAACAGAAACTCAATTTCATCGCTGCCAAATTTGCGAATTGCAAAATTGCCGTCCCTGTCCGACTGGGCGACGCGGTTATTTGTAAAGTCAATGGCGGCTGAAGACGTCCATTTGTCTTCTGCCGGATTCCATTTGTAGACAGTTTCAACGTCCCATTGGCTCATGGCGGCAATCGCGGCGGAACGCAATGCAATGTTCCTACGTTCGACCTGTTTCGGCGTCAGTCCCAGCGTGGGCACAAGGTTGGCCGCCATTCGAACAGAATTGATGCTCGAAAAGTTTTGGCCCTGCTTACCACTGGACGTCGTCGCCTCCGCATTACCCAAATGGGCATAATAAAGATGTGCCCGAGATGCGAGGTTGGCCCGTTCAGCCATTTTCAAAGCTTCCTCTGCAATCGCCTTTTCTTGTTCCGCTTTGTCCCTTGCTTTCAAAACGCGCACGTTTTCGATTGCAAGTTCGTTTGCGTGCTTTTTATTCAGGTTAGCCAGGTACGTCGATCCGGCTGTAATCATAACGCAGATCAGAGCCAGGCAGCTGACGAGGGCCGCTCTGGTCGGATTTCGTCGCCCCCAGCGGTAAATTTTTTCGAAAACCGAAACGCGTCGAGCCAACACGGGGCGGTCGGCAAGGAATCTTTGCAAGTCCGCAGCCATTTGTCGCGCGGACGAATACCTGCGGGACGGTTCCCGCGCAATCGCCTTGACGATCACCGTTTCCAGGTCCCGAGGTATCTCCGGTCGCAGTCGCCGCGGAGATACAGGGGCGTGAGAAGTAACCTGTTGAATCAACTGCGCTCGGTCAGTTTGGTCAAACGCGTGTCGCAACGTACACAACTCGTACAACGTCAGTCCCAAGCTGTAAATTTCACTTGCGATGCCGGCATCGCCGTTAAATCGTTCTGGCGCCATGTATCGCAAGGTCCCAACGATGTCGCCGGTATGCGTCAAATTATCGCTGTCATCTTTGGCCAGCCCGAAATCCGTAATCCAGACAGTGCCGTCCGTATCGAGGATCAGATTGGAAGGTTTGATATCCCGATGCAGCACACCATGATCGTGAGCATACTGCAATGCGTCCGCGATTTGAACTCCGACGCGGGCAACGCGCCGATAGTAACTATCCCCCGCTTCGCCCACCTGCGACCATTCCGACGTGCCACTGCCATGAAGGCCGGATTTGGTCTCGGCAGCTTGATGCTGATTCGAGACGCCACCGTAGTCGCCAGTGTCAGCGCTTTCCAGGTGAGTTCGCGTTCGTTGACCTCCAAAAGGGTTCCGCGGACGGTTGTTGGCATTTGTTCGAGCAAGCAGGACTTGCTCATTCTGCGAGTCCAGCGTACTCGCGTCCACGAAAGCGGCGCTGCCTGTTTTTCGCTCGTTTTTCTCGAATTTCCTGAGCTCTTCAATCACGACGTCCAGATTTTGACCCTCAATGTATTGCATCGCGTAAAAACTAATTCCATCACACTCCCCGACCTCGAACACGGGAACGATATTGGTGTGATGAAGCTGGCCCGCTGCCCGGGCTTCACGCAAGAATCGCTGTTTGTATTCCGGCTTGCCAATGCTGGAGGGTAGGACCTTGAGGGCCACGCGTCGGCGCATCGTGCGGTGCTGTGCCTCGTAGACGACGCCCATTCCGCCACGTCCAATTTCCCGTTTGATCAGGTAGTCGCCCAACCGGGATGGAGCCTGGTAGTCAATGGCGTGTGATGTCCTTTTGGATGCTGGAAACGGGTCGTATTGCTCGAGTTCAGCCAGCGTCGGAAATAGCTCGTCGATGTCGCGCGAGAACTGAGGAAAGGCCTCTTTGTATTCTGTTATGGATGGAAATTCTCCGCCGCGAATTCGCTGTACGAACTGTTCTGCAATCTCGTCGAATGTTTTAACGGACCCGAATTGATTGGAACTCTTGTTCATTGACTATGCCTCAGTTCGTACTTCATTGGTACCGGCTTCGCTAAATCACTGGTCATCTAGGAAAACGCCTGAGGCCCCCTTTTGAATTCGATCCATAACGGATTTCAGCCTACGAACCGCCCGGAAATATCGATTGCTGGCTGCGGCCTCGGTCAAGTCAAGCAGTTGCGCAACCTCGCTGTTGGTGAGATGTTCGAAATGGCGTAGCCCCAATGCCTCGCGATCAATTTCTTCCATTTCTGACAGAGCTTGTTCCAGCTTACGTTTGTTCTCTTCACGGATCGCGGCATGACTGGGGCTGGTCATTTTACCCAGCAACTGGGCGGCCAGTACGACCGACGTCATTTGACCGTTGACATGTTGGAAGATAGCGAAGTCTCGAGCTGCATCCCTTGCCTTGACGTCCAAATGATGGCGATGGAGCTGATGGAGTTTTTGAATCGCTATGAATCTCAACCACAAGAAAAACGACATCTTGTCTGCGCAAGCTTTGTAATCGTCAATTCGCTGCGTCGCTTCGACAAATGCGTCTTGCAAAACGTCGGCTGCGTCAATTCTCGCTCTTAGCCGCGGATCCATGCGAAATGCAATGACTCGTTCCAGTCGATCCTGGTATTTGAGAATCAATCGACCAACCGCCTGCGGATCGTCTTCATCCAAAATGCGTTGTTCCAGAAACTCAGTCTCGTTGGATTGGTTCATGGCTTGACTCCCGCTCAAGTGGTTGATCCTATTGTATCGGGTTGCGCATTTCACGTCATCATAATCAACGTGGGATTGGCATCCTGCCTGTCGTAACCGAGCATACACGCGACGGCGTCTGGCCGTCGATGAAACTTGTTGACAGCCTCGAAACCTATCCCACGTGATCTGGCGCTTGCTTGAGGCCGTATCGGCCACAACGCCAGTTGCTTCGACTATCTCGAAGAATGAACTCCGCTATCCAACATATTTCGAGTGCTCAGCCGAGGTATTAACATCGGCACTTCGTTTCGATAGGAAACGTAGTCGACGCCGTGAGCGATCATCAGGTCCCGCTCTTCAAGTTGAATCGCCACGAGAATGTAGATGGTTGTTCCCAAGGCAAACACCAGATGCCCGGCCGTCATGGTCGGCGTCGCCCACATGACCATGAACCAGCCAACGTAAAGCGGATGTCGAATCAGTTTATAGGGGCCCGGCATCGTGAACTTGAGCTGGGTGTATGGCTTTTTGCGAAAGTACAACCAAACCTGCCGCAGGCCAAACAGATCAAAGTGATTGATCAAGCAAGTCGCGACAAAAACCACAGTCCAGCCTGCAAAAAATATCGAGTAGGCAACGACGATCGCAACGGGATTGGAAAGAGTCCAGATCTCTTGACCCAATGGCTGCCAGCACGCAAACATGGCGATCATGGCGGCGTTGGTTGCCAATACGTAGGTTGATCGCTCAGCCGGTTCTGGAATGAACCGGGTCAACCAACGCTTGAAAAATGGCCGTGCCATCAAACTGTGCTGAACTGCAAACACCGATAATAACAAGATATCGATCGCCAGGGCATAGCCGATCGTCGAGTGGGGCTGGCTATCCAAAGAATTAGGTACGAACAGGTTTCCGATAAACCCGATCGAATATGCAAAAACTCCCAAGAAGATCAGGTAGCTAAATACGCCATAGGCGAACACCATCCAACGTTTCATCTTGTTCTCCCCGTTATTGTCTCGAAACTGGCTGCTCTTTGAGCCACGTCTCTGGAACTGCCTGTGCGAACGGAAATTACACCGCCTTTTTGGAAATTTTCTGCCTCGGCGCCGGGAGCCGGGTAAGCGGCGTTAATTGATTGAGCCGGCGAACCCAATGCTGCTTCCAAGACATTCCCGTGCTGATTTTCAGGAAAGGCGTCACAATCTGGAGTGGCATTACTTCAATTGACCTGCGTGCCTCGGCAAGGATTCCATCATGGGCAAACAAATTTAACAATTGCCACGAAATGGGTAAGACTGCCGAACATTACGAACACGTGCCAAATCGCGTGATAATACCACTTGTTTTTGTCATGGAACAAGAAATAAGTGCCGCCAGAGTAAAACAGGCCGCCGATTACGATCAGCCAAATGCACTCGACCGGGAGGCTCGACTCGGTCCGCCCGCCGAATAGCCAAGGCACGAATGCCAGTACGGTCATCCAACCAAGCCCCAGATAGACCCAAATGGCGACCGACTGCAGTCGATGCGCCAGACAGAGTTTGGAAATAAATCCTGCCACCGCAATTAGCCACATCGCGCCCAGCAGCACGGTTTGAAATGTACCGGTCAGATACGCGACAGAAAATGTCGTAAAGCTGGCAACAATCAAGATGTAAATGAACGCCTGATCGAGTCGACGAAACAGCAGTTTTCGCGCGCGATCAGGCTCCCAATGTGACATCGCCGATGAAAAGTAGACCCCGAACAGCGCAATAACATAGACGAAACAAGCAATCGTTTTGGGAACATCGTCCTGGCCCAGGATGCGCCGGCCCAACCACACGGCACCGGCCACACTCAACACTGCCCCGACGGCGTGCGTCAAGCCGTTGACATATTCTTCTTTCTTTGGCCTGTCCACAAGTCGTTTCAGTCAATGCGGGAATGAGCAGTAGGTCAGTCGTGATGCAAAATACGTTTAACCATCATTCGAGCTGTTGTGCAAGCTTGCCCAAATGTTCGATGATCACTTCGTCAACGTTGGGAAGCAGCCCGTCGACTTGGGGCGACAGAGGATCGGCGTTTGCGGTTTCGGTTAATGAGTGAAAATGAGCTTGTAAAAGTTTCCTTGATTGGGCACTGTGGTCAAGCAGGAAATGAACCCACAACCAGGCCTCAGCATAATCAAGTTGTGTCATCAATTCGGGTTCAGTCAATTCTTCGAGTCGCGTTAAATTGGGCGTCCACTCACCACGACGAACTCGATCAGCCAACAGGTAGATGTGGGGTGGATTGAATCCCTGCTTTCCCCGTGTCACTTCGAAGTATTCCGCCGTTCCTTCGTCCAGCCACAGCGGGAGGTTTGGAACGACGCTATGCAGGTAGCCATGAGTTACCTCGTGCCGCAGGTCCTCGGCCACGCGATCTCCCCAATAAGCGTACACATTCAGGCTCGTATCGTTTTTGACAAAAAGTGCCCGGCGATTTGGAAACATGGGATGGCGACGGCGGATAAAAGCTCGGAACTTTTCTTCGTTGTCAAACAGGTAAATATTGACCGGTTCATCGGACGTTGGCAGCTCAAGTAACTGAGCAATATCAGTTCGTCGCGCGTCAAGTTCATCCAATAACCGATGTCGTTTGGGCAGATTGAAATTGGAGTGAACAATCAACTGTTCGCGGGTGATCGTCTGTTCGCTAGGAAGCCCGCCAACATTGCCGGCGGTCTGGCAGCCTGCCAACAGGACAAGGATGGCCGTAACAGCCCATGCCGGCAATCCTGGCGATTTTTCTCGCTGCCAGCGCGCAACCTTTCCGCAAAATCGCAGACAACGTCTGACAAGGAACTTTACGTGCGCTGACAACGCTAGCGATCCTGTTTACGAAGCATTTGGTGGAATGGGGGTGGCAGCGTACCAAACGGATCGCAGGCGAATCAACAGATCTTCAGTCAAGAAAACCGATTCGTATTGACCTGAATCAGGTCAAACTGCAGAATTCCGACTTCTCCGGCTGCCTGGTCACGGCACTCAATTTGCTTCGCGCGGTCAACACAAACCATGGAAGGTTCCTGCAGATGAAACGATGTGGAAATCCTGTTGGGGTGTTTCTTGCCCTGACGACACTATTGATGTTCTTCGCTGGCTGTGGCGATCGGGAAATTGGAAAAAAAACTACCGCTACCGAAAGCCAAACCTCGACGACGGCAAAAAGTGGACGGGAAGCAACTTCGGTTACTGCCTCCAACCAGAACACGGAATCCTCGCCGGCGGTCGCTGACACGAAACTTCCGCCAGCCGACGCTGCGCCCAACGAAGTCTGCCGACGATTTCTGGAGTTGCTGCAATCGGGCAACCGTTTGTCCGCAGAAAACCTGCTGACTCGAACCGCCCTGACGATAACGGGCCGCGCGGAATTAAAACTGGAGCCACTTGGCGGACCAACTGCGACCTACGAGCTGGCCGAGCCGATGTACGCGACCAATAAAGAAGAATTGGCTCAAGTCGATTGCAAGATCGTGGATTCAATTGACGGCGAGCCTTCTGAGTGGTCGTTGACCTGGATTGTCCGCAAACGTAGCGAAGGCTGGCGCATCTCCGGAATGATGTTCCAATTCGAGACAGGAGTTCCGCCGGATTTGCTGAGCTTTGAAAATTACGACGACGTGCTGAAAATCAAGAACTCCATCGGCGTGGATAACGTTTCTGTGGAACGGCAAGCGGAAGCGGGATCTTCAAACTTGAAATAAGCAAGCAGCGGAGTCACAACTGAAGGGGGCGGGAGCTCCCGATCCCTCGGATCCTTACCATCCCGACAGCTGGCATACGTTGAGTACGGCTTGACCGACTCCGCCGAAGTAGACAACGCCTGCCTGAAAGACTCCCCAGCCGGCGATCCCGGCTTGCGCGGCGACGGTTAAACCGATTCCAAATTGGCCCAGCGCGAATGGTGCTACGGCAAATTGGCCAATCGCCAGAACACGACCCGTGGCAAATTGGCCTACCGAAAACGTGCCATTTACGAATTGCCCAATGGCGACGGTTCCAGATGCCCGCTGACCGATCGCAATAAATCCACGGGCCGTGGCCATTTTCCCCGTGACCGGATCAATGCCCTGCGAGTAACAAAACAGCGGGCGTCCGATGAGTTCTACGTGCGATTTGAATTCGCGAAACTTGCGGCCGTCGCCAAAGTCGAATGTTCGCCAAGTTCCCTTGTCGGTGACACGTGTCACAGATTGGTCTTTTGCCGGCTTGACGGGCTTACGCGGGGCAGTCGGTTTCATCTTCGGACTCGCTTATGCGTTCATTTTTTCTTATTTTAATACTGTATTCGTCGATGTAAACGAAATATTTCGGCAAGGATTTGGACGAAATCGACTTCCTGATCGGATTTCTTTCCGACAGCATCGGCAGCTATTTTCAGACCTCGTCTCTGCCAACCGGATCTACCGAAATGGGGCCGAAACTGCGGGAACTTGCTTAAAATTTGTTAACGAATCGCCATTGAAAGCCGGTAGCGTCTAGCCTGCAGTCGCATCATGCGACACAATGTAAGGCTTAACTTACGATGTTTTGTCCATGGCTTGGCCAAAGCCAGACAGGCAAATCGTCGTGGCGATGAAGCAAAGATATGTACGCTTCGCGGTTTAATACAAAACAAGATCAGGTATCAAAATGATTGACAGGTGGTTTCGATTCTCATGTTTGACGGTGCTGATTGTCCTGGTAACGGCACCGGCCGGTTTGGCACAAGACTGGGCGAATTGGCGCGGACCAGAGATGAATGGGATTTCTCGCGAAACGAATCTCGTTGACAGCTGGTCGTTGGAACCCGAACAGAACGTCGCTTGGGTCTCCACCATCGGAGGCCGGGCGACGCCAGTTATTCTCAACGGTCGGGTCTATCTTGATTGTCGAACTCAACACGACTTTACGGATGAACAGGAAAAAATCCACAGCCGAGAGCAAGTTGTCTGCTGGGATTTGAAAACCGGTCAAATGCTCTGGAAAGACGAGTTCAACGTTGCCCTTACCGATATTCCATCGCCGCGAGTTGGTTGGGCCGCGATGTGCGGTGACACGGAAACGGGCAACGTCTATGTCAATTCCGTCAGCGGTATTTTTCGATGCTATTCTGCCGATGGGAAAATTATCTGGGAACACTCGCTGCTGGAAGAGTACGGCGAGATATCGGGCTACGGTGGTCGAACCAGTTCGCCGATTATCGATGAAGACCGGGTGATCGTCAGTTTCCTGTCAGCCAACTGGGGTGAAACCAAGGGTCCCGGCCCCCAGCACACGTATTACGCGTTCGACAAAAAAACCGGCGAACTCCAATGGGTTTCTGCACCTGGTGGAGCACCCGATGATACGACGTATTCTAACCCGGTGGTTGCGGTTATTGAGGGACAACGCCAGTTGATCGGTGGAAACGGCGACGGAGGAGTTTATGGCTTTAACGCGCGAACCGGCAAGCCCATTTGGGGATTCGCCATGTCGCGCCGAGGGCTGAATGCGTCACCCGTCGTCGACGGCAACTATGTTTACATTTCGCACGGTGAAGACAACATCGACAATATCGAATTCGGCCGAGTTCAGTGCATCGACGCTTCCAAGACAGGGGACCTCACCAAAACCGGCAGCGTTTGGCGTTACGACGGTCTCAAGGCTGGCTACACCGGACTGCTGGTCAAGGACGGCATTCTGTATGTGGTCGCCGACACAGGAAACTTGTACGCTTTTGACGGCAAGACCGGTGCAAAACTGTGGGAGCACAACCTGGGTACGGTCGGCAAAGGCTCGCCCGTGTGGGCGGACGGAAAAATTTATGTCATGGAAGTCAATGGCAACATTCACATCCTCAAGCCAAGTCGGGAAGGCTGTGAAACACTCAGCCACGTCACTCTCAAGGCAACATCTGCTCCGGGCCTGGACGAGATTTACGCTTCGCCGGCAATCGGGCAAGGTCACGTCGTTTTCGTGACCCGCGATCGCACGATCTGCATTACCGATCCGTCGAAAAAACACGAAGTCGGCAAGGTGCCGCCGTTGCCCGCCGAAAGACCTGTCGGCCAGAAAGTCGATACGGTTCAGTTGCGTCCTTACGAGGTAATTCTCAAACCGGGTGAGAAAGTCTCCTATACACTCTACAAGTTTGACGCCAATGGCGGACTGATTGGTACTGAAAAGCCAACTTTAAAGGCCAGCGAATCGTTGAAGGTCAACATCGATGGCAATACGATCTCGGCCGAGTCGGCCAGCCCGGATATGGCCGGCACCGTTTCCGCGGAGGCGGATGGCATCACGGCGACGGCACGCGTCCGAATGTTCAATACCGATCCGGTTTGGAAATGGGATTTTGAGGGCTACAAGGGAGTGCAAGTTCCGCCGACATGGAACCGCGCCCATATCAAGTTGAAACCCATGGACATGGACGGAAACACCGTCATGAAATTGGCCGGAATGGGGCAGGGCAAAGGCCGACCCAGTCACATGGTGATGATTGGCGACCCCAACATGCATGACTATACCATTTCGGCTGACGTCATGATGAAAGAACAGAAACGGCAGTTGCCCAGCATCGGTTTGATTGCCAACCGGTACATTTTCATGATCAAAGGTAACAACGGCAAGATCTCGATTCAGAGTTGGCCCCCGCACTTGCGAATGGCCAAGATGGCCAGTTTCCGAAGCGATCCGGACGTCTGGTATTCAATGAAGATGAGCGTAAGAGCAACTGACCAGGAAGCGCAGGTTTTTGGTAAGGTCTGGAAGAAGGGCGAACCTGAACCAGGAGATTGGACGCTTACCGCGACCGATCCTCATCCCAATGTAACGGGGAGCCCGGGTCTGTATGTTTACGCTCTGGCAGACTGCATCTTTGACAATGTTGTCGTCGAGTTCAAAAACTGAGCGAAGGGCAACCGAGACCGACGGCGTGAACGCGCTCCTGCGCGGAGCGACGGCAAACACCATATAGACAACTGAATACAATCAAAAAACACAGGAATCAACCATGAAGGCGTTTTGTTTCTCAATCATATTTTTGTCGATCGTGATGATGACGGTTTCCGTTTCGGCCTATCAAAACGAAAAAGCTGGCGACTGGCCAATGTGGGGCGGATTGGCTGACCGAAACATGGTTTCCGGTACCAAAGATGTGTCGCTTGACTTTGATTTGCAGGAAGGCAAAAACGTCTTGTGGACCTCCAATCTTGGCTCGCAGACGTATGGCAATCCTGTTGTCGCTGGTGGCAAAGTCTTTGTGGGCACGAACAATGGCGGGGGATACCGCGCAGAAAAGCACCCGGCTGCCGACGATAAAGGTGTTCTACTGGCGTTCGACGAAAAAACGGGAAAATTCCTGTGGCAGTTGACCTGTGAAAAACTCGCTACGGGCCGCGTTAATGATTGGCCCTTGCAAGGCATCTGTTCTACGCCGGTGGTCGAAGGCGATCGCATGTGGGTTGTTTCGAACCGTTGCGAATTGTTGTGTCTCGATACGGAGGGTTTCCTGGACGATGAGAACGATGGTGATGTAAAAGACGAAGTCGACAACGAGAAAGGTGACGCGGATATTGTCTGGAAACTCGATATGATTGGCGAGCTGGCAGTATTTCCGCATAACTTGGCCACGAGTTCGCCGGTCATTCATGGCGACCTGGTCTACCTGTTGACTTCCAATGGCGTGGATGAAGCGCACCTGGAAATTCCGTCTCCACGGGCTCCCTGCTTTCTGGCAGTGAACAAGAAGACGGGTAAAGTTGTCTGGGAAGATAATTCGCCCTTTGACGGAATCCTGCATGGTCAGTGGGGGTCGCCTGCCGTGGGTGAGGTGAATGGCAAGACCCAGGTTTACTTTCCTGGTGGTGATGGTTGGCTGTACGCAATGGACGCCGAGACGGGCGAGCAGATTTGGAAGTTTGATCTCAATCCGAAAGAGACCAAGTGGAAACTGGGCGGTGCGGGAACTCGCAATGCTATTATCGCGACTCCCGTGTTTTATGATAATTCTGTGCTGCTGGCGGTCGGCCAAGACCCGGAGCACGGTGAAGGGGTCGGGCATTTATGGCGCGTCGACGCAACCAAGAAAGGCGATGTCAGCGCTGAACTCGGTGAAATTGGTGAACCCGGTAAACCGAATCCCAATTCAGCAGTCATTTGGCATTACGGCGGCGTTGATGAAGAAGGCGACGAGATTTTTCGCCGTACGATGTCGACGGTCGCGGTCGCGGACGGCAGAGTTTTTGCGGCTGATTTGAGTGGGTATGTGCATTGCATTGATTTGAAAACGGGAAAGCGCAAGTGGATTCACGATATGCTGTCCGGAGTTTGGGGGTCACCGCTGGTTGTTGATGGCAAGGTCTTCATCGGCAACGAAGACGGAAAATTGACGGTGATTGACGCGAAAGCTGATGAACCAAAAGTGTTAGGCGAGTTTGACACGGTTAAGTTTTCGTCGATTTACAGCACCCCGACATTTGCCAATGGAAACATGTACCTGTCGGACCGCGCCCGGTTGTATGCCGTAAAAGTGACGGGTAAGGCGAATTAGTTGGTGAATTCAAACAGCCCCCAAGCACGCAACATTGGGCGCTTGCCGCTGGTTTTTGAACGGCAATCGCCCGCCCGCGGGTTGTTAAACCATTTGGAGATCACGCGATGAAAATCCTCCTGACTTACTGTGTGCTTTCACTGGTTTATATACCGCTTTACGGGCAATCAACAATTGCAGAACAGGCGGACGCGCCCGCCCAGGTCAGTCGCACGGATTTCGTATCCGACGCCAGTTTTGTCGTCGGCACGTATCAGCCCGCCTCCAGCGACCATTCACCGAAAGCCATCGCGGAGGCCGCCAACAAGTTTCTGGCGTCGCTTTCCGACGATCAACGCAAGCGTGTTGTTTTCGACTTGCAGAGCCCCGAACGGCGAGCTTGGACAAACCTTCCGCCCAGACCTGACGCGGGTGGAATTCGGCTTGGTGATCTGAAGTCGGAACAAGTCAAAGCCGCTTGCGATTTGCTCGCGGCGATGTTGAGTCCTGCAGGTTACGCCAAAGTGCGAAATATCATGCTGGCGGACGATCAGTTGTTAATTGGTGGGCGCCCGCGACCCGGTTTTGGCACGGAACAATTTTCAATCGTTGTGTTTGGAAAACCTTCCGAGACCGAACCCTGGGCGTTTCAATTGGACGGTCATCACCTGGGGCTCAATGTGTCCATCACCGGCGATCAGCTGTCGTTGTCACCCAGTTTCATTGGCACACAACCCGAGGCCTACAAACTGTCCGGCACCGAATATCGGCCGTTATCTGGTGAAACTGATTTGGCTTATCAATTGATGAAAAGTCTTTCGGACGAGCAAAAGAAACAGGCCATTTTGCGACCACGCCGTGCGCAACTCGTGACGGGACCTGGGGCGGACGGGATCATTCCGCAGCCACAGGGTGTTTCCTGCTCGACTTTTCGGGAAGATCAAAAACAGCTGTTGATTTCGCTGATTTCCCAATGGATTGAGCTATATCCTTCCAAGCAGGCTGTGTCCCGCCTGGAGCAAATCAGGTCTGAAATTGACGACATGAAGTTTTCATGGAACGGCCCCGGCGCGGATCGGGCCGATGTTTCCTACACGATTCAGAGTCCATCGCTGATCATCGAATTCGCTTGTCAGGAAATGGGCGGCAATCCACTGAATCACCTACACACCATGTATCGCGATCCGACGAATGAATATGCCGGGCAACTGGACAAGTAGGCTTTGATCAAGTTGATCGGCAGTCTACTTCGCCCTTAACGACTTCGATTTGGATTTCGTCGTTTTTGGCGTGTCTGTTTTGGCTTTGGGAGCAACAACTCGAGGCACGATCGGCATCCGCGGCGCCTTGTTAAACGAAAAAGACAACTCTTCGTACCAGGCGTCATGCGACTGGACCATCTGTTCAATTTGTTTCCAGATCTCCACGGGGGGCCCAAATTCCTGCCAGTCAATTGTCAGGACTCGAACACCGCGGCGACGCATTTCCCCAAGCAGCTTTTGATAGTTGTCATACAACTGCTGCAGATAATCCAGCGGGACGCCTTCTTCCTGCTCGCGACCACGTGAATTCATGCGGGCATGGCATTCTTCGGGGCGCACATCGAGGAAGATAAAAATATCCGGGGGCATCACGTCGCGGCTCATGTTGCGATAGACGTCGACGTACAGGTGATATTCCTCGGGCGTCATGAAACCACGCTCCATGGCGGTGGTGGCAAATACGGTGTCACCGTAAATCGGTCGGTCTTGAACCACAACAATTCCCTGATCGCCCCACGCCTGTTCGACGGCCAGCCGATGTTGTTCATAACGTTGACACAACATGAACATCTGCATGGCGAACGCGCCACCGGTATTCTTGCCCGTTTTCAGGTCATCGTAATACCGCTCAAGAAAGTGACCAAATTTGGGGTGATGCGTCGGCTCTTCCAGCACGCGGGCTTGGCGCCCCTGCGTAATCGCGGCCGACGCAATTGCGTGACACGCATTCGTTTTGCCCGCTCCGATATTCGCATCGATCGTGACGAACAGACCCTTTCGCAGCTTGTTTTCTCCAAACGGCACCGTTGATCTCCTTACTATGCATGGTTCGGCACTCGCTCACGAATCCGATGTCGGATCGAAGCATTCCGGGAACTTGGCGGTTGGAAAGCCGCAAGGCATAAGCTAACGCCGTCTCCGCTTGCGTGCAAGGATCCAAAAAAACTTTGTGCGGTGGTCGGTTGAGTTTGGCCTGGCCAGCCACATCGCCGTAATGGAAACCTTAGCCGGCGCCTCCGGCCGGGCGTTTGACCAGGTTGCGCATCCGAAGACGGCGAGTGATTCCCCGGACGTCCTCGATTACTTGATCGTCAAAGTTTCACCTGGGCAAACAAGTAAAATCGGCGCACAAAAAAAGGCGGAAACAGGGATCATGAAAATCTGTTTCCGCCGCAAAAATGTTGACTCGTAGGTCGACTACATAATCGAGAAATAGTTGTCACAGGCGAAATCGAGCGATTCCTCGGTCAGCTCGTGTGGCTTTTTGAGGTACTTGCAATAATTGCGAACCTGCAACAGCAAGTCACGCGGATGGCAATTCCGCAGCGGGCGATTTTTGGGTACATAATGCTTTTCGATCAACTGTTTGATCAACTGGGGTCGCCATTCGAACTTGTAGATCTTGCACATGATCTCAAACAGCTTGACGAAGTTTTCCAGCGACGGGTCCGGAACTTCAATCTTGTAGGGAATTCGTCGCAGGAACGCGTCGTCGACAAGGTCTTTCGGTTCCAGGTTGGTCGAAAACACAACCAGCTGGTCAAAGGGAACCTGTATTTTCTTTCCGTTACTGGTATTCAAAAAGTCATATCGTTTTTCCAGGGGAACGATCCAGCGATTCAACAGCTCGTCGACACTCATTCTCTGACGTCCAAAGTCGTCGATCAGCAACAATCCCGTGTTGCTTTTCATCTGTACCGGGGCTTCACTGATACCGGTGTCCGAATTGTACTGGATTTCAAGATGTTCCATGGTGAGTTCACCGCCGACAACGATGGTCGGCCGTTTGATACGCACCCAGCGATTGTCGACTTCGACTTCTGTCAACAAACCGCTGCCGTTTTCAATCGGGCATTCTTCATGGTTCATCGAGTCGAAAACGCGAATGATATCCCGGTCAATGGAAATGGCACGCGGAATCCAGACGTAAGGTCCAAACGCGGCGGTAATGCGTTCGGCGATACTCGTCTTGCCATTTCCCGGATATCCAAACAGGAACATACCCTTGCCGCTGTTTACCGCCGGACCAAGCTTGACCATCATTTTGGGGTCAATCAGCAGATCCGAGAATGCTCGCTTCAAGTCTTCTTCGGTTGGATTCTGATTGTTGATCGTTTGGGCTTTTACGCTGTCAACATAGTCCTTGAACGAGACCGGTGCCGCGCCGAAATACGTACACGCGTCGCTGTATCGACGGGCGCGAGCCCGACCGACCTCGGTTAATTTACAATAGTAGTCGTTCATCGCGGCCTGGCCGACATAACCGAGAACTTGTTCCTGCTTGAGGGAGTTGATGATTTTTTCAACCAAAGCAAACGGCATTGCGATTTGATCGCTGATTTCGCGAATGGAAGCTTCGCCCTTCGCCATCAGGAATTTGCAACACAGTTCTTCCATCATGGCTTCGGAGACTCCTGCTTCCCGCAGACTCTTGGGTGCCAATGGCATAAAGTCCGGGGCTTCCCCGTCACTTGGAATTTCCAGCTTGGATGAAGTGGTCAACACTGGAACCGAGACAGAAGCTGACGCCGAATTCTGATGTTCAGCAGGAGTTTTCGTCAGTCCATTGATGCGGTTGAGCAAGTCGTCCAGCTTGGCATCAGCGGTCGACGCGGCCGATGGAACTGGGTTGAGTTGGGCGTTTTCCATGTTCAATTTCACTTGTGGTTGGACGTTCAGGTTTTCGGTCGACGGTATTGGCCGGCAATTCGGCGTCAACTAGATCAGTTCAATGAGTCGTAACTGCCCCCGAGAAATGGGCCCCAAAAATTAGGTCGTCGCCGCTGTCAAGTCAAAACTAATCGGACCACCAACGCGAAAAAACATTGCTTAATCGAGGCGGACCAACGACAAACCGAGGATCCTGCTGAATTTGACGGTCACGCGGATCAAGCAGATCATGAATCGGATCCAGCTGAGAGCAATGCCGATCCGGCAGCCGGTTATCAAACAGTCAACTCACCGCGGACGATCGTTACCGCCTGGCCGCCGAGATGGACGCGATCGCCGGCAACCCGGGTTTTGACGATGCCGCCCCGTTGAGAAGCCTGGTAGCCAACCAGTTCATCCCGCTTAAGACGTTTACTCCAAAATGGGGCCAGGCAAACATGAGCGGATCCCGTAACCGGGTCTTCGTCAACGCCTACCGCAGGAGCAAAAAAACGAGATACAAAATCGTATTGATCCGAGGTGCTTTTCGCCGTCAAAATGACTCCCCTAACCGGGACTTCGGCGAGTCTTGCGAAGTCGACCCGGGCGTTTTCAACTTCAGCCTGGGAACCGACTTCCATTAAAATATCGAACTCGTTTTTCCCACAGTAGATCGGCATCATTCCCATCGCTGCCAACAGGCCTTGAGGCGGTTCGGTCTCGGTTTCCAGCTTGGCCGGGAAATCCAGATAGATTTCGCCGTCGACGCGGGAAGCCGTCAACGTGCCACTGCGAGTGTGAAATTTGATCAAACTGTCGAGAGAAATCGTACCCGAAGTCCATAAAGCGTGGGCCGCCGCGAGTGTCGCGTGACCGCACAAGTCCACTTCGACTTTGGGAGTAAACCAGCGCAGGTGAAATCCGTCGTCCAAATTCCAAACAAAAGCCGTTTCGGATAAACCCATCTCGCTGCTGACGGCTTGCAGCCAGTCGTCGTCAACGGTCTTCTCCATCAGGCAAACGGCAGCCGGATTGCCCTTAAACGGGCGATGAGTAAATGCATCAATTTGAAAAAACAGCATCGGAACCCAACATTGGAAGTGGAGGCTCGCTCATCATATTTGCAACCTTCGCATTTGGACATAAGGAGACAGACAGAATCAACATAAATCTGGACGATTCAGCCGTGTACAACGCCAAAACCGCTGTGCCCCCCCAAATCTGGTCTGGAAAAGCACGTAGTTCCGATAAGCACGGCAAAGTCCAACTGACGAAATGCCGCCTGGATCTTGATGCTTTGCCTGAGTTTTTCCTGATTTTGAAGTTGGGTCGCCCAGTCAATTCAGCTAACATCCGCGGCGCTGATCTGTCTCCGCCGGCCATGCCAAGGTGAAGATGTAACTCGTTCTGGATCAAGGATAAACGATGAGCCTTATCAAGCGCCAAGTTCGCGCAAAATCTGCCTTCGAGTGGATATTGATTTGTACGTTGGGATTCGCCCTCACGCTTACCGGTTGCAGCATGAAACCTCTCAAAGACGGTTTGTTCAAACTCGGCCCAAATGCCTCGGTAACGTCAACTTCGGTGTGGCTGGAATCACTCGACGAAGCCCAAAAGATCTCGATTGATACAGGAAAACCAATCCTGGCTGATTTTACAGGTACCGATTGGTGTGTGTGGTGTCAGCGACTACGAGACGAAGTCTTCGATCAACCAGAGTTTCTCGAATGGGCAAGCGAGAACGTCGTCTTACTCGAATTGGATTACCCCCATCACGGCCGCCAATCGGCTGCAATCAAAGCGCAGAACGCGGAACTTAAAGCACGCTATGGTATCGAATCATTTCCGACGATTGTGTTGATTGACGCGGCGGGTAACGAGCTGGGGCGAAATGGTTACGTCAAAGGGGGGCCAAACGCGTGGATCCAGGAGGTCGAATCGTTTCTCTCGCGTGCGGTTCAGCCGTAAACAAATCTATTCAAGCGAGCCCTTTCGCTTGACATCCGCAGCAGTGAATGGCGGTGGAGTAAAGCCCCTCGCTCAGCCGCTGATAATGTCGTTCATCATGAAAAAGTTCGCGTCGACCATCGCCACGCGTGACAATGTGATAAATCGCACCTGGGAATTGCACACGTGGCTTACGTGGCATTGTCAGCTCCTGGAAATTCGAATCGTGAATCAACCCACACAGTCTAGCGAATTGAAAACCGAAAACCAAGTCTGACCCCGACAAAGCTCCTGCCCCGACAAAGCTCCTGCCACTGACCCCGACAAAGCTCCTGCACACAATCTGTTGTTCGTAGTACCGGCTTTAGCCCAATACCGCTCAATTGAGATTTGGGCGGGTCAAGTTTTGAATGGCAATTGTAAACTGGTCACGACTGGGCTTGTCCCCGTCGAACCGTGTTCAACACCAGAATGGATCAAATGACGCGAATTTTCTCTCCCCCCGCCGCCTCCGGCGGCGGGGGGAGAGAAAATAAGGCGGGAGACTGACGATTGCTGGTTGTGAACATATTCCCATTGGGACAAGCCCGAATGGTGAATGAGCCTTGAACAACATGTCGTTTGAGCGGTATTGGGCATCAGCCGGAATCAAACAGCCCATTCCGCCTGAAGGGTGGACTACCAACGGTGCACTGCGAGGCGCTAACCGCCGAAGCGGTTTTCGAACCCGCGGCTAGCGCTTTGCGGCTCACAGAATCAAACAGCAACGCTCGGCATGGATCGAGATTCATCATTGGCAAGGCCGCCACTTTCGGTCCATCGAATCTTGCGACAAGCCACACCGGTGGCCGCACCCAAACTCGCGCCACCGCCGTCGGTCGATGCCAGTCCGGAACACATTCTCAACTATATCGGGCGTTACGTCACCGGCGGGCCGATCTCGGATTGGCGCATCGTCTCCAATGAAAACGGAATCGTCAAATTCATGGCGCGGAGTATCGATTGCGCGGCGGGTGAAAAACCGGAGCGGGTGCCGATCGAAGTTACCGGCGTCGAGTTCGTCAGACGCTGGATACAGCACATCTCTGCCCAAAGGTTTTTTCCGCAGCCGCCACTATGGGAACCATGCCAACAGCAACCGGGCCGAGTATCTCCAGCAGGCCCGCGCGCTGCTGGGTCTTGCCAAAGATAAAGAGGAATCTCTTGCCGATGAACCGGAATCGGTTGAATGGAACCCCGACGTATCCGACGCTGAAGAACCGAGCGCGGTAGAACTCGACAGCTCTGTTCCGCGGTGTCCCAACTGCGGGCAGGCGATGGTCAAAGTCGACTTCGAGCGGCGACCCAGTTGGCGGATCACGATGAACGGTCCCTATCGACCCAGTTGGTATGACACGTGACATGGGAGCCCGGAGACCGGAGGCAGGAGGCCGGAAGCCTCGCAGGAATTTTTCAAAAACGAGGCTTTCCGGTCGCCGTATTAGTATCTGGCACGTTACTACAAGTGCCGCCCGAATTTTACACGATCCGACGTGTCATTCCGATCGCCGTGTGCGCGGTGTCGGCAGAAAACGTCAAAAAGAGACTGGCAAGATGACTCAAAACTTGGCAATTCGACCAAACCGAGCCTCGACATCATCATTCGCGCCGTCTCAACGGCCGGGCTGCCGCGAATTCATCGCTCGCCCGCACGGCAGCCTGGCCATCTGAGCTAAAAAAAGTCGGCTCAATCCGCATTAGCACGTTTCGCGCCAAGGCTCTGCCGTTCAAAAGAAAAACCCGGTTCATTCACCGAGTTCGTCGCAGAAACCATCACCGGTCACAGTACTTGTTGGACTTTTTGTACACCATTGCCATGCCTAATAATCTCGGGGGTTCGTGGGCAGAGCCCCTGATCTCTCTACTTCAGAAAACAAAATACTTCGTTTTGTTATTGACATTCGTTAAGACCGTCGCTGACATCCTTAATCGTTGACCACCGCGATGCTCGAAATGCAATCCAAGCACCAAAAACTGAAGCAGAAAAAGTAATCATGCAAAAAAGAAACGGAATTACAACAACAAACGGATCAACATCGTCCTTTTTGGCGAGAAAAATGAACAAAAACCTCAATGAACTACCGTACAAAGATAGACCAAAAAATAGACCAAGAAAACGGAGAGCAAAACATAAAACGCTGTGTATCTTCATCAACCCAAAAATCAACGCTCCGATCGTCGAATAAATACCTAAGAAAATGGGCCAAAATTCCGAATGCAAATCTTGAGCACTAAACAATGACGCTATCAACGATGTCTCGTATATTACCAATAGCAATGAAGAAATGCTGAATTGATTCGGACTGGGCCCTAGATCAGGATCATTGCGAGATGAAAATTTTTCTACCATTCTTGGCAACGCCGAAATTTAAATCGTAGGCCAGCATGATGTGGAATAGTGCAACGCACATCGAAATTGTGTTTCTTTTTCCAGTGCCGTTCTAAAATGCATCCACATTTTGCTAACGTCTCTCCAGGTGTATCCATGACTGGATTCAATGGTAGCGGCTTGGGCAAAGAGCTGCAAAAATCATATTTGTCAGTAATCGTCAATGACGCGACGCCACACTCAGCATTGCAGTCACAACAACACCGTGAATCTCGTTGGCCACAATCATACGTGCAGGCCCATTCGCTTGTCATGAAATTTGCCCATTTAAAAGCCCAATAAAGGTCGGATGGCTTGGGAAATAAGATTGGGCCGGACAAGCCATATCCCTTAATCCTGCCCGCAGTCCGCAAATAGCTGCTTTCGATATTCGATCTTCGAATAGAATTGCCCAATCATAGTTGTTAAGTGAATCGATACACTCTTTGGGGCAATAGGGTCCGTCACCGCCACCAATGCCCGTAAGAAACTTCTTCAGCAAAGCTTGGGCACATTTGTAATCACGAAACAAACCAGCTCCACCAGCAACGCCAGAGAGTATTCCTATACATGCTGCAACATCTTTATTGTCGTAATCCTGCAGCCCATACGGATCCACACTATTCGGTACCATATACGCCCTGTACAGATTCATCCCATCGACATACCCGATTGGATCGCGTGAAATAAACCGTCCCAATTCGGCGTGATAGTACCTTGCCCGGAAGAAATAAATGGCCGTTTCCAGATCGAGTCGTCGGCCGGTGTAGCGGTATTCCCAGTCAAAGCTGGAAGTCGTCCGCGTTTTGAAATTGGGGGCCATCACCAAACAACGGCCGTAGCCGTCGTAGTTATAACGCTCCTGAACCGTCCCACTTGTGTCCGCGATCGCCAGGAGGCTGAAGCGAGGATCGCTCAGCCCGTACAACCGCTCATTGAGAGTCCCGTTACCCGTCGTGTCCTTGTCGCGCAACACCA
>CAVONL010000005.1:0-192702 GCA_963697295.1 uncultured Planctomycetaceae bacterium | reverse complement strand
GGTTTTTTTCAAGTCGGGGCGACTGGATTTGAACCAGCGACCTTTGCGTCCCGAACGCAACGCTCTACCAGGCTGAGCCACGCCCCGCGTTTCCGACAACCTACCAAGGTTTTAGAGCATTGCAAGTTCGGATTTCGTGGTCTCAGGCGGATTTTGAAACGAGGACAGCTAAAAATGTAGTTGATTCTGGACAAGCCCTCAATATCCACTCGCAAAAAACCAACGACAAGTAATGGATGCCCGAGCGAGATCGACGTGCTTCGACCATGTGCTTAGCGTTTGGGCGTAGACACGCACGATTGTGTGTTCCGGTTCTCGGACCCGCGGCTAGCGCCGTAAACCGGAATTTCTGTTCCACCCGCGAGAGATTTTATGCAGACTCAAAGAGTGAATAGCCCCGGAGGGCAACGCCGTAGCGGACCCCGATCGTCGTTTAACCGCGTGCCCAGCGGGCCGCGTCTGTCACGATGGCAAAAGCGCAGGGGCATTGCCCGCGGTTAAACGAGGGCACCCTATCCGGTGTTTGCGGCACTACTAACGCCTCGCGGCTCATTGGCACTTTTTCGACCAGGAGTGCGCGGCCAACGAAAATCACCTTAACCGCATCGCAGCTAATGGCGCTAATGGGCTACCCATCTTGCCAATTTCGACTATTCTTTCAAGTCTGCTCGTTTCAGGGAATTCGAAAAGACGTCCGATGCTTAATTTACCCATCAAATCACTACTGCTGCCCGTCCTCGCCATATGCGTGTTGGCCCCCACGATGGGCTGTAATCCGGCCCAAAAATCCGACGCTGTTTCCACGGCAAAAAACGAAACTTCGGATCGCGCAACGGCTGAATTAACCAGGAACAAAACTGCAACCAAGTCGTCGGATACGACAACCGCTGCCGAGCCACCCGCACAAACTAAAGTCTCTGCGACCGCATCGGCGTCCGTCGCCATTAACGGTCCTGACAACGCTGCCCCATCGACAACGCCCGGTTTGAGCCTGCGAATTTTTTCCTGGAATGTTGAATCCGAAGGTGGCAGACTCAGAAGTAATTGCGGATCAACTGAGCAAAATGGGTGGCTACGATGTCTATGGCTTGGTCGAAGTCTTGCCGCAGGATTTGGGCCGGTTCCGCGATGCACTCGGTAAAAATTACAAATACGCGTATTCCAAGTCAGGTAACAACGATCGCCTGCAATTGCTTTATAACGAAGGCCGGTTTGAACTAGTCCGGCAACTGGAACTTGATGATATCAACTTTGAAATGAGATATCGCTCGCCGCTGCTTATCCATCTGCGTGACCGCGCAACGAAGTCGGAGTTTATGGTGATGGTCAACCACCTCGCTCGTGGCAAGGAAGAAGTGCGGACTCGGCAAGCCGAACAATTGGTTGAATGGGCTCGCGGTCAAACCCTGCCTATCTTTGCCATCGGTGACTACAACTTTGACTTATGTATTTGCCACCGAAACCGGAAACGACGGTTTTCGAACGATGCTCAGGGACAATATCTGGCAGTGGATCAAGCCAGATCCACTGGTTGATACCAATTGGTACGATCCGGAAAAAACCGGGAACGACGTTTACCCAGGCAGTATTCTCGATTTTGCTTTTGTGGCTGGGCAAGCAACCGAGTGGAATTGCGTATGCAACGTGATCGTACGCGAGGGCGATTTTCCAGACGACGAAAAGACCAGCGATCATCGGCCGTTTGAATTGATTGCGACGCGAAAGTAACGCCAATCCAGACAATCTGCTTTGACAAATCTCTGATCCCACGTTTTTCGACTTGCGAATAACTCCCAACCGGGGCCAGATGCATTTTTTGAAAGGGTTGGCAATGGACGGATTCATGTCGTGTCGCGGTGAATTAAGATCTCGACTCAGCGATTCAAGCTACGAAGGGCTTGATCAGTAGACAGAAATGCTGGCAGCGACTTTGACGGTTAGGTTTCGTTCGTAAGACAGCCAAACCGCTAAACTCTCGGCGGCCCTCTGCTGTTGTTAACCTGGTAAAACTATTCCGGCAGCCGCACGGTCGCTAACGGGATGCAGGTATTGATCCGATTTAACGCATTGTAAGCCGACAACCGAAGAATTTGTGCTAGCCCGCACTAGCCCGAAATCAATTGCCTCACTCAGCCGTTTGAGCTCAATGCATTTACGACCCAATGCTCTTTTCAGCTTCGTGCTGTCCAGCATCATTACGCTCACGGTAATGAATAACACTGCCCTGGCGGATACGAATCTGCGTGAAACTCCGTTGGTGCGAGCCGTCGCTCATTGCAGTGCTTCGGTCGTCAATCTTCGTGGCCGAAAAACGATTCCCAACGAAACGCCATCGGCCAGTGAATCGGCCGTCAAGCAAGTCAACGGAATGGGTACCGGCGTGGTGATCGATCCCCGCGGCTACATCCTGACAAACTACCATGTTGTGCAGGGCGTAAAAAAGATCGAAGTCACGACGAGTGCCCGCCAAAAAACCGTTGGTCGACTGCTGGCCCACGATCCGGTGACCGACCTGGCCATTCTGAAAATTGACTTGAACGAGCCTATGCCCGTCATCAAGATTGGCACGTCAACCGACCTGATGTTGGCCGAGACAGTTGCTGCCGTTGGAAATGCCTACGGATACGAACATACGGTGACCGTTGGAATTATCAGCCAACTTGGTCGCACGGTTCAAGTCAATGAGGAACAGGTTTATCGCAACCTGATTCAAACCGATGCCCCGATCAACCCGGGCAATTCAGGTGGTCCGCTGCTGAACCTGGATGGCGAGATGATCGGAATCAATGTCGCGGTCCGGATCGGAGCCCAGGGGATTGCGTTTGCCATTCCGGTTAACGATGCAATGGACGTCGCTGCCGACTTGATGAGTCAACTTGTGCCGTCAGAAGTCGCCCACGGAATTACCGCCAAGACAACTTACCTCGACAACAAACCGAGGCTGGTCATTCAGTCAATTGATCCGTCCAGCCCAGCCGCGGAACTCGGATTGACATCCGGCGATGAAATTATCTCGGTCGATGGCGAATCGGTAAAATTGGCTTTGGATTTGCAACGGCTGTTGATCGATCGAGAAATCAATGAGTCGCTCAATCTCGTTGTCAACCAGAATGGTGCCCGCAAAAACCTCGCCCTGAAGCTGGAACAAAACACGGATCAAGCAAGTGATATTGCCTGGGAAACACTCGGGTTGAAACTGCGACCGGTGTCCCAGCAGGAAATGGCAGGTCGCCATGAGAACTATCAACGAGGCCTGCGCGTGGTCAGTGTCCAACCGGACAGCTCGGCCGATAAAGAAGGCATCATGGCGGGAGATATTCTCGTCGCGATGCACGGCTGGAAAACGGAATCTCTGGAAAACCTGGCTTACATTCTTGATCAGAAGGATGTCAAGCAGCATGGCGATTTCATGTTTTATATACTTAGAGATAAGGAACCTTTTTGGGGACAAATGCGAATTGCCGAAAGGCGATCGCCCTGAGGGGCTGCTGCGAATGATTTGCTCCGGCAAATTGACCTCAAAAAGTTTCCACAATGCCGTTGGCCAAATTGGCCAACGGATTTTTTTTTGGTACGGGCTCGGTCATAACGCGGCCATGAATTAATTTCCGCTGCGGTTCCTACCTTTAGCCGCGTCTGGCTGGTGTCAGTCTGTCAGTCTGGGACAGACTGACCTACGCTTACTGAGTTGCCCACCAACGCTTAAAATAGCCGCATGGAACAAGAATTCATTCGTTGGTTGCGGCAGCGAAACAACAAATCAAACCAATCGGTGCCAATCGGAATTGGTGATGATGCGGCGGTGATCACACCGGAGTCGGGCCCACTGGTTATTGCCAGTGACAGCATTGCTGACGGGACCCATTTTGATGCAAGAATTCACGCGCTTCGCAAGATTGGCCGGAAGGCGGTCGCAGTCAATTTGAGTGATGTCGCGGCGATGGGTGCCAAACCGCTATATGCAACGCTCAGCTTTCTATTACCCAGGACATTTTCGGTCGAACAAGCCCAGGAACTATTCCTGGGAGCGGCGGAACTGGCTGAGGAATTTGGAGTGCAAATCATCGGCGGTGACACCAATTCGTGGCCTGGGAAATTGGTCGTGGGCGCGACTTTGATCGGGCAAGTCGACCATGCGACTTGGCAAATGTCGGCGCGCGTGCAGGCGACGCGATCGTTGTTACCGGTGAATTTGGCGGCAGCATTCTCGGTCATCATCTCGATTTCGTCCCCAAATGTAGGCTTGCAGAAAGTTTCGCGAAAAAATACTCCATACACGCTGCCACTGACGTGAGCGATTCGCTTTCTTTCGACCTTGATCAAATTTGTTTGCTGTCCGGGTGTGGAGCCCAAATCGAATTGGAAAAAATCCCCGTCCGTAGCGCGGCGTGGGAATTGGCGAAGAGCCGCGGCGGAAAGTCAGCACTGGAACACGCCCTCTACGACGGCGAAGATTTCGAACTGATTCTGGCGGTGCCGCCAGCGCAACTCGAGGAACTCATGCGGGACGAGCAATATGGACAAGAGTTAACGGTCGTCGGGCGATTTGTCGAGGGCTCCAGCGTCGATGCGATCGAAGGTGATGGATCACGAGGGCCACTTTTGATACAAGGTTATTCTCACTAAACGATCGTTCAACCAAGAGAGACACAAATTGCACGAACTTGTATTTGATTGCGCCAACCTGGATCAAACGGACCAACTTGGTCAAAACATCGCCGAGCACTTGCAACCGGGACTTGTTATCGGGTTGGACGGCACCTTGGGCAGCGGTAAAACGAGGCTGGTTCAGGCGATCGCAAAGGGGCTGGGAATCACTGCAGATCAAGTTGTCAGCCCGACCTTTACGATCTGCGTACCGCATTCGGGACGGCTCAAGATTCTTCACGTGGACGCGTATCGAATTAACCATGAGGAAGAAGTCGACGAACTTGGCTTGGACGAGGACGTCGAAAATGGCGCCGTCTTGTTCATCGAGTGGCGCAGCGGATCAAAGGCAGTCTGCCGCCGCTGGATATTCAAATTGAAGCGACCCCCATTGACGCCACCAGTCGGCAGTACCGCATCACGGGAATCACAACGGCCGGCAAGCAGCTAATCGCCCGCTTGAGCCTGCGGGAAGCTTCACGCTAATTGGCAATCTGATATTTGGTTACGTGCGCCGTGCGTTTCAGGTATCAATTCTCAAACAGAAAACTATATTGTATGGGTCGTCGCAAAATTCCTAATGCAAGCACGTAGCGCAAGCCAGTGAGTACGCATTTGCAAGGAAGCTTACTAACTTGCGTGGGCGTGCTTGTATTGACGCGTCATCTCATAAAGCGCGAGCGGGCCGCGTATCTTCCGCGAGGGACCACCAGTTGCCAGTCCAAACGCATTTAATAGACTATGGCTTAAAGAAGCGTGAACTTGATCGCGATTTTATTGACTTTTCAACGTAGTCCCACATTCTTGATTCGACAATGAAAATCAGCCCCGTTGTTTTGTTGCTCGGTGCCTTGGGTAGTGTCCTGGCTGCCAATTCGTTCGAAAGTCTTACCCAGGAACAAACTCCCCGACTCCCGCCGGTCAATGTCGATCCCTCGGCGTTCGATGCGGTTGCTCCTTACAGCCTCCCGCCTCGATCGCAAAGTCCCGGTTCAGGATTGGAGGGCTCACTCGGCACGTTTGTACAGCCGCCGGCATCCGGAATTGTCCAACCCGGGACGCCCATCGTACCAGCGCCATTTTCGATTCCAGGGAATCTTGCGGTTCCGAATTCACAGACGCCCGCGATGCAATCTCTGCCGAAGTTGGTTGGACCCGGGAACGTGCAGCCAGATTTGATCGATCAGGGGGGGGGCTGCTGCCAGCCTCAATGCGTGACTCGAACGATTCTGGTGCCCCAATGGGAAACCGTTTACGACACGGTAAGTGAAATTCGCTATCGCACGGAAGTCCGACAAGAACCCTATACGGCCTATCGCACCGTCTACCGACAGATTCCCGAAACACAAACGTATACGGTCATCGTGCCGCAACCGCGTCGACGCGAAAAATCTTATTACTACAAGGAAGAATACCAGGTGCCGATCCGCGAAACGGTACCCGTCATGGTCAAAAAGCCGGCACAAAAAGAATACACCACGTATCGCAACGTGCCCTACGAGGTTCCAATTGAACAGACTTACACGGTCATGGTGCCGCAAGAAAAAGAAACCCAATACACCACGTTTCGGACCGTCGAGGAGAAAGTGCCGGTGTCAGTCAACTACACCGTGATGGTGCCAAAACAAAAAACTCGGATCGTGACCGACTACGAGACGGTTCAGGAGGCCCAGGTCACTCAAGTGCCCTATACCGTCAACGTCCCCCAGACGAGGACCCGGGAATCGGTCGAATACCGTACGGTCCCGCAAATTCGCGAAATCGAAGTGCCCTACATTGAGTATGTCAAGCAACCGCAAACGGTAAAGGTCAAACAGTTTCGAGTCGAGACCCAGTACCGCGAAGTTGACGAACAATACTCAACCTTTGTCGAAGAGCCGCGCGTGCGCAAGGAAGTCACTTCGGTACAGGTTCCACAAAAGAAAATGGAAACACAGGAGTACACGGTTTCGGTTCCCTACACCGAGCTGGAGCGCGAAACCTACATGGTCTCAGTGCCTTACGAAGAGGAAAAAGTACAACAATTCGAGGTACCCGTTCAGGTTCCCCGTACCGTAACCAAATCCTACAGCGTCCAGGTTCCGTATACCAACGAGGTCTCGCAAACATATACGGTGTTCGTACCCTATGAAGAAGAAAGAACTGGTACCTACACCGTATCCGACCAGGTGCCCGAAACCCGCTATCGGACGATTTATCGAGATCAGGGCTACTGGAAAACGGTTCAAAAACAGATTCAGACGGTGAACTGTATTCAGGATTTGTGCGGGTGCTCAAGCTGCTGCCCCGGGACTTGTACGGCCAGCCAACAGGTCTGGTGCCCGAACCTGGTTCAGCAGCAGATCGCGTACACGACTTTTCGAACCGTCACGAAACAGGTGCCCTATACCTATACCGTGACGCGTTCGCGCCCGGAGACCCGTACGCGAACGATCGCCACGACCGAATATCGCAGCGAACAGCGCTCGACGGAGTTGACGGTTTATGACACGCGGACCGAAACGCAGACCCGAAGCTATACGTTGACCAAATTTCGCCAAGAGCAGAAGGTGCGCGAGGTCCCGGTCAAAAAGATTCGTGAAGAAAAACGCACCCGGGAAATTCCCATCACGACCTACGTGACCCAGGAGACTGAAGAAAACATCCCCTACACCGAGTCGGTCCCCATCGTGAAAACCCGGAAGGTGCCGCAGCCGTATACCGTGGTCACTCCGTATGAAGTGGAAGAGCAGATCATGGTCGAAGTTCCCGTTCAGCGGGTCCGCACCAGAAAAGAAACTTACTATGTCAAGCAACCGTTTCCCAAAGAAGAATCCTTTACCGTCCAGGTTCCCGAAATTCGCTATCGCCAGGAAACGAAAATGGTGGAAAAACTGATTCCACGAACTCGCGAAGTCGCGTATACGGTCCAGGTTCCGGAGATTCGAACGCGGACCGAATATCAAACTGCAACTCGCAAGATTCCCGAAATCAAAACGCGTGTCGAGACGGTCATGGTGCCGGAAGTTCGCACTAAAACGACCTACGAGACGCGGTACCAACAGGTTGCGGAAATCAAGACGTTGACTTACAACGAGATGGAACCGGAATTTCATACACAAACGAAATATGAAACCCGCGAACGACGAATTCCGTTTACCGCGACGGAAACCTATTTTGTACAGGTTCCTGAAAAGCGTTCGAGGCAGATCATGCGAACGGTTGCCGAACAGGTTCCGGAACAGCGCGTACGCTCGTATCCGGTAAACGTGCCTTACCAGGTCAGTTTCCGCGTCCCCAGACGAACGTATCGGCTGGTACCCCGGACGATTACCATTCCGATCGAGCCCTGTTGCTGCGATTGTTGTAACAGTTTTACCGAGTTAAACGAAACGCGTGATGCTTACGTTGGCTACATCGGCGAGGCGGTCACCCAGGCGTGGGAGTGGATGAACCACCGATAGCTGGACACGCAGCCCGCGGAAGTGGAATGGGTGTTGAACTAGGAATCCTGAAAGGAATCCTGAAACGACGCCTTGAATTGTTCGTAGCTGCTAAATGTCGCGGATTCGTCCACGGGCTTGGTTTCTGCGGGTTGTTCACCGTTGGCGAAGGCGACTTGAAGACGATTTCGCCCCTGCTCTTTCGATTCGTACAGAGCCTGGTCGGCCCGTTTGAAGATGGAATCGCAGTTGTCTTTTTGACTCGCAACCGCCAGACCCATACTCATCGTGACGACAGTTGAACTGCCCTGGTTGCCGACGTTGAAGTCGAACCGTTCGATTGTGGAACGAATCCGCGTTCCCACCGATTTCGCGTTTTCATCGGTCACGCCTTCCAGCAAGATGGCAAACTCGTCGCCACCGATTCGAAACACGATGTCTTCCGGTCGTACGCATTCCTTCAGGGCCTGGCCGATATTGACGAGAACTTCGTCGCCGGCGTCATGACCAAACGAATCGTTAATGCGTTTGAAATGATCAATATCGACCAGCAGCATTCCGAAGGCTGAATTGCTTGTCTGTAACCTCGAGACCATGAACTTGGTGGATTCATCAAATGCCTTCCGGTTGCCGACGGCACACAGACCGTCCGTCCGGGCCTCCAGACGCGTTCGATCCAACTCCTGGGCTTGAGCTTCGAGTTGAAATCGCGAAACAACCAGATCGTTTTCCATGCGACGATTGGATTCGACCACCCTGGAAATATTTTCGACCAAGCGATCCTGCAGATGGCTCAAATCGTGGCTAACGTCGATATCCATGATGTCCTGTCGAGCGGAAACCAGTTCGCTTTGATGAATGTCCACGTCGCTGTTGAGCTGGTCCGTGCATTCCATCAAGCCGATCAACGCACCCAGGGTTCGCTCGCGATCTTCTTTAAGCCGCTTGGTTTCGTGGGTCAGGGTGTAACTGCGGCCAATGACGAAACCCGACAACAGGCCCGTAGCCACAGCCGCAAGCGACCAGATTACGGCGAAAACCATTGTGGATGTTTCTGAATCAATCATGGATAAGGTTTGGCTTCGGGCAGCTGCTATGTCGTATGTTCCGAGCATTCGTCGACTTGTTTGCGCCGGATTTGGCACACATAAACATAGGGCCTTCAATTCCATCTCAGAAAATTGGTGCGCCAAAAACACCAATTAGGCTTCCAGTGATTGAGGATAATGCAGGCTCTACGGGTTGTAATGGTTGGAACCAATGTCTTCGGTCCGCTGTCCAACTAAGCTCCGTTTTCAACGCCCGTGCATTCCGGGGAAGGTTGGCTGCAAACGGCGCACGTCAATTCGCCATCGGCGTTAGTCATGTTGGCTAACCCGCCACAACTTCCTTGCACGGGCTTATTCGCAAAAATAGAGCCAGCAGCCATGCCGAGAATCGCCAGTCCGAATACAATCACGGCGGCGAAAAATGCAGGCAAGATACCACGTGTGGCCGCAACCGGAGGTTGCTTCTTGGCCAGTGGGAAATCTCTTGAAATGTGTTTGACGAACTTGGAAGCGTCCGAAGGTGAATCGGCCGATCTTTGTATGATCAGGAATGGCAGCTTGAGTTTTTCGCAGATGTCTGCGCCTTGCTCATGGCCAAGCACCATCACGGCGGTTGCCATCGCATCCGCCGTCATGCAGTCGTCGGCAATAATGCAGGCGGTTGCCAGCAAATTTTCAGTTGGCCGACAGGTCACCGGATCGATGGAATGCGAGTAGCGTTTACCGTCAATGGTTTCGAAATTTCGATAATCGCCAGAAGTGGCCATGGCAGCATCCGTCAAAAAAGCAACTTCTTCGACCGCCCGCGTGTATTCCTTGGGACTTTCCACTCCCACGCGCCAAGGAGTCCCCTCTTCGGTCGCGCCGCGCCCGACGATTTCGCCTCCCACTTCCACCAAAAAATTGTTACAGCCCAGTTCTTTGAGCGTCGTCGCCACCCGGTCAACCGCATATCCCTTGGCAATCGCCGAAAAATCGACTTGCACATCGGGCAAGTTTTTTTTCATCGCTGGCGGATCCAGTCGGACTTGGACGTTTTTGTAACCAACCACGGCTTTAACCGCAGCGATCGCCGCATCGTCCGGGATTTTGAAATCATTTTTAACAGGCCCGAAGTTCCATAAATTGACAGCGGGCCCGACCGTCACGTCGAACGCCCCGTTGGTCAGTTCACTGATTTCGATTGCACGCTGCATGACCTGAGCCGTGTTCGGATCAACGTCCTGCCACTCCGTAGATTTGGACACGTTGAATTTCGTGACATCGGAATCAGGCTGATACGTCGACATCAATGAGTTGACATGATCAAGTGTCGCCTGAACCGCTTCCGCCAGTTCGTTCTCTGGCGGGGTTTGCTCGTTCCTGATAATGACAACACGGTATACGATCGGCCCCATGGTTTTTCCCATGATCTCGATGCGCGCGTCTTGTGGTTTGAGAGTCGAGTTGGCAACCAGGCCGGAGCAAAAGCAACTGGCCAACAAAACGATGAGCAAGCTGAGCGAATGGGATTGCAAGCGAAACATCATAAGTGATTCAGTAAGATAAAGCCCAAATGTCAAAACGGCGGTCTCCGCCGTGATCGGTCACTCGGTGGAGACCACCGAGCTACTTTTGTGGCACGGCGGTCTCCGCCGTGCTGGTTATTTCGCTTGACTGTTGTCGGCCGTTTGCGATTTGGACGCCTCGGCTTCTTCTTTTAAAGCCTCGTTCGCGGCGTCCTCGCCTTCGTCGGTCAAACGCATTCCGTTGATCAAACCAAACTTGATCATATCCGACAGGCTA
Organism: uncultured Planctomycetaceae bacterium; assembly: GCA_963697295.1. Lineage (GTDB taxonomy): Bacteria > Planctomycetota > Planctomycetia > Pirellulales > Pirellulaceae > Mariniblastus. The sequence goes on along the minus strand of CAVONL010000005.1, from coordinate 181,799 downwards.
AGTTTTTCCTGCTCGACCTCAACGAGAACCTTTTTGAAATCCTCAACCATCAATTTTTCACAAGCAAGTTTGGCTTCCTCACCCTGAGCTTCCGCTTCTTTGAATTTCCTGGATAGATCTTTGCCCTTGAGCGCATTTTCAAACATGATTCCCAACTTGTTGTGAATCGAACGATCTTTATTATTCGGGTGGCAAGTTTTGCAGGACACCGTTTTCAGATTGTAGCGTTCCTCCAGCGGCTTGGTGAAACAGTCATGAGCCGTGGAAATCGAATCGAAACAGAGTCCGGCAAGGCCCACCACAAGCAAAAGTGTCAGTTGATACTTCATATTGATACTCCGTTGAAGAATTTCCGTACTAGCCCCGATCTGGACCTATTTTACCGAGTTTGCGATGAGAACGCAGGGCGAGCAAGCGTGAAAACTTCCGACCAGCTGTCAAGCACCGCGTGCTGTCATCGTCTCTTGCGATAAAACTGTGCAAGACTCAGCCGCTGTTGCGCTTTAATCGGGTTATGACCAACGCCGGCTCATGGAAATCTCCATTCTTCGGGTTGGAAAGGAGTAACCGTGTTTACCCGCCGAAATCGTCAAAGCGAATATTTTCGGGTTCGACACCCAGGTCATCCAGCATTCCAAAGACAGCCTGGTTCATCATCGGTGGTCCGCAAATGTAATACTCGATATCTTCCGGAGCCGGGTGCTTGCTCAGGTAGTTGTCCAGCAGCACCTGATGAATGAAGCCCACGTAACCATCCCAGTTGTCCTCTGGAAGCGGTTCCGATAGCGCGATGTTGAATTGAAAGTTTGGAAAGGCGTTTTCAATCTCGCGAAACTGATCAACATAAAACAGTTCGCGAAGCGACCGACCACCGTACCAGTAAGAAACCTTGCGACCGGTTTTCAGTCGTTTGAAGAGCTCAAAGATATGACTTCGCAGAGGAGCCATTCCGGCACCGCCGCCGATGTACACCATCTCCGCTTCGCTGTCGTTGATAAAGAACTCACCGTAGGGACCGGAAATCGTAACTTTGTCGCCCGGTTTCAGGTTGAAGATGTACGAAGAGACTTTCCCGGGTGGAACATCCGGCAGACGCGGCGGCGGAGACGCGACGCGGACGTTGAGCATGATGATGCCCTCCTCGCCTGGGTAGTTCGCCATCGAATAAGCCCGGATGACCTGTTCGTCGACTTTGGATTTGTAACGCCACACATCGTACTTGTCCCATTCCGAGCGAAATCGTTCGTCGATGTCAAAATCCTTGTAATCCAACGAGTGCGGAGGAACTTCAATCTGGATGTAACCGCCGGCTTTAAACGCGACGGCATCACCGGCAGGCAATTCCAGCACAAGCTCTTTGATAAAAGTAGCGACGTTATTGTTGGATCGAACCGTGCATTCCCATTTTTTGGTTTCGAATGCTTCGTGGGGAACCTCCACCACCATGTCCTGCTTGACCGCGACCTGGCATGACAATCGGCAACCTTCACGGGCTTCGCGTTTATTAATGTGTCCGGTTTCAGTCGCCAAAATCTCGCCACCGCCTTCGTGTATTTTCACCATGCATTGAGCACACGTTCCGCCACCACCGCAGGCAGAAGATACAAATATCCCGGCGTCCGCCAGCGCACCCATCAACTTGCCGCCGCGCGGGACCGAGATCTCTTTTTGCTCATTGACCAGGATCTTGACGTTGCCAACCGGCACCAGAAATCGCTTGGAGGCCAGGATGACACAAACCAAAGCGATGACAACGCCGGTAAACAGCAACACGGCACTCGTGATACTTGCAGATAAAATTACGATGGTCATAGGTCTGTCGTTGTAAAACCGTTTGAATTTGAATCCGTACTAAATTCCCATGAATGCCTGGAATCCAAGCGCCATCAAACCCACGATGATGAAAGTGATTCCCAGTCCCCGCAAACCGGCCGGGACATCGCTGTACTTCAGTTTTTCGCGAATACCGGCCAAGGCGCAAATTGCGACCGCCCAGCCGAATCCGGATCCCACACCGTAAATACAACTTTCCGTGAAGTTGTAATCGCGTTCAACCATGAACAGCGTGCCACCGAGAATGGCACAGTTCACCGTGATCAGCGGCAGGAAAATACCCAGCGCGTTGTACAAAGCGGGGAAATACTTGTCGAGCGTCATCTCCAGAATCTGCACGGCGGCAGCAATCACGCCGATGTAACAAATCAGTCCGAGGAATTGCAATTCCATCGGAATCAGAACCAGCTTGAAAATCAGGTTATTGAGCGGAACCGTGATCGCTTGCACCACGATAACCGCGACGCCCAATCCGAACGCAGTTTTGACGGTCTTGGACACCGCCAGAAAGGTACACATCCCCAGGAAGTAGGTGAGGGCCAGGTTCTCAACAAAGGTCGACCGGATGAATAATTCGATGCCTTCTCTCATGATCATGCCTCCTCAATCTGGTTGGTCTTGAAAGTCCGCAAAATCCAAATGAAAAAGCCGATGATGAAGAACGCACTCGGCGAGAGCAGCAGCAAGCCATTAGGCTCGTACCAGCCGCCGTTGCTTTTGAGCGACAGGACGGTCACCCCGAACACGGTGCCGCTGCCAAATAGTTCGCGGATAAAACCCACGGTCATCAGGATCAGGCTGTAGCCCAACCCGTTGCCAATCCCGTCATAAAAACTGTCGCGGGCATTGTTTTGCATGGCAAAACCTTCCGCCCGACCCATGACGATGCAGTTGGTGATAATCAAGCCGACAAAAACGGCGAGTTCCTTGCTTAACGAATAACTGAAAGCTCTCAGAATCTGGTCGACGACGATCACCAACGAAGCGATGATTGTCATCTGCACGATAATCCGAATGCTGCTGGGAATTCGATTGCGAATCAACGCCACGCCCGCACTGGAAAACGCCGTCACGGCCGTCACCGCGATCGACATGGTCAAAGACGTCGATAATTTTGTGGTAACCGCCAGCGCCGAGCAAATTCCGAGGACTTGCAACGCGATGGGGTTGTTATTGAAAACCGGATCGAGAATCAACTGTTTCGCGGATAAATGCTTAGCCATTGGAGCCTCCCGAGTGGACATCCGCTTTGGCCGAGCCGGTCGTCGCCGCGCCAGATTTCTGATTTTTGATGTAAGGCCCGAAACCTTCGGGACCTAACCAGTACTTAAGCATATTGGAAACACCTTTTGATGTGATTGTGGCGCCAGACAATCCGTCAACGCCATATTCGGGTGCAGCAGTATCAGCGGATTTGCCTTTGACAACGCTGATTTTGACCTCGCCATTTTCATAGATCTGTTTTTCGGGCCAATTCGCTTTCCAGTTTTCGTTATCGACTTCGCCCCCCAAACCCGGCGTCTCACCGTGTTCGTAGAAAGTCAAACCGCCGATGGTCTGAAAATCAGGCTTGACGGCCAGAAAACCCTTGAGTGTTGACCACAGGCCGTATCCGCGGACTGGAAAAACGTATTCTTCGATTTGATTGCCCGATTCGTCCATCAGCAGGTAAACATGCGAGAACTTTTCCCGGGCACCCAACCGGGCAATGTCGTCCTTTTTATTTTCGAACAGTTCGGCGACCGCGGGATCCTTTGTCTTGGCCGCCTGGATTTGATCGTAGCTGTCGACGGCTGTTTCGAATGAGTCTATTTTGAGCAACTTCATGACGGGAGCCATCTCTTCTTCGGTCGCCGGTTCGCCCGTGTCCAAATTGATCAACTCGCTCTTGAATCGTTTTGCAAATAGTTCTTCGACGCCAGTCTGTTTGATCTCGTCGGCTGAAAAGCCCGACACGCGCAGAATGTTGCGTTTCTTGTCCAGTTCGATGTTGCGGTCCTGTCGCGATTTGAGCACGACCGCTGCGGTCGAAACCAGCAGCGAGCAGACCAGGCAAACGGCCGTGGCTATAAAAAACGTATTAGAGATACTGTCTTTGTCTTTAGGTAGCATAACGAGCCAGTCTCCGTTTTACGTTTGCTTGAACCACCGCATAGTCGATCAGCGGCGCGAATACGTTACCGAACAGGATCGCCAGCATGATCCCTTCCGGGAAAGCTGGATTAACTGACCTGACAATTACCGTCACGACCCCGATCAAGGCTCCGTAGATCCATTTGCCCTGACGCGTCATCGAAGCAGAAACGGGATCCGTCGCCATGAACACGGTCCCAAAGGCAAACCCGCCAATGACCAGGTGCCACCAGGGGAGCACATGCCAAATCGGCTCGGCAACCGGCAGCATCCACAAGATACTTGAAAATACCGTCATGCCAAGTGTCACTCCGGCCATGATTCGCCACGAACCAATCTGACTGTAAATCAGAATCGCCGCTCCGATCAGACACGCCAGTGCACTGGTTTCGCCCATCGAGCCGTGGATGTTGCCGATGAAGTAATCCCACCAAGTGGTTCCGGTCACTGCCGCCGAACTCATGCCGGCTGAGATCTGACTTACCGTTCCTTCTTTGGCGTCAGCTACCGCTCCCAAAATCGTAGCGCCTGAGTAGCCGTCGACGGCCGACCAAACTGCGGTGCCACTGATTTTGGTGGGATAAGCGAAATACAGGAATGCCCGGCCAGTAAGCGCGGGGTTTAAGAAGTTCTTTCCCGTTCCCCCAAATATCTCTTTTCCAACGACAACGCCAAACACGATCCCCAAGGCGACTTGCCAGAGAGGAATTGTCGGCGGCAACGTCAAGGGAAACAGCATGCCAGTAACGAGAAAGCCCTCATTGATTTCGTGCTTTCGAATGATGCTGAAAATTACTTCACAAGTTCCGCCGGCAGCCATCGTGACGATGTACACAGGCAGAAAAAACAAGGCCCCATGGACAAGGCATGGCAGCAAACTCGAAAGGCTGAGAAAGCCGCCGCGGACCGAGGAATAATCGATCCCACAAAAGTCCATGACTGCATATCGCCAGGAACCACTCCACAGCCCCTCGAGAAATCCTTGTCCCTCAGGAACCAGGGAAGGGTTGGATGCAAGGATTCGTTCAGCCTGATAACCCGTGTTGTACAGTGCCATGAAAATACAAGGCAGCAGGGCGATGATGACCATCGACATCATACGTTTGGTATCGATAGCATCACGGACGTGCGTTCCGCCTTTGGCGACATTGCCCGGCGTGTACAGAAACGTGTCGTTCGCCTCAAACAGCGGATGAAGTTTCTCCAGCTTGCCACCCGGCTTGAACAGCGGTTCGAGTTTATCGAGAGTTGCTCTCAACATAATTCTTGGATTCCTTGGAATGTAATCTTCTCGTTTGGCGAGAACCGGGCTGTGAGTCAGAGCGAATTCGAATTCTCAGCCAACACTAACCCTCTTTTTCAATCGTCGTGAGATTGTCTCGGAGTATTTTGCCGTAGTCGTATTTGCCGGGGCAAACGTAGGTGCACAAGGCGAGATCTTCTTCGTCGAGTTCCAGGCAACCCAGCGCCTGCGCCAGCTCGGTGTCACCCGTGATCAAGGCACGGAGCAACTGGGTCGGCAAAATATCGAGAGGCATCACCCGCTCGTATGTCTCGACAGGCACCATCGCGCGTTTGCTGCCGCCCAGACTGGTCGTCATGTCAAAGCTTTTGCCCTTGGCCAACGAACCGGCATAGATTCGGGTGATCGAAAACTTGTCGAAACCCCGGACCTTGCCAGCCCAAAAATTCCCGCTTGGTGCCTTCTTCCAAAGCGCAAACCTGATGATGGTATCGGCCCAGATAATTCGTTGGTTCTTTGGCATTGCGGCCACACAAAATCGATCCCGAAATCAACCGGGTGTTGTTCGGATCGATGTTTCCGGCAACCAGATCGTCGATGCAAGCGCCCAGCCGTGTCTTGTATAGCCCCGGCTGTTTGATCCGCGGGCCAGCCACGGCAATCACGCGCTCGGTCAAGATTCGTCCGGTCGAAACCAGGTGGCCAATGGCAATCACATCCTGATAGTCAATGGTCCAAACCGTTTTCTTCGGACCGACCGGGTCAAGAAAGTGAATGTGAGTTCCGGCCAAACCCGCCGGATGGCAACCCGCGAATTCTTCGAATTGCACGCTGGCAAGATTCCGACCCGGAATCCGTGAATCGTTGCGAGTGCAGACAAATGTCTTGCCCGAAGTCAAATGCCGAATCGCCGACAGCCCCGTCACAAAGAGCTCTTTGTGCTGATCGACAATCAACTCGGGCTCCGCGGAAAGTGGGCTGGTGTCCATCGCAGTCACAAAGATGGAATTGGGCTCCGTGTTGAGCTGCGGCACTTTGCTGAACGGCCGCGTGCGAAACGACGTCCACATTCCTGAGTCGACCAGGATGCTTTGGATTTTCTCGCGGGGGACGTCATCCAGCGTCGTAATTGGTTCGAACGTCAGTTGGTCATCGCCTTCGAGTTCCACGATCAACGACAGGAAACGGCGTTTTTCACCGCGATTGATCGATCGGACGGTGCCCGAGCCCGGAGAAGTATAAACCACGCCCTCCGTTTTCTTGTCGGTCATCAACGGTTGACCCAGTTTTACCTTGTCCCCTTCCCCAACAAGCATGGTGGGACGCATCCCTATATAATCATCACCCAGCAACGCAACCGAATTGATCCGGGGCCCGTCTTTGATGTCCTGGACGGGCGCGCCGCTAATGGGAATGTCGAGGCCTTTTTTGATTTGATAAACCATGGGTTATCTTTGGGTGATTCCAATTTGTTCGCTACGAACGTTCAAAACTCTGCAGTCATCGACCACCGGGTGCATGCCGCCGATTCCCAACGCTGGAGCAGCGCCTTGCATCGACACTAACCGATTTGCTTGTGAAAATTTTCACAAACTTTTGCCAAAAAAACAACGATTTTCTTCAGAAATGCAACCTGCCGCCGTTCGTTGAAAATCGCTTGGTATCGGGAATTCCATTCCCTTTCGCTTCGAGCAGTAATGGTTCGAATATTCACGACAATGATATCAAAAACCCGCAAACCGACAACATGGTTCCCAATACAAATTCAAACATTCAGCCAAAAGTTTATGACATCACGATAGGCTGATTGGGCGCTCTGTGACTCATATTTTACGAGACCGTTTTGAGCGTATCACGACGGGTGATTTAGTGAACGTTAATCCCGATAACGGGGGCTCGCCACGCCGCTGACCCACGGAAGAGACAGAGCTTTTCCCTCCCGACACCACGGGAGCGCGGAGCTCCGTCTCCGCCGGCCTACCACAACGGAAGAGACGGAGCTCTTCCCTCCCGACACCACGGGAGCGCGGAGCTCCGTCTCCGCCGGCCTACCACAACGGAAGAGACGGAGCTCTTCCCTCCCGACACCACGGGAGCGCGGAGCTCCGTCTCCGCCGGCCTACCACAACGGAAGAGACGGAGCTCTTCCCTCCCGACACCACGGGAGCGCGGAGCTCCGTCTCCGCCGGCCTACCACAACGGAAGAGACGGAGCTCTTCCCTCCCGACACCACGGGAGAGCGGAGCTCTTCCCTCCCGACGACCCGGTTTCTTGCGGTTTTTTGCGGCGGCTTGTGCGATTGATTCAACACGTTTTAATAACAGTTATTCGCGGCATGCGGAATTGCCAATATTTTCACGAATTGAGCGAACAAAAGTAAACGACCCAACATAGTTGCGAACTGGGAGACACATGTCAAAACCATCGACTGTTACGACGCTGAAGCCAATCCTGCTATACGATCATTTGCCGGGGATCCTGGCGGGTTATCCGGCGGCGTTGTTCACAGTAATTGGGACCGTCGCGATGTTCGTCGGCCAAGCTCCGGAAAAGGCACCTTACCGGCACATGATTTTCTGGATCGGTCTGACCATCATGGTGCTCTGGTATGTCGCCTTTCGGTTTAATCTGCCGAAAAGCAAGTTCATGCTGATCTTCGGGTTGCTCGGAACGTTCGTGGGTATCCCGATCGTGTTAGAGTTGACTGGTTACATCAAGCCCTTCACCATGATTGGTGGATGGCTGGGGAGATTGGCCCCCGAGGCGAATGCAGGTGCCTGGTTTGCCATGGCGATCGTGTTTTTCGTAATCTGGTTGGGCAACTTTATTTACAGTCGCACGCACCTTCGCGTGCGGATCGATGAATCAGGGTTAACCGTCAATCGTCTGGGTGGGAAAGGCGAACGTTTTGAATTAATCGGTTTGAAAACGGAAAACGAACCGCTGGATTATCTGGAGCTGTTTCTGGCTGGAGTCGGTTCTTTGTCGCTCAAGACGCGGATGAACAAGCCGATATTTGAGATGAAACGCGTCATCGGACTGTATCGCACACCCTGGTTCCCGTTTTTCAAAAGCAAATTGGCCCGCATCGAAGAAATGCTCAGCTATCAGGGCAAAGTTCTTTCGGTCGAGGCGCACGATGTGGCTGATCTCGCCGAGCAAATGGACACCGAAGGTGATGACGATGATCTGATCTCGGGCGAAGATGATGGATCGCACGGTGAATTCGATGAGGCGACGGGTAGCGAATCTGACGCGCGTGACGGCGATATCAGTTGATTCGCGTGACGCACGCCGTTGACTTTCAATCCATTCGATTCACCATGGACTCAGCGACTCGTAGGTGAATCGCAATGCCTCAAATTCGAGCGACGCCTCAATCTCGCAGTTGGCACTGCCCAAATGCGTCGTTCCTTACCCACCACGCCTTGGAATCTAATGAGCCCAACCCGTCGACACGTGGAACCCAAGCCCTACCGTGAGTCCCACCTGCGAACGTTACTGAAAACGATGTCTTGGCGAATCGTCGCGACAACGACCACGATTATCATCGCCTTTTGTGTATTCGGAGATGTGAGCAGCGCACTGACGGTTGGCGGGATCGAGTTTTTCGCGAAAATGTTTATCTACTACGTTCATGAACGGGCTTGGCAATTGATACCACGCGGAAGCGTCCGTCATTGGTTCCATCACGAAGAAAAACTGTTGTAAGGCCAACCAGATGTTGACGATCTACCGCACGTTATTGCTGGCAAGTTTCGCAATGTGGTTCGGTGGTTTCGGATTTTACGTGTCGATCGTGGTTCCCGTCGGCACGGACGTGTTGGGCTCGTCCTTGAATCAGGGCATGATCACGCGTCAGGTGACCCAGTGGATCAATATCTTTGCCGGGATCGCGGTGGCAATGATGTTGCTGGAATCGTTTCTCAGTTGGAAAGAGTTGCCGGCGATGCTGCGTACGGTTTCAACTCGCACTCTGCGTGTTGATCATGTTGGGGCTGTTCGGATTGGTCTACCTTCACCCAATTCTGGATTCGATGCTGGATGTGGCGGAAGTCGAAGTCATCGACCAGGAACATTTTTACCAACTGCACCGCGTGTATTTGTGGGTGAGCACTCTTCAATGGCTCGCGGCCTGGATTTGGTTACTCGTGTTGATGATCGGTTGTCGCAAGACGGCCGCGAGCATTTGAACCTGTCAGGCTTAACTCTCGCCGAGAGCTAATTCAGCCTGAGTCGTGTACGGCAGAAGCGACCCACTAATTCGAACTCGACTCAACCAGTTTTTTGAATGCATCCGAACCATGGATGGGCTGCCATTCAACCTGCTGTTCGAACTGACCCTCGTTAACCAATCCCAGTTTGAAAGCCCGCGTTAGTTTTTTCACGGCCAGCGATTCGATTTCATCAATTTCATCTGGCGAATGCCCCGCGCGGTGGAGACTGCCGACCAAGCGTGAGAGGTAGCGGGCAGCCTGGAATTGGAGATCGACAGCATTGGGAGAAGTCTCAGCCAATTTTGTCAGAATCGTTTTGGCATCGTCAAAATGGTCGAGTTCGGCCGCCAATTTCGCCGCATATTGAGCCCGAATTATTGCCATTTCCTGCAAGATTCGCGAATCGGGATCCGTGCGAAGTTGTCGCATGGCTACCGCGGAAGCGCGCACGAATAACTGATAGGCCTCTTCGGTCTGATTCCGAGCGTACAGCATCCGACCTTTATGGCGATATGCTTCCGCGAGCTGTTCCGCCAACAAATTTTCGCGAGGAAACGTCAGTGTTGCCGCTTCGCCAATTTCGATGGCTTGATCCAGTAATTCCTCAATTTGCGAGTCATTCACCCAGGCGTCGTCATTTTGAGCAAAATGATTGATTAAGAGCGATGCATATCCAACACGAAACATCAGCCGGTAGCGTGCTCTCATCAAATCGAATGCGACTTTGTCGGCCATTTCCAGGCCGCGTTCGTGTAACGTTTTGGCTTCTTCAAACTCATTTGTCGTCTCGCGAAACAGCGCTTCGCGAAGGACCAGATGCACAAGTCGGTTGTAGGCCCCGAGATCGGATGGGTGGTCGGCAACCAGCTCTTCCAGTATGTTTTTGGCCGCTGAAAACTGCGCGTCGGCTGCGTCAATTCGATTCTCGGACGCGTATGATTCTGCCAGATCGAGGTGCAGGTAACCGAGTCTTTCGCGGTAATCGAGTTTGGACGAGGCTTTGGAAGCCAATTCCTGGAAATGCGACAACGCCTTTCCAAAAAACTTGGTGGCTTCAGCTTGGCGGCCAACCACGCGATATGCGGTTGCCACATCCTGCAACGAAATACCGTAGTCGCACTGATACGATTCTTTGACGGGATTCGTTGCCAGCAAACTGGCGGAATGTTTCATACTAGTCTCCATGCACGGCACCATTTCCGCGAATTTGTTTTGCGCGTGCAACGCCCAGCCCAGGTGCCGATAAAGCGAGATCTGCAGATGTATTGCATGTGCCCCGGGTTGCTGGGAACCAAATTTTTGCAAGTCCGCCAGCGCATCACGCGCCAGTTTTTCAGCCTCCTCGTTGCGGCCGAAATTCAGGGCCAGGCAAATTTCCTGAATACTGATACCCACCAGGGCATATCGAAGTTGCGATTCCTGTCCCGGATTGTTTTTGATCGCCAGTTCCGCCAGGGTTCGAGCTTGCCGGCAAATCTCCCGGGCCTGTTCAAAATTTGCCAATTTGCGATTCAGTTGGGCAATTTTCACGTACGACTCAATGGTCGATTCGGTCACGTTCAGCGCCTGGGCTTCTTCATCAATCAGCTCTTTGTGCATCCTGATCATTTCAGTAATGATGCGACGATGGCCGGGATCGAGGTACAACTTTTCGTCAAGTGAATTGCCGTATTCATCGAGGACGTTTTCGACGGTATCCTGAATCCGCTGGATATTTTTCACCGCTCGATCACGCTGAATATTTGAATCGGCAAGATTGGCTTGCGCCACTTGCCACTGCCAGCCAGTTAACACAAGCCCCAGCGCCAGGCTGAAAAATGCCAAAGCGAGGGCGGCGGCAAGTGCCGGCTCGCGGCGCACCCACCTGGCCAGTCGTTCACTTCTTGTTGCATGTCGCGCAGCGATCGGGCGGCCGTCCAGCCAGGCGTTCAAGTCGTTGGCCAGCGAATACGCATCGCCATATCGATCTTCCGGACGTTTGTTCAGACACTTCAGACAAATGGCTTCCAGGTCCTTGGGAATGCCATTGTTGATTTTTCGCGGAGCGACCGGGATTTCGTTGGCAATCGCGTTCAAAGTCGAGAGATTCCCCGATTTCTTGAATGGCAACTTGCCAGTCAGCAATTCATAGAGAATCACACCTAACGAAAAAATATCGGTCGCTCCATCAATCACCGAGGCGCCGCGCGCCTGCTCGGGCGACATGTACGCCGGCGTTCCCACCACAGCCCCGTCGGTCGTAATGGTCATGTCGTCACATTCCATTTGCTTGGCCAATCCAAAATCCGCCACGCGCAGTCGTTGCGCGATGGGTTCTGCGCCATCCTGAATGAGCACATTCGCCGGCTTCAAATCGCGATGGATGACGCCGCGCTGGTGGGCGTGTTGTGCGGCTTCTGCCAGCTGTCGCGACGATTTCGGCAGCCGTCCTCGAATCCGTGGTCGCATTTACATCGGAAAACCAATGCGCCAAGGTCGAACCGGGGCAATACTCACTGACAATAAACGTGACCGGTCCAACGTCTCCTGTTTCGTAAATTGGCAAGATGGCTGGATGGCTGAGAACTGCCGCCGCTCTGGCTTCCCGCTCAAACCGGAATCGGGATTCATCGGACAGCAACGCGTGAGTTTGCAACACCTTGATGGCGACGTCGCGATCCAAATGCGGATCGCGAGCCAAGTAAACTTTCGCAAATCCACCCTGGCCGATCGGTCGGATGATTTCGAACCTGCCAAGCTCCGTGAATTCAAAATCATCCGTCGCGAGGTTCATGCAACGTTTCCAGGTTTTTGACGGTCGAATGCCGATCATCCGGCAGGAGGAGCGACGACTCGCGTTGCCTGGCAACGTTGTCAATATCGACGCGAACGCGGTTTAGAAAGTACAGTGCCGCCTTCGCGGCTTTCAATTCTCGCCGTTCGTCGTCCGACAGGTCGCCCAACGAACCTTGAACTGAATGTCGCTCGCCTGCGGGATCCAGAATATCTTCCGCACTGCCGCCGGCGCGCAGCTGATCATCGAGTCGACGCGCCAGATCGACAGGACTGAGTCGTATCTTGTCATTGCGAGTTGTCATCGAGCTGCTCGAGTTCACGCTGGAAGCTGACAACGGCCCGGTACCACAATTTGGAAACCGAATCGACGGAACGTTTCATTTGATCGGCGATCTCCTTAAACGACAATTGGTCGAGGTTCCTTAGCCGGATCACCGTTGCGTAATCGTCAGGCAAACGGGACAGTGCCTGGTGAAATAACTCCAGCCGTTCATTGGCAATGGCGTTGGTACCTGGCGTCGGGTTGTAATCTGTCGGTTCGCTGACATGGAAGTCCCGGCTATCCTGTCCGCCGATGGTTCGTTGTCGGCGGATGTCACGTTTTTGACGTTTGAGATCGCGGTCGGCTTTGGATGTTTCGTGCAGGATGATTTTATTCAGCCAACCGTAGAATTCCTCAGTCGATGTCCCCCGAAAATTTTCAATGCCTTGAACCATTTTGATCAGCGTTTTCTGCACGATATCCGACGGATGAAGGTTCGTCCTGAGCGACTTGTTCAACTGCTGGTCCGCGCGGATGGCCAAGTATCTTTGCACCTGTTTTGCCAGATCCGATTGGGCTTCCTGATCTCCCCCGCGTGCTTGATCGATCAAAATCCGAACCGTATCGAGGTCCAGCTTGGGTGCGTCGTTCAAATCAACCTCTCACTAAAAGAGCCCAATGGCAGGTCATTCCGGTCGGATAAAACGGAAATTCCAGAGATTTTTGGGGGGCGAACGGTCTTGGCAGCCGATCACGAGGCATTTTGGAGACGGGAGATCGGCAACTTTTCCTATCTTACCAATCGGCAGCAAGAATTAAAAGAAAATTAACGAGATTGGCCCAACGACCAACGGGCCTTACCGGATTACGCTTCTAACGCACGGGCCCAAAGCACTGCGATGGACGTACTGCGACAAACGAGACTTAGATCCGCCCAAAACGCCACCGTGGTCGACAGCGATCAATCTTCCATGACTTCGGATTCGCGGGCTTTGGCAGCTTCGTTCGCTATTTCTTCGTAGCGCTTGGTTAGCTCCTGCACGCTGTCCTTTATATCGTCTCGCTCATCTTCGGAAACAATTTTGTCTTTTTGTTCCTGATCGGCGGCCTTGTTTCCGTCACGGCGAATATTTCGAATCGAATATTTTTGCTTCTTCGGTCAAATCCTTGATCCGCGCGACCATCTTTTTGCGGACGTCAGTCGACAACGGCGGAACGTTGATCCGGACGACGCGTCCGTCGTTTTGCGGGTTGAATCCGAGGTCGCTACCGACGATTGCTTTTTCGATTTCCTTGATCACGGTCGGATCGTAGGGTCGGATCACGATTTGTGTAGGTTCGGGCGCTCCGACCGAGGCAATCTGCTTGATTGGCGTGGGAGATCCGTAAACGTCGACCCGGAGCGAGTCGACTAAACCAGGATTCGCACGACCGGTTCGAATGCCGCCGAGATTTTTTTTATAAATCTCAATCGCCTTTTCCATCCGTGATTCGCAGTCCTTCAAAATTTGTTCAGCGGGCATTTGATTTCCTTCTGAATGTTTCATGACAGGCAAGATGCCTATCCCACGTTTGCGGTTAATGTCTCATGACAGGCAAGGATGCCTATCCCACGTTTTGCGGTCAGGTTCGTTGAGCTGGCTGTCGCGTGGAGATAATTGTACCAACTCGTTCGCCCTGAACAGCCCGGAGGATGTTGCCGTCTTTTCGAAAATTGAAAATCATGATCGGCAAATCATGTTCCATGCAGTGCGAAATGGCCGTTGAATCCATGACTCTCAACCCTTGTTCGATCACCGTGTTGTAGTCGAGTTCGGAATACAATACGGCATGCGGATTTTTTTCCGGATCTTCACTGTATACCCCGTCGACTCGGGTGGCCTTCATCACGATATCGACCGTCAGCTCCATGCCCCTCATCGCCGCGGCGGTGTCCGTCGTGACAAACGGACCGCCCGTTCCGGCGCCGAGAATGACGATCCGGCCTTTCTCCAGGTGTCGCTGCGCCCGCCGCCGAATATAAGGCTCACAGACACCATCCATTTTGATCGCACTCATCAACCGCGTGACACAGCCGACGGCTTCCAGCGCGTCCTGCAGTGCCAAACCGTTGATGACCGTCGCCAACATTCCCATGTAGTGAGCGGTGGCTTCATGAACGACTGCATTGGTAGCTTTGAATTGGGTGCCGCGGAGAATGTTCCCGCCACCGATCACGATCGCAATCTGGCAGCCCAGTTGTTGAGCCGCGCGAACTTCTTTTGAGATGTGCACAACCTCATCCATGCTGATGCCGCGTTCACCAGCCGGACTGAAGCTGTCGCCGGACAATTTCAGGAGAATTCGTTTAAATTTGGCTTGATCAGCCATGATTTTTCACTTATCGGGAAAGAAATGACGGTAAGAAAAAAGCCCCGTCGATCGGCGGGGCTTGGAACTGCATTGAATTAGCCAACGGCAATTCGTTTGAACTCGACAATTTCTGCCGTGGGGCTCAAATCCTTGATCGCATTTTCGACCGTTTGGGTATCGTCCAAGGCAAAGAACTGACTTAACAGGCAACGCTCCTGGTCCAACAGCGTATTGTCCGCCACATATCTTTCCATTTTGCCTGGAATGATCTTGTCCCAGATTTTTTCCGGTTTTCCTTCGGCCTTCAATTCAGCTTTGATCGCTTCTTCGGCAGCAGCCATCACGGCGGGCGTCAATTGGCGTTTGCTGACGAAATCTGGCACCTTCTTTTGCGGCTTGCCAAGATTCTCGGCTTCATTGAGTTCATTTTCGGCTTTAATCTGAGCCTGGATGGCTTCGGTTTCCTTCGCCACGAACTCATCATCGAATTCTTCCGGCCGCATGATCGAAGGGGCCATCGCCGCAATGTGCATCGCGACGTTCCGAAAAAACGTCGGGGCTTCCTTACTACCACCGTCATTGTAAGAAAGCACGACGCCAATCTTGCTGCCCGCGTGAATGTACGAAGCGAGATGATCACCCTGGACTTTGTGGTATCCCGAAATCTCAATCTTTTCGCCAACCTTGCCGGTATAGTCGACAAGTTTCTCGGCGACGGTCGAACCTTCAAACGGAAGGGCGGCAAATTCTTCTTTGGTTTCTGGCAATTGTTTCATGGCCAGCTCGCCAAGTTTATTGGCCAGCTCGATGAAATCTTCATTTTTGGCAACAAAGTCGGTTTCACAGCCAAGTCCGAAAATGACACCGACGTTGCCGGCCTCGTTCACCTTGGCGACGACGATTCCTTCGTTCGCATCTTTGTCAGCCCGTTTGGCGGCCACTTTTTGGCCTTTCTTGCGAAGCCAATCCATCGCGCCTTCGAGGTCTCCGCCTGCTTCCTTGAGAGCTTCTTTGCAATCCATCATTCCGGCACCAGTGGCTTTTCGCAAAGCACCTACATCTTTCGCTGAAATCGACATTGTCTTCCTCTAATTTCTACTGTTGGATTATGTTTTGGATCGCCCGATCCGGATAATTCGAAGCGGGGCAATTGAATTTCCTACTGTATGCATCGACCGTCCGAAATTGAACGGCTGCCGTTGCCGGCTTGCGTTGTCGTTTGTAACCCGGGAGTCCGTTGCGGCCGAAAGTCTCCAATTTTTCGTGAACTTCCGCTGCGTGGCGTCCACTAACAGGACACTGGCAGGTTCATTCGGCTAACGCCAATATCCGGATGTTAACTCGTCGGATCAGAGACAGCTTCGACGACTTGAGTTTCGTTGGCTGGTTCCGCGACCAGTTCGGCAGCTGCGTCTGAGGATTCGGAAACTGCAGCAGTTTCCGTTTTGTCCTGTTTTTTACCGCCGCCGGCTTCCTTACCCTCGTTCTTGACGACAATGTTCTTTTTGCCAGCCAAAACCGCGTCCGCCATGTGGGACATGATCAGCTCAATGGACCGAATCCCGTCATCATTGCCAGGAATTGGCAAGTCAACCAGATCGGGATTGCAGTTGCTATCGATCAGACTGACCGTGGTAATGCCTAACGCGCGGGCTTCGCGAACCGCATTTTTCTCTTTGTTGGGGTCGACGATGATGAGGCACTCGGGCAAGCGATTCATCGTGCGAATGCCGTTGAGATTGCGATACATTTTGCGATATTCGCGGTTGAGCGACGATTGCATTTTCTTGGAATAGGTCGCCAATTCGTCACCGCTGCGAATTTTTTCCAATTCTTCCAAGCGTGTCATCCGACTGCGAATGGTGCGGAAATTGGTTAACGCGCCTCCCAGCCAGCGCTGCGAAACAAACGGCATCCCACACCGTAGGGCTTCACGTTCGATCGTCGAACCCGCCTGACGCTTTGTTCCGACAAACAAAATCAGACTGCCACCGGATGCGACCTGGGCGACATACTTTTTGGCGGTGAGAAGTCCGCGAACCGTTTCGCGGATATCAATAATGTGGACCTGATTCTTTTTCCCGTAGATATACGGGGCCATTTTCGGGTTCCAGCGGCTGACGCGGTGACCAAAATGCACGCCAGCGTCAATCAGATCTTTTACAAGAGTACTAGACATAGATTCTCCATCAATCACTCGCATTGGCACGGGCCAACAGGGCGCCCTTTACGCAGGGTAGCAACCGAGTAATGATCAATTAAAGGAATAAACAGGCGGCGACATGCCGGCCTTCGCAAGCACAACAGTTTATCGCCAACACCCATTTCCTTCAATCGGGAATTGGGGTTTCTACCGACAATTTCCCGACGGAAATCAAGATGAGCGGGCAACAAAAAAACGGGCTCCACCGCGATCAGTTTGCCCAGTTGCTGTCGGAACAAGTCGACTTCCTCGTGGCCTCCCCACCCGCCCAATTGCAGCCGCGCGGCACAGCCCAAGAACTCGCAGATTACCGGTTTCCACGATTCCATTGTATTTCCGGGTGCGTTTAACCCACTGCACGAGGGTCACCTGGCGATGGCGGAGCTTGCCTCCCAACGTCACCGGCGACCAGTCTGGTTTGAACTCAGCGTCGAGAACGTCGACAAGCCAGCTTTGGACTTTGCCGAGGTTGCCAACCGAACCCGCCAGGTTCACCATCCTCATGGGTTGATTCTCACGCGAACGCCCACGTTTGAGCAGAAAGCAGAGTTGTTCCGCGGCTGCGTTTTCGTCGTGGGTGCCGACACGATCGCCAGAATCAATGAGCCGCGATACTACCGCCAGGACCTTGAACAGAATGCATCAATCCCTCGAGGCAATCGCCGGGCACGGCTGTCGATTTCTCGTATTTGCCCGAAAACCACACAATAAAGCCTGCGGGCATCCGAATTCCCAACCTGTCAGGCGTCTCGATCCGAGGCTGGAGGCACTCTGCGAATTTATTTCTGCCGACGAGTTTTTGATGGAAATTTCGTCATCCGACATTCGCCAGCGACAAAAAACTGACGACTCATCAGAGTGGTCAAATCGAAAGCGACATCGATGAAGATCGAGTTGACATGTAGCAATTGCCAGTCGGTGCTGCGAGTGGCCGGCGAACACGCGGGCAAACAACTGCGGTGCCCGACGTGTGGTACGTTATGCAACATTCCGTTATCGAACCAACCGCCCGAGGAGACGGTCTAGGCAAATTCGAGCCAACGATTCGCCGTCCGTCGAGCGCGGTAAACCCGATCCGGAATACAAGCCACCGGTCTATATCGGCCCGCAATCAGCGCCGCTGAATCCAGGTCAACCCGGTTATCGGCCGACTTCACCACCTCGCTACGTACGCCCGTCACTGAACGCGCGAGACGAGGACCTGGGACGCAGTTTTTTGATGTTCGGATTGGGAATTGCCAGCGCATTCGCGTGTGGATGCGTATCGCTTGTTCATCGCACCAATGCTATTTAGCAAAGGTATGGGCCTATGCACGAACATCAACTGACCCCAGCGCCAACGTCGCGTTTTTTATGAACCTGACCGGGATGGTCGTCTGGGGTATCATCTTGTTGGCATTCGTGGCCGGAGCCCTTTTTCATTGACTGGGCTCGATACTGCGACATTAAATTTCAATCCCTGATGGCAAACCATTGGCCCAACAGCACAACAGCACGGCTTGGCTATGCGCTTTGGGTGTCGTCTCGACCGCCGTTTACCTGTTTGTCCTGAAAATCAGTTTTTCGTTTGACCCTGGCAGCAACACCCAGGACCGCCCCATCCTGTTAATGCTGGGCCTGTTCGGCTTGGCGTTCCTGGCGTACTTCGGGGCCTGTTTTCTGGTGATGCGCAAAAATCCGCAAGTTGATGATGCCGAGGTCGAAATTCGTCGCCGCCGATTTGTTGAACCGATCGACATCATCTTTATTTTTGGAATCGCGTTCCGTTTGGTCTTGCTGTTTTCGACCCCGATCCAGGAAGTGGACATTTATCGCTATATCTGGGATGGGTTGACAACGAATCAGGGAGCCGATCCCTATCAATACCCGCCCGCTGCAATCATCTCGGATGTCGACTATTTAAAGCGTTCTCCAAATTCGGACCCCAGCTGGCCTGGCGTCATTCCACCGACACTGAATCAGGACATGGAACAGCTTGTCAGGCTGGCCGCAACCCATGAGGGCGTCGAAAAGGTCCTGCGGCAAGTGAATCATAGTTATTTGACAACTTTGTATCCGCCAGTAAGCCAATGGGTATTCGCCGCGGCGACCGGCAGCGTGCCGGTTGACTCGAGCCCAACGCGTTTTATTTTTGCGATCAAAGTGGTGATCATCTTGTTTGATATCGGCACTGCCGTTCTGGTTGTTTTACTGCTGAGCAAGATCGGGTTACCAACCACCTGGTCAATCGTTTATTTGTGGTGCCCGCTGTTGATGAAAGAGTTTGCCAACAGCGGACATCTCGATTCGATCGCGGTCTTTTTTTGTACTGCTGGAATCCTGGCAACCGTGGTTGGGCTTGGTTTCGAGCGAGGTCGCGCCAGCCAGTCCTCGTCGAGAACTGACATTCACAGCCTCATCTGGTTTTCGATCGCGGGTCTTGCACTCGCGTTGGCGGTGGGCGCCAAGCTTTATCCGGTCGTTATTTTTCCGTTGTGGGCTTGCGCTTGCTGCCGGCGGGGAAGCTGGCGAGGTGTCATGGCTATCGGGATTTTTATTGTCGTTGCTGCAGTGCTTTGCTGGCCGATGGTTCGGCATACTTCGGTTGCCAAAAAATACTATCCGTCCCTGGTGCCGACCTGGCTGCAAGCCGCGGCGAAGCTCCCGCCAAAAAGGGAAATCAGGAGTCGGGAAGGATTGATGTCGTCCTATGATCAATCTCCATCCGGGCTTGAGTACTTTTCCTCTTCCTGGGAAATGAACGACTTCTTGTTCATGATTGTCGTCGAAAATCTGAAGACTGCGGTACCGACTCGTCCCGGTTTTGAAGCTCCGCCGGCGCCGTGGTTCTCGCTTGTCAACCAGGAAACGCGAATCCGCCTCACCGAAATGGCCACAGCCCGGATCGGGCGGCAGAGCGATGACTTTTCAATTGCCCGCAAAATCACGCTCGCGATTTTTACGTTAATCGTGTTATGGAGTTGTGTAAGCATCGCTCGAAACTGCGACCCGGAAAATTTTTGTCGGCTGAGTTTCCTGACGATCGCCTGGTTTTGGCTGCTGTCGCCAACCCAAAATCCCTGGTACTGGTCGTGGGCATTGCCTTTGGTGTGTGTTTGCCCGCAGTCGGATCTGGCTGTTCGTTGCCGCTGCCACGATGCTGTATTACTTGCGGTTCTATCTTGACTACCACTTCGCCGGTCAAACCGTACTGGGAACGCCCTACGACGGCGTACATTTTTTTGATTTCGTCGTACCCTGGATCGAATTTGGGCCAATTTTGCTGTTGCTGTTGGTGGCGTGGATTTTGAGCAAAAGGCGTCGATTGAGTCAAAAAACCGATCTTTCAGGGACCCGTCAAATTGATTAACCTCCTGCCGTGCGCCGACCCTTCCCGCTTCCTTTCATAATACTCTTCGAGACCCCCCGATGAATCCAACGTGTCGCATCAAAACATGCCTGCCCCTGATTATCCTCAGCTTTTTCATGGCCGGCGTCGTGGCGGAAGAAGTCGAATACGATCTGGATGGAGGAATTATCGAGGATGCTGTCGCAGAAAAAGTCTGGGACGGCACGTTTGCCTTTGGCTTGAACGGCAAGACGGGCAATAGCGAGAACCTCGATATCAACATGAATATGAACATGACGCGCGACGTTGGGCCGTCCTCCACGAAAGTCCAGCTATCCTACTTTTACGCCTCCAACGATATTTCCACGACAACGGACCGGCTGTACGCGCTTGGTCGCCATGAA
The DNA here is from genome assembly GCA_963697295.1 of uncultured Planctomycetaceae bacterium. Lineage (GTDB taxonomy): Bacteria > Planctomycetota > Planctomycetia > Pirellulales > Pirellulaceae > Mariniblastus. The sequence continues at coordinate 161,049 of CAVONL010000005.1, read as the reverse complement.
CATGATTTTGAAAATCATCCAAGGTTGAGCTGCTTTGTGCAGAGCACTTATGAATACGACCGGTTCAAGGACTTTGATTACCAGCTGGGACTGCACTCGGGCCTCAGCTACAAGTGGTACGAAACCGAGATTGGGTTTCTGAAGAGTCGTTTCGGTTTGGGTGCCTCGCGTCAATTCGGCGGGGTCGACGACGATTGGAAACCGGAACTTCAATTCGGTGCCGATTGCGAAAAGAAATTGTCTGAGCGTTCCAAGTTGTTCGCCAGCGTCGACTACTTTCCCAACGTTTCCGACTTTGCCGACCATCGCGTGGTCACCAATGGCGGATTTGAGTTTGTGATTGATGACGAACTGAATCTCAATTTCAGAATCTTCGTCCTCGACCGATTCGATTCCACGCCTGAGCCGGGTAACCAGAAAAACGATGTCGACTACGGAATGGCGATCGTCTACGGATTTTGAAACGCGTCGCCGACTTGCGCATCCGAGGGAAAGCCATCCTGCCGGTCATGGCAACACGACGCTTGGTCGCAGCGGTTAAGCGATCGCGACGCGAGCATCGGCATCCGGCGTGTTTCAAAAATCCTGGCGGCACGGTCGCGAGCCGTCCGGTACGTAAGGCGACGAAGCCATCAGGTGCCGTCGTCCTGTGTTTTTTCACGCCGTGGTCACCGGCGGACTTGCGCCCGGCCGCTTATTCGTTCGACGTGTGTTCGAAAAATCGCGGTTCTTTTTGTGCAAAATATGACTGCTGAAATTCTCGTCCACGGTACAATGGAGATTCTTGCAGATTACTTCACTTGATCGACCGGAATGGTGACGCGCGGGTCCCCTTTGTTGCTACGTTTTGCATCTCGAATTTCGCTTACGATCGCCCTCGTAATGCTTGCCTCGGGGTATGGCTGGGCCCAGACGAACAAGATTGAAAAAGACTGCGACTTTGAAGGTTCAGGTACCGTCGTGGACGTTCATCCTGGTGAGATCACTCTTGCCGACAGAAACGGAAATCGGCAATCTTACATCATTCAGGACGCGGACGAACGAGCGATCTCACTCGACGGCAACGACTACATTGTATTGATGCCGGCCAGCATCGACGTCTGCGGCAGTTTACCAGCCGAGCTGTTGGAGCGGGGAATGTATACCCGTTTTCGCAGTACGATTAATCGGTTTGGAAAATCGGACCAGCCGATAACGAAACTATCCGTGATCACGGCCGATACGAACCAGCTTGGGATTGAGACGGACTCAACTCCGACCAAAGACGAGTTTGTCAACTGCACCGTGGTTGGTCGCGTTGTGTATTGTCGTCGAGGTAGCCTGTATCTTGAAGTTCCCAAATCGCAGTTTGCCCCTCAGGAAAGAATCGCATTTGACGTTGCCGACTCCGCCAAGTTCGATATCAAGTCGAATGATCTTAATCGGGTCCGCAAGGGCGATAATGTCTTGTCCTACAATGGCGTCAAAATGACCAATGGGGCCAAGGTCATCAATAAAATCGAAATTGAGTTGACCGCGCCGCGAGAAAGAGCCACGGTTTCCTATTCGGATCAGCTTTATCAAAAGTTCAGTCAATATTCGGATGAACCGGGTCAACCGCGCACCGAGCGTTCACCGAATTTTATTTTGCATACCGATATCTCGGACCGTAGTGCACGAGTTTTGCTGGCCAAGCTCGAAAACATGTATGAACTTGTCTTTCGATATTACAACAAACGGCCACGGGACAAAATTGAATGCTATGTCGTTCGCGATCTGAATAATTTTGCCGGTCAACTTCACTCCCGCGGCGTTACCAAAATCCAGGAAGAAGCCGGCGTTACGATCTCGCAGGGTTTTTCACTGGTCAAAGGCAAAAGCAATCGAACGGTTGCGGTTGTCTATTCCTGCCCTGATCACGGCGTGGTCCAACATGAGGCGGTTCATGCGTATTGCGCAATGGCCTTTGGATCCACCGGGCCGGTTTGGTACGCCGAAGGCATGGCCGAAATTGGACAATACTTGAACGCCAATAGTCAGGCCGTCGAAATGGATCCCGTCATCATCGAGTATTTGACGACGGCTGAAAAGAAAAAAATGGCCGACATCGTGGCGGCCGACCAAATCACGGGTGACTCGTGGAAGGCGTACGCTTGGCGCTGGGCGTTGTGCCATTTGCTTGCCAACAATCCCAATTACCGCCAGCGCTTCAAAAAACTTGGCGTGAACATGATGGCCGACAAGGATGATTCTTTCGACAAGGCATTTGGTGACATCGCCGACCAGATTTCGTTCGAGTACGATCAATTCGTCGAACATTTTGACAACGGATATCGAGTGGATCTGTGCGCCTGGGATTGGTCGATCGCGGCAAACCAATTAACCGATACGAAACCGATTACCACAATGGTCAACGCTCAACGTGGCTGGCAGGCGACGCCCGTGGAAGTCGTCGCGGGTGAGAAATACGATGTCATTGCCCGAGGCAGTTGGAAGCTGTCGGCCGACGGGCTGGAGATCGATGCCGATGGCAAGCCCAGCCGCCGGGGCAAGCTGGTGGGTGCCGTCCTTCACGATTTCAAACTGTCCGAAGCATTCGAATTGGGTACTCAAATGTCGTTTGTCGCGACCGACAACGGCCAGCTATTCGTGCGTTGCCTGGATGATTGGAACTCGCTCGCCGATAACAGCGGTGAAATCAAAGTATACATTCGCAAATCGCCATAAAGGGAAAGGGCGGAGCTCCGTCCCCGCTTACCTACTTTCATTCATGCCGGACAAGCCGGCATGGGATCGGAAAATCCGGCCGTTCAGCCCTAATTGACAAAACTACGCTACTGCCGGCAAGCCGTCAGCGGGCGTTGCCAACCGCCGCGGCTGGTGATGGACCGCCTCTGTCGGGCTATTCGTGCGTCACTCTATACGGTTTCTGTTTGTCCCATAATTTTCTGAAGTGAAATTGCGCAACATCAATACGCGCGAGTTGGATTGACGTAAATCACTTGACCCTTTGAGCTTCGAACATTTTCGCTCCCGATCAACTCGGTGAAATGAGAATGCGGGGAATTGACTCTGCGTTAACGACTAGCTGACGAGACTCCCGTGATAGCCATTTTGACAGCCTGCTGATTCTTGCAGGCAGTTGCCAGCGAGTCAAAATCTGCCCTCAATGAAAAGCTGCTCATCATCTATAAGGACTCCGCTCCTCGTCTTGAGTTCTTTGTAGTGACAGGTAATGAAAGGAAAAAGAATGGCGATTCGAACAAGGAAGTTCAACAAACGCGACAATCGAATTGGGTTACGTTACGAGAGTCTGGAACCCAGGCGATATCTCGCAAGCGTCGGCTGGGACGGACCGGGCCAGGGCACTGCCGAACTCACTTACTACCTCGGTGACGCTCCAGCCCAGGTCGACCAAGCCACGTTTGAAGCCACGATGGAACAGGCGCTGGATGTTTGGGCCCAAGTCGCCGACATCACGTTTTCCGAAACGTCCGTTGCCGGACAGGCTGATTCCATGGATATCACCTTCAAAAACATTGACGGCAAAGGCGGGACGCTTGCCCAGGCGTATTTTCCAGACGACGTAAACCGCTCGCGGGTTGCCGGCGATATTCAATTTGATGCTTCCGAAGCCTGGGAAGTCGGCAACCGATTGGGCGGCCAGGCATTTGACCTGTTAATGGTCGCGGTCCATGAAATTGGTCACGCATTGGGACTCGAACATTCAAATGTACTTGGTTCAGTCCTCGCGCCGTCGGTTTCGGCGAATCAACAGTTCACCGGTCTGAACTCTGCTGACGTTAACTCAATTCTTGATTTGTATGCACCGGCGACGAGGCCTACCGTTCCCGGTCCGGGGTCGGCTACGGTACCAGTCACCCCAGCTCAATTGCCCGGCTCGGTGCCGACACCAAGAATCCCGGCGGGTCAAACCGATCCGCATCAGGCGGCCAAACCGGATCGCAGTCCACCCTGGACGGCAGGGTTTTGGGATCAGTTCGGATTTGCGAATCGCGGGAGAATTAACGCGTTTCGGTCTTCTGAATGTCACTAGCGGAATTCTCCGAAGACTTGCAGCATCGACACGAAAAAACGGCGAATCCTTTCGCGAGCCGAAAGGATCGCCGTTTATGTTTTTGGGAAAATCGGGCACAATGTGTCCTCAATCTCTGAACAAAACGTGGATTGAAATATGAGCAAATTTCTTCGCAGTTCGTACGTTTTGTCCCTCGCCAGCATCCTGGCGGTTTCGTGGTGCCAACACGGATGGGCGCAACAGATTGACGCCGAAGCTGAAAAGTTCTTCGAGTCCAAAATTCGCCCGGTCCTGGTTCGCGAATGTTACGGTTGTCATTCAACCAAAACCGAAGTCAAAGGCGGTCTGTGGCTGGACACGCGCGAAGGAACGCTTGAAGGTGGCGATTCGGGACCAGCGATTGTCGCCGGCGATTTGGACGAAAGCCTCCTTTGGAACGCGATCAACCATCTTGATTTCGAGATGCCTCCGGGAAAGAAATTGCCGGACGACGTGATCTCGGATTTCAAGGCCTGGATCGAAATGGGCGCGCCGGATCCGCGCGTCCAGGAAATTCAAAAAATCAACTCGACGATCACCGCCGCTGATATCGAACAGAGGCAAAGCATTCTGGTCTTTCAAGGCTCCGCAGAAAACGCCCATCCCGACAAACGGCCAATCCACTTGGCCAACAACCGAGATCGATCAGTTTGTACTGGCGAATCTTCACTAGCATGAACTGGAACCGTCGGACGATGCCGATCCCAATACGTTCTTGCGTCGATTATCGTTTGATCTGATTGGCTTGCCACCCTCGCCGAAACAGATCGCCTGGTTCAACAGGCAATGGAAGAAAGATCCCGACGCAGCGATTGAGAGCGTTGTCGATTCTCTGTTGGCCAGACCCGAATTCGGAGAACGTTGGGGTCGACATTGGCTGGATGTCGCCCGTTATGCCGAATCAACCGGCAAAGAACAAAATTTGACGTACCCGCAGGCGTGGCGGTATCGCGATTACGTCATCGATTCGTTCAACGAAGACAAACCCTACGACCGATTTATCCAGGAACAAATTGCCGGCGATTTGTTGCCGGTCAAGACGGACGAGCAATGGGCCGAAAACCTTGTCGCCACCGGTTTTCTGGCGATCGGCCCCAAAACGTTGATCGAGAAAAATGCGCGGCAATTCGAGCTGGATTTGATTGATGAGCAAATTGACGTCACCACACGCGTGGTGCTGGGTGTGTCGATTGCCTGTGCCCGTTGCCACGATCACAAATTCGATCCGATTCCGCAACGCGACTACTATGCGTTGTCCGGAATTTTCAAAAGCATGACAACGCATTACGGAACACTTGATTCGTTTCAGAATCGACGTGCAAGTAATCTGATCATGCTTCCGGTAGAAGACCTGAGTCCCTTTGACAAACCGTTATCACAGGCACAACTGGCTCAGCTCAACCAGGAACTGCAACAGAAGAAAAACGAAGTGGCTGCAGCTCGGCGGGAACAACTCCAAGCCCGCGCACGAAAGGACGCCACGACCAATACGCAGAAACGAGTCGCCAGCACCCTGCGTCTGTCGGCGGAGGTGGGAAATCTGGAATCCGTCATCAACAGCTACGACAAATCGGGAAAGCCAATCACGTATTGCATGGGCGTCCAGCCGACAGAGCAACCGGTCAATGCCCGGATGTTGGTCCGGGGTGAGTTTGACAAACCGGCTGACGAAGTTCCGCGGGGTTTTCCCCAGGTGTTAACCGATGAACGAGACGAAATAAACGCAAACTCGTCGGGGCGTCTCGAATTGGCTCGCTGGATGACGGCCGAAACGAATCCGCTTGCTGCCCGCGTGATGGTCAATCGCGTTTGGCTGCACATGTTTGGTAACGGCATCGTAAGAACGCCCGAGAACTTTGGCGCAACCGGACTGCCACCGACCAACCCGGAGTTGCTGGATCATCTGGCAATCGAGTTTATGGAAAATGGTTGGAGCATCAAAACACTGGTGCGCGAAATTGCCACGTCGCACGTCTATCGTACGAGCTCGCAATTCAACAAGCGTAATTTTGAGGCCGACCCGGAAAACAAATATCTGTGGCGGATGGAACCCCGCCGTTTGGACGCAGAGGTCATTCGGGATTCGATATTACAGATCAGCGGCGAATTGGATCACAACCGCCCTCGAGGTTCGATCGTCGCTGCGGCCGGATCGGCGATTGTGCGGGATGGAGTGCTCGTCGCTCCCGGCAGTCTTTCCGGTCGTTCCAATACCATGGCCAGCATGAGTAATGACGCCGCGAGGCGAAACTCAAAACGACTACGCGACCGGATGCAATCGAATCGCAGCAGCAATGTACTTGTCACCCTCCATCGTAAAAATTGATCAACCTGTGAAATATCGCAGCGTCTATCTGCCGATCGTGAGGGACAACGTGCCGCGTGCACTCGACGTGTTTGATTTTGCCGAATCGACACTCGTCGTGGGCCAGCGCGAGACTTCCAATACGCCTGACCAGGGACTCTATTTCCTGAACAATGAATTTGTGATTGACCAATGTGACGCGATGGCCCGACGACTGATGCAGGAAACGGAGCTGGTTGAAGAACAGGTCTCGCTGGCGTTTCAATTGGCATTCGGAAGAAACCCGACCGCCAAGGAACGCAAGGCAGTTATCAAATTTTATGATCAGTTTGAAACGAGTTCCGATTCGCTGTTTAACCGGATCAGGTATCAAAACGCACAAGTCCAAAAGTTGAGCGCGGTTTGTCAGGCAATCATTGCGTCTGCCGAATTTCGTTTTGTGAACTGACAGTGCGCCGGCAAAACAAGCGGTTGATTGGAGAAATCATGAGCCCTTACCAGATTTCACGTCGAGACATTCTCAAAACGGTTTCGTCCGGATTTGGCTATCTCGCATTCTCGTCGTTGGCTACGATCGCTGCGGCCGATGACCAAAAGTCAACCAATCCGCTTGCTCCCAAGCAACCGCACTTTGATGCGAAAGCGAAACGAGTGATCTTTCTGTGCATGCGGGGAGGTCCGTCGCACCTCGATACGTTTGACTACAAACCGCAACTCACCAAGGACCACGGCAAAACGGGCGTTTACCGCGGTTCGCTGCTGAAATCACCATGGGAATTCAAACAGCAAGGCGAAAGCGGGCTGTGGATTTCCGAATTGTTACCCGAACTTGGTAGCATGGCCGACGATTTGTGTCTGCTGCGAAGCATGCATACCGATCAACCCGTGCATCCGCGGGCCATGACGCAAATGCACACCGGCAACGCGCAATTTGTTCGCCCGTCGCTCGGTGCCTGGACGTTGTACGGCCTGGGAACAGAAAACGACAGCATGCCCGGTTTCATCTCGCTTAATCCGGCACCGGGAACGGCCCAGACCTACGGTAGTTCGTTCCTGCCGGCGGTTTACCAGGGAACCAAAATTGGTGGATCCGCTCGTGGCGGCGGCGGTGGCATGCGGCGGCGCGGTTTTAGCGGTAGCGATCAGGTGCCCGACATAAAAAATCCGCGACTCAATCCGCAACAGCAACGAGAACAACTGGATCTGATCCAGGCTTTGAACCGGGCGAAATTGCGCCGCGAAAAAGAACAACCGGGCGTCGAGGGCGTGATCGAGTCGTTCGAACTTGCATTCCGGATGCAGTCCGAAATGCCGGACTTGATGAATATCGACCAGGAAGATCAAGCGACCCTGGATTTGTACGGCATTGGCGACGGCGAAACCGACAAATTTGGCCGCCAATGCTTATTGGCGCGACGGTTATCCGAGTCGGGTGTTCGCTTTGTGGAAATCACGCATGGAAACTGGGACACGCATTTTAACATGTCCAACACGTTGCCGAATCTCTGTCAACAAATCGACAAGCCGATTGCGGGACTGCTGCAGGACCTCAAACGCCGAGACATGTTAAAAGACACACTCGTCATCTGGGCGGGCGAATTCGGTCGGACGCCTTACGCGCAAAACGGTAACGGCCGCGATCACAACAATAAGGGATATACGACCTGGATGGCTGGCGGCGGCGTCAAAGGCGGTTTCAGTTACGGTGCGACTGACGAACATGGATACGAAGCGATTGACAACAAAATGCACATCCACGATTGGCACGCCACGATCCTGCACCTGCTTGGCTTGAACCACCAACAGCTTACCTACCGATATGCGGGTCGGGACTTCCGTTTGACCGACGTGTACGGCGACGTGGCGACCGACATCCTGGCGTAGGCCGCTGAATTGGACTGCGCGTGGCTTGGCAAACGTGTTACAGTCGATCAAGATTTTGCGAACTGCTTGATTGATCAGGACGCCAACGCCAATATGTCTGCCGCCGATTCTTCCTTCAGGTTGCCATTGATAGTCTCGATGGTCCTCGTCTTGTTAGGATTGGGACATTGCTACCTGGTTGCCGAGCGCAGTTCCGGAATCGATTATTTTCATCTGTGGGCCGTCCCCGAGATGGCGCAGTCCTCGCAGACGTCGATTTACGACGCGGCGAATCATCCACGGTTGCTTGGCGAATTCCAACGCCTTCACGGCCAGGCAAACGGGAATTCGCCCGCCAGTGATCGCCTGCGAAATTGGCTCTCCGAAAACAAACGGCTTTATAAGACCGGCCTGCATCCAACCGGCTCCCCATTTTTCTACGCGGCCAACGGTTTTTTCCGATCAGGCAACGTCGAAACCGACTTTTGGGTGTTCCAAACCGTTTCCACGCTGGTTTTTGTGTTGGGCATTTGGCTATTTGGGCTCAGTTGCGGAGCCGGAAACTCCAATTCGCTGTTATTTGCTGCCGCGTTTTTGTTTTTGCACCGCGGATTGGAGTCCGACGTGGGGGTTGCCAACGTCAACCGCATACAAATCGGTCTGTTTGGGTTGGCAACGTGGTTTTTCAGTCGATACAAACCCGGCGAGCGGGAGGAGAATTTGCTTGGCTGGTTCGTCGGCAGCCTGATTTTGGGTGTTGCAACGGCCTACAAGCCGAACGTATTCCTGGCCCAGCTGCTGGTTTGCATAGCATTGGCGGTCGACAAGCAATGGAAGTGTTTCATGGCTGCGTTGGCAGGATTTTTGGTCGGCTGTATTGCCGCCATGGCTGCGGGAGCCCTGTACTTCGGCACGGCTGACATTTGGTGGCAATGGCGAGAATATTTGAACACAATCACGCAAAGTCCTTTCGACATTAGCGCTGGCAACTACGCTGTGTGGCCATTGTTGCTTGCTGCCAAACCGCTTCAAATGGCGTCGTTATTGTCAACGCTGGCTGTTACGGGAATATTTTGCGCAATTCTATGGAAAAGCCGGCTGCGAGCCTTTTCAGGACCTCGGTATATTTTGGCGGCAGCGGCAGGACTGGCGATTCCCCTGGTGACGGCTCCCGTGACGTGGGGACACTACTTTGTACTGTCGATTCCGTTGGCGATGGCCCTGCTCATTCTGCCCTACGTGAATTCTGCCACGTCAACAAGGTTGAAATGGAGTGTCGGCTGCGGATGGATTGGTCTCGTGATCACCGGCCTGGTTCCGTTTGGCTTGATTCGCGGCGTGATCCCGGAAGTGATTTTGTGTTCGATTCAGCTCGGATTGATGATTTTGCTAGTTTGCGCGGCGTTTATGATGACTGCATTACGCGTTGCTGATCAAGCAAGGGGCCGGGAGTCTCGATTTTGAGTGACGCGGCAACGAAAAAACTTACAGTGTCGAAGCGATTTAGTCGCGCGAATTCGGAGTCGCTGTAAGCTGAAATTCTCCAATCTGCCCCAGATCTCCCCAACCCGCCAAAACCCCCGGCGGGGCCTAGTGTCCAGCATGTAGGAATAGCCGCAAGTCCCTAAATTGCAAGGCTTTACATCATTCTCTGAGACGGTTCGGCGATTCGAACTAGTATTGAAGGAGAGGCAGATTGCCAGTTCGAGGGGTTTCTGACGCCTTCCAATGACCGCCTTCGGTCATCGCGAATTGACAATCGAATATTCGGATTTGCGCAGTTTTTATATGGGATGCAACAAATTTTCTGGAGAGAGTCATGTTTTCGCCGCGCCGCGTTAACAACAAGTCCAATCATCGAAAAATCCGTGCTCAACGACCGTTTGAGCGCACTTATTTGCGTGAACGATCAAAATCGCGTCGCGCGATCGCACCTCCGAATGCGGATCAGGCATTTGTTCCTCCAGAGGATTGGCATGAGCCGACGGGCCGAGCGGGTTACCGGGTCTTGGTGCAAGAGCCGGGACCTGAGTATCGACACGTTGTCACGGAGGACCTGGTTCGAGACCGGTTGTCCAAATTACCTCAGGAGTTTCTCGAGGGCTTGGAAGTCGTGCAGCTCAGTCGAATGACTCGCAAAAAAACGTATTGTCCGTGTTACGGCATGCAGTGGGGATGCGCAATCTACCTCTACCCGTTCGACGAGACGTTCGATGAGTTTTTCTACGTACCGCCACCCAGCTCATTTGTTATTGAATCAAAAATGTACGGCGGCAAATGGGAACAACCTGAGACCGGTGTATGGCGACTGATTTGGACGGAGGCTTCTGCGCGTGATTTTCAGTTGAACAATGTGCTGATCCATGAATTGGGGCACCTGATCGACTACCGAAATTCCAGCTATACCGATCAGGAACGATTCGCCGAATGGTTCGCGATTGAGTACGGTTACCGCCATACAGGTGGAATCGATGGGCGTCGTCCCAAGCGGAGAATTCGCCGCCGGCATCACGGAAGCTAGTCCGTATTGCTCATAAATAGGCCGGCCTGAGTTGGAGATAATGCGAGCACGCCGAGCAAACGAGTGAGTTTCGTTGCAATGGCGGACGCATGGCATGAACGGGGTGCCTGTGATTCTGCTAATGTGGCGCTGTCCCACGGCAGTAGATGCGTGCATTAGCGATCTCGTGCAGCCAACGTTACAATCCAGCGTATGGTTGCACGCGTTTTTAAACTGATTTCGTCATCGTTCACAATTTGGGGTCGCGCCAAGGCATCGCGGATGTCGGCGGCGATGACGTATTACACGATGTTATCTCTCGCCCCACTGTTGACGATCGCCATCTCTATTTCAGGATTGATCTTTGAACAGGGGATGGTCGAATCCGAGATTGTTAACCAGGTTGCCCTGTTTACGACGGAGTCGGTCGCTCAGACAGTGGGAGCCTTGATTCACAACGCGACCGACGAACAAATGCGGAGACCGAAAACCGGCTTGATCGCGGGCGGGCTAAGTCTGTTTGTATTGCTGTACGGTGCCTCGGGTGTGTTCGCGCAGTTGCATGATACGTTCAACCAGATTTGGCATGTTCCGATTGAAGATCGCACCGGTTTTCGCTTCAAATTCAAAGAACGACTGATAGGAATTTCGATGGTCCTGATCGCCGGAATCCTGCTGCTGCTGGCAACTTTTCTTGATGTTGCCGTTGGTGAAGTCAGCAACTTCGTACGTGATACGTATCCCACAACTCTTACGTTTATCCACTTGGCGGATCGGAGCATTTCATTTTTGCTGTTGCCAATGGTCCTCGGCTTGCTGTTTTGGCTGATTCCATCGGCCAGCGTCAAATTTCAGGACGTGTGGGTGGCGGCCATGTTAACGGCCTGCTTGCTGGCAGCCAGTCGTTATATTGTCGACGGCTATTTGAAATTTTCATCAACCAGCGAGTTGTACGGTTCTGCCGGCTCGTTGGTTGTTTTGTTAATTTGGGTCTATATGACAGGTCTGGTGATTTTTTACGGTGCGTCATTTAGTCACGCTTGGGCCAATACGTTTGGCTCGCGGCGGAATTGGCCAGCCGATGCCGGTCAATAAGCCCGATGCTCGAGCGAGACACTGGAAACAGGACGTTTGGCCGTGATTAGCCATTTTTTCCCATTAACGAGGCACTTTCAAAATTGGGTATTCAGCAACTAACATGGCTCGTGTTGCAAGCGGAGTCCTACCGATAAAACGGTAATGTTCTGGCTTCGACAGCGAGCCGATCCTGGCAGATACGTCCGGGAACAGGCTGGCTGCAGTTGTTTATCTCCACGGCATTTTGACATTCCGTAAGATCCTTCCGCGGATCCAAATCATGACGATTGAACACGAAAAAAACGAAGAGAATTCTCTTGACCTTGAGATCAAAGACGCCCAGGTAATTTTTGACACCGTATGGGCCGAGCTTGAGGAAGAAGTCGGTCGGGAGAACCTGCGTTTTCCCAAGGAGATCATTTTGCTGGGTGGTGCACCCGGTTCCGGCAAGGGGACTCACACCCGGTTCATCATGAAGGCCCGCGGATTGACTTGTCCGCCGATCGTGATCAGTCAACTTTTGGTAACTCCGGAAGCTCAACGAATCAAAGACCAGGGGAAAATGGTTGGCGATACAGAGGTCATCGGGATTTTGTTGCGCAAGTTGCTGGAGGAGCCCTTTCGTGACGGCGCGTTACTGGACGGATTTCCGCGGACGCGGGTGCAAGTCGAATGTTTGAAATTGTTGGTCAACGAAATCAATCAATTACACGCCGAATTCCAAAGCACGCCCCTGGCGATCAATTTTCGGCGGCCCGTCATTCACGCCATGGTCTTGTTTGTCAGCGAACACACGAGCATCGAACGGCAGATTCGTCGCGGCATTGAAGTTTCTCTGCATAACCGCGACGTGATGGAAACCGGCGTTGGCGAATTGATCGAACAACGTTCGACCGACATGAGCGAAGAAAAAGCCAGGAGTCGGTACCAGGTTTTCAAAGAGCAGACCTGGGACGCCCTGAAGTCGCTGAAAGAGATCTACCACTACCATTTCGTGAATGCTGAAGGACCGATCGACGAAGTGGAAGCCAACATCCTCAACGAGATTTCCTATCAGAGCTCCCTGGAACTGGAACCGAAGACTTTTGACCGGTTGCGCTCGTTGCCGCTTGCCGAGGACATCACGCTGCACGCCCGGCAAGAACTCGTAAAACGTCTGGACAGTTACGAACTCAACCACTCGGACTTGTTCGTGCAGGTCGTCGAATTGATCAGGAAGAAATTCATGCCGATCGTCACGCGGCATGCACTCTCAGGACGGGCGAACGTCAATTCGGAAGCTGCAATTCTCAATGATCCACTGGCGCTGTCGATGTTGATCGATATTTTTTCGGAGCGTGGTTACCATGCCGTGATCGACAAGCGGCTGCAGGAGACACCGGTTAAAGTCGAAAAGGATGGAACGATCAAATCGCTTCGCAAGACGGTGTTTCGAATCCAAATCCACTTTCAAGGGTCAAACATCCGGCGCGGGTAGGCCCTGTGGCACAGACGTCCGGGATGTGGGCGGTGCCAGCGAGTACGTCACGGAGACCGGCTTATGTTGCTCGGTAGTCCCCCACCGACGATACTCGGCGGAGACCGCCGTGCCACATTGAGACTTAGCGCACCTGCAGCGCGGTGTTACGATTCTCTTTGTACGCGATGCAGATCACGTTTCCACAATCGAACATCCCAAGTTGAGATCCGTTACATGCAAAACAATACAGATCCTCATGTTTTCGTCATATTTGGGGCATCGGGCGATCTTGCCCGCCGGAAACTGATCCCCGCGATCTTTGATTTGTTCAAACAGGGACTCTTGCCCGAACAATTTGCGGTGCTGGGCGTCAGCCGCAGTGAGTATTCGGATCAGGCTTTCCGCGAGATGGTGTTTCTTTCCAACGAATATCTTGATCTGAGTCAGGAATCCGAGGAACTCCGCAAAAAATTCGGAGAGAAATTGTATTACGAAGCGATCGACACGCTGGAACCAGACGGTTATGTGCAGGTTAAGGCAAAACTGACTCAGCTGGACACTAATTTGGGAACCGCCGGCAATTATATCTTTTACCTTTCTACGCCACCGATGTTGTACGAACTGATTCCGGAATTTCTCGCGGCGCAGGGATTGAACAAATCGGCAACGGGTTGGCGGCGCTTGGTTATCGAAAAACCGTTCGGCCACGACCTGAAATCAGCCCGCAAACTCAACAGTGATCTGAAGCGATATTTCGACGAAGAGCAAATCTATCGCATTGATCATTACCTTGGCAAAGAAACCGTCCAGAACATGCTGGTCACCCGGTTTGCCAATGGCGTTTTTGAACCTTTATGGAATCGCAACTACATCCACCACGTCCAGATCACGTCCGCCGAAGACATTGGCGTTGGTAGTCGAGGCGGTTATTACGATTCGGCAGGTGCCTTGCGAGACATGTTGCAAAACCATCTGATGCAGGTCGTGGCGCACGTCGCGATGGAACCGCCGATCGGGCCAACGGCGACCTACATTCGCAATGAAAAAGCCAAGTTGTTCCAATCGCTGCGCCCCATCACCGAGGAACAGGTTGCGACCAATGTTATCCGCGGGCAATACCTTTCCTCCGACATCGGCGGCAAGATATTGAAGGGTTACCGCGAGGAAGAAGGCGTTCCGGCGGATTCAAAAACGGAGACCTACGTGGCGATGAAGTTTTTCATCGATAACTGGCGATGGTCGAATGTTCCCTTCTACGTTCGGACGGGAAAGCGACTGCCGACGATGGTCGCCGAGGTCGTCATCACCTTCAAAACGCCGCCCCATGCCGTGTTTCAACGAACGACTCCCATCGACCAGGCAAACAATCAACTGGTGTTGCGGATTCAGCCCGACGAAGGACTGTTGCTGAACGTTGGGATGAAAGTTCCCGGAGAAGGTTTCAAAGTCGAAAATGTGGGCATGGACTTTCATTATTCTGATCTTGCCACCGAGGACATCCCGACGGCTTATGAACGACTTTTGATGGACTGCATGAACGGGGACGCGACGCTGTATGCACACGGCAAGAGTGTCGAATATTCATGGGCTTTCGTGGAACCCATTCTCGACGCCTGGGCGAATGATCCCACGATCCCGGTCTATGGCTATCCCGCGGGAAGCTGGGGACCCGACATTGCCGACAACCTGATTGAACCCAAACGAATGGGATGGCGCAATCCGTGTCGCAAACTGACGCAGGATACTTCGTTCTGCACGCTGTGAGGCAGTACCCAGTACCGAGTACCCAGTACTCCATCCTCTTCGAACGCGTTCGCGATCATTTTGACGGCGTTGTAATCATTCTGACAACGACCTGATTTCGCGAGCCAATCGTCTTTTCGGCGATCTTTTTCGCGAATCATCGCGATTTCCTTTGATTAATTGCGATCCGGCCAATCATCGCCGTCGTTTGGCATGATGCCTGCATTCTTTTCCGCTGCCGACTTGCGGCAGACCCAGATTTTCTCGGAAAGGGAAACCCATGAAGACAATCATCACCAAAATTCTTTCAGTCTCAGCCATCCTTACCGCAACATCAACCTTGCACGCCAACGAATATCGACATATTGATTCGCTGGCCGTGCAAATTCAAAACAAGACCAAATTGCTGGTGAAAGAAACGGTTCATTACAAATACACCGCCAACTATTTTCACATGCTGGAAGACACGCGTGAAATGGCACGACTGGCCCGCCACATCCACGAGGTCGCCCACAACGAAGGTAACATTTTTCACCTGGAGGCCGACCTGAATGATCTCGACCGCGCCTTCCATCATGTTGAAAGGTTGTTTGACACAACCGAAATCGGTGCTGCCTATGGCGCCGGTCATGTCCAGGGCAATACGAAACACGTCAAGCGATTGCTCGACAAGATCGAGGATTGTATCCACCACATGCGAGATGACATTGCTGCGATTCGCTGTCGGTTAAACTCGTATAGCGACTGGCATGGTCCGCAACCGATTGTTGCGGTGCCCGCCCGACCAATCGCTCCCGTGTATGGACATGGTCCCGTCTATGGTTATGGTGGCGGTTACGGCTCCCGCGGAATCAACATCTACGGCGGCAGCGGCCACGGATCGTCCGGTGGGATTGCGTTCAGCAACGGCCGGATTGGTTTTAGCTTTGGCTACTGATGCCAAAAACAGTACCAAACTCACGAGCACGCCCCGCTTCACCACGGGGCGTTTTTTGTACACAAATCGTTTAACGTCAAGCCGGCAGGCACAAGCGCGTGTCATCCAGCCGCGCAACGCAGACGCATCACGTCTCGGAGATCCGTGCCACAATCAGATAAACACGCGTCGATTGTAGATGTACCATTCTGTCGCCAGCACCACGAGCGCCAGCCCGACCAGCCACGGCCAGTACTCGGTGCGCGCCGGCTTGTAATCGGAAGCTGTACCCTTGATCGCTTCGAAACCGACGTCGAGTTCCTGTTTTACGTGCAGGTCACTTTCGCGACGATCGAGCAAATTGACTGCAAAGAGCTGATCGATGGTCTTCGTTTCTGGCTCGATCACCTCATAGATGCCACTTGTTTCCGTATTTGCATAGACGAAAGAATTGTCTTTGCGTGGCCGCAAGTTAACAACTTCCTGCTGCGGCGACCGAACTGTGATCGAGGGATACGGCAATTGGGGTTTGATCGTTACCAGTTCGCCCGGGCTGGCCCCCGCCGATTCCGCGAATTTTGCGGCCCCCGCCAGTCTCATCACGACGTTCTGCATAAAGATTGGAAAACTCAGTTTGTGCGGCCAGTCCGTGTTGATTTGGGGAGCACCTGAATCATCAAGGTCGACAATGCCAAACCCAAGCACCAAATCCTGGAAGCCGCCTCGCGGACCCACGCCCATGATGGGTCCTTCCGTCGAATCGATCAAGGAAACCCAGCCACTGGGGCCGTTAATTACCCTGGAGTCGAGGATCGTGACATCGCTCAGCGTGACGGCGTTCATCAAAGGATGCGACAAGTCGGAATCGATGATCGGTGTCGGACTGACAACTTCGCCTGCCGTCCAGTTTTGCATCAGGTGGAAGTTTGCCAATGAACATCGTGTTGCACAATGGCATTGTTTCCGGCGCGCATTGATCGTAAATAATCAGATCGTAGGTACCCAAGGCAGCGGCCTCTTCGTATTTTTTTTCCTTGAGAAAAGATGGCGGCTGGATTTCGACACGCGCCAGCTTTTTGGCCAGCGTCGTTTCAACCGCGTAATCCAGGAATTGGTCATACTCTCGGACCAGCAAAACATTGCCTGTTCGCGGAGGATTCAGCACGGCGTTCGCCACATTGTCCTGAGCATAGACGTCTTTCGTTTCGATGACCAACTTGACCGGTATCGCCGACTCCAGGTTCGCAACGACGCCGGTCAAACTGTAATTCAGGCTTTTGGAACCGTTTTTTGGGACTTCCACATTTTGTTGGGCGTCGTACAGCTCGCCGTTGATGTACAGCGAAACGTCGACCATATGGTCTTCATCATCAGAGTTGTACAGCCGCGCAAAGGCCTCAACCTCGTTCTCGGATTCCAGCTGATCGCTGATCGAAAAGGCCGTAATGCCGACATTGTTCGGGGGATCGAACGAGCCAATGGGATGGTATTCCAGCGAGAGACTTTCGCCGAAAGAAAAGCCCGGCATTTGCGCAACTGCTCCGTCACTGTAGATGTAAACTTTCGCGGCCTTGGCGTCGGCAACCTGGATATCAATTGCGCTGGTCTTGTCGCTCGTGCGACCGGGGTTGGCCAGGCCGGAAGCGGCGATCAAGGCCTCGTTCATATCACTGCCGCGCTGGGTCTGCTTAATTTCCTTGAGCTTGCGTTTGAGCAACGATTTGTTGAGCGTATACGATTGCATCACGTCGGAGCCATCGGAAAAGCTGATCAGCATCCCCGCATCACTTTTTTTCATCCGATCGATCAGGTTACCAACCTGTTTTTTGGCTTCTTCCAGCCGTGTATTTCCAGCTTCGTCACCATCGATTGCTGACATGCTCGCGGAATTGTCAACCAGAAAGATAAACCGGTCGCCGGCCAGTTCTTCGCCTTCGCAGCCCGGCCGCAGACACGCCAAAATCAGCAGCACGGCAAGCAATAACTGCAGAATCAAGAGCAGGCTGTTTCTCAGCCGTTGCCAAATACTGTTAACGTGCAAATCTTCAATGGTTCGCGTCCACAAATACGTGCTCGGCACTTCGAGAGCCGTCCTGCGCAATTTCAAAAAATAGAGCAGCAGGATCAACGGTGGGACAAGCAACAGCAAAGTCCACCCCAGCGGGCCAAGAGCACTGATCCAGTTCAACGTACCAGCCCCCGCTGCCTGAGATAACGGGAAACGAGCCGATCGACCGGTCGTTCCGTGCTGGTCATCATGTAGACAATTCCGCGCCGCGAACTAAACTCGCGCGCCTGCTCGATGAAAGTTGCCAGCGTTTGCCGGTAACGGTCAATCAATCGTTGGCTGACGCTGATTTCTGCGATATCGGCGTCTTCACAATCAACCAACTTCAAATCCCCTTTCAAATCCGGATCAATTTCTTCCTGGGACAAAACGTGAATCAGGTAGACATCCAGGTTTTGAGCGGTCAGGTATCGCAGTGCCGTTTCGTAACCCGATTTGTCCATCAAGTCGGTAATCAGAACCAGAATACCTTTTCCGCTGTTGCGCAGGCAAAATGATTTGACGCCTTCGGTCAAAGTGGTGTTAGTGTTGGCTTCCAGGGATTCCAGGTAGTCGATCATGCGGTACAGGCTTCCACGTCCGCGGAGCACGGGCGCCGAACTGGTCGGTTTACCATCGAGCAACTCAATTTTGACGCGATCGGCCCGACACAGTCCGATGTATCCCAGCGCCGCGGCCAACTGACAGGCATAGCGAAACTTGGTCGGCGTTCCGAAGTTCATGGAGAGGCTTGGATCAATGGCGGCATAAAAATGCAAGTCTTCTTCTTCGAGGTACAGTTTGAGAAAAAGCTTGTCCAGCCGCGCGTACAGATTCCAGTCGATAAACCTCAGATCATCGCCCGGCACGTAGTTGCGAAAATCGGCAAACTCGACGCTTTGCCCCTTCCGTTTGCTGCGGCGTTCACCCTTCATGCGGCCGCGAAAGATCTTGCGACTGACCAATTCCATACGTTCCAGTTGCGCCAGCAGCGAAGGGCTGAGGAGCGGTTCGTCATTCTTCGATTCTGGCTTGGATACAGTCGGCATAAGTGCGCTCAGCTCACAAACAAATGGCAAATTCCTGTCGTGTTACGGTGAAGGTCAGTCGTCCACTTTTTCCGAAACCTTGTCCAGGACTTCGAGCAGGACCTGATCACTGGTAATGCCTTCCGCCTGCGCCTCGAAATTCGGGATGATCCGATGCCGCAGAGCGGGTAGAAAAACGCGCCGTACATCTTCGAAACTGACGTTGAAACGGCCTTCCAGCAGTGCGCGAACTTTCGCCGCCAGCACGATCGTCTGCGCGCCCCGCGGACTGCTTCCCCAGCGAAGATACTGATTCGTCACGTCAACGGCGAACGGTCCCTCGGGATGTGTCGCCAATGTCAGTCGCACGATGTAATCGCGCAGGTGATCGGCCAGCACGACCTGTCGGATCAGACCCTGCCACTTGATAATTTCTTCGCCATCCATCACCTGCTGCGGTTCGAATGTGATGCCCTTGGTTGTGCGGTCAATAATGGTCGACAGTTCCTCGCGATCGGAATAGCCAACAATCAGCTTGAACAGGAAACGGTCCAATTGAGCCTCGGGAAGCGGATAGGTGCCTTCCTGCTCAATTGGGTTTTGCGTCGCCAGCACAAAGAAGGGCTTTTTCAACGTGAAGCGATTGCCCGCAATGGTCACGGTACCCTCCTGCATCGTCTCCAGCATTGCCGATTGAGTTTTGGGCGTTGCCCGGTTGATTTCGTCAGCCAGACAAATCTGCGTAAAGATTGGCCCTTTTTGAAATTCGAAACTGCGATGACCATGCGCGTCTTCGATGACCATGTTGGTCCCGAGAATGTCGGCCGGCATCAAGTCCGGCGTAAACTGAATCCGGTTAAAGTCCAGATGAAGTGCCTGGGCCAACGTTCTCACCAGCAATGTTTTGCCGAGCCCCGGGGCACCTTCGAGCAGGCAGTGACCGCCAATCATCAAACAAGTCAACACGCCGTGCACAATTTCGTCGTGGCCAACAATTACCTTGCCGACTTCATCTTTAACTGCCTTGTATCGTTCCCGGAATTGTTCGGCTTGTTGTTGAAATTTGAGTTCGTCATTCATCAGGCAAGAGACCTTGGAGTTTCGGATTCAGATTTGGATTTCGTTATCGTCAGGAAAAAGTCTACTGTTTGTTCTTGTCGTCGTCATCGGCCCGTTTTTGTTGGCGCTGAGCTTTGCGTTTGGCTTCCAGCAGCCGGGAGGTGTACGAATCGTCTTTTTCGACGTCGAGTAATTTATCACGTTTGAGTTGCGGAGGTGGTTTCGGCGATTTTTCAATTTCGCTGCCAATGATCTCATCGAGCTTTTGTTTGCCCGACATCTTTTCGTCGACTTCGGGGGCGAACTTGGTGGCGGCTCGACGCGATTCAATCTGTTTTTCAATTTCAGCTTTGCGACTTTGCAGCCGCGCCATTCGCGATTGTATTTGCTCGTTTGGTTCGCCCTTGAAGTAGCTCCGCAGGCGGCTGACGCCTTTCCCCACCCAGCCAAAGTCAATCGCGACACGGCGGACAAAGACGTCGGCAAAAAAGGTCAGTCCGCACAACAACAACAGGAATGGCCAGGCATCTTCGATGTTGAGTGCGTGCGACAGGGTTGGGCGAAATGTGTTTGCCTCCAACAACTGATCTAGGCCCGTATTGGTCAGGTCACCATCAATCAACATCCCCGCTTCACCGCCTTTGGGTTTGAACTGAATCAGTGAATCGAGCAGCGAAAGGTTCGTTTCCCGATCGGAGTATTCCGTTGAATAGGGCACGTTGACTCCGGTCGTCAGTCGTTCATAACCATCGCCAGGGACAATGCTGAACAGGTAGTTGCCGGATTTGCCGACGTCACTTTCAGCAACGTATCGACCGGGAGCAACCTGGTTGAATTCCAGTTCGAAGCCTTCCATGTCGGGCCCGATACCGCGGCCACCCATATCCAGAAAGTTGATAAATGCATCGTCTTTATCGAGCGCCGTGATGACCACGCGGGCTTTGTTGTCTTTGACTTCGCTGGCAATCGTGAAATTCGCGCTCTGCGTGATCGGTCGCATCGAATGGCGGACCATTTGCGTGAACAGCTTGGCGTACTGATCACTGCCCAGCCAACCGGCGGTCCATTTGTGACCGGCATCACTGGTAAATACCGTCGCGTTGCCGTTTCCATATCTCCAGGTTGCAATTAACGTCGAGTTTTCGCCATCGTCATCTGGATCGTTCGACAGCGCCAGCTGGCTGACCAGCATATTTTTCTTGACCGTCGTCATGACATAGCCGAGGAACGGCGGCAGCGAATCCAGGTCGACTCCCCGCAGCATTTCATGCAACTCGGTTTCGCTGGTTTTTCGCATTTGCATCCCGGTAATTGACTCCTTGATCACCGGTTTTGCCACACGCCGAGCCTCCCGTTGAAAAATCTTCGGAAGCGCTGTTGCCTTCTTGACCATGTAATATTTTCCGCCGGTGACATTCGCGATTTTCTTGAGCGGATTGTTCTGGTTCATGTGGGTGCCACATGCCACGGTGGAAATCTTGATGTTGTTGTCGACAAAGCCCTTCAAAAGCGCGTTGGTCGGCGGCGTCGGGTCACCGTCACTGATGATGATCATGTGTTTCATCGACGCTTTGACGCCCGTCAGTCCATTGAGCGCCAATTTCATCGGCGTATTAAAGTCAGGCATGTCCCCCGGCGTCATGCGGCCCACCATCCCCATCATCCGCTGCCGGTTTTGATAAACCCGGTCGATTCCGTTGGGTAGCTTCCACAACCAACGAGGCGCACCTCCCATATCTCCCCACTGGACGACACCGGCATAATCCATGGGGCCGAGGATCTTGATGGCTTCCCGGCTGATACGCGTTTGCCAGAGGTTTCCGTCGGCCATTTCACTGGCATGCATCATTAAGACCAGGGCCCCCACGGCGTCGACTTTGTCATTCTTGATTTGAAAATCAACCGGCATTGCTTTTTCGAGCTCAGTGTTCGACCAACCGCCGGCCCCGAAAGACCGGTCGCCGCCAATCATCAACAACCCGCAACTCAATTCCTCGCAATTTTTGACCAGCATCGAAATCTGCTCGTCGCTGAACGACTGGGTCGCTTCAACCGAATCACCGGTCGCACGGGGTACGTTGGCAAGAATGATCGAGTCGTATTGCAAGAGCTCGGCGGGTTGAGTGAAAAGTTCTGTCGAGGGCATCACGTCAACTTCGATTGCGTTGGTCTGGAGTACTTCGACCAGGTTGATGAATTCGCCCGGACTGTTGCCATCTTCGATCAACAGCACACGCCCCTTGCCTCGCACGTGGGTAAAAGCGGAAGCACTGTTGTTTTGCTGGATAAAATCCTGTGTCGGATTGAGTGGCACGAAGGTCGCTTCGTAGGTCAAAACGGAAGCCCGATCAATTTTGTGTTTGAAACCGCGGATGTTTTTCCCGGGTGTCAGGGTCACAACCTCCTCGGCCACTTGTTCTTCGTTCTGGGGCGTCTTTTGAATCAGCCGCAATTTTCCCTGGACCGTGCCATCAGGATTTTCGGCGGTCGGCTTGGTATCATTCGTGATGACAACCCGCGCTTCAAACTCCTGTCCCTTGCGGATGTCAGACGGCAAAACGACTTTGTCTACAGACACTTCCGACTCGGCGATCAGGTCAACTGGAACGACGTCGATCCCGATACCGTCGCCGGCCATAGCTGCGGCTAACGAAACGGCGTCCCCCAGGTTTTCATTACCATCAGAGATGATCACGATCCGCCGAGCCGTGTCTTCCGGGAAGGAAGCTTTGGCCAATTTGAGCGCGGATTCGAGGCTGGTTTGGCCCGTGTTCAGATAATCGCTCGTTTCCAGCCGACCGATTAATGGCAAATCATCGTCGTGAGGAGCGGCTTCGATTTTCGCGTTGGCTCCAAAAGTGATGACACCCGCGAGATCTTCTTTTTGTGAGCGACGTTGTTCCTTGACAGCGCGATAGGCATATTCAGCCATCAAATTCCGCTTGGCCGGCGGGATACTGTCGCTTTGATCGAGCAGAAAAATGACGGTCAGCCGATCGGTCGACTGACGCCACTGCGTGTTGGCGAGTGCCAGCACGAGCAAACTGAAAACAACGGTACGAAAAAAGAGGGCGAGAATTCTTCGCCACCGCCCAAGCCCCGCCAGGCTGTTAAAGCTCAACAGCCAGATTGCCGGCAACAAGATCAACAGCAACAGAAACCACGGCCGCTCAAATCCAATTTCAAAACCGAGATCTGTCATACGCCTCGCCAGCCTCAAGTGTCCCTACCGCCAAGCCCGATTCCTCGAAATATCACCCGTTTGTGAACGAGCTTACTAAACTGCCACGGCTTGGACTTCCCTGCCAATGAAATCTAACCAGCCCTAATATATCAGGTTTCGCAAATTGGACAGCAATCGCTTGACCCGCGTGAGCCGCTCAAAACCGGTCGATTCGACTGCAAAACGCGCGTGTTGACCCTTACCCGACGCCGCGAAACGTCCAATCCAGTTGGTGTTACGACCAGAATAGCCAACAAAACAACGCGTTTTGCAGCTTTATTTGCGGCATTCGGCCCCCGCCGGCGACTTCGGTTATTCATCAATCGAGCCTTTTTGCGTAGTATGGGGTTTAAAGTTCTCTGGTCCAAAATCTGCCCCATCCCAGGGCGACATTTGGCATTCTTGATGACCCACAAGCCTCAACTAAGGGAAGAAAACATGCGCAGAGTGCACATTTGGAATCTGGCTCTTGCAATGATTGTTGCGTTTGCCTGTTGTACATCGACATTGCGAGCTGATGAAGAAAACGCGAACGACGAAACAAAAGCCCAACCGAAAAAGGTTGAGAAGAAACCAGACTATCCGACGCTAGAAAAAGTCACCGAGGGTTTCACAGAAGTTGAAGTCCAGGGCGGCCCCAAGGCATTTATGCGGATCTGGAAGAACGAAAAAGATGGCCAGATGTTGGCAGAACTGCCAAAAGACTATGAGAAGCCCGAACATCGCCAGTTTATCGCGACGACGGTTTCCGGTGGCGAAATTTTCGCCGGTTTGCAGACCGATGACTTTTACGTCTACTGGAGAAAATACGGCAAGCGAATCGCCCTGATCTCCGAGAACCTGCGAATCCAGGGTTCCGATGATCAATCCAAGGCGTCCGTCAAACGGATCTTCACCGACCGCGTCCTGCTTGATCTGCCGATTTTGACCATCGTTCCCAATGGCGGTCCCGTGATCGATCTGGACGAATTACTGGTCGGCAAAGCGAGCGTCTTTTTTGGAAACGGATACCGCCTCTCCAATCCAAATCTGATTTCAATCACACAGGCCAAATCGTTCCCGCTGAACACCGAGATTGCTTTCGAAGTCCCGATGGCCGACGGCAACCTGAAAACGCTGCATTATTCGATCAGCAAAATTGAAGGCGACAAATCTTACAAGCCACGCAAGGCGGATCAGCGAATTGGCTACTTTACGACCAGCTACAGCGACTACGGCGATTATGAAAACGACGACAACAAGGTTCGCTATATCAACCGCTGGCACCTGGAAAAACGTGATCCAAAACTGAAGCTCAGTCCTCCCAAACAACCCATTGTCTACTACATCGAACACACAACACCGGTGCGATATCGACGTTGGGTTCGCGAAGGAATTCTGTATTGGAACAAAGCATTTGAACAAGTTGGCATCATTAACGCCATCGAAGTTCGCATGCAGGACAAGGAAACCAACACGCACATGGACAAAGATCCTGAGGACGTGCAATACAACTTTGTCCGCTGGCTGAACAACAACATCAGCACGGCGATCGGTCCCAGCCGCGTTAATCCGAAAACGGGACAGATTCTCGACGCCGATATCGTTTTGACCGACGGATGGATCCGCGTGTTTGAAGGTCAGTACGACAAAGTCATGCCCAAGATCGCAATGCAAGGCGTGACTCCGGAAACGCTGGCCTGGTACGCGGAACATCCCAACTGGGATCCTCGCATCCGTATGGCTCCCGCGTCGCAACGCGAATTCATCCAACAGTCGCTGGCCGTTGCTGCTGCTCAGCAGTTTGCCGGATACGAAAATGCTTTTCTGAAAACGCGACTGATGGGCGACGAACCGATGGACGGATTGCTGAATCGCACCAGCCAGGTCAATGGTTCTTGCCTCGCGGCTGAAGGTCGCCAGATGGACGTCGCCACCATGCGGATGATGCTGGCGTTGCAACGGTTCGGCAACGCGGCTGATGACGACGACGAGGGTGACGATGACGATGATGATGACAAAGACAAAGAAAAGGACGAAGACAAAGAACAGATGCTTGACGGCATGCCCGAGTCCTTTATCGGTCCACTACTGGCTGACCTGGTCTGCCACGAAGTCGGTCACACGCTTGGTTTGCGTCATAACTTCAAGGCCTCCAGTATTTACACGTTTGAAGAGATCAACAGTGATGACATCAAAGGCAAAAAGCCGTTCACTGGCAGCGTGATGGATTACAACCCGACCAACTTCAGCATGTTGGGGGAAGACAAGCAAGGCGATTACGCGATGATCGGTGTCGGTCCCTACGACATGTGGGCGATCGAATACGGCTACGTGCTGGACGACAAGAAACTGGACAAGATTCTGTCCCGTGTCGCCGAACCGGAATTGGCGTTTGGAACGGACCAGGACACATCCGGCCCGGACCCATTGGCTCGCCGTTACGACTTCAGTAAAGACCCGCTCGATTTTGCCAAAAACCAGATCGAGTTGGCCACGCATCACCGGGGCCACATCCTGGAAAAGTTCGTCGAAGATGGCGATGCCTGGGACAAGGCACGGGTCGGTTACCTGCAAACCTTGCAAATGCAGATGTCGGCCACGTCCATGATGTCGAACTGGATTGGCGGCAGTTTTGTTTACCAGGACAAGAAAGGCGATCCGAACGGCCGCAAACCGATCGAAATTGTCGATCCGGAAATGCAACGCAAGGCGCTCAAGTTTGTGCTGGACAACTCCATGCGGGATGAAGCGTTCGGGTTGACACCGGAACTACTCGTCCACATGACTTCCAGCGGTTGGCGTGACGGTGGTTTCTCTTCGGAAGAGCCAGCCTGGCCGGTCCACGATCGCGTGATGAGCTACCAGGCTTCGACGTTGTCGCAGTTGCTCAATCCAACCGTCTTGCGACGGGTCTATGACAATGAGATTCGCATTCCCTCGGGAGATGATGCGTTGACATTGTATGAGTTGATCAATTCGGTTTCGAAATCGGCCTGGACGGAGCTCGAAGAAGATCCAAAGGGAAAATTCACCGAGCGGAAGCCTGCGATTTCGAGTCTTCGTCGCAATCTGCAAACGGAACATATCGAGCGCTTGTTCGACTTGGCCGGTAGCAGCAAAGGATCATCAGCAGCCATGAAGCCGATTGCCGATTTGGCGATGATGAACCTGAAGGAACTCCAGAAAAAGATCGACAAGGCCTCGGAAAACGATTACGACGCCTATTCCAAGTCGCATTTGCTGGATACTTCCGAGCGAATCAAGAAGTTCATCGATGCTTCTTACGTGATCAATACTTCGACACCGGCTCCAAGTTTTTCACGCATCATGCTTGGAAAAGACTCTGAGCAAGAATAGGGATTAAAGTCAGCCGAATTTTGAGGGGATCAGGATTGCCTGATCCCCTTTTTTTGTATTGGCAGAGACGCATGCTGCTCTCCCGGCGACACGTGAGGGTCCGGGAAAGGGTTGCAAAACAACGCCCTCTCCCGGCGACACGTGAGGGTCCGGGAGAGGGTTGCAAAACAGCGCCCTCTCCCGCCGACACGTGAGGGTCCGGGAGAGGGTGGCAAAACAACACCCTCTCCCGCCGACACGTGAGGGTCCGGGAGAGGGTGGCAAAACAACGCCCTCTCCCGCCGACACGTGAGGGTCCGGGAGAGGGTGGCAAAACAACGCCCTCTCCCGCCGACACGTGAGGGTCCGGGAGAGGGTGGCAAAACAACGCCCTCTCCCGCCGACACGTGAGGGTCCGGGAGAGGGTTCGGTCGAGCTCTCCGCCGACACGAGAGTCAAGCCACGGCCGAGTTCTCGACTCAGAGAGTCAAGCTACGGTCGAGTTCTCGACTCAGAAAGTCAAGTCAAAACAGCACCCTAGTATGAGCGATGAAGGTTGCACTTGATCATTTTTTGGGTCAAGTTTGTAGTTTTCAACGACTTCTCTTGTTGCCTGCAGCTTCGAGAGAAGAGTTCTTGTAGATCGCAACTGCCCCGAGACGGCAACGTCGTGGGAGAGCCTTGATCGCATGAGCTCTCCCGCCGACACGTGAGGGTCCGGGAGAGGGCCCGGCCGAGTTCTCGACTCAGAGAGTCAAGCTACGGCCGAGTTCTCGACTCAGAGAGTTAAGTCAAAACAACACCCTCTCCCGCCGACACGTGAAAGTCCGGGAGCGGGTGGCGTCAAAAACTATTTGAGTGAGCCATTAAATTCCATGAAGAGCCCTCCGTGATTACCTCGCAAACCGTAAACAAGTGATCTTCGAAAATCGTCGCCGCTTGCTCATCAGCGTGTTATCATGATGCGTAAAGACCGAATTGGCACGCGCGACAAACGGTTAGGTGCCGTTTTGCCACGCTTCACGTGTTAATCGCCGGGCAAGCTTGTTAAGGCATTTCGTTTTTGGAAACGGTTTCGTTCGAAGTCGTGGATGCTTCCCCGTCGGTTACAATATCGACAATCGCCTTCATTTTGGCTGTCGAATTGCCGCCGTGGCTCGTTTGAAATGTCAAAAAACACTCGTGGTGTCCGGGATCGTCCTCACCTGTGTAGATTACGTCCACCATGTGAACCTTTTTGGTCGTTCCATCGGCGCGGACGCGGAAAGCACGACTGTGGCAGGTCACATCTGTAATTCGAAACGGCTGATCAGCTTTGACAATCACTTTTCGTGAAATTTCTTCACCCGGTTTCACCGGGCTGAGCGTCATGATCCCCGGGCTAATTTGAATTGGCTCCACGATTTTGGCAGTAAACTTGACTGGCACCTTGTACCGCTGAACCCCTGACTGGCCCACGATAAACAGCTCGCCCTGGGAATACCCGACAGGGACGGTTTCCTTCAATCGAATTTTGACATCGTATTTTACGACTCCACGGCCCCGGAATTTTTCCTCCAGCGAAACACCGATATGCGGAAACGTGCTCAACACGTCCGTAATTTCGAAAGACGTGTCGCCTTGCCGAGTCAACTCAACAACGCGTTCGCTCGACTGGCCAGTCACGACCTGACCAAAATCAAGTTGTTTCGAACTGAGACTAATGCCTCCGCCACTTGCGCTGTTTCCACGCACGACCAGTTGAACTTCACCAACGTAGGGAGCATCAAAGCGGACCGTAATGGTTGCCTGTTTGGGACCATCGACAATGTGCGAATTGAATCGCGCGATCAGGTAACCCGTCTCGCCTTGTTTAAGCACGCGTTTCGTGATGGACACGGACGTGCATCCGCAACTGGAAAAAACGTCGCGAATGCGAATGTCTTCCAGGTACACATTGGTGATTGCAAACTTGTACTCAGGACGGGATTCCTTGGCAACAATTCCGAAATCATGTTGAAACTCGGTAAACATCTTCCGCGCCCAATCTTGAGCCGAAGACGTGGCCGGACTTGCCAACCACCAACTCAGGATCAGTGCCAAGACGACAATTTTGATAAAATTTCGTTGCATTTTTTTAGCCACGATGTCGTTAGAAGTGACTCGAAGATGAATCAAATTTACCTGCTGGTAGTTTAGACGTTAATCCAGAGAATGACCAGATATCCAGTACATCGGCTAGGGAGGACCACAACTCAATGTTGTTGGTCGATCGGGATGAGGATGCCGTGAATTCCCTATTTCAGCTAATCCATATAATCCGCGTTGTGTACACTGATCAAATCCAAAAAAGCAAGTTCAAACGTGATGGTTGGTTGCGACACTAAGCCGAACGGGCCAGAAAACTCGGAATTTACGTGGTTCTATCGCGAAAGGCAACATTTTGAGTGACTCGCGGAAAACTCGACGCCGATCGTTCACGTTTGGCCCCGGATTGCTGGTTACGGCTGCTTTTATCGGTCCCGGCACGGTGCTGACTGCCAGCAAGGCCGGTGCGACCTACGGTTATTCGCTGTTATGGGCGGTGGTTTTCTCAGTCTTCGCGGCCATCGTGTTGCAGGAGATGGCCGCTCGCTTGGGAATCGTGACCGGCTCAGGACTTAGCCAAGCGATCTCCGGCAGCTTCAACAATGTGCTGATTCGACGATTCATGTTGGGCCTGGTTCTATTGGCCATACTTTTCGGTAATGCGGCCTATCAAACGGGCAACATCATTGGTGCCGCCACGGGGCTGGATGTGCTAACCGGGACCGGCCCCAGATTATGGATCTACGTGATCGGGGGAATCGCCTTTGCCGTCGTTTGGATCGGTCGGTTCGACGTCCTGCAATTTTTCTTGACGGCATTGGTTGTGGTGATGAGCGTTTTGTTCGTCGCCGCCGCCGTTCGCTGCAGACCCGAAATCGGTAAGCTCATGTCGGGATTTGTTCCAACTGTTTCGGCCGGATCTGGCTGGCTGGTGATCGCTTTGATCGGTACAACTGTCGTGCCCTACAACTTATTTCTGCATGCCAGCGCGGCAGCGGCCCGTTGGAAACGCGAGGAACATGCGGATGAGCCCCGGCAGACAGCCAACGCGGTTCGTCACTCGCTGTGGGACACCGTTCTTGCCGTATCGATCGGCGGAGTGATTACGGCGGCGATCCTGGTCACCGCTGCGGTCGCTTTCGCAGGCGACGCAAACAAACTGGGAACTGTCCGAGACGTCGCGGAACAGTTACGACCAGCGCTCGGTCAATGGGCAGAGCGATTTTTCGCCATTGGCTTGCTCGCGGCCGGACTGACCAGCGCGATCACGGCACCTGTGGCCGCCGGTTATGCAGCGGCTGGCTGTTTTGGTTGGCCGGCAAATCTATCCAATCTGAATCTTAAGCTGGTGGCTTCGATCGTGATCATCGCCGGCATCGTGTTTGGAATCCTGTTTGGCAGCAGCCCGGCCCAAGCCATCATCACCGCACAGGTCGCCAATGGACTGTTGCTGCCCATTCTGGCCGCTTTTTTGCTAATCACCGTCAATCGGGATAAATTAATGGGGCGGTTCAAAAACCGGATCTGGACAAATTTATTAGGTGGTCTGGTTCTGTTGATTACGTTCCTGCTTGCTGCGGGGCAATTCAAGTCGGTTTGGGTCAAGTTACAGTCGCTGCTGACCGGAGGCTAACGATGAAAAAGGCAACTCACAAAACAGCCCGTGATTCGGTGTTAGAGTTCGAACAGATCATGAACGTCGGTCCGTCACTCGCGGAGGATTTTCGCCGACTGGGTATTAAGAAACCGATTGATTTACAGGGTAAAGATCCATGGCAGCTGTATACACAGATCGCCTCGCTCGATGGATTGGTTCATGATCCGTGCGTACTTGACTGTTTCATTTCGGCCATTGACTACATGAATGGCAAGCCACCACAAAAATGGTGGAAGTTCACAACGGCGCGGAAAAGGAATTATTCGGACCGCATCAATGATCTCAAGACTCGTTTCAACAAGCGCTGAACTTTGAGCCATCACAATAGTCCCGCGCCCTGCTTAGCAAAAATGTCGCGAGGTCAAGTAAATTCTCAGCGGAATGCGCTAGCCACCGGTATCGTCGCGCAACGTTTTCCAATGCAAAACCGGCGGCTAAAGCGCTGTACCGCTCACCAACCAGCGGCTAAACCTGGTGCCAGTTGTGCTTAGCAAGGGTTACAAAAATGTGTTAAAATCGAGGCTTCGAGTTTAGATAAGGAATTAGAGTGGATAATCCGTGGTTGTCGCTTCCTGTGGCACTAATCATTGCGGCGCTCGTAACTGTCGGCACGCTAACGTTATTTTCAACCAGTCCAAATGAAGCCATGGCTCAGGAAGACGCGCAGCTTCCCGAAGGGATCGCCAACGCTTCTGAAGACGGCCTGCTGGCGATGGTGGCATCGGGAAGCCCAGATCAGAAAATTGCCGCGCTGATGAAACTCGGCGAAGCCCCCAAGAACCTTGCCAAGGTTGTTCCGGTTCTCGCCAAGGCAGGACTCAGTCGGGACGAATTGATTCGAGCTGCGGCGGAAGTGGCAATCAAGCGAATTGGACCTGCCGCTTCCGAACAGCTTGGTCCGCTTTTTGATTCCAAGGAATTTGGCGATTATCAGGCTGGATGCCTGGTGGCGCAGATTTTGGGTCCGGATGCCAAACAGTGGATTCCCAACATGATGGAACAGCTGAAGAGCGACGATCCGAACCGTGTCATGGCTTCGTTGTTCGGGCTGCAAAATATGGGCAAGGACGTTTTGCCGGCAATGGATCAGTTAATCGTGCTGCTCGACCACAATGATTTTAACATTCAGTGTGGTGTTTGCAGAATTATTGAAAAACTGGGACCGGACGGGGCTCCGGCGCAGGATCGATTGGTCGAACTGCTGGGTGATGGTGTTGTCTCGTCCCGCAGTTGGGCTGCGGTGGCCTTGGGTGCAATTGGCCTCACCGACAAACACGATGTTGTTGATTTGCTGGATCAAAAACTGAACGCCTTTACGCAAATAGAAAAAGAACGCGCGCTAATCGGACTGGCCCACATTGGCCCCGACGCGACGTCGGCGCTTCCTCAAGTCGAGCGGTTAATGAATGACTTGACCAAAAGCACACAATGCCAGGCCGCGGTGACTTACTGGCGAATCACGGGCGACTCGGACAAAGCGGTGAAACTGCTTATTTCCCAATTGTCGGATGAATCTTATAAACGTGAAGCGATACAAAGACTTGGTGAAATGGGACCGGTCGCCGCGGCCGCTTTGGATGGGCTAACAAAAGAATTGGACTATCCTGAAGAGGACGTGGTTGAACTAGCGGTCATGGCGATTGCCAAACTCGGAGCGGCCGCCAAACCAGCGGTCCCAAAATTACAGGAATTTTCCACGCACAAGGATCTGCTGTTGCGCCAGGCGGCCCGTGATGCGATCGCCGAGATCAATGCCGCGTCGGAACCGAAAAAGTAGACCGGCGATCCATGCTGTACTGTCACGAAAAGTGTAGGCCCCGGAATAGATCAAAACAGATCGGCTCCGCACCGATTCGGTTTCGTCCGGTTTTGACGCCTGCCAGGAAACTGATACTATTTGAGTGAAATGGTGTTCCCAAGGGACGGTGGAAGCATGGTTGGTCGCACGATATCTCATTACAAAATCGTCGAAAAAATCGGCCAAGGCGGAATGGGAGTCGTTTACAAGGCACATGATCTTCGGCTTGATCGACCTGTCGCCCTAAAATTCCTGTTACCCGAAGCGTTTGGCCTTGCAGCAGACCACCATCGTTTCGTGCGCGAGGCCCAAAGCTCTGCGGCGCTGGACCACCCAAATATTTGTACGATTTACGAAATTGACGATCAAGACGGCGAAACGTTCATTTCCATGGCCTACCTGGATGGCCAAAGTCTCGCCGAGCGAATCCGGGATAATCCAATTTCCATCATCGAGGCAACCGAAATTGCCCGCCAGGTCGCGTCCGGTTTGCAGGCCGCCCATCAGCAAGGAATCGTCCATCGCGACATCAAGTCCGCCAACGTCATCGTTATGCGTGACGGCCTCGTAAAAATCCTCGATTTCGGATTGGCAGAGGCGTGTTGCAGGGCAAATGATTCTGACATTACCGTGGTTAACGGTACCCCGGCCGCCATGTCGCCAGAACAACTGCGCGGCGAAACGACGGATCACCGATCGGATATCTGGTCCTGGGGAGTGATGTTTTACGAAATGCTGACGGGCCAACTTCCCTTCCAAAACACAGAACTCAAGTCACTTATCAATTCCATCCTGAAAGACCAGCCCAAAAAACCTTCAGAACTGAATCCGAAGATCAGTAAGTTGCTCGACAAGGTAGTCATGCGGGCACTCTCCAAAGACGTCGACCTCCGTTATCAAAACGTCGCGGAGGTCCTTGCCGATCTACAAATCGTTTGCAAAACATTCGACAGCGAATTGCTCGCCCTGGAGGAAACCAAACAGCTGCAGGCGGTTGGGGGTAAGCCATCGGTTGCCGTACTGGCGTTCGTCGATATGAGCGAACATAAAGATCAACAGTATTTTTGCGACGGCATTGCCGAAGAAATCATCAACCATTTGTCACGAATTCCGGCGTTACACGTCGCATCTCGAACTTCCTCGTTTTCGTTCCGGGATCAGTCACTTGATGTACGAGCCATTGGTCGTCATCTCGGAGTGAACACGGTCCTCGAAGGCAGCTTGAGAAAAGCGGGACAACATTTGCGAATTACGTGTCAACTTGTCGGCGTGAGTCATGGCTATCAGCTGTGGTCACAAACGTTTACAAGAGAATTGAAAGACGTGTTTTCCATCCAGGAGGAAATCGCCAAAAATGTCGCAGAAGCGCTGGAACTCGAGCTGACAGATTCTGAAAAAAATGCGCTTGAAAAGGTCGCCACGCACGACATCGAAGCCTATGACTATTATTTGCGGGGAAGAGAATATTTTTACGGCGCCCGCAAAAAGACGATTCTGTTCGCGCTCGAAATGTTTCAGCGCAACCGAAAAAGATCCCGCTTACGCGCGAGCTTACGCCGGTATCGCGGATTGCAATTCCTATTTGTATATGCACTTTGGCGGTCGCGACGAAGATTTGGAAAACGCGATTGCCGCCAGCGAAAAAGCGTTGGGGCTCGACGCCAATCTGGCTGAAGGTCATGCAGCGTACGGCTTTGCACTTTCGCTGAGCAATCGTCTGGAACAAGCGGAGCAGGAATTCGAAACGGCAATCCAGTTGAACCCCAATTTATTCGAGGCCTATTACCTGTATGCCCGCATGTGTTTTGCCCAAAAGAGACTCGAAAAGTCAGCCAAACTTTATGAGACGGCGTGCGAAGTCTGCCGGGCAGGGTATCAGGCACCGATCTTGTTGGCATTGGTTTACAAAACAATGGGCGAGACGTCCAAAGCCAACGCGACTCTACGCACGCGGATTACGACTCGCGCAAGCCCATCTGGATTTGCATCCCGACGACGCCCGCGGATATTACCTGGCGGCTTCCGCACTGGCCGAATTGGGGGAAAAAGATCGGTCGATCAAGTTGCGCAGCGGGCACTCGAACTCGATCCTGATGATGCCGCCATTATTTATGGAATGGCTTGTTTACATGCCCAACTTGGCAACGTCGACAAGGCTCTGGAACTGCTGGAACAGGCAATTGAATGTGGATTTCAACATCGCGACTGGATCGAAAACGACGCAGACTTACTCCCCATTTCGAGTGATCCGCGGTTTAAACAGGTGCTCGCCAAGATCGGTTAGGTGATTGTCCGATTAAGTCTTCACGGGCGCTTGCGCCGGACCGCTACAATTTGTCGAACAAGATACCTCGAATCACCACGGAAAGCAGGCAATTTGCTTTCCCGAATTCTCGAATCGATGAATTTACTCGGTGAAGTTTTCGATTTATTCCGGAGACTGAAAAATATTTTGCGAACCCTTTATGTCCCATTGTGTCGCAAATAGCCGTAGTCTCGTTGTTCTGGATGCAATCATGAACCTAAATCTACTTCGCACGCTCGGCTGGCAGCCGTTTTTTGACGAGCAAGTAACTGCCGATGAAACAGCTTCGCTGATCGTGGCTCGAGTTTGCGCCATCACGGCAGTCAACTTCTGTTTTTGACTCCCGTCGACGAGCAACCTCAGTCGCCAGCTTCTCCTGCTTATTCAAAATACGACGAGGAGTTTGTCGAGCTGTGTGTTTCCTCGTCATTAATCGAGGGTGTCGACAAGTTCGACCAGGACTCCAACTCCATTAGCGGCGTCGCTGTCGGAGACTGGTTGCTTCTCGACCCGGAAGGCCACCGCGCGGAGCGAAGATTAATTCGAAAAACGGTGCTTCATCGCAAAGCTGCCGGCGAAACCGTAAAACCGCAATTGATCGCGGCCAACGTCGATACCGTCTTCATCGTCAGTTCGTGCAACCAGGACTTCAATTTGTCGCGGATGGAAAGGTATCTTGCCCTTGTACTGGAATCGGAAGCCATACCGGTCATCGTCTTGACGAAGGCCGATCTTTGTGACACTCCCGACGAATTGCGGCAATTGACGCAAAGTCTTCATCCGGGTTTGATCGTGGAAACACTGGACGCGCACGATCCGTTGCAAACGAATGTGCTTGACCCGTGGTGCGCAGACTGGAAAGACAATCGCTTTACTCGGTTCCTCGGGAGTGGGCAAATCAACGCTGGCAAACGCGCTGGGCGGGCTAAATCTGGCCACCAGTGAAATTCGCGAGGATGATGGCAAAGGACGGCACACGACGACGGCCCGTTCGATGCACCGGTTGGCTGCTGGAGGCTGGTTAATTGACAATCCCGGAATGCGCAGAATTACAACTGGCAGACTGCGAACAAGGCGTCGCCGATCTTTTCGAAGATGTGTTGAGGCTGGCGGAGAAATGCCGGTTTCGAAATTGCAACCACAGTGGTGATGCCGGCTGTGCCCTGGAATCTGCCGTCGTATCCGGCGAAGTCGATCAACGCAGATTAACCAATTATTTGAAACTGCAATCTGAACAGGCCCGCAATTCTGCCACCCTCGCGGAACGGCGTGATCGCGATCGCAAAACGGGCAAACTCTACAAAACGATCATCGCAGATAAACGCAGTCGTCGCCGCGGGCCATAAACTACGCCAGGATATCCAGCACGGGATTTTGCTCTTCGACCCCCGTCAAACGTATCTTGAGTCCCTGGTGGTCGATCGCAAGCTTGCGGTGATCCAATCCCAGGCAATGCAGAATGGTGGCGTTGAGATCGTGAACGGCGACCGGATTTTCAACAATGTTGTATCCGTAATCATCGGTCGCACCATACGTAATACCCGGCTTGATTCCGCCGCCAGCCATCCAGATGCTGTAACATCGTGGATGATGATCGCGACCGTAGTTTTCGGCGGTTAATTGGCCTTGCGAATAAACGGTCCGCCCAAATTCGCCCCCCCAAATCACGAGCGTGTCGTCCAGCAGTCCGCGTTGTTTCAGATCGTTGATCAATGCCGCGGAAGGTTGATCGGTGTCTCGACATTGTTTGGTCATGTGGTCCGGCAGGTTGTCGTGTTGATCCCAACCCATGTGATACAGCTGAACAAACCGCACGTCTCGTTCGGCCATGCGGCGAGCCAACAGGCAATTTCGAGCGTAAGTTCCAGGTTTGTGAACGTCGGGCCCATAGGCATTCAGGACACTTTCCGGCTCGTCCGAAATGTCGGTCAGTTCCGGGACAGCCGCCTGCATGCGAAACGCCAGCTCATATTGCTCAATGCGTGTTTTGATCTCGGGATCGGCCGTTTGTTCGTAGCGCGCTTGATTAAGTTTGCCCAGATCATCGAGCATTCCCCGGCGAAGTTCGCGGCTGAAACCAGCTGGATCATTGATGTACAGCACGGGTTCTTTGCCGCTGCGCAGTTTCACGCCTTGATATTGTGAAGGCAGATAACCGCTCCCCCACAGTCGATCGTAAAGAGGTTGGCCGTTGGGGCGACCGGTTCCACGCGACGTCAATACAACAAACGTCGGCAAGTCGCGATTGGCGGTTCCAAGCCCGTAGGCGACCCACGAGCCCATGCTTGGTCGTCCGGCCAATTGAGAGCCAGTTTGGCAAAATGTCATTGCCGGATCGTGATTGATCGCTTCGGTATGAACGGACCGCAGCACGCAAATGTCGTCGACAATTCCGGAAGTGAAAGGCAAGAGTTCGCTGATTTCCGTTCCGGCCTTCCCCTGTTTGGCAAATTTAAAAATCGAAGGCGCTACGGG
Organism: uncultured Planctomycetaceae bacterium; assembly: GCA_963697295.1. Classification (GTDB taxonomy): domain Bacteria; phylum Planctomycetota; class Planctomycetia; order Pirellulales; family Pirellulaceae; genus Mariniblastus. The sequence continues at coordinate 124,152 of CAVONL010000005.1, read as the reverse complement.
AAATTTCTTTTGACCCGCGGTCATTCCGGTCAAGCGTTGTCCCTGTCGAATCGAATTCGGCAATTCCTCGCCAGTCTTGTCCACGAGTCCAGGTTTGTAATCGAACAGTTCGTACTGCGAAGGCGCACCGGACTGGAACAGGTAAATCACGCGTTTGGCTGTACCGGCAAACTGGCTTTTTGATCCGCTTGGCGGTGATCCCGTGGTCGCGCCGCAAATATCGCCATTTAGCATCGCAATCGCGGCGGCACCCAGTCCGATTCCCGAGCGGCGCAGAAATAATCGCCGGTTAAATTCTTGAGCAAATTTCAGTTGTCGATCCACGTTCGCTCCCATTTCAGGCGTCAAACGCCAAATCATTCTCTCGTGATGGTTTCATCCAAGTTCAATATCAGACTGGCCACGGCGGTGAACGCTGCCAGCTGAACCTGACTCACGTCGGTGCAAGTTTGCTTTCGCCGTGGTTGATCGCCTCCGTCGCAGCAACCGGATTCGCTTCGTACGTGGCCAGGTACTTGTCAAAACCCGCTTGCAACACGGCCAGCTCCTCCTCAGTCGGCAGTCGGCTGGTCGCGATTCGAAAAGCGAATTCAATTTTTTGGGCGATGCTCTCGGCTTCCAGGTTCATCATCCGTGTTGCCAACCCGCGAGCCGCTTCGACGTAAGTTGTATCATTCAAAACCGCAAGTGCCTGCAGCGGCGTATTGGTTCGCGAGCGTTTGACCCAGCAAATTTCGAAACTGGGCGCGTCGAAAGTGGAAAGCGTCGCGTGCGGCACTGTCCGTTTTCGAAACGTGTACAGGCTACGCCGATAAAGACCGTCGCCGCTGTCAACAACATATGGGCCTTGCCCGGCGCCGCCTGCCATCCTTTCCACATCCCCTCCGGTTGGTACGGTTTTACCGACGGACCGCCCAATCTTGGAACCATCAGTCCAGCGGCCGCCAGCGCATTGTCGCGGAGCGACTCCGCCGGTAGCCGAAACCGTGGCCCGCGTGCCAGTAATCGATTGTCCGGATCACGAGGATCAGCTGCCGGGGCGTCGTCACGATCGCCAATTCAGATGATTGTTGGTAGGTGGCACTGAGCATAATCGTCTTATGCAGTTGTTTCACGTCCCACCCGTTTTCAATAAACTCTGCGGCCAGCCAGTCAAGCAACTCCGGGCGAGACGGTGGAAGTTCTGCATGCCGAAATTATCGGTTGGTGCTGACTATGCCTTGACCAACAAGCCTGGTCCACATGTGATTCTACTGCGACGCGAGCAGTCAGCGGGTTGTCCGGGCTGGCGATCCACTTGGCAAGTCCCAGCCGATTTTTTTGGCAGTTCGGCTGGCATTGACGGTAAATGCTGGGGATATCGGACGTTACTTTTTGATCTGGATCGGCCCGATCATATTGGCCGCGACGCAACACAAATGTGTCACGCGGCTGGTCACGTTCTTTCATCACCATTACGCTGGCTATTTCCTTTTCGAAAGCCTGTGCTCTTCCAGAATTCGATCCGGCTGGTACTGAGACTTGGGTACGCGACTCACTGAACTGAATCAGCCGCTGTTGGAATTCATCGTTCATTTCCTGCGCAAGCAAGTTCGACAATTCGGCGCGAGCGGACCCCCGCCCTGGGAATCGTCAACTTGTTCGCCATAAATTCTCAGTCGAGCGAGCGAGCCGAGAGTTCGGTTCTTGCCGTCGAACGACTACCAATTCGAAACGGCTGGTCAGTTCCGAATGTCGCGGGCGGGGAATTCTTGTCAATTGATTGGCTCGATTTTTCACCGTTGACGTAAATGGAAACCGAGTCAGCATTCTCGTTACCGCCATAATTCACACACACCAGCGACCAGACGTCGGGCAGCAGTTTGGTATTGCTGACGACCGCGATAGCTTTGTCGGCGAACGATCGATCAAGTGGACTTTGGTAGGCGATTGTCGTCGAGCATGATGGTGTCGAAGCCCGCGGTAGGCGTTTTCGTCATCCATTTTGCTGACTGAGAGCCCCGCGTCCATCATTCGCCGACGGTCGACCCAGATTGAATAGCTGAACGGTTTGTCTGGCTGAACTTGAACCGCATTACCAAATTCGAAATGGTCGTCGACTCTCCATCAAAAACCGGATTGTCACCAAACAGGTCCGACCGCCAAACGGGTTGGTCGCCGGCAAATTTTGATTCAACACCCTGGGCTGACTCAAGCGGAGAATTAAAACACGCCGATCCATCGAATCGCACTGTGAAAACCGTGTCGATCGCCGGCGGTGGATCGCGTTGCAGGTCGACCAACAGCGGTCCTGTTTCCAGGTTTCAAACTCCTGTTCCGAGTCCCAGTTTTTTCAGCTTTTCGTCTGCGGCTTGTATATGATGTTGCAAAGTCTGCGAGCCGTTCTTTTTTGTTTCGGCAGTGGGCAATAACACCGTTGGCCCCGACATCGCCCGCGAGTTTCCTCATAAAAACCCTTCTCTCGTCGTTGTTATGAAAAAAACGCAAAAAAACTGTAAAACTCCCGCTGAGTGATGGGATCATATTTGTGGTCGTGACAAAACGCAATACCCGATGGTCAGCCCCAAAAACACGGTTGAAGTTGTTTCAACGCGATCGAGGATATTTTCTACCAGCCACTCTTCTTCCATCGAACCGCCTTCGGTATTGGAACGGTTGTTTCAGATTAAGTCCCGTGGTAATGTGCTGCAATCTGATGCATCGGCAGCATGTCTCCCGCAAGTTGTTCATCGTAAACTGGTCAAACGGCATATTTTGATTGAAGGCGTTGATTACCCAGTCGCGCCAGGGCCACATGTTCGACCCGAAATCATTTTGAAACCCATTGCTGTCCGCGTAGCGGGCACCATCGAGCCAACTCATTGCCATGCATTCGCCGTAGTGGGGCGATGCCAGGTATTGATCAATCACCTTCTCGAACGCGTCGCGAATTGTCAGCCACGAAGGCGTCAAGCTCGGCCAGCGTCGGTGGCAGTCCGGTTAAATCAAAACTTGCCCGCCGAATCAGCTTTGCTTTTGACGCCGGTCGCGTCGGTTCCAATCCTTCATGTCGAACCTTTGCATCACAAACTGATCGATCGGATTTTTATCCACGGGATGTTTGGAATCAGTAGCGAGGCTGGGTCGGCGAATGGGTTCAGCGACCAGAATTGTTCCGAGTTGGCTCCTTGGGCTATTCGAGGTTTTAATCCAGCTCGATTTGAAATCCCGTCAGTGGCTTGTCAAATTCGGCGGGTGGCATCCGTTCATCGTCGTCAGCCGCTGTGATCCGCCGAATCAGCTCACACTCGAAGATCACCGGCTACAATGACATCGACTTTGGCTGCAGACTCGATGTCCAGCCGGAAAACCGGATTCTCGCGGAGACTCGTCCGGGACCATGCAAGTGAAAGATGGTCTCTAAGGAGAACGGGCAAGACCATCTATTGAAGTCTACCTTGTCCCAGGCGATCGCGGATGTGCCAACCAAAACTGAACAAAATAAATGCGAAGATGTTTTCGGGGTTGTTGATTAATCATGTCGGGAAATGCAATCCAAATTTGTGAAGCATTCGTGCGAGGACAATCAGTTTACCAAAGCTTTTGGCAAAAACTGCGGCGTGGTCGCCGAATTCCCCGGAATCAGACGGTTCGGCTGCGGTTTTTCCGAAGCTCTGGCGACCTCGGCTACAAATGACCGCATGGTGGTAAACCCAACGCGAGTTTAATCGCCGCCTTTGTAAACCTTGCCCTGTTTCATTACAAAATCGACAGATTCAAGCTTGGTAACGTCTGCCAGCGGGTCGCCATTGACGCCAATTAAATCGGCCCGCAATCCCGGCTTGATTTGGCCACGATCGTTTACGCCCAGCAAATCAGCCGCGTTAACGGTCGCTGTGCGAATTGCATCAGCGGGCGACATTCCCAGTTTGACATAAACTGCGAATTCTTTGGCATTGTCGCCGTGCGGAAAGACAGCCGCATCCGTTCCAAACGCGATTTTCACTCCGCCAGCAATCGACTTTTTCAGACTTTCACGTGCCTTGGGGAGAATCTCCTCAGCTTTCTTGCGAATTGGCGGCGGAAGATTGTCGAGATCAATCGCGTCGACCAGGTAGCTTGTAGGAACATGGTATGTCCCACGTTGTTTCATCGCGGTAATAATCTCGTCGGTAAAGATGACCCATGTTCGATCGATGCGACACCCGCTTTGACCGCCGCCAGGATCCCCTCCGGACCGTGTGCGTGGGCGGCCACCCGGATGCCATGCCGGGCTGCCTTTTCGACGATGACCCCGCATTTCTTCCTCGGAGTATTGTTGGGCTCCGACCGAACCCTCAAACGAGAGTACGCCAGCCGTAGCACAGATCTTGACGACCTTGGCACATGTTGATTTGATAACGGGTGGCTTGAAGCACCTCGTCGACCCCGTCGGCCGTTCCGTGTTTCGGATCAAGTTCACCAATACCCGGCACATAGCCAGTTCGATCGGCGTGCCCGCCCGTGATGCTGAGTGTATGGCCGGCTGGAAACATGCTCGGACCTCGCACAAAACCGTTGTCGATTGCCTTCATCAACGAGACATCAGCAAAACCACCCGCTCCGACATCTCGCACGGTGGTGAAGCCGGCCAGCAAAGTAATCCGCCGTCAGTTTTTGGCGCCGCGAAGTGCCCAATCGGCGGGACCTTCCTTGACGCCCCGATGGACCCAATCGCCCTCCAGCGAATAGCACAAGTGCGTGTGCATGTCGATCAAGCCGGGGAGCAAAGTCAGGTCGCCAAGGTCGATCGTTTTCGTCGATTCGGGCAACTCGGCTGGATTGACAGCCTTAATGATCCCATCTTCGATAACAATTACCGCTGGCGAAACATAACTGCCATTAACGACGTCAAGATATTGTTTTGCTTTGACAATGGTCGTTTCCGCCGTGCAATGCGGCGATACGACAAACACCGTTAGCAGGCAGGTAACAATTGAAAGCGATTTAAGCATTGCCGGGCCTCAATAAAACAAACGTGAGTGTTTATCGAGTATAGTCGCTTGGCAATGGAATGCTTGCCGAAACTCTTGGCTGAGGCGTTGCCAATCCACGTGGGATAAGCTTCCCAGCTTGTCAACGATCGGTCACCGACCATTACATCAACTAGCAGTGTGGTTTGTAATGACAGACAGGATGCCTATCCCGCGTGTGGTCGACGGCGGAACTTGGTGCCAAACCATACTCTATCCGGTCGCTGGACCTAGATTGTCACGAGTCAACACGACTTGAGGCGACTCTTCCTCGGCCATTTCTTGTCGGCCTTCCACGGTCAACTGCTTTGCCTCTCGATCATCATCATCGGTGAATAACGGCACGTCAAAAAATTCCAGGATGTTTCCATAAATGTGGTAAAAAATGGGTACCAGGATCAGGATCAAGAGGGTTCCTGTGCCCAATCCAAAAATCAGGCTCGCCGCCATTGGAATGAGCACCTGCGCCTGCAGGCTTGTTTCCAATAGCATTGGGAACAAGCCAGCGATTGTCGTCATCGACGTCAACATGATCGGTCTGAATCGGCGTTGTCCCGCCGACATTAACGCATCAACCAGGGGCAACCCGTCGCGAACGCGATGATTGATGAAGTCAACCAGAACGATCGAATCGTTGACGATCACACCTGTCAACGCGATTAAACCAAAAAAGCTGAACAGCGTCAGATCCAGTTGCAGAATCGCATGTCCCAGGATCGCTCCCAACCAGCCGAAGGGGATGATGGCCATAATGATGACCGGTTGGATGTAAGAGCGAAACTCAAGCGTCAGCACGACGAACATGGCAATCAAAGCAATCCCGAAACCGATGAACATGCTGGTGACCGATTCCTGTCGTCTGCGCCTGTTCACCTTCCCAGTTCACGGAAAGATTGGCGTTATATTTTTCTTGTAGCTCGCCACAAGATCTGGCAAAACCGTCGCTCTCATTTCCTGTATGATATTGACCGCGTTGGCTTGTTCCGCATCAACATCAGCTGTAATCGTAATTGAGCGACGCTGATTCAAACGATTGACTTCCGACGGCGAGTTTTTGAACTCGATTTCGGCAACTTCCGTCACTGGCCTTTCGTTCCCCGAATTGTCTCGAATCCGAATATTTTCGAAGCTCTCCATGTTGGTTCGAGCTTCACGCGGATAGCGAACCATCAGCTTGACCTCGTGTCGGCCTCGCTGCAGGCGCATTACTTCGTCGCCAAAATAGACGGCACGAATTGTTTCAGCCAGCGAAGCCTCGTCCAGCCCCAAGGCTTGGCCCAATTCGTTCAATCGCAGGACCATCTCCTGTTTCCCAACTCGGGAATCGTCTTCGATGTCAAAAACCCCGAGCTTGGATGCCAGATGTTCCTTGACCAATTCCGTCGCTTCGTCGAGGTATTGCACGCTGTCGTCGCTGGCAAGAATTTTTAACTCGATCGCCGTTCCGCCGGGCCCCATCGAGCGTGAGCCAAATTTCAACACTTCGGTGCCGGCAATTTTGGGGACCTTCCCGCCAGAGTTTGGTCAAATGCTGCGTCGTGTATCCGGGCCGCTCGGCCGGGGGGAATCAATTCGACTTCTACCGTTCCCACATGACTGCCGCTGGTTACCCCGGTCGGTCCCCCCAGCGCGTTGCCAATCGAGCCCACCTTTTCGTAAAGGTTCTTGACAATTGAATAACCAAGTTCGCTGCTGTGCGTCTTTGTCGATGTCCTCAATCGCCGCCTTGAGTTGACCCGTCGCTTTGGTCGCGAAAACGGCGGACGTCCCATTGGGAAACGCAATCGTAGCACTGATTTCACGCCCGTCGATTTTCGGGAAGAAAGCGAGAGGGGCGATTCCGGCGAAGACCAGCCCAACTGCGATCATGAACATGGAGCCGCAAATCGACAACGTGATGAGTTTGTTGTGCAAACTCCAATACAAAACCGGGCGATAAACGGTTTCGACCACCCATTCCAAGGCAGCTGTCGAACGCTTGTTCAAAAAGGTGAAAACGGCGATCAAGCGGCTTAAACAGGTACAGGATCCTGCCCACGATCGTTAAGGAACAGGTTTTTTTCGTGAGCCAAATGGCACGGCAGGATAAATGTGCTTTCGATCAGTGAAATGATCAACATCGCGATCACGGCGACCGGCATCACGGATATGAATTTACCCATGACCCCCGTGACGAACATTAACGGCAGAAACGCGATGATCGTGGTAACCACGGACGCGCACACGCTGGGGAGCACTTCCATCGTTCCGACCACTGCCGCATCGACAAAATTAAGACCTTCCAGCCGTTTGGCGTAAATATTTTCACCAATCACAATCGCGTCGTCGACCACGATCCCCAACGCCATCAGGAACGCAAACATGGTCAACATGTTCAAGGTTTGGCCCGTCGCGAGCAAGACAAATCCGGCGCCCAAAATTGCCACTGGAATTCCCAAGGCAACCCAGAACGCCAATCGGAGTTCCAGAAAAAGTGCCAACACGATAAAAACGAGAAGCAGCCCCTGAAGTCCATTGCGGGTCAGCAATTGCATTCGATCACGAACATCCATCGAGATATCGCCCCAGGTATCGATGGTGTAGCCAACGGGCATTTTTTTCTTGGCCACATACGCTTTGACCGTTTCCACAATCGTGAACAGGTCTTCGTCGTTCGTCTTGGAGACCTGAATTACCAATCCGGGTCGGCCATTGATAAGATTGATGGACGTCGTCTCGGCAAAACCATCGACCACGTTGCCTATGTCGCCGATCGTAATGACATCACCGTTGGGCCGGGTCAAAATCGGCAGTTTGGCGATCTCTGTGCCAATTTCCTGCTTGTTGTTGCCTCGCAAAAGCAGTTCTTGACCGGCCGTCTCCATTTTTCCGCCAGGAACTTCAATATTTTGCTCGCGAATTGACTGCGAGAATCCGCGCAAGCTCAATCCGAACTCCCGCAGCGCATCCTCCGAGACCTCGACGGTAATCTCATAAGGCTGTTCACCGCGAATTTCAGCCCCCGAGATGGCGTTTCCTTTTGGCTGAAACAGCTTGGCAAAACCACGACGCAGGGGACTCTGGGGCGGCTCGGCCGTTAAGTCCAATACTTCAGAACGAACTTCTTCAGCCAGTGCACGCAGCTCTTTTTCCTGCTCAAGGCGAATGGACTCATCGCTTGGGGGACCGAGGATCCCCACCGAAATGGCAGGGCCGCGAAACACGATTTGCCGTACTTCGGGATCTTCCGCCCGCGGAGGGAAAGACGAGATTTGTTGAATCGCCGACCGAACTTCGTTCAGAACTTTTTGAACATCCCCGACATTGCTGTTCAACTCGAGAATCAAGTAGCCAAAATTTTCTTGAGCGACGGACGTCATTTTCTTAACGCCGTCAATCCCTTTGCAAGCCGCTTCTATTTTCTGACAGATCCCCTTTTCCGTTTCCTCAGGCGTCGCGCCCGGAAACGGTACGGAGACAAGAAGGATCTCAAGGCTGAAATTGGGAAACACCTCTCGTCGCATGACGATCATACTGATCGACCCGATCAAGAGCGCCGCAATCAAGAGTGTGTTCATGGCGGGCGAGTTTCGAATCGCCCAACGGATTACTGATTTCATGGTGGTCTTTATGAAGTTGCAGGATCAGTCGACGAATCAGCCGTTTTCTCGACCGCGGCATCGCGTTCTTCAACAACCGGCGTTGTCGTCGGGGGGATTTTTTCTTCGCCTTCGAGAAGCACTCGGGCGCCGTCTGTCGGCTGCGAAAGTGGTGAACGCACGATTTTATCACCCACTCTCAAACTTTCGTCGTCGGCAGTTACGACGACAAACGGCTTGATTTCACCGTCTAACGTGGCCTCAATGCGATCGGCAATTTCGATGTCAATGCGCTGCAACACATGGTCGCGCACGATCCAGACGTAATTACCGGGACGAACCGCGATTTCGGGAAACGTTAAGAACTTCTTGTCGGGGGAGCTCGTTGACGTGTCGACTTCCATCCGACATTTTACATACATCCCGCGTACCAAAGCCCGCTTGCCTTCCGGTGCATCGATGATCGGTTCGTTGATGACGATCCGACAGGGAATGGACTTCGTGAGTTCATCGCGACCGATGCCGTCAAACCTTTCCAGAATCCCGCGCCAGGTAACATTCGGTTCTCCGCTTTCGTAAACGGAAACCGCGGTTCTCGGTATCCGGTACACGCTCTGGCCATTTCTTGATCGCTTTCCAGATCCAGCATGGAACCCGTCGAATTTCTGCGAATCCAATCCAGGTCTTTCTTTGTCAAATTACAAATAACTTCCGCGCGACTCGTATCCTCAAACGTCAGAACTTGAGTTCCCTTGGAAACATAATCGCCTTGCTCGACCATTCGCGAACGACCACGCCGTCATCGGGTGCGTAAATCGTGGTTCGTTTCAAGTTAAGCTCGGCTTTGTCTAACTGACTTTTCGCTAATTTGAGCGATGCTTCCATTCGTTTTTTCGCGCGTTCATCATGTCGAGCGTATTTTTCCTGGCCGTCAATTGGGTCTGCGACGTTAACAGCCCTCGCTCGGCAACGTCTAACTCCGATCTGGGACAGAACGCCTTTGAGTCGTTTGTTTCTTTCGTATTCTTTTTGCTGCAGCAAATAGTCGTCTTCGGCCAATTTGACATTTCGTTCGGCGCCCGGATTTCTTCGATCGCCTCATTTAGCATCTTTTCCGACTGATTAACGTCCGCCTGAATCATTGAAGTTCGAGTTCATAATCTTCAGCATCAATCTCCAGCAACGGCGTCCCCTTGGAGACGAAATTCCCAGCCTGACATAACTCATACTTTTTCTTGATTCGGCCGCTGACTTCTGCCGCAATCTTGACCTCGCGATAGGGAACCACACTTCCCGATACCAACATGTCAAGCTGACCCGAATACGGCTCGGCCTCAAAAGTCTCCACTAACGGCGTCAATGCGTTCGATTTGACTTCTGGCGGCGGCTCCGCAAGACTTTTCAGTGCAAACATCGCGCCGACTCCAAGTCCGATAATGATCGCCGAAATCAGGTACTTGGAAAATTCCCGGCTGTGGTGATGCGTGAGTGAGTTGTTGATCGATTCCGACATTATTTTGTCCAGTTTATTTTCCGTGTGCTTCAATCGTGCGTTGTTTCAAACGACTTCTTCTGTCTTCAAGTGTTCATGCTAACCGCGGACAACGCCGCCAGCGAAAACTGGGTAATGTGATCGGCCAGCTTCGAACGCGTGAATTCATGTTGGAGACCTTCCTCTTCGACCATCATGGCCGTAATCTCTGCCGTGAACCGATAGTACAGACATTGTCCAATGATGCTGAATCCAAGTTGGTTTCTCACGTGTGCCGGCAAGCGAACTTCGACGATGTCGTCGATGATCGTCAGCAGCATTTCAAAAAAAGGGCGAAAGTAGTCTTTGATTAGCGTCTTGCTGGATTCCGTCGGTCGGAGAATCTCCCGCATCAGCAAGCGAACTTGCCAAGGCTCGGTTTCAGCGCCACCAAACGCGTCAAAATCAGAACCACGAAGTCGTGAAGTTTTTGCTCCGCAGGAGTCGCGTCATCCCAGGTTGGATTGGGAACCTGTTGAACCCTCATCTCGCGAGCGGCAAGCACGGTTTCGTGGTACAGCTTTTGCTTGTCTCCAAAGTAGTAATTGATGCTGGCGACGTTAACCTCTGCAGCGTCGCATATTTCTCGCACCGTCGCACTTCGAAAGCCCTTGCGCGCAAAAATGGGACCTGCGGCCAAGAATTCGAGTTTTTGTGTATTAACGTCTTTCATTCACCAGCCCAAAATATTGGCAATCTTTCGAGAAATTGCCCGAACTTCGCCTCGTTTTGGAAATCCCTTCTACTTGGATTCGCAGAAAAATCCAAATTGGTCGACCCAAGTCTCAATTTTTGTTATAGTGTCAAAACAATTGTATTAAACACTTGTTTAATATCATTTGCTCGAATCGTAAACGGCAAATGCGGCAGTTTTCCCCTGAATTTGCGAACTAAGGTTCTCGAGCAAATCGTTGGATTGTGAACATTTCAGTCGTTGATCTTCTGTATGGCGAGACTTGATCGCCACGAAATGACAGAATCGAAGTTAAGACGTCAGATTGCCTGCAGTGCGGCTCGGCTCATGTACGAGCGACAGGAAACAGAATATTACCGCGCCAAAATGAAGGCCGCTCGCAGAATCTGCAAAGGCTGGGTCAAACCACGCGACTTACCAAGCAACGGTGAGATACGGGACGAGATTCAAAACCTGGCCAGGATTTATGAAGGCGAATCACGCAACGAACGACTGAGGGAGATGCGTCTGGAAGCTCTCCGCATGATGAGGTTGCTTAAGCGATTCCGGCCACGGTTAATTGGAAGTGTGTTTACCGGCCACATTCGTCAGCGGGTCCGACATCGATTTGCATCTTTTTTCCGACAACATTCATGCGGTCACCGGTGAACTCGATTTTCACGGTATTTCCTATGAGTCGGAACGAAAGCAAGTTGTCAAAGGGGGAGTCCCCAGGTGTTTCGGCACATCTACATCCAGGATCGGTTCAAATTTGAATTGACCGTTTATCCGGAGGACAAATCGGATTTGCGTTCAAGAGTTCGATTACGGGAAAAGCGATCGAAAAAGCCAGCCTGCCTCAACTGGAGCAATTTCTGATGGGCGAATATCCAGAAATTGATCTGCAGGAGGCCTTGGACGAAGCGGAAGAAAAAATCGATCGCTTTCGCATTATTCTATTCGCTGTTGTTGCCGCTGGAAAATGTAAAACAATCACCCAGATACCATCCGGAGGGTGACGCCCTGTATCACAGTTTGCAAGTCTATGACCTGGCCTGCGATAAATTGCCTTACGACGAAGAATTTTTGCTTGCGGCATTACTGCATGATGTTGGCAAGGGCATTGACCGGTATGATCACGTCAACGCCGGATTGGATGCGATCAGAGAATTCGTCACGGACCGTACCATTTGGCTGATCGAGCATCACATGCTCACTCACAAGATTCACGATGGAAGCATCGGTTCCAGAGCTCACAAACGGTTGCGAGCAAACGAGAGTTACGAAGAATTACTATTACTGGGCGAATGCGACCGTAACGGACGACAAACCGGAGTGATGACAACTGAATTGGAAGATGCGTTGGAGTACATTCGCGAAATTAGTTCGTCGTACGGTTAAGCAACATCCAGGATCAATTGGGACCAACAGAGTTAGCGAGATCTTTCGCCAGTAATTCGCATCCTTATTTTTTTCGATTCGCACGACTCCCTGAATTTGCTTGGGATCTTAGAATTATTAGTTTCGAGCAGCGAAGATTGGTGTTCCGAATTTACGATGCTTGATCAAGCCGACGTGAATTCAACTGGAATCGAGATGCGAGTGTCCTTGGCCCAGGAAACATCCAGACGTACTTCGACAGACCATTCAATGCGAAAGTTTGTTCCCACAGTAGTTCCGGGGACGTCGGCAGGAGGTTGGAAACTGAATTCCTGGGTGAATTCGTTGGTAATCATTGCAGGAGTCGCGATTTCGCAGACAGGAATCACATATCAATGACTGTCGGTGTGCATGTCGGCTTTCGAATGTTCAACCCCGATCATGGAAACGGCGATTCGATTCAGATTAGACCCATCGGCCGTCGTTATCGAAACCATTCCGGCAACTTCTTCCCCCGTTTGCAGGCAATCGCGATAGAGGGCTACATCCATTTTTACGTCTTTCCCAAACGTTTTGTCCCAAAAACTGCGGCCAGCGACGGGATCGGGATAAGTATTCAGGATCGGTTTGACTTTCTCCGGCGGCTGCGGAGCCCGTAAAACGGTAAAGCTGTAATCCAGCTTGGGATCTGACCAAAGTGGAACATCAACCTGAACCTGAAGTTGGTAAATCACCGAACACTTCTCGCCCTTAAATGACGCCGGCGAGGCGGAAGGCACGCCGACTTCAATCGCAAATTCGCGACTGCCGGCTGAAATCGTTTCTCCCGATCCTGCTCCAAAGAGCGACGCCAAGGCATCCGCAAGAATCTTGAAGAAGCCCACTGCCGGCTCGCCGTGAAGATTGATTACCTGTTTGACGATGTCGATGTACTGGACGGCAGTATGGTGGTGAGTCGTCGTGTTACCTTTGGAATCGGTCGTTGTTGTCGTGTAGTCGGCTTCCGTTCGTTCGGCGCCGTGAAAACGTGCTTTGATACCGCGAATCCTGGTCGGTTTCTCAAAATGGACGCGTATTTGAACGGGGACGGCTTTGCCTCGCGGCAGCACGGCAGATTTGGGTATGATCTCGATTTGGCTGTTCAATGGGTTCCTCACACAAAACAAACCGGCCAGAAACCAGGAGTTTCAGGTATCTGATCGTTCCTTTTTCGTTGCCGTCAAGTACAACATTTGTTCCTCGTGAATTTTGATCACGGCCGCAATGTCAAAATGCTGACGAATCAAGGTGTCCCATTCGGCAAAGCTTTTCCGGTTGATATGCAGTTCCAGCCCCGTCCCGGTTGATTCACCGTTGTGAACGGAAAACGCTTGTCGCTCGACTCGCTTCATATTTTCGAACAAACCGATAACTTGATCATCATAAAGATGCTCGATGCAATCGATGCAAATAACGCTTTTGAACTGTTCGATGCCAGCGATGGGACGGGTGATATCCCCGACTCGCATAGCGCCGTTGATTTTGACCTGGTCGATCCCTTCGGCCTCAAACCCCCGCGATTGCAACTCTTTGACGGTTTGGCCTCGGCCACATCCAAGATCAAGAACGGGTCCCACCAGCCAGTCCTTGAATTGTGGCAACAATCGAACGCCCGGGCAGCGGCCTTCGTCGGCATTTCCGTACCAGGGATTTTCGTCATAAATTTGTTGGTAGAGTTGTGCCGAGTCGAGATCCGCACGCATTTGGCATCCGGTTTCTTGCCTGTCTCCTTTAAATGGACCGTCTCTCCAAAAGTTGGTGTCGGCTTCGGTCTACGGTCAGTCTTGAGGGGACAGCGTTTCCAGAGAGTCAATTGGGAACGGTGTACGTCCGATTCAATTCGATCCGGGGCCAGTCTCTCAACCCACCAGTCCATGGAACGGACGGTCCGATGCAGGTTATTGCCATGCAGGTCAACCATCCCGGAATCGCGACAGGAGACCGAACAAAAAAACAGCCCACCCGGCTTGAGCACCCGTTCGACTTCGGCCAATGTGTCATCAATATCGTCGACATCGAGGTGCTCGAGAACATCGAAGCATGTCACGAGCATGAAAAATTTGTCATCGAAGGGCAGCGACTGTGAACTTGAGACCTGCAAGCGACTGTTGATGCCGGGCAGGTGATCGAGCCGTTGCCGGGCTCGCTCAATGGAAACGTCGCTGACGTCCACTCCAAAAGTGTGCAAGTCAAAACCGGGTCCGGCGAGGTATTCGATCGCAAAGCCGACCCCGCAGCCAATATCGAGCGAACGACCGTAAGAGCGCTCCAAGCAAGTCGGAGGCCTTGATCACGGCTCGCAGCCCGGGCGAGTTTTCTGCCAGGTTGTAGCGAGATTCCCTTTCAAAAACATCGTTGTAGATTTCACGATAGTCGGCCATTGATTCAACATCCGTATCCATGAATCTGCCTTTCTGCAATGACTACAGTCCACGATATCGTCCAACGGTGTACTGCCATGACAGACAGGATGCCTATCCCACGTGAATGTCAGACGATCAAAACGAGTTCGACACTTCTTCGATCACCGCTTTTTCTGAATCGCTGATCTTGCGGCCCAGACCGAGAAAACCGCCAGCCGATTCGGCGATATAAGTTGCCCGCTCCAGTACGCTTAGTTTGAGTTGTCCAAATGCGACGTCGTCCAGCGCTTTTTTGAGCCCGCTGATGTACGTTTTCCAGCTAGAGAACAGCTCTTGGTCAGGTTTTTCGTTCAACCAGGATTCAAGCAACGCATAAGCCGGAGATTCGGCGTCGATACCTGAGCCGTCGGCGGCGCTGAGGATCGCCTCACGCTCCTTGTGATCCATTTTCCCATCGGACCAGGCCACGACGACCAGGGGGATCAGCGAGACCGACGTTAGCGATGCTGGAGTAACACCGATCTTGATCAGGGCGTCCAAAGCCGAATTATCCTCGATTCCCGCTACGCTCCGAAGTGCCTCTCGGGTGTCTTTGGCCTCCAAATCGGCCTTCAGTGCCTCCAGCAAAGCCTTGTCTTTTTCTTTAAAAAAAAGATCTTCCATCGCTCTACCACGTTGGTGCAATTCGTCCACAATTTTCTCCTTGACCGGTGTTCACAGTTGAACGGATTATTCCAGCCGATTACCCCCGAATCCAGCGTCGAGTTCGTTCAGGTCTGGCCTGTCGCTCACTCATACTTCAAATCGTCGAATCGGTTGCGGCAGCTGTTTGTTGACAATGATATAATGGGTGTCGGGATCATGATGGATTCAAGTCCCGCAGCAAAGCCACAATTGTAGGAAAAAAGTAATTTTGTGCCATGGCTTTGGAAGCAATCCACCACCTTGATCCCGGTTTCCATGAACTTGCCGTTTCCTTTCTGCCGTCGCTTGGGATTCGCTGTCCTGACGATAATTATTTTTGTATCACCCATTTTGGTTCGGATCGTCCATGCCGACACATCGCGCGATCTGCAATTCGCCGTCCATCGACTGAATATTTGGCTGGGGCCAAGTGCAAATGCAGAGGACTGGCGGAGATTTCTGAACCTGAACTCGCTGGAGTCGCAGGCGGCGCAGGGCGCTCAGGCGGATGTTGGCCAGCTGACCGAGATTCTGGACCGGTTTTTGGCGGAAGAAAAGGGCCTGGACGCACCCCGTTCAACGACGTACGCATTGCGCTGCAAGCTCAAATTCAACACCTGTCCCAGACCATTTCTCAGGATCTGGCTGACGAAATTCTCCAAGCCCGCGGCAGCTATGCGCAAATCTCAATTGACCAAATGCAACAGCGACGAGACAAAGCGGTTGCTGAATTGCGCCGGTTGAAGAAGTTGTACAAGCGTCATTTGTACAGTCGTGCCCGCGCTGAAGTGTATTACGACCTGAAGCTTGATGAGTTAATCGCATTCCTGGAACAAATCCGCTTCGAGCTGCCTCCGGATATTTCGGTGGGCAAATTGAACGACCGTTTGTTAGCATTGAAGAAGAAAATGGATGATCTGGAACTGCAACGTGACCAGCTGCCAGAAATTGAGGAAATACCAAGCGATCAGCCCCAAGCCGATGAACTGAGCGAGGACGAAGTGCGGCAGCAGCGCACAACTTTGAACCAGGAACTTAATCATTGACGCGGGAATTCGATCAAACCAAACAGCAGCGTGACGATGTAAGGAAACTCGATCTTGGCCGTCAAACCGAACGAGCCCGAACATGGCGGGAATTGGGAATGTTCACACGTGGGTTCGTCGAAGTCGCCAAGCGGAGGAGCGACTACTTTTTCGAATCCAGCTATCATTCCTATTCAAAGTTCGCTTTGCTCTATTTCTACGGCACCGACGATAATCTCGAAGCCGACTACCATCAAGTCCTCGACACGCTCGAACAGGAACTTCCCCGGCTGGCCGACACCCATGATCGAAATGCCTCAGTTCTGGTTACCGACGCAACCGGTTGGCTGGAAGCCACCGATTTGTCACCGCGGCTGTTATTTGCCATTCAAGCTCGCTACTCTTCGCCCAATATCCAGATTTCAATCTCCAACGACTTCGTCAATCGACTGGTGCACAGTCGGTTCGCCAGACGCTACCGGTGAATGAGCAGATGTTCGGTCGTTTGATTCGGGGCATCGCTGTGTCGGATTCCCAGGTGGCGATCGACTTTTTGGATGATCCCCATCAGGCGCGAGTCAGCTTGCGATTAACCGGCACGGTCAACGCGCGTTCACACACCCAATCGGGGCCCGTTACCGCGTTTGCGGGCGCAAGTGGGAATTTCGAAGGTCGACAAAACATCGCCATGAATGTGGGTGGTCTGTTGGCGGGAAAACCTTATGTGGCAGCCAGGATTTCTTCCGAATTGTACGGCGTTAGCAGTCAGCTGGAATTTGTGCAAAGAATTGCCCGCCAAATGTACCAGCGCGACCGGGCTCGCAATGAGCTTGAATCGGCCCGGCGACTGGAAATAAGAGTCAGCGACGAGTTCACCGATCAAGCCAACGACGCACTCAGCCAGGCAATCAGTCGTCTCAAAGAAGTCCTGGAAAAGTCCGTGGAATTTGGGGACTACGTTCCCGAAATGCACGTGTATACGACCGGCGAGCGGCTAATCGTGGTCGGCCACAAGTCGCTGTTTGAGCTCACTGATGTCGGCCGTGTTTCGAATCTCGCCAGCCCCGTGGCAAACAAGGGATCCGCGGTCAATGCCGATGTTGCGATTCAGTTACACGAGTCAATGCTGGGCAATTATATTGACACCTATTTTGTTAACCGAACGTTTAGCAACGACCAGCTGGCCGAGCGGATCCAAGAACTGACGGGCGAGCGGCCAGAGGGGCTCGCGACCGATGCAGACGCCGGTGAGGAACCATGGTCAATCACGTTCGCCAGTGTCCGACCGATTCAATTGGAATTCGACAATAATGCGTTTGCTGTGACCGTCACGGGCCGCCGCTTTACACAGGGAGATTCGACCTACCAGGCCGGTTTGAAATTCCGGCTGCCCTTCAAAATCAAGAAACAGGATGGCAAGTTGAAACTGCTGCGGGACGGTGATGCAACCATTGATTATTGAACCGGACAAAAAGACGGCCAAGCTGGTCGCCTTCAAGTCGTTGCTCGAAACGAAGCTGAATTCGGCTGGAAAAAGCAGAACGATGACGAGCCCGGGAAGTCTTCACTGCTGGAAGGGGTCGAATTGCCAGAGAACCTGATTCCGGTCGAACAAGTCGAGCAGCTCAAGAAGAACATCGCGATCGTCAAGGCAATGAAGCTGGTTGAATTTCGAATGGTTGACGGGTGGCTGTACACCGGTTGGAAATACGTGCCGGAAAGTGAAAATTCGATGTGGCAAATTGAACTCCCGCACTTTGGGACGAGTTTTTCATACCACCTGCGCAGCTAATTCCTTGCCGCACAACCCAGAATTGACCGCACTGGAGAAAGTCAAATCGAAGGCAGTATTCTCAAGAGGGAATTAGCGGAAGAACGGGTCGCTTTTGCCGGATGCGACGCGGGTGAAAGAATCTCGCCGAGAGTTACCCTCGGTCGCGAGTGTTCGCCACTCACCTGTTTACGGGCAAAAAATCATCAGTTGCGGCAAATCTCCGACAGTCGTTGCAATTAACTGCCGGGCATCTTATCCTGCTAAACTCGGAGATGCCCTTACGCGGCATCGATCCTTCCCCCTCCCCACGGACTCGTCTGTGAAGCGTACGCCAATTAATTGTCGTTTGTTTTGGATTATACGTTTCGCTTGGTTCAGGTTCGGCCTCGGTGGGCCAAGATCGCGTTCTGAGAATTGCCACGTACAACCTGTTGGACAAGCCAACCAATTCCTCCCAGGATGCCGACCTCCGCGCGATTATTGGTGCGATCGGTGATGCGGCTATTTTTGGCGAGGTGGAAATGTCGATGTCATGGCTTTTCAGGAAGGACCTCAATCAGCTGGATCCTATTCGTTTGTGGAAAGTGACTTCGAAATGGTGTTCGGCGGTGACGACGAAGTTTTTTTCGCATCGTCCGATTCTTCGGGTGATCGTACGGGCGTCGTCTACAACGCCAGCCGTTTGACCTTGATCAATGCCCAATCGGTCAACAACCTGGGGTTTACTCACTCGCCGTCGCTGGTGACATTTCGCCCAATTGATGGCGGCAGTGAGGATGAATTTTCAGTGATCTCGGTACATCTGAAAGCCGGCACGGCCGGTTCGGACGCCAACACGCGGGCCGCTGAAACCAATGCCCTGGGAACCATCGTCAATCTGCTCCCTCCAAATGCGAACTTCGTGATCGCGGGCGATTTCACATTAAAGGCAGCAACGAATCCGCGTGGACCGGGCTGGTCAATCTGGCGCGATGGAGACGATCAACGCGCCCTTTGGGCTCCGCATCGCCAACTGGAATAACAATCTTGCCTTCCAGCCGTTTCATTCCCAGGAAATCACCGGACTTTTGGGCGGTATCGACGATCGATTCGATATGCAATTAACATCCGCGGCAACGATGGATGGCGTCAGCTTTGAATATGTGCGAGGTTCGTTGTCGGTGCTTGGAAACAATGGCACTCA
The DNA here is from genome assembly GCA_963697295.1 of uncultured Planctomycetaceae bacterium. Taxonomy (GTDB): domain Bacteria; phylum Planctomycetota; class Planctomycetia; order Pirellulales; family Pirellulaceae; genus Mariniblastus. The sequence continues at coordinate 104,931 of CAVONL010000005.1, read as the reverse complement.
TACGCTTAACGGCGCGATTACTTCAGGAAATGGGGCTCTCGCAGTGCAAGGGAATTTACTGGACTTTAGCGATCACCTGCCTGTGTTTGCCGAATATCGTTACGGTGCCATGGACGAGGCAACCGACAGCATCCTGGACGTCGTCACGAACGCAAATTTCACTGTTCAACCGGGAGGGCCCCGGCCAGGAACGACTGGCACCAGCTTTTTGAACATTGAAGGCGATGGCAACGGAAATTTCGCGAGTTTTGGCGTCATCGAATTTGACTAAACGGCGTCATCGCAGACGTGGCAATGGCCGAGAATTTGAAGACGTCGGTCTTGAATTGCTGCAGTCCAATGCGGGGTTTAGCCGCAACGGACCTTATAGCATTTATATCACCTCCGCGACCGCAGCCCAGATCCCAATCGCAGCAAACATCGTTTATCAAGTTGGCAATAACGGAATCGCTTGTGTGCCTGCATCGTTGGCGAACAATGCGATGTTTGTCACGAAATATCCCGGAGTTCATTACACTCCCAGCGGTAGCCTGCTACCGGATGGCACGATCGACGATGTTGCCTTGTACGGTCCCGCGTTGAAAGCCTCGTTGCTGGACGCGATCCTCAACGCTGGTGGTGTATTGCGATTGTTGATTGTTCCAGAGCAGGACGACACAGCGGCGACCTTCGCCGGCAACACCAATTCGGTCTGGTCCGGGCCGACGATTTTCGGTGATTACTCAATGCGGGTTTCCGAACCCATGATCGTCGCCGCGGAAACATTTAGTGTTACGCGTGGCAATTTCGTTTCAGGAAACATCGCCAGTTTGGCGGCCAGTGACAATATTGACTTGTCGGTGAATCGCAGCTCAGCCGATATTCAGTCGCGAACAGAACTGGAAATCCAGGGTACCAGCCCCATCGAAGTTCCCTCCGAGCTGGAAATAACCTTGGAGGGATCGGTCTTTGCGCGGACCGTTGTCACGCAACGGATCGAGTTGTTTGATTACGATCTTGGGGCCTGGGAACAAGTCGACCTGCGCGACGCCAGCCGATTTTCCGATGGTGTCGTCAATGTTTCGCCAACCGGTGATGTGTCGCGGTTTGTAGGCCGACGACCCGAGCGATCGCAGCAAGAATCCGGTTCCAGTCGCTCAATCCAAGACAGCAATTTTCGTCCAACACCGACCTGTTTCAGTGGACGATCACGCCGTAGACGATGCGTTCCAACGCAACCAATGTTCAAGATTCGTTGCCGAGTGATTCGAACAAGGAAACCAGCTGGATGTCCTGGGCGGGAGAGATCGTACGCAAGTCGCATAACAAGCGTTCTTTTTGAACCCGACCGATGAGGGCGGGCGATCCCTTGCGTAATCGAGTCGCAAATTTGTCGACGGATTGGTCGGCAGGAGTCAGGGCCAGGCACCACGTAGGAATCGATTGGGTGGGAAGGCTCCCGCCGCCCAACATCGACTTTTCTTCGATTACTTCGCATGAGCCAATCGCCGACAGATGACTGATTTGGCCGGCAATTTTCTCGGCGCGTAATTTGAGATTTTCAATCGGCATCGACAACATCCGCAGTAGCGGAATTTCCTGTTCGGCGGTTTCCATGTTCCGGTAGAGTCGCAAGGTGGCAGCGAGGGCAGCCAACGTCAACTTGTCAACGCGCATCGCCCGCATCAATGGATTCGCCAAAATCTTGTCCGTCCACTTGCGCTTACCGACGATGATGCCGCATTGAGGGCCGCCAATGAGCTTATCGCCACTGAACAGGATCACATCTGCCCCGTCTTCGATGCTTTGGGAAGCGATTGGTTCGTCAGACAATCCATATTTTGAAAAATCGACTAGCGCATCCAGATCCAATGTCATCGATCAGGGGCAAATTCCGTTGCCTGGCAACGCGAACCAGTTCTTTCGTGGACACACTATTGGTGAATCCGACGATTTCGTAGTTGCTCGGGTGAACGCGAAGCAATGCGCCCGTCGTTTCGTTGATCGCCGCTTCGTAGTCGGAAACGTAAGTTTTGTTGGTCGTGCCAACTTCGCGAAGTATGGCTCCACTGCATTCCATCACCTGCGGCAGCCGATAACTGCCACCGATTTCGACCAGCTGCCCGCGGGAGACAATGACTTCTTTGCCCGCGGCCAAAGTAGACAACGTGATCATGGTTGCTGCCGCGTTATTGTTGACGACCACGGCCGCTTCGGCGCCGGTCAACTCGCAAAGCAGGCGGTGGACGGCCTGGATTCGTTGGCCTCGCAGCCCGGTTTCCAAATCAACTTCGACACTCGCATAGCCGTGAGCGATTGAATTCATCGCAGCGATTGCGTCATTGGCGAGCGGGGCTCGACCAAGCCCGGTGTGCAAAATAATCCCGGTGGCATTAATGACGGGTCGCAGGTACGGCTTTTCTTCCGTTTCCAACCAGCGGGCAATTTTCTCGGCCAATTCATGTGCCGATGGAATCACCACGTCGTCGGCTGTCGAGCTGACTTGCTGCCGCAGATCGTCCAGAAACGATCGCACCCCGTCGACTACCACGCGATGGTTGACCGAGGCCACCATTTTCTTCAACGGCGCGCTTTCCAACAACTGATTAACAGAGGGAAGACTTCGAAAGACGTTTGGCATGGAACTGTTCCAGAAAGAACTCGTGAACGAGACCAACAGCAGCCCGCTCTAACTTATCCGTTGAATCGCCGCTGTCCATGTCAACTTGGCAAAGGTCCCGATTTATCTGCTTCCGAATTCTCCGTCGGACGGTCGTTCGCCCGCGACGAGTCACCGGATCGGTGCTGATATTCGACCTGGCTGGCTACCTGCGTACTGACGTTTTCGAATTGCCGCACGCGCGCCTCCATTTCTTTGCCAGGTTTGAACGTGACAACGTACTTGGAGGGGACTTGAACCTTGTCGCCGGTTCGTGGATTTCGAGCCTTGCGAGCCGCACGTTTCTTGACTTCGAAAACGCCAAAATTTCGCAGTTCAATCCTGCCATCGGCAACCAGGGCTTCAACGATGGCATCGAACGTTTTCTGAACGATTTCCTTCGTTTTAAGCTGGGTAAGTCCGATTTCTTCGGAGATGGTTTTGACGATTTCCTTTTTCGTCATCATGGGCTCCGCTGGGCGGAATTGGGGATAGATAGGCAAACGACAGGGAAATCAGGAATCGACCTAAGTGTATATGCGGCATCAACTAAAGTCAACTCAAATGCTCAGGTCCAGCGATGCAGGTGTTACGTCGGCAGGCACAAAGGGTTCAAGAAAAAATCATTTTTTGGTCGAAACCTAGATTTTGACAAGCGACCTTTGCCGCTCAATTTCACCCAGCGAATAAAGCTTTCCGGTTCCACTTCCAGGACATACCTCGCACGTCCGATCCCATTGTTCGCGCGTTCTAATATTGGAATCCCAGAATGGCCAAGACCGGCATTGGCGCGGCCGGGCGTCGTAAACTTGACACTTCCGCGTTTGACTATCGAAGAACACGCAGTCGAAACTAATCGGCAATTCTTTCAAACTTTTGCGAACACCGATTTTGCGGACGTACATGTCTTCAAATTCGTCGACTGACTGATTCAACACCGCCGCGAGATTGGCGATTTCTTCCTGATTCACCCAGACGTAACCTTCTGCACCCGTGCAACAATTGCCGCATCCCGAGCAACTGAATTGCAAGCCATCCTCGTACCAGGGCTTCTTTGTTACGTTTTTTTTCTTGGCAGTCATCTAATGGCCCATGTGTTCCGCAATTTCCTTTATAGCGTCGACCATTCTGTCGATTTCGTCAATCGTGTTGAAAACTCCCGGGCTGACACGAAGCGTACCTCCCCGGACAAAGGTACCCAGGAATTTGTGGGCCCGCGGGGAACATTGCAATCCCGCACGAACTTCGATTCCAAAGTGGTTTTCCAGGATCGCGGCAACCTCCCGCGGGTCCTGGTCTCCGACGTTAAAGCTGATTACCGAGGTCCGCTCTGCCGCCTGAGCCATATAAACGTCGACCTCGTTCATTCGGCATAAACCGTCAAGTAGTCGTCGGCCCAGCTTGGCGTCATGAGCGACGACGGCCTCGAAGGGTTGTTCGTTGACGAACGCCAACCCGGCCCCCAGGCCAAGGATCCCACCGACGTTCAAATTGCCGGATTCGAGCTTGGCCGGCATCTCGTCGGGTTGATTCTCATTGTCGCTGACCGAACCCGTGCCGCCTTGCCGTATTGGCGAGACCCTATCGGCAACATCCTGTCGCACGAACAAAATACCAGTACCCAGCGGCCCCATGAGACCTTTATGACCGGGAGCGGCCAGGAAATCGCAGTTGCAGGCCTTAACGTCGATGGGAAGATGGCCAAGTGACTGCGCCGCGTCAACCAAAAACAGAACATTTTTCCGGCGACAAATCTCGCCCACCGCAGCGATCGGTTGCACGACGCCTGTCACGTTGCTGACGTGGGAAAGACAAACCATTTTCGTGTTGGGCTTGAGTTCTGATTCGAACGCAGCCGGTTCAATCACGCCGTTCGCGTTGGTATCGATCACTGAAAACTCAATCTGCCGATGCCTGGCAAGATAATTCAGCGGCCGCAGTACCGAGTTGTGCTCCAAGCCCGAAATGACAACATGGTCACCTGGCGAAAGCGTCCCGTGCAAGACCATGTTAAGGGCGTCGGTGCCATTAAACGTGAAAACCACTTCGTTCCTCGCATCTGCATTGATAAATTCAGCCAGTTTTTGGCGAACCAGATCAATCGAACGGTCGGTATCGACGCTGGCGCTCCCCCTCAGAGCAGCTGTCCCGCGATCCCGATAAAAGCTGGCGATGGCTTCGATGACGGCTGGAGGCTTGGGCCAACTGGTCGCCGCGTTATCCAGATAGAGTCGTTTTGCTTTCGAGGTCCCGTCCATGTTGGACTAACCTCCAATTTGATACATGGCTTTTTCCGGTCGCTGAAAATCGACCGAGTCGATTCCGTGTCCCGACTTTTTGGCTGCCACGCACTCGCGGACATGTTGCAGGATCATCTCATCGGTAACCGCCGGATCACGCAACAATTCACGGACGCTCCATTCCACGGTCGAGAACAGGCAGTTACGAATTTTCCCTTCGGCGGTGATGCGCAGCCGGTTACAGGCTGCACAGAATGGCTGGGAAACAGGATCGATGAATCCGACGACGCCGCCATCCGCAAATTGATAGTCGCTTGCAGGCTGGCTGGCATACAGCGGTTTGATCGCAGTTAGCGGCCCAAACTGCTCCTGAATCAGCGAGCGAATTGTTGCCCCAGTCAGCACTTGAGGTGATTCCCAATTTTGCTCAGCATCCAGAGGCATGAATTCAATGAATCGAAGTTCCAACCCGTTGAGACGAGCGAATTCGACCAGCGGAATAATCTCTGTTTCCGTAATTCCGGCGATCGCGACGGCGTTGATCCGAATTTTTTCAAAACCGACTTGCCGGGCGACCGAAATTCCCTCCAAGACGCGCTCGAGCCCTTTTCTCCGCGCGATTTGTTCGAATTTGATCGGGTCCAACGTATCCAGGCTGATGTTCAAACGCGAAAGTCCCGCGCGCTTTAACGCTTCCGCTTGATCGGCCAACAGGATTCCGTTGGTCGTCAGCGCGATGTCATCGATTCCGTTAATCTGCGCCAGCATTTCGACGAGCGTCGCAAGTTGCGAACGGACGAGTGGTTCGCCGCCGGTCAAGCGCAAGCGATTAACCCCTGCCGTGGCGACGATGCGAACAAATCTGACGATTTCCTCAAAGGACAGAATCTTTGCATGCGGCAGGAATTTGATATTTTCGTTCGGCATGCAGTAAAAGCACCGAATGTTACAGCGATCGGTTACGCCAATTCGCAAATTGTTGTGGACCCGACCAAACGAATCCACAATGGGCGAGTCACAATTTTGTTGAACGGTGCCCATACTAGTTTCTGGCCTCATCGAGTTGTCCGCGTCGAAGATGGTGTCGCCCCGTCAGGATGAACCCACTCGGTCGCTCCGTCCGCCCAAAATTCCTGTTTCCAAATGGGCACCTGTTTTTTAATTTCGTCGATTAACCATTCGGCTGCGGTAAAGGATGCTTGCCGGTGTGGACTGCTGACGGCGATCGCGATGCTGGTTTCTCCGAGCGCGACGGTACCCACGCGATGGACCACCGAGATCCGTTCAACAGGCCATTTCGATTTCGCCTGGTCAGTCAGTTCTTCCATTTTTCGAACGGCCATGTCTTCATAGCATTCGTAATTCAGTTTGGTCGTTTCGCGACCACCGGTCATTTTGCGAGTCGTTCCGACAAAGAGCACGGCAGCTCCACAGGCTTCGGATTGCACGGAGGCCAAAACGGCCGCGGTATCAATCGGTTGAGTGACAATTTCTATCATTTTTTTATATCAGGGGGTCGGGAGTCTTTTTGCGGAGAATGGCGTCAATCCAAAAGCAACTTTCCTCAAAAAGACTCCCGACCCCTTCTCGCCGACCTCTTCCGAATTCGTCGTTCCTTCGTCTGTATCTAAACACACCCACTCTCCGCGTTCAGCCGCCGGAAACGGGTGGAATCAAACCGACTTCCGCGCCGTCAAACAGCGGTTCATTGTCCTGCACGTATTGCTGTCCCACTGCGACGGCCGACCTGTCCAGCAACGACTGAATTGACGGATACTGATCCCGCAGTTTCTGTTTCAAATCACCAACCGTTGAGGGATCGTCGAGCGACAGTTCCAGGTTCGCCGCCCCGACAATCTCCTTGGCAGCAGCAAACAGAAAAATCTGCACCATCATGTTACGGTCAATTCCTCACTTCGTCGATTGAACAGATCTTCCAATTCCGGCATCAAGCCATACGCCAGGGCCAAAATCTTGATGGGGTGAATCGTTGGTTTGGTTGTCCCCTGCTCCATTTGAATTTTACACGCGCTGCACTCGGTTGTCCCGGCAATTATCGACGGGCTGCGCATGGCGTTAATCAATGGCATCCCCATCCGCAAACTGCGATTGTAATTCTTGCGTTTCAATCCATAGGTGCCGGCCATCCCGCTGCAACCCTGCTCGATCAGTTCCACCTGCAAACCGGGGATCAGCCGCAACAACTTCACTCCCGGAATCGTCTGATCTTCAGATTTTTGCATCAAAGCACGTTGATGACACGGCAAATGGTAGCCGATCGAAGCATTTAGCGGGTTGAAATCAAGTTCCAGCTCCCCCAGATGATGCAGCGTCAGCAAAAACGAAGATGACTCGATCGTATGATTGGCAACCAGTTCCGTGTCCGCATCGTCCATCAAGTTTCGGTATTCGTGGGTCAGCACCAGGGCTGCCGAAGGTTCCGTCGTCACCACCTGGTATCCCTGGCGGATCCATTCGGCCAGCATTTCGACATTGCGGCTGGCCAACTTGCGAACCTGATCGATGGCTCCCTCGGAAATCAACGACATTCCGGAAATGCCTTGCCCGGGAGGAATCAACACGTCGATCCCGTTGTGTTGCAAAACGCGGACGAATGCCTTGCCCAGTTCCACGTCATTCCAGTTGGCGTAGGCATCCACAAAGTAGACGACTTTCCGTGATTGCTGCTTGGAAGGACGAGTTAATTTTTCTCTGGCTGCCCATTTCATCAAATTACGGTTTGCAAACCGAGGAAGTTTTCGCCCTTGGGCGACGCCCAAAAAGCGATCCAGCAGCCAGCGAGACATCGGTGACGTGATCAACCGGTTTGTCACGCGCGGCATCCGGCCGGCCAGGTCATACAGCCAGTCAAGGCGAGTCAACAACCAGTCCGAGAGTTTGAGCCCGTTGAGCGCGTAATACTGCGATTTCGCCTCGACCATCAATTTGGGAATGTCGACACCAGCGGGACATTCGAATCGGCACTGATGGCAGTTGACACACAGATCGGCAACTTCTTTGAATTCATCTTGTGACAGTGCCGTCGGGTCGAGACTGCCCGTCAGCACACTGCGCATCAGGTTTGCTTTTGCACGAGGCGAGGCTTCTTCGCGTGGAGCCAACCGAAAAACGGGACACATCCGCTCGTTGGGATTGGTGGTCCGACAGCGGCCACAGCCATTGCAATTACGAGCCGCCATCGCGATTTCGGGCAACACCCAATTCAGCTGGGGCTGCAATACCTGGAGTTGTTTTGCAGGTTTCGGCTGCGGGACGGGCGACTCGCCATCGCCACTAACTGGAGCCGAGTGATGATCCCTGACGTCACCGGTTCTCGCATCGCCAGGTTCGTCAGCAGGAAAGACGAAAGCCGGAGCAAGATCGAGCTGGCGAACGTTGTCGGTGAGTGCCGCAGTAGGGCTCACCCACAATTTTTCCGGGATTCAGGATGTTTTGCGGATCGAAAGTATTTTTGATATCCGAAAATACATTCAGAAGTTTGCCGTATTGCCGACGCAAGTACCATGTGCGGCTGAGTCCATCGCCTTGGCTGCCACTGATCGTGCCGCCAATCTCGTTGACTTTTTCGAACACCTGGTTTGCCAACCGGTGCATCCGCAACAGATCTTTCTCATCGGAAAGATTCAGGAATGGTCGCAAGTGGATTAGCCCCTGTGGCGTGTGCGAGAAAATGGACGCCGTGACTTCGTTGTCGTTCAATACTTCGTGTAGCGTACTGACAAATTCAGGAAGTTTCTCCGGATCAATGGCGATATCATCAATAAAGGGAATTGCCCGTTGCGTCCCCTTCAAACGATAAAGCGAGGGAATAACTCGACGGGTCAACCGCCAAAACAGATCCCGTTCCGCTTCCTGGGTTGCGATTCTGACTTCGAAGGCGAGTTTTTTGCGACGCTGAATCCTGGTTTGCAAATGAGCCAGCTTTTGACGCAGCGACGAATCATCGACGTCCTGGAATTCGACCAATAACATGGCTTCTGCTTCGGCGGGAATCAGCCTCGTGAATTCGCCCCGCGTTTCTCGCGCAAACGACAGCAACCGGCGATCCAGCATGTCGCAGGCCACGACGCCCATCTTGGAAATCTCGACCGCTGCTTTGGCCGCCGATTCCAAACGGTGAAAGAACATCAACGCGACGCCCCGATGTCGCGGCTTGGGTTCGGTCAGCAAAGTCGCCTGCGTGATGATTCCGAGGGTTCCTTCGCTACCGACCAGGATGCGTGTCAGGTCAATCGTCGATTCGTGGAACACATCGAACACGTTGAAACCAGCCTGATTCATTTTGACTTTGGGACGGCTTTCCTCGATGAGCTTCTCATTGCTTTGCAGGATGCGGGTCAGCTGCCGTTCCAGTTCTCGGGCGACACCAGCCTGCGGGACGACGGTAGTTTCCGAGTCGACCATCGTTGAACCGCGGCTGAGAATATTGCGCGGCGATTCGAGCTGAATGAACTCTCCGTTGGCGGTGACCACGTCGAGGCTGACGACCTTGTCGCGGGGATCACCGTATTTCGTCCAATGGCTGCCCGTGCTGTTCATCGACAACACGCCACCCATCGTGGTAACGCTGCGAATCAGTGGATCCGGGCCAAACAGCCGATCGTGTGCGGAAAGTTCACGGTTTAGTTCGGCCAGCACCAGACCGGGCTGGACCGTCACCGTGTCCCGATCGACCTTGACAATTCGTCGCATCGAATACGAAAAGTCCATCACCAACCCTGCCCCCAGGCAGGCGCCCATCGTGTTGGAGCCAGCACCTCGCGGAATCAAAGGAAGCTGATTGGCCCGGGCGTAGTTGACGCAAGCGACCACGTCCTCGACACTGGCCGGCCGCACGACCCCCAGCGGGCGCTGCTGGTAGATGCTCGCGTCGCTGGAGTACATTTCCAGAAAGATATCGTCGCATCGAACGGAGCCGTCAATCTGACCGCTCAAGTCGGCTTGTATTCGTGCGCGTTCCGGATCCATATTTTTGCGTAACGCCAAACCGGCGCGATCGAGTAAATTCGGTCAAACCTATAGCTTAACCTGACTCGCCATTTCCTCCTATCGTCAATGCCTGGGATAAACCGTTTTTGGCGGTCGCAGCTGCGCGGAAAAGAAGCCGTCATGACAGTCAAGATGCCTGTCCCACGTTTCGCGGACTGGCATGGGCATCTCAAAATCTGACAACGCCTGTTGTCTCGCCCCGGTTATCGTCATAATGTCCAGCTGAAATTTTTTCGAATTGGGCAATGATGACCAAGACACTTTTGATCATGCGGCACGCCAAGTCATCGTGGAGTCACGGTGGCGTTTCCGATCACGAACGTCCTTTGAACAAACGAGGCCTGCAACGACACGCCCCGCATGGCCGTTTGGATTGTGCGACAGGGACTGGTTCCCGAATTGGTGCTGTCATCGTCGGCCACTCGCGCCCTCTCGACCGCCCACCTGTTTGTGGAAAGTTGCAACGGTATTGCCTGCGATGTCCAATCCACTGGCGATTTGTACCACGCTCCGGCGACCCGGTATCTGGAAACCGCGGCTCAGTTTCCTGATTCGATTTCGACGGCCATGATGGTCGGTCATAACCCAGGCCTGGAGGAACTTGTTGAGGTCTTGGCCGGTGAGTACGAACGCATGCCAACCGGGGCAATCGCCTGTTTCGAATTTCCTATTGAATCGTGGACTCAGCTTTCACCCGCCGCCGCCGTTTTGAAAGACGTGTGGCGCCCGAAAGAGATCTGAGCGAGGGTTGAGAGTTGAGGGTTGAACGTCGAGAGTACTGAGTACTCCTTACTCAGCACCTTACTCAGCATTACCCTCTGAACTTCCGACCTAAACCCAGATATCGGACGTACAATCGCCTCCAGGGAAGCGAATTTCATGCGCTCGTGCGGCTCCATCGGGTTCGGCGCCAAAATCGACCATGAATTTTTCGTCGAGGGTCATGCCGCCTTTTTCGGTGTCGCAATTGAGCTTCAACAGGTAACAACCTTTTTCTTTCATATCGGGATAGAACTGGTTATCCCACGGGCTGTACAGCGAATTGGTTACATACAGTCGCTTGCCATCAAGGCTGAGCTGCAGCATTTGCGGACCACCTTCCAGCTTTTTGCCGCTGTGTTCCGCCGTTTTGCCAATCACGCCACCGAGCCAAACTTGACCGGTCAATTTTGGATTCTCCGGATCACTGACATCGTACTGTCGCAAGTCGCCGTGCAGCCAGTTGGAAAAGTACAGGAACCGGTCGTCCATTGACAGAACAAGGTCGGTGATCAACCCGGGAACCGGGAACGGCCAGCCTTCCGTTTCCACGCTGTCGACAGCGAGAATTTTGTTCGCCTTCCAGAAATCGCCTTCCTTGAAATAGTGCCACATCGTGCTGCTGAGTGCGGCGCCCACAAACCCGTGAACGCTATCCGGATCGTGATGGAAACGAACTTCCAGCGGAATCATGCCGGCTTCGCCCAAATCGATTGTTTGTTCCAGGACGCGATCTTTCCAATTCCAGAAATGCAGCCGCTGTCCGTACTTGCCGGCCTTGACATCGTCGAGGCTGAAGCCCGTGGAGACCGTATTCGGAGCGCCCCATTCGCTGGATATCATGACGTTGTGGCGCGGTTGATACCAATAGTCGTAGTTGAACTTCATCCCCGTGGCATCTTTTTCCCAGCGACCTTTGACGTTGAAATCGTCATCAATCAACAGGAATCCACCAGGACCCTCGCCCTTGGCGTCTCCCAGGCAGGAGATCATAATTTCGCCGCTTGCCAAACAATGAACCGTGTGCGGTGCGGACAGATTTGCCTTGCTGGCCAGTTCCTGGGGCTCGATCACTTTGTGCATTTTTGGCGCACGGGCATCTTCGGTGTCGACGATATGAATCCGACTGGACGTAATTCCGGGCAACACGATGAACCGGCGGTGTTTGCCTTCTTCTCCGTGACAACTGCTGCAAGCATTCCAGCCAAAATGGTGCAGTTCGTCGCCGACATTGGGCATGTGCAGTCTTGAGATAACGGTGCCATATGTCTTCGACGACGGATCGACATCAATCGTCGCCAGGAAGTCGGGCTTCTTGACGTCCGTACCCGAGTAGATCGCAGGTACGTAAGCGATGGTCTCTGGCGGCGCTTTCATCGCGTCTGCGGGGCTGGCATAGGTGCGATCGCAGCACGCGAGCTGTTCTTCTTTTTCCTGGCGGCTGGCAAACAGTGAGCCGGCGCTCAAGCCGGTGGCAGCAACCGCGGAAACCGCAGCCGTCGTCTTCAAGAATTCGCGACGTTTCATTTCACTTCACTCCCTTTCAGATCTATTAAACAGGACGAACTTCGATTCTATCGGGTTTTCCCGTTGTTGCAAACTATTCGCCCCTTCCGTAGGCCAGTGACAGCGAAAAATGGCCGAGCCCGCTACCACCGGGAATTTCGGATCATGCCGGGCCGCAGCAGACAGCCTCGCATTTTCCGAACATCTGATTGCCGCCGGGCGCCGAGTTCCTTCGGACTCCAAGCGGAAAATCACTCGGCCGACTGAATGCAATACAACTTTTTGTCGGAGCGAATGAAGATCTGGTTGTCGGTCACCGCTGGCGTCGCATTGAATTGGCTCTGGTCCGATTCGAATGAATTTCGACTGATCGTTTCGAATTGGTCACCGGGTGTGATGACGTAAGTGGTGCCGTCTCGCATCAACAGCGCAATGCGATCGCCAATCATGACTGGTGACGCATAATCACCGGCTGGTCCCCGTCGTTGCCCCGCCCCGGACTCCGGTTCGGATTTCAATCGGTCTTTGTAAACGTACTCGCCTGTCTTGCAGTCAGCGCAATAGGCAATCCCCCCGGATGTCCAATGAATCCAGCCGTCGTGAACCAGGGGCGTGCCGATGCCCGCCCGCAATGGTTTTTCCCAAACTGTATTGGTTTCGGAAACATCGCCGTTGCCACCGCACTTGACCGCGATCGCACTGCCTTGTCGACCACCCATGGCGAACACCACGCCATCTTCCTCTGCAAGGCTGGCGCAAACGGTCGGTGCGATCGGCGATTTTGCCGTCCACAGTTCTTTGCCAGTATCCGGGTCTAACGCCAGAATCTTGCCGGGCATGATGAACACCAGTTCGTCGCGCATATTGGCAGTGACCTTGATTGGCGTCGACCAACAATTCGTGAATTCAGGATTTACGACGTCCCAGGCGACCGTTCCGTCAGCTTTATTCAGGGCCACAATTTTCTGTCCCACATTTCCCGCGTTAACGATCACGAGGTCTTCGTGTAAAACCGGGCTCGCGCCGCCGCCCCATTTAGCTGGATCCGATAACTCGCCCAGATTCTTGAGCCACTTTTGGTTTCCTTCCAAGTCGTACGCGACCATTCCAGTTTTTCCGAACAGCACAAACACGTGTTCGCCGTCCGAAACGGGAGTGCTACTTGCGTACCCATGATCTGTAATGAAGCCTTGATAAGGATCTTCGTCATGTGTTGAGTCAACCGTACCGCGCCATCGTTCTTTTCCGGACGCGCGATCAAAACAGATCAGGTGGCGCTGCAGAGAGCTGGGGTTACCAGGATTTGCATTGTCCAGACCATACCCCGTGTATGCCGTCAGCAAAACTTTATCACCCACGACAATCGGACTCGATGAACCTCGCCCCGGCAGATCGACCGACCACTTCAAATTCTTGCTATCGCTCCATTCCAGGGGGGCTTTGGAAGCCGCATTAACTCCGCTTCCGTTGGGTCCTCGAAACCGGGCCCAATCTTCGGCGTGGGTACCGGTAATAAATAATGACATTGCAAAAGTCGCGAAAACGGCAGAAATTGATAGTTGATGATTCACGGTCTGGCCTTTGGGGTGGATGAAGTCGAAACAGTATTGTGAGGCAAATTCCGACATTTCGAAAGATACGGAAAACAGAATTTCGCGATCTATTGAAAATCTGGGGCGAGCGAGCCATTCGGTCATATTGATATTCGTCGTTTAACGGCAAGCCGGAGGCGGAAGCGTTCGTCCGATCCCAATGCAGAATCGCCGGCTTGACCAGCAACGATTGGGGCCAAAACTCGAATCATCTAATCGCGAAATAAACGCGACAATCCCTGCTCGGTGATTTCCGTATTTTCATGCTCAATCGTCTGCAAATTGGGGAGACCGCGCAAGTAGAGCAATCCCCGGTCGGTCACTTGCGTATCGCTCAGACCAATCCCGGTTAATCGTTTCAAGTGAGCGAATTTCTTCAAATCTTCGTCAACGACGTGGCAACCCGCCAGCTGGATTTGTTCCAGATTCGTTAGTCCGGAGAGCTGGTCCAGCAATTCGGGCTGGAACAGTTGCGGATTGAATTCAATCGCATAAATCGCGGCTCCCTCGTGCCGTTTCAGCAATCGGGCGCCGCCGAAACCAAGTTTGAAAATGCATCGCGAGCAATCGTAAGAAACTCCCTGTACCGAATTTTCGTCCTGCGAAAAGAATTCGTCTGCCGAGATCTCAACCAGTTTTGGTCCGGCAGCCAGGCGAAGAAACTGGTCGGGTAATGTTGGCCGCGGGTCATGCAGATGCATTTTGTCGCCAACCTCAGCGCTCCGCATGAAGTTGGCTTTCAGCAAGCGCCTTTCATTCGGAAAGGGAACTCGAATCTTGCCCCAGCCCAGCACTTCGTGAGGCCCGGCTTTGGTCGTGATCACCGCTTTGGGGGTGTTATCAGAATAAAGCACATCGGCAAAACCATGATCCAACCAACCGAAATAGAAACCGATCGGTAGGAGCAGAAATGCCGCTAACGCCAGCTGTTCCCAGCGATGTTGGGGCAAGAGCGATGCGGCTTTCCACATGATCCAGCAGCCGACGATGCCCGTGCAAAAATTCCACGGCAATACGCTGAAATTCCAATTGAGTAACAGTGGCGATAGAAAAAGCATGATTCCGAAATGGAGCGCGGGGCAAATCCACATCGCCCACCGCGGGCGAAACATCCCGGCCAAGCCCGCCAACATTTCGCCGCTGGCAACCACGATGGCAAATACCAGGTACCACGAATCTCCATCTCCGCCGGAGCGTTCCACCAGCGACCACGACTCCATTCCCATCCAGTCGGGAGACAAAAATTTATGCAGACCAGCCCAAAACCACATCGTCGCCAAAAACCAGCGTCCAACGGTGGCGCCGGCATCGTATACCGTCGCAAACATCATCATCCAAATCCCGAAGAACTGCGGTTGCAAACGCATTTGGTCGAAACCGCTTGCGATCAGCATTATCAACAAGTGCAGAAACAACCCGCGTTTGGGATCCAGCAGCAAGTAGAGCAACGAGACCAGCAACAGAACACCGAACGGGATTTGGAATGGAAAATCAAATACCGGCAAGAGTGGCGGGTCCGATCGCACCTGCCAAAGAGCCCATGTCATGATGACGGTTATCGCTTGGCAAATCACACACAGCAGCAACAGCCAATAACGGAATTCGCCGATTTGCCCGCGACCCCATTTCCGGACGGAACCAGCCAATGTTATTCCGGATTTTTTGAGTTCAGGGTTTGCCATGACCATCCAGTTCTCCCACTACTCTTAACAAAAAAATTCAACCCCTTGAAAGATCACTCCCAAGGGGTCGTTGAATTTAACGCAAAATACCGGGCACTCGATCTCGATTTTAACTCGGATACTGGCCAACGCCATCGACCGAGATTGAACAGGCGTGGATTTCCTCACAAATTCTCAATATGGAGCGGTCACAGAGGGAATCGACAGGGAGTCGGCAGGGAGTCGAGAGTCTTTTGTCTTGCGGATGGACATCGGCTTTAATTGGAAAAATTGAGAACTGGAGAAATCAATTTCGATTCGGACCAAAAGACTCCCGGGCCCATGACGTTTTTGTACAATTCTCACTGTGGATCTCAATTGCATTTCTTATTCGGTCGTTCCCATGAATCACACTTGCCTGCTGTTCGTGCCTTTTTGTTTCCTGGTTGCATCCCGTGAAGCCCCGACCCAAACAAAAATTGCGAATTTGCCCTCGCACCTGTCCGCCGCGGAGCAGCCGGTTGAGTTCGTGGCGAATGCCGGGACGCAACCATCGCGCCACCAGGAATCCGGGCAAGCCAACAAGCATCAACTCCCCGAAGTGCTGGTCAATCCAGATTGGCTGGTCCAACACATCGCCGATCCTGATGTGCGTCTCATTGGACTGGGACAGACACGGGAGCAATACAACGAAGCCCATATCCCGGGCGAAGTCTTTGTCGACTGGAAAACGGAAATTACCGATCCGGCGCAACCCGATCGATACACCCTTCTACCACAGGCCCAACTCGAGGCCTTGCTGGGCCGCCTCGGAATCACGCCGGACACGACCATCGTTGTTTCGGATAACCTCAGCAGTCGGCTAAGCGCGCGAATGTTTTGGACGCTCAAGCACTACGGTCACGAGAAAATCAGGTTACTCGACGGCGGGCGCAAAGCGTGGATTCAATCAGGCCATTCGTTTGAAAAAGAAATTCCGCAAATCAAACCGACCATCTACAAGGTCGCCAGGGTGGTGACTGGAAATCAAACGGATGCCGCGACCGTGATGGCCCATCTGGACGATCAGCAAACATGCCTCATTGATGGACGCCCCGCCGAGCAATTCTCTGGCGAACAACCTGGCAAAGCTTTTCACACCGGCAAAGAACACAAACGGCGTGGACATATTCTCAATGCACAAAACATCGCCTGGACCGAGAATTTTAACGAAGACGGAACCTTCAAATCGCCCGACGAGTTAAGGCAGCTTTATTCCCGAGCGGGCGCAACGGATGACAAACTGGTGATTACCTATTGCAACGAAGGCCTGCACGCGGCACCACCATGGTTTGTGTTGACCGAAATTCTGGGGTACCCGGATGTCAAACTCTACGACGAATCCATGGTCGAATGGGCCAATCGGGACGATACGCCTATGGAAGAGTCCAAGGCAAAACACTAGTGCTGCGCCTGAGAGTAATTACTGATAGGTTTGAGACGTGTATTCCATCGACGTCGGCTCAGCTGGTTGGCAACAACACGGGTTGGACCCGCCACCGCATCTCCAGGTAAGTCCAAATGCGATCCAATAGCTTTCGACGGCTGTCGTCGTATCGCCAAACGACTTGGTATTGTTAAACATGCCGCCAACGCTTGCATCAAAATCGATACCCGGCATGATGTCTCGAATTCCAAACCCGCCGGTTAAGCGATGTTGCGGAAGGACCGCAAATTGTCCCTGCGCGTATTGAATTGCCGGAATACCGCCAACGGGGATCACTCCACCGATGGTTCCATCGACGGTATCCTTGGCGACCTGGGTGTTGTAGGCATAGCCCGTACGCAATCGCAATCTGGGATTAACAATATATTGAGCACCGAACTGAAAAACCCATTGATCATCGTAAATGGCTTTGAAAAAGTCAGCATTGCTCCAATTCTTGTACAAAACGTCTGCCGCCAACAATAGCCGCCCGTTCATCAAGCAGCTGTTGGCGATGCCAAAGCCGGTGTTGGCGGGCAGGTCCAATTCCACATTCTGAAACGACCCTCCCAGGCGAACCAGGTCGTAAAACGTATGCGCTTTTTTCGACTGCCAATACGCGCCGACCGTCGTGCCAGCACCCAAATCGTAGTTGATCCCCACCGCGCCCCTGGCAGCGTAATTCAATGAAGTCGAACTTATTCCCACAAATGGTGAATTGAGCACGCCGGTGCCAAAGATAAACGTCGCACCGACGGACAGTTGATCCGTCATTTGCATCGCAACAGCGCTAACCAAGTCCAGCTCAAGGTACGACGTATTCGTGCCGTTGGATTCAGGCACTTGTCGAAAATCAACTCCCAGTCCGGCGTTGGTCATGAAACCAACCCCCATCTTGATGGGCATCCCCATCGCATAGGAATCGAACAGAACACCAATGTTACCGACAAGTGAACCAGGCGCCTGCGATTTGGCTTGGTAGGGGGAAACACCCAACAACGGTGCGTTGGCGGCTTGCGTCACATTAAACGTTGGCTCTGCCCACGCGCCACCAAACGCAGATTGAGTCCCCTCGAATTGGGTCATGGTTGCGGGGTTGCCATAAATCGCCGATTGAACATCCTGCGGTTGCGTAAAACTGGTTCCCGCCATACCGCTGGACGCTGGCATCACAGTATTATGCAGCTCGACTCCATAGCTCTGACCAAACGCCGCAGGCGCTACCGAAAATACTAATCCGATAATGAATAACGGTACGTTGTAGCGCATGATTTCCCCCACCCGGAATGTTCGTCACCATCCCAAGTATCGGAACAACCGCTACTCATCCTAAATTTCACGTCCGTCGCTAGCGTCAATTTTGTTGGAAAAAAGCGAATAGAGATGGTTAGGCAAGCCAGCGCTCAAGTCACAGCGCCAGTAAAACGTGCTCCGACTTGATCAGATGCGTGATGCTGGTTCGATGCGAATCGTCAAGTTACAATCTCGGCTTTCGATTGCCCCTCTGAACTCTGGCCTCGCTAACAAGCTGGTTGATCCATGGACCTGTTTTCAATCGCCTCCATCATCATTGTTCTGTCCGCGTTGTTCGGATTTATCAACGTTCGATTTTTGAAGTTGCCCAATACGATCGGACTAATGCTGGTCGCGATCGCGTTTACATTGGCTCTGTTTTTCTCGAAGTTTTTCACCGACAGGATATTTGAGGCGGCCGAGCACCTGATCGGGTTGATCGATTTTGAAACGGTGTTGCTGGACGTCTTGCTGGGATTTCTGCTGTTTGCTGGAGCGCTGCATACCAATTTTGACCAACTACATGTGCAGCGATGGCCGGTTTTGGTGTTCGCGACGCTGGGGGTGCTCGTGTCGACTTTCCTGGTGGCAACCTTCGTCTATTTTGGATTTCAGCTGATCGACTTGCATCCACCTTTCATTCACTGCCTGCTGTTTGGAGCTTTGATTTCACCGACCGACCCGATTGCCGTCCTGGGCATCCTCAAAAAAGCAAATGTTCCCAAGCAACTGGAAACAAAAATCGTGGGTGAGTCGCTGTTCAATGATGGAGTGGGAGTCGTTGTGTTCCTGACGATCTTGAGCATCGCCACGACAACGTCTGTTCAAGGCAACGTGAATCATCCGGTTGCCTCAGCGGTCGCCAGCCAACCCGCTGATATCGCGACGGACCATCCATCTGAGGATAAAACTGATGATGGCCACGAGCAAGGCGAAGCCACCGTGTTGAGTGTTTTCCGACTATTTGGCCAGGAAGTGCTGGGTGGAATCGCGATGGGGGCATTACTCGGATTTTTGACGTTCCACTTGCTCAAAGGGATCGACAACTACGAAATCGAAGTCCTGATTACGCTGGCGTGCGTCATGGGTGGTTACTCATTGGCGGCCTACCTGCATCTTTCCGCTCCGCTGGCGATGGTCATAGCGGGACTCATTGTCGGGAACGATACGATGCGCGACACGGCCATGTCGCGGGAAACCGAAGACTACGTTTACCGGTTCTGGGAATTGATGGACATGTTGATGAATGCCGTCCTGTTCGTGTTGATTGGACTCGAGATGGTGATCCTTCCGTTTGAGCTGCAATATTTGTGGGCCGCTTTGTTGGCCATTATCGTTGTCTTGTTGTCGCGGTATTTGTCGCTGCTGTTACCGGTCATTTTTTTCAGGAAAAAACTGAATTTCGTTCCGCACACGACCACACTCATGACCTGGGGCGGGTTGCGGGGGGGAATTTCGATTGCATTGGCGTTAAGTCTACCGGTTTCGATGAACCGGGACTTATTTCTGGCCGTCACTTACGGCGTGGTTGTGTTTTCGATTGTCGCGCAAGGCCTGACTGTCGGGATGCTGGCCAAGAAATTGCTCAGGACGCTAAAAATTGAACCAGCGACGTCACATTGATTAATTTTGGAAGCGAGGGCGTGTGGAATAGCTGATGAGCGTATCAGGCCAGCAGGCCGTTCATGACGTCGCTGGAGATGGGTCGCTCGAGAAAACGATCGAGCTCTTGCAGGCCACTGGGACTAAACACATTCACCTCGACGATTTTTTCGCCAACCAGATCGAGGCCCGCAAATCGAATTCCATCCTTCTTGATAATTTTTGCAATCTTGGTGCAGATGGCTGCCTGACGACTGGTCAAATCAACAACCTTGGCCGTACCGCCGAGCGAAACGTTGCTGCGCCGTTCGCCGTCGGCCGGAATGCGACGGATTCCAACGGGGGTGCCGGCGCTGATAATTGAATTGTCCAGAGTCAACACCCGGATATCCCCATCGACGGCTTCCGGGACGTACGCCTGCACAACGAGGTATCCGGTGCGACCCAGGATATCGACAACTTGCCTCGTGTTTAACGAGTCATAGCCATCGAGAAAGAAAACGTCACGACCCTGCGAACCAAGCAGGGGCTTCATCACAAATGGCCCGTTGATAAATTCGGCGAACGTTTGCACGCTTTTTAACGAATGGCAGACCATCGTCTGGGGCACGAATTCCGCGGGCAAGCAAACGGTATACAGCTTGCTCGAGGCCCGCTGCAAGCCGACGGGACTGTTAATGACCTTGACCCCGTTATCGTAGGCCAATCGCATGACTTCCAGCGCCAACCGGTGCGCCCATCCCCGCGTGATGTCTTTCCCCGGGGCCGTTCGGATCATGACCGCATCCAAATCAGCCAGATCGACCCGCCTGACTTTGGCCTTGGTCATCTGGCGAGCCAGCTTTTTTGTGGAATCCAGGTCGGCTCGCGTCGGCAATTCCAGCGCTTCGGCGAACAGGGATGTGGAACTGATGGCCTGCAAGTGAACCACGTCGGTAACCAAAACGGGGTGCCCCAACCGGTGGCAAGCCAACATCAATGTCGACGTCGTATTATCAGGCTTGACGCCCCAACGGTCATTCAACAAGAACAGAATTGGCTTCATGCATGGACCCGATTGATTTGGGCGCGGTCGGTTTGGACACCATGGGACTACAACGCCAAATCGGCGACAATCCGGCTTGAGATGTTTTAACGCACGAGACTATATTAGATGTAGATGAATAACCGGAACCCCTATTTGCCCTCGCCCAAATCAGCCCGCTCGCGGTCGACCAATGGAGCGCTGCGCGCCCGCCAATTACTGGGAAAGTATCGAATTGGCAAGCTGATCGCGTCGGGCGGATTTGCCCGCGTTTATTCCGCGACCGATACGATCGAAGGCGTCCCGGTGGCGCTCAAGATTCCTTTCGAGGAACACGTTGATGACGACATGTTGTCGTTATTCCGGCAAGAAGCCCGGATGGTCGCCGGGCTCGACCACCCCAACATCTTGCCGGTAAAAACAGCAGATTTTGTTGGCAACCGGTTTTTAATCGTTACTCGCCTGGGACAGGAAACTCTCGAAGACCGCTTGGCTCGGCGGATGTCGGTGCTCAAAGCCCTGAACTATATCGAACAGATGATTTCGGCGGTGGCTTGCGCTCACCATGCGAACATCGTTCATTGCGACATCAAACCGGCGAACTTCATCATTTTTGATGACGACGTGATCCGGCTGACCGATTTCGGCATCGCGAAAGTCTGCCGCTTGACGATTGAGGCATCCGGCACGGGTACGGTCGGTCACATGGCCCCGGAGCAGGCAATGGGCCGGCCCAACAAACGATCCGATGTGTTTTCGCTGGGACTGATCATGTATCGGATGTTGGCTGGCGTGTGGCCCGAGTATCCGTTTGATTGGCCTCCCCCGGGTGCGACCAATCTCCGGCGAAAGCGAATTCATCCGGACCTGATCAAGATGATCCGCAAGGCAATTTCGGCTCGCCCCCGGGATCGCTATGTTGACGCAGTGAAGATGGAGGAAGTGTTTGAAAAAGTCTACCCGGTCGTGCTTCGCAATCTGAAACGGAGTACCCGTCGATGAAAGCCGGGGAGCATCACGTCTGGTTGGCCGTTGAATCTGGCAACGTGGAAGCAGTCGACTTTTGCGGGGGGCTGGTAACTCATTTCTCGCAACGATGTCCCACCCGCGCATCTTCGCCCAACGAAGACGCCGCGTGTATCGTGCAACTCTCCGACCACCAGGG
Source organism: uncultured Planctomycetaceae bacterium (assembly GCA_963697295.1). Lineage (GTDB taxonomy): Bacteria > Planctomycetota > Planctomycetia > Pirellulales > Pirellulaceae > Mariniblastus. The sequence continues at coordinate 82,976 of CAVONL010000005.1, read as the reverse complement.
ACTACTGGCCGTGGCCGATGGGATGGGTGGAGCCAACTCAGGCGATAAAGCATCCCAGGCGGTAATCGATGGCCTGCTACAGCATGCAAATTCCATGATCCAAGTCGACAACGCCAGTTTTCGCGGGGAAATTCTCGATGCAATTGAATCGGCAAATCAGACCATTTTAAGTTGGGGCACGGGCGCCGGTTCCACGTTGGTGGTCGTCGAATTTGTAAATGGCAAGCTTCGCAGTTTTCATATCGGTGACGCCAAGGCCATACTGGTTAGCAATCGCGGTCGGATCAAATTCGCAACCGTGGGCCACGCGCCCGTCGCAATGGCGGTCGAGCTGGGAGTTATGAACGAACGGGAAGCGTTAAACCACGCCGACCTGAACCTGATTTCGAATTGCCTGGGCTCGCGCGAAATGAAAATTGAAATCGGTCCCTCCATCGCGATGTCGGCCCGCGATACGCTCCTGTTGGCTTCTGACGGACTTTTTGACAATTTAAGAACCGAAGAAATCGTCGGCATGATTCGGTCAGGGAATTTGATCGATAAAACGAAAAAGCTTGTGGAGCTGGCAATCAAACGCATGAATGCTCCGGCGAATCGTGAAAATGCCTCCACCCTGCCCTCCAAACCCGATGACGTGACCGTCGTCTGTTTTCGTCAAACAGGTATCCATCCACGATGATCGGCGGGTTGTGATCGGGGTGAACACCGCGATCTTTCCAGACAACGGTGGCGGCGGGCTGTTCCGGGTCGAGTTTCAACAATAGTGACTTCTGCTGAAGCGCTGTGGCCAGCAAATAGTCTCCAGCTTGAATGGGAGCGATGATCGACATTTCGTAGGCTGGCTTGAGTGGAAACGACCAGTAGACGTTTCCTGTTGCTGGATCCAGGCTATTCAGGTTCTCCGAGTCCCACACAATCAGCTGATCAACACCACCTGCTTTGATCAATGTCGGCGGGCAATAGCCCTCAAGTTCAGTGCGTTTGCCAGGATCCGGCTGGTTGACGCCCTTTGTTTTTTTGTAGTCCGTCACAAACACGCGGTTGCCGACAACCGCGGGCCCAGCATAGCCACTTTCGATCGGCACCCGCCACAGGACTTTCGGCTCCTTTGGTAAGGTGTCTACGATGCCAGTTTCGGTCCAACGGCTGTCGCGATCATTGCCCAACCACTGGCTCCAATCATCTGCGCGAAGCCTCGCAACGGGAACTGCCAGAAAAAGGAAGGTCGTTAGCAACAACAAGTGTTTTAAAGCCGGAAACATGCAACATTCCTTATTAATTGATCGACAACAATCTAAATCGCTCGAATGCTGATTCTAGGGTATTTTGGGCGGATTAAGCAGCTTTCGTCCGCCAGTTCGCTCCAAATTTCCGAGTTTGCCGATACCCACCTTGGGGATTCGCCCAAAAATTGCGGCCCTGACAAAACTCCCGATAGTCGCAACAAAACCTGGGCTCAGCCGGCACGCAAGCTATAAACAAAAGCCGCGAATATCGGGTGGCAAAAAGCTGGCTAAATTTCTGCTTTCAGATTGCCGAATGTTCCCAAACCCTTTAAGATATTGGAGTGATGCGGCCGCATGGTTACGTAGATTTTGGGTTGGCATCACAAACATTTTTGAGGATTTTGAGTAATGGCTGAAGGTACGATCAAACGATTGACGGACAAGGGTTTTGGATTTATTGACACTGGAACAAAACAGGACATGTTTTTCCACAGCTCGAACGTAGAAGGCACGTCTTTTGACGAACTTCGCGAAGGACAAAAAGTTACTTACGTTGAAGGTCACGGTCCTAAAGGGCCGCGCGCAGAGCAAGTGACTCCCGTATAATAATCGTGGTTGAACTCCAATCGAAAAGCCGACGAATGATCGTCGGCTTTTTTTTCGTATCTTCCTTGTCTGGCGATGGACGTGATCTTGCTGACTTTTGCCCGGTTGGCATACTCTTGTAGATTCATCCAAATTCCGTGTCAGTTCCTGTTTCCGTCTAACAATCCCCCCAACCCGTGGCTGTTCTGATCCAAATTCGAGATGCTCATAAGAGTTACGGCGATCAGGTGCTGCTTGACGGCGCCGATGCGTCGCTCGTCGAGGACTCCAAGATCGGTTTTGTCGGCCGCAATGGGGCTGGCAAATCGACGTTGTTGCGCATCATGCTGGGTGAAGAGGAACTTGACTCGGGCGAAATTATAACGCACCCGCGACTTCGCATCGGCTATCTGCGTCAGCACGATCCGTTCCACCCGGGCGAGTCGGCGCTGGAATTCCTGATGCGCGACAGTGAACAGCCGGATTGGAAATGTGGTGAAGTCGCGGGAAAATTCGAGATCAAGGGAGCCTACCTAAGTGGACCGGTTTCCGAGCTTTCCGGTGGCTGGCAAACCCGTGTCAAGTTGGCCGCTTTGCTATTGCACGAACCGAATCTGCTGCTTCTGGACGAACCCACCAACTTTCTCGACTTGCGGACCCAGATTCTGCTCGAACATTTTCTGCGGTCGTTCCGGGCTGCCGTGCTGGTCGTTTCGCACGATCGCGCCTTCCTGAGTCAAACCTGTGACCAGACGCTTGATTTGACTCGTGGCAAGCTGACGATGTATCCCGGCAAGATTACGGAGTTTCTGGAATTTCAGCGCGAGCGGAGAGAGCACGATGAACGCGTGAATGCGGCAGTGATTGCCAAGCAAAAACAGTTGAAAAGGTTCATTGACAAGAATCGCGCCGGCGCGAATACAGCCAGCCAGGCGCGTTCGAAACAAAAACAACTCGACCGACTGGAGCTTAACGAGATTGCCACCAACGAAGCGACCGCCAATATCCGGGCCCCGGTCGTCACGCCTCGTCAGGGAACCGTTCTGCGGTGTGAAGATCTGACCATTGGCTATTCCGACCACTCGGTCGCCTCGAATATCAACATTGAAATTGAACACGGCCAGCGGGCGGCGATCGTTGGTGATAACGGTCAAGGCAAAACAACGTTGCTGCGATCACTGGTAGGTTCCCTCGATCTGCTTGGCGGAAAAGTTCGTTGGGGGCATGCGAGTGATATCGGCACGTACGCCCAGCATGTGTATTCGTCGTTGCCGGAAAACCGGACCGTGATTGAACATCTGGAATATCAAGCCATACCGGGAACGACCACGCAGGAAATGCTGGCGGTTGCCGGTGCGCTGCTGTTTCGCGATTCCCACGTCAAAAAGAAAATTGCGGTGCTTTCTGGCGGCGAGCGCGCCCGTTTGTGTTTAGCAGGATTGTTGCTGGGCGACTACAACATTCTGGTGCTGGACGAACCCGGCAACCACCTGGACGTTGAAACAGTCGAGGCCCTCGCGAACGCTTTATTGAATTACAACGGCACCGTTTTATTTACCAGTCACGATCGACATTTCATGAGTCGCGTGGCAACCAACATTATCGAAGTTCGCGACGGTTGCGCGAAGAATTACCTTGGCAACTACGAAGCTTACCTCTATGCAATGAACAAGGAGATCGACGACGGTGAACGGGAAACTGCCAGGGCCCTGAAAATGAGTGCCCCAGCGAAAGGTGTCCCGCAAAAAAAATCAGTCAATAATCACGACTTGCAAAAAATCCATCGCCAGCGGCAAAAAGAAATCAAGAGTATTGAAAAGAAGATAGCCACTCTCGACGAAGAGAAAAAACTGCTCAACCGGCAGCTGCTCGAAACAACCGATGCCAATGAAGCGCTCAAGCTGCATTCGAAATTTACCGCAGTTTCCGAAAAACTCGAAGATGCCGAGGAACGCTGGTTGGAGCTGACCGAACAAGTTTAGCAATCCGAGTCGGGCAACCATCGCGGGTTCGGTACGAAAATTGTTGAAAGACCCCCGACGCAAGTCGGCTGGGGAGCAATCACCCGCTCAGCTTGGGTCCCAGGATGATGCCCCCTTCCTTCACCTACATCCGCTCCAGCACAAAATATGCCAGCGGAATATGCAGTGGGCCAAAGTTGGCGGTCGCGCGACCTAACAGGTGGTTGTCGTCAATCTTGACAACTTTGTCGACTATCAAGCGGACGGGGTCCCGCTTACGATTGTCACCGCGGCGATAATTGAACTCGACACCGTGCTTGAACGCTCCGCAACCGTGCGGCGGACAAATTGCAAACTTGCCTTTTCGCTCCAATTCGCCGGTACACTCGTCAACCTTCGGTTGCCAGCCAACACAGCGCAACATTTCTGGGGAAACCTGACCCACCATGATGTTGTCACCCGAAATGCCACATTCGTTTGGTTGGATCTCCTTGATAAACTGTCGGTAGCCGACGAGCTCGACGACGCCTTTGTTGACTCCTTTCCAGTGGCCAACCAGATCTTCTTCGGTGGGTGTTGTACCGCACTTGAACATGCGCCGGTAATCACGCAAGCGAAAATTCCGTGTGTCCATGATGTCGCAGGAACACGATGGAGAAGCACCCAGTTCAATTGCCTTATCGATATTCGCGCAGTCGCAGTCTTGGGCTACCAAAGGTGGCGAAAGGGTAAGGGCCAACATCAAGGCAAGTGCCCTCAAGCATCGCGGAAAATTCATGATAGTATTCACGGCTACGTAACGGTTGAGCGGATTCTGGACGAAGGCTTCATCGTCTTTCAGCAGCGTGCAAGCACGCATGTGGGTTTTGCAATGAAACCAATCATCATGGCCGTTATAGAGGCCAGAACGTGACCAATTTAACTCCCAATAATTTGTTTTCACCCGACAAACATTGCGTAATTCACGTTATCGTTGACTGAAAACTTGAAGGGCCGCTCCACCATAACGTTTGAGTCAAACTCGGTGACCTGCTATAAAAATACTGGCTGTACCAATTGTTCACCGCCATTCCGGAAAGGGAAAACATGGAAGAGATCATTCAACGCATGTTGCCCATGCTGATCGTGTTCGGCGTTATGCTGGGAATTTGGTTTTTGTTGCGCAGCAAGGCCTCGAAACTTTCGTCGACGTCCGAGCTGGAATCGAAAATCGGTCGTGGTAGCCCAATCGTGCTGGAGTTTTTCTCCAATACGTGAGGTCCTTGCCTGGCAGCCAAACCCATCGTGAATGGGATTGAAAAAGACCTCGAAGGGAAGTCAGAAGTGATTCGAATTAACCTGCTGACCTCGGTTGGCACCGAGTTGGCGAGCAAGTTTGGAGTCACTGCCGTTCCGACAACGATCGTGCTTGACGGAAAAGGAGACGTGATCTATCGGCATGCCGGCATTCCAAACCGCAAAAAAGTGGTGGCGGCCGCTTCGGCCTGAGCAGCTCGGTGGTTCCCCGGTTAGGTACCGCTGCGTTAAATTGCGAAAAAAACGAATATTCGCCTCGTCAATGACAATTTCCGCGGGCCATCTATTGCCCGAGATTGGCACGGGAACTAAACTTGTGGCAGCAACGTACAGGATGTACCAGCTTCTCCCACCTGTATTTTCATCCCATGCAAACGATCCGGAAAAACGCGTTTTTCTTGTTGCTGGCGATCAGCCCGTTTGTGGCAAGCGTCGTGGCGTCCATCCACGTACATCGACATGTCGTTCCCCAGACGGCATCCGGGGACATAGTGAGTGCTGCGGGCTGTTGTGGGCACTGCCATTCAAACCATGAGCCGGCGGATTCACCGCAACCCGCAATACCGGACCAAGATTGCCAAGACTGTCTGTTGTGCCATTTTTCGGCTCAGAGTTTTTGGTTCGTCCCCGTTTCTCTCCATGCCGACACGGGAAAAATTTGCGTTCCCTGCATTCAGCCGCATTGCGAGCTGATCCTCTCAGAAATCCCGGGAATTTATCGAGGCCGTGCACCGCCATCAGGCTTGATTGTGTAGCTACGACGATTTTCCGCTGTTACGTTGTTGCCGCCGCCGGCTCGCTAGTAAGCAAGTCGGCCTCAGGCGACTCCCTCAAACAGTGATTCTATAAATTCATTCCCGGAATCGATCATGAGAACTTTACATACACGAACTGCATTTACGCTTGTCGAACTATTGGTGGTTATTGCGATTATTGGAATTTTGATTGGCATGCTGCTCCCTGCGGTCCAACAGGTTCGCGAAGCCGCGAGGCGAACGACGTGCTTAAACAATATTCGACAGATTGGGTTGGCATTGATGAACTATGAGAGTGCCATGCAACACTTGCCTCCCGGTTGGATCACCCATGACCGGCTGGCATACATCGAAGAGCCAGGATGGGGTTGGTCAGCCGCGCTGTTGCCATACGTGGAACAGCAAAACTTGTACGACCAGATTGATTTCCAAGTCGCCATTGACGACCCGCTTCACGAAGAAAAAATCCGGAATGAGATTCCCATTTATATGTGTCCATCCGATCCTGCAGCAAATGTGGTTAACCTTGATGTACATATCGAACATGGCGGCCATGGAAGACCCCATGATGTGCCAATCCATTCACATGAGGAGTTGTGGGCCAGTCGATCTAATTATTCGGGGGTCTTTGGCAGCACCGAAATCGAGGACAGCCCGGGCAATGGGAATGGCGCTTTCTTTGCCAACAGCAAGATCAGACTTGCCGATTTCACCGACGGTTTGAGCAACACGATGATCGTCGGTGAACGCCGAAATGATCTGGGCACCATTTCATGGGTTGGAGTGGTGCCGGAACTAGAAGAGCCGTTGTCGAGAATCGTGGGTGCGGCCGACCACGCCCCCAATGATCAGGCGGGACATTTCGAAGATTTTCGCAGTTACCACAGCGGCGGAATCAATGTTGTCCTGGGCGATGGTTCCGGTCATTTCGTGCGCAACTCGATTGCCGAAGAGGTCTTTCAGGGTTTGGCAACCAAGGCGGGTGGCGAAATCGTGTCTATCAAGGAATGATCAAGTTTTGCTAGACTTTGGGGATGATTAAAAGAATCCCGGCCAACCCGTTTTTGATCGAATTGGATCGAGCGTTATTCTCGATGCGCGCAGTCCGTCGGAATTCGCGCGCGGCCACATTCCGGGTGCGTGCTCATTGCCATTGTTTGATGACGACGAGCGGGCGCGAATCGGGACAACGTATAAACAATGCGGTTCGGCTCCAGCAACCCTGCTGGGATTGGAAATCGCCGGCCCGAAAATGCGTGCGCTGGTTGTCGAGGCAGAGAAACTCGCACCCCAGCGGAAAGCGACCGTGCATTGTTGGCGCGGCGGTCAGCGAAGTGGTGCCCTGGCGTGGTTGCTGGGATTCGCTGGATTCGACGTCGAAGTGATTGAGGGCGGCTACAAGGCTTACCGTGCCGAAGTTCATCACGGACTGGCGACAGCCACACATCAGTTTTTCGTACTCGGCGGGCGTACCGGTTCTGGCAAAACCGAGTTGCTCCAACATTTAGTCGAGGCGGGTGAGCAGATCATCGATCTGGAAGGACTTGCCAATCACAAGGGTTCCGCATTTGGCTGGATCGGCGAAGATAATCAACCGACCACCGAACAGTTCGAAAACGATCTGTACGAGGTGCTGCGTCAGCTGGACACGACTAAACGCGTTTGGCTTGAAAACGAGAGTCGCGGGATCGGGCATGTGTACCTGCCCGTTGAGTTCATGGGACAGATTCTACGGAGTACTCTCTTCAATATCATGGTTGATCAGGAATCTCGGATTGCCCGACTGGTTGCCAGCTACGCCAAAAACAAGGATGAACTGATTGCCTCGTTTCAAAAAATTCAGAAGAAGCTCGGGGGACAACATTTTCAGGCGGCGATCGATGCATTGCAGTTTGGAGATTTTGCCAGCGCGGCGGAAATCGCGCTGGTCTACTACGATAAGGCCTATCAATACGGCTTGGACAACTCTCAATCCGACTCCGTCATCAGTGTCGACCTGACCGAAGTCGCTCAGTGCGATCAGGCCGCGCGACTGATTGAAGTTGCCGATTCGATCGAGGCAAGAGTTTCCTTGCCGACGTAACGCTGTACCGATACGGAAAAGCCAATTGAAATCTTCGTTTAACGGATAGCCAAAAGGCGTCTGTGTGGCAACGATTGGTCCACACGCTTTCGCCTGCTGGCTGGACGTTAGACGATGGCCGCAAAAGGGACTGCCATGAGGCAGCCCCCGGTGCCCGGCTTGGGCATGTTTCTAATTGTCAGGAACGCGTAACTCGCCTCTGACTAATGCTGCATCTGAACGCCGAAAGTGATTGACTGGAAGAACGGCGTACCTGAAGTGTTCAAGCTCCCAGACGGATCGCTGGCGAAGTATTGGTCGGGCGCGATCGCAACCTCGCCAATCACCATTGCGTCGTAGCCCATAAACAGTGACACGCAGGAAGGAATCACTTCAAAGTACAATCGAGCGTTCACCTCACCCAGATAAGAGCCCACGCTTCTTGAGTTTCCGCTCAAGATCACGTCTGGATCAAAGTTATTGAAGTCAACTCGAGATTGGCTGGCAGGATTATAAAACCCGCCGACTTTGCCAATCACGCTGAAATATACCGACTGTGAGACCGGCAGATTGTATTCAAAACCTGCTTGTAAACCGTACAGCGAATTGTTGGTTTGAATCTCGGCAGTTCCCATCGCGTTGAACGGCCCAAAATCGGTGATTACCAATTGTTCCACTTGGGTTGTCGTCTCTTCCTTCAAGGAAATAAAGCGTGGACCACACAGCCAATTGAGTCCCGCCCCGGAAGGACGTTTGTGATTGAGCTCAAAACTCCACAGCCGTGAATTGTAATTGTAATCAACCAAATCCGGCGAGAAGCCCGGCAGCAGATCAATCTCGAGGTTGGGGCCTTCGAGCTGCGTGTTGGCGTCAAAGTCGGCAATGATTGTGCGAAATTCCCAGTTGTTGTCATAATGGTGGCCCGTGAAATTAACGCGGAGGTCAATGCCGGCCGTCGTGTTAAGATCAGTCGCCTGCTGGGAATCAAACAGGACCTCATTGGTCACCGAGTTTGTCGCGATCGGAATTGCAGCATCATCTCCGGGGCGATCAAAAATCCTGGCACCCATTTCGAGGGACCAACGGGGATTCACATCCGTTGCGTAGGGCCATTGGGCCTGCGTCCGTGACGGAGCAAGCGAAATAAAACCTATCACAATCGCTATGATCGTGATAAATTTCTTATTATTAGTCGGTAGCGGCCTCACCTTGGGTCCCTCCAGACGTTGAGCGGCGCAGTTTTGTGTCTGCATAACAGGATCGGCCCTCAAGTCCGGGAGAATTAATATGACCCGTAGCCAAGGCAAGGTCTGCCAGGATTGCCCGGATTAACAAATGGGCCCCGACAAGGTGCATCTATAACCAATTGAAACTATTTAGCGATCCATTCCATGGCTGGCATTGCGTAAAATATGCCAGCCAGGACTTAAAAGACCATTGCTGAAATCGGTGTTTTGTTCGGGTTGGACGGCGGGGAGCTGCTACATTGACCGCAAAAAAAGCCGCGACCATTCCTCAGCGGGCGTTACAATTCCGAATTCGCTCGCTGTTGATTTTGGTGGTCGTTTGTAGTGTCTGCACTCGATTTGGTTATTTGGGCTGGCGTCAGTTGCAGGACCGCTGGCGAAGCTGACAAATCTGGAGGTCTTGCGGTTTGGATTGGCCGATGTGGAAGCCTCAACCCTCGACGAAGTTCGCCGCATGCTTCCCAACTGCGCTGTAGCCCGTTGAGTTGTTATCGCTTGCGGGGCCGATTGGTTTTGCTGTAAATCCCGTAATCAAAGGGCGGAACCTCTTCGCCCAAACCGATCCGGGTCGCTTGCAGTCGCAAAACCTGCTCAAAATAAACGAAAGGATACTTGGTGTCGGGTCGATGATTGCGTGCCCACTGCCAGCTGGAAACAACTAGCTTTGCTGGAATTTCGGAGGCGCGTACCTTGTCAACGACCTGGCCCACAAACTCTTTTTCTTCATCCAGCCGCGTTTTCAGAATAGCGTTAAGCTGTTTTTCATATTCGGCATATTGGGCTTCGGTAAGTTTTTCTGGTTGAAAATTCCGGCCAGCGCCGACTTGCCCGATGGCGATTTGTCCGACGGCAGGTTGACCGAATGGAATTAGGCCGACCAACGTTGCAACTACGATTGTGCCCCATCCGTTTCTCGCCATGGCCTTCTCCAAAATCCACTTCCCCGAAAAAATATTTTCCACGCGTGGCTTTTAGAGATATTGAGACCAGGTTGCAAGCCTGATTTACCTGCGCGGAAGCGGCAGACCTCCCAGTTTCACATTCGGCCGCCGTTCAGGCAAACAAAAGCTCTTTCGTAAAAATGAAAATCGCCATCGCCAGGATCAACCAGGCGAAGCCAATTCGGAGTTTGTCGACCGGTATTCGCCGGGAAACGTGAGTGCCGATCAGGATTCCGACGATCATCACCGCGGCAAATCCGGCCAGAAACCCCCACTCGATCTTGTCTCCGATTCTGAAAATGTCCCCCGAAAAACCCAGGGTTGATTTGCCGGCCATGATTGCCAGAGACGTACCAATGACCGTCCTCATCGGCGCGCCCATCACAACCACCAACAACGGGACGATCATGACCCCACCCCCCGCGCCGATAAACGCGGACAAGATGCCAATGAACAGGCCTGCTGAAATCAAGATCACGTAGTAACTCGTTGGGCTTTCTATCCTTAAATTGGGACGCGGTTTAATGTCCTTGCCGATCCACCCCATCATGGAAGCGAACGACAACAGCAGGACAATGGCAAACACGATTAAAACCAACATCCGTTTGGTCACATGTAATCCACCGATTTGAAACAGCACCAGGGGAATTTTGGTTTCAATGCCGGTCGAATCGACTTCAAAGTCGGGAATCAGGTGCGTCAGCCAACCACGCACCAACAACGTCCCCAGCAGGATCGGAATTCCGAGGGTCAACGCAATACGAAAATCCACCTGTCGCTGTTTTATCCGGGGCAAGACTCCGATCAACGCCGTGACGCCAATCAGCACCAATGTGTAGGCAGTCGCCAACGTCGATTCCCGATCCAGCAGATAAATCAGCGTGGGCAACAGAACAAAGCCGCCTCCGCCGATCATGCCCATCGTGACGCCAACGAGCAATCCGATCAGGTAGCCAATAATTTCAAGCAAATCCATCGTTTTAACAAATTGTTACAGCAGCAAAATTTTCCTCGGTGGAGTTCGACGGAAATTCAATTCGGCCGCCCGATAAAGCCGCATCAACCTCGAACCAGGGACTATGATCCTCCAGTTTTCAGTTTGTTAACAGCTCAGTTTACCGATGGATCAACTGGCAGCGACTTGATTCCGAAATGCGGCAACATGATCTCGTGGCCCACGACCGCGCAAACTTTTTTCCACAGTCCATCGGGAGACTCGAACACGTGCTCATACTCGGCCTTCATAATCAACCAGCCGCCACGCTCGATTTCAGATTCGAGCTGCTGCGGGGCCCAACCCGAATATCCGCTGTAGATCCTGAATTCGTGCGTTTCCTGCCGGACAAGCTGATCAAGATTTTCGCGGCTGAGCGACATGAATAGTCCGGGCAGGACTTGGACCTCTCCCAATGCCAGGCTGGGATGTAACGCGATCAACGGGCCTTCTACCGGCCCGCCGACGTTGACCATTTGTTCCGAATTGCAACTCTCTGCCGATATTTCGTCCCACACTTTGGCGACACTGATATTGGATGGCCGATTGAGAATAACGCCCGATGCGCCCTCCTCGGAGTGCTGCAGCATCAGCACCACAGAACGAAAAAAATTCGAATCTGGCAATTCTGGGATCGCAATGAGCAGGTGCCCGACCAAACTCTCCATGATTGATTCCCCACAGAATGACCAAAGATCAAAATCTCAATGCCTACAAATGATTATAGTAACCTCGAATCAGGGCGGTACTCATCCTCATCCTGGCGAGGCGTGCCTGCTGCCCATTTGGCCGGACTTTCAGTTCCCAGCCAGGCAGATTAAGCCTGTTGCGGCCGACCGGAATACGCTAAACTGGGAGGCTTCGATACTTGCCTATAAAAGTGGCAACCCTGTACTACAGAGAAACCAATGAAATCCGACATTCATCCCCAATACCGCGAAGTCGTCTTTAAGGACAAACAAGCCAACTTCGGCATTTTGACCCGTTCGACCATCAAGACGAACGAGACTATCAAATGGGAGGACGGCAACGAGTACCCGGTCTATTACGTTGACATTTCGAGTGCTTCGCATCCGTTTTACACCGGCAAGCAGCAGTTTGTTGACACGATGGGTCGCGTCGAAAAATTCCGCAAGAAGTTCGGTGGTGAGTACCAGTCGACTCAGAAAAAGCCGAAAAAGGCAGTCAAAAAGTAAACTGCTGATCAGCAATGTTGTACAGCGTTAGACATCCGGGCAATTAACTGCGCAACATTTCAATCAAAAAAACCGCGAGAATCGGTTCGCGGAAATTCTGGCCAGCATGAATATTGTGAATTTCGCAGGGTCCGACCACGGGAGTTCGCGCCTTAAACTCCACGTTGATCGGATATTGAATTATGCTTGAATGCACGGGGTTCTTGGTAACTCGCTGCAGCAATTCAGTTAATCAAAGACATTTCGTATAGAAAATGTTGGCGAATCCGTCCACACAAGCCAGGTGAAAACGCATGACTTCGAATGATAAACCCGCCTCCAAGAAAACGGCTGGAAAATCAAAGGAAGAAAAGCGGTCCTCCAAGGCCCGTATCCGGCGCGCAGCGAAAGGCGATATCTCCGGCGCTAAAACGACTCGTGGCATCGAAAGGTTCGTGGTAAACGAATCGGTCGATTCTGCCCGGGACGCCAAAATCAACGCCGTCCAGGACATTATTGGCAATTCACCACCCTACGATGTACAGACCTTGGCGCAGGTATTGCACGCGATCATGGATGGAACGTCCACGGATGACGCCGAAATCTTGCGCAATGCATTGCTGCGCCAACCAATTCCGCCGCCCAAAGCCAGTCCCGCACCGGATGACACGCTTGACGCAGACTGGCGCCACGGTGGATACCCCTACAAAAACTTGATGACTCGCAAGAACTATGAAAAAGAAAAATATAAATTGCAGGTCGAGTTACTCAAACTTCAATCATGGGTCCGACAAACGGGCGAAAAGTTGGTTGTCCTGTTTGAAGGCCGCGATGCGGCGGGTAAAGGGGGAACGATCAAGCGGTTCATGGAGCACTTGAATCCTCGCGGTGCGCGGGTTGTGGCGCTTGAAAAGCCCAATGAAGTTGAAAAGGGCCAATGGTATTTTCAACGCTATGCCGAACATCTGCCGACCTCCGGCGAAATCGTTATGTTTGATCGTTCCTGGTACAACCGCGCCGGCGTGGAAAGGGTCATGGGATTTTGTTCCGACGAAGAATACAACGAATTCATGAATCAAGCTCCGGATTTTGAACGCAGCCTGATCCGCAGCGGCATTCACGTGATCAAGTTCTGGTTTTCAGTCAGCAAACAGGAACAACAACGAAGATTTGAGGAACGTAAACTGCACCCGCTCAAACAATGGAAACTCTCTCCAGTGGATTTGGCATCTCTGGACAAATGGAATGAATACACAAAAGCAAAAGAAGCCATGTTCCATTTCACGGATTTTCCCGAGTCGCCCTGGATCGTGGTAAAATCCGACTGTAAGAAGCGTGCCCGCTTGAATGCAATGCGATACGTACTGCATCGCCTGCCGTACAAAGACAAGGACGAAAACAAGATCGGTCTCGTAGATCCCCTGCTCGTCGGCCGCGCAAGCACGGTTTACGATATGACTTGAAACGGGGCGTAATCGGTCGATCCAAAGCAGCGCCCATCAAATCGTGAAGGATTTTTCTACGCCGATTCGCCGCGGTGCGGTTTGAAAACCGTCGTGCGTGGATTGGCATGGGCGGCAAACATCTCGCAGGCTTCTTCGTACAACTGTTCCTGGCTACGGAATGGCGGTTGACCTTTCGCCCGTTTGACCGGTTCATAGCTTCCGTCGGACAACAACCTTCGTGCTTTGACATTGTCCTGGAAATAGGTTTCCAGGATATGGATCAGTCGTGATTTGCAGTCCTTCGCCTCCACCGGCACCATCAATTCAACGCGGCTGTTCAAGTTTCGGCCCATCCAGTCTGCGCTGGAAATGAACAACCGGTTATCGCCGTCATGCCGGAAATTTACAATCCGGGCATGTTCCAACAGGCGGTCGATGACGCTAATGACGGTGATATTTTCGCTCAACCCGGGCAATCCTGGCCGCAAGCAACAGATGCCGCGGATATTCAGTCGAATTTTTACGCCGTGCTGCGATGCTTCATACAACGCATCAATGATCTGCCGATCAACGAGTGAATTCAGTTTCGCGGTTATCTCCGCAGAATTCCCCGCTTTTGCATTGTTCGTCTCCACCCGAATCAGGTCGATCAGCGTTTCGCGCAGATCAATCGGAGCCGCCGAGATTCGGTCAAATGGCTGCGGAACAGATAATCCGGTAATCGCATTGAACAGGTGCACCGTGTCCAGACCAATCTTTTCATCGCACGTGAAGTAACTGACATCGCTGTACAGATTCGCAGTCGATTCGTTGTAATTACCCGTCGCCACATGGACATAGCGGCGAATGCCAGTTGGCTCCCGGCGGACCACAATGCAGAGCTTGGCATGCGTCTTGAGGCCTTTGACGCCGTAGATGACGTCCACACCCGCGAGTTCCATTTGCCGGGCCCACTGAATGTTGCGAGCCTCATCGAACCGGGCTTTGAGTTCAACGACCACCGTCACGTGCTTTCCGTTTTCGGCCGCCTTGATTAACGCTTTGGCAATTTCACTGTCGCGACTGGTGCGATACAGAGTCTGTTTGATGGCGATGACGTTGGCATCTTCGGCGGCGGAGCGAATGAATTTGACGACCGGATCATAGCTCTGGTACGGATGATAAAGCATCCGGTCTTTTTCCTCGATAATTTCAAACGGATCCTGACCGGGGGGAAAGTCGGGTGACGGCTGGGGCGGCCAAGGCACGTCCTTCAACGCTTTAAATCCCGGCAACGTCGCCAAATCAAAGAAAACTGAATAATCCAGCGGCCCCTCCGAGGTGTAAACGGTTGCGTCAGGCGCCTCAATGGTGTCCTGCAAGAAGCTCCGCATTTCCAGGCTGGTTGCCTCGGGAAATTCCAGGCGCACGCAGCCAAGTTTGGCTCGTTCCTCCAACATGCGTTTCATCCCCGATAACAAATCCGCGACGGCGTCTTCGTCGAGCGTCATATCCGCGTTTCGCGTGATCCGAAATGGTGACCATTCCACGACGTCCTGCCCACCAAAAATCGCTGACAGGAACATGCCGATAACATCCTCCAGCAGGATGTAGCTATACCGCTCGTCCGAGGACACCGTGACAAATCGACGCAATTTTTTCCCGAGCGGAATTACGACAAACCGGTCTTCGGCATCGTCCGCTGACACGTCGGCAACGTGCGGTAACTGGCGTTGCGGATCGTTCTTGAGTCGAACGCAAATACAAAGCCGCGTCCCCGCCAGCATTGGAAAATCGACCATCCGGCTGATCGCCATCGGCGCAATCGCGGAGAGAATTTCATTCTTGAAATAAACTTCCAGTTGATTGGTCTGTTGATCGTTGAGTTCTTCCGGCCGGACGCGCACAATTCCTTTTTTGGCGAGCGTTTGTTCCAGGTCCCGAAAGCACTGATATTGTGTCTTGTAGAACTTCAGGACAGCCTCGCGAATTTGGCTGAGTTGCTCACTGGCGGTCAAGCCGACGATGTCCGTGCTGTCCGGCGAAGATCTTGAAACGACCGTGAGGCTACCGACGCGTACCATGAAAAATTCGTCGAGATTGCTCGCCGTGATGGCGAGAAATTTAAGTCGCTCGAGCGGCGGATTGGAAGCGCATTGCGATTCTTCCAATACACGCAAATTGAAATTCAACCAGCTCAGCTCGCGATTGATGTAATTAGGTAGGTTCATGAGTCCAATTTCGTCTTCAGAATCGTTTCAGCACCAAAGATGCTTTCAAAAAAACCGCGAACCTGTTTCAATTTCAGTTGTTCCATCGATAGATCCGCGGCGGATTTTGCGGTAATCACGACGCGTTTGCCGCCGCCTGAAAGCTGGCAATCAATCTCGGAAATTCGTTGTGCACGCGACGCATCCAGGGCGATGGCCACACGCAGCAACGCCGCCAGTTTGGAGACAGCCACCCGTTCTTCGCGGTTAAGCTGTGCGTACCCCTCATGAACGGGTTGCGGTGTTGCCCGCCGATGATAACGGGCAACCAGTGCCACCAATTCCATGTCGCGGGCCCCGACGCCGAACAACTCCGAATTGCGTATCAGGTACATGGAGTGTTTATGATTGGACCGGGACCCGACAAACAGGCCAATTTCATGCAGCAATGCGGCTAATTCCAGAATGCCACGATAGCGATCATCCATTCGATGCAACGGCTTGAGCTGATCAAACAGCGTCCACGCGAGCTTGGCGACATGTTCCGCATGCTTTTGTTGATAATGAAATTTTCGGCCCAGCTGTTTTGCACTTTGAATGATCTGATTTTGAATCGCGTCGGACCAGCGACGCCCAGCCGCCATTTCCTGCAGCAACGCGTCCCGAAGATTCACATTTGCCACCAGAAACCGCTTGGCTCCCACCGTTTGCGCGATCAGCACGTGGGCCAACAGACCGGGACCAAACGATTCTGCGTCAGGTTGGCTGAAGTGATAACGCGCGACAATCCGGTCGGGGGATAACTTCAGGGTTTGGGTTACAAAGGCATCGAGCTCGTTAAGATCGACTTCAACCAGGTGTTCGTCAAGCTTGTGATGTTTGATTTCCTGGGCCGCAAACCGGATATCGCTGCCCATGGCAACATAACAATCCGCGGGCTGGCTGACTTCCTCGCGCAGCTGGTCGATCGTCTGGAGGATCTGCGCTTCCATGATTTCACGCGACATATTCGTCGGCAAGTCGAGAGCTTCGAGCGTTTTCCGCAGTCGCATGGCTCCCAACCGAAAAGTCTGCGAATAAATCACGTCGGACTTGCGCAACACGAGTAATTCCGTTGTACCGCCGCCCACCTCGCAGGCAACGGATTGGCCGGAAAACAACTCGGGTTGCGTTGTGATCAGCGGTTGGATGCCAAGAAACGTTACGCGGTGCAGTTCAGCCGCATCGAATGGCTCAATTTCGAATCCCGTGGCAATGTAAATCCGATCCTGCATCGCCAGGCTATTAACGGCCTCTTTGATGCCACTGGTCGCGATCACCCTGATTTGTTCTTTTCCCGTGATGCCGTACTCGTCGAGCTTGCTGCGATAAAGTTGCAGCACATGGACGCAATCTTCAATCGTCTGCCTTTCAATTCGTCCCGTGATAAACGTGTCTTTTCCCAAACTCACGGCTTGAGAAAACTCTTCCAATTTCCGGATCGAACCGTCATCCTGTATTTCGGCAACCTGCATTCGCAAGGACGTTGAACCAATATCGATCACCGCCACCGTACGAGGAGGATTAAGCTGTTGCGCGCGGCCTAATCCGTCGGGATTGGTTGGTTCAGCATTCATGTAATTTATGGCGACTGTTCAAAACGACATTGTACGAATAATTTGCCTCTGGAAGCAAATTCAAAGAACGCAATTCGCTATTTTTCCTCAACGTCCTGCCGGGCCAGGGCGGCGGCGCCCATCACACCGGCTTCGTCCCCTAATTCGGCTTCAACCACTTCAAACACGTTTCGCAGCGAGGGCAGAATCCGGCGCCGGGCCGATTTTTCCACAATGGGTAATATCACGTTCCCCATCGCTTCAATCAGTCCACCCCCCAAGATAACTTTTTCGGGCGCCAGCAGATGGACAATCGTCACGACCGAGGTTGCCAAATGCCGGGCCGCTTCCTCCACAATTGCCTTGACCGCTTTGTCTCCGTTGGTGATCGAGTTGGCCAGCGCGCCGCTGCGAATGTTGCTGATATCGGTACCGGCGTCATCCAGCAGTGCGGGCGCCTGGCCCCGGTAGCATGCCTGCGCTGCCTGGCCGGCAATCACCAGCCTGGAGGCCAACGATTCCAGCGTCCCTTTGTTGCCAGCCCCATCGAGGGGGCCATCCGATGCGATTGGGATGTGCCCAATTTCCATGCACGTGCAATTAGCGCCGCGAATCAGTTTGCCTTCGTAAACGCACCCGCCGCCGACCCCCGTGCCCGGGAAAATTCCAACAACACAGCGCGATCCCTGACCAGCACCAAACATGTATTCGCCAAACACTCCTGCGTCGACGTCGTTGGCAACGCTAACCGGAAATCCGAACGCAGATTCAATTGAGTCACCAATGGGTACATTTTGCCAGCCGAGATTGGGGGCTTCGTCAATCGATTTCTTTTTCAGATTAAGCGGACCCGGACAACCGATGCCCAGTCCCGCAATATCGCTTGTTTCCAACTCCGCGTCATCGATCGCGTCTCGAATCACGGCGTTAATTCGTTCCAGGCCGGCGGCCATCCCCTCGTTGCCCTTGGTTTTTTTGCGGGCTCGGCCGATTGGCTCGAACTTTTCATTGAAGACTACGGCCAGCATTTTCGTGCCGCCCAAGTCAAAACCAATCCAATGTTTGTTGTCTTTTGCCATTTTTTCTGTGTGCGATCAAACGTAGTAAAGTGCGGTCAAATGACCAACCGGGCATTCTCTATTGGCCGTCGTTCTCCGGGGACTCACCTTGCCGACCCGGCATGCGGATGGGCTGGTCGTCCCAGGAAAAGCTCTGGATGCGATGATTGTAAGAATCGAGGACGTGAATCATACCCCGGCTATCAATACACATCCCCCAGGGTTGATGTAGCTGGCCACGGGATCGACCGGGCCCACCCCAGGTTCCCAACGATTTTCCGTCAAGCGTGAACTTCTGGATTCGATTGTTCCCAAACTCGGCGACATACAGATGCCCCTTTCCGTCCAGCCACAAATCGTACGGGTAACGGAGTTGCCCGACCTCCGGGCCCTGTTCGCCCCAACTCTGAATCAACTTCGCCGAATCGCCCGTGGCATCAAAGACCTGGATCCGGTGATTGCTCGCATCCGCCACCCAGATGAAATCGCGATCGTCAATCGTAATCCCCTGGGGCCGCAAAAAATGACCCGGCTCCGTTCCGTGGCCGCCCCATTCAAACAGAAATTTCCCATTCTGGTCAAATTTCTGGATCCGGTCATAATCGCCGTATTCCGAAACGTAATAATTGCCATGGGAATCCTGGACGGAATCGGTTACGAAACCAAATTCACCCGGGCCGCGTCCGTTGACTCCTCCAATCGTTCTTTCCGGGAGAAGCTCGCCGTCGCGAGTAAAAAACAGCAGGCGGTAATAGTGTGTGTCGGCAACCATCAACAAACCGTCGTTACTGAACGACAGTCCGCATGGTTTCCCGTTAATAAAATCGGGTGTACGCCAGCTGCGAAGAAACTTGCCATCTCGATCGAACACCTGGATTCGGGCCGTCATGTCGACGACGTAAATATTGTCCTGGTCGTCGACCGCAATCGCACGCGGCTTTTGAAAACGACCGTCGCCGAGCCCACGTTGACCGTAGATTTGTACTGTTTCAATCGGCGGGGGCGATGCCAAACATCCGCCTGCCAGCATCAAAACCAACGTCAGTAACTGCCACCGATAACAGCGGGAACGCGCGACAATCAGGGCAAGTTTCGAATGAAACTTCAGCAACCGGCTGGATGTTGATTTCATGCAGAAAGTATACGCGAGTCAATCGAAAACGTACCTGTCGGCTCGGGCCTCGCTACTTGACCCTCTCGGACGCGAACCGATATAGTAACGGAAACCGCATACGATTGGGAAATCATCGAATATTATGTCCGCCTTTGTGATTGACGTGAAAAATGCGGACGATTTGCGCGATGTTGTCCACCGTGGCGTTGAGGCGCTCGCCTCCGGCCAAATCGTCGCGGTACCCACGGAAACAGTTTATGGGCTGGCCGCCAGTGCTCTGGACCCCCGCGCCGTTGAGCGATTGAGTGAAATCAAGGGGCGAGATCCGACCAAGCCGTTTTCCTTCGCGATCAAGAGTTATGAAGACTCTCTGGATTACGTCCCCGACCTGTCGCTCCTGGGGCGCCGCATAGCCCGCCGATGTTGGCCCGGTCCTTTGACCCTGGTGGTTGACAATGACCACCGCGACAGTGTGGTGCAACGTCTGCCGGATGAAGTTCGCAGTGTGACCGTACCCAATGGAACGATCGGACTTCGGGTTCCGGCTCACGAAGTGGTTTTGCAGATCTTGAGATTGCTGGCCGGCCCGATTGTGTTAACCAGCGCAAACATCAGCGATCAAGCGCCCGCCATCACGGGCAAACAGGTTGTTGAGGCGTTGGGTCGCGATATTGATTTGGTGCTGGACGATGGTCCTTGCCGGTTCGGACAGGCGTCTTCTGTCGTGAAAGTTGACGAGCACGGTTTTCACTTTTTGCGTGTCGGCGTAATTGACGAAAAAACACTCCAGCGCATGACCGGATTTATCGCCCTGGTCGTTTGCACCGGTAACACGTGTCGCAGTCCGATGGGCGAAGCCATCCTCAAAAAACGATTCGCCGAACAACTGGGCTGTCAGATTGAAGAACTGGAAGATCGCGGCGTCACGATATTGTCGGCTGGCATCGCAGCGATGCCGGGTGGACGTCCTTCCCCGCAAGCAGTCGACGTGATGAAAAATTTTGGCGTCGACATCAGCCATCATCGCAGCCAACCGATATCGCACCGACTCGCCCAGTTCGCTGACGTCATCCTGACAATGACCAAGGGGCATCGCGACGCAATCAACACGCAGTGGCCAGATGTGGCGTCCAGGACACGCACGTTATGTCGTGACGGTTCCGACGTCTCTGACCCGATCGGCATGCCCATCGACGTATACGAAGCGACGGCCAATCAAATCGATCAAAACATGATCGAGTGGGTCAAAGAGTTTGGCTTGGCAGTCCCGCGGGAAAATTGAATCACGCAGATTTCAAATTAATTGACACGTCAAATTGAAAGCTGACGCATGAAGATTAGCATTGGCAGTGACCATCGCGGCATCGAGCAACGCCAGACTGCGGCGGCCGCGATCGAAGCCTTGAACTTTCAATCCGACGACTGCGGCACCTATTCAACGGAGTCCTGCGATTATCCCGATATTGCAGAAGTTGTCGCCCAGCGCGTCGCGGCCGGGGACAGTGATCGGGGAATTCTCATATGCGGCACGGGAATTGGAATGTCGATCGCAGCCAACAAAGTTCCCGGAATTCGCGCGGCCGTTTGTCACGATCGAACCACCACCGTGTTGAGCCGCCAACACAACAACGCCAACGTGCTGTGCCTGGCCGGTTCGCTCTCGTCCGATCAGATCACGGAACTCGTCTCGATCTGGCTGGTGACGGCGTTTGAGGGGGGCCGCCATCAACGCCGCGTCGAGAAAATTTCGCAGTTGGAGGCGAAATACCGAATGATCGACCAGCCCACTGAATAGCGCTGCCTGCGGTAGACCAACAACCTAAAATGGCATCGTCATCTCAAGGTCGAAGGGATCGCGAAGTCCGTCACCCAGTCGTTTCAGTGCCTCGGTTTCGATCTGGCGGACACGTTCACGCGTCAACCCAAGTTGTTCGCCAATTTCCTTGAGCGTGTGAGGTTCACTGTTGTCCAACCCAAATCGCATCTTCAACACGGTTGCTTCGCGTTCTTCCAGATCTTGCAACATTCGCTGAATGTGCGACATGACGTCGTTTTCGAGCATCTCCTGGTCGGGAGTTCGCACTCGATCGTCTTCGACCATTTCCCCCAGCGACCAACCCGTGTCCGATTGGTCGGTTTGGGGCGTTGAATTGTAAATCTGGATCGCTTTTTTGATGATGGGCAACTTACGCTTGGGCAGCCCCAGCACGCGGGCCACTTCTTCGGGCGTCGGATTGCGTTTCAATTCGTCGGTTAGTCGCACGGTTGCTCGGCGCCATTTCGAAAGCAACTCGACCATGTAGGCCGGGATTCGAATCGTCTTCGCTGAATTGATCAGCGCCCGTTTGATTGATTGCTTGATCCAATAACTGGCGTAAGTGCTGAAACGCGTTCCCATATCGGGATCAAAGCCTTCGACCGCCCGCAACAGTCCGAGATTGCCTTCCTCGATCAAGTCCTGAAGGCCCAATCCTTTTCCGGTATAACCTCGGGCAATGTTGACAACCAGTCGCAAATTGGCCCGGACCATGCGATCTCTTGACCTGACATCGCCAACGGCAATCTCCCGAGCTAACATTTTTTCTTCGTCAGCGGTCAGCAGTCTTGTTTCGTTAATCTCTTTGAGATAGGTCTCCAAGGGTGTCTGCAGAGATGAACCGCGCGTCATGCGACGCTTTTTGGGAATCAGGTCCTGAATTTCTTCCGCAATTGGATCAACATCTTCATCGACCGAATCCGGCAGATCAAGCTCGAGGGCATCGTCAATGTTGTCATCCAGGTTTTCGGGTTTCATGCTTTGGCCTTGGTTTGCGGTCATACGTGCTGTCACAAGAATTGCTATCGACGCGCGGCCGCTAAACTCTACAGGCTCGGCAAACTTTAACGATGTAAAGCGACTATGCGTTTGGTGACGGATGTAACGATTGTCCGATGCCGCATTTTGGGGGTTGGACTTACCCGAATCATGCGTTGTTACGGAAATTGTGCGTGGGATGCTGCTCCCCTCGACTGGTAACTTCCGGTCAACCGTGGCGGATCACGCATCTGAAACAGCGTTGTGGGCCGGCATGCCCCGTTTCCGACCTCGACGAATTCGGGCAAAATGTCGATCGGCTGTTGTCTGCGTGGACCATCTTGGCAGCTGACAGTCTCCACTTTGAGCTCTGAGATTTCAGGTTGGATTGCCTGTTGCTTTTCAAATCAACTTTCTCGTTTAGGAAATTTATTGATGGCTGTTGCAAAATATTTGACAGAGTTTATCGGCACGTTTTTTCTTGTTTTGACCGTGGGCTTGACCGTAACCCAGGGCGTTGCCATGGCACCGCTGGCCATTGGTTGCTCGTTAATGATCATGGTTTATATGGGCGGCCATATCTCGGGAGCCCATTACAATCCGGCCGTTTCTTTGGCGGCCGCCTTGCGCGGAGCACTCAACGTGTTTGACCTGGTGCCCTACATCATCGCCCAAATCGCGGGCGCTCTAATTGCAGCTTTCGTCGTCAGTATTGTGATTCCGGGTGGCGACAACGGAGCGAATTATTTTCCGCTCGCTCCAGGCGAAGATTTCGGCGGTGTGTTTGGTTTGGCGCCCTGGTTAATCGAGATCCTGTTCACGTTTGCGCTCTGCCTGGTTGTACTGAACTGTGCAACATCGTCGGCGACAAGTGGCAACTCGTTTTTTGGCTTGGCAATCGGGTTCACAATTGTCGTGGCGGCGTTTGCAGGTGGACCCATTTCGGGAGGAGCCTTCAATCCGGCTGTCGGCATCGGCCCCAACGTAATTGCGGCAACATTGGGCGGAAAGCCGGAAGTCCTGCAAAACATCCTGCTCTATGCCGGTGCCCCGTTGACGGGTGGCGTGCTGGCCGCGATCGTCTTCAAAATCCAGGAAGCATTTGTCGAAGCCAAAGCAACCAGCTGATAAGGAACGAACCTGAACCACTCTGTTGTCACTGGATTTGACAAAGCGAATTGTTTCGGCGAAGCTCGAATCTGCATCCGCAGGGTCGACTTCGCCGCTTTTGATTCCTGTCATCTCGACCGAAGCCATGGCAATCAAAAATATCCAATCCCACAAATCGACGAACAGCTTACACAGCCTGTTGCTGATTTTGTTGATGACGGCCATCCTCGCCGTGATCGGTTGGGCAATGTTTGGATCGTCGGGATTTGTAATTGCAATTGGACTGGCGATGTTTGGCGTCCTGTTCAGCCCCCGGGTGGCTCCCCGGTTGATCTTGAGGCTGTACCGCGCCCGTCCGATTCTTCCCGGTCAATCGCCGGAATTGGTAGAGATGTTCAGCACCTTGTGCCGCCGGGCGCAACTTGACCCGCTCCCGGAACTGTTTTATGTTCCGACCAAGTTACCAAACGCTTTTGCGGTCGGCCACGACGAATCGGCAGCCGTGGCGGTCACCGACGGTCTGTTGCGGACCATGAACCCGCGTGAGCTGGAAGGAATTTTGGCGCACGAAATCTCTCATCTTCGCCACCGCGACACTCACGTCATGGGGTTGGCCGATTCGATCGCCAGAATCACTTCCATGTTGTCGCGCATCGGGTTAATGCTGATGCTATTTTCGTTCGCGACCGATCACGCGCTGTGGTATCTGTTGCGCGGACTTCTGCTGTTCATGGCGCCGGCGATTAC
This sequence comes from uncultured Planctomycetaceae bacterium, assembly GCA_963697295.1. Lineage (GTDB taxonomy): Bacteria > Planctomycetota > Planctomycetia > Pirellulales > Pirellulaceae > Mariniblastus. The sequence goes on along the minus strand of CAVONL010000005.1, from coordinate 58,682 downwards.
GGCATTGTTGCAGCTGGGACTGTCTCGATCGCGTGAATTCAATGCGGACATGGGTGCGATTGAATTGACCAACGATCCCTACGGCCTGGCGTCGGCGCTGGACAAGCTTGAACGAATCGCGCAGCCCCAAAGTACCTGGCGCAAAATTCTCATTCCCGGTCAAAAACAGACTCAACCGGCCCTGCTCCGGACCCACCCGGAAACCGAGGAGCGCATCAAGCGACTGTTAACGCTGGCCAAACAAATGGAAGTGGCGGAAGTGCCCCGGCTTCGGCCGCCAAGAATGGCTCCCGTCGTTCGCGGGGCTGAGCCCCAACGTCGCTTGCCGATCGGATTTGATGATCGCGTGCGACGAAAACCCAGGTATCACATCATGTCCGGAATTTATCGCTGAAACGTCGGCGAGCGCCGTACCTATCCAGTCATTATCACGATTCGGAGAGCTGGCGTCAAAGCGCAGCAGGAGGGCCGCAGCAGGAGGGGGTCAGGAGTCTTTTGGTAACGCCGTTTGACGTAAATAACGTCTTCGTCAAAAAGAGTCCCGACCCCCGCCCCCTTTGCTCGAACCGGCGCCTACAGCTGGGCGGCAGACGATGTTGTTGCCAACGAGTCTTGTTGCATTGACTTGTCGGTTTTTTCGAACAGGTAATGCGCGACCCACCATTGCTGGCCGTTGTCCATTTTGAACAGTTCGGAAACGGCGAGAAAAAAGACTCGCCAGCGCTGGAACCAGAGCTTGGCCTCCGCCCGTCCATAAACAACTTCCAGAATATTCATTATTGATTGCCGCTGCGAATCCATGTTTTTCAGCCAGGCTTCACTGGTCAAGTGATAATGGCTGCCGCTCCACCGCCATTGCTGGCAAATCGTCATGTCTTCCGCATAGTGGGCAAACAAGCCCTCTCCAGGCATGATGCCACCGGAAAAGAAATAACGACTCATCCAATCGCTGGCACCCTTGTCCTGAAACTCGTAGGTGAATTCGCGATGGCAAAAAATATGTACAAATAACTTGCCATCTTGTTTTAACCACCTGGCCACCTTGGCCAGCAATTTCCGATAATTGCGCATATGCTCAAACATCTCCACGGAAACCACTCGGTCAAAGGTCGCGTCGATATCAAAGTCATTCATATCGCACGTGATCACCTTCAGATTACGGTTGAGGCCCAGTCGCTGCGCGCGTTGTTCGATGAACTCACGCTGCGAATTCGAATTTGAGACGGCCGTGATGTCGGCGTGGGGAAACTTTTCCGCCATCCAGAGAGAAAGCGACCCCCAGCCGCAACCCAGTTCCAGAATCGACTGCCCGTCCCTGAGTTCTGCGTGCTCACAGGTTTGCTGCAGCGCAAACTCCTCAGCCTGATTGAGCGAAGTTTGTGAATCGGGAAAGTAGCAACAGGAATACTTTTTTCGTTGGCCAAGCACATGGTCAAAAAAAGCTGCCGAAACTTCGTAGTGTTGCTCGTTTGCCTTTTCAGGGAGCGGAGCGATCGGCCCCTGCGAAAACTGTGAGATCAGCGACTCCAATGCCGCTTGATTTCGAACGCGATCTCCCAGATCAACCTGGGCCAAACGTTGCCGGCAAAGCCTGCGAATTCCCAGCCGCACCAAGGCATCGGGTATCAATCCGCGTTCGGTCCATTCCAATAGTCGTTCCGTTATCGCCATGTCAAATGCGTTCCTTGTTCAGGTTTTTTCCGGAGCTCTGGGAAACCACCGAACAATAGCATTGGTCGTTCGTTGGTAATCGCGGTTAGTCTCGGCTCGGGATTTGATTGCCGGCCGCTCGGTGGGCGGGATGGGACTCACCGAACCGGCTCCGCAATCGTCCGATTGTTGTGTCCGAAACGACTTTGAGCTGCCGCGGAGTTTCGTCTCAGCTGTCCCGCTGACGACTCTTCAAATTTGGCAAACTCGTTGGCAGGGTCGACGTCGCTGCCGGGCTGTGCAAATAGCAACTGCACATTGTGAACCCGCCGCTCTGCGAATGCCGCTTCGCAATAGCAAAGGTAGAAATGCCAAAGTCGAATGAACTTCTGGTCGTAACCCAGACTGCGAACCTCTTCAATCGCGTCATGAAAACGGTGTCGCCAATCCTGGAGCGTGGTGACGTAATGTTCGGTGATGTCCTCGAGATGCGCCATCCTCATGTTCGTCACGCTGCCAACCGACTGGGCCAGCGCGACCACGGAAGGCAGGCAACCTCCGGGAAAGACATACCGGCGAATAAAATCAATGTTACGAATGTGATGCTGGTAATTTTGCTGGCTCATCGTGATCGACTGAATCAGCATCAATCCGTCGTCGGCCAACATCTCGGCACATTTGGCAAAATACTGATCATAAAATTCATGGCCGACAGCCTCGATCATTTCAATGGAAACGATTTTGTCGAACTTGCCTTTGAGATCCCGATAATCGCTCAGCACCACGTGGACTTGATCTCGCAGCCCCTGCTCCGCAACCTGCTTCCGGGCGTATTTATATTGTTGTCGCGAGATTGTCGTGGTCGTAATCTGGCAACCAAATTTTTTTGCCAGGTGGATGGCCAGTCCGCCCCAGCCGGTTCCAATTTCGAGCAGATGATCGGTCGGCTTCAATCGCAGCTTGGTCCCGATCCGATCCATTTTGCGAATCGAAGCTTCGTACATGGACGCGCTGGCATCCGGAAAAATCCCCGAGGAGTAATTCATGGTGGGATCGAGGAACAATTTGTAAAAATCATTTCCCAGGTCGTAATGATCTTCGATATTTTTTCGACTGCCCTCGAGCGTATTTTTACGGCGCAAATGGGCCATCCAATGCAGTGAGTTTTTGAATCGCGCCCACGTCTTTTCCAGCCGCACCATTTGCGGCATGTTCTGGATAAAAATGCGAATGACGGCCGTCAGGTCGTCCGTGTCCCAGTCGCCGTCAATGAACGACTCCGCCGATCCAATCGTGGCTCCGAACATGATCCGACTGTAAAAATTCGGATCGTTAACGAAAATTTTCGCCGTCAGTTCACCCGATTGAGGCGTGCCCAGCTGCCAACTGCGGTTACCTTCGTCTACCGTGATCGCGCCGCTCTCGAGTTTGCTGAACTTCCCAAGCAGCCGCTCCCGGCACCATCGATTCAGAGAGCCCGTTGAGGCAGGCGGAGCCGTGTTTGCAAGTTGCCTGAGATTATTGAATTCCTGTGCCTGCCGCACATCGGAAGCTCGTTCGACAAGATTAAGACGATTCATTAGCCGGCCAATATTGTGTCAGATGTTTCAGTTGTGGATTCGGAACTCGCAGATGCCGATTGGCTATCCGTCTGCGAAAGTGGGGGTTGCGGGGTAAGTGCCTGTTTTCTTCCGGGATGGGGAACGAACGGTACCCGCTTCCAGTGCAGCCGGGCAGCCTGCCAGTAAATTCCAGCAAAAACTTTCCAACTGATCAGCGGGTACTTGAGGAGCGAAAGCCACAGGTTGGTCCGGGTTAGCGGTTTGCTCTCCAGTGCCATCGCAACATCGAAGATTTTGACACCCTGTTGAAAGTTCGCAATACTGACCGCGAGTTTTGTGTGCAAATTCGGGTTATCGCGGTCGATCGTCAATTCCTCGTTCGAAATTGAAAATTTCATGTCATAATACATGTCCATGGACATGAACGGAGAGACGTGAAAGTCCTTGTCAATGCGGTTCGCGACAATCGTCTGACCGGATTCACCAAATGGCTGTCGCTCCGCTTTTTTCCCGTCGACCACATACAAATGCTGCTCGCCCCACGGCGTATTATTCACTTCCGCGATGATTGCTTCGACGTAGGTTCCCCCGGGATCAAAGCAGTAGTAGAAGTTAACCGGATTCATGACAAATCCGAGGTAGCTCAGCTGGGTTAACAGACAAATCGGACCAATTTCGTGGTCGATACCGAACTTGTGAAGTACATCCAGCACCGCCTGCCGCAACGACGATTTCGAACTGACCTGGGCGTGGACCATGTGGTCTGCGTAACGGAACCGTGCGAATGCAGGTCTTTTCGTGGAACAAACCCGGCTATTGCCGAAGACCGAGTCCAGTTCGTCAAGATCCAGATAGAAGAAAAAGGTGCGAAACCCGAACTTGTGTTCGACGGGAGCCCGCCGCCGGTGATAGACGGAGCCTTGGAAAATACGACTACGCATGGACGGGCAACTCCTGCAACGCTCGCGTGACTGCCAACGCACTCGTGACGCCATCCTCGTGAAACCCGTTGCCCCAATAAGCACCGCAAAACGAAGTCCGCTGCCGATTGATGAGTTCCGGGTGGCGTTCTTGCATTCGTTTCTGTCGGATGTCAAACGTCGGGTGATGATAGACAAATTCGTTGATCACATTTTCCGGGTGGATGCGACCCTCGTCGTTAAGTGTAACGTTAAAGACGGTCTGCATGTCGAACGACTGCAAAATGTTCATGTTGTACGTCACTGTCGCCTTCGTATTTTGTCCACTCGGATTAAAGTAATTCCAGGCCGCCCAGGCCGCCCGCGCAGACGGTAACACCGACGCCTGCGTGTGAAGCGTGGCGATATTTTTTTCGTAGGGAAAGGCCGAGAGCACTTCCTTTTCAACGGCGGTCGCGGAAGGACCAAGAATCTGCAATGCCTGATCCGCGTGGCAGGCAAACACGACGTGATCGAACACCTCTTCACGTCCGCCCACGAACAGGCTGACCAGATTCTCCGAACGCCGAATTCCGGACACCGGTGCGTTCAAAATGATTCGTTCGCGGAAGCCGGACACCAACTGTTTGACATATTGCCGTGAGCCACCCTTGATGACCCGCCACTGGGGTCGATCCGTGATGTTGAGGAGTCCATGGTTTTCATAAAACTCGGCAATGAACTGCATCGGAAATTGCAGAAAGCTCTCGAACGGACAGGACCAGACGGCGGATCCCATGGGGAGCAAAAACTGATTGACAAATGCCTGTGAGTAACGGCCTTCGATAAACTCCCCGACCGTTTGCGTTGAAACGGACTGGTCGCCCAGCAACAACTTGGCCTGGCGATTGAATTTCACGATGTCCAGCAACAACCGGTAAAATTTTGGATTGAACAGGTTTCTTTTCTGGGCGAACAAACCGGCAAAATCGGCTCCGCGATATTCCAATCCGGTCGATTCGCAGGTAACGCTGAAACTCATCGTTGTTGGCTGTGACTCGACTCCCAGTTCATCGAGCAAATGGATAAAGTTTGGATAAGTTCGATCATTGAACACGATGAAGCCAGTGTCGACAGAATACTGCCGGCCATTTCGCTCGACATCAATCGTGTTGGTGTGCCCGCCGGGATAGTCGTTTGCTTCGAATAACGTAATGTCGTGGGATTTGTGCAGGTGATAGGCCGCGACCAAACCGGAAATGCCGCCGCCGATAATCGCAATTTTCATTTTCGATCCTCGCTGACTGCTGCAGGTAGCGGCGAGCAAGTTGTCTCACAGGCGAACTCAGTTCCCGTCTCGCGCTTCACGCGGGCCACCGCGGCCCGGTATCGGAAATAGGCGAAACAGCGATAACCCAGTTCCATCAGTTGACGAATGATGGGCCAATCAACCAGTCCGCTGAGCTTTTGGAAGCCGATTCGCGCGTACATTTCTCGAAACACGTCGACTCCCACAAACCATTCGCCGCGGCCATTACGTCCATGGATTTGCCGCATCAACTCGTCGAGCGATTTGGAAAGCGGTGCGGTATCGAAATCGGACACGGAAATGTCAGTAAGCAACAGCCGCTGACTCTTTGTCTTTGCGACGAACCATCTCGATTTCACGACGGCACAAGGGACATTTGCCGTCGTAAAAAACTTCAAATTGGTCGTTGGTTGATGGCATTTCCGGTCCGTTTGACTTAACGTTTACAAGCAAAACATAATTCGACCAAATCGGTCAGAATTGTCAATCGCTATTTTGACGCATTTTGGCGACAAACCGCCATTTAACCATGCTCTTTTTTGATTTTTCTGCTTGCGAGTGATCCTTCACAGTTGATAAACTCGTTCAAAACGACCACCAAGATCGTCAAAAACGTTCAAAGAATTGGGGCCAAAAATGACAGAGAATTCGCATTATTCGCCGCGAATGGTGGCACGCGCGATCGGCGTCAGTGAGTCGTCTTTGAAACGCTGGTGCGATCAAGGAAGACTAAGTACCACGCGCACCGCAGGTGGCCATCGCCGACTGTCGCGGGGTGAGGTCGTTCGGTTCTTACGAGAAGCGAACATGTCGATCGCGAACCCGGAGGCGATCGGGTTACCAAAAATGGACTCGGATGCTATCCATACCGATCCCATGGCCGCCGAAAATATCAAATCAGCGTTGTTATCAGCCGATGAAGCGACGGTCCGTCAACTGTTGATGACGATGTTCGTGTCGGGTTGGAGACTGCATCGGATTTTTGATGATGTGATCGCCAAGGTCTTCAAGTCCATTGGAGAGATGTGGGCCTGCAACGCAGTCGAAATTTATAAAGAACGATTGAGCTGTGAGATCACTCAAAACGTGCTTCGTGAACTGAGGACGTTACTGCCGAGACCGGACAACGGCGCTCCTGTTGCACTGGGTGCCAGTCTGGAAGGCGACCATTACACAATGCCCTCCTTGATGGTCGAGATGGTCATGCTTTCGATCGGCTGGAACGCCCATTCGCTGGGTCCGAACCTGCCCTTTTCGACTTTGCTCGCTGCGGTCAAGGATCACGATCCGACTCTGTTTTGGATCAGCATTTCTCATTTGGATCCGAGCGACGAGTTTGTCGATCAGTTCAACGAATTTTCGGAAATGCTACCTGGCTCAACCGCGCTGGCAATTGGTGGCGTTGCGATCACCCCGGAATTGCGTCGGCGATTGAAATTCACGGTTTGTTGCGACAACATGCGTCAGTTTGAAAACTACGCAGCAAATATTAATGCTCTCACGCATCGCGAGTTTCCCAAAACATAACAAGGAATTATCAGGAAAAGAAATGAATGCAATCAATGCTGCTCGTACGATCAAGACTGGCTTTGTGTGTAACGCTGCTGCCCTTTGCAGCGAGTTTTTCGCAAGAAACACCGCCCGCGCCTGCGGCCACGGAAACGAATCAGGATATCGACTGGACCGCGTGGCGCGGCCCCAACCGGGATTGCCTGGTAAAAAACGCGAATTGGCCTGAGTCGCTTGACGAAAAGGTGCTGACCAAAAAATGGTCCGTGGAACTGGGAGAAAGTTACAGTGGTCCCATCGTCGTGGGCGACAAAGTCTTTACCACCGAGACCGTGGACAAGAAATCCGAAATTGTTCGCGCGCTGGATCGCACTACGGGCAAGGAAATCTGGAAGACTGAATGGGATGGGGCTATGACCGTTCCATTTTTTGCGGCCAAAAATGGAAGCTGGATTCGCGCCACTCCCGCGTACGATTCAGGGAAACTGTACGTCGGTTCGATGGTGGGAGTGCTGGTTTGCCTCAATGCCGAGGACGGCAAAGTACTGTGGCGAGTTGATTTCAACGAAAAATTTGGTACTTCGAAACCGGCCTTCGGGCTGGTCTGTTCACCGTTAATTGACGGCGAATTTGTCTACATCCAGGCCGGCGATGGATTCTGCAAATTGAATAAAGAAACAGGTGAAGTTATCTGGCGCGGCGCAGTCGATGGCGGCGGCATGATGGGTGGCGCGTTCGCATCGCCGACGATCGCCACACTTGGGGGTAAACGACAAGCCGTGATTCAAACTCGCAGCGATCTCATGGGGATCGACCTGGAAAGTGGCTCGCAGTTGTGGACTCAACCCATCAAGTCATTTCGGGGAATGAACATTTTAACGCCGACCGTCATTGATGATGGCATTTTTGTCAGCACTTACGGCGGAACCACGCAGTTCCTGACGTTGGCCAACGCTGGATCGACATTTGACATTGCCCAGAAATGGGAAGTCGGCCAACAGGGATACATGTCTTCGCCGGTCATCATCGATGGGCACGCTTACCTGACCATGAAAAACCGAACGATCGCCTGTTTCGACCTGGCCGACGGAAAGGCAAAGTGGTTTAGTCCGCGGTTCAGCGACTATGCCAGCCTGGTCAGCGACGGCAAAAAAATTCTCGCACTTGATTCAAGCGGCTTGTTGATCCTGTTTCGTGCCAGCCCCGAAAAATTCGAAAAACTGGGAGCGAGGAAAATCAGCGACGATTCGTGGGCTCACCTGGCTGTTCGCGGCAACCAGGTTTTTGTTCGCGAGCTCAATGCGATGACGGTCTACGATTGGCAACAGCCGGAGTAGTGCTCGATCAAGCCAACGCCTCCGGCTGGCCGTTAAACGATTGGTTTAGATTTGCCAACCGGGGCGCCGTGGTTGACCGGCACAGCATTAGCTTTCAATCACGGTGGCCTTCGAGATCACAACCGGTGTATCGGGCCGGTCGCTGCTGTTGGTTGGCACCACGCCGATTTTTTGAACCGTTTCGAGACTGGCTTTGTCTGCGGTCTGTCCAAAGGCGGTGTATTTGCCGTCGAGGAAATCCTGCTTTCCGAGGCAGATGAAAAACTGGGAACCCGCAGTGTCCGGTTGATTGGTGCGGGCCATCGAAAGCGTGCCGGCAACGTGGGGAGTGTCGTTAAATTCGGCTGCGATGGTGTAGCCAGGTCCGCCTGTGCCCGTGCCCTGGGGGCAGCCCCCCTGGATCATGAAACCCTCAATAACGCGATGAAAAATCAGCCCATCGTAGTGCCCGATCTTTGTCAACCCGATCAAGTTTTTACAATGCCCGGGTGCCACTTTCGGAAACAGATCCAACAGGATATCGCCCATGCTGGTTTCGAGTTTTATCTGATATTTTTTGTTCTTAAAATCTACGTCCGCAACGGCGGCATCGACTTCTGCTTTGCGACTCATATCTCTCTCGGTTCGGTAAAAGAAAAAAGCTCAACCGAGGATTGTTTCACAGTCGCGGTCATCTGGCAACCAACGATTGCTGCAGCGCGATGTCGGAGCAAAAAAAAGAGGCACCCCGCGAAAGGGTGCCTCTAAAAGTTCATCTCGTCGCCCCTGATCGAGATCAACCTTAGCTAGATTTTAGTCAACGCTCGAAACCGATTCGACATAGGGATTGTAGATATGAGTCGATTGGTTGTCGGTCGAATTCACGGGTTCCGCAGTGTTCTCGGAAGCCGGTGTAATCTGCTGTTCGTAGTACGGATTTTGGATCGCCTGCGGTATTACCATTGGAATCGTCATTTCCACCGGCATGATTCCCGGAGGGGCAGCGTAAGGGCTGATGCCGTAGGGACGGGAAATAATCCCGTTGTAATACACAGGCGGATACTGGGCAAAATAAGGTGGTGCGTCCACACGATCCACAATCGCACCGAGGTTATCAAATCCGAGACCTAAACCTCGCAGCGGGCGAACCCCTCGATTGCCATAGTGGCCGGTCTTGGGATACGGAAATTGGGTACCATACCCCAATCCGACTCCAAACCGATAACTATTCTGGTAGTCTTGGGCCATCGCGTCGGATTTCGAGAATGCGACAACCGAAACAACAGCCAACGCTAACATCATTATTTTTTTCATTGAAAAAGCCTTTACTCTGGATGCGGGTCAACAACAAACGGACTGACCGAATTGTCATCATGTTTTGCACTTGACGGATAATCGCGCCTCTTATCCACCCTAAACAGAGATGGGGGTTTTTCAATAATTTAAAACTGGACTTTCACCCTTTCTTTGCCACCGGCTGTCCGATGATCCCGGAAAAATTGACACAATTGTTACATTGCGAAGCCGAACGGCTGGGTTTCGACCTGTGCGGGGCGTGTCCCGCCGTTTCGCCGACAGGTGCCTCGCATTTGATGGAGTGGGTGAATGCCGGATATGCGGGTGAAATGCATTATTTGGCTGATCGCCAATCCGCCTACCAACATCCCAACCATGTGATGGAAGGCGTCGTCAGCCTGTTAGTGCTGGGTCTCAATTATCACTCTCAATCCGCCCGCGCACCCAACAACGGACAAGGTAAAATCGCCCGTTACGCCTGGGGCCAAGATGACTACCACGATTTGATCCAGGCAAAGCTCAAGCACCTGTGCCAGTTTGCCAGAGATCTGGATGATGAAATCGTCGTTCGCGGCGTGGTCGATACCGCACCTCTGCTTGAACGCGAGTTTGCCCAGCTGTCCGGACTCGGTTGGCGAGCCAAGAACACGATGCTGATCAATCGTCATTTGGGCAGCTGGTTTTTCCTGGCGGCTCTGCTCATCAACAAGCCCTTGCAATACGATCCAGCTTTCGAACAAGATCACTGTGGAACGTGTACCGCTTGTCTCACAGCTTGTCCCACCGACGCGTTCCCCCAACCGCGCGTACTGGACGCCACGAAGTGTATTAGTTACTTGACGATTGAACATCGCACAGCAATCCCCACGGAACTCCGTCCGCAAATCGGCGACTGGTTGTTTGGGTGCGATATCTGCCAGGATGTCTGCCCGTGGAACAACAAAGCACCGCTTTCCAGGGAAGCCGCGTTTCGACCGCTCGCAGGTCACAATCCAATCGACGTGATCGATTTGTTCGAACTGGATGAACAACAGTTTCGCGCGCGGTTTCGCAAAACGCCGCTATGGCGTCCCAAACGACGGGGCATTCTGCGAAATGCGGCCATCGTGCTGGGCAACCATCCGACTGCAGCGGCCATTCCCGCGCTGTCGAAAGGCCTGAATGACGAGGAGTCTCTGGTGCGGGGCGCCGCCGCGTGGGCACTGGGTCGGCAACAGGATCAACAAGCCAGACGTCTGCTGGAGACGCGTTTGGCAATCGAGCAGGACGAAGAAGTGTTGCATGAAATTAAAGCGGCCATAGCCGCCTGCGACACCGAAGCGTAACGGAACCGGACGCTGGCGCGGGGCAGCTGATATTTGATAAAACGCTGCCTAGCCCGCGGTTCTCGCACCAAAACCTTCGTACTAAAACGCGATTCCCGTGCGAATCATGTAAGCGTCGGCCAGTTTTATTTCGTCCGAAGGATCGAATCGATATACCAGGTTGCGGTTGAACACATAGCCAAACTCGAAGAAACCAGTGACGCCTCGCGGCCCAACCCATTCAGCACCAAAGAACGCGCGAACGTCGTTGATATCGACCTGTGTGTCGACTGGACCGGTGAGTTGGACAGTCCAGCTGCCACCACCATACTCGGCGCCGATATAGGCCCAACCACTATATTTGTCGAAATACTGGATCCGCTGAGCCAGCTTGGGACGCGGAAAATAAAAATCGAATTTCAAATCCGGATTGGGTGCCATGAAAACACCAATCGCCGGCAGTAATTTAATATCGACGCGATCGTAATATTCGATGCCGATTTTGGCGGTCGAGTATGGGTTGACTTGTTTCCAACCGACGAGTGTACCCGTGATGCGCCAGCTGTCAGAAGAAACATTATTGAAATCCGAGTACATTCCTATCGCCACGTTCGCTTCCATGCCGGCCTGTCGTGTCGGATCCGTGATGTAGTCCGTCGCGATATACGCGCTGTAGGCCCGTGCCGGTAATTCCGCGCCTGTCACGAGCGTGTCGGGACCGTCCCAAAAACTCCAGATAAATCCGGGGCTGATGCGAATTGGCTGGGTCCCACCGGCAAAATTGGCAATGGTCAATGTCGTGGCAACCTCTGCGTCATTGATGGCAAGAGCATCGCCACTGCCGTCACCGGTGATGTACGTATATCGCATCCGCGGACGTTCGGCCACCCTGGGAATCCAATCGTTGCGAAGCGTCGCCCACGCCTGCGAAGGCCATTGGCCCGCAGGCCAACCACCGTTTCCGCTGGCAGGCGGCTGATAATTCCCATATGGCTGGACTCCGTAGTTCGGTGTCGTCGGAGGGACCACCTGAAAATTTGGTGGCAAAATTAATTCTGAACCTGTTCCCTGAGGCGCACCAAAAGTTGAGCTTCCCGTCGCTCCGCCAAAATTTGGGAACGCCGGACTATTGGACTGAAACGGATCGAAGGCCGGAGCCGGAGCCATTCCCGGTTGTTGAATGATTGTTGGCGGCTGCAAGTAAGCCGAAGGAGGCGTCGTCGTGATAATCGGCGGCGAGCTGAACGCCGGATTTCCCAACGTCGGCAAACCGTTGTTGGGAGTCACCGGTGGTGGAGAAAGGCCCGGCGTTTGGAACTGAACCGGTTGAACCGGAACGGGTTGGCTTTGAAAAGAATCGGGGAAACGCGGTCGCTGGGCCGAGGCGTTGTCGCAGGCCAACACGCAAACGCCCATGATCAATGCCCCAAACAACGTTATTGTCCGCCACGTCATCGCTAGCGCAAGCACATTTTGAAATAAGTTTTTGCGATTATTCATCAAGAGACGTATCTCTTCCGGACGATACCAACTGGTTAAACCGGCCGATAATTATCAATCTGAGCCGCCCGGGTCAAGACGGACTTGGAGGAACTGAGAGCGGGCAGGGTACGTGTATCGAAACATTCCCTTGGCTAACGACAAAACGCTGTCACCCAAGGTAAAGACAAAGCGGGGTGACGTTGCATTTCATGGAACGGCAATTGGCGTTTTCCGCACTACGCCGCTTTGCTATCAGTTATCCCGCGCATTTGCAAAGACTTCTTGTCGCATAATATTCAGCACCTCAATGTCCTCCCAATAGCCTTGGTGGCCGCGGGGTCCGACCATGAAATTGCCGTATTGGATTTTGCCAGCGTTCGCGCAACGATCGAAGTGAGGCGTTTGAAATGCCTCGGGAAAATCAAGTTCTCTTCCGACGTAATCGTCAATCCTGTAGATGTTTACCCAGCGATCAGTCTGCTTTCTCAACTGAGACCAGAACGGTTGGTTCAATCGCGGATAAACGTGTTGAAAGTAGTGTTGGTAAAGATGTTTTAGCGGCGATCCCATGGTCACCAGCGTAACCGACGAAAAACAGTTGTTCAGCCAGCTCAACTCCGGATCGTTCAATGACTCGATCGCAATCATGGTGCCCTGGCTGTGACTGACAACGACCAGATTCCGGGCGATGATGCAATTCGTCACGAAAATGGGCCAAGATTCGTTTAAAACGACTTTGTATCGCATCCCGCCGTGAAAAGAACAGCGTGCCGTTTTCAAACGTGGTCTCGTTGATGTCAAATTCGTCTTCGTCGTCGAGCGCATCTTGAATGCTGGTATCCCGAAAATAAAAATGGTTGACCACGTCCAGCAGAATATCAAAACCGGACCGCAAATGCGGAATCAACAACGCCATCATTCCCGCGAGTGGAACCAGAAACATGATGGCATACCGGTTGGTTTCGGTCATCAAACTTCCGAACCAGAACTCGTTGTGCCCGACGCCCGCCATTTGGATCACGCCTAACAGCATCACCGCAGCAGCTCCAACGGCGGTGCAGGCCGGCAATGGCAATTTGCAAGCTGCCGTGCACAATCAGGCGCGGTCCACGATTGGCTTGCGTATAGCGTTCCAACGAGATCCGGGCCTTCCACGTAAAATACCGCAGCATCACGACCAGCGTGACGGCTGCGATGACGATCATCATCAAAAACTGTACCCCCAGCAACGGAATTGCTTCGTCGAAGACCGCAGCAAAATCGGGCAAAGTCGCGATGGAATTGATTCCCTGTTTTGCCGACAGCCAGATCATCGGCAACGCTTGTCCCCAAATTCCAACGGCCAGCGCGGGCAACAAAAACGCGACGTGAATTGCAGGTGGATAGGTCCTCGGATGGAAGGCGCTTAACAGCCAGCAATAGGCCATCAGCATCAACACGACGATCTCCGCCAGCCACAAAAATCCCAACAAAACCACCAGAACGCGACAATACCAGATCAGCCCAGGTCGAATCGTCTCCCTGAAAGCCAGGTCGGGGTACATGGGATCGATCAGGACCGATTTCATGAGCATCAAACCGGCCACGAACATCGCGGTAACGCTCACCCAAAACCAAAATCTCTCAAGAACGCGGCTGTGAGTCAGTTTCCAGCCAATCGCTGCCGTTACCAGCGCCACACCGCAACACACCGCAAGAACGACTTGAGTCCACAGCATTCCTTTGTAGGAGTTGGCCCACATGAGTTGCGTGGACAGCACCGCTCCTGCCAGGATTGCCAGAAAAAATGTCACGCCCAACACAGGGCCATGCAGGATCCGCGAACTGATCAGTCCCAGCCGTTTGAGCCAATGGGACGAACCGCCGCACTGGTCAGCCGCGACATAGGCGACATATCTCAAGCCAAACAAAATCTGGAATATTCCGCGGATGGCTCCGAAAAGTCCTTTGCGTACCCGCGATAAATCGCCCCAGAAGACTTCCGCCAACTGAATTTGTTGGCCCTGACACTCGATCCTTCGTTTGTGAACGGCAAAGGTTTTGACAAACTTGGAATCGGTTGATTTTTCCGCGAGCCAGACAACGCTTTGTTGTTCCTCCAAAGGCTTGGATTCTTCCACGATCGAACGGGCAAACTTCGTAAGCGTCTCACCCGGCTCGGGATCTCCGACGCCGTGAACGACGATCACAAGTTTATCGATATTGGGATGGGAACAATCCACAGCCGCCGCACTTATGCTGACGAAATCGGAACAGAAAATGCCGCGTACAGTAGTGGAAACCAGCTTTTGAATCACCGCCGATTAGAAAGTGATAGCACGCGATGCGAGTCGTCGTGCTTACTTGGCTTCGCTGATCATCTGCTCGATCAAAGATTCAAATTTTTGTTTTAAATCGTCGTATGCGGCCCCTGTCGCGGGGCCGGAAAAGCCCGTGTGGACCGCCCGGATTTTGTTGTTCGCATCGACAAAAACCGTTGTTGGATAGGATCGTACGCGATCCAGAAACGGAACGGCTTTGGAGGCCTCCTCTTTATCCGATAGCCCGGCGATCAGGACCGGGTAGCTTGCACCATGCCGTTCGAGATACCGTCGCACCTGTTGTGAATCGCGTTCAAAATCGCCCGTATGTTCAAACGCCAGCCCCAGTATCGACAGCCCCTGCCCATCATACTTTTTTTGCAGTTCCGCAAAATATTCCGCCGCATCGTGGCAGTTGGGACACCAGCTGCCAAACACGTAGATCAGCCGCGCCTGGCCGGCAAACTTCGGATCGTCCAGCCGGGTTGGTGTGCCATCAAGATCGGGAAAACTCAGTTGTCCCAGGTTCGCATCGTCGGTGGCCGAAGTCTCGGCAAACGCGTCTGGCAAACTGGCTTGTTCGTCGCGTTTTGCTCTCCACGTATCGTGCCAAGAATCGGAAGACCAAAAATCACCGTGCATGATCCCATCAGGATCAAGCACGGCCTGAAACAAGAACGCATGGGCACCGTCGAAACAAGCGAGCTTCAAAGTTTTGCCCTCAACCGTGCCATCAAGAAACCGGTAATCACCCGTCGTCGTCATGAACGTCCCGAGAATCCGTTGGGCATCCTGAATTTTGAAAACGGCGACGGACGGATCCGTTTCCGACTTGAACTGGACCAGCCAGCGACCGACGAATGGTTCAAGCCGGGACAGGTCTACGGGAGCATGCTGCTCCCCTGCGCCGAGTGGCGTGGAAAGCCATCTTGGACCATTGATCAGGTCCACGTCGTTTGGTCCATTCGCCGCTGAGGCCGCCCGCGCTGGCAACCGAGAAAACGATTTTTGAATCGAAGTGTGAAATATTGATCACGCCGTTATGACCGTCAAACGAAACTTTGGGAATCTTGATACGCTCCGGGCCGTTAATCAGAAAGCACGACCAGCCCGATTCGGTTTCGACAAATTCGATGCCAAAATCCAGCGGCCCGCCGGTTGAGGCAAGCGATGCCTGCCAGAATCCTGGCAGCGATGTTTCCTGGGAGAGCAATGCCGAGTTTGAGAAAAAAATCACGCTCGCGAGAGCGACGACGCGAATGATGCCGCAAGAATTTATCATATCTGAGTCCTTGGGAGGTGGACCCAGTATACCACGTCTGACACGCCTATTGCGATTGCCAGTTGCCCCGCAACATGAACAGGTAATCGACGGCGCCGATGTCGTAGCGGCCTGTTGCACCGTTTTCTGTTTCGGCAATCAGCATTGCAAAATCGTCTGCAATGATTCGATGGCGATCGAGATAGGCCGTTGCCTTGTCGCCAATGGCTGATAGCAGATCCAGTTCTTCAAAATCACTGAAGATAACTTCGTCGGCGCCTCCGTTTCCGTGAAACCGCGAGGTCTCCATATTTGTCAGACGAACTTCCTGCAACACCGTACGAAATTCGACTAACTCGTCATCAGCGGTCAGGATTTCTCGAGCTTCACTCCCCCGCATGAACGAAGCGTCATCGCCAAGTCGCGTATCAACGTCGACCGTGTCAAATCCAACGGCGCGGCGCATGAGTCCTGGAGCGTCAGTTAAAGTCACGCTGTTGACATTGGCAAACACAAAATCGACTCCGTTGGAGCCGGTCAACTCGGCGTGATCGTTGCCTCCATGAACGGCAATCGCATTGACGCGATCAAAGCCAAATGTCGCAGTTGACTTGTTCGCGTTTGACAAGGTCGCCTGACCATCCATGGAAACGAATGTGTCGTTTCCGGCCGAGTCAAACAACTGGGCCAAGTCCTGACCGCCACGCGAAGTAGCCGTAATCTGTGTAAAGCCGTAAGCAAAATTGCGAAAGGACTCGCCCCTCATGACCGTTCGCTCGCCGTTTTGGATAAACCTGTCGTCACCATAGGAATCGAAAAACTGAATCGAATCATTGCCTCCATTGGTGGAATTCGCGTTGATCTTCTCAAAATCGGTTGCCGACAAGTGTAAATCCGTCGGCGTACACCGACACGTAGTCGGGCATCACGGTAAATTGATCGTCGCCAGCGGTGTCGTAAACCGTGGCAAGATCGTTGCCCCCACGACCATCGACGACGATGTGGTCAAAATTACGCCCCGTGATGACGTAGTCCTGACTTCGCAATACATGATTTCCATCGCGCGAAACAAACCGGTCCTGCCCTTCAGATCCGTTGAGAATGACCGTGTCAAAGCCTGTGCTCGCCGTTACGGTCACCCTGCCAAAACCGCTTGCGGAGTTCGCAAATCCCTGGCCTGTCAGGGAAGCCTGGCCTCCGTCGAATTCAAAAAGATCGTTGCCCACGCTATCAAACATGGTCAACACATTCATGCCGCCGCCCGCGTCGACGTGAATGTTCTCAAATCCACCAGCGAACAGATCCAGTTGATGATTGGTCGCGTGAAAACTGCCGACCCGCATCGTGACCGCATCGTTGCCGTTTCCAAGTGAAGTTGTGATTGAATCGTGCCCTGCGTTGCCGGCGACGGTTATATGGTCGATATTTTCCGAGTCAAATTGATAGCTCATGCCATTGACGTCAATTAACAAGGCACTGCCGCTGGCGATGTTAACCACGTCGTCATTGGACGTACCATTGATGACCAGGTTGCCGCTTCTGATTGACACCAGGTTGCTGACCTGAAAATCGACAACCGCATCGGCAGCAATCGCTTTTACGTAAAACGTCTCGCCACGATTCGCCTGGACGTCGAGACGAACGCGCCCGGAAGAAACTTCGCGGACCGCAATCTCATTCATGTTGGCATCGTAAACGGCCAGCTGAAAACTTTGTCCGGCGTTGCTCGCGGTCGCCTTGACGGACAATATACCGTCATTGGCGGCGGTGAGTTGATACCATTGTTGGCCAACAACGTTTTGACCAACAAAAACTTGGGAGTCCGTTGTTCCCCAGTCCATGGCGTCGACCGCCGGTGCGGCAGTTTGGCTGATGGCAATTTGATAATGCCCCAGTCCTGCCTCCGAACCGACCTGGAACTTGTATTCCTCGCCGGCGACCACGTCAAAAGTGACCTGGTTGTCATTGATTTGTACGTCGTGATCCTGGACAGCAACGAACGCAACCAGATCGTGAGTTGTCTCGAAGTCGAGGGTAAGTTGTCCCGTCGTGCCGGCGGTAAATGCAAATGTATCAATGTCGTTGAGCTTGCCGATCGTGCCAGTGATCTGAGATCCGTCGACCAACGTACCGGCATCGGTTGCTGACGACCACGAATCAGATTGCAAGTCCGTAATCACGGCATCGATGGCCGCTTCCACGTTGAGACGGTAATAATGACCGCCAGTCACCGAGTCGTAAATTTGGTCAGCGGCGTCGATGAACTGCTGATACAGCAAATCCTGATCGATATCTTCGATCCCCATAAACTCGTTGGCTTGGCGAAGCAACGCGCTGCGCCTGCTACATAGGGAGCCGCCATGCTGGTGCCCGACGCCGCAATGAAACGGTTCGTGCTTGTGCCGCCAAACAAATGGTCGGGAACGGTACTGCGAATGCCCTCACCCGGTGCGACCAACACACCTGAATCGCGTTGACTGAAGTCGCTCAGATTGCCGTCCGCGTCGTGACTGGCAACCGGAATCACAAATGGGCTGACTGCCGGATAGCTCAGTCCCGTCGTTCCGTAATCCTGAAACGAGTTGCCGGCCGCAACACTGATGAACAGGCCGTCTGCTTTCAGCTGGGCAAACTCGTCTTCGAGAATACCCCAGTCGGGAACCGAGTTGGAATTCCAATCGGTTCCGATCGAGAGATTGACCGTCGTAATCGGATTTTCAAAATCGTCTTTGTGGTCGTGAACCCACTGCAGCGCCTGTTCAACCCATTCGAGACTTCCCTGCCCGAAGTCATCAAAAACCCGGAGACCGACCAGATCAACTCCCGCCGCAACTCCCTGGTGCGTCGAATCTGAACTGCCCACGATCCCGGCGACATGGGTCCCGTGAAATCCGGCCGGGCCATCGTCGTAAGGGTTGGCATCGTTCTCGGCAAAATCCCAGCCGCCCACGACTCGGGCATTCTGACCATAGGCGCCACCGAGCGCGTAGTGGTCCCCGGCGATGCCCGAGTCGATGATGGCGACTGTTTGACCGGCGCCGTCAAATCCATACTGCTCGTGAACTTGAGCTACACCGGTCTGGCTGTGGGTGTCGTCGAGTTGTGTGATTTCGACCTGCTGGTTGATATCGAGGTCAAGCTGTTCCAGCTGCGGCGTCACGTTTGTCAGGGCTTGTGCCGACATCACCAGCCGCTGTTCAAATTGTTCAAATCGCCTTCTTTTTTCCTGGCGGTCGTAAGTCGACATGATTTTCTCTTTGCGCACTTTGGAGAGCAGCCTGGGCATTACGCGAAAACGCCTGAGCCGAACCATCGTGGTTGGAAAACGCCAAGGTCCCTTTTGCGGCAGAGAGCAAAATCTGGCTTTTTTTATTTAGCCGTGGCTGGTATATCAGGCAATGAATTGCCTGCCGGGGTTGGGGAAACCCGGACAAAATCCATGTCCGGTTCAAGCCACGCGAACTATACGTTGCGGCCCCGGTTTTCAGTTCAGTTTTTCCACGTTGGATTAACCCCGGCCCGCCAGTTGGTTGACTTTGACGGTTGTATCGGATTTGCCGAACAACAAAACTGTTTCGAAAGCGTTGTAAAAGTGCGTTGACGGGGACGAGTTCATTACATGACGGTTGTTGCGCCGAAAAGGAATAAACGAATCGGTCCACTTGCGACGACCGAGCATTCAGTGTTCAACTGTTTCAAGGATCAGGCATGAAGCCAATCTCGAAACTCAAGTTTTTGCAGCTCTGCTGGTTGTCACAACCGGCTTGCGACCGCGCGCTTTATCGAGCCATCAAGAAGTACCGGGTCCGTTCGATCGTTGAAGTCGGAATTGGAGATTGCGGGCGGGCCCGAAATATGATCCGACTGGCTCAACGATTCGGGATCAACCAGTCGGTGCGTTATACGGGTATCGATCTGTTTGAGAGCCGAGCGGACGGTGCGCCGCGGTTGACGCTGATCGCGGCCCACAAGGAGCTGAAAAAACTGGATGCCAAAGTCCAACTTGTTCCCGGCGAGCCGCACCAGACGATTTCGCGGATCGCCAATTCGCACGTGCGCACCGACATGGTTGTTATCACTGCCGGATATGATCCAACGTCACTGGAGCGAAGTTGGTTTTACATCCCCAGAATGATCCACGCCAATTCGCTGATCTTCGTGCAAGAGCCAGCTGGCTTCGAACAGCCCTACCGTTGTTACAGTCGTCTCGAGATCGAACAATTGGCTGACCAACACGGACTCCGCCGCCCAATTGCCGCTTAACCGGCAAGGTAAACTCCAATTTTGGGCGAGAGTCGAAGAATTTCGTTGACACCGGCTTCCGGATGCCGTCAAAATGGCAGCGTCAAGCGAAACTGAAGTATTCTCATCTAACTGGAGTCGTCCATGAATCGTTGCCTCGCTTTGATTGTCGTGCTGGCGTGGTTGTCAACAACTTCCGAAGTGTCAGCCCAATTGTTCCATGGCCATCGTGGTTGCAGTCCTCAAGTCTGCCAGCCGCCTTGTTGCCAACCTTGCGTTTGTGCCCAGAATTGTTTTCCGCCAAAAGCCTGCCAGCCTCAACCTTGCCCATGCCAACAGCCCCTGCCCTGTCAGGCTTGCCAACCAAGCTGCCTGCCTTGCCAACAGCCTACGTATGGTTGTCCTCCGATGGGTATGACGAAAGCACAGATGTACGGCAAGTGCATCAGGGAATGTGCCCAGAATACGAATTGCGATACGTATCTCGGGGAATGTGCACTTCATTGTTATTGCCTGATTTATATGCCTGCTGGGACGAACTGTAACCAGCTTACCCACCTCCAAATTTGCAAGTGCCGTGCCCCGACATGGCAATTGGAGTCAAGTGACGGGTGGCGCCACGCCAAAGCGTCGCGGAATGTGATTCTTCGCCGGCAAGCACGCGGGACCCTGGATCTCAATTATCAAGGAGGGTCCAGCAGGCAAACACGGAACGATTGCGGGTGGGGCATTAAAGTTCCAACTGGAAATGTGTCGACGTACGCGGATCGAAACGACGGGGACCTGTCCGTGGCGCTGGCACCTTTCACTTTCGAAAAGAGTCCGATTGTTTTCAGGAAAATGAAATCCTCGACCCACTCGTTATGGTTTGACGACAGATCAAAACAACCGAATGCATTTGGCATGTACAGCCCGGAAGCTCCCGGCTCATGACCGCTTCCGTATCCACAGAATATTTCAAGTAATTCCGCCTCGTCGCCAAAAAAATAAGTCGACTGGGAACCGGCACGTTGAGCCAATTCAAACTGTTCGTGGGTTGGCAGATGAAAACCGGGAATTCGATTGACCCTCCAATTCAAATCGTCTTCATGGACATAGACCTCTTCGTTATCAAACTGCTCTGCGCCGAAGTACTGTTTGTTCAACCAATTGACGAAACGAATTGCCTGAATCCACGATACATCGCTCGTTGACCACCGAGGCTGGTGCCGCACAGCGGCAAGTGATTTCTGGTATTCCTGGTTTTTTTGCAACTCCAAGAAGTCCGGATCATCAGCATCGAGCGTTTGTACAAATTCGTCAAACAGATCAAGCGGAAGTTCAAAAACGGATATCCAGTAGTCTTCTTCGACCATTCCATCGACGGATTTGGCCTCGAATTTTTCAAGCAGTGGGTTCTCGGGCGGATAATCTTCATCCCCGGCACCCATCTCGAATGAGCTTTTGGAAATTCGCACCAGGGGTATCTGATAAACGTGACCTGGTTCGAGCCTGCTCTTGATCTTCACAATTTTCCACTGGCAATTCGCCAACTTTGTATCATCGACAACCGGCTGTTTGACACCCCATTCCTCCAACGCATACCAGGCGGCGTAATGTGCGCCCCCATGAGGGTGCCCGGTGTAGATCTGCTTGAGTCTTGCAATGCATTCAGCTCGATCTACCTCGGACATTCCGTCCGGCCCTGCCAACGCCAGGGCACAACATACACCACTGAGCAAATCGCCATCGGACGTCAATGGCAAATAATCCAAACTCAAAAACAGCGCCCCCAGGTCATCGTGCCATCCCGGTAATTCGAGAATCGTGCGAGTGCGTCCAATCGGGTTTTTGGCTGGTTGCATCAACTTCCCCAGTGTTTGCGCATCTCCGACGTGTGCCAGAGCAATCGCAACGCGGCTGTTCACAATCGGATCGGATTCCAGTTTGATTTTGTCGCGAATTGCAATCGTCGCTTGGCGAGAACTTTCGGGAGACTTTGCACCAAAGTGTGACATTCGTTGGCCCGAACCTGCTTGATGTCTTGAACGACCCGCTCCAGAGTATCTTTTTGATTGGAATGCAGGTACAGCAACGCGCAATTGCGCGCAAGCGTACTTTCGCGTCTCCATCCTGTGACTTGGCGTGCAAATCGTCTTCGAGCAACGGGATTTGGCGGATGATCGACGGCCAGTATTCGTCGACTTCGTGAGCTTGGCAATTAACGTAATTCGCAATCAAGAGCTGTCGTCGGTTGAGATCGGCCCAATGTTTCGTTGTCGCCACAACCAGGATCAACCGATCGCCAAACCGGTTCCAATGCCAGTCAGACGCATCGCGCAAGCTTTGGCTGCGTTCCAGTAATTGCTGAATTTGGTTTTGACACTTTGGTCGGCAAACAAGCCGATGATCCCAAAGTCCACCAGCGAGGGGAGAAAGCGACGATCCCCGGTTAACGCCCATTGGTTGGCCAACTCAGCCAATTGCGATTCTGCCCTGCCCCGCCGGGATTCGTTTTGTTTGGCGGTTCCCCAGGCGCGAATCGGTTTCACCAGAAAATCGTGCGAGAGACCGTATAGTCGTTCCTGTTTGCCGACGGAATGCCTGGCCGCAGTGGGCCCTTCAGCGTCCAGAGCATCGGAATCTTCCATCGGCGAGATCAAGTTGGCTTCGAACTCCATGAAATGCATCAGCTCGTCAAACCGCGACGAGTAACCTCCAAGGCCAGCTCGTGAAATCAGTTCCGTGCGTGGGACGGCGTTGCCCTTGAGTTCGGACTCTGACTGTGGTAACAACTGTCGCAGAATATTCCAGGCATCGCTCGAGTGTTTCTTGATGTAGCTGGGCGTTTCGGGATTGTGGAAGATGCCCGTGATAAAATCGCGCCCAATTCCTTCCCAACCCCCGACAGATTTGAAATCTGAATAATTCCACTGCCGCGATTTTGCTGTTTCCGCGAAGACAGCCAGATGTACGCAAATCACTTTGCCACGGTTGGCCAGCGAACTCACGGCCCGTTTCAAAAACTTTGTTTGTTGCCGCGTTGTTTTGCCGTTGGCAGGTAACGCCCCAAAGGCCTGACCATACGCTTTCAGCACCTGTCGCGCGTGATGCTCATCAAACAGCGGCAATGACATGGCGTTGGTACGGTCTTCGATTCGTTGTCCCAGACAGCGCAATAAACTGCGACCGCTTAACCAGAATTCATCACGGATCAACAACAACGCCTGGACACGCCGTGACTCGCATTGTCTCAAGGCTTCGGTCAGTTCGTTCTCGGCGTAGTCATCGCAGACATTCAACCACTGCTCGAACTGGTCGAGAATCAAGAGTAATTTATCCCCGCTACGGAGATAGGCGCCTTGCGGATTTCGCGCAGTTTCTCGGCCAACTGACCGTCCAGAGGTACGTCGTGCAGCTCGCGATGAATGCGTTCCATGATCCGTTCGGCCAGTCGATCTGTCGTGCAGTCCACGTAAACCGGAACAACGAATTCAGACAATCGCGGAATCAGCCCGCGCGAACGAACGAGCTTTTGCCGCATCCCGAAGGGCCGTAAATCAAGCCAACAGGTACATCCTCGACCTGATCGACCAGATCCAGTCGGGATGTCCAAAATCGAATCGACTCCGGGACACCATGACGATCCGTCGGCCCTGGAAGCAGTTGCAAAAAGAACTCCTGGTCATTCTGGTCAAACGATCGCAAACCCTTGGGGACGAGGGTCAAGTTTTCCTGTTCCGAATCGGGACGCGATGAATCGGTTTGGACACTACCACTGCGCGTCGCGGAATTGCCAGGAACGGTTTCTGCACGGAAACCTCCCGCAACGATTTTGCGGACTGCGATTGGACAGGTCAAGCATCCCCGAATCCGTTGCAGTTCGTTCCTTGACGAATTCGTTGAGTTCATCCAGCACGTCTGCCATCGACTGGTAGCGTTCTTCCATCAGCTTCTGCAGACAACGAAAGCAGATCCGTTCGAGTTGCCGCGGGACCCGTTCGTCATGTTGACGAAGGGGTCACGATTCTTGTAACATATCGAGCGACTCAATTCACGGTAGCCATTACCTTTGAAGGGAGTCGAACCGATCAGCATCCGGTACATCGTGACACCGAAAGCCCAAATGTCGGTTTGACCGTCAATCAAATGATTTTCACCACGAATCTGTTCCGGCGCCATGTAGGCTGGCGTACCGACGATCCTGGAATCTCCCCAATCCAGTGGCGTCAAATCTTCGTGCAGTGCCAACCCGAAATCCACAAGGTGAATTTGCTGCTCGCTATCGATAATCACGTTGGAAGGTTTGAAATCTCGATGGATTAATCCTCGCTTGGGGCTTGTTGCAAGCCTTCCGCAATTTTCAATAACAAGTCAAGCGATTCGTCGATTGCCCGCGGTCCTTCCCTGATCAATTCGGAGAGAGAGCGACCCTCGACATATTCCATTACGACAAACGGTATCCCGTCTTCGGTAAGGCCGACGTCATACACAGATACAATGGACGGATGGTTGGCCTGCGCCAGCATTTTGCCTTCGCGCAGAAAACGATCAACCTCATCCTGTTTCAGGGGTTTGTCCCAACGTGGGACTTTCACGGCGACACGACGATGAAGACTCGGGTCACTCGCAAGATACACGAACCCATATCCGCCTTTGCCCAACTGGCGGACGATTTCGTAGCGACCGATTCGAGTGACGATTTCGGCGGACGAATCGCCAGCGGCTTTCGTCTTTTCGTCACCGCCTCCCACTACTTTTGATGTGGTCCTGGATTCATCTTCGGCCCAGTCGCTACCTTCAGAAAATTTCATGGCGATGGCACCAAACTCAATAAAAGGCCGTCGCGATTCGATAATCGCCAGTTTCAGATTATAGGCGATTGGCGACTAGTTTGCCAAAATTTAGTGCGTGCCAACGCCGACATTCACTGGCCAGTGGCGGTGCACTCAGCCTGTTTGGTGACTTCGGATGGAGACCGGTGAATACGGCGCGGTTGCCGCAAAAACCAGAATCTGTTTCGACGTAAACCCAGCATTACAATCCAGTCAATCCCCCCTTCAGCCGAAACAAATGGAGTCAAAAAACTGATTGGGGCTCAACCAGTCCGCTTCGCCCAGACGGGGAATTTTGGTACCTTGCGTCGATTATTCAAAGTTGCGGATTGTGGTCGTTTTCCGTAAGTCACTTCCGCATTTCGCCAGAGGACTCTTGTGCGAGAACCGGGATAGTTGTGAAGCACGCCGCCGTCGGCCCCATTGCCATTCATCTGCCTGAACGGATTGAGACGAACGATGATCTGCAACGTGAGTTCCCAAAATGGGACCTCCCGCTCATCGAGTCCAAAACCGGGATTCGGCAGCGCCATATCGCCGGACCAGAAGAGTGTTCGTCCGACCTGGGTGTGCTGGCGGCTAAAAAGTTGCTGGAGGAGCACAAGGTTGATCCAAAGTCGATCGATTTTCTGCTGTTTTGCACACAGACGCCTGACTACCCGCTACCGACAACCGCTTGCCTGATTCAGGACAGATTGGGGTTGGGCACCCATTGTCGCGCGCTCGATTTCAACCTTGGTTGTAGCGGCTACGTTTACGGGTTGTCGCTTGCCGACGGATTGATCCGAACGGGTTCGGTGAAGCGAATCCTGTTTATTACAGCCGAAACATATTCTAAGTTCATCCATCCTACTGATCGAAGCATGCGTCCAATATTTGGTGACGCTGCGGCCGCCACCATCATCAATGCTGCTACTGACCAGTCCATGTGGGGATTTCAGTATGGGACCGATGGCAGCGGCGCGGATACCTTGATGGTCGGCTGCGGAGGGTTTCGGGATGAAGCCCACGCCCTCCAGCCGCGCCACCGAAAACGGTGGCCCAGCGAGATCTACATGGATGGCCCCAGCCTGATTAACTTCACGGTCGGTAAGATTCCTGAACTCGTCGAGGGGATCTTGAATCAGGCTTCAATTAGCGTCGACCAGATCAAATATTTCCTGTTCCACCAAGCGACGTTCAAAATGCTGGACCAGCTACAGCAAGTGCTTCAGGTGGACGAGCAGCGCATGCCCATTCAATTGCGGGATGTTGGTAACACGGTGTCGTGTACCTTGCCAATCCTGATTCAACAAATGCGCGAAGCAAAGTCACTGGGGCGTCACGACAAGAATTTGCTGGTCGGATTTGGCGTGGGTTGGTCCTGGGCCGGATGCGTCTGGCAGGACCTTTATCAGCCAAAAACCTAGTTGACCCGGCAGCGATGGTCTAGTCTCCTAGCGCCACACCGCAGACGATCCCGTCGACAATCAAAGCACCGTCAACATAGCCCTGGAAATCTGCCGTAAACATTTGATTGCGGCGGACGCGACGCTTCTTTAACATCACCAACAAGCGATCGCCCGGCGATACCGGGCCGCGAAAACGGACTTTCTCCAATCCGCCCAGCCCAACATAGCCGTGATCAACCAGCTTCTGTCGAATCGCAAAAAATGATGAAAGCTGGGCGGCGCATTCGCAAATCAAAACACCCGGCATCAAGGGACGATTTGGAAAATGGCCCCGGATCCAGAATTCCTCTTGACCGATATCCTTATAGCCCACAGCAGTTTCAGTATCAATGTGCAAGATTGCGTCCAACAATCGCATTTCAAACCGATGCGGATTAACTTCCAGGATTTCCTCTAATTCGATTACTGGTTTCGTCTCATCGAACAATGAGAAATCTACGAGGGGCTCTTTCAACTTATCTTCCCGTACTGAGTTAATTGCTGTTGTTACTTATTGTTCACATGACGCGAACGTTCGAAAGTGGGTCATAACCGGAATAAAGCACATATCTTGCCAAACGTGAATTTCGAACGCTGCCACTTTACCCCATGCGCCGCAGTTGTCTAATCGGAACAAACGGTCATGATCATTTAGAAAAGTTGAACTGGCAATCGCTTTCGGCCAGCACATCGTTTTACAGCTCGGGCACGGTTTTTCAACCAAAAAACGAGGCCGAATGTTTAAATGCGCACTGGTTTCAGTTAGACTTCAACCTGACCCCGGCGAGGATCGCCTGGCTCTTTTCAACCACGGATGCGGGTAGTTGTCTTTGTTTCCGTGGAGGCGGTGATGCCTATTGCCTTGTCGACAGTTTCCTCACGTGCCTTTTTGGCGATGATGAATCAGGATCCTTTCGCCGACCAGCCACAAACCGGACAGGATCCTTTTGCCGACCGGCCACAAACCACAACGGATCCTTTCGCTGACCAGCCACAAACCACAACGGATCCTTTCGCTGACCAGCCACAAACCGGACCTGATCCGTTTGAGGATCCAGCCGCTTTGCAACAAGCGCCGAAGCATCAGTCGCGTCAGCTTCCCGCCAAGGCTGAACTGACGGCCGATCAACATCAGCAAACCACCGCCACCGAGTCTCATAAAGCACAGGCAGACAAGGAATCCAGTTCTGAAACTGGCGTGCCGATTACAAAAACGCAACCAAATTTTGCGACAAAAACTTTCCCCAACTTCGATCTTGACTTGCAATATTTGCTTCCTTCGTTGCTCTTGATTCCGATCGTCCTGGGTTGGCTGTGGATGCGAAGTCGAAAAAATCGCGCTTTCAAAATTCAACAATATCGGCAACCTCAACCCGACCCGTTTGCACTCCAGGCAAATGGTCAACGATTCCCGGCCAGGCGAAAAGCGGTCTTGCCGCCACGTAACAAACCGCAACCTGTTCCGGAAAAGCCACCTGTTTCCAGCAGACCAGAGCGATTCAAGTCGGGAGTTCCCTCCGGTGAAGAACTGGAAATTACCCTCACCGAATCAGGCGAAGAATTACACCTCGGAGACCTTTCGGCGATCTCGGATCGAGACAGCGAAGAATTTGATTTCGGTGCCGACTCAGGCCTTGAGTTGGAGTCGGAAACTTCATCCGAAGCCGTCCGCACTCCATCCCGGCGGGCTGAAAAGGCACCTGAAGACGCGCAACGCGAGCGGTCGATACCAGAAACGGCCGCCGTCAGCGACCGAGTCGCTGACGCAAGAAAAGAGAACATTGAAATCGGGCAAACCTCGTCGCCCCGACCACCAGCGACGTTGTCCTGGTCAATCAAACGATGCCGGTCGACCCTGTATCTCAACTCGCCGATTTGCGTCTCGTGGCTGAGAAATTTGAGCGGGAAATTTCCAATCTAAATCAGTCGTTGTCATCCAAGGCTCATCTTGAGCAAGATCTTGAAACTGTCCAAACGCAAGTTACCGAGTTAAACAAGCAGCTGGAAACAACAAACGAAATTTGGGCACGGCAATTCGACGAACAGAAGAAAATTCAACAAGTCCTTGAAGACCGAGCCGTCAAAGCTGAATCGCTGCTCGCCGAATCGGTTGACAAGTCAGTCGTGCAGAAATTGCAAACTGAACTGAACGCGGCAAAGTCTGCTTTCGATAACACCTGCAAACAAAAGGATTCGCTCGCGAACAGACTGGCCGAACTCGAAGCGAAAGCTAAACTGGCTGACTCCGACGCTCAGGCGAAACTCGAAACAGCCCGAGCCGCCTTGACCCGCGCCGAAGAGTTGTCGGCCAGGCGACTCCGTGAAGCCGATGAAAAAGCGAATGCGCAACTGACCGCAATCAATGCGGAATATGAAGCGAAGCTGGCGGACTTGGCAACTCAAGCCGCCGCGAAGTTGGCCGAGGCCCAGGAAGAAGCTGCCGCAGAGCTTGCAAAGGCGAAAGCGGACGCCGCCAAAAAGCACGCGGAAGTGGAATCACAAGCCGCCGCGAAATCCCGGGAAGCCGAGAAGAAATTTGTCGCACGATGAATTGGCGATGGTGGAGCTGACGCGCTTCCAGAAAACTCGCCGAACTCGAAGCGAAAGCAGCAGAAAAAGTCGCCAAGACAGAGAAAGACGCGGCGGCCCAACTCGCGGAAGCACAAGCGCAGGCCGCCGCGAGGATTGCCGAAGTTGAATCCGCTGCTGCCGAAAAAATTGCCGCGGCCGAAGCCAGAGTCGCACAACAACTTGCGGAGACTCCCGCTCCCACCGATTTGGCGAAGGTCCAAGCCGACGCGACGGCAAAGATCGAAGTCGCTAAAGAAAATGCCGCCGCACAAATCGCTGAAGTTCGCGCCAGTGCCGACGCCAGAATTGCTTCTGTCGAAGCGCAGCTCGCCGAGGTCGCAAAGGCAAAAGAAAAGGCCGCCGAAGAACTCGCCGAGTTGCAAGCCAGAGCTGACTTCCGGATCGAAGACATTGAAGCCAACGCCGCCGCCAAGATTGCCGAGGCCGAAGAAAAATCCGCCAGCGCACTTGCCGATGCCAAGGCCAACGCTGACAAGAGGACCGCCGAGATCGAAGCTCAAGCTGCCGCAAAAGTGGCGGATGCTGAAGAGTCAGCTGCCCGTGCGCTGGCGGAAGCGAAGGCCCATGCAGACTCCCGGGTCGCCGACATCGAAGCTCAGGCTGCCGCCAAACTTGCCCAAATGGAAGAACAGGCCACCGCCAGACTTTTTGAAACGGAAGAGCAGGCTGCTGCAAAACTCACCAAAGCACTCGCGAAAGCAGATGCTCGGTTTAATGCCTTGAAAGCCAAGGCGGAAAAGAAGATCGCGGCCGCGAAAACGGCTGCGAAAGCGAGCTCGGCCGAATCAAGGGGAGACAAAAAAGCTGAATCAATCTCCGAATCGGTCGCCAAAATCGTGCACAAGTACAAGAAAGAGCGGGCTCGTCGTATCGAAATGGAAAAGATGCTCGACGAGGCTGAGAATCATCGATCCGAGTTGTCAAAACAAATCAAGGACTTGCAACATCATATTTCGACCGATGCCACCGGTTCCAAGTAGTTCCCGCACCCAGAGTTTTTTATGCTTCACCGACGCCAATTGTTGCAAACGCTTACTGCCTGCGGAATTTTCTCGCCCGTGTTCCATCGAGCCTTGAGTACTCAAACCACGGATGAAGCGGCGATTGACATTAACAATATCAAACAGGCTGAATGGATTTCTGGCATTGAACTGACGGACGATCAGCGAACCTCGATTCTTGAAAAGGTCAAACAAAACAACTCGGCCAACCAGCAACTACGACAGGTCGACTTGCCTCCGAATGTCGGCCCTGCCCTGCACTTCCAGACATTGTCGACAGCCCGGCGGCTGGACAACATCCAGCGAGACGCGTCCACCATTGAGTCAGTGGTTGTCCAACTCCCCACTTCTGACGACGACATCGCTTTCCTGCCTGTCCACCAACTTTCCTGGCTGGTTCGAACCGGGAAAATCAGCAGCCAAAAGTTGACCGAAATCTATCTATCCCGGCTGAAAAAATACGGCCCGATGTTACGCTGCGTCGTCACGTTGACGGAAGATTTGGCCATGCGTCAAGCCGAACGGGCCGACAAGGAAATCGCCAGCGGCATGTACCGCGGCCCTTTGCACGGTATTCCGTGGGGCGCGAAAGACTTGATTGAAGTGCCCGGGTATCCGACTACCTGGGGCATTCCGCTGAACAAGGACCGAATCGTTGATTCGACTGCCACCGTAGCCAAGTCGACTGGAAACGGCGGGCGCCGTGTTGGTCGCCAAGCTCTCACTCGGCGCGCTTGCCATGGGGGATCAATGGTTTGGCGGAAAAACGCGAAATCCTTGGAATCCGGTCCGTGGATCGTCAGGTTCGTCCGCCGGATCGGCCGCGGCAACGGTCGCCGGCCTGGTCGGATTCTCGCTCGGCTCAGAAACGCTTGGCAGCATACTTTCGCCCTGTACTCGCTGCGGCGCGACAGGGTTCCGGCCTACGTTCGGGCGCGTCAGCCGCGCGGGCTGTATGCCATTGTCCTGGTCGATGGACAAAATCGGTCCAATTTGCCGCAGCGTAGAAGACTGCGCCCTGGTATTCGACGCAATTCATGGCGCCGACGGTCTCGACGCGACTGCCAACAATTATCCGTTCCAATGGCCGCTTCAAACGTCCGTGAAAGGAATGAAGGTTGGCTACGGCAAATCGCGCAAACCGCTCGCAGAACGCGAAGATCTGGCAACCCTGCAGGAACTTGGCTGCGAACTGGTTGAGCTGGATTTGCCCACCGACATCCCGTTACGTGCCTTGACGTCCATCATCGATGTCGAAGGCGCTTCCGTGTTCGACCAGTTATTGCGCAATGGTGAAACGGAGGGGTGGAACCAATGGCCCGAAATTTTCCGGGCAGCAAACCAAATTTCCGCCGTGGACTATGTGCGATTCCAGCGAGCCAGAACGCTGTTGATGCTTGAATTCGAACAGGCGATCGAGGGAGTCGATGTGTTGGTCAACATGAGGGACCTGGTTCACACCAACCTGACGGGCCACCCCTCGATTGTGATGCCCGTCGGCTACCGCGAAGCAGACGATGGCGGCACAACCCCCGTCACGATCGGTCATGACGGGTCATCTAAATGACGACGACCGACTGCTGGCCATCGCGCACGCTTTTCAGCAAACGCAGGACGCACATTTGGCGCATCCAAACCTCAACGAATGGCTGGCAAAATTTGACGCAGGTGAACTGGCCGACAATAGCGCGCCGAACAATTAGGGCTGTTCGCCTTCGATGACGTCGATGGTTACCGAAGCAACCTCGCGCCCCGAAGATATGTCATTCATCCGCAAGTCGTATTTGCCTGGTTTCTTGGGAGCCTTCAGCTCAAACTCACCGGATTCCAGATGTCGCAGAAAAAATCTTTTACCTGTCACGTTGGCTGCGTTGTTACCCTCCAGCCCATGCGGAACGTCACTGGGCACAAACCCAACCCACGAATTCGGGTGAAAGTGGAACATGGAAACAAACTTGACTTTCACAGCTTCCCGCGTTTTCACCTGAGCCACGTCGGTCGTCAGCGACGCAACAATTTCGATCTGACCGACGGTTGGAGCACCCGTTAACAAACTCGCCACTTCGGTCATTTTCTCGTTGAGTGCGGTGAGGGGTTCGACCCAACTCTCGTCATCTCCGCTCAAATCCGGGTTCACGGTAAAGTCTTCCACGGCAATATTGGCAGGCATTTCCAGGCGGCTGACGTAATTCAAGTCCATCACTCCACACTGGTCATTCAGCTTCAAATAACAATCCGCCAGACGACCATAGCCCGTATTGATATTCACTCGCAGCAAGAACTCCATTTGATCAAATATCCTTGCTACCTTTTGTTGGCGAGCATTGAATCTTTTGACGTCCGCATAGGCGGCTTTCTGCGATTCGTCCAACGCATCTTCGGCCGCCAACAATTCGTCAATTTGAGCATGTCGAGCGGCGGCGACTTCGTCCGAATACAAGGCGAGCAAACGTTCCATATTGGTGGTGACTGCTTTTAGATGGTCCTCATCGCGCAGTTGCTTTCGCCAATGCTTGCCATCGCGGTGGTCGGCATAAGTTTTCCCTCGCGCGTCGTTCAAAATATTGATAAAGTCCTTGAAATCATTTTGCACGAAACCATTTTCGAGTTCGGGAATCTTTTCGCTCACCGCCGTGATCCCGATGAATGTATTTTCCGCCGCCTGGAGGCGTTCGAGAGCTGCCTTGAGTTTCAGGATGGCTGTTTCGTATTGAGGCAACGATATCTCGTCAGCGTTGTCGTAACAACGTTTAAAGTCATTCAGCGTTTGCCTCAGGGTCGTCACCATTTCCTCATAGGTGGCACCATCGATAACAGCCGCCTGAACATCCAGAATCGCCTTGTAGCGGCCGGCGTTTTCCTCGTTCAAACTGGCCAACAGATTGTTCATCTTCAGACGCGTCGCATATGACAACCAGTAATTCAGGTGTTCGATGTAGGCGCGGGCATCTCGCGCGTTGACAAAAAAACTTTGCACCTTGGCACACTCAATCTTGGGTCCGTCGGTCAACGCGCATTCGTCAGCCATCTCGGTAAGCTTGTCGAGATTTGCAGAAATGGCCGCCAGATCATTATCGGTGGCGGGAATCGCATCCTGACCATGCGTCCACGACACAAGGCACAACAATACGAGCAATGAAAGAAGACACTTCGATGACATCGAACAACCTCTATGTAAAAGTAACGAATCATTTTGTCGAATCTGATCGCGGGCCGACCAAGTGCTCGATTGTAACAAGGCCGCTTGTCGACGAGTACATTTTGCACAAAAAAAATGCTGATTGCTGCTAAAGATTGTCCTTCACAAACTCGGTCATTAACTTCCGCAGGTGGGCCAACTGTTCTTTATCCTTGACGGCATGCCGACTGAGCGGGTAAACCATCAGCTCGAATTGCTGACCGGATTTCTGCAATTCATAAATCAATTGCATGGAGTTATTCAAGTGAACATTGTCGTCGATGGCTCCGTGGATCAGCAAAAGTTTGCCGCAAAGCTCCCTGGCGGCGGGTAAGACCGCTGCTTTTTCGTAACCGGACGAATTGTTTTGCGGCAAATCCATGTATCGCTCAGTGTAAATCGCGTCGTAATTCTTCCAATCTGTGACGGGAGCACCGGAAATTCCCATTTTGAACGACTGCGAGTGCGTCAACGCGTACGCGGTCATGTAGCCGCCATAGCTCCACCCCCAAATGCCAATTCGATCGGCATCGACCCAAGGTTGCTGCTTTAACCACGCGACGCCCTTTTCAATATCGGCCAATTCGTTTTCTGCGAAATTTCGGTGGATGGGCCAGGCGTGTTTGACGCTGCGAAAACTGGCAGACTGGTTGTCACACATCCAAATCACATATCCCTGCTGGGCCAGCAGTTGGTGCCACAGATACCATTCGCCCCCAAACCGGTTACGCACACGAGGTGCCTGGGGGCCTGCATAGATATGAATCAAGACCGGATATTTTCGCGCTGGATCAAAATTGGGCGGGCGGATGATCATGGCATCCAGCGGCTGCTCGTTCCCCGACGGAAGGGTCAGGAACTCGGGAGTCGTCATCGTGACGTATTTCATCCGATCGTCGACCGGCGCATTCAATTCGCGAAGAAACGTTCCGTCACTCCGGCACAACCGGGAACGAACCGGCTCGGTGACCGTGCTAGAATTGTCGATGAAGTACGAGTAATCATGGCTGAAGTCGACTTCGTGTGTGCCACTGGCCGGAGTCAATTGTTCGAGTTCGTTGTCGGCCAGCCGGATTCGATAACATTGCACGTCCAGAGGGCTCTCTTTGGTCGCCGTGAAGTAGACGAATTCCTTCGCAGGATCAATGCCGACCAGGCTGCGGACCTCCCATTCGCCGGAAGTCAACGCGCCGATTAGCTCGCCGCTTGAGCTGTAATGGTAAAGGTGCTTGTAACCGCTGCGCGGACTGAGCCAAATAAAGCTCCCGTCCGCCAGGAACACGGGATCCCCGGGCGATTCAATCCAGGCGGGCGTTTCATCGCGAAACATTTTCCGGGGATTGTCGCCGTTGCTGTCGGTTGCAATCAGGTCCAGCCAGGTCTGTTCCCGATTCTGGACCTGGATCAGAATTTGTTTGCCGTCGGCAGACCAACTGACGCCCGAAATCAGAATCTCGGTGCCAACGTATTCGTCCAGGTCAACATCATGCCCACGCCCGTTGAGCGAGTTGGCGACCGCCAAGCGGACCTTTGGCAATGGGTCGCCCGCCTTGGGATAGTTGGTAATTTCGGCTTTGCCACGGACCGGGATGTGATCCACGACCGTAAACGAATAAACAGGGGATTCGTCCAATTCCAGGTAGGCTACCGAGGGTCCGGTGGGGCTGAGCCAATAGCCTTTAAAATTCCCGCGGCCGTAAAGTTCTTCCTGATAGACCCAATCCAGTTTTCCAACCAAGGTCGTACTCCGATTCCGCGTTGATGGCGGCGAGTTTCGAGTCGCGCACATTGAAAAAGTTGAGTGCATGGCTTGTCGAATACGCGACAATCGAATCATCGTAGTTGAAATGGATCAAATCGGCGGGATCCGCCGGCGTCCCGATTAACTTGAACCTGGCACTCGATTCCGCTCGGTGCACCGACGAGTCGCTGTAGACGATGACTGTGTGTTGGTCGTGCGTCAGCACGGCCGTCAGCTGGTCGTCGGAAACGGTTGGTTCGGCGTCGGCGAGGCCCTCGGCGATTCCTTTTCCAATTCCGCCGCCAACAAACAACTCGACAAGCTCATTTTTGGAGAACGGTGCTTCGACCATCACCGGTAAACGATTGCGATTCTGCGTCGACCAGCAACGATCGGCCCCAGCTTTTGGTTTCGATTTGATTCGTTTTCCCCTGCCACTGGGGTGGATCGGGTTGATTTGCGAGTAACGCATCCGGACCATCAATCAAGTCCAGGCTGAGCGGGATTTTCGCTTCGACTTTGGTGACATCTTCCAGCTCCAGCGCCGTGGGTGCGGCAACGCGCAGCACGGGAAACTCTGCGTCGATTTTGAGTTGATCATCAAAGAAATTCCAGTAAGCGAGCCCATCATCTGATTCCGATTCCAGCAAATAGCTGATCAGCCGCCCCAGTGGTTGGGCGGTTGGCACGACAAAAGTGCCCTTCTTGATCGCACGGGAATCGACGGCCCGATTCGCCGCGACGCGCACCATGTTGTGTTCCTGAAACGCGCGTTGGGCCCGGTCAAGATCCTTCACGGTGTCGACTTCGACCTCCAGTTCAACATCTTTGGCCAGCCGCTTGACCTTGACGCCGTGCATCAACAGTCGATCGACAACGCGAACCTGATCCGCCGGGATCAGATAGGCGAATGGCAAGGGTGATTGCTTCGTGGATTCATATTTTCCGACGAATTCGCACAGGTAATCGCAGGGTTGATCATCTTTGTAGCCTTTGATGGCACACTTTTCGTCAAACGAGATGACTTTTGCGGCCAGTGAAACCGAAATGCGTTGGGGCTGTTGGCTGGCGGCGGCAACAAGATCCTCGTCGACGGTTTGCACGAGTTTGACAATCGCTTCCCAGTTTTCGGAAACGTAATCGAGGATCGTCGACACAAATTGTTTGGTCGCGAAAATCCGTTCCTTGTAGGTGATGTACGAATAGGCTTCCGAGAGAATTCCCAGGCGGCCACGGAGGCCAGCGTATTCGGTGCTGTAGCGAGGTTCGTAGCCGTACGTCGTCCACTGAGTTTGATCACGATTGAAATTGCCGTAATAAAATGTCAATGTTCCTGCGGTTTCCAGCCGTTTGGTCACTTCCGGCATCATTTTCGTTCGCAGATAGTCTCGAATTGGCTCGGGACAGGCGGGATTATGCGGCACGTCGTACGTCAACGCGTATTGGTGCTTGGACCCGTTGGTCGTGTGGCAATCGATAAAAATCTGCGGATCGACTTTGTCCATCAGGCCCACGAGAGCCCGAGCTTCAGGTGAATCCAGTTTGACAAAGTCGCGATTGAGGTCGAGGCCTTGGGCGTTTTCACGTCGTCCCATCCCGTTTTCCGGGCCGATCTGACCACGCCGATTATTCAGGCCCATGCGATCATTCGAGTCGGCCGAATAGTTGGGCACCATCACGATCACGATGTGGTCCAGCCATTGATTCGCTGGATCGAGAGTCAGCTCCCGCAACATCATCAACAACGCCTCTTTGCCCGCGCACTCGCCGCTGTGAATGTTGCCGATGACCAGTAATCTGACGCGATCGTCTTTTTGCCCTAGTTCGTATTTTTCTTTGCTGATCGTGACGCCGACCATCTCGCGGCCTTCGACCGTCTTTCCAAACACGAATTTCTTGACATGATCCGAATGAGCCGCACACCAATCAATGAACTCGACGACCTCGGCGGAGGTACTTGTTGATTTGAAATCGCTTTTTTCGGCGACCGTCAGAGGATTTGCATCTTGGGCGGCCAAGCAGGCAATGGGCAGGTTCATGAGCAGGAAAGCCAATAACAGGCGAGTGGATCGTTTCATCTTGATGGCATTCAATTTGATGTGCGGCCGTTGATTCGTTTGCATAACTCGCGTCCGGGCAAGACAATCATTGTACTCATCTTTCAGGTCGCGCACATTCCTTGTTTCCGTCATCGCGCCCAAGCACTACAATTCCCGGTTCACGCATCTAAACAGACGAGCGGAGCGATGGTCGGAAAAAATTTGATTGTCTTGGGAGCCATTCTGGCTGCGATCGCGATCATGATGGGAGCTTTTGGCGCCCACGGTTTGCAAAGCTGGGTCGCAGATCACTTCAGCGAAGCCGTGGACCGCGCCAAACGGCTGGAAAACTGGGAAACGGCGTCCCGATATTTTTTCTACCATGCGATTGGGCTGGTGTTGATCGGTCTGGGTGGTAATCGCCTTTCCGCGGGCCTCGCCAAGCTCGCAGCGGGACTGATGTTGCTTGGCATCCTGCTGTTTTCGGGTTGTCTCTATGCCTGGGTGTTCACCAGCAGCCGCACGCTGGTGATGATCGTTCCTGTCGGCGGGCTGGCATTTATCACGGGTTGGATCATGCTCGCGCTGTCGGCCAAGTTGGGACCAAAAACGGATCTGGGCGGAGCTTGATTCGCATGACAACGCCCCATTCGGCTAACATTCAAA
The DNA here is from genome assembly GCA_963697295.1 of uncultured Planctomycetaceae bacterium. GTDB lineage: Bacteria > Planctomycetota > Planctomycetia > Pirellulales > Pirellulaceae > Mariniblastus. Next base: position 21,091 of record CAVONL010000005.1, on the reverse strand, counting down.
TCGGATATTGCACAAACGTCCATGCCGGAAATTCGCTTGCAGAGGCCCAGCGCAATATCGAGCGATACAGTATTCCGGTCAAGCAACTGGTGTCTCCGGACGCGCCGCTGGGCATCGGGCTCTGGTTTAGCGCCGATTCCGCGGGGCAACTAATCCAGGAACAGGAAACGGAACGGCTGCGAGATCTGCTGGCTGTTAACGGGTTGGTGCCGTTTACCTTCAACGGGTTTCCCTACGGTAACTTTCACGAAAAAGTTGTAAAACACAAAGTTTACCTGCCCACCTGGGCCGATTTTGCGAGGCTGAATTACACGTTACAGCTGGCCAGGATTCAGCACGGCCTGCTTCCGCCGAACGTGGAAGGCTCGATTTCAACATTGCCACTTGGATGGCCAACCGGTGGTCGCGCTGTCCCGTGGAATGAGGCAGACAACCCGGTGTTACTTGAAAGCGTAAAAAATCTGCATAAGTGCGCCGCAGCACTTCACGAGCAATTCCTGGAAACGGGCCGCAAAATACGGCTCGCACTTGAACCAGAGCCTGGCTGCCTGCTCGATAATTGTTTGGGAGTAAAACGATTCTTTACCGAAATGCTTGAAACAGGCGACTCGACACGGGACGAGATCATCCGCGAATACATCGGAATTTGTCACGATGTCTGCCACTCAGCCGTCATGTTCGAGTCGCAGGACGAAGCCATTTCGAATTATGCAGAATCTGGCATTCGAATTGTCAAGGTACAGGTTTCTTCCGCGCTGGAAGTACGCTTTGACGGATCAGGAACAAAACGTGATTTAGCTACCATGGAGGGGCTGCGACAATTCGCGGAAGACCGGTATCTCCATCAAACCTGCGCAAAACAAGCAGGATAACGTCAGCTTCTTTGAGGATTTACCCATTGCTCTGGCTCATTTTGGAATGGAACCTCACGGCACGTGGCGAGTCCATTTTCACGTCCCAATTTTCGCGCCGCAGCTCGATTTGATCGGCACAACGCAAAACGAAATCGAAGCGTGCTGGCGGTCGATTCGCATCCATCAGCCAGCGACGACTCATTTCGAGATCGAAACGTACGCTTGGGATGTGTTGCCGAAACAGCATCAACCGGAATCGTTGGTTGAGAGTATCGCCCGCGAAATCGACTGGTTTCGCGATTTGGTTTGTCGTTGAAGGTTCCTGGTTTGAAAGTTTTTCTGAGCCGTGCTGCGGGCCTGCCGTTTGTCCCGAAGGGATGACGACAGACTTGTTACCGCAAGTGGTGAATCACTTGGCAAGTTCGGACTTTAACGCTTTTGCGCTTCCTGCGTACGCCCGGCTGAGTCATTAATAAAAAAGACTCAGATAAACTTTTCCGTTCCGGCAAACTCTGCCGATGCAATTTGTAACAGTTACAAAGTCAGCGGATGGCAATGACGACAACGGATGGTCTTGGATCACCAAACCAATTCTCAGAGTTAATCCTCAGGTGTCGCGATGAACCAAACCGCTCCCCATTATTTGTTATTGTGCGAATCAAACTCGGTGCTAACTGAATCAGGCCGGAATGGGCGCTGGAGTTTTGTTTTGGAACAATTAGGCGGCTCGGGTCGGGTAGAGGTGGCCGAACTGGAGCCAGGTGTTGTCGGGGAGCGGTTGCAGCTCTTGGCCGTCGTGCGGGGTCTGGAAGCCCTGGAACAGGCTTCCAATGTCACGCTGGTCACCTCAAGTTCCTACGTGGGAAGAGGGATTCGGAGGAGCCTCGTGACGTGGCGGGAAAACGGGTTTCAATGGGAAAGATTCGGTCACATGACTCCCATCAAAAATCAGGATCTGTGGAAACGCGTCAGTCGGGCGATGGAATTTCACAAAGTTGAATGTCGCATTTGGAGCTTTTCGCGCCGGTTGAATTCGGAGTTTAAGTTGAATCTGAACGCCGCTCAACGAAAACGAAGTCGCGTATCCGACCGCTGGGAGACATTCGAGGAATTTAACGAAAACGGGCAAAAATTAATTGCGCCGAACGACGACGGATTGTCAACGTTAACGGAGCACATACCCGATAAGGTTAAAACCACCGGGTTTCGCCGTTCGTATGGATGTGCTGCATCCTGAGACAGCCGAAACAGTAATGTTGGTCCCTGGGACGGACCAGACGAGGTACTTCGATCCGGGTTTCTGCTCGCCAAACGCGGCTTGGGATGTGGACGAAGTTCGATTTTCTAACTAATTTTAAGGCACGAAAACGATGGGCGCACGGAAGCCAGAATCAACGATGTTTGATCTTTGCTGTTTCGACAAAATCATTAGCGGGCAACACGAAGACCCAACCCAACTGCTGGGGCCGCACCGGTCAGGCAGCAACGGCAGCTCGCAAGTGTTGGTCCGCACGTTTCAACCGACGGCCGATCGTGTCTGGGTGACGAATGAAAAAGGCAACGTCTTCCAGGAAATGCGGCAAGTACATTCGAGCGGGCTGTTTCAGTTCGTGTGTAATTCGAAATTGTTTACGTCTGAAAAAGAACGCTACCGAATCCGCTACGCCCAAGGCAGTGAAGTCATGACGGTTTACGACCCGTATTCATTTGAACCGTACTTTTCAGAACTGGATCTGCATCTGTTCGGTGAAGGCAACCACTCCAAAATCTACGAACGACTCGGCGCGCAAGTACGCGAAGTGGACGGGATCAAGGGCATCAATTTTGCTGTTTGGGCGCCGAACGCCAAAGGGATCAGCCTCGTGGGCAGTTTCAATGACTGGGACGGGCGACGTCACCCCATGCGAAAGCTCGTCCCCAGTGGCATTTGGGAACTGTTCATTCCCGAGATTGGGTTCGGGCATACTTACAAATTTCGCGTGACCAACGCTCATGGTCAACAAGTCGATAAATCAGATCCGTTTGGATTCTACAGTGAACTGCCGCCGCGAACTGCTTCGGTGATTACCGATCTCAACATTCATCAATGGCAGGACGACGAGTGGATGGCTGAACGGGCGGAGCAAAACACGCTGGATCGGCCGATCTCCGTCTACGAAGTCCACCTTGGCAGTTGGCGTCAACAGGAAGGCAATTACCAGGGCTGGATGAACTATCGCGAGTTGGCTCATCAACTCGTTGAATACTGTCTGGAAATGAATTTCACGCACGTGGAATTAATGCCCGTCAGCGAGCATCCCTACACCGGCAGCTGGGGATATCAAACCGTCGGCTATTACGCGGCGACCAGTCGCTACGGAAAACCGGAAGAGCTGATGTACTTTGTCGACCATTGCCATCAGAACGGAATTGGTGTTTTGATCGACTGGGTCCCGGCTCACTTCCCCAAAGACGGGCATGGACTGGCGAAGTTTGACGGAACCGCACTGTACGAACATTCGGATCCGCGGCAGGGATATCATCCCGATTGGGATACCCTGATTTTCAATTACGATCGCAACGAAGTCCGGAATTTCCTGATTTCAAATGCGCTGTTCTGGCTGGAAAAGTATCACATTGACGGGTTGCGCGTGGATGCCGTCGCGTCGATGCTGTATCTCGATTACAGTCGCGAAGAAGGCCAATGGATCCCCAACAAATACGGTGGCCGCGAGAACCTGGGAGCGATCGATTTCCTGAAGGAAATGAACGAAAAAGTTCACGAGCAGTTCCCCGGCGCGTTGACGATCGCGGAAGAATCCACCGCCTGGGGGGGTGTTTCCAGACCGACCTACTGTGGCGGGCTGGGATTCAGTCTGAAATGGAACATGGGCTGGATGAATGACACGTTGCGCTACATGCGAAACGACTCGATTCACCGCAAATATCATCACGACGAGTTGACCTTCAGTCTGATCTACGCGTTTACAGAAAACTTCATGCTGCCGTTTTCGCATGACGAAGTCGTGCATGGCAAAGGCTCTTTGCTGGACCAGATGCCGGGTGACCTGTGGCAAAAATTTGCAAACCTGCGATTGCTGTATGCCTACATGTGGACCCACCCGGGCAAGAAGCTCAACTTCATGGGCAGCGAGTGGGGGCAATGGAACGAATGGAATTGCAATTCTCAACTGCAATGGGATTTGCTGCAGTGGGAAACTCATCGTGGCCTGCAAAAACTTGTCGCCGACTTGAACGCGCTGTATCAGCGGGAGCCCGCGTTGCATGAGGTTGATTTCCACTCCGACGGTTTCGAATGGATCGACTGCATGAACCGCGAAGCGAGCGTGCTTGCCTACATTCGCCGCGCAGAAACAAAGATGATTTTGTGATTGTTTGCTGCAATTTCACGCCCGTCGTGCGGCAGAATTTTCGTTTGGGAGTTCCTCGGGCCGGCACGTATCGGGAGATTCTCAACAGCGACTCGCAATACTACCACGGTTCCAATGTCGGAAATGGCATGGCGATCACGTCAGAGCCAATTGAGGCTCAAGGCCGAAAAAACTCGCTCAGCATTACTTTGCCGCCACTGGGCGCGAGTATTTTCAAGTTGGCGTGATGTTTAACGGTAATGGGAGAGTAGAGGACACGGAAGTTGTGGAGTACGAGATTCAGTCGGCGTAGGAGCAGGAGTACGAGTATTGAGCAACGAAATACGCTCAACCCTCACACTCTCCACTCTTCACTACTGTCCGAGAAACTCGAGACCCATTGATTTGGTGAACTCCTCGTTCCAATCAATGTTGATCTCCTGCCCGTACCATTGCGATACCTTGCGCACGTCGTTGGGAATCGACTTGAACTTGAAAAATCGATTTTCAAGATAATCTTGCCCGGTTTCAGCCACTGTAGCTTTTTCGGTCATCATCTGGACCACATAAACCGTATCACGAACGTAGTTGAACGTCGCGGCGGCTTGATATTGGTCCAGACTGAAAACGGCCTTCATGAATTCGTCACCCGGTTGGGTGACACCGATAGGAACTGAAATTGCCGGCTGGTTCGAGGCGGTATTGAACCACGTGAATTCGCCCGTTTGCAGTCCTTTTTCGGGGTACTTGCCGACCAGCGTCTCGCCCGGTTTTTCGTTCAGTGAAGCTGCGATTTGCTCTGCTTCCTGCAATGCCTTGTCAAACGCTTTCTGTTTCTTCCAAAACTGGACAACTTCACTTTTTACTTCGTCAAGTTCCGGAATACGGGCATCTTGCTTTTCGCTCAGCCAGTATAAATAGGTGGCCCCAGCCATCATGTCATTTTCGAGCTTGGGATCGAATTCGTTGGTATCGTGATATCCCTGAAAAATGATTTGAGCCAATGGTGGGAATGCCGCTTGGGGCCGACCGTTGGGGCCCATTACCTGTCGAAACACGCGAATCTTGCCAATTTCGGTTTCTTCCAGCTGAAGGTCGTCGACTAAACCGGACTCGCGAAACTCCACGCCGAATTTGTCAGCGATTTTTTGACAGTCCACGGGGGCTGGTTCGTCACCGCGGCTTGTTTCGTTGCCGTATTTCCAGCGGGTGTACATCATTCGATAGGCGCCCAACTCGGCTTCGGCTCGCTTGAGGGCATCGTCAATCGCCTGGGTCGCAGCTTCGCCCTTGAGCGACTCTTTGACTTGCTGAGCACAGTCGATGAGTGGCTTGGGACGCATTTTGGGCTTGATGTCCTCCGCCTTTTCAACCGCCAGCCCGGGAAGTACCGGTTCCTGGCCCTGGACTTTTTCGACGGCCGCAGCGGCAGCAGCCGAGGCAGCTGGATCCACTTGCGGCAATGGTGCCACGTCCGCGGGAGTCGGCGTTTGTTCCGCGGACGAAGCAGACTTGTCGTCCTGGTCGGCAGCGCCAGGTTCGCCCTGTTTTTCTTGCGATTCTTCCGGCTTTGTCTCGGCGGGAGATTGCTCGCCAGCCGTTTCCCCCACCGATTTTGCGATTTCCTCGGCCGACGGTTCAGTCGGCTCCTGCCGCGGCGCTGACACGTATTGCGACCGCACTGTCGTCAACGTCGTTGACAGACCGCCGTCACCCTTTTCGTCCGAATTGGCTGGAGCCGGATCTTTGTCATTGGTTGTTGGCGCCGCATCGCCACCGCTGTCTTTATCTGCGTCGTTGGTCGACGCATCGTCTTTCTTTGATTCGTCTTCCGCGGTTGGTGGCGCATCATCGTCAGCTGCGTTGTTTGGGTCGTCGAGAGTCGGCATGTTTTCGTCGGGAATTACTTCCATCACGATGGCGCTCTCGGCCTCCACCAGACGCTCGTATTCAGCTTGTACTTCGGCGTCGGTCAGTTTGTTAATTTCATTTTGAAGAAACGTGTCACGATTCGCGACAAAGTATTGGACATTGACTCGTTTGCCGATCTTGAAGCCCGGCTTGATTCCCTGGGGGTCGGGGTATTCGATTTTGCCTTCTTCGAAAATCTTTCTGATTTCGGACGCCGTTGGCTCTTCTTTCACGGACTCGGGATCGACCGCAATGGGCAGGACCTGGCATTCAACCCGCCGCGACGTCTTTGCATAAAGTTCAATCGCATCCGTCGGATTGGGAATCATCGGGATTCCAGCCAGTGTAAAACTGTACATTTGTTGGTAAGCGAGTTCAATCTTCAGTTGACGTTTAATTGCTTCCAAACCGGCTTGGCCCTGGTTGACTTCTTTGTTGATTGCAGCCATTTCGGCTTTGGAGACAGGCACGTTGCCGGCCACTAACGCCAGGTAGTCTTCGATCATGCCATCGCCAACAACCAGGCCCTCTTCTTCGGCTTTCTTGGCCAGCAGGAATCGGCTGAACAGCTCTTCGTCGACCCGATCAGGTTGAAAGTCCTGCCCTTGGGCGACGGGTTGAATCGGGATGGCCAAAGACTGGAAATTGTCGCCTTTTTTGTCGGCCGCATAGCTTCGCAGCCCCTGCAGAAAGCGGATTGTCTGGAAATGTCGAAACCGCAGTGCGTCCAGATCGGTTCGTCGGATGTCGCCACCCTTCCAATGCGCGTAGACGGGATTTTCGCGGCCGCCACCAAGATCTCGCGGGTTTACCATGCTGACGACGGAACCCAGTCCGAACACTACCATCAAGCCGACTCCAAAAAATACCATCATTAATTTTTCGTGCCGCCGAAACCAGCGTAGTGGATTGGCCATCGTTACTTCCCTTATCATTTAAAAAGATCGAAGCGATCTGGTGCGTGTTGGTGCAAAAAGCGAGTTGCTTCTCGAAGCTTCCCTACATTTGTCTTATTGTCAACTCGTGCGAATCGTACTAGCGTCCATGCCGAAATTCATACGACATTTCTGGGCAATTTCTCACCCAAACCGGGTCTGCTACCTGGCCGAGATCCACCCAAGGGGGTTGACAACATTCAATGCGAGGGATTAATCATTCCAAAAATCGACATTGGATGTTTTCGCTCGAAACAGGGCCAGACGCCCTGTTCACTAGCATAAATTTATCGGCGAAACGCCGTATATTCAATGCCAAAATGGAGAGTCAGGCAAGCTCACCGGCAAGGTTGGGTGAAAACGGCCAGAGGATGCGTCCGTCCAGATGTCCCGGCCAGGGCGCAGAATTGGCAAAACACGGCCCACAAAGAAATTTGCGACGCGACCGCGAATACGGAAAACAAATTCAAATAAACAAAGGAAGTATGGGGTAAGAATGTCAAAAACGCTAATCATCGCCGAAAAACCAAGTGTTGCGACGGACTTGGCGCACGTTTTGGGCAAGCTTCCCGAGTTGGGCAAGTTTCAAAAGAAAAAAGACTATTTCGAAAACGAAAACGCCTATATCGCGTCGGCTCTTGGTCACTTGGTCGGGCTCAGCATGCCAACCAAGGCGGACGGCAAAAAACTACCTTGGAGTATGAAACACCTGCCTCATATTCCCAAAGAGTTCGAGCTCGAACCGATCGAACGAAGTCTACCCAAATACAAATTGTTGGTGCGGCTGTTGAAGCAAAAAGACGTCACCACGGTGGTCAACGCGTGTGACGCCGGACGCGAGGGAGAGCTGATTTTTCAGTATCTGATGAAGTTGGCCAACGTCAAGAAAGACGTGGTCATCAAGCGGATGTGGATGCAGTCGATGACCGACGGAGCGATCCTTGAAGCCTGGAACGAAATGCGATCCGGGGAGGAGATGCAAAACCTGGCCGACGCCGCCATGTGTCGCAGCGAAAGCGACTGGCTGATCGGTTTGAACGGGACGCGTGCCCTGACCGCGTACAATTCCCGCAATGGTGGTTTCAACATGACGTCCGCCGGACGCGTGCAAACACCAACGCTTGTCATCCTGGCGGAGCGTGAGAAAGCAATTCGCAGCTTCATCCCGAAGGCTTATTGGGAAGTTCTGGCAGATTTTCGAGTCGCCAAGGGGGAATACTCCAGTCGCTGGTTCCAGGAAGACTTCAAAAAGGACGAAACCGACAACCAGCTGAAAGCGGAACGACTGTGGTCGCTCGATGACGCCGCCGCCATCATGAGTCGTTGCGAAGGCAAAACAGGCATTGTCGAGGAAGTCAAAAAACCCGCCAAACAGGCGCCTCCCCAGCTGTTTGACCTGACCAGTTTGCAACGCGAGGCGGGTAACAAGCACGGTTTTAGCGCTCGCCGTACACTGCAACTTGCCCAGGCCCTGTACGACCGCTACAAACTGTTGACGTATCCGCGGACCGACTCCAAGTACCTCCCCGAAGATTATATCGATACGGTTAAAAACACGATCGGTAATTTTGCGAAAGCCAAACCGGGCGACGTCGTAACGAGCACCCTGCAATCGTGCTCGCAGTGGATCGTTGATAACGATCGTGTGACTCCAACCAAGCGGATTTTCAACACCAGCAAAGTCAGTGACCACTTTGCCATCATTCCCACGGGGAAACTTCCGCCGGGCAAGATTGATGAAGCTGCCGCCAAGTTGTTCACGCTTGTAATGCAGCGATTCCTCGCCATCTTTTACCCGCATGCCGAATTCGAAGTCACTCAGCGCATTACTCGCATCGGCGAAGATGCCTTCAAGACCGACGGCCGCGTGTTGGTTGTCCCCGGCTATCTGGCGGTGTATGGTCGAACTGCCGGAGCCGCAGCAGACAAGTCTGAATTGGTCGCCGCTGCCGATGGCGAGAAGGCAAAAAACGTCCATATGGACATCAAACCCAACGAGACTCGCCCGCCCGCCCGCTACAACGATGGGACCCTGTTGTCCGCCATGGAAACGGCCGGCAAACTGGTCGACGACGAAGAGCTTCGGGAGGCCATGAGCGAACGAGGGTTGGGCACGCCGGCCACGCGAGCTTCCATTATCGAGACCCTGATCCGTCAGAAATACGTTTTTCGCCACGAGCTAAACAAACGCGACCTCGTTGTATCCAACAAAGGTCTCGCGCTCGTGGACCAGTTGCAGGAAATCGGAATCAACACACTCGGCTCACCCGAGATGACCGGCGAATGGGAACACAAGCTGAAAGAAATGGAGCACGGTCGTCTCAGCCGCGACGAATTCATGAGACAGATCAAGGATTTGACGGTGGAAATTGTTGCGCAAACGAAGGAATTTGCCGACAAGATCGTTAGCCGAACGTTTCCCGATCTCGACGTCCCCTGCCTTGAATGTGGAAAAAGTCCGCTCAAACAGACGGATGGTCTGTTTGAATGCAAGGATCCTGATTGCTCGTTCCGAATCAAAAAGCACATCGCCGGCCATGAGCTATCCGAAAACGAAGCCATCGAATTGCTGACCAACAAAAAGGTCGGGCCCATACACGATTTCAAAAACCGTTTCGGGCAGCCATTTGAAGCCGAGTTGGTGATCGCCAAAGAAAAGCGGACTTGGAAAGTCAGCTTTCAATTCGAAGGAGACGACCGTCGCGAGGAAGAGCTCAAGGAACTGACCGACGAACAGGTAATCTGCCAGGCCAGGAAATCCGACGACACAGACGAGTTGGTGAGGGTCTACGAGAATTCGAAGGCATTTCTCGCGCCGGATATGGCCAATAAGGTCGACGAACGAGGCGTGCGAATTAGCAAAACCATTCTTTCCAAAGAGATCCCAACCGAACAGGGAATCAAGCTTTTCGTGGAAGGCAAAACCGACCTGATGCCCGGCTTTTTGTCAAAAAAAGGCCGGAAATTCTCGGCTCATTTGACACTCGACCGGGCCACTGGCAAACTCGGATTTGAATTTGCACCTCGTAAGTCCGCTAAGACACCAGATGCCGAAGAAGACGGCTCGACCAAAAAGAAAGTCGTCAAAAAATCCGCCAAGAAAAAAACGACGACGAAAAAAGCCAAAAAGAAATCCAAGGCAAAAAAAACCGTTACAAAGAAGACGTCCAGCGTCAACGATAATTAGGGCGGTCCGTGACTGCTGTCTCCGCCAGTTCGTCCGGGAGGGCCGGAGCTCCGTCTCCGCCGGGTAATCCGGGAGGGCCGGAGCTCCGTCTCCGCCAGTTAATCCGGGAGGGCCGGAGCTCCGTCTCCGCCAGGTAATCCGGGAGGGCCGGAGCTCCGTCTCCGCCAGGTAATCCGGGAGGGCCGGAGCTCCGTCTCCGCCAGGTAATCCGGGAGGGCCGGAGCTCCGTCTCCGCCGGTTCGTCCGGGAGGGCCGGAGCTCCGTCTCCGCCGGGTAATCCGGGAGGGCCGGAGCTCGTCTCCGCCGGTAATCCGGGAGGGCTCCGTCTCCGCCAGTTAATCCGGGAGGGCCGGAGCTCCGTCTCCGCCAGGTAATCCGGGAGGGCCGGAGCTCCGTCTCCGCCAGTTAATCCGGGAGGGCCGGAGCTCCGTCTCCGCCAGTTAATCCGGGAGGGCCGGAGCTCCGTCTCCGCCGGTTCATCCGGGAGGGCCGGAGCTCCGTCTCCGCCAGTTAAACCGGGAGGGCCGGAGCTCCGTCTCCGCCGGGTAATCCGGGAGGGCCGGAGCTCCGTCTCCGCCGGTTAATCCGGGAGGGCCGGAGCTCCGTCTCCGCCAGTTAATCCGGGAGGGCCGGAGCTCCGTCTCCGCCAGTTAATCCGGGAGGGCCGGAGCTCTGTCTCCGCCAGTTAATCCGGGAGGGCCGGAGCTCTGTCTCCGCCGATTGATCCGGGAGGCGTCTGGTATCCTTTGACGAGGAGTATTTCTGTGGCTGACAAAAAGCAAGAAGGCATCGACCGTGAGCTGGGACTTTGTCCTAAAACTCAACGGCCCGTTTTTTTAAAGAACGGACGGTTTGGCCCGTACGTCCAGCGGGCTGTTCGGGAAGGATCCAAAATGAAACCTCGCAACGCGTCGTTGTTAAAAGGCATGGAGCCCGGTGAGGTTACCTTGGAACAGGCGCTGCAGCTTCTCGCACTCCCACGAATTGTTGGCCAACATCCGGTGTCTGAACAGGAAATTTCCGTGAATAACGGTCGCTACGGACCGTTCGTTAAATGCGGTTCAGAATCCCGGTCCCTGCCTGCAGACATGTCGCCGCTGGACATTTCATTTGAACAGTGCCTGCTGTTGCTCGCTCAACCAAAAAAGACGCGCGGTCAAAAGGCAAAAAAGCCCGTCAAGATTCTCGGTCTGTCGCCAGTAACTGATCAAAACATTACGATTTTGGTCGGCAAATTTGGTTTGTACGTTACCGATGGTGTGAGCAATGTGTCGCTGCCGCCGGAGATGCCTGCGGAAGACTTGACTTTGGGGAGAGCTTTGGAACTGCTGGCCCAAAAACGCGAATCGCAGCGATAAGCTTTTGCAATGAAAATAATTTCGCGAATGCAATGGCACATCCGATGGCGATCGCAACGTCGATTATTTCCTCACTATTTGCCTCAAAAACCCGCTAACAAAATTTTGACGCCATAAGCGGGCGGCGATCAACCACACATGTTTTCTTCCTGGCACGTCGTTGTACCGCCGATTCGCAATGACGATTGTTGAAAGGCCAATCCCCCGGGTTTATACTCTGGCCCAACGATTTGACTTTTGAGCCATTTCAACTTTTGCACCCGGCTCGCGAATCGCAGCGAAGTCTTTGAAAGGCAACCATGAAATCTCAATTCACACTGATTCTTTTTTGGTGTTTGATACCGGCGGTTGGACTGGCTCAAACAAGTCACAACTTTGACGTTGCCGCGGGCAATTGGGAAGAGGCGACCAGCTGGGATACCATGATGGTTCCGGCAGACGGTGATAATGCCTTTATTAATAATGGCGGAATGTGTTCCCTGTCTTCGGACACGGCTTTACTCTTGGACCTCGGCGTCGCCCAGGGTGTTGGAGCTACGGGGACGCTCAACCAGTCCGCGGGCACGATTTCTAGCGCCGATGGCTGGATCCGCGTCGGTGTTGGCAAGGGTGCGATGGGAAGTTACACCATGTCGGGAACTGCTTCCATCTCCGCGACGCACGCGAATCCAGATGATCAACGGATTTATGTTGGGGGGGCAAATGGAGAAATTGGTAATGCAATTTTGACGATGACCGACGATGCTTCCATTAGCACCAACGGCTGGTTTAATTTGGCTCATGGAAATGGAGGAGCCATCGCCGTCTTGAATATTGCCGACAACGCCTCCATCAGTGCCAATACGATCAACCTTGGTCACGCGGATGCAACCGTGACCGTGAATCAAACTGGCGGATCCGTAACCTCGAACAACTGGATTGGGATTTCCAATTTTGGTGGTGGTAATGTCGAGTACAACATTTCAGGCGGTAGTCTGATATCAGCTGCGGATTTCATGAGCGTCGGTGAGAATGCAGTGGGCACGCTCAATATTTCAGGTACTGCAATCGTCGAAGCCAACGGGACGGCGATGTCCGTTGGCCGGGAAGATAACTCGACCGGTATTCTTAACATCACGGGTTCTCAGGCAACCATTAACGTGACTTTTTTGACGCTCGACGCTCTCGCAAGAACCAATAACTCGGCCGCCGTGAATTGGATTGCTGATGCCAACGGTGTTTCACCGATCAATTCAGCATCCTCAACGGAATTCGGCGACGATGTAAGCCTGAGTGTGGATTTGACAGCGTTGTCCAATTGGGTGCCAAGTGGCGCCGGTGACTCCACCATGGACATGCTTTTGATCAGTAATTCAACTCCCGTTCAGGGAACTTTCACGGGACTCGCCGAAGGCGATGTTGTCCCGGGAACTAACGGGGCGACCATTACTTACGTCGGCGGTCGCGTTGGCACCGATATTTACCTGGAGGGAATTCCCATTAGTTCCGGTCCAGTTGTCGTGGTGGGACAGTCGCTTAACGTGTCACCAGGTCTCCAAAACGCCGGTGGTCTTCCAGAGCTCGCCGTAAGCGACAACATGGATCTTCAGATCTTCCGTGATCCCTTGTCGATTAACGCGGTAACCCAGTTCGAATTGACGGCGACCAGCCCCACAGCAACGCCGACAACTTTCGATTTCACGCTGGAGGGCAACTGCATTTCGCGTCCAAACGTGGTGCAACGGATTCAGCTATTCAATTTCGTCACGAATGCTTACGAAACTGTTGACGAGCGAAACGCCAACCGGGCACCCAATCCGGACCTGGTGGTTACTGTATCGCCCGGAGGAGATTTGTCGCGGTTTGTTGATCCTTCAACACTGGTGATTCGGGCCCAAATTCGCTATCGCGCTGACATCGCTCGCGCCGGATTCGCGTCGAATACGGACCAAGCTGTCTGGACGATTCAGTAAGACCCGTGGAATAGGCATCCTGCCTTTTTATACCCCACATCTTTTAGCGGTATTGGGCTTGCGCCCGGCCGCTAATTCGTTCGACGTGTGTTCAAAAAAACCCCACGTGGACTGCGACCGGTTATTTTCACGAAGCTACTTGCCTTTGCCTTCCGCGATTTTTTTCCTGGCGTCGGCAACCTGCTCGGGTGTGAGCTGTTGTGACAACTGATCGAAAGCTGCTTTGGCTTTGGGAAGTGCCTGCGCCGCTTCCAGTAACACGTAAGCTCGCACCGGGTCGGGTTGTGTACCTTTCCCGTTGAGGTACATGAGGGCCAGGTAATACCGTCCCGTAGGATCTCCTTTTTTCGCGGCGGCGCTGTAGAGTTGCCCTGCCGTATTGAGATCCTGCGCAAATACGTCGCCGGCTTCGTATCGTTGCCCCAACAAGACCATTGCCTCCGTGGAACCCGACTGCGCGGCCCGGGTTAACCAGCCCAAAGCGGCAACCGGATCCGTCTCAAGTCCTTGCCCGTCGTAATAACGGCGAGCCATCACGACCTGGGCCTGCGTTACTCCGGCGAGAGCAGCTTTCAGGAACATCTGAGTCGACTTGAGTGCGTCGGGCGAGACTCCAATCCCGGCATCATAGCAGCGGCCCAGATGAAAGTAGCCCAGGGGATTTCCGGCCTGCTGCAACTGTTCATAGTACTTGTAAGCCAACTTTGGATTTGCTCGCATTCCGAGCCGACCATTTTCGTAAATTGAGGCAAGAATGGCGATCGCACGCGGGTCGTCGAGCGCGGCGGCCTGTTTATAGAGTTGCAGCGCTTCCGCGGTTGCATTTGATTCCTTCATGGTGGCCAGGGCGGTCATCGAGGGCACATGGCCCCGATCAACATTACTTTGGAACAGCGACATCGCTTTATCCGGAGATTTTGCGATTCCCAGCCCGTCCAGGTAAAGCTTGGCCAGTACATAAGTGGCTCCCTCGTCACCTCCTTCCGAATACGTCGTCAAGACGGGAAGCGCAACTTCGTAATTTCCCGCCAGACACTGGCCAATGGCGGAGCGCACGGCCTCAGATTCAACTTCCGAAGCCAACCGCACTATTTCTGGATCGCTTCGGGCCAGCGCGTCGTCGGTGTCAGCGACCGAGACCGTTGGCAACGAGACGACTGCGATCGTTAACATCAGCAGGAGAGATGGAAACATGTTTTTTTCAGCCACGATTATTCGTGTTCTTGGTTGATGAACAGCTTCACGGGTCCGTCGTTGGTGGCAACGGCGATGTCCGGATTTCCGTCGCCGTTTGCGTCCGTAATGGAAACGGCGGTGGCCGCTTCCCGAACAAAGAACCCGCTTTTTCTCGGGTGCTATCGGCTCGAATTGCCCCGCAGCGTCATTAACAAAAATTTGACCAACGCCACCATCGTATCGCCCCGTTTCAGACTGGGGCCCGAAGAAGTTTTGGCCCAGAACGATATCCAGATCTCCGTCGCCATCGAGATCAGCCAGTGCGGAAGCCCTGCACGGCGCGATTTCGCAATTCGGGACAGTTTTTGGAAACCAAATTTCCCGGTGCCATCATTCAGGAACACGCCATGCTCAAAAGTGTTCGCTTCGAAACGCTGGGCCTGATTCAATTTTTCGTCACCATAGATATCCTCCAGCGTGGCCATGCCAAATTCGTGAAACGTATCGAATTTTTTTGCGATAAACGGCATCGCTCTGGACGAGCAGCTTCTTCCCCGCTCGGGATAGCAAACGTCCCCTTCGTATTGGACTTCGATGATGTGTGACTTGCCGCTATCGTCAAACTCTCCGTAGTAAACAGCCATGGGGTGTGCCTCGTTGGTCTTGTACTTCGTATTCAGGCCGACATTGCCTGCCAGCAGATCGATATCTCCGTCGCCATCGACGTCTCCCGCGGACACGCAGTACCACCAACCCGTTCGCGTTGAAAGGTCACCCGCATTTCGCTGAACCAGCTTGCCTTTTTCATTTACAAAGACGGCAATGGCACCCCATTCACGGGTGACGATCAAATCCGGCCAGTCATCCTTGTTCACATCGGCCCAAGTCGCGTCGGTGACCATCCCTGCATCCAGCAGACCCGGCGCAAAAATTTCGGTCGAATCCTTGAACTGTCCGTTTTCATTCGTCCAAATTGCGCTGGGCCCGGAAAGTGGGTATTCACCGTGTCGCACTCGCGTGCCGACAAACACGTCAAGATCGCCGTCCTTGTCAAAATCACAGGCCGCAAGCGTTCCCGTATTGGTAGCCGCTGCTGGAATCGAATCGGCGCCTGCTTTCTTGAAATTACCCTCACCGTCGCCCAAATACAGAATGTTCCGCTGAACTTCGTCATTCTCCGCAAATTCATAGCTGCCGCGTCCGACCAGCAGATCCAGCTTGCCGTCGCCATCAAAATCACCGAATTCGGCAGCCTGGTCTTCGCCGGCCGCGTCAGCCATGAAAAACTTGTTAAGCACCGAACTGAATTGGCCCTGGCCATCACCCAGCCGCAGTTCGCCCGCCATTCCCGCTGAACCACCCAGAAACACATCGTCATGTCCGTCTCCATTGACGTCTGCCCACGCCATGCAAGGGCCTTCCGTGGAAAGTCGTTGGGGCAACAGGGGTTGTAAAGCAAAGTCGTCAAAATTGATTTCCTGATGCCAGAGATCTTCCAGCCCCGTCGAGGCGACAAACCAAGGCGACTGGATTTCGCTCCGATCAACAAGCGTTTGATCGTCATCCATTTGAGTCACGGTCACGCGACGATTGACGGGCAGGTTTTCAAGAACTTGTTGCCCGCCTCCCGGCCAGTCCACCGTCAACCGGTCAATTTTTTCGATTGAGCCCAGACCGAAATGCAAAATCGGTTCATCGTAGGAATGATAGCCGGTGCCAGGCATCAATTGCCGCAGCCATTTTTTTCCGGCGGCTTCCACAGTGACGGTCGCGCCGACACCGTTTCGATTTGATTTTTTTCCGACGAGTCGCAAAGTCAGTTGGGCTCCATGTTCTCCATCATTTCGATAAAGCGACACATTTTCTTCCAGATTCATGACGGCGATATCAAGGTCACCATCCTGGTCGAAATCCGCGCAGGCGGCTCCATAGCTGGCGCCCACGTGGTCGAGCCCCCAATCTTGACTCACATCTGAAAACTCGAGATGGCCCGAGTTGCGGTAGGCCCGGTTTTGCTCTTTCCGCATTTCGCCTTCTTTGAAAAAGTCCCACAAGTGTTTGCCCGCCAGCATTTCCTGGGTGATGCTGATATCGGAATGGTTCATTTCGCGTGGAACACCATTGGTCAGATAAACGTCGAGCAGTCCATCGGCGTCAAAATCCTTCAGTCTTGACCGACCAGGTCCAGTCGGAACTCGATAGACCGGCCAGGTAGGCAGCTTCCCGGAATACGTGCTCACCTTCGTTGATAAATAGCGCGTTGCGCATGTACTGCGGTGGATTCGAATTGTTCGCGCGTTGCAGCGTCATGCCTCCCATGACGCCCATCGTCACTTTGGATTTGTAATGGTTGGTCGCCGACATGTCGGCCACGAGTAAATCAAAATCACCATCGTTATCGATGTCGCCAAAATCAGATCCCATCGAAAACCACGTCGTATGGGGCATCGACTCGGCGATTTGATTGGTAAACGTGCCGTCCCCGTTGTTGATGTAAAATCGATCCGTGGAAATAAAATCATCGCAAACGTACAGGTCACAATCGCCATCGAGATCAGCGTCCCACCAGGCGCAAGATAGTCCGTCGCCACGGCCCGCGATTCCGGCTGAGCGCGTCACGTCGGTAAAGCGGACTTGACCATCGGCGTCGACGCCATCATTTCGAAACAGGTAGTCAGGTCGACCGGTCGCTTCAACACCCCAGTTATCAGCGTCGACAATCCAGATGTCGTGGTACCGCTCAAAACCGGGTAACAGTTTTGGCACGCCCACCCGTTCAAACTCGACCGGAAGTTCCCGCAGCGTGCCTCGGGGGTCCTCGACGCGATTGGTCAACAGGTAAAAATCGAGATCACCGTCGTTGTCGTAATCACAAAACGCGGCCGCGTGGGAAGCATCGACAACTGCGACACCGGCGAGTTCTGCGACTTCTTCGAAGCGAACCCGGCAACCATCATCCGCGCCGATATTGAGATAGAGTTTGTTGGGTGCTTCATAGTTGCAAATGTAAAGGTCCAAATCTCCATCGTTATCTACGTCCGCCAGGGCCACACCAGCGGCCCAATGATCGCCACCATCTAGCGCGACACCGACCTGCTGGGTGACATCTTCGAAATGAAGCGGTTCACCGGTTTGTAAATAGAGTGCGTTTCGACCGGGCCCGTTGGCCAGGAACAGGTCCGGTCGACCGTCGCCATCAATATCGCCGGCCGCGATGCCGCTACACGTCATTCCCGAATGATACAGATACGCGTACGGGTGTTCGGGTAATAGTCGGCTGACGAAGTCAATTCCCGTTTCGTTGTCGTTCACGCGGATGAAACGAACTTGTGTGTTCGAGGCTGCTTGAGGTTCCCGGAAAGGTACCATGGTGGGCTCTTGGCCAATCGTCAAGCCGGACCCGATCGTGCCTGCAAAGGCAACCCATAGGCAAGCGATCGTGAGGAATCGAGTCCACAATAGAATGAGAGTTTGCATTAAAGAAAGATGATTTTTGATTAAGCACATGTCTTAGCGCGCAAGTTATGATCGGAAATTAATGACAGCCAGCCGCCACTACTGGATGAATTATAGTGGATTACGCCCCATTTTCCGACAAGCCAGCTGCGATGAGCTTTATCGGCTAACCGATTATGATCGTGGTCAACTGGTCTCGGGTTCGATCAGCAGCCCCGATCTGACCCAGGAATGGACGCCAGATCAAACCGGCAATTGGCACAATTTCGTACAAGGTGTCACCGGGACTCTCAACCAGACCCGTACGCACAATACCACGAATGAAATCACAAACATCACTCAATCGGTCGGTGCCGCTTGGCCAATTCCCACCCACGACGATAATGGAAATATGACTTCCTTCCCGCAACCCAACAGCCTTACCAATTCGTATGACGCGACGTGGGACGCGTGGAATCGGTTGGTCAAACTGGAAGACGGTTCGGATACTGTGGCGGAGTTCGAGCACGATGGCTTGGGACGCCGGATCATCAAGAAAGTTTACAAGAGTGGGTCGCTTACGGAGACTCGACATTTCTATTATTCCACCAGTTCACAAGTGCTTGAAGAACGCGTTGACAGCGACACAGATCCGGCGCAGCAGTTTCTCTGGGGCATCCGGTTTGTTGATGATTTGGTGTTGCGCGACAAGGACACGATGGGTAACGGGACTCTCAATGAGCGGTTGTACGGGCTGAGCGATCCGCGGTTCAGTCTCCTGGCGATCGCGGACACAAGTGGAACGGTTCAGGAGCGTTATAACTACGACGGCTACGGCCGCTGTCTGGTGATGGCCCCCAATTTCAAAACGCGGACGACTTCCAGCTTTGACTGGGAATACCGTTACACCGGCCGACGACTCGATCTGGAAACCGCAATCTACTACTTCCGGGCAAGGTACTATCACGCCGAACTCGGACGGTTTATTTCGCGAGATCCAATCGGGTATGTCGATGGGATGAATTTGTACCGGGCGTATTTTGTGCCGAATAGTGTGGATCCGTATGGGCTGCAGGATTACGACAATAAAGATGTTGCAGCATGTATAGGAATACTCTCTGGCGTTGCTGGTGGAGCTGGTTTGTTTCGTGATTACAAATGTGCCCAAGCTTTGCTGAAGAAGTTTCTTACGGGCATTGGTGGCGGTGACGGACCCTATTGCCCCAAAGAGTGTATCGATTCACTTAACAACTATGATTGGGCAATTCTAGCCAAGGAGAATACGTGTATCGTGGTGGTCCATCCGGTGCAGATAATCAGAAACCTGGCTGCAATTGCACAAGAAAACTAGGGCAGCTAGTTGTTGATAGCGATGTTTACCGACCTGGAGGCGTCGATTATCCGGAAGATGGTAACGAAAATTGTCGAGAATTTGAAATTACTGGTGGGCCGAAGAATTGTCGAGCAGTTCATAAATGCTTTGAACGAATGAAGGAAGCGGTTAACGGGTGCTGTCTAGGTTACGGCCCAGTTGGCCAAGTAGATCCAAACAGTAATAGCGTTGCTGCATGGCTGATGCAAAGTTGTGTAGCATTCAATGTCCCGATCAAACTGCCTGGAGTGCTGATTCATCCGGGCGTAGGGTACCCTATGCCAGAGTGCGTTCGCAAGGGCAACCCGATCGATTTACCAACCAGTCCAGTTTCAGATCCACGTGAACCGGTGGTTCTGGGGGAAGGAACGACACTTGGAGGAAGGAATCAATGGAGAGAGCAAAAAGAGTGAAACTAAAAGCCATCAACTTTTTATTGAGATCGACACTGATTGGCGTGGTTTTGTTGCCGGTCGGAATTATTGGGTGTTCTATGTCTCGCCAAATTGGAGGTACGTTTAATAACCAACCTAGAGAAACCAAGTCAAGCATCCAAGAACTGACCAACGCCATCCTCTCGGCATCGCATTCCAAATCCGAAATAATTTCGAAATTTGAAGAAAATGGCTTTACGAAAGGTGAACAATCTAATGATACTTTCAGGATGTACAAAACGGCGAATTCGGGAACGATGCATTTCAGTATTAGAATTGTCGAAACTCCCGATGGCTTTTTTTGTTCGGAAATTCTTGCCAGGGGAATCGGGCTTTAGAAATTGATTGTGTCAACGACAGTGAGCGGTAAGCGTTCCCCAGTACCATTGCAAATAAATAAAGGTGTCAGCGACGGTCTTGAACAAGTACTGTGACCGGTAATGGTTTCTTCGACGAACTCGGTGAAGAACCGGGTTTTTCCTTTGGACTGCAAGGCCTTGGCGCGAAACGTGCTAATGCGGATTGAGCCGACTTTTTTGAGCTCAGGTGGCAGAGCTGCCGGCGGCCGATCGATGAATTTGCAGCAGCCCAGCCGTTGAGATGGCCCGAATGATGATGTCGAGGCTCGGTGTGGTCGAATTGCCACGTTCTGATTCATCTTGCCAGTCATCTTTTTGACGTTTTCTTCCGACACCGCGCACACGGCGATCGGAATGGCCCCGCGGATCGTGTAAAATTCTCGCGGCAATTGTAGTAACGTGCGAGATACTACGGCGACCGGAAAGCCTCGTTTGAAAGATTCCTACGAGGCTTCCGAACGGGCTCCTGCCTCCGGTGTCCGACCTCGCTCCCATGTCACGTGTCATACCAACTGGGTCGATAAGGACCGTTCATCGTGATCCGCCAACTGGGACGGCGCCGCCAATCGACTTTGACCATCGCCTGCCCGCAGTTGGGACACCGCGGAACAGAGCTGTCGAGTTCAGTATCGCTCCGCTCTTCGCCGTCGGTCGCGTCCGGGTTCCATTCACTGGATTCTGGTTCTTCGGCGAGAGGTTCCTCTTCATCTTTGGCAAGACCCAGCAGCGCACGAGTCCGCTTGAGGTACTTGGCCCGGTTGCTGTTGG
>CAVONL010000004.1:0-325329 GCA_963697295.1 uncultured Planctomycetaceae bacterium | reverse complement strand
CTCGCTGCGAGTCCAGGGATAGGCCGGTGTCGCACAGCCGCGCGAGGCTGGACGCGTCGTCATCGAACATATTCGTCATCTCCATTTCACTCGCCCAAAACCACGCCGAGGCCTTCTGCGCCAAGTCGAGGGTGGTGTAACTTCCATTCTGTAAATTCAATTTAACGCCTGCTTGAAAAGGTGGGCCAGTTCGGTTTCTTTTGCAAGTGTCTTAAAACCTTCAAAAGGAGCCTCCCATGACCTACCAAGATCAATCTAGCGAACTTCTCGAAGCTGTCCAGTTGGCGCGAGGATAAGAGTGGCCATAGCTTGCCAGTCGCAGTGCTGCGGCCGGAAGCCATGGTCAGATCAAGAACCAACATGAGCTCACATTCTCTGCTAGAATCCATCGTTTATCCCTCTTTCCAGGAGATGCCTCGCTCTCTCCACGTTAGTATTTTGAGAACTGACGTGCCACCCACATCGCCCGCACGATAGACGCTGGTGATGGCAGAGTTCTTTATCATCAGTGGCTTCCGCATGGTCACGGCACTAGTGGAAAAGTATCCGCAGTGGGGATGGTGTTTGTGCGATGGCGTAATCACCTGGAGTTGGGGGATGTATCCAAACCGAACTAAAATTCTTTGTCGGCGGTGCAGGAACAAAGGTGCAATCCCTTAGCGTTGCCTGCAAAAGCAGCATACCAATCAAATGACGTTGTAATGATGACGACCTATGAAATACCTGTTCCTAAGTCCGTCCACAATCGGAGTGCTATTACATGGACTGATCGTCGTTGCACTTTCGGCTCGCGTTGTCATGAAGCGACCGGCAACAGGTGACCAACCGATCCGCCGCGCGGTTCGTCAATGAGCGAGCAGACCGGTCAGGCGAAAGGAATGTTCGTTGATGACTAAGAGTCGCAATTTCCAGCTGGGCGTTCTCTACGCATGCAGCGTGTTCGTATTCCTTGCCATTTGCTATCTGCTGGACATTGCGCGGCCCGAATGGGGTCTGGCAACCACCGTGGTGCTGTTCGGTCCGTCCCATGAACAGACGACAAAACGCGCACTAGCGAGACTGGCAGCTACTGCGGCAGCCGGAGCAAGCCTACTGATCCTCGATGCGATTGCGACCACTAAAGAGGCGGCGTTCATCCTGGCAGCAGCCTTATTCATCACGGGCCATTTAGCAATTCGATCCCGCGAGTGGGCTTACTACTATTTTGTATTCGGAGCAACGCTCGCCATTTTGGGTTTCGATACGGTGGTCATGCAGGCATCCGAGGAATTGACTCAGAATTTCGTTCAACGCCTCGTTCAAATTGGGCTGGCGATATTGGTAACCGTACCGCCTTTGTTGATCTACTTGAATTGGAACGAGCCAGAGTCAGACGGCAAAACTGCAGAACTGGCTCAGGAGCCCTCTCACTTCCTGTTCCTTGTGCGCGGATTGGTCTGCTGTTTGGGACTGACCTTGCTATGGCTAGTAGGGCCGTTTCCCGGCTTTAATCTTGTTTGCTTGATGACGGCAATACTCTTGTCAGCCTCGGCAACGATGACGACGTTGGCCCCGATGTTGCGCGGGAATCACCGGCCTGCTAGCCGCATTCGTGTCCGTCGTGTTAATTCGTCTTTTATGGAGCGTGATTCCGGACCATTGGGCAGCGCGAACTTTGATCGTATCCGGATGCTTTGGATGGGCGATGGCACGCTCCATGGCGTCGGCGAAAAATGGGATGACATGGAAGATCGCCATGATCGTGACGACCGTTCTGCTCACGGTCGAGGCATCGCCGATCGAGGCCCCTAAAACGTACTTCTCACTCGTTGCCGTTTTATTGATCAGCATCGCGGTCGTTGCTATTGGCCAAATTGCAGCAAACCTTCTGATGTCCCGCCGGCCCTTCGGTCCAATGCCATGATTGGCAATGGGCGAATGAAGATTTGGCGAATGAAGATCAGTCCTGTTGCCCGATTATTCGTAACGTTTGGACAAGCTGACCATCTTTCCGACCCTCGAATATTCATGCGTTGCGGTAGCACTTGCCGACCGAAGCGTCTTGCACTTGAACGATTTGGACGTAATGTTAGCGCGCGGAAGATCGATTGCGCGTTTTGCATATTGATTTCGGGACGTCGAGCCCTCCGCTGAATGGCCCTCAACACCCAAAGCCGTTAGTTTAGAAACCTGGCGAGAAATCGCTGACATGGCAAACCAGTTCATTCCATTGACGATGTGAATCAGTCCGAGCCATTTTATAACAAATGTGCGACGTCAGATGCGCACATTCACGATGAGGAAGATAGAGAATGTCCACCAAGCCAGATTCAAGTCTTCAACAGGAACTTCACATCGGTTCGGTTCGCGAGCAGGTCACCGAGGGAACGTCGGCTTTGTTTCTGCTGACCGGCAGTGTGACGTTGGACAAAGTCGAAGAAGAAATGAAAGGCCAGATTGGAACGCTCATCAAATCCAACCTGACCCACGAACAGGAAGCGAAACTCAACGCGGGATTCGGCGAGGAATAGAATTCGGGCTTTTAACCATACCGACTTGAAGTAGGAATCCAAAAGAAAGTCAATGAATATGAAAACTGAAAGACATACCCTCCGTGGGTTGACGCTGCTCTTCTGTTCCATCGCGATGGTCTTGCCCGCAAAGGCGCAGGAAGAAACGCCCACAGGCCCCGTGCTATTTACGAACGTCAACGTGTTTGACGGCGTGAACGAAGCATTGATTGAAAACGCCAACGTCGTCGTGACGGGCAACTTGATCACCGCAGTGTCAACCGAACCACTTGCTGTCGCAGGCGGCAGGGTAATCGACGGTGGTGGCAGAACGTTGATACCGGGCCTGATCGACGTGCACTGGCACACCTACTTATCGAACATCACGGTGGGCCAACTTCTTCAGAATTCTGATATGTCCGACGTTGCGATTGCCGGACTGCTCGGCGCCGAACAAACATTGATGCGCGGATTCACAACAGTTCGCGACATTGGCGGCAATCCGTTCGCCGTCCAGAAGGTCATTGATGCTGGGAAATTTCCCGGCCCACGGATGCTTGTGTCCGGTCCTCCATTGGGACAAACCGGAGGCCACTTTGATTTAACGCCTTACAGTGACGTTCCGCGCAATCCGGGCGCCCCGCTTTCGTATTGGGAGCGTAATGGACTTATTGCGATTGGCGACGGTGTTCCGGAGGTGACTAAAAAAGCACGTGAAATCCTGCGTATGGGCGCCACTCAGATCAAAATTGCGGGCGGCGGCGGAGTAACGTCTACTTACGATCCATTGGATGTCACACAATTCAGCTATGAAGAAATCAAAGCGATCGTCGACGTTGCAAAAAACTGGAACACGTACGTCGCAGCACATATCTTTACCGACGAGGCGATTCAGATCGCGATCAAGGCCGGAGTCAAGTCAATCGAACACGGCAATTTGATCAGAGATCCCAAGACTCTTCAGATGATGAAAGACAATGGTGTCTGGCTGAGCGCGCAGCCGATCCTGAACGATGAGGATGCACTGAAGTTCGACAACTCGATCAGTTCAAGAAAATTCATCGAAGCCACCGATGGAACCGAAAGGACCTACAGGATGGCGAAAGCGATGGGAGTGAAAATCGCTTTCGGCACCGATCTGTTGTTCGATCCCGCTTCGGCGGCACGGCAAGGAAAAATGGTTGCCAAGTTGCAGCGGTGGTTCACGCCGTATGAAGCACTCAAGATGGTGACCTCGACCAATGCCGAACTATTGACGATGAGTGGTCCACGTCATCCTTACCAGGACGGTCCGCTGGGGGTGATCAAAGAAGGAGCCTACGCGGATCTGATCCTGGTCGACGGCAATCCTCTGGAAAATCTTGACCTGGTTGGCGATGCGGCGAAGAACTTTGTCGTCATCATGAAGGACGGCAAGATTTACAAGAACACGCTTCGTTAGGAAACGGTCGGTTTGTTAATCTTGTTGTAGCCAGGTTCGCCAAGGCGTGGACCGATCCACCGTCTGGCGACGATGGCTGCAGCGAAACGGTGACAACTATTCACAGCCCGCATCAAACAAACGCAATTACTCAGAGGAGAAGTCCCATGAAACGAAACATAGCACTATTTTGTGTTGCAATAGTCACGTCATTTGTTGCAGGTCAATCGGCATTTGCTCAGGAACCTACCGTTCAAGATATTTCTCAGAAGCTTGAGAAAGTTTCGCAAGGTCTGGCTGGCCGCATCGGTGTGGCTGCACAGGAAATTGGCTCAGGGGTGAGTGTCACCATCAACGGCGATGAAGCGTTTGTGATGGCGAGTACCTATAAAGTTGCAATTGCAACTACCTTGCTGGACCTCGTCGATAAAGGACAACTTAAGCTCACCGATTTAATTGACGTCCCACTGGAAACGATGGTCGTCGGGCCCAATCCGCTCACCATGAACTTCGTTCATCCCGGTGTAAAGTTGTCGGTCGCCAATTTGATTGAACCCATGATCACCGAAAGCGACAATACGGCGACGGACACCTGTCTGAAAGTAGCGGGAGGTCCGGAAGCGGTGACGAAAATGTTGCGCAGTATTGGGATCACAGAGCAACGAGTTGATCGCTCTACAGTCAGAAATTTTGCGGGACTTCTATGGTTTACAGGACAAGGCCTACGCAACCGTCGCTGCAGCGGCCTATGCCAAAGACCCAACGCTCTTATCA
The DNA here is from genome assembly GCA_963697295.1 of uncultured Planctomycetaceae bacterium. Classification (GTDB taxonomy): domain Bacteria; phylum Planctomycetota; class Planctomycetia; order Pirellulales; family Pirellulaceae; genus Mariniblastus. The sequence continues at coordinate 320,646 of CAVONL010000004.1, read as the reverse complement.
AGGCAATCTGATCGAAATCTTGAGTTCGAGAAGGACCCTCGGGACCACTCAACACCAAAAGCAATGCTGGAATTGCTTCTGGCGATCGACAGCGGAAAGGTGTTGAGTAAGGAAAGCCGCGAATTCCTGCTGGCTACGATGTCTCGTACACGTACAGGTTCAGGAAGACTAAAAGGCCTTCTGCCAAAAGGAACACCGGTTGCCCACAAAACGGGAACGATTGGCGGTGTCGCTAATGACGTGGGTTTCATCACTCTGCCAGATGGCCGACGTTTTGCGATTGTGGTATTCACCAAGAGCAGCACGACGTCGGAAGCCGATCGGGATCGAGCCATCGCGGAAATTAGCCGGAGTCTATACGACTTTTATTATTTGGCGGCACAAGACAAATAACCTTTGTCATTCCCAACAATTGGTCGCATCGAACGGCGCTTCGCGCCGCCTCTGCAACCAAGGCCTTTGGCACTCAAATTGAATAAACCCAATTACTCAAGGAAGTAAGACCCATGAAGCGAAATACAGCACTATTGTTTATCGCAATCGTGTCGTCATTTGGTGCGGTCCAAACGGCATTCGCTCAGGAACCTGGTTTTCAAGATATTTCACAGAAGATTGAGAGAGTATCGCAGGGGTTGGCAGGCCGCATCGGAGTGGCTGCACAGGAAATTGGCTCAGGGGTGAGTGTCACAGTAAACGGCGATGAAACGTTTGTTATGGCGAGCACGTTTAAAGTTGCGACAGTAGTTACCTTGCTAGACCGTGTCGATAAAGGAGAGCTTCAACTTACCGATTTAATTGATGTCCCACTGGAATCGATGGTCGTAGGGCCCAATCCGATCGCAACGAACTTTGTTCATCCCGGTATTAAGTTGTCTGTCGCCAATTTGATTGAACCCATGATTACGGAAAGCGACAATACAGCGGCGGACGCCTGTTTAAAACTAGCGGGAGGTCCGGAAGCGGTAACGAAGCTATTGCGCAGTATTGGGATCACAGAGCAGCGAGTGGATCGGTATTGCACCGAACTGGGAATGGACTTCTATGGATTACCTGACAAGGCGTACTTATCCGTAGCTGCAGCGGCCTATGCCAAAGACCCAACGCTCGAAGCAAGGATATCTGATCGAAACCTTGAGTTTGAAAAGGACCCTCGCGACCAATCCACACCAAAAGCAATGCTGGAATTGCTTCTGGCGATCGACAGTGGAAAGGTGTTGAGTAAGGAAAGCCGCGAATTCCTGCTGGCTACCATGTCTCGTACACGTACAGGTTCAGGAAGACTGAAAGGCCTTCTGCCAAAAGGTACACCAGTTGCCCACAAAACAGGAACGACTGGCGGTGTCGCTAATGACGTGGGTTACATAACGTTGCCAGATGGCCGACGTTTTGCGATAGCGGTATTCACCAAGAGCAGCACGACGTCGGAAGCCGATCGGGATCGAGCCATCGCGGAAATTAGCCGGAGTCTATACGACTTCTATTATTTAACGGCACAAGACAAATAACTTTTGTCGCAGCCAAAATGCTGGCTGGGAAATAGCGCAACAGCAATCAAACAACAAGCCTTGGAGAATTTGGTGAAGTATATGATGAAGAAGCAAACAAATGGCTTGCGCCTTGCCCTGGTTACGGTGCTCCTTTTTTCTATGACGGTGCAGCCGGCGAACGCTTGTACTCGAATTTTGTATAAAACTGGAACCGGGACGTACATTACTGCACGCAGCATGGACTGGAACGACCCCGAACTTACCAGCGATCTCTGGGTTTTTCCGCAAGGCATTCAGCGGAAAGGAGGGGGCAGCGACAACGAGCTGACTTGGACATCGAAATACGGATCCGTCATCACGGCATTCTATGGTACCGCATCGGCGGATGGCATGAACGAGAAAGGCCTGGTCGGAAACATGCAGTATCTGACCGAAGCCGATTTCGGTGATCCGGCGAAAACCGGGAAACCGACGATCAGCATTGGAGCCTGGTTGCAGTATTTTCTGGACAACTACGCCACGGTTGAAGAGGCGGTGGCAGCCATGCAAGATCCGCCGTTCACGGTTGTGTCCAAGCCGGTTGAAAATGGTATGGCCGCGAAAATACACATGGCGATCTCCGATGCGACAGGTGACTCCGCCATTTTTGAGTATCTTGACGGCAAACTGGTGATCCATCACGGGCCACAGTATGTCGTCATGACCAACTCCCCGATTTACTCGGAACAGCTGGCCTTGAACGCTTACTGGGAAAAAGCTGGTGGTGAAAATTTCCTTCCGGGAACGGCCTCTGCGACTGACCGGTGGGTAAGAGCAAGCTACTACCTGAAGACGATGAAAAAACAGGAAGACCGGCCGTTGGCGCTGGCCACGGTATTTTCTCTCATTCGTGGAGTAAGCGCCCCGGTCGGCAGCGCCAGTGGCGTCGAGACCCTGTGGCGAACCGTGGCTGATCACGATGCCAAGACCTATTATTTTGATTCGGCGGTCTCCCCCAATGTGTTTTGGATCGACTTGAACAAGGTCGATCTTAAACCCGGGGCAAAGGCGATGACCCTTAAGGTTTCAAAAGACAATCCGCTCGCCGGAGAAGTCTCCTCCCAACTCAAAGAGGCTAAGCCTTTTGAGTTTCTATAAAGGAACGTAGTAGTCGACTGTGACAATCTGGAATTCATTATGAACTACACCGTTAACTAAGGACATGTCCATGAAAACAATAGTATTCGTATCAGCACTTTGCCTTATCAGCTCAGGGCTATTCGCGCAAGAAAAGCCAAAACCCATTACACTTTTCACCAATGTAGAGGTATTTGATGGTGTATCCGAAAAACGGTTCAAGTCAAATGTTTTGGTTGAAGGAAACCTCATCAAACAAATATCTAAAGAGCCTTTGACGGTTGCGCAAACCGATAATGTGACCATCATCAACGGTGAAGGGCGCACGCTGATGCCTGGCCTTACAGATTGTCATTGGCACAACATGGCGGCCTATATGGATGGGGACGTGTTTGCGGCTGGTGCGGGCAAACTGAATCTCGTGGCGGCCCGTGGGGCAGAAAAGACGCTTATGCGGGGCTTCACCTCGGTGAGAGACCCGGGCGGCCCTGTATTTGATTTAAAGGCGGCGATCGACGAGGGTCTGTTCGTTGGCCCCCGGATCTACGCTGCGGGTGCGATGATCTCCCAAACGTCTGGACATGCCGATTTCCGTAGCACGATTGATATACCTCGAAGCTATTCACGGGATCTTACCCCGCAAGAAGGGATGGCTTCGGTCGCGATCGCAGACGGCAGGGCGCAAGTCATGCAGCGCGTGCGCGAGAACCTGATGCGTGGGGCGGCCTTTATCAAGCTCATGGGCGGTGGAGGGGTCGCCTCCCCTTCGGATCCACTCGACGTATCGCAATACACCGTCGATGAAATCGCTGCAGCGGTTGAAGTCGCGGAGAACTGGGGCACCTATGTGACCGTTCACGCCTATACCGCGAAGGCGATCCAGAACGCGATCCGCGGCGGTGTCCGTAATGTAGAGCACGGCCAGATGATGGACGAGGAAACAGCAAAACTTATGCAGAAGACGGGTACTTCAGTTTGCCTGCAGCCCTTCTATGACGATGAGGATGCCATCCCAATGCCTCCAGGTTCATTTCAGGAAAAAAAATACCAGCAACTGATCTCAGGAACTGATAATGCCTTCGCGTTAGCAAAGAAATATGACTTGCTCTTCGGATTTGGGACAGATACGCAGGGTAATCCGGCACTCGCAGAGCGTCAGGGGGCTCAGTTGGCGAAGCTCGTCCGCTATTTCGAGCCGTGGGAAGTGCTGAAGATTGCGACCAGCCGGAACTATCAGATCATGAAGCGTTCCGGGCCTCGCGATCCCTATCCCGGCGAGAACGGTGTGGTTAAAGAAGGCGCTTATGCCGACCTGCTTTTGGTCGACGGAAATCCCCTGGAGGACATTAACCTCATTGCCGATCCGCATAAAAACTTCGTGATCATCATGAAAGACGGCGTGATCTACAAAAACTCCATTAAACAGAAACCGCAGGAAAAGAAATAAAGGAAACCAATAAATTTGTCAATACTCAAGAACGAACCCGTTTTCCCTTTCACCGAGGGAAACTATGCGAAGCCACATCATATTATTGTTTCAGGCAGCGACGAGGAAATAGGTGTGTATACCGCCCGCAATAACGACCTGTGGCCACTACCGGTCTGGAGTGTCATTCTCGGCAAGACGCCACCTGAGAGCGCCTATGGTGCCTACCAGTGGGACGCGATCATGTCGGACGGGGATATGTTCAAGGGCGGAGTCGGTGGTCAGGGTCTCTATGTCTCGCCTTCGCGTGATATGGTCGCCGTCTGGTTTACCACTGGCGACGGTACCGAGTGGAACGAGGCCATGGGCCGTGCCATCGCCCTGAATTTCGATTAGATGGAAGCTGGCGCGGGGCAGTGCTGAGCCCCACGCGCCTTCCGGCTGCTTTTTCCAACCCTGAACTGACACTGAAAACACCTGGAGATGACGCCCGATGAACTCTACGCAGAACTACATGGCTGGCCAAGAAACCTTCGATTCGGTCGTTGGCAAAGCCGCCGATCTGATCGCACAATTGCATATACCGGGACTATCTGTCGGCGTCATCCACGGAGCCAACTCCTATGCCGCCGGGATCGGTGTCACGAACGTCACCACCAAAGAGCCCGTCACCGCTGACACCGTCTTTCATATCGCCTCCGTCACGAAGACCTTCACCGCGACGCTGGCCTTGATGCTGTCCGAACAGGGCGATCTCGATCTGAACGCTCGCATCGTCGACATGCTGCCCTGGTTCAAAGTCAATGATCCTGATGCGACGTCCAGAGCGCGGGTCATCGACCTGTTCCACCATCACACCGGTTGGAGCGGCGACCACGCTTTCGATCCCGTTCCCCCAGGTGGTTCGATCACCGAGAAGTGCATGCTCCAAGCACGCTACCTCGAACAGATCGTGCCCTTCGATCAGACGTGGATGTACAACAACTCCAATCTCGCCTTCGCTGGCCATGTGCTATCGGTCGTCGGCGGAAAACCGTTCGAGACTCTCGTCGAAGAGCGTTTTTTCTCCCCGCTTGGCATGGATGCGACACGCTTCAACTATAGCCTCACCCCTCCCGACGACAATTACGCCTGGGGCCATCCACCGATCTATGCCGACGACAAGATCAGCGAACTGAAGCCGATCTACACGCCTAGCCCGCCGACGATCGGGAGCGCCGGCGCAATCGAGTCCACGGTTCACGACTTGTTGAAATGGGCCCAATTTCAGCTGGACGGGAAGGACTCGTCCGGTAACACACTGCTGTCCAAGGAAGCGCTGGCCTTTGCCCACGCCCCGGCAGTCGATGCTCCGACCGGCGAGTTCACCGGACTGACCTGGTTCGTCCGCAAGTACGGCGAGATCACGAGCGCTTTCCACGGGGGAACCTTCATCGGCTACCGCACCTTTCTGCAGCTGATCCCGGATTACAACTTTGCCGTCGTCGTCCTCACCAACAGCGATCGCGGGGTCGAGGCCTACACAGCAGTTGCCGACGCAATGGTCAGCGCCTTCACCAAGCTCGAGCTCCAGACCGCGGTCGCAACCGGCGTTGATCCGTCAGTGCTCGATCCCTTTGTCGGCGTCTTCAAGGGCACGTTCCAAGACTTCGAGATCAAAACCAATGGCGGAAGGTATCAGCTTGTCCAGAATTCCAAACTGACCAAGCCGGGGGTGGATCCTGTCCCCGCCGATTTGGCCAACACAGCCGCAGGGTGGTTTATCGTCACCGAAGGGCCGAACAAGGGAATGCTCGGTGAATTGCTCGAAGATCCGTCTGGCGAACGGAACTACCTGCGATTCAACCACCGCATCTTCATTCGCTCCGCCGAGGAGAACGGGCCATCGCCCTGAGTTTCGATTAGATGGAAGCTGGCGCGCGGGGCAGTACTGGGCCCCGCGCCTTCCCGCCGCTTTTCACAACCCTGAGATCGTACTGAAAACGTCTGGAGGGAACACACGATGGCTGAAAAAACACTTTAAGAAAGGACACAGAGAAATGATGACCCAAGAAGATTTTTTCGATAAACAAACGCAAGAAGCTGCGACAAGAAACCAGCAATCCTCCACCAACGAAACGAATGTGGGGCGCCGTGAGTTTATCAAAACCGCGGGTGCGGGAGCGATCGCATTAGGCGCTGGACTCGGCGCAAACCGCGCGTTTGCGCAGGAGGCTTCCTCGTCCACGTACAAACCTGTCACCTCGAACTATATGCAGGTTCACAAAGATCTGGTGGTCATCGATGGCACCACCAACCTTACGGGGCTCGACAAGGATGTCAAATATCTCGATTGGTATAAGCAAGGTGGTGCCACGGCCGTGGTGATGACAATCTCGGCAGCCAACATGGTTGCGGCGTCAAACGTCAGGCATAAGGACGATACGTTGGATGGGCTGGGCTTCATCCATCGGCTTCTGCAGACCAGAGATGACCTGTTGTTGGTGCGGTCGGCATCGGACATCGAAAAAGCCAAGCAGACAGGCAAGCTTGCGTTGTTCTTGCAGTTCCAAAACGCCGCGGTCGTGGAGAACAATCTTGACCTTGTCAACATGTACAAGGCTCTCGGGATCAATATCATGGGGATGGCATACAACCAACGAAATCAGTTTGCCAACGGGGTCACTGAACCGGTTGACGGGGGATTGAGCGCTTTTGGCGTGAAGTTGATCGAGCGGTTGAACGAGGCGAAAATAATCATCGACGTCGCACATACCGGCACCCAAAGCGGGCTCGAGACGGTCGCGCGCTCCAAGTCGCCCGTTGTCCTGTCGCACTCGAATTCCCGGAACTATCGCCCGTCGCCCCGCAATGCGCCGGATGAGCTGATCAGGGAGGTGGCCAAATCAGGCGGGCTGGTCGGCGCGGTCATGTACCCACCCTTCGTTGCCGCGAAACCCTTTCCAACCATGGATGACTACGTTGGCAACATCGATTATCTCGTGCAGCTCGTAGGAATCGACCACGTCGGCATTTCTTCAGACTACACCTATCAAATCTCGATGAGCCCGGCGGAGCAAAAAGCAGGGTGGAAGATGTATATTGATTCCGGCGTCTGGACCAAAGAGGCCTATCCGTATGACGTGTTGGCCTATCCACAGGGCATCGAGACCCCCAAGACTTTATTCAATCTTACCGATGCGCTGCTTGGTCGCGGCTACAAGATAGAGGACATCGCCAAACTTTGGGGCGGCAATTGGTTGCGGGTAATGAAAGCGGTTATCGGGTGATCCATTTAAATGCATCTGAGGATCAGATTCAGTTTCTCGCTGGCGCTCGATTGGATGGTGCAAGCCCTTGGCTCCGGTCAAAGCGCATTCACACCAACATACAGAGACTATTACGAGGAGGAAAAAATGAACGCCGAACACGCCAAAGATTGCGACGGTCCCGTCAGGGTCGGCGCATCAGGTTTCGAGCCGCTCGAAGTCGACAGCCCGATGGCGAAGTGGAAAAAGCCTCAGTCCCTGGAATTCATCGAACAGGCGACCAGGAACTACAGTTTTCCCAACTGGCAGTCCGGCAACGAAGAGTCGATCTACTATAACCTCAATCTCCCCGAGTTCTTCAAGTGCTCCTATATCGCGCCGCCGGAAGAGTTTTCCAAGCTCGAACGGGCCATCGATCCCTCTCTGCTGGATCTTACCTTCACCGCGCATGACGGCACGACCACGCCGCCGCTGAAGAAATATCTGGTCGGCAAGCGTCAGGTTCAGGCGATGATGATGGCCCATAAGGGCAAAGTCGTTTTCGAGGTCTATCCGGGCATGAATCCCACTGATATCCACATCTGGATGTCGGCATCCAAACCGACGGTCGGTCTGCTTGTCGCGATGCTTGCTGAAGAGGGCAAGATCGATCTGGACAAGCCGGTCCCGACTTATGTGCCCGAGATCAGAGGATCGGCATGGGAGCAGGCCAAATGGTTGCCAAGCTGAAGAAGTGGTTCACGCCCTATGCAAATGAGGATTCGTTTCTTGATGCAGCCAATACATTCTGCCACTGGCCAGCAACGTTGATGGGAGAATCACGGAATTCCTGCTCGTGCCCCGGGTGGGCGCCTGCATTCACACGCCTCCCCCGCCACCGAATCAAATGATTTACGTATCGGTTCCCGGCGGCACCGAACCTCGAGGGCGCTTCGCTCCCATCTGGCTCGAGGGAATGATCGAGCTACAATCCTCGCAGTACAATCTGACCCAAAACAACGCTTGTGCGCCGCGCCAGTGGTCGACGCATCAAGATCTGACACTCTTGGCACTTTTCATCAATCGCTAAAAGTAGGCGCTCGGCAGCAGCGGGGCTTCGATTTTGTCGACCAATGTAAAGAAAGATGTCTAGCAGATCTTGCTCTGCGGCGGAACTTTTCCGGACGGCAGGCATTTATTCCGATATGCATTCCTCTGCCAGCATCTGTTTTCCGCGGGCGATTATGGATGCCATATCCAGAATGCTTCCTCCAGTTCCATCAAGTTCGTTGAGAGCTGGCTTCAACGCCTCACGACACTTCGCGAGCTCGGATTGATATGCGCGAAACGCTGCAACGCTCTGTTCAAGGCTTAAGTCAGCCTTGGTTGCCGAAAGTCGCTCGGTTACAAACCGATTGAAGTCATGAAATTCGCTAGGTGTTTAGCCATTTTATACCGAGCACCAATTCGGATTCTGAAACAAATCTGACACACCGCTGCACTCTACCGAGCCAATCCAGAACGATCGTTTCGACCAGGATTGCAACAACGTAAAGAATGCTTTTTCATTTGCATCGAAAAATGTCAACAACTCACACATCGATGAAAGCCTCAAAAACGAAGCCAAAGATCCGGGGAAACCTCGCACCGAGAATAAAGCCGACCACGAATCCAACGACGGCAAACCAGACAAAACCCATTAAGGTGTCCGGCACACCAATCAGCAGAGCAGAGAGAATGGGGGCCAGCACGCCAAACAGGACAGCGCCGAAGATGCCCGCCAACACACGCTTGATAAACATAAGTTTTTATCGCTGGCTGCTCAGGATTAAAACGGAACTCCGTGATCGTCATTGGTCGATTGGGATGTTATTCTTCAAGGCGGCTAAGACGGAATTCCGGGTTGCTTAGCTGTTTACACAAACTCTTTTCAATTTATACGTTCTTGCCAAGTATCATCAGGAAGCCAAGCGTCGCCTGTCCCAGCGAGATGCTCGACAGTACGGCCAAAACAATCATTTGTGTGTGCCGTTTGCGCGGTCCAATCGTGAACCAAAATGAACTACCAATCCAAATTAACAGCCAAAGGACAATTATCGCAATTCCAAATACCGTTTCGCTGAGAGGAAAAATCGCATAGACGGGCAGAAGCAGCAGTCCGCTAATTCCGCCAAACAAGAGCACGGCTTCGGATGGCCTGTCGAACAGCGAAAAACTAGCGGCGAAGCCGACCATCGGCCAGACGATCATTGCCCCAAATGTCATCGCGAGGAACGCCGGCAATTGCCACGCAGCTTGCTCGTACTGTTTAGGTTTATTCATGATACTGATGAGTTGGTATAGCGCCCTCGGCGGAACCTGACGGTGGGAGGGTGGCGTGAGGGACTTGTTGATTGTGTAAACAGCCCATTCAACCTCCAATACGTCATCGGAATTCTCGCTGGATTAGCGGTTCGTGGGTCCATCGTCGTGGTCGCTAAGTAGTTGGTCAGCCGACCGCATCCGTTTAACCAGATTCGGCCGTTGAAAGACACTGATTTGCCAGTCAGGTACCGGATCGGCAACAGCTTTCCCGGGTGCTGGCGAAAACTTGATGTTCTCCAGCTTGTCGCCGGACACGTCGGCTTTGACGATGGCCAAAGGGTTCGTCGAGCCCTTTTCATACAGCACCGTTTCCGTGACCAAACGCGGACCTTCGCGGTAAACGGTCACCGGAGTGCTGTGATAAGTATCGACAAGAAACACGAACTTACCGCCTCTGCCTGTCCGTTCGTCGATCATCTCAAAGTCGTCCGGGTCGGCATGCAGGAACTTGAGCTTGTTCAAGTACACTCCGTTCTTGTCGGAGATCACCTGGTAGCCATAGGGGTCGTGAAGAATGAACTTACAGGTGCCAGGGTCGATATGTGGCAGACGCTGGCCGCTGCGGTACACCATGTTCTGGTCGACGGCAATGAAGGAGTCGCCAAGCACCTCGAATGTTGCAGCATCCGCTCCATCAATCGGCTTGTCTCCCCAGTACACGCCATTGGTGTCGCTGTAATAGGCCGATCCAACGCTCTGAAAAGTCTCGGCGTCGAGGTGCGGCTGGGGTTGGCCACTGACGTAGACACTTTTTGCGTCTTTAACAATCCGGTCGGCAATCAACTGAACTGTTGAAGGGTTACTGCCCTCGATAGGGAGGTCCAAGTACCAGATCGCATTTGCATCAACCGCATGAGCGAAGTTGATCACTTTAAAGCTCGCCACGTCGGCGGCGGGCAACTCGACCACCCAAAAACGCCCGGGACTGACCCATTTATAGTAAACCTTGTTCTTGTCCTTCGAGTATTGTTCGTTCAGCACCTCGAAGCTGGCCGCATCCACCTTACTACACAGCGTCAGTTTATGTCCCACCGCGCTGGCGAATCTTTGAATGTCATCCACGCCCTCCTGATCGATGCGCTTGCCTTCGAAGAAGATGACATCCCCGTCCCGACTGTATCCGTGGCCAAGATCCTCAGCCCGCCCTGCTTGGGCGAAACACGTCGCCGCCAAGGAGAACATGCAGATGACAAATTTGCTTCGTTGATTCGACATAGTTTATTTTTCCTGAGGTTTCAGTATTGGCCATCAACATGAAGACGATTATTCAGATGTTGGCGTACATGGATTCTTGTAAATTGAACCGTTTTGGCATTTGGATGAGTAACTTCTTATAGCTTAGCAGTAAGAGGAGCCCGCCATGAAAGTACGATGACGGGCTCACGATTTCAGTCGCAGATGCCGAAGGTCACTCGATGGTCCAATAAATCTGGTCTGTATTCGAGCTGAATCGAGTCCGCTGTGAAGACCCGACCAGTCGTATCCGCGTTGCAATGGATCGAGTTCCAGATTCAACGAATCTTGACAGATCCCCAACATTCGAAATGGTCACCTGGTTATCCGTGAAACGTGACGCGTTTCGAGAATCCACTTCTTCCCAGGAGCCGGTGTCGTAGTTAAACAATTCAATCGACTGCGTAACGGCTGATCGCGAGAAACATGAGCCTTCGATCGTAATTTCAAAGATGGTTGGCTCTTCAACGGGGCTGACCGAAGTCACATCGCACACGATTCTGGGCTGAATGTCGCCAGGTCGACGGGCCATCGACAAGTCTTGGTTGTCACTTTCCCACAGATCAGAAACGTTTCCCGATTGAAGGATTCCGTTGACCGGTTCGAAGGACAACGGCAAGACGCGACGCGAGCCAGTTGAATCGGCGGTTGCCGTAATCAATGCATCTCCGACGTCCATGCCCACCATGTTGGGTCGATGCCAAAAGTTTGCCAATTCGGGTGAAATCAACAGGTTGGCCTCGATGGTCAATGAATTCACCTGGGCGTCGACCGCCGAGGGCCTTTCAATATCAAACAAGATTCCAGAGAGGAGCAAAAACCCTTCGGTCGTGCTTTCAAGAAAAAAGCCACTGTTTACCGCAGAGACTCTCGCTGGATCGAAACCAATCGAAAAGTCGCCGTACGCAAATTGTTGATCGAAATACACCTGACCTCGGTGTTCGATCGTTCCGCCGAAGGGCGTGAACTCGAACGGCTCATAGAAAAAGGTCGATTGCTCAGTTATTTCGAAGGCAACCGAGTCGGGCCCCAGATCACCGGGAGTCATGACTTCTTGCGAAACGCCGCTCACATCCAGTCCGAAATCAGAAAGTGCATCGATGTCAAACAACACACTCGTTTGTCCGCCGGTAACGACGGATTGTGCAGGCACGGCATTGGGCGCCGCGATCATGATCAGCAAAAACACAAAATTGAATCTCATCTCAATTCTCCAGAACAATGAATTAATCGGTATCGTACTTGGCACCCCGATATCTCCACGGCCGCGACCGGTTTGACCGATTGAGCCGTCTCGTTTTAACACCAGCGATTCCTCGTAAAACCTTGGATGGCAACGGTCTCACCTGATGTTGACCCCGCTGACGTCGCGTCAACTTTGGCCGTTTCTTCCGGCAACAGGGAAAGATTCGACGAAAACTCGCAAATCGCCCCGCTAGTTGTCGGTTAAACTAATACGCGATCTTTCGGTTCCAATCCATTCACTTTATTGAAAAAATTTTGGAAGGAAAACCAACCCATGCGGTGTCAAAGCGTTCCTTCGTCTTCATGGTTCCGTAGAGACCTGAGGAGGTTCTGCGTATGAGCGAGGAAAGCGCGAACTCCGGAACTGGCGAGGCAGATGTAACCCTGTTGCTTCAGTCATTTCCCCTGCGACAAGAAGAACTCTTTGAGTTGGTTTATGACCATTTGAAAGCAATCGCTCGAAATAGACTCGCAAACGAAAGCCGGGCGAAGACAATGCAAACGACTGCCCTGGTCAACGAGGCCTACTTAAAACTGGTCGAGCAAAAATGTAACTGGCGTGATCGCAGACACTTCTACGGCGTAGCCGCCCAAGCGATGCGGCGAATCTTGATCAATGCCGCCCGGTCTCGAAATCGTGAGAAACGGGGGGGAGACATGGTGCAACAACCGATTTCGGGAATTTGCATTCCCGGAGACGAGTTTGATACAGACTTGCTTGGGCTTCATGAGTCGTTGGCTAAACTTGAAGAATTGGCGCCTGAAAAGGCAGAAATCGTCAACCTAAAGTTCTTTTCGGGCCTGACTCTTCCCGAGTGTGCTCAGGTCTTGGAGATCAGCCTGTCGACCGTCGAGCGTCGCTGGCGATTCGCCCGGGCATGGTTACGAACCGAAATTCAAGAAAAAAAATGACGGGTTTGGTGGCGGTATGACGCGAAACCAGCTGAGCGTTATCAGGCTGCCTTTGGAGAGTGATTCTTTGACCGAACAAGCAGGACCAGAACCGGTAAAACAGGTCGGATCCGTTTCCGAGCTGGATACGTTGCGCATATTTTTGCAAAAATTATCGAGGCGCCTGCCTCCAATCGAGAGACGTTACTGGAAGAACTTTGCCCGACCCATGCGGTTCGTGATCAAGTGCGTCAACTGTTGGGAGCCGATTCGGCTCCAGATCCCCTACTGGACAACTCCTTATTTCGGGAGTCGATTAACTTTCGCTCCGGCGATCAAGTCGGCCCATACAAATTACTGCAGGAAATCGGCCAAGGCGGCATGGGCGTTGTCTACATGGCCGAGCAGATCCAGCCGGTCCGTCGGAAAGTTGCCCTCAAAATCCTGAAAGCAGGCTTGGATACGCGGGAGGTAATCGCGCGTTTCGATGCCGAACGCCAGGCTTTGTCGATGATGGATCATCCCCATATCGCGAAAGTCTTTGAGGCCGGCGCAACCGACTCTGGGCGACCTTATCTTGCCATGGAACTGGTCCGGGGCCAGCCGATCACTGAATATTGCAATCAGCAGCAATTATCCATCCAACAGCGTCTCAAGTTGTTTCTGACCGTTTGCCTTGCAATTCAACACGCCCATCAGAAAGGAATCATCCACCGCGATATCAAGCCATCGAATGTGCTGGTCGTGGAATATGATGGCCAGCCCATGGTCAAAGTGATTGACTTCGGTGTGGCCAAAGCACTGAGTCAGCCCTTGACAGAAAAAACAATGTTTACGGGCATCGGTGAGATCATCGGTACATTTGAGTATATGAGTCCCGAGCAGGCTCGCGTCAATCAACTCGACATCGATACACGTAGCGACATCTATTCGCTCGGCGTATTGCTTTACGAACTGTTGACTGATTCCACACCCTTTGACAAGGAACGACTGAGATCGGTTGCCTGGGATGAGATGCTCAGGATCATCCGTCACGAGGACCCTCCCAGACCCAGCATACGTCTGGCGGATATCGCGCAACAGCCTTCGCTTTCCGAGCACCGGTTAGGCGAGGCCACGAAATGGAGCCGATTGGTAAAGGGCGAACTGGATTGGATCACGATAAAGGCCCTGGAGAAGGACCGCAATCGACGTTATGACACGCCCAATGAACTGGCCAAGGACATTCGATCTTACTTGAGCGGTGACTCGATAATGGCCTGTCCCCCGACGGCAGGCTACCGATTTCGCAAGTTCGCTAGACGCAATAGGGTGGCGATTGCAACAAGCGCAGTTGTAGCAGCATCCTTGGTCCTGGGCTTAATTGGAACGTCTTGGCAAGCTTTTGCGCCACCCGGGCTGAAGCGGCGGCCGTCGCCGAGAGGGACTTGAAAGAGGACGCCCGTCGCGAGGCGATGGCCAGCGCGAAAGTAGCACAAGCTGCGGCCCTGGCAGAACGTCAAGCGCGGAAGGCAGAGACGCAGCAGCGAAAAAAAGCAGAAGCAGCGATCAAAATAGCCGCCAGAGAAGCTGCGATTGCCAAAGCGGTTAATGATTTCTTGCAAAAAGATTTGCTCGGGCTGGCCAGCGCGGAGTCACAACTATCGGCCGGGATGAAACTCAATCCTGACCTAAAGCTGGTCACCCTGTTGGAACGGGCTTCGCAACAAGTCGAATCGCGGTTCGCTGACCAGCCGCGTATCAAAGCAAGGATACAAGCAACACTTTCAAAGTCGTTCGAGGGAATTGGCCGTTACGACGAAGCGACGCGGCTGTTAAAGGAAGTGCTGGAATATTCGAAATCCGCCAACGGAATAGAGGATCCTGAAACGCTGCGAGGGATGAATAATCTGGCCGCGCTTTACATCGTCCAATCTCGGCTTGCGGATGCGGAACCCCTCTTGGAAAGAACACTAGAGGTCAGACGGCGCGTTTTTGGAGCCGATCAACCGGACACGCTCTCGACGATGAATAACTTGGCAGTTGTATATAAACAGCAAGCCAGGCATGAAGAGGCGGAACGATTGTATAAAGAATGTCTCAAAATTGAGCGACAAGTTTTTGGAGAAGAACACCCCAAGACAGCCAATACGATGAGCAACTTGGCTCTGGTTTACGACGCCCAAGGGCGCTACGAAGAGGCCGAGCGTCTTTTTACACGGTCCCTGCAGATCAGACGTCAGTCACTGGCACCCGAGCACCCCGAGATTGCCGTATCGTTGAGCAACCTCGCCTTGCTTTATGAGGACCGGCATCGCTACGACGAAGCCATTGATCTGCTTCAAGAAGCTTTGGAGATCCAATTGCGAGCTCGCCTTCCCGAGCACCCCGATGTCATCACGATCCGCAGAAATTTGGCCGGGCAGTTAAAGTTACAGGGAAAGTATGAAGAAGCTGAGTCGATTCTAACCAGCGTTATTGAGATTCAGCAGCGTGCATTTGGCTCTGAGCATGACAACACGCTGAAAGCGATGAACAACCTGGCTTTACTGTATCTGGATCAGGATCAGTTCGCCGAGGCGGAGTCCCTTTTTACGGAGGTACTCGACGCTCGCCGTCGACTGAACCCGAACCATCCCGTAACGATTCAATCAATCAGTAATCTGGCCGTCCTATACGGCAAGCAAGAAAGGATCGAAGAATCAATTTCGCTTCACGAAGAGGCACTTAAATTGAGACAGGAAGTGTTGGGCAACGATCATCGGGACACGTTGAGTTCAATGGCAAATGTCGCCGTGAGTCATCTCGAGGCAGGTCGCAAAGATGAGGCAGTCAAAATGTTGGAAGCCGCCTATCAATCGGCGAAGAAGTACCACGAACTCAATTGGATTGGTGGAAAGCTGGCGACTGTCTACGCGGATGCCGATGAAATGGACAAGGCGATTGCCGTAACTTCTGAACAAATTGAAAGAGTTCGAGAGCGATTCTCGGAGGGAAGCCGAGAATTAAGCAATGCATTGGCCGTAAATGCATTACGGCTCTTGAAGATGGATGCTTGGGAACAAGCTGAACCTGTTCTTCGAGAGTGTCTTGCGATCCGAGAAAATCATATTCCCGGCTCATGGTATACCGCGAGCGCCCGTTCCATGCTGGGTGAGTGTCTGTTGGGCCAGAAAAGAATTGCCGAAGCCGAGCCGCTGCTCGTACAGGGATACCAGGGACTCAAGGATACTAGCGACTCCATTCCGTTCAGATATCGATTCAGGAATTTGAGTTCCGCGCTGCAGCGTTTAATCGACTTCTCGGCGGCAGCGAACAGAGAGGACGAAAACGCCAAATGGAAAGCGGAATTATCCCGCCTGACAGCGGGCAGGCGTTAGCGACAAATTTCGCAAAATCTGATTACGATCATTCGCTACCGGCAGGGCAAAACCACTGTGCCGACTTTGCCCTATTCTCAGGACGCGCAAGCGAGGGATTGTGCTCTTCCAGCAATGCTACTTCGTTGAATGCTGGAGTTCACTGAAGTTAACGCGGTAAGTCAGTTCGGGCACATTGGTGTCAGCGTCCAGACATCGGAACGTAACGTGTGGCACATTCGATCTTATTCTTTACCCATTGAATGTCGATCAGGGCATAGGAGTTCAACGCGTGTGCCACTGGGGAGACGCGGAACGAGTTGAAAACGTGAGGTTCTTCCTGATTGATTCCGGAAAACATGAACTCGACCGCATCGTAGCCAATGGCGTTCTTATGTCGACTAACTTCGCCGTAATGCTGGTCCCCAGCCATAAAGATGACGCCGCTGGCTTTGGTGTTTTGAATCAATTCAAACAGCCGACTTTTCGCAGCAGGAAACTTGGACCAGGTTTCAAATTTCTGTTCACGGTCAAGCAGAATCTGATATCCCGAGGCAATCAGCCTGAGTTTCGCGGGCTTCTGCAGTTCCTGTTCCAGCCACTTCCATTGTGGTTCGCCAAGTGTGTCGCTTTGTTCGCCTTCGTCGTCGCGGTTGTATCGCGTGTCAAGCATGATCAGTTGAAGCCTCTTGTCGCCTTTGCCGAAGTAACGCGAATGATAGATACCGTCGCGGTCTGCCGGGATGAATTCCTCCATCGACCAGAATTTGCGAAACAACTTGCGGCTTGCATCTTTGAGTTTGTAATGTTTGCCTTCGTTGTTAAGGCCAAAGTCGTGATCGTCCCATGTGACGACAAAAGGAATCGACTCTTTGAGTTTTTGAAACGCCGTTTGTGAGGCCATGCGTTGGTAACATTTTTCAATGTAGGTGATGTCGTCACGGGTGTCAGCGTAGACGTTGTCGCCCATCCAAACGAGGATGTCGGGTGAGGCCTGAAGATAACGACTCAATGCGGGAGCCGGTTTGTCCTGACGGTGGCAGCCAATCATTCCGATTCGAATGACGGTTTCGAGATCGTCGTCGATCGTCGGTGATTTGGCAGCATCGGAGTCAAGGAAAGCCCTCAAATCGGAAAGCTGGTCGGTGTTGATCAGGTCAACGCCCGAATCAACTAGCTGTTTCCAAAGATTCGGGTTCTCTGGCGTTGCCCAAAAGCGAATCTTTCGCCCAGCGCGGTGAACTCTAGTGACAAGCCGGGCAAGTTTTCGACGTTCGGATCGGGGCATCTGGCCATTTCCCATCCATGTGAAATGACTATCCCAGCGATCGCTAATCAGTGGCAGTAGCGTTGGCGACATGTCAGACGGCAAATCAGAAATCCGACCATCGATCGCCATTAACCGATCTGGATCCTGCTGGATATGCTTCTTGGGGCGGTCGCCAGAGACGACGACCTGTACCGCACGCTTTTTCCAGGTTCCGTCCTCAAGGCAACACAGGATGTCGCGGTAGCCGTCAAGGATTTCCCTGAGCAGCTCAAAGACCTTTTCGCCATCGCGTTTGATGTCGACCAGCAACGTGATCGTTTGCGGGCCATTCTTGTAAACGCGTCCGCCATTTTTCTTCACCACTTGCCGCAACGGCTCCAGATACAGATCCTTGAACATTCGTTTTTTCGTGACCAGTTCAACTGGGTCATGAGCCACGATCAGTTCGTCGCCAACGCGAAAGATATCGACTTCAATGGAGCAGAATCCGTGTTCGTATGCATCCCAAAAGGGGCGTTCGTGGCGATAATCGTTATGAGCATGTCCTCGCGGCAGTGCCCGCGGCGAATCCTGCCGCGAACAGGCATGGCGCAACCAGCAGAAAACAGAGTATTGGCCCAAGAAGTCTCATGGTGGAATGGTCCTGGATGAGTTTGTCGATTCCAGCAAAACAAAGTTAAGCGTTCAAGGGTGAGCATTTCAACCCATTGCAGTTTGCGCGGCATCACTTGCAATTTGCGATTGCAATCGAACGCAGTCTTTGACATCGTGGAGTTCGCCCGTTCCAGTCCAATATCGCTCACTCGAAAAAGTTGTCTAAATGAAGAATCGTTAGCAAGCCGGATGTGAACGCTAACCAATCCTTTCCCAAACGTTAATAAATTGCCGTTAGTATGCTCTGTTTTTACTTCCAGGAGTATGGCACATGGCGACTAAGACTTCGCGCAGACGGTTTGTAAAGGATATTTCGATTGGCCTCGGTGCCGCGGCCTTATTTGGTTCGGCGGCGATCTCCGAGGGGATTGAGCCCACCGCACTGCCTCGCGGTTCAGCTGGCAACCAGTTCAGTTTCGATCACGGAGTTGCCAGTGGTGACCCACTTCAGGATCGACTGATAATCTGGACACGTGTGACGCCGGCCAGGACTCCTCAGTTATTCCGCCTGGTGAGTATCCAGGTCAGTTTCGAAGTCGCCACGGACTCAGCGTTCACCAACATTGTGCGCAGTGGTCAGACTGTTGCCGTCAAGCGACGTGACTTCACGGTGAAAGTCGACTTGGTCGAATTGCAGCCTGGGACGACGTATTACTTTCGTTTCTCCACGACCAATGGAACTTCACCGGTTGGGGTTGGCAAGACGCTGCCATCAGGCTCGGTTCAACAGGTCAAACTTGCCGTCTTTTCCTGCTCAAATTATCCCGCCGGTTGGTTCAATGCCTATCAAGATGCTTCACTGATCCCGGATATCGACGCGGTTTGTCACCTGGGTGACTACATCTATGAGTACGGCCCAGGCGGTTACGCGACCCAGAATGCAGACGCGATTGGTCGCAGCTTTATCCCAGGCAATGACCTCGAGTTAACAACGTTGGTCGACTATCGTCGCCGGTACGCTCAATATCGAACGGACGTTGGCCTGCAAAACTTGCACGCAGCTGCCCCCTTCATTTGTGTCTGGGACGACCATGAGGTTGCCAATGACGCCTGGCGAGACGGCGCTGAGAATCACAATCCGGGTGAAGGCCCATGGGACAAACGCAAACAGGATGCCATTCGCGCCTACTACGAATGGATGCCTATCCGACCGCCAGTTGGAGTGTTTGAAAGCGAAGTCATTTTTCGCCGTTTCGATTTCGGTGACCTCGTCAGCCTTCACATGCTTGATACTCGAATCATTGGTCGCGACGAACAGCTCGACTACGCAGACTTTATTGACGAATTTGGCGACTTTGATGCGGCCGCGTTCCAAGCCGCGGTAGCCAGCCCGACGCGAACACTGCTCGGTGCAGAACAGGCTGCCTGGCTACTCGCAGGTCTGACCACATCAACCTCGACATGGCAGGTTCTCGGGCAACAGGTTTTGACTGGACGCATGAACATTCCTGTTGAATTGCTGTTGGCACTCGGTGCACCTGGACCTCAACTCTTCGTTCTGATTGACGAATTGGCCACGATCAAAGCCCGCATATTGGCCGGCGATCCGACAGTAACTGAGGAAGAACGACTACGCGTACAGACGGTCGCTCCCTACAACCTGGATGCATGGGATGGCTACTTTGTCGAACGTGAAACGATCTTTGGCGCAATTGCTCAAGCCGATCAGAATTTGGTTGCATTGGCCGGTGACACCCACAATGCTTGGGCGAGCAATCTGGCAACACTTGGCGGTGTGCCAATCGGTGTTGAGTTCGCAACGTCCGGCGTGACATCTCCGGGACTTGAAGCCTTTCTCGGGCTCGATGCGGTTTCTGCACTTCAGGCCGAGGCTGCGATTGGATTGCTAATTGACGATCTTCAGTACAACAATCTGCTGGAGCGTGGATACATGGTTGTGACGTTCACGCCGACCGAAGCCACAGCAAACTGGACGTTTATCGACAACATTTTTGATACGACTTACAACCAGATAGCGACACGCGCGAGAGAGTTAAAAGTCCGACCCGGCGCGGGCGGTCGAGTCCTCGAAGAGGTCTAACGACCATCGGATGCAAGTTAGACCGCTTGTGGGAGATCGCGGGTTTCGGCTGCGATCTCCCATTTTTCTTTCGGCGATGTACTCGGGGAGGACTCTGTGTTTAACTTCGGAATGACATAGTTGCTTTGAGAGTTTAGGTGCGAAAGAGAATTGAGTGGCCAAGTTGTCTGACGTACGTCATGCAAAAATGAAAATTGCTGTGGTTTTGACTTTGATTTGGAGATGCAACATGTTACGAGTTAAGGCAGTTTACTTTTTGTCGGCGGCAATTCCATGCCTCCTTTGGCTGCAGTTGTTTGTTGAGGAGCCCAAGGCTGATTCCGACATCATTCTAAAACGCATTGCGACCGCAGGCTGCCACCAGCAAAATCAACCGGCGCCTGCGCTCAGCCGATATTTGGCCGCAAAGCCTGACCTGATGTTATGGGTGGGTGACAATGTTTATGCCGACACCAAAGATGACATTGGATTTTTGAAAGAATGTCACGCGACGCTAGCCGCAAAACCCGCGTTCAAAGAGCTTTGTAAACAAACGATCATCATGGCCACTTGGGACGATCATGACTTTGGCCTCAATAACATTGGTCGAAAATACCCGCTCAAGAAGGAATCGAAGGCGTTTTTTCGAGAGTTTTGGAATCTGGAAGCATACGTTCCGGCGGAGCAGGAGGGTGTCTACTACAGCCGTACGTTTGGCAAGGGTGACCGCGCTGTGCAAGTGATTATGCTCGATCCCCGATACAACCGTGACGACGAAGGACCTCAATCGGACACGTTGGGAGAACCGCAATGGAAGTGGCTTGAAGCCGAATTGGCAGAGCCCGCCGCCCTGCGATTTGTTATCTCTGGCTATCAGGTTCTCCTTGAATCCGGAACGCCTTGGGAAACCTGGGCGAAATTCCCAAAAGCTCGTAAACGACTTTTTGACCTAATCAAAAAACAAAAGGCGGAAGGCGTTATTTTCATCACCGGCGACCAACATTCGGGTGAAGTGCTACGAATTCGCGACGCGATCGGCTATGACGGAATCGAGTTCATGTTTGCGGGAATCAACCAGGAAGAGCAGCACGTCAAATCGAAATATCGGGTCAGCCCAGCCGCTCACGCCAAGGATGCATATGCACTCATTGATATTCATTGGGAGGACGATCATCAAAAGCCCGACAAGAATGAAAGTGCCGACCAACCCCATCTCATCTTCCGAGTCTTTGATGCATGGACCAATGCTCCAGAGCTTACCTATCGAGTCAACTTTTCAGAGTTGAAATTCAATTGAGTCGACTAGCTGTTTCGTGCAAAGTTTGTACGAGCCTTTGATCGTGCAGGCGCGCATGTTGTCGAAAATGCCTAAAACAAGGACAGCAAGCTCCACAAAAATCATGCCGATGACGAAAAAAGCCCGCAAAGTCTGACTCTGCGGGCGAGGGTATGGGGTTGCGAAAGCTGATTAACGTTTGAAACTGTTGGTGAATTGAATCGGGGCCGCTAGTTTGTTGCTTTGAAGGGTGTTCTGCTGGGTCAGTGTTTGACCGTCGGCAGATAGTTCATAAATGGTGGTTTTAGTCGCACTGGCCGTTTTTGAATCAAGAATCAACTTGCCATTACGTCTGTTTGCCCGCAAGGAAACACTGCCTTGGTCTGCATTGATTGAGACAGGTTGACCATTGGTCGGCACGGTGACTTCAAATCCAGATCGAGTTATCTTGATCCGGGTTCCCAGGTCGGCGATTTTCAATTCATTGGTCGGCGCCGTCATCTTCTTCATCATTTCGCGAGCGCGTCCTTGCTTGAATCGACCCATCCCGGCGACGGCATTCTCGATTGCGCTCAACCGTTTGTTAGT
The DNA here is from genome assembly GCA_963697295.1 of uncultured Planctomycetaceae bacterium. Taxonomy (GTDB): domain Bacteria; phylum Planctomycetota; class Planctomycetia; order Pirellulales; family Pirellulaceae; genus Mariniblastus. Next base: position 298,511 of record CAVONL010000004.1, on the reverse strand, counting down.
CTCGTTGGCAGAATTTTTGAGCAGCCATTTTCCCGTGAAATTCTTCGATTCACGATTGGCCGTGGTCTGTGTGTTCTTAATGCCCGTTTGCGAGGCAGCCGCATCTGCCTGACGAGCAACCGTCTGTGAAAAAGCATCGGTTGGAAATGCGGACAAGCAAAACAACAGCGCCAGGTTTCCCATCCATGGTTTCGGTAAAGTTTTCGTCAGTTTCTTCATCTTTGACTCCTTAATCCTTTTTGAGAGGGTTGACGTGATATGAGTCGTTGTCTTGCCGGCCACGAAAGAGGACATCGAATTGATTTTGCTATCTGCCAGCTCTCCAAGCCAGTATCAAGAAAGCGAAGCCTTGTGGTGGACTTTGGTGGCGATCCCGTGTGGGTGGACTTCACGGTCGAACGGCTCGCGCCGTGATCGCTGCGCTACTCCTGGCCTCCACCAACGTGAATAAAAGTCGACCTTAATTACCAAGCGGAATTTGATGCCATGCTACACGCCAAAATCGAATGGTGACGGGGGGGGAGACGTGCTTACGCCGAATCAACCGTCGACTAAACGGCCGCCCGAGTATGCTCACAATGCACCAAGTTACACTCTCTCTTTAGAGAGTGAGATATCGCATCCAGGCGGATCGCTTGCGGCTGATACCGGCTCAAACATTAAATTTTGGGGAATCGTGTCCTCTTTTCCGAATCTCATGACAAAATATCTACTAGTTTGTTCCGCACATGTTTGGCGGGGAAGCTACAACGAGCATGTCAACGGCGAAAAGCAGCATCAAGGCGGATCGAAATGCGCAAGATTGACGAGTAGATCGCGTTGGTAATGCCGCCGGATAGCGTTTCGAAACATCTAAGCAACAAATGAAAAAACTCCTGACGGCGACCAAGCCGTTTCTTTCTGTCATTCTGTTTGTAGTTCCCATCGCTGCCGGGGCCGGTCTGCTTTTCTGGGCTGCTGCCAATCGAGGCCAGCCGGAGAAGCTCCCGGAACAGGAGCTCTCCAGGAGCCTTCGCGTCATTGAAGTCCGGCCAACGACAGTGATTCCAAGGGCGATCGGTTTCGGCGAATCGGTAGCTTCCAACTCTTTTCAGGCAATCGCGGAAGTGAAGGGAAAAATTGTTGAACTCCATCCCGAATTGAAATCCGGAAGCTTCATTCGCGAAGGTGAGCTTCTCGTCGCGATCGACACCAGTGACATCGAAATTTCTATTCAGAAACTGCAAGCCGAAATTGCACGCTCGGAAGCCAGCGTTCAGGAACTCCACGCAACGCAAAAGAACGTTGAGTCAGGATTGGCAATCGAGCAGTCCTCTTTAATGCTCGCCAAACGCGAACTGGACCGAATGGAAGGGCTTTACAAAAACGGCCAAGCCATTTCGGCATCTGAGGTCGACGACCAAAGACGAAACGTTTTGGCGCAGCAGCAATCGGTTCAGAACCTCCAAAACAGCCTGAACCTTTTGCCAGCCCAGATCAAGTCGGCAGAAGCTTCGATCGCCGTTTCGCAAGCCAATCTTGTTTCCTCTCAGCGCGACCTGGAACGTTGCCGGATCGTTGCTCCTTTCAACTGTCGCCTTGGCTCGGTCGATCTGGAGGTCAACGAAGTTGTTTCCGTCGGCCAGCAATTGCTCACCGCCTTGGCCATCGACAAGCTCGAAGTCGAAGCGCAGTTCGGACTCGACAAAGTTGCCAACGTGATCCGGCCTGACGGTGAATCGCCGCCACTGGTTCGTGACTTAACCGTCGATCCGCAAGTGCTGGTGCGAAAGTTTTTCGATGTTGACGTGACGTTGCGTTACGGCGCTGGCGAAGTTCGAACGTCACGCGAAGCAAAATTTGAGCGACTGCGGGAACAGTTGGATGCACAAGCCAGAACGGTCGGCATCGTCGTCTCTGTCGATCATCCGTTTCAACAGGAGGGGAATGCGAAAAAGAACGGCCCGCCTCCCGTCCCGGGCACCTATTGCGAAGTCGAATTGCGCGGCAAACCGATTGAAAATTCGTTCGTCGTACCCCGCTCAGCGATTCGCGGTGATGCGGTTTTCTTGGTCGACGACGAAAATCGATTACGGAAACATGTTGTGGAAGTCCAACTGGTTCAGCGAAACTTTGCCGTCATCAGCGGACTCAAGCCCGGCGACCGTGTCGTCGTTTCTGATCCAACGCCGGCAATCGAAGGGATGTTGGTCGACCCCCAGCTTGATGCGGAGCTTATGCAGACGTTGAAGGTCGAAGCCGGAGTCGCCGAGTGATTGCGCTTTTTGCCCGCCACCCGACAGCTGCCAATTTATTGATGGGCGTTTTGCTTTTGTTGGGGATCATCGTTCTGCCGACGATGCTGCGCGAAACGTTTCCTGACATCACGCCTCAACAAGTTGAAGTTCGCATTGTCTATCCCGGAGCCTCGCCCAGTGAAATCGAGGAGAGCATTTGCCAGAGAGTTGAGGATGCCGTCGACGGGATTCAATACGTTCGCGAAGTCGCGTCCGAAGCTCGCGAAGGCCTGGCGATCGTCAAAATTGAAATGGCAGAAGGCGGCAATATCATCGTCTTCAAAGATGAGATCTCAACCGAACTTGACGCGATCGCCAATGACCTGCCGGACGACGCCGAAGACCCTTCCATCCGGCAACTGGGCCTGACCTTGCCGGTGCTTTCGGTGCTGGTCACGGGTGACATGTCCGTGGTTGACTTGAAAGCATACTGCGAAGACCTGAAACAAAGGATGCAGCTCGCCCCCGATATTTCGCTGGTCGAAGTCAGCGGCTTTTCTGACCATCAATTTCGGGTCGAGCTTTCCACCGAATCGTTGTTGCGGTATGGGTTGAGCGTACAGGATGTTGCCAACACGATCTCGGCGCAGAACATCAACCTGCCAGCCGGCGGTATTGAAACGGCTGACGGAGACCTGCTGCTGCGGTTGGTCGAGCAAAAACGATCGGCTCGTGAACTGGAAGAACTGGTCATCAAGGAAACGTTGGGCGGAGCCGAAGTTCGACTGGGTGATATCGGGAAAGTGGTCGACGTTTTTGAAGCCGATGAACAGAAGGTCTTGCTGAAAAACGTTCGCGCCGGAAAGCTAACGGTCAAGAAAACCAAGCAGGAAGATCAAATCCGGGTTGCCGAAGCAGCCAAGGCGTTTCTCGATAAAGAACGTCAGCGGCAACCGCAGTTAAACCTGTTCGTATCTGGCGACGGTTCGTCATTAGTGCGGGACCGAATCGCGCTGGTCGTCAAAAACGGCTGGCAAGGTATGCTGCTGGTTTTCGTTACGCTGGCCATCTTCTTCAACTGGCGGCTTTCGTTCTGGGTCGCGGCCAGTTTGCCCGTTTCGTTTATTGGTGCCATCTTCTTCATGCCCCTGTTCGGTTTGACGATCAACATGATGACGCTCGTTGGGATGTTGTTGGGAATCGGGATTCTGATGGATGACGGCATCGTCATCGCTGAGAACATTGCGGCTCACCGCGCACGAGGCAAGGGAGCGATGCAGGCGGCCATCGATGGTGTCCGGGAAGTCCAAGTCGGTGTTTTTTCGTCGTTCATCACTACGGTTTGCGTGCTCGGGCCGTTGGCGTTTATCAGCGGAGACATCGGGCAAGTCCTGGCCTCAATTCCAATCATGTTGATCCTTGTACTCGCCGTTAGCCTGATCGAAGCCTACGTAATCCTGCCTGCTCATCTGGGACACTCGCTGCACAAAGAAGACCCTAACAAACCGGCAAAGCTGCGAGCAAAGTTCGATCAGTGGTTCGATCACTTTCGCGACCATCTGTTTGGTGGCTTCGTCGGGTGGGCGATCAAGTGGCGTTATCTTTTTGTGGGAGCGGTGATCGGGTTGACGTTGGCTTCGGTTGCCTTGCTTGCCGGTGGTTACGTTCCGTTTGAAGTCTTTCCGGCACAGGAAGGAAATACGCTCGCGGCCAAGTTGACCTTGCCGGCAGGCACGCCGCTGGCGCGAACCGAGCAAGTCGTTCAACAAGTTGTCGAGGGCCTCGAAGCGGTCAAAGAAGAGCTTTCACAAACGCAAACTGGCGGTCGGCAACTGGTTGAATCGTTCAACATCGAATTCGGTAAGAACGATGAAGCGTTTGAAAGTGGCCCGCACGTCGCAACGGTTAACGTTGACTTGCTGGGCAGCGAAACGAGAAGCACGACACTGGACGAGTTGATTGGCAAGTGGAAAGCCAAAGTCGGTACGCCTGAGGATCTGGTTGCCTTTTCCGTCGCCCAGCCGCAACTCGGGCCGGCCGGAAGGGCGATCGAAGTCCGAATCAAAGGGCGTGATCTGATGCAAACCAAGCTTGCTGCAACAGAAACCATCCAATGGTTCAATCAGTTCGCCGGGGTCCGCAATCTCGCTGATGACTTGCGACAGGGTAAGCCTGAGCTCCGTGTTCGCCTCAAGTCGGGGGCCTTGGCCAAAGGGATGACCGCATCGAGCATCGCAGGCCAGCTCAGTGCGGCATTTCAAGGCGTCACCGCGGACGAAATTCAAATCGGCAGAGAGTCTTACGAAATCGACGTACGCCTGGCAAAAGATGAGCAGGACAGCCTGGCCGATCTGGACTACTTTCAATTTGTTTTGCCAGACGGAAAACAGGTTCCGCTCGACACCCTTGCCACGATCGAATCGGGGCGAGACTGGTCCCGAATCGCCCGTGTCAACGGTCAGCGAGCGGTTACGGTTCGAGGCGACGTGAACCCGAATATTGTTAGCGGCAGTGGATTGGTGGCCAAGTTTCAAGCCGAGCATGCGGAGGAGCTGCAGCAGAAGTACCCAGCCGTCACCTTCGATTTTGAAGGCGAATCGGCCGAGGGAGCCAAAACGCTCAACTCGATGATAACCGCAATGGGCATTGGTCTGGTCGGCGTTTTTGTATTGTTGAGTTTTCAGTTCGGCAGCTACCTTGAGCCGCTGATTGTGATGCTTGCCATCCCGCTTTCACTGATCGGCGTGTTTGCCGGTCATTGGCTGATCGGAATTGAATTCTGCCTGCCGAGCATGTTGGGCTTTGTCTCCTTGTCGGGCATCGTGGTCAACGATTCGATTCTGCTGGTGACGTTCCTGAAGAAGGAAATCGAAGCCGGTGCGGACATCTACCAGTCCGCGGGTCTGGCCAGCCGCAAACGCTTCCGCGCAATTCTGCTGACCTCCGCCACAACGATCGCAGGCCTGCTTCCACTGTTGTTTGAAACCAGCCAGCAGGCCCAGGTCCTGATCCCCCTGGCCGTCAGTATCGCCTTCGGCCTCCTCGCCTCAACCGTGCTGGTTTTAATCGTCATCCCCTGCACCTACGCGATCCTCGCGGATGTCAATTTGTTCTCAAGCATAGCAATATGGAACCCTCGCGAGCACACCGCTGCTCAAACCGTCGAATCATGATGTCGTCCGATCTCAACCTCTGCCGACAGACCTTAGGCGATTCAGAATGCCAAGTGTCTGGCGGGATACGACGGCCGCACGGTTCTTGGCTGGGCACGAAACGGCAGAGGCATGAAACGGGCCCGGTCGGAGAGGTCCATTATAAAGACTGTAAACTGGACCCGTCCCTTTATCTTCCCTTATCTTCCCTTTATCTTCTTCGGCATGGGGTTTTAGGCAAGACTGAAAGCCTGGGTCGACTAACTCGCCGCCGTTAAAAGCGTGGTTGAGTCAAAATGTAATTTGCGGATTTAAAAGTAATTTACCGATTTTTTTGTCCCCGCGACCAGATCAGCGACCGACCTATTTATGGATTCACACGCAAATGACCTCCGCAACCGCTTCGAAGCTCTCGTACGTATGCAATACGGCATGCTGCTGACGTACATCCGAACGTACGCAGGACAGACCGAGCGGGCTGACGACCTGTTTCAGAAAACAATGCTTGAGGCATGGACTCATTTTGAGAAGTTCGACAGCCGCCGACCGTCAGGGCCGTGGCTCCGTGGCATCGCACGCAACGTCATCAATTCTGAGCGGCGGGACGATGCCCGTAGGTGGCGCCGCCTCGAGAAATTTGTAGCACCGCACTGGACGATCACTTTGATTACATCGAGGACAAATCCCAAATGGAATTCGATGAAGTGATAGGAGTTCTCAAGGACTGTCTGGAAAAACTCAACCGGTTATACCGAACCCCGCTTCAGCATTGTTATTGGGGAGGGCTGTCGATCAGGGAAGCGGCAGAACAGACGGGGTTGACCCTTGAGGCATGCAAAAAACGCCTGCAGCGTGGCCGCGAGATGCTGAAGCGGTGCCTGAGCGCCAAAGGGGTGCTTGCACCTGCGGAAGGAGGCTCGTAGTGAACACGCCGTCAACACCCAACCGGGACACCTCTGACCTGCCCCCGGAAGACGCTGATCAACGAATGCTCGACGCTCTGTTGTCTGTCGCAAGCGAGTCGGCTGAACATCGAAACGAGCGGATCGAACGAGTCATGCAAGCCGTCGCTAAACCACTGCAGGATTCGCCACCGGCCTTGGTGGACAGGCGTATCCTTCCGCTGTCTTGGTTAGGGACTGCAGGCCTGGCCGCGGCGATCCTGATAGCGATGTGGGTGGTCTCGCCAGGCCAGAGCGTCCAGACGGCCCAAGCCGCCATGGTGCGCGTGGCCGAGGCGCTGCAAGCGACCGAACACCGGCGATACAACGCGACCGTGTTGACCAGGAATGACAAACGCCTGATCGGAACGGTCGATGTGGCTCAAGGCAACCGGTTCTGCAGCAAGTTCAAATCCAACGGGCTTCCAGGAGATGAGATTGAGCTCATTGCCGGCTCAAATGGAAAGCAGTACTGGATGGTGCCCCCTCTTGGGCCGGTAATGATCTCGGATGAGCCATTTGGCCCGCTGTTTCCCATCACGCGTGATGGCAATGAACCGAATGCGGAGTTGCTATCCCTTCCCGCGCGCTCGCAGCACTGCAAGACGGCTATGACATTGCCTACGCCGATACAGATGCACCGGAGATGATGCGACTTATCGCCACCCGCAATCCTGCTAAAGCAAAGGTGAACAAGATCAGCCCAGTTCTCGCGACCGCAGACGTGATCGCGCGGTACGATTCGTGGGAGGTCGTGCAGGCCACCTTTACGCTCGATCAACAATTTGTGGTTGGCAACTGGCCAATCCGTTCGATCACCTTCAAACTCCAGCCCGGTGTGCAAAAGCCAAACCTCGACTGGTATGAATACCGAACACATCACCCTGGGCGACTCGTGATCGAACGATAGAAATCTGTTAGAACTTTGTCCCCAGTTCCTTGGCATGGACCAAACTCTCGCAGAGTCAAATAACGGATCCGGTAGTATGATCCGCACCATTTATCCTGTAAGGAGTTTGATATGCCATTAAGTCGTTTTTCTTGTATGTTCCTGTGTGCTGCTCTGAGTTTGAGCGGCGCTGGTATCGCTTCGGCACAAGATCCGTACATGATCTCGGCGTTCTTCGGCCTGGACAATGAACTCAATGGCCAGCAAGCTTGGTTGGCCACTTCACCGCAAGCCAACCCTTGGAATGTTGACAATCCGTTGCGGCCGAACCCGATGGGCCTAACCCCTCAGCAGTTGGACGGCATGGACGGATTGCCTGTGGTTTTCTCCGAATTGCTTGAGCCCACGACGCTGGATCCAACAGACTTTCTGATTACCACCGTAAGCGGTGCGACCTATACGCCAGTCGCGGCGACCGTGAATCCGGCGCCACGACGTCGGTGAACGTCGGTCCGTTGCATTGTTTGGTCAGTTCGGCGATGCCGACAGCGACCCTCCCTTGTCGGTGTCTCTCGTGGGCCAACTCTTGAGCGTTGACGGAGTGGACTTTTCTTCGACCGCTTCACCGGTCGATGTGATCCCGCTCGACGATGGGCCCACACTCGTCGATGCCGAGAACGTTGATCTAGCTTCAGTCGATTTTGTCGATGGTAGCGAGATGGTGTTGCGAGCGGTATGGGCCGGCGGCGTAGTAGCGACCGATGGCAACGAGGTGACAGAGCAAGAATGGTCTCAATACGTGCTCAGTGGTACAGATGCCTTCGGGACTAGTGTTGACCTTACACCCTTTGCCATCGGCGATCTCGACGACTTCGACAATAATCATCTTCTTTACTTCGATCAAGCGATCACGCCCACGATGCTGTCTCTGCCAGGTGGGTTGGTCATTGATCCGAACGGCGACGTCAATCCTTTTACCTCGGTCGACATTCCCGAGCCATCTAACTTTGCCCAAAATTTCACCGAAGTGACAGGCACGCCATTTACCGGAGTTGCACTGAGCTCAATTGCCTTTGCCGATGTGGATGGCGACAACGACCAGGATGTGCTCATCACGGGCTTAAACCTGGTACAGCAAGGCACACCTGGTGATCGCATCTCCAAACTGTACACCAATGACGGGGCAGGCAACTTTTCCGGAAGTTTTGGGTACGCCATTTGCCGGCGTTGAAGAAGGCTCAATTGCCTTTGCCGATGTGGATGGCGACAACGATCAGGATGTACTCATCACCGGCTGGAGCGACATCGGGTTCATCTCGCGACTATACGCCAATGACGGCTCGGGCAGCTTTACCGAAGTAATCGGGACACCTTTTCCGGGCGTCAACGAGAGCTCGATTGCCTTTGCCGATGTGGATGGTGACAACGATCAGGATGTTCTTATTACGGGGCAAAACAGCTCTTTCACTTTCATCTCGAAACTATACACCAATAACGGGTCGGGCAATTTTACCGAAATGATGAACACGCCTTTTGAAGGCGTTCGTGACGGCTCGATTGCCTTTGCGGATGTGGATGGCGACAATGATCAGGATGTACTCATTACCGGGTCTGGGTCAACTAATGGTAATCCCATCTCGAAATTGTACACCAATAACGGCTTAGTGCGCTTTTACCGAAGTGTTAGGTACCCCCTTTGTTGGCGTCACTTATGGTGCGATCGCCTTTGCTGATGTGGATGGCGACAACGATCAGGATGTACTTATTACAGGGGATCAGGTTCTCGGATCACCTGCAGGATTAACCTCAAAATTGTATACCAATGACGGCACAGGCACTTTTGCCGAAATGATGGGTACCCCTTTCACCGGGGTCATGGCCGATGCGGTTGCCTTCGCTGATGTGGATGGCGACAATGACCAGGATGTGCTCATTACAGGCGGCTTTGGAGGCCTTGTCTTACCCTTCACGGGACTTTATGCCAATGATGGATCGGGCAATTTTACCCAAATAGTGGGGACAACTTTTGACGACCTTCGTGATGGCTCAATTGCCTTTGCTGACGTGGATGGCAACAACTACCCGGATGTACTCCTTACCGGGGTAGATCTGTCGGTGAATTACACCGCGAAACTGTATCTCAACATCTTTGGCAGCAGCAATTCTACCGTCGTCGTTCCCGATTCGTTTTTGGTCACACGTGGTAGTTACCTTTCCGGTGGCGTCCAGGAACTTGCCAACAGTGACAACGCGGACTTATCGATCCGACGGGCAACGGCGGACGCTCAGTCGCGAACTGAATTTGAAGTTATCGGTGCTAGTCAAACCGCGTCGCCATCGACCCTGGAGGTTACTTTAGAGGCGTCGGTGTTTGCCCGCGGACCGGTAATCCAGACGATTGAACTATTTGATTTCGATGCCGCGACCTGGGAACAAATTGATGCAAGGCCGGCGAGCCGGCTTTCTGATGCAACAATCACCGTCGCTGCGACGGGGGATTTATCACGATTCATTCAGCCGGGAACAAACCGCATTGAAGCACGAATTCGTTACCAGTCCGTCAATCCGCGGCAACGATTTTCATCCAATACAGATCAGTTGATTTGGACGATTGGCCAATGATGAGATCGAAAAACTGTACGACCCCCGAGTAGTTGTTGGGGGGAATACTCAACCAAAATGAATCGGTTGCGTGATATGTTAATGCGGGGTCTTCGCCATAAAACATGATCAGGCACGGCATGAAAAAAGTCCTGGTTTGCTGACCACGTTAAATGACCGGCATACCAGGAGTGATTCTCAAAATGTCAATTTTTAGCGGACGGAGAGGGATTCGAACCCCCGGTGCAGTTTCCCACACGCCGGTTTTCAAAACCGCTGGGCAAGAAATGGGGGCAAGAAATGGGGACAGGTCCAGTTTATCGTTTCTTGGGTCGTCCAGGGCGGCGCAAAGTAGACTCAAGTCCAAGTTTCTTGGCGGTCTTGGCCGTCCAGTCTTTGTTTCCATAAGGCGCGCCGCGAACACAGCTGCGTCGAATCGCTTCCAGTTCGGCTGACGAGGCGGGTTCATTCACATACGCTGTCCATTTACGGGGTTTGGCAATCGGCCATTTCGAAAGCATCGCTCGATCTTCAGCCGAACCAAACTCCCGGATCCAGAGACTCCCCCACTGCCAGTTTTGTGCCTTGGTGACCAAATTGGCCCGAAGTGCGTTACGCTCCACGTAACGATTGACTTGATAAAAATAGTCATCGGTCTCGACGGGGAAGGATTTGAAACGCCCCTGATAAAGATGGCCATACCCCACCATGTTGTAGTGTTTTTGCCATCGAGTGACATGAGTCACGGTCAGCTGTTGCATGAACTTACCCAAATCACCATCGTTTTCAGGCCACATGGTGAAATGCCAGTGATTGGGCATCAGACAATAACTCAGAATTCGCATAGGCCGTTTTTCAAGCGTCTCCCGAATGACGCGCTCGAAAGCCAAATAGTCGTCATCGTTAAAGAAGAGTTGCTGCTTTCCCACGCCACGATTGATCACGTGAAAAACCATTCCGCCGGGCGCTTTTCTGGCTGCTCTGGGCATCACCAGAAAATAACAAACTACCCCAGATTGTCAATAACTGGACCTGTCCCCGTTTTCGCGGTCGAATCGTGAACCAAAATGAACTACCAATCCAAATAAACAGCCAAATGACAATTATCGCAATTCCAAATACCGTTTCGCTGAGAGGAAAAATCGCATAGACGGGCAGAAGCAGCAGTCCGCTAATTCCGCCAAACAAGAGCACGGCTTCGGATGGCCTGTCGAACAGCGAAAAACTAGCGGCGAAGCCGACCATCGGCCAGACGATCATTGCCCCAAATGTCATCGCGAGGAACGCCGGCAATTGCCACGCAGCTTGCTCGTACTGTTTAGGTTTATTCATGATACTGATGAGTTGGTATAGCGCGCGGCGGAACCTGACGGTGGGAGGGTGGCGTGAGGGACTTGTTGATTGTGTAAACAGCCCATTCAACCTCCAATACGTCATCGGAATTCTCGCTGGATTAGCGGTTCGTGGGTCCATCGTCGTGGTCGCTAAGTAGTTGGTCAGCCGACCGCATCCGTTTAACCAGATTCGGCCGTTGAAAGACACTGATTTGCCAGTCAGGTACCGGATCGGCAACAGCTTTCCCGGGTGCTGGCGAAAACTTGATGTTCTCCAGCTTGTCGCCGGACACGTCGGCTTTGACGATGGCCAAAGGGTTCGTCGAGCCCTTTTCATACAGCACCGTTTCCGTGACCAAACGCGGACCTTCGCGGTAAACGGTCACCGGAGTGCTGTGATAAGTATCGTGTGTGCTCCGACACGTTCAGCTGGAGTTGAATTCCACCGTGATGCAATCAGCCGAATCGCAGGATCTGGCGAGAGTCGCATTCCGTAATCTGCCCAACTTCTCGGCCTGTAAACGAAATCTTGCGGGTTTTTCCGTTGTCATGCGCCGCTCATAATTAATAACGAGAAATTTGAATTTCTGTGTCCTCTTGGGATCGCCCAGTGACAACCCATATTGGACATTTGACTGAGTGGATGGAATTACCGGAACGGAAACATGACGCAAGCCAAACAAATCTTCGAAGTTCTGATGTACGAGAACGCTGACATGCTGCTGGCATTTCTGCGAGCTTCGGTTCGCGACAAGCATGCGGCCGAAGACATTTTTCAGGAAACGATGGTAATCGCCTGGCGTCGCATGGAAGAGTTTGATCGAGAACGGTCGTTTGGAAAGTGGTTGCGCGGCATCGCCAGGAATTTAATACTTGCGCACTTTCGCAAGCTGGGGAAAAGTCCGCTGTCGATGGACGAATCGACGTTGGACTGGATGGATGAAAAATTCACTCAGATACAATCGCACACAGGCGACACTCTGAGCGAAAAGCTTGCCTTGCTTCGCGATTGTGTTGAAGCACTTTCCGAAGAAAACAGGGAGACGATAAAAGCTCGTTACCTGGAACAATGCTCACTGGATGAGATCGTTAGCAAACTGGATGTTGCATTGGAAACTGTCAAGAAGCGGCTGTATCGCGCAAAAAGCCAACTGGCGGAATGCCTGGAAAACAAGTTGCTCGCCTTGGAGGAAGTTTGATGCCTGAAGAACAAAACCAACACAAGCAAGATCTTGTTGATTCACTGCTCCAGTCTTTGTACGAAACCGATAAAGAACAATCTCGGGCACTGGTTTCGTCTGGAATGGAACGACTCGAACAAATTGAGTACCGTCCAGCGGAGAACCCCGTTTCTCGATCGAGCATTCGCGCCCCACGTTGGTTGGCAATCGGATTAGCCACAGCCGTTATGGTCTGTATCGTGATTTCAATCCCAATGTTGGACAGTTCAAGATCAGCGATGGCAGCCGTGACCCAGAGTCTGAACCAGGCGCTTCAGGACATTGGCCGGCACTACGTTGTGCATTCTCAGTGGCGGCTTCCGAACCAAGGCAGCGAGACTTACAAAGTCGATTTGTTTGTCAAAGGTGGGGAGCAGTTCGCACTGAAGATTCCAGGTCCGATCCAACCGTTGAATTCGATCTGGGTTGGATCGAATCGAGACCAATCTTGGGTGGTACCGCCTATCGGTCCTGTTCTCGAAGGCAATCGGCGCAACTTGTCCGATTGGTTTGACCGGCGTGAAGATGTTTCCACGCCTTACTTGCACATCACGACCGCACTTGAATTGATGAGTGAACTCTATGAGCTGAAGACGCTACCCGACGATGATATTGAATCTGATGGAAAAACGATTGGATGTCATCGTGTGACTGGAATTTTAAAAGGCGAATCATCGAAGGAGAAACCGGATCAAATCGACCTGTGGGCAAACGCCGAATCGGGTGTCGCGATGAAGCTGGTTGCGACGTGGGATTCAGCAAAGGGCCAATCCGGGCGCGAGTCATTGACGATTTTGCTGCAGGAAGAGGTTGATCTGACGGATGAATTCTTTACGCCGGAAACTCATGGCGGACTGGGGCGAAATCGAATTGACTTTTCCAGCGAGAATTAAAATGCAAACACAGAAAACACTCAGACCATTCAACACAATCTGCCGACTCGTTTTGTTCATCCTGCTTTGTGCCATGACGGCAGCTGCGGTAGCTCAAGATCCGCCGAGCGCTGACACGGTAACTTTCAACAAAGACATTGCTCCGATCATCCACGAAAAGTGTGCTGGTTGTCATCGGCCGGGGCAAGCCGGTCCTTTCTCATTGTTGACTTATGAAGATGTTGCCAAACGAGCACGCACGATCGATGCCGTGATCGACAGCGGTTACATGCCGCCCTGGAAACCCGTCGATCATGACATCAAGTTCATCAATGAACGCCGGTTGACCGATCCGCAAAAACAAAAATTCAAGGATTGGCTGGCCGGCGGTAAACCGAAGGGGAGTGGCAAGCCACCGGCGGTGCCTGAGTTCAACGATAGCTGGTCGTTGGGCAAGCCAGACATGGTGGTCGAGATGCTGGGTGAGTTCAAAGTGCCAGCTGCCGGGAAAGACATCTATCGTTCATTCGTCTTCCCGTTGCAACTTGAAAATGACAAATGGGTCAAAGCGATCGAGTATCGACCAACGGCAACTTCGTCGGTCCATCACGCCATTTTCTTTGCCGACACGTCGGGGAACGCTCGTCGCATGAACGGCAGCGACGGAGCGCCGGGGATCGCAGGCATGAGTTTCCTTGCAGCTCCAAGTCCAAGCAACAAAATCGACAACGATCCGCAAACCAGCCAATCCGGCCTCGGCCAATTTTTGTCTAACGTTCGACGCCTACAGTCTGGACTAATTGAAGCGCCGTTTGCCACAGCGTTTGGCAGTGGGCTGGGAGGGTATGTCCCAGGCTCGACGCCGACCCGACTTCCTGGCGATCTGGCAATGCTGCTTCCCACCGGCAGCGACATTGTGATGCAAACCCATTTTCATCCTTCCGGAAAACCTGAAACCGAACAAGGCAAGCTGGCAATCTACTTTGCCGACGAAGCACCTTCAAAAAAGATGGTCAATATCCAGATACCAGCGATGTTCGGAATCGGCGTTGGTTTGAAAGTTCCTGCAGGCGAAAAGAACTACAGAATTAGCGAATCATTCAGGCTGCCGACCGACATCCAACTCGTCAGCATTGGAGCGCACGCCCATTACATTTGCCGCGAAGCCGCAATGACCGCCACGCTTCCAAACGGTGAGAAAATGGTCCTTTTGGAAATCGATGATTGGGATCTGGATTGGCAAGACCGTTATTACTTCAAGAAGCAGTTGATTCTGCCCGCAGGCACGATCCTCACATCCGAACTGACGTACGACAACTCGGCTGACAATCCAGAGAACCCCAACAGCCCGCCCCAAGAAATTCGATGGGGTCGCGAGTCAGGTGACGAGATGGGCAGTGTTTCGCTGCAAGCGATTGCGGTCAGCGAATCCAAGCGACCCGAACTGCAAAAGAGCATCCGCAAGTACATGCTCGGCTCCATCATGCAGGGCGATTTTATCGAGTTGTTAATGCAGCTCGACACCAATCGTGATGGTGGGCTGCAGCCGGCTGAGGCGCCAGCTCGAATGCAACAACGTTTTGACGTTCTTGATCGCAATGGCGACGGAAAACTAACACCGAAAGAGTTGGAAATATTGCGTCGTCTGTTACCAAAAACGCGGAGTTAGAAAAATGTCGCAAGTTGATTCCGGCTCAACGTCCTGGATCGCGCAGAAGCGTTTTCGAGCGACTTGGTTCGGATTGGTTTTAACGCTGATGACAGGCTGCCCTGGATCAGAACAACTGAGCCAGAATTCGGTCAGCGAGGAAGCATGGCAATTCGAATTGTTGGATGGTCGGGAGATCATGCCTTTTGAAGACTCGAATGTGAAAGCGATCGTGTTGGTATTCATCGCCACCGATTGTCCGATCGCAAACGCCTACCAACCGGAGATTGCCAATATTGAAAAACGGTATTCAAAGCAGGGAATTCAGTTTTTGCTCGTCCATCCGGATCGAGACATTACCAGGGCAGATGCGGAAACTCACGCGCGGCAATTTCGAATCGACATACCAATCGCGTTGGACAAGGAGCTTCGTATCGCCCGCCGAGTCAACGCCGAAGTCACTCCACAGGTCATCGTCATTCAACGCGGAATCACGACACCGGTTTACCGCGGAGCCATTGACAACCAGTACGCGGGCTACGGCAAAAAGCGACCCGCGCCGGACCAGCATTACCTGATTGAAGCGCTCTCAGACATTCTTGCCGACAAACCCGTCTCCAAGGCAGAAACGAAACCAGTTGGATGCTTCATCTCTTACGACGAGCTATAAGAACGCTTGTCCCGCGGCTAAAGAATGCACTAGTCGATTTAGCGCAAACCCAATTCGCTAACTTTTCTTTTTGTTCCCTTCCAATAGCCACTTTCCAGTCACAAGTATGCTTGGTAAATTCGATTGATCATTACCAAGATTAGCAGGATTGAGATGACACCTACGAAACGCAATGGGTCGCAATCACCATTCAATCGGTTTGGCGGCAATCACCGAAGCGGCGACCGGATTCCCGAGCAACTTCGGTAGTATCCCCAAGAGCGCTGCGATGATTCCAGAGGTCTTGAAGCAAAGCGGCCTCGTTACCGGACGCAACCCGAACACATCGGTGACGCACGTGTAAGAGGCTCCATTTGCGTTTACCGGTGATTTAGAAAAAATCACGATCGTTCTAAGCCCGCAGAAAGGCGTCGATACAAGTCAACAGAACCAATAGGCGGACTAGGGAGCGGCATCGGCTCTCCGCTGGTCAACCCTGCAGTCGACAATCGAATACAAGAAAGGTCTCAATACATGTCTAAAAATAGTAATCGAGCGGCTCAAGTCGCGACGGTGGCCAAGCAGCGCGTTGATGCGAAGCTGGGCCACATTTGGTGGGCGATTATGTTGCGCGGCTTATTGGCACTCGGACTCGCCGTGTGCGCCTTCGTCTGGCCTGATAAAACGCTGGGACTCTTCGTCAAGCTTTTGGGCGCCTACTTCCTGATCGATGGCGTCATTGGGGCGGTAAACGCCTATCGAAGCGGAGACAAAGCGTCCCCGCTTATGCAAGCCATTGTTAGCCTGGCACTGGGTCTGGTCCTGTTGCTGTGGACGGGCGTCAGTGGGAAGCTCTTCCTGATTCTCGTTGGCGTCTGGCTGTTGCTGCAGGGAGTCAGCCTGTTCCTGGCAGCGTTTAAAATGGACTCGACAGACGAACAACGTGCATTGACGATGGGAATTGGTGCGGTGATGGCGCTCATCGGAGCGGTGTTCGTCTTTTGGACAGACACGGGCGTCGTCGCCATCTCATGGCTGATCGGTGTGGGCACCTCGATCATTGGAGTCCTGCTGATCTATCTGGCCACACTCGTGAAACGCGTCCGATCGAGAATCGAAGATATCGGCCAGCGCAGTTAATGTACCTGCGAAACGAACCACCGAGTCAATAAGTGATTTCCCCACCATTCGAAAAATGACGTCGATACACTAACGCCGTTTACAACGCTGCTGCGAATCGACGTCCCGAAATCGAAGGGAGGTGTGATTGATGCCTTCAGCAGGCGAGCCAGTAGTTCGTGTTTGAATAGCGACCGTCCCGTTTTTTGACATTTGAATCCAAGCAATCTGAACTTATCCACGACAACGGGGATACACAACATGAAACAACTCTTCATTGCCTTGCTCATGGTCTTGCCGGCCGGTGCCTGGGCCCAGGACATCCTGCCATTCCCACCCGCGCCGTCGGCTTCGCAAGCGGGTGTTACGATCGAAAGTTCGACGTATCAGAAACGCGTCGAACCAAGGCGGTTGGCTGCCGACGCGCCGAACATCTTGATCGTTCTGATCGACGACGTCGGCAATGGTACGCCGTCGACCTACGGCGGTGAAATCAACACGCCGACCCTCAGCCGAATTGCGGGAATGGGCGTTTCGTACAATCGCTTTCACTCGACCGCCATGTGTTCGCCAACTCGGGCGGCGCTCCTGACGGGCCGCAATCACACCCGCGTCGGCAATGGGCAAATCGCCGCCATCGCCAACGACTTCGATGGCTTCAGTGGCGTGATTCCCAAGACATCCGCGACCATGGCGGAAGTCCTCAAAGCGTACGGCTACAACACGTCGGCCTTCGGAAAATGGCATAACACGCCCGAGGAGCAGATTACGAACAAGGGGCCATTCGATTACTGGCCGACCGGCTACGGCTTTGAGTACTTTTACGGATTCCTGGCCGGCGAAGCGTCACAGTATGAACCGACGATGGTTCGCAATACGAGTTATGTCGAGCGTCCGAAAACAAGCGGCGGCAACGATCACTATCACTTGTCCGAGGACATTGCCGACGATGCGATCGCCTGGCTTCGGGACCAAAAAGCGTACTCGCCGGACAAACCATTCTTTATGTACTGGGCTCCCGGTGCATCGCATGGTCCCCATCAAGTGATGAAAGAGTGGGCAGACAGGTACAAGGGCAAGTTCGATGACGGCTGGGACGCCTACCGCGAGCGTGTGTTCGCCAACCAGAAAAAACTGGGCTGGATTCCGGCCAATACCCAGCTCACTCCTCGCCCCGAATCGATGGCTTCGTGGGATTCAATTCCCGAGGAGGAACGACCGTTTCAGCGGCGTTTGATGGAAGTGTTCGCTGGCTTCACCGAGCACGCCGATGCTCAAGTCGGCCGCATCATCGACGAGCTTGAGCAACAGGGTCGGCTGGACAATACGCTGGTCCTCTACATCTGGGGTGACAACGGATCTTCGTCCGAAGGACTCTATGGCACGATCAGTGAGCAACTGGCGCAGAACGGCATTGCGACCAAGATCTCACAGCACCTGGAGGCACTCGAGGAACTCGGTGGACTGGAAGCAATTGGAGGCGAAAAGACCGATAACATGTACCACGCCGGTTGGGCCTGGGCAGGCAGCACGCCCTACAAAGGCACCAAACTGCAAGGTGCGTATTTCGGCGGCACACGCCAGCCGATGGCCGTCTCCTGGCCGAAGAAGATGTCAGCCGACAAAACGCCTCGTTCGCAATTCCACCATGTCGTGGATGTCGTGCCAACCATTTACGAACTGCTGGACATTCCGGCACCGCAGGTTGTCAATGGATTCACACAGGATCCCTTTGACGGCGTCAGCATGGCCTATTCCCTGGATGCTCCCGATGCACCTGGGACACGGCAGACTCAGTTCTTTGACATCATGGCCAGCCGAGGCGTTTACCAGGACGGTTGGTTCGCTTCCGCGCGAGGCCCGCGCGAGCCATGGGTTGGCGGCATTCCCGCTGGCATTCGCGAGTGGTCGCCGTTAACAGACGCCTGGGAACTTTACCACGTGGAAGAAGACTGGAGTCAAGCGAAAGATCTGGCTGCCGAGATGCCCGCCAAACTGGAAGAGATGAAAGCGCTGTTTCTGACCGAGTCGGCCAAGAACAAGAACTTGCCGATCGGCGGCGGGCTGTGGTCGACGGCTTTGTATCATCCCGAAGACGCACCGGCATCGTCCCTGACCGAGTGGACTGTTCGACCATCCGATGAAGGGAATGCCCGAGTCGGCCGCTCCCAAGCTTGGTAAAGTCAGCAGTCTGGTTTCCATGGAAGTGGACGTTCCGGTCGATGCCAACGGCGTGCTGTACGCGCTCGCGGGATTCTCAGGTGGTCTGACCTGTTACATGCGAGACGGTCAGCTGTGCTACGAATTCAATTTGTTTGAGATTGAGCGGACCAAGATTCGATCCAGCGGCAAATTGCCAGCCGGGAAAGCCAGGATCGAAGTTGTCACGCAACTGGTCGACAAGATTGGCGGCCCGCTGGACATCACCTTGAAAGTGAATGGTCAGGAAGTTGGCCAGGGTCGCGTCCCGCGCGGCATGTCACTTCATTTTACCAGCAACGCAACGTTTGACATCGGCACCGACCTCGATTCGCCCGTTTCACTCGACTACTTCGACGAAGCCCCCTTTGCGTTCAATGGCAAGATTGGGCGCACTCATATTCAATACACAAGCAAAAAGTAATTGGAGATAGGCACATGATTGCCAAATATTTCGGTTGGGCGATTTGCCTGATACTATTGACCATGTCGAGCCAGGTGGTAGCGCAGAATGATGGTAGCGTGCTGCCGTTCCCGCCGACGCCATTGAGTGAGAGCGTCGCCACGCCACGACTGCAGGACGCAACCATGAAATGGCCCGCGCAGCCGCAGCGGTTGCCCGCGGATGCCCCGAACATTCTGATTGTTCTGCTCGATGACATCGGCTTCGGTGTGGCGGAGACGTTCGGAGGCGAGGTACACACGCCGACGCTGACGAAGCTCGCGAATCAGGGACTGCGCTACAACGCGTTTCACACGACGTCCATCTGCTCGCCCACTCGCGCCGCGCTGCTCACCGGGCGCAACCATACCCGCGTCGGCTCTGGTACCATCGCCGAGCGGGCGATCGCGTTTGACGGCTTCACGGGCATCATGCCCAAGGAGGCAGCAACCATCGCCGAAGTGCTGCGGAATTATGGCTACGCCACCTCCGCCTTCGGCAAATGGCACAATACACCCGCCACGGAAACGACGGCGATCGGTCCCAAGGACCGCTGGCCGAATGGCTATGGATTCGACTATTTCTACGGCTTCCTGGCGGGCGAGACATCGCAATGGGAGCCGCGACTTTTTGAGAACTACAACGCGATTGAGCCGCCGCACGACGATCCGAAATATCACTTGACGGAAGATATGGTGAGCAAAGCGCTCGCCTGGATTGACGATCGCCAGGCTTACGCGCCGGACCGGCCATTCCTCATGTATTGGGCACCCGGGGCCGTTCATGGTCCGCATCACATCTGGCCCGAGTGGGCCGACAAATACAAAGGCAAGTTCGACGACGGCTGGGACGCTTACCGCGAGCGCGTCCACAAGCGGCAGCTTGAAATGGGGATCATTCCGCCGGGCACGAAGCTTACTCCGCGCGATGAAACGATGGCCGCCTGGTCCGATATCCCCGAGAACCAGCGTGCCTTCCAGCGCCGCGGCATGGAACTCTATGCCGGCTTCGTCGAACACACCGACGTACAGGTCGGCCGCATCGTGGAAGGATTGGAACAGCGCGGCCTGCGAGAGAACACGCTCATCCTGTACATCGTTGGCGACAACGGCTCCAGCTCCGAGGGGCAACAGGGCTCGATCAGTGAACTGCTGGCGCAGAACAACATTCCCAACACCGTTGAGCAGCAACTCGCCGCGCTCGAAAGGCTCGGAGGATTGCCGGTGCTCGGGTCGCCCAAGACCGACAACATGTATCATGCGGGCTGGGCGTGGGCTGGTTGTACGCCGTTCCGTAGCACCAAGCTCGTTGCCGCACACTTCGGTGGTACGCGCAACCCGCTCGTCGTATCCTGGCCGAAACGCATCAAGCCCGACAACGCCATTCGCTCCCAATTTACCCACTGTGTGGACATCGCTCCCACACTTTATGAGTTGCTGAATATCACGCCGCCAAAAACGGTGAACGGTCACGAGCAGATCAAAATGGACGGCCACAGCTTCGCCGCCACTTTCGACAAGGCCGATGCGCCGGCGACGAATACGCAGCAGTTCTTTGACAATAACGGCAGTCGCGCCATTTACAAGGATGGCTGGATGGCTTGCGCAGTTCGGGACCTTCTATCCGTGGAATCAGAAGGCCTCGGCGGAACTGATGAAGACTTGGGACTCAGCCACCGACGAATGGGCGCTTTATGATTTGCGGAACGATTTTTCGCAGGCGGACAACCTTGCCGCGACAACATCCCGAGAAGTTGGCTGCACTCAAAGCGGATTTCCTTAAACTCGCCGAGGACAACAAAGATTTCCCCATCGGCGCAGGCAATTGGCTACGAATTCATCCGGAGGACCGAGTCTCCACTCCCTACCGAAAATGGACGTTCACCGCGAACACTCGTCGCATGCCTGAGTTCACCGCGCCCGGACTTGGCCGCGAGAGCAACGTCGTCGAGATCGACATGGAGTGTGGGGAACAGGCCAGCGGTGTGCTGTACGCGCTGGGCGGATCCGGTGGTGGCCTGGCCGTTTACATGGACCAGGGCCACCTCGTCTATCTGTACAACATGATGATCATCGAGCAATACGAAGCCCGCAGCGAAAAACCAATTGCAGCCGGGAAACACAAGATCATCGTGGAAACCAACATCGCCGGCTCTGGTAAACCAGGAACCGCAATCATCACCGTGGACGGCTCACAGATTGGAAAAGCCGAGCTCAAGCGAACCGTCCCGGCCGCCTTCACCGCCAGTGAGAGCCTCGACATTGGCATCGACCTGGGTTCCACCGTCGCCGACGCCTATTACGAGCGGCGGCCATTTGAATTCGATGGGGTGATTGAGAACGTCTCCGTAACCCTCAAATAGCAGGCGGTGGCGCTGAGTCAGTCACCCCTGCTTACCATTTCCTATTCCGCTGTACCGGAACCATCCGGTGCGATGCTGGTCCTACCAAATTGGTTCTGTTTAATTGTTCGCAAGCACTCACGTGTGTTGCCAAGAGCCCAAAGGACCCTGGAGACTGGCTAGGCGGATACTCCTTCATGGTCATGAGGAAATTTCCGGAAAGCCGCTGCATGGGTGCCTGAATATGCACGTGGTCGAGGAACCAGTCGTTGTAAATGGTGGCATTGTGCTGGGCCTTTTCGAACGGGTCGCGGCGCAGGTTGAACAGTAGCGGTACGCGGAGTTCGGTGAAGAAACGCAACACTGCATGTCAGGACTGCGATTGTCGCGCGGTGGTGCATTTTGGAAATAAGAAACTTGATCATCGAGTCGTGACCTTTTAAACGCCAACGGACAAATGGCTTCGACTAACGGTTAATAGTCGTTTTGAATAATCTTTCCATCGGAGACGCCAGCGAGATTCAACAGGGTGTCGTAATCCACCGATTCGCGGATTTGTTGAACAGAACCATCTACAAACGCAAAGTTGACCGTCCCCGGATGTTTGCTGCTGAACTGGTCAATCGTGGCATCCCTGCGTGTAGAAAGCTCGTTGAACACGGACATGCCGACTGAACCAATCCACATCCAACCGAGCAGTCCTGAGCCATTGTTGAAAGTACCGCCTTGACCGGGCCGCCCAATACTGGAGCCATGCTGCTGGAAGTTTGGCAGACGCTGCAGTCGATGGGAAGAAACTAAAACAGTTTTTACTGGAGAACAACTACTCATTGACGCAGGAGCGGACGTAAATGCCAAGACTCAGCGTACGGGAGAGACTTTATTGTTTTCAGCGGCGGGCGGGGCGGCTCAAGTGCCCCCCAGAGTTTTCAGCCAATCCGACTCAACGCCCAATTCACCGCCCTTGGTCGGTCTCAAATAGCGAAGTGAAATGGGCCGCTTTTCGCTCCCTGGCAAAAGGAAGGTCTTTCAGGACTGAGTTGAAGAGGGAAGTGACGTATAATTGGCCTAGAACCTTGGGACGGCTACGTTTGTCGACGGCTCAATCGCGAGTGGCATTTCTATTTGGTCTTCAAGGCACGGGCTTCGAGCATGCAACAGAAACCGCAGTTTACACTCCGACACCTGGCGCTGTTGGTTACCCTTATTGGCGTGATACTCGCAATCATGCTTGCTCTGCCGCCAGAGTGGCGCTTTCTGCTCACCGTTGCTGGCGTGACATTTGCGATCTCGCTGGCTTGTTTGGCGGCCTCGGACAAGACAGTTCGATCTGTGCGGTGGTGTATGTTGTTAGCCGTCTCGATTGCCTCCGCTTGGTTGCTCTGGCTCGGTCTTCATCCGGCAATGTATTACTTGGCGGGTTTCTCTCTCGTCATCATGTTGTGGGGTGGTGTCCTGGCAGGCTGCCTGATTATTACTATCACATCATTGGCTTTTTCTGGGTCTGTCGTGCGCGGCACCAAGGCGATGATCGAGGAACGTGCATTCCTTATCATTCCACTTGTCACCACTCTACTCCTGGCTTTTCAGATTCCATTGCGTCTGGGGGCTGCCAC
The DNA here is from genome assembly GCA_963697295.1 of uncultured Planctomycetaceae bacterium. Taxonomy (GTDB): domain Bacteria; phylum Planctomycetota; class Planctomycetia; order Pirellulales; family Pirellulaceae; genus Mariniblastus. The sequence continues at coordinate 275,272 of CAVONL010000004.1, read as the reverse complement.
TGCGATCCCGACGCTCGCAAGCAAGATCAACGAAATGGGCTCCGGGCGCCCCGTTGAGGAACAACGATGTGGACTATACACGGTCAGGCTGCCAGGGAGACGCAGGGGCGCACGCTGGAGCAGGTTTATTTCGTCCTGGCCGATGACGGGGAATCCGCGTTTGTTTACAGCCCCAGTGGGATTGACAACATTTCCTACAACGCCGGCAGCAAAGGCCACCTGTTCGGCGACTGGTACTGGATCAAGGAAGACTGACAGTTGTTGCAACCGAGTTACATTTCGAACCGCAGTGTATACGCGCTGAACAACGACCGTTTGTTGGATAGCTTATTCTGGCTCAAAGCCAGTATGACCGCCCTTGATCCGACTCAGACAGCCAGGGCTTTCAATCCCCGGCTAAAATGGACATTTCTTCCTCAGCACAACACGTGGGAAGATCGGCAGTGAATTGAACCACGCCAAAGCATAATTGACCCGCAAGGACGTTGGAAAAAATCTGGCGGCGAAAATTGCGGCCAAATATTTGACAACGGACCAAATTACCGCGAAAGTAATCGGCCGTTGTGGATCCAATTCGCTATCAGTCGCCAGCAAGCCGAGGCCATCGCGTCCGGCAAAGGAAGGCACATGCTGAAAATCTCAATTGTCCCGGTAACCGAATACCAACAGAATTGCTCAGTCGTTTACGACGACGAAACGAAAGCCGCCGTTGTCGTGGATCCGGGTGGAGATCTCGACAAGATTGCGGCAGCAGTGGGCGAACTGGGCGTAACCGTTCAAGCAGTGTGGCTGACTCATGGCCACCTGGACCATGCGGGTGGTGCCGAGGCGGCGAAATCAATGTTCAACGTCGACATCATTGGACCGCATCAAGCCGACAAGATGTTGTTGGACAATATCGAGCTAACCGCTCGCGGCTACGGACTAAGCGGAATGTTCAACGCAAGTCCTGATCGTTGGCTGGAGGAAGACGAAGTCCTCACGGTTGGCAATTATGCCTTTGAAATACGGCACTGCCCCGGTCACGCTCCCGGGCATGTGGTTTACGTCAATCATGCGAACAAAATCATCTTAATGGGAGATGTTCTCTTTCGCGGTTCGATCGGGAGAACGGATTTGCCGGGCGGCAATCACCAGAAACTACTGGATAGTATCGCCACAAAAATCATGACGCTTGGTGACGACTACCAGTTTGTTTGTGGTCACTCGGAACCATCCACTATCGGTTACGAACGAACGACGAATCCCTTTTTGCAATAATCCGTCCCGCAGTCACACTCGGCGCATTTACACTTGGCTGGATCCTGATGTCGATTAACGTCTGGCTTACCGCGATCTTGCCCCGATATGCCGCCCTGCTCATGCTGACAGGGCTTGTTTCGCTCACTCTGCTCGTCCCAGATAACCACCCCATTGGACGAAGGTTCGGGAGGGCTGAGGAAAGGCGACACCAGATCATGCCCAATGAATTTGGCGCTTAGCCATTGCGATCATTGTATCGCCTTTGCTGCTGGTGACGCCGGTCGGCGCATGGATACGCGATTCTGTGGTGAATCACACGGGCTTTGCTTTTTCGAGATCACGAGGCCGTTTGCAGCGACGGCGTGAACACCGACGAGATCCCTTGCAGTGCTGGTCTTGCAACGGCCAGTCCAACGAGCCTGGAAGTTACGTTGGAAGGTGCCGTATTTGCTCGGTCAACGGTGGTTCAGACCATTGAGTTGTGGGACTACGTCGCGGGTACCTGGGAATTGGTCGATACACGGAACGCGACCAACATGGTCGATTCGACAGCCACAGTGGCCGCGACTGGTGATTTGAGTCGATTTGTTGATCCGACATCATTTGCCGTCAAGGCTCGCGTTCAATTCCAATCACTTAGCCCGCGTCAGAGGTTCGCGTCCAACACCGATCAGTTCGTATGGACGATCGGCCAGTAAGGCTCCTGTTTTTGCGAACGTGCGATCGCTTCGTTTTCGTCGACTTTCATTTCCAACTCTGTCTTCATCGTTCCAAAACTCGATTCCATCAAAGCGTTGTCGTAACAATTGTCAGCGCGGCTCATGCTCACCTATCCAAAAACTCCAGTGGCGAATAAACTTGGAACAAGTGTCTTTAAAGGAGTGGATATGAAAACCAGGTTATCTTTTCCCAGCCGTGGCTTCACGTTAGTCGAACTTCTGGTGGTGATCGCGATCATCGGTATCCTGATTGGGATGCTGCTTCCGGCGGTTCAACAAGTTCGAGAAGCTGCTCGTCGAACCTCTTGTATGAACAACCTTCGCCAAATTGGTTTGGCGTCTCACAACTTTGAGTCTGCTTTTCAACATTTCCCGACAGCGGGCGGTTGTTCTGACAGCTACTGGAACCTTGGAGGCGTAGATCAACAGTATGCGCCACAGTTCGGTTATGAGAACATGGGATGGGCTTTTCAGTTATTGAACTACACGGAGCAAGGAAACCTGAGCGACCAACGGCGGGTCAATGGTATTTGGGTGGATGGAGATCCGGCAATCGCTGAAGCCGGCGCCGAAATATTCAGTTGTCCGTCTCGCGGTCGCCGATTTTCGATCAATCCTAATTTTCTGTTTCCGGTCGCACTCAATGACTACGCAGGTGTGATTGGCCCGTGGACTGATGAAAACGGTGACGTCGATCCTTTCTTTTTTCAATTTTTCAACCACCTCGGCCCGGATCCCAATGAGCAACAAAATTGTTGGACCGGGATCATTGTTAAAGGTGGTCATACAAACGTAGCCACAAATCCGCCGCAGATAACCAAGTTCCAGGAAGTGGGATTCGGGAGCGTTTCTGATGGCTCATCGAATACGATCATGTTTATGGAAAAAGCGGTAAACGCAAAACACTACTCATTTACGTCAAACGTGTGGTGGCATAATTGGTGGGACTTTGGGGTGTTCCATAATGCCGACTGGTCCACGATGAGATTGGTTTCGCTTGGGCGTCAAGGTTGGTGGGCAGGGGAAGATCCGATTCCTTTGATCTCGGACACATCGCCGCGACCGGCGAGCTGGACAGATGGCGATTCCGGCAACACGCGCGAGTTGGGCTTCGGTTCAGCTCACGCTGGCCTTACGGTTGCGGTTCTGGGTGATGGCTCCACGACTACGATTGCCAACACTGCGGACCTTGTCACGTTAATTCGTTTGGGAAAACGAGCTGATGGATTGACCGTTTCATTAAACGATCTGTAGAAACTGAAAATCACGAGGCTCTTCCAGACAATCCGTGGAGAGCCTTTTTGTTTGGAATTAGTAATGCGAAATTCAGGTTTCCCAATCTTGCTGCTGACAGTCGTGTTTTTGTCTGGTTGCGGCGGTGGACCGGATCCCGACAAAATGTTCGCTGAAACTTTTGATACCAGGATCAAGAAACTGGCCGTCTTTTATTCTACTTTTCAGGCTCGGAACAGTTGGACTGGCCCCGCAGATGATACTGAATTCCGCAAGTACATTGACAGTGTCAGCGAAGCGCGGCTTGGGCGATTGGGCATCACCAAGAGCGAAATCGACGGCTTGTTTCTGAGTGAACGCGATGGCCAGCCATATCGCATTCGTTGGGGAATGGTGGGTGGCAATGGCGTTCCTCCAAAACCGATCTTGTTTGAAGCCGAAGGATTCGAAGGAAAATACATGGTCGGATTTACCAACGGTACCAGTCAAGAATTTCCCAAGGAAGTCTACGACAAGCTTTGGGCTGGCCAAGGAGATGACGGGTCACTGACAGGATTCAGCTCTGGTCAGGGTAGGCAGTAGGGTCCTCATCATAAGTCCGCCTGATGTCCCATCCCGTTGCCACCATTGATATCCGGATTCGCACGATACAGCAGTTGTTCAATTCGCTGGACGCCACCCCCTTCCCGGATATCGATCTCGACGCCGACGCGGAGGAGTTCATTTTGGGCTGGGCGATGGAGTTCCGGTCGGATGCACAAATTCGGATTCGCATCCATGTCGAGCAGTTCCCCGCAGACGATCATCCCTTGCAGCATGTCGAGGTGGCGTTACACAGATTCTTTGAATACCGGGCTGATGCGCTTCGTCGGCTCAATCCATGTCGCGGTAGCTCTTGATTTGATTACGTGCAATTTTAACTTCGACCGTTGCTGAATTCGACATCGTTCCAATTCTTCACTAAAATGAATGCCCTCCATGGACGCACTTTCAAGATTGAACATTTGACTTGTTTGACGGGGCCGGGGGAAACGACGTTACATTTCAGACGCGGATTTGGCTGCTGCTGGACAAATGACAAATGACAACGATAGACTTCCATCAATGAACAACATGCGACTTTCTCCTGTTTACTGTTCGCTGGTTGCGGCGAGAATATGGAAAAGCTTGTGCCACAAACCATCTCTTATGCTATCCGACTAAAACCCGGAGACGACCTCAAGAAATCGCTACAGACATTTGTCGATGCCAAACAGATCAACGCAGGCTGGATCGCTTCTTGCGCTGGATCGCTCACCGATTACCATATCCGATTTGCGAACATGCCAACGGGCAGCAAGGGCTCCGGTCATTTTGAAATCGTAAGTCTTTCCGGAACCCTCTCGACCAACGGAAGCCACATTCACATTTCCGTAAGCGATGGTATCGGCAACACAATAGGAGGACATTTGATGAATGAATGTATCGTTTATACAACAGCGGAAATTGTCATCCAGTCGACACCCAATCTGATGTTTACCCGCGAAAAAGACGGCACGACAGCTTGGCCGGAACTACAAATTAAGGAAAATTAGTCCGATATTCTGCGTTGTACTTCCGGTACTTGCTTTGGCCATTCTCAATGCAGGGCTGATGACCATGACTCGAATCGTTTGCGCAACCATCTGTGTCGGCTTGGCATTGGCGTGTTTTCACGGATGTACGCAAACGTCTGCCGAGCGTACCGCCACACGTCCAGCCACCCAATCAGAATCGACCCGTTCATCCACGCCGAAGAAGCTTGTGACGAAACACTTGCCGAATGCCGTACGGATTCATTCGAAAGTGATCTCCGGAGGATTGCCTGATGGGGAGGCGGCATTCCAGGAATTAGCCGATCTCGGCGTGAAGACAATCATCAGCGTCGACGGCGCCAAACCGGATGTGGAAATGGCGGCGAAGCACGGATTGCGTTACGTGCACTTGCCGCATGGGTACGACGGAATTCCCGAGGGGCGGGCGAGGGAGTTGGCCAAGGCAGTGCGAGACCTGGACGGTGCCATCTACATTCACTGCCATCATGGCAAGCATCGCAGCCCGGTAGCGGCGAGCGTTGCCTGCGTGACGGCTGGCCTGATCCCGGTGTCCGAAGCGATTTCCATTCTCGAACTGGCCGGAACCAGCCCGAGTTATCGGGGCTTGTACCAAGCGGCAGCTCAGGCCCATCCGCTGGACGAGGCACTGCTCGATGAACTGCCTGTTGAGTTTCGAGAAACCATCGAAGTGCCCCCGATGGCACAGGCGATGGTGGCGATGGAGCACACACACGATCACTTGAAGAGAATTGCAGAGTCTGGGTGGCGGACACCGGCGAACCATCCGGACCTGGAACCGTCACACGAAGCATTGATGCTGCGAGAGCATTTCACCGAGTTGCTGCGCACTGCGGAAGTAAAGCAACAGCCAGAGGAATTTCGGCAGTATTTGCAAGATTCAGAAGCAAGCTCGCACGATTTGGAGATTCAGCTGCGAACATGGCAGGCAGCTGAAGTCGAATCCAGTCCGCCAGAGATACTGGGGCACCTGGCCGATCGCATCTCGACGAATTGCCAGGCCTGTCATCAGAAGTATCGAGATACGCCGCTTGAAGAAAAGTAGGCAAGGCTAGTCAAGAACTTCTCACCGACCAGATAGTCGAGTGCTTTTTGAGTGCCCAACTCATCTTCGATACCTCGGGCGGCTTCCCATTGTTCGATACGTGTCTCCCGATTGTTGACTGGTCACTTCGTCAGGACCAGTCACCTTCTGGCGTGCCATTGAAATGCTTTTGCAATCCTTCCCAGCAATCTACATAGTCGTCCTGAAGCACCGCTTCCTGCGCAGCAAACTCGGTCACCATTTGTGGGAATCGTGTTTCGAACATGAACGACATGGTGTTGTCCAGGTAAACCGGATCGTCGCTGGAAGAGCTGGCCTTCATAAACGCGTCATTGTCCGGGCCGTGGGGCAACATGCAGTTGTGCAGGCTGATGCCGCCGGGCACAAAACCCTCTGGCTTGGCGTCGTACTGACCGTAAATGTTGCCCATCAATTCCGACATAATGTTCTTGTGGTACCACGGCGGCCGAAAAGTGTTTTCCTGGGGCAACCAGCGCGGCGGGAAAATGACAAAGTCAATGTTGGCGGTGCCGATCTCTGCCGTCGGGGCGGTCAATACCGTGAAGATCGACGGATCGGGATGGTCGAATGTGATCGAACCGACTGCGGCGAAGTGCCGAAGATCGTACTTGTACGGCGCATAGTTGCCGTGCCAGGCGACGACATCCAGCGGCGAATGGTCGATCTCGGTACGATGAAATTCGCCACACCACTTGACCGTCACACCGCAGGCAGCATCGCGATCTTCAAACCAGGCAACCGGTGTCTTGAAGTCGCGAGGATTGGCCAGGCAGTTCGCTCCAATGGGTCCCCGTCCGGGCAGCGTAAACTTGGCACCGTAGTTTTCGCAAACGAATCCTCTGGCTTCGCTGTCGAGCAAGTCCACTTTGAACATCATCCCCCGCGGCAAGATGCAAATTTCCAGGGGTTCCAACTCGATCTTGCCAAATTCAGTAAAAATGGCGACTCGGCCTTGCTGAGGAACAACCAGCAGTTCGGCATCCGCATTGTAGAAGTACTCGTCACCCATGCTGGAGTTAGCCAGGTAAACGTGTGACGCCATTCCGACCTGGGTGCCAACGTCTCCCGCAGTGGTCATCGTGCGCATGCCCGTTACGAAATTTACTTTCTGCTGGGGGAATGGCGTTGGGTCCCAACGATACTGTCCCAGCGAAATAACATCGGGGACAATGTTGGGGGCGGTTTTCCAATACGGCATTTCGAGCTTGGAAAATCGCCGGACATGTTTGACCGATGGGCGAATGCGATACAGCCATGAACGCTCGAGCGTCGCCGTGGGCGCTGTGAACGGCGACCCTGAAAGCTGCTCGGCATACAAACCATAAGCGCAGCGACGCGGAGAGTTGCGGCCGACAGGTAATGCACCGGAAAGCGCCTCAGTTTCAAAATCGTTTCCAAACCCGGGCATATAGCCTATCTGCGTTGCCGTACCCGGTTGGCGTTTGAACGCTTGAGCCTGAGCATTCGCCTTGAAAGACGCTTCATTCATGGTTGCTTCTCGCTTCGAAATTTTACAACGTTACTCTGAATTATATGGCGGTCGCAGCAAATCACCCCGCTGAATTCGTGAGAATTCATGTGGTCTGACACGGAATTTCCAATGATTATCAATCCGGCTATCAACCTATTGATAAAGAATCATGGATTCGCCTGAGTCGGAACGCCGGATTCACCTGCGGCCTCGATCATTCCATCGCTGCCGTGAAATCTACTTTATCAACTTAAATTCCAAAGTGAACTCACTGTCTGACAGCTTCGTGGACCCTCATCTCCCTGATGCATTGCGTTCGCCGACCAGCCCAATTCTAACATCTAAGCCGCCGTTTGTGATCAATTCATCCATCTGGCAATAGTTTCACGACTCGTTCGCGCGGATTGGGAAGCAAACAGACTTTTCAACTGGCAATTTGAGTTGTGATCTGCAATGTTAAATTATGCGGACGATTCAACTGGCCCCACGCTGTTTTCTTTTGGACCGTCCAAACCGCAACTCTAGAAAGTACTGGAAATGAAATGCAGGTCATCATCAACAGCGACAACCAGGTTGATTTAAACCAACAAACCATTGAGCAATGGCAAACCGAAATCGCGACGTCGTTACAGCGTTTCAGTGACTGGGTTACCCGAGTGGAGGTTCATGTGACTGACGAAAACAGTGACTCCAAGGGGGGCTCTGACGATATTCGATGCCTGATGGAAGCTCGACCGGCAAATCGTCAACCGGTGAGCATTGAAGTTCGGGCAGCATCGCTTGAACAGGCCATCTCCGACAGCATCCAGACAATGAATCGCCGGCTTGGTACGATTCTCGATAAGGAACGTTCGAAACGGAAAGAAGGTTAATGAGCCGTTCACGCGGCCGAGCTTGTCGCTTTCCCGATGAATTGAGGCGGAATCGCAAGCAGCCGTACGGCTTGAATTCGATTCAATTGGGAGGATTTCCCTCCGTGTTTTTTTCGTCAGCCGCCGCATCCAGGTATTTCTTGAGACGGTGTTGCGGGCTGCGAAGTTTGAGATAGCGGTTGAATAACTGTTCGTAAAGGTCCTTGGCTCCCGCGAATTGCCCTTGGCGGGCTAGCGACACGGCAAGATTGTTCGTTGTCTCCAAAGGTGCCGGTGCCTGTCTTGACCGGTCGATTGAACTGATTTCTGTTCGGAAATAGAATCCGGGCTGCGATCGACGCCCCCATCCAGTTGAACGCCCAACATTACATTTTCAGTGAAAGATAATCATGACTGCTCACCTACTGTTTCGCCGTGTGATCTTGACCTGTCCATTATTGATTGCAGCATCCCTGCCGACTCAGCAGGGGATTGGTCAGGAATCGTCAACTGCCACGCTGGTAGCCGATGGCCGGGTTGTGGAGGTTTTCCGGGCGAATTCCGCCAACAGCGAATTCATCGTCCAACTGCTCGTTCAAAAATCTGAGGCCGTCCGGACCGCCGATCTTGCCGGCGGAACCCGCTTTCCAGCACCCGGCGAATATCTGTATGTACACGTCGGGGGCGCCGACCTGCCAAGGCCCAACATGAGCATTCGGGCGACACTGGCATCAGGAGAACATCAGCAGTGGATCGGCAAAAAACGCCCTTGGTTCCAAGCGCTCGATAGCGTAGATACTTCCGGCCCAATAACATCGGGCGGCGGACAATTAGGCGTCGAAACTGAATCGGTAGACCTTCGATTTCGCCGCGCTTTGAAAGTGACTTCGGTGGCACCGAACAGTCCAGCGGCAGCCGCTGGAATCGAAGTGGGCGACGTGTTGGTGACGGCCAATGGCGCCGATGTGACGAGTGCCGCCGAGTTGGCCGAGCAGGTCCGCAACAGTGGTGACACTCTGAATTTGACAGTGCGTGATATTCGAACTGACAAAAATGTACCTGTCGAAGTCAAGCTTGGCGGTCGGGGTGCCGTGATGCGTGACTCGGGGCGCGATTCCAACCGAAGTTCCGGGCTGACGACGGAGGTGGCCTTTTTTAATGGCAAGGCCGTGCTGAAAGTGACGAACGTTGCCAACGGTAGTCCGGCACAAAAAGCAGGAGTTCGGGAGGGCCGGCTGATCCTCTCGGCCAATGGCAAATCGGTAGAAAAGCCCGAAGATCTGGCCAACTCGGAACGCGATTCGCGGGGAATGCTGGAATTGACGTTAGTCGACCCCCAAAGCCGAAATGAAAGCACCGTTCAAGTCGATTTGAGATAGTTCCGGGCACCGAGACGCGATGGCGGACGAGGGGCTGCCTCGAAGCAGACGAAAGAACACAGATCGCCGCAGCGGTATCTCCGCGATCCCGCTACGGCGTTGTTGCTTGTCAGTTGCCAGTAAACAGAATTGTCAAATCAATAGACGCTGGGAGCGCCCAGCCGTTGATGGATTTGCTCTCGGGCTTCGTCGGAAATGCGCAACCCCCGGGAAAGCTGGACCAGATAATCGGCTTCGGTGCCGGTATCCAGGTCGATTGCAATCAACGACATCGTGTAAACCTGCTGTTCCATGCCGACGGGTACGGATCGAATGAAACCATTCAGATCCAACGGGGCCGAGAATTCTCGTTGAAGAAAATCAAGTGTTTTTCGATCCGCTGAATGGAGCTGTTCCATGATTTTCTTCTGCTCTTGCTGATCGAATTTTCCATCGGCTTTGGCCGCGTTGATCATGGCACGAAGCAAAACCATGGCCTTTTCGTTTTCGGAAGACAGATTGTTATCCGTTGATTGGCGCGTCGAAGTTGGTTGTCCACCCGAATGACGTTGGGATCGACGGTCGTTGGCAACATTCAGCAAGTCCTCCAGTTCCTGAGCTTCATGTTGGATCTCATGGGGTTTCTTCGGGGGCGGACTGGTGGACCTTTGCGTACCTCGCCCAAAAATATCTTTGAGGACATTCCCGCCGCGACTTGGCTGTTGAGTTTTGTGGCCCAACAATTCGCCCAATATATCAATTGCGTCCATTTGATTTCCTTCTAATTCCGGATCGAAGTCAATACTTGGTTAGTTTCGATTCGAGCGGATCATAATCTCGGTGATCCTCTCCATTCACACTTTGTTCACGGCCCTTCCAACGCGTCCGACAACATCCCAGAAAATCGAAAATAATCAACTCTAAATTGTGCTACCTGGTTGGGTGCAATGCAACTGGTCGTGACCCACAACGTTGCAAACCGAGCGTAGGTTATTGAGCCGCGGCTCGACATGGCAATGGACCACGAAACGGGGTTTCCGCGTTTCCGCAGTGCGATCACATTTGGGAGTTTCGTCTACGCCGACGACCAGCTTTTTCGTTTACATTTGAGAGTTTGTGAAGGCGCTTCTCCGAACAGTCGACGGTATTGACTGGCAAACCGGCCAAAATGCCAAAATCCAAATTGGGCGGCGATGGCGGTTACCGTTGCGTATTCTGGGTCCGCCAGTTGGAGTTCCGAGCGAACTTGGTGCAGTCGCCTGGTGAATAGGTAACGCCGCAGAGGCATTCCGTAATATTCAAGAAATATGTTTCGAAGCGTCCTTTCTGATACATTTACTGCGCGGGTTAGGTCTTCCATTGACACAAGCCCGTCCTCGTGTTGTCCGATCTTGTCTAAGGTGCGCCGGATGATTTCACGTCGAGGAAAAGAAGGCCGCCCCATCGTCCTCGATGGTGCGCCAATTGTTGCCACGATCGGCTGGAACATCTCAAGAAGATCTGCCTGGATGCACTTCGCAACTGCCGGTGAGTTTGTCAGGGCCGGTTCAAGCCGCAGCGAATCTTCCAAACACCCAACAAGCCGTCGTAGTCGAGTCATTGCTTCATTTCCAATGTTGACGACTTTCGAACAGGAGCCTGGCGTGCCCGGGTCGGCATTCGCAGAAGATTCGTTACTAACAGGAAAATAGACCGAACACCAGGAATGGGCTTCCTGGGATGCAATTGCGAGCTCTGCCCCAGGTCCCAACACCAACACCGAATGGTCGTGAAGCGGTTGTCCGTTGGCGAATTGGAGCCCCGCCATCGGCACGAATAAGGTTTGACCGTTCGGTTGGACCGCTCCCTCGGCAATAATCCCGCAGCCTTCCTTGCCGAATTGGAGTTCGAAGCTTCCCAGGGACTGAGTGGCGACTTCCCAGCGAGGTTCGATTAGTCGAGGCAGCATTAATCCCAAATCGGCATGAACGAGTGCTGCGGCATAAGCCTCAAACTCCTTAAAACGGTTGATATTCATCGGGATTGTTTCGAAGTGGGTTGGATCACAAAAGCACAGTCCATCTGTTTGAACAAGTTTCCATTGAGAGGGGCATTGCAGCAGCCTGATCAGAAAATGGACATTTTGCCGAAAACGGATAGCTCACGGCATGTGTGCTTACACAATGTAAAGCTTAAAAAAGTTTTTTAAAACAATTGACGTATGGCGGGGCCCAAAAGTCCAAGAAAATCTTGGAAATCGAACGCGGAGTTCATCGGGGAATTTTGACTGATTTGGCACCGTTCGCCAGGTAAAACGTCTGGTAAGCCCTTTTTGTTGGGTCCTGCGGCCGCAGGGTTTGTTTTAACAATTTCACAGGAGATACTTATGAAAACAGTCCCTTGGCGATTTTTTGTTGCGGTTGCAGCACTCGCTATGGTTGTTTGTGCGGTTGCGGTTGACACTGCGTCTGCGCAGCAAAAAAAGAAGCCGAACATCGTCATACTCTGGGGCGACGACATCGGTTATTGGAACATCAGCGCCTACAACCAGGGTATGATGGGCTACAAGACTCCGAATATCGATCGCATTGCCAAGCAAGGCGCGCTGTTCACCGATTGGTATGGCCAGCAAAGTTGCACCGCCGGCCGCGCGTGCTTTATTACCGGGCAGTCCGGCTTCAGGACTGGGCTGCTTAAGGTCGGCCTGCCAGGCGCGAAGGAAGGCTTGCAGGCACGCGATGTCACGATCGCTGAATTGCTCAAGGCGCAAGGCTATGCCACTGCCCAGTTTGGTAAGAATCACCTCGGCGATGCCAACAGTACGCTGCCTACAGCCCATGGCTTTGATGAGTTTTTTGGCTCGCTTTACCACCTCAACGCTGAGCAGGAGCCCGAGAATCCCGACTACTTCAAGGATCCGGCACTGAGGCAGAAGTACGGCACGCGAGGTGTGATTCATACCTGGGCCAATCCGGACGGCAGCCAGAGAATCGAAAGTACGGGTCCACTCAACATCGAGCGGATGAAGACGATCGACGAAGAAATCACCAATGCCTCGCTAGACTATCTCGATAAGGCGGCCAAATCCGACAAGCCGTTTTTCCTTTGGTGGAACTCTACACGGTGCCACATCTTCACGCACCTGAAGGAGGAAAGTAAAGGCAAGTCAGGTCTGACACCCTATATCGACGGCATGCTTGAGCACGACGCAATGGTCGGTCAACTCCTCGACAAGCTCAAGGAACTAGGCATCGAGGATAACACGATCGTGATGTATTCTACCGACAATGGCGCGGAGAAATTCTCCTGGCCGGACGGCGGAGCTTCGCCTTTCCGCGGAGAGAAGAATGAAAACTGGGAAGGCGGTTATCGCGTGCCCTGCGCCATTCGCTGGCCCGGTGTCATCAAGCCCGGCACAATCAACAACGATATTTTCTCACATGAAGACATGCTCCCCACAATCATGGCCGCCGCAGGCGTGCCCGATGTGAAGGAACAGCTATTGAAAGGCGTGCAAGTCGGCGGGAAGACCTTCAAGGTTCACCTGGACGGATACAACATCACCGACGCGCTTGCGGGCAAAGCCCCTAACCCGCGCCATGAGTTCTTTTATTGGAATGACGACGGATCGCTGGTGGGTTTGCGCTATGACAACTGGAAGATTGTCTTCCAGGAACAGCGTGCGCATGGGTTCGACGTATGGCAGGAACCGTTCGTGCCGCTGCGGCTGCCGAAGATTTTCAACCTCCGCTCTGACCCGTTCGAGGAAGCGGACCACGTGGCCATGGACTACAGCCATTGGCGGATCGACCGCACCTTTTTGCTGGTGCCCGCGCAGGAATATATTGCGAAGTATATCGCTACTTTCGCGGAGTTCCCCCCGAGCCAAAAAGCAGGCAGCTTCAGCCTCGACCAGGTGTTGGAAAAGCTCACCGCCGCGCAGACAAGTGGACAGTAACACCTGATCCACAAAGACTTGAAACGAACGAAGGGTGTTCCTGGCAGGAACCCCTTCTTTTTTGGTATTAGATGACATCCTGAACACCACCCGTTTTAGTCCACAGCTTCTGGTTGTGCCGGAATCGTGCGCACCCGCGGAAACGACGGCGGCGATCCGTTCATGGATATTGAGTTTTTGAAGCACGAAGGCAAGCGAATCAACGGGCGAACACAGTCGTTCAATACAGCGGCCAACCTGTTTCTGGCGGTCTTTCGGCCTCCCTGCCGAGACTCATAATTCTTGTTTTTTCGTGAATTTTTTTTGGGTCACTTGTTGAGTACTGGTGACAGATCGTAGAGGATATTTGTTTCTCAACTAGATAATTCTCGCGCAAGGATACATTTCGATGATAGGCTTCAAAAACCCTCTTTGGCGATTAACATTCACAGCTCTCGTATGTTCTGTTGGTATTTCACTTGGTGCCGGCGAGCCGCAACAGGAAAATGCTGCCACTAACAATGTGGAAACCGAAATTAGAAAGGTGTCCAGAGCATTTGAGGATGCGTTTGATGCCGCCGACGCATCTGCCATCGCAGAATTATTTACGCCCGACGGTGAATTTATTGATGTCGAACGCCTTGTCTATCAAGGACGGGACGCAGTCAAAGCCGAGTTTGCGGCAACTTTCGAAGCGGTTCCAGGCAGCGCAATCAGTGCCAACATTGATTCCATTCGACTGGTCGCCCCCAACGTAGCCATCGAAGATGGGATGGTTACGATGGCAACTGAGGCGGGGCCTGTTAGCGTCAGTCGATACTGTGCTGTTTACACGAAGGTTGATGGTGCCTGGAAAATCGCCAGTCTGAGAGACCTGGAAAGTGAAGCGTTCAGCTCGGGCAACCGCTTGACGGCGCTGCAATTCCTGATTGGCGACTGGATCTCAGAATCCGCCGATGGCGTTGTTGAACACAGTTACTACTGGTCCGATGACGGCAATTTTATTTTGAACGATTTTTCCGTCACCGTCGATGGTCAATCAGAGCTCAACGGCAACCAACGTATCGGCTGGGATCCACAAACCAAACAAATTCGTGGATGGCTGTTCGATTCCGAGGGTGGCCATGTTCTGGGAGACTGGTCAGAACTCAAAGACCGGTGGGTTGTGAAAACATCCGGATACACTGCCGATGGAACTTCCGGCTCGTCGACAAACTACTTCATCCCAGGTGAAAATGGACAACTCGTTTGGCTATCGACGGATCGAGTCGTTGATGGCGAACCCCAGGACGACATCGAGGTCAAGTTGACGCGCAAGCCACCGGCTCCGGCGGACAAGCCTGCCGAAAACGCTGACTCAAAATAGCTTCGTCAAACCTAACGACCAATCGCACTTCCCGAGACCTAGATGATTAAGGAGCTGGCATGAATCGTAAACTTCTGCTGGTCATGACCATTGCCGCCGCATTAATATTCTCAACCGCTGCGGTTGGCAACGCACAAGTCAAGCGGGGCGGAAACCGCGCCGGCCACTCAAAGCCGTCCGGAAGAGCGGGTGGAAATTCCAGTCGTGGAAAATTGATGGGGTCCCGTGCCCCCAGCAGGCCTAGCGGCGCCAAAATAAGCCCCAGTTTTGGAGGTTCGCGTCCAAAGGGCTCTCAAGCGCGACCTAACCCGCGCCCCCAATCGAGACCTGCGGCCAAACCACAATCGCGCCCTACCTCCAGACCGCAAACGCGGCCCCAATCGAGGCCTACCACTCGTCCCCAATCGAAGCCTGCCACGACCACTCGTCCCCAATCACGTCCGGGCGGCGGTGTGAGCGGATCTCGGCCGAATTCTCGACCTCAAACCAAGCCGAGCACTCGTCCACAGACAACACTCGGAGGCTCGGCGAAACCCAAGCCACCATCGATCAATCGCCCATCAAATCGGCCGAGTCGCCCGTCTGTACCCGGCTCGATCGGTGGTTCGCGTCCCGGTACCAAACCCGCAGTTCGTCCCGGTCAACCGGGTGGGGGCAACGGCAACCGTCCTGGAATCGGTGGCGGAAACCGTCCGGGGGGTGGCAACGGTAATCGCCCCGGAGTCGGGGCGGTAATCGCCCCGGAGTCGGCGGCGGGAATCGGCCGGGAGCGGTAACGGTAATCGCCCTGGAATTGGCGATGGAAACCGTCCGGGGAGCGGCAATGGTAATCGCCCTGAAATCGGTGGCGGAAACCGACCGGGGAGTGGCATCGGTAATCGCCCCGGAGTCGGCGGTGGAAACCGTCCGGGGAGCGGCAACGGTAATCGCCCTGGAGTCGGCGGCGGGAATCGACCTGGGAGTGGCAACGGTAATCGCCCTGGAATTGGTGATGGAAACCGTCCGGGGAGCGGCAGTGGCTATCGCCCTGGAGTCGGCGGCGGGAATCGGCCGGGGAGCGGCAATGGCAATCGCCCTGGAAACCGACCGGGAATCGGCAATGCAAATCGGCCTGGACAACGGCCTGGTGGAGGGATCAACAATCGTCCCAACCGACCTGGGAATCGTCCCAACAATAACTGGGGCAACGATTTCCAAATCGGTGACAACCATCAAATGAACAACTTCGTCAACAATGTAAACAACAACTTCACTCACATCAGTAACAACTACAACGTCTTCAATCCTGGTGGCTGGAATAATTTTTCCAATAACTGGAACCGCTACAATCATTGGGGTAATTGGCACAACCATGCCCCCTATTACGGCAGTTGGTACCATGGAAGCTGGAATGGCAACTATGGCAGTGGGTGGGGATATGCAGCCGCAGGGCTGGCGACCAGTGCGCTGGTTTCATCCTGGGCCATGGGACCGACGGTTTACGATTCGGGATACTACAACTATTCAAATCCCTATTACACCGAACCATTGGTGATCAATGTCGATGGTGGCCAACCGACGGTAATTCAGTACAATCAACCGCTGCAATCGACGCCAGTGGAGACCTACGTCGACCCGGCTCAGCCCGATCAGATTCAATCGCCGGTCCCTGCACAGTCGATCAATCAGATGGACCAGGCTCGCGAGGCCTTTGCGGCTGGCGACTACAATTCTGCGTTGCAATTAACCAACGGCGCCTTGGCGACCAGTCCCAACGATCCGGTGATTCACCAATTCCGAGCTTTGACTCTGTTTGCCTTGAAAGATTATCGTCAAGCGACCGCTGCGCTTTATTCGGTCCTCTCCGTTGGACCACCCTGGGACTGGACGACGATGAGCAGTCTCTATCCGAATACTGATCTTTATTCAGAGCAATTCCATCAGTTGGAGAATTTTACAGCTGCGAATCCGGATGCTGCGTATGCTCATTTTCTGTCGGGTTATCACTACATGGTTTGCGGATACAACGATCAATCGATCGACGAATTCAAGCTTGCTCACAAGCTGGAATCCTCGGATCAGCTGGCCGCCAACCTGGTCACCATGCTGGGCGGCTCGCTAGACGACGCCAGTGCAGTGGCACCTGCAGCCGACGGTGCCGAGGCAGAACTGGCCGATACAGAGATGGTTGAAGTTGACCCGACAGAGCTTTTTGGCCGTTGGATCACGGATCGAAGCAGTGGCCCAAACATCAACTTGCAGCTGCAGGAAGACGGCAAGTTTACGTGGACGGTAGGCCAAGGCGAACAGGCGAACATATTGACGGGAGAGTTCAGCCTCGGCGGCGACAAGCTTGCGCTTCAGCCCGAGCAGGGCGGTCCCATGATGGGAACGGTTACCATGAATGACGGAATGTTTAACTTCCGGATTGTTGGTGCGCCCCCCGGTGATCCGGGGCTTCAATTCCAGCGAAACTAACACGAGGCATTCGTGTGCCTAGTGGATGCCAAGCACGTCCAAATGGCGGGCCGCACCCGCATCAAACGGGTACGGCCCAACTACCACCTGAACGATTATCTGCCGCCCAGGGAGGCTTCGATTTTCTTCTGGATGCCTTCCAGATTGAAGGACCCGGGAGACTGGCTGGGCGGATAGTCCTTCATGGTCATGAGGAAATTCCCGGCAAGCCGCTGCATGGGTGCCAGAATATACACGTGGTCGAGGAACCAGTCGTTGTAAATGGTGGCATTGTGCTGGGCCTTTTCGAACGGGTCGCGGCGCAGGTTAAAGAGCAACGGTACGCGGAGCTCGGTGAAGGGCTCGCGCCAGACTTCGAACGCCGAGCCGCGGTTTTCGAGAAATACGGCCTTCCACGCGTCGTAGCGCATGGCGACGATCTGCCCGTCGTCATTCACATACATGAAACTGCTGCGCGGTGAATCCTGGGTCTTGCCGCTGATGTAGTCGAGCTGGTTGGCACCATCGAGGTAGTTCCTGTACGTGCGGCCGTTGAGCTCGACGCCTTTTTTCAGCTGCTCGACGATGTTCGGGTTACCCGCGGCGGCGGCGAAGGTGGGCAGCCAGTCCTCATGAGAGACGATGCCGTTGCGGACCTCGCCTTCAGGGAAGTGCCCGGGCCATTTGACGAAACAGGGAACGCGGTAGGCGCCCTCCCAGTTCGAGTTCTTCTCGCTGCGGAACGGCGTGGTGCCGGCATCGGGCCAGGTGTTGTAGTGCGGGCCGTTGTCGGTGGAGTATTGGATGATGGTGTTATCGGCGATGCCGAGGTCATCGATTAATTTGAGGAGTTGGCCGACCTGGATGTCATGCTCGATCATGCCGTCGGTGTACTCGTCGTTGCCCTTGTGGCGGTTCTCTGCCTTGACGTGGGTACGGAAGTGCATGCGAGTGCCGTTCCACCAGCAGAAGAACGGCTTGCCATCCTTGACCTGGCGCTTGATGAAATCGGTGGCGGCGGCGACGGTTTCCTCATCGATGGTTTCCATCCGCTTCTTGGTGAGCAGGCCAGTGTCTTCGATCTTCTGGCCACCCTTGCCATCGGCCCAGCAATGAAGCACGCCGCGCGGGCCAAAGACCTCTTTGAAAGTCTTGCCGCTGGGGAGCACCATGTCACCGGGGTAGTCTTCGTTTTCCGGTTCCTCCTCGGCGTTGAGGTGATAAAGATTGCCGAGAAACTCGTCGAAGCCGTGCATGGTCGGGAGGTGCTCGTCGCGGTCGCCCTGGTGGTTTTTGCCGAATTGGCCGGTGGCGTATCCAAGGCTTTTCATGACGGTGGCCATGGTGACGTCCGTCTTCTGCCAGCCTTCCGGTGCGCCGGGGAGGCCTACTTTGGTCATACCGGTGCGGACCGGGCAGGAGCCGTTGATGAAGGCGGCGCGACCGGCGGTGCAGCTCTGCTGGCCGTAGTAATCCGTAAAGAAGACGCCCTCGTTGGCGATACGGTCAATGTTGGGAGTCTTGTATCCCATCATGCCGCGGTTGTAGTAGCTAATGTTTTCGGTGCCGATGTCGTCACCCCAGATAACCAGGATGTTGGGCTTCTTGCCGTTTTGGGCCTGAGCCGCAGGAATAACGGTCAAACTGGCAATGAAACCAGCCACCAGCACGAGTAAAATCGGAATCTTGGTTGCTCTCATCTTGGGTCTCCCTGGTGATTCAATGTCAATGCAGTGCGTCGAAATGCAAACGATTCCGTGTCGAATCGGCAAATATTTCGCTTGCCACTGGAAATTCAGAATTCGACTTCGGACTGCGAAAAAAGCCGGATCAAACCGGCTCTTGGCAGACGATATTCTGGTCACGATATCCAAATAATGCAAGGCTCAAAGATCGCAGTTCGCGCACCCAAGACTGAGTTTACAAACTCATAAATTTGAATTTGGGCGTCGCGATCGGTAATCCAGTTAAAGGCTTTGGATAGTTGGTCTTCGACAACTGCGTCAGCTACCCCAAGTGGATATTCAATCATGAGCTTATCGATAACTTCAGCGACTACGACAACGTTGCGAGCAGTATCGACAGCAGCACGTTTTAATCGGAGGTCACCAACGATTCTCTCAATCACGACAACTCCCGATTCGACCAACAGCGGAACTCGACTTCATTTGGCAACATTCCGCTCGGAACCTTGGTTGCTTGAAGGGCTGCCGGCAAATTCTTCGCTGGCGTTGAACAGTCCACTGTCAGAACCGTTTCGGATGTGAATGTCCTGCTGCGGGAATGCGATTTCGATGCCGGCCGCAGCAAATCGTTTGTCGATCTCCGTATGTAGATCCGTGATCGTGCTGATACGGTTTTCGAGGTCGGGGAGGTAGGCGCGGAGCATGAGGTTCAGGGTGCTATCGGCAAACTGGTCGAAGCTGGCCGTCGGTGCTGGATCCTCGAGAACGCGAGGGTGATCCGACGCTACTTCGACGAGGATTTGGCGGGCTTTGTTCGTGTCACTGCCATAAGCCACGCCCACTGGAATCATGATCCGATTTAACGAGGCACTGAGCGTCCAGTTGAGAATATTACCGGTGATTATCGTCTTGTTGGGTACTACCAAGTCCTGGCGATCGTAATTGGTGATCGTAATTGCCCGCATCTGGATTTTGGTCACAGTACCCATCATGCCATCCACCGTAACAACATCACCAATGCGGATCGGACGTTCAATGAGAAGGATCAGGCCGCATACGAAATTGGCGACGACCTCTTGCATGCCGAAGCCAATGCCGACGCTCAGACCGCCGGCAATCCAGCCGAATTTTGCCCAGTCCAGGTTGATCACGTTGAATACCAGAACAAGACCCGTCGCCAACACCGCGTACTGACAGAGGGTGGCGATCGCGTGGCGCGTCCCGGCATCAATCGACTTCGTCCGCAACACGGCGAGGTCCAACATGCCAGGCAGGTTTTTCGTAACCAGCCAGGTGACGCCCACAACCAACACCGCTTTCGCCAAATCAAGCAGCGAGAAATCCTGGGTCAGTGGAACCCGGATCGTATCCAGGTACGGGATCAGCGGTAATGTCGAGGACCATAAGGAAAAAACGGCGGCCGCGATGCCCATGCCAAATATCAGTCGGAGCAGGTAGCGCGTCTGCTCTCCAACGGAAACCAGATCAAGTTCCTGTTCGTCTTCATTGACGGAAACTAACTCGTCCGACTCATCCTCTTCGTTGGATGCTGCTTCTTGGAGTGCTTGTCGCCTGGCAATTGCTTCCGCGTGTGCCAGCTTCCGAAACTCGACCTTGAACCAGCGTAATGCGAGCGAATAGAGAATCGAACCGCTGACGATGATGATCAACGTGAAAACAAACTCCAAACTTAAGTAATTCGCCGTCATCGTATATCCGAGGGTGGCAAGCACCATCAAGGCGAGCGGACACCCGATTACCAAGGTTGACCACGTGTAATGCGCGCGGCCGGCGCGCTTCGAGGTCTCTCGAAACAACGACGCCTGGATGCCGTTCTTCGAGAAAAACAACCTGGCCAGGACGACCAACATCCAGGCATGTGCAATCAAGAAGCCGACGCGACCAACGCTATGGAGGAAACGCCCTGATTCTGAAGAGAGCGTGCTGTAGGCCAGCAGTGTGATCGGAAAATAAACCAAAACCAGCCAACGGCTGCCTCGCCGGAGCCAGGAAAGCTGTTCTTTTCGCCAACCGAAGTGAGCCGCCGCCAATCCGCCTGGGTAGCAGCAAGCAATCGTCGCGTAAGCGGCACAGACGCCCGCCAGAACCAGTGGCATACCGTGATTAATGTCCCCTAACCAGGCACTTGGCTGCGCGACTTGTCGAAACGTCGCAGTCAGAAGAACTGCAAATAATGGTATGGGCAGGGCCAGCAAAGCAGTCCAGAACACCGCGCTTACGGTCAGCCCGAATCGATCGGTTGCAACTCGGCGAACTCCTTCCCCGGTGCGTCGCAGTGCCTTTCCTATTCGAAAACGCAAGATCAAAAGAACTACTGCGAACAGGAGTACGGCCCCATAAATGGCGGGTGCGCGACTCGTGGCACTTTTCACGGCGTCCCAGGACTCCGACCAGTGGTCATGGCTGAACAACCAGCTTATTCCGCTCGGCAGTTCGCTAAATGTGCTGACACTCAGGGCGGGTGAGCTGCGAATCCAGAATAACTGCTGCGTCATGGCGGCTCGAATCTCGCTAGCCGTGTCAAGATACATGGTTGTATCACTCTCGAGCGATGCGAGCTTGGGGATCAGATCCAGATACTGTTTGTGCAGTTTGTCGAGCACTTCGCCGCGCGCCTCAACAAGATCCTGGACGGCCTGCGAAGACCGGTCAGCGAACCGTTTCTGCACGTCTTTCTGATCTTCCAGTTTGAAATCAACTTGAACCGCATCCAGACGCGCTTCGCCGAGCGCTGGCCATTGACGCATTTGGACGACTTGTTGCACCCGCATGAATAAAAGAGCGCACCGTTGGATAAGCAATCGTGCGATTCCATCATCACCCTGATTTAACTCAAGCTGTTTTTTGATGCTGTCGTATCTCTCGGTCAGCCGCGTCAGCCTGGATGCGACGTCAACTTTCGCGGCGGATATCTTCTGTTGGTCCTGAATGACGCTTTCCAACTGGTCTCCCAAACTTTTGACTTCCAACGCCAAGCTGATTGCTTCCTGATCATCTTGCGGTACCTCAAGTTTCGATTCTTCGGCGCGAGCAACGATGTCCTGTGCTGCCTCGGTATCTCTCTTGGTCATCAACGCCTGATAGGCCGCGACGGATGCCGACACATTTTCTACTTGACGGGTGAGCAGTTCCTCCTGCACTTGTTGCAGGTTGCGTCGCACCGATTGGCTGAGCTGGTCCTGCTCGAGCATTTCGAGTTCACTTAGCAGCCTCAATTCGCGAGCTTGCAGCAAAAACCGATCCGCGACGAGGTCCGACGCGGGGTCGTCTTCCGGCGGTTCCGCTGCAGCCAGTTGTTTGCGAACGTCAACCAATTCGCGCTCGGCCTCCGGAATTCGTGAGCTGATGTCAGACGGACGTTGCTCGGCAAGGCTTGGATCAGCGGCGACATTTGACAACTGCTCGTCGAGGGCCGCGAGGGCAGCCCGCTGGGCGTCGAGCTCTTGTCGAAGATCTTCTGGATTCGCCGGGGCCTTGACGACGCTCGCGTTTTCGACAGAAGGGAGTTCCTTTAACTGGGCGCGAAGCTTTGCCGCAGTATCCGGGGCCGTGGTCATGGACTCACGGTACTCCGCGGCCTTGGCAGCATCGGCGGCGGCATCCGTCAGCGCTTCGAGTGCCTGCTCGTACTTCGAACGCAACAGATTCTTCACAGATTCCTCAAGTGTCGAATCCCCTCCGATTGTGGCCAGCGCAGAATCCACTTGCTGTCGCATCTGCTTAACCCGCTCTTCTGAGCTGGGCGAAGCAACTTGTTCAACGGCGGGGGGCTCAGAATCCTGCGCGAACATGCCAGCTGGAATCAACACCCCCGCACCGGCGAATACCACCACCGCAATCAATTTCACTATTTGCTGCATTGCCAATTCCACTGATCTCATTAACGCGACCGATATAATTCAGAGTAGGCGGTCGGGCCCGTTCTAGGAAGTGTTTTTCGGTCTTTTTCCAATACCTGTGACGGCAAGTCGTCGGCGCGAATCTGTTTGTGGCGGCGGATCGACAGAATGCGCACAACCCGACCACCAATGCCCGGAACCTGCCTCTCCAGCGACCAGGCGTTGTCGTGTCATGGCAGCCAGTCCCAGGTCTCGCGGTATAATGGGCCTGCTGAGCCTGGCAGCGCCGTTTTGCCGACATGTTAAATTCTCTCGACAAATACGGATACACGCCCCGACGCGCGTGAATTCGGGCGCAACCAGTTGGCATCGGTTTGCCAATTCCAAGTCAATTGAATTGTACGATCTAATGAATTTTCACAGCGTCATCCTGAACAACCTGGCAATTGCCGCCGCCGGCATGACAGTGTTGTGGGTCGTCAGTCTACTCAAGAAAGATGCTTCGATCGTTGATCCCTGTTGGGGACTGGGCTTTGTTGTCATTGCATGGTCAACCATGATTCAAAGCGGCATCGAGGATTTGCGGGGAGGATTGTTGCTTGCTTTCGTTACGATCTGGGGCCTGCGCCTTTCTGCGTATCTGTTTTGGAGAAACCATGGCAAAGGCGAGGACCGACGATACACGTCGATGCGCAAAAAGCACGGCGGTCAATTCTGGTGGATCAGCTTGCTCACCGTTTTCCTGCTGCAGGGCGCGTTGATGTGGTTCATTTCGTTAACATTTCAGTCAGGAATGTACTGGAGTGCCGCGGCGGAAGGAGGTTCGTTTGGCTGGCTTGGCGGCGTCGGCGTAGCTGTTTGGGCGCTTGGATTCTTTTTCGAATCGGTCGGCGACTATCAGATGGCGCGTTTCAAGGCTCGACCCGAGAGCAAAGGAAAAGTCATGAATCAGGGATTGTGGCGGTTCACTCGGCACCCCAATTACTTTGGCGATTTCTGCGTTTGGTGGGGGTTGTTTCTTATCGCGGCCAATGCAAATTCGTGGTGGACGTTGGGTAGCCCATTGTTGATGAGCTTCCTGCTGCTGAAAATTTCCGGCGTCGCGATGCTAGAAAGTGACATCGAAGAGCGGCGACCGGAATACGCCGAATACAAACGAACGACGAATGCGTTTTTCCCAGGCCCTCCATCAATTCATTCAATTCAATGACGCGGGCAAATGCGATTCAGTTGATGATCTGCCAACTTTTTCACAACGCAGAAATTGGCTAATCGCTGGCTGCGGACCATTTCTGAAATTGATAAGATGTGGAAGTCCCCAAGCGGGCCCACCCTCGATTCGCAATCTGAAATTTTCATTCAACAAAACCTCTGAGGTTCAAATATGAGTTTGCCAATTGCTCGCAATGCAATACAGATCACCAAAGTCATGAGTTATTGCTTCCTGATGATGGCCATCACGACGCGTGCCAATGTTGTTGCGCAGGAAGTCTTGCCACGACCGGAGGCTCCCTTTGCTGGCAAGATTGGATTGACTTACAAGGATTCCGAGGCGGTAAAACCGCAGCTGAAAATCCCCGCGACATTTGGCCTGGAGAACCCGCCCAATATCCTGATCGTCTTGATCGATGATTGCGGGTTCGGCCAGATGAGTACGTTCGGCGGTGGTATCCCGACTCCAACCCTCGACCGGATTGCGAACAACGGTTTGAAGTACACGCGATTTCACACAACCGCACTTTGTTCACCGACCCGTGCTGCACTTTTGACCGGGCGCAATCACCATTCGGTCGGCAGCGGCGTGATTGGCGAAGCGGGGACCGGTTTTCCCGGGTACTCCGGAATCATTCCTGCGTCGGCAGCAACGTTTGCCGAAGTCCTTCGCGAGTACGGTTATGCCAACGCCTGGTTTGGAAAAAATCATAATGTCCCGGACTGGGAGACCAGTCTTGTCGGCCCCTTTGATCGTTGGGCAGCTGGACTTGGCTTTGATTACTTTTACGGGTTCGTGGGCGGCGATACGGACCAATTCCACCCGGCACTGGTCGAGAACAAGAAGCGATTGGAGCCGCCAGCAACGAACGAAGACGGTTCACCTTATCACTTCACGACGGATATCGCCGATCATGCCATTCGCATGATGCGGGCTTCGAAGGCCGTTGCGCCCCAGCGCCCTTTCTGCGTTTACTTTGCCACCGGAGCAACTCACGCGCCGCACCAGGTGCCCCAGAATTGGATCGAGAAATTTGCCGGGAAATTCGACAGCGGCTGGGATGTCTATCGTGAAGAAACATTCAAACGTCAGAAAGACATGGGGATCATTCCCGCCAACACAAAGCTGACGAAGCGTCCCGATTCGCTGTCGGCTTGGAATTCTCTACCCGAAAGTGAACGCAAAATTTACTCCCGGATGATGGAGGTGTTTGCCGCGTTCACCGCACACACGGACCATGAAGTCGGCCGACTGGTTGACGCCATCGAAGAAATGGGCGAACTGGACAATACGCTGGTCATCTACATGGCGGGCGACAATGGGTCCAGTGCCGAAGGCGGGCTGAACGGGTTGCTTAATGAGATGACATTTTTCAACGCCATTCCGGAACCACTCGAAATGAAACTCGCTTCACTCAAAACACTGGGCAGCGAGAAACACTACAACCACTTTCCGGCGGCTTGGGCACATGCGATGGACACGCCGTTTCAGTGGACCAAACAGATCGCCAGTCACTTTGGCGGCACACGCAACGGACTTGCCATCTCATGGCCCAGGGGGATCAAGGCTCGTGGTGAGATCCGTGACCAGTTTCATCACGTGATCGATATCGCTCCTACCATCCTTGAAATTGTGGGTGTCGAGAGTCCGGCCCAGTTCAATGGCGTCGCCCAAAAGCCGATCGAAGGGATCAGCATGGTTTATACCTTTGATAACGCCGAAGCGGAGGACCGACGAACAACGCAGTATTTTGAAATGCTTGGTAATCAAGGCATCTATCACGACGGGTGGATGGCCAGCGCCATTCGCGGGATCCCCTGGGCCAGTGAGAACGAACCAGGGGATCTGCTCAACATGCCTTGGGAACTCTACCAGGTCGACGAAGATTTTTCACAGGCAGACGATCTCGCCCAGGAGAATCCGGAAAAGCTTTCTGAGATGGTCAAGCTTTTCTTTGCAGAGGCCGCCAAATACAACGTCTTGCCTTTGGATGATCGCAAAACCGAACGGCTGGACGTGGCAAACCGCCCCAGCCTGACTGCTGGCCGCAAGACGTTCACTTATCCAAATCTGCTGCGCTTGCCCGAAGGTGCCGCGCCTGACCTGAAGCACCGAAGCCACACCATCATCGCGAACGTCGTGATCCCGGAACTGGGTGCCGAAGGGATGCTGTTTACGCAAGGTGGCCGTTTCGCGGGTTATGGGTTCTACGTTCGCGACGGAAAACTGGTCTACGACTACAACCTCTGCGGTGTTGATCAATACTCGATCACGTCGGAAACCAGGCTGCCAACCGGCAAAGTGATGCTGAAAGCAGTGTACAAATCCGATGCCGATAAGCCGTTCGCGGGAGCGACGGTGACGCTGTTCGCGAACGACAAAAAGGTGGGTGAAGGTCGCGTCGAGAAAAGCATCCCCAATCGCGTGACACTCGACGAAACGTTCGACATCGGTTTCGACACCGGTACCCCGGTCGCCGAAGGCTACGACATGCCGTTCAAGTTTACCGGACAACTCGAGTCCGTGACAATCAAGCTCGACTGACAAGAATGCCAAGGTTGACTGTGAACGGCGTCCGACAGATTGCAAATTCATTGGTAGATTGGAGGCCGTTCAGGCTGATATTCAATTGTCCACCGATTCTAGAATTCAACATCGCAGAACGCGCACGGCGTTGATAGGACAAACAAATTTTTCGTAAATATCAAGAATTAACTTTTAGGCCATACTAATGAAAACAACTTCACTATGTGCATCGGTCGTATTTCTGACTTTGTTCACCTCATCCGTGTTGCATGGTCAATCTCAACTGCCCAGGCCCGATCCGGATTTCAAGGGAAAGGTCGGTCAGACGTACAAAGATTCGACGCCCAGTTATCCCAAGCCGCTTGCCGCGCCCCAGGGATCGCCGAACGTCTTGCTGATTCTGCTTGACGATGTCGGTTTCGGGATGACAGCGCCGTTCGGCGGATCCATCGAAACGCCGAACTTGCAAAAGCTCGCGAGCAACGGACTCTCTTACACGCGCTTCCATACAACGGCGCTGTGCAGCCCGACTCGCGCGGCACTGCTGGCCGGACGTAACCATCACAGCGTGGGCACGGGAGTGATTATCGAGATGGGGACGGGCTTCCCCGGGTACACCGGCATCATTCCCCAGAGCACTGCGCTTGTCTCCCAGACGCTTCGAGACAACGGATATGCGACGGCGATGTTCGGCAAGTGGCACAATACTCCCGAACCCGATATCAGTCCGGCTGGCCCATTTGATCGCTGGCCGACCGGTTTGGGATTTGGATACTTTTACGGCTTTAACCAAGGCGAAGCACATCAGTTCTATCCGACGCTCTATCGCGACACAAACTTGGTGTCTCCGCCCAAGACACCTGAGGAGGGCTACCACTTCACCGAAGACATGACCGACGAAGCGATTGCCTGGATCAACAACGTCCGTGCTGCGGATCGTGACAAACCCTGGTTCACCTATTTCAGCACCGGTGCTGTTCACGCTCCGCACCATGTGCCAAAGGACTGGCAGGGGAAGCACAAAGGCGCTTTCGATCACGGTTGGGACAAAGAACGCGAGATCATCCACCAACGTCAACTCGATTTGGGCATAATTCCGCAAGGCACGAAATTGACGCCGCGTCCCGACTCGATTCCCGCCTGGGGCTCTCTCGATGCAGAGCAGAAGAAAGTCTATCTGCGGTTGATGGAAAACTATGCCGATTTTATGTCTCACACCGACTTCCATGTGGGACGCTTGATCAATGCTTTGGAATCCTCCGGCGAACTCGATAACACCCTCGTGATCTACATTGTCGGCGACAACGGTGCCAGTGCGGAGGGCGGGCTCGAAGGCACTTTCAGCGAATTGGCCAGTCTGCTTGGCATTCAACTCGGACTCGAAAGCACAATCAACCGGTTGGATGAAATCGGAGGCCCCACCAGCGAACCGCACGTTCCGGTTGGCTGGGCTTGGGCCATGGACAGTCCGTTTCAATGGACAAAACAGGTGGCTTCACATTTTGGTGGCACTCGCAATCCGCTGGTCATCCACTGGCCGAATGGAATCCAGGCGAAGGGAGAACGCCGAACTCAATTCCATCATGTGATTGACGTCGTTCCCACAATTCTGGAAGCGTGCAAAATTCCCGAACCCAAAGAAGTCAACGGCATCGCGCAGAAGCCAATCGAAGGCGTCAGCATGCTGTATTCCTTTGACAATGCTAATGCAGAAGGAACGCGAAAGACTCAGTACTTTGAAATGTTTTGCAACCGGGCGATTTATCACGACGGCTGGGTTGCCTGTTCGCAATTTGGTTTGCCGTGGGATCCGAGTAGCCGAGCCGCTGATTTCACCAAAGCCCCTTGGGAGCTTTACAACATTGATGAGGACTTCTCGCAAGCCGTCAATCTGGCGGAACAACAGCCTGTGAAACTCAAGGAACTGCAGGATCTGTTTCTGGTCGAAGCACAAAAATATGACGTCCTGCCACTCGATCCAAGATGGACCGAACGCTTCGATCCAAAGGTTCGCGTCGGCGGCGTTCCGCCGACCGACTGGATCTATTTTGGCAACAAGGTTGAACTTCCCGAGCCGGTTGGTCCGCAATTGTTTCCCCGTGGTCATACCATTACTGCCGAGGTTACGATCCCCGCGAATGGCGCTGAAGGCGTCATCACCTGTGCCGGAGCATTTTCCGCTGGTTGGTCGCTGTACGTCAAAGACGGGAAACCGAACTTCCGCTACACGTGCTTCGACATCGCGGATATCACGATTCCCGGAAAGGTCAAGATTCCAGTCGGAAAAGCGATCGTCAAAACGGAGTTCACGCCCGATGGGTCCAAAGACGGAGGTGGCATATTAAAACTATTCGTGAATGATCAGCCCGCTGGCGAGGGAAAGTTGACTCGATCACTCTTCCGCCACGGACTCGAACCCTTCGAAGTCGGCCGCGATTCGATCACTCCGGTCGATCCGGCTTACAAAGACAAGGGAGACTTTGCATTCACGGGAACAATCGAAAACATTCAATTCAAGCTGAAGTGATGGGGGTTGCCAACGGGTATCCTGTGGGTGGTGGGCATGGTTTGGGCATTCCTGAAAGCGGGGCCGATGGGAGCAGGGCCAGAACCGTCTCTGGTCGGATCAGATCAACTGAATGAACAAGTCTTGGCGCTGGAACGTGCGATTAACGATTTGGAATTGAAAACCAAGGAGTCCCGATAATGATTCCGGCGATCCTGAGTGTTGTGTTCGTGATTTATTTGTATCAATCGCTTTGCGAATCAAAGAGGGTCAGTACGCTGAGGTCGCCTTGTACGGATACCCCGGCGAGATTTATACGGGCCGCGTGCTCAGCACCATCGATATTTCGGGAGAAGGGCAACTTTCTGCCTCGGGAATATTGCCTTCCGACCTGGGCAGTGCGACACCTGCCAAATTTGCGGTTAAAATCAAGCTCGACCAAGAGGATGAATTACGGCTGCCAGGAGGCTCGCAGGCGCAGGTCGCGGTCTACACCGAGGACGTGCAAATCGCCGGGATACCCGTGATGTTTCTGATTCGTGCCCAAAGCTGGGTCCGTTACCTGCTGTAATAAAAATGCCCGATCGAATTACAGCCGGAACCAGAACAGGACCGTCCAGCCTTCGACGCGTTGCAAGTCGCATCAACGTCGCAAGTTGATCCCTTGGCATGCAATCATTGCTTGGCCGCCGCTGCAGGCTCTGTTATCTCGGGTAACGGCCCCCAGATATCACGCAACAACGCAAAGGTTTCTGGTTCTGCCTGTTTCAATTCGCCAGCGACGAACGGATAGAAATCATTTGCACCAAAATAGCATTCGGTCATCTCGGCAAAGAATTCCTTCTCGTTGGTAAGCGCATAATGCTCGCGCATCGAGCCAGGGCTGGTGATTACCGACTTGTAGCGGCCACTGTCGCGAAATTTTGTCCACGCCTCGATGATGCGCGGTTCGTCAAAACCGAGCTCCCTGTTGTGATAGGCATGGGCCAACTCATGCAGCACGACCCACGGCTGGCGATGATTCTCAAACGGTGACAGAAAATCCTGCACGTCAGGAATGTGGACGCACTTGGCCAGTTGTTCATCGTAGCCGTTGTTCTCCAGCCAATCGGCACTGGGGTGATACTGCATACTGTGCAGCGCTCCATGTGTCAGATCGAGTTGAATCGGCACTTCCCGCAATTTTGCCAACGAAGGTTCCGGAACGACAACACTGATCCCCACCAGTCGTGCCGTGAGCAGTTTCAAAGCCCGCTCTCCCGCCGCCGCCCCCTCTCCGCCCAGCAACCGGTCATCGACGCGTACCGTCCAGCCTTCGATCAGGCGGTTCGTGTGTGAATCTGGTTTGGACGGAATCCGGGAACTTGGCTGGGTCAGCTCCGGCGGCCTCGACTGCAGAGCGCGGGCAGTTCCATCCGACGAAAACAGGAGGAGCGACAAAACAACCAGAACAAGCTTCGAGCGGTACATGATGGTTCCGTGGATTTTTGAAAATCGACTCAGGCGTTTATCTTGAAATCATAATCAATGGCACTTTCGGATACAGTCCATGCTAAAATTCGACGATGGTTACCAACTCCTGGCTGGGATGGGAGGCGAATCGATTGGATTATGACTCAGGCCAACTTGAAACGGAAACCCGTCTTGAATACGACCAGGGGACGCTGGTTCTGCGCGGTTGGTCCGCGGAGGCCCTCAAGAATGTTCTCGAAGCCAATCCGTTTCGCCTGGATCCTCGCGCAAATTGTCTGCGGTGCGACGCGCTTTACTATGCAAGTGTGGCATCCCAACTCAAGCAGAAAGCCTGGAATTTCACGGATGCCGCCAACCTCTCCACCAGTATTCTGTGGCGCAAATCCGAAATACATCCTCCACGCCTGGAGCAACAAGCGGCAATCGACGCCTGGAGGAAGCGGAAACGGGGTGTGATTGTCATGCCGACAGGAACGGGCAAGACGGAAGTCGCGTTGCACCTGATGGCCAGGAACCCTTGTTCGACGCTGGTTGTCGCGCCTGTGCGGGACTTGATGTACCAATGGCATCGCCGAATCCTGGCTGCGTTTGACTTCGACGCGGGAATTATTGGTGACAACACCTTCAACAACCGGCCGATATCGGTCACGACTTATGATAGCGCCGCGATTCACATGGCCAAACTCGGCAATCAGTTTGAGTTCATTATTTTTGACGAGTGCCATCACTTGCCGGGCGATTTCAGGCGGGAAGCCGCGTTCATGTCCATCGCACCGCTGCGGCTGGGTTTAACCGCCACCCCCGAACGAGCCGACGGTCGCCACCAGGATCTTGTTCATCTGATCGGTCCCATCGTTTACGACTTGCCAATCGAGCAAGTCCGCGGCAAGACCTTGGCGGAGTTTGAAATCGTTCGAATTCCGATTTCACTGTCTAAAGTGGAACAGTCCCGGTACGACGAATGCTCATTGGTCGTGCGGGAGTACATGTACGAGCGGCGAAAGACCGATCCGAAATTCAGCTGGCAGGATCTTTGCGGTGAAGTTGGCAAGGAACCGCAGGCACGCCGGGCACTGGTGGCCTACCGTCAAAAACAGGCGATCGAAGACCGCGCGGAAGAAAAGCTGCGCGTGCTGGAAGATCTGTTTCGCCTGCACGCGGGCACGCCCATCATCGTGTTTGCCGGCTCCAACGCGATGGCCCGCGATATTTCGATTCGCTTTCTGCTCCCCTGCCTGCTCAACCACTGTGGAAAAAAAGAACGACTGGATATTCTCGGAGGATTGCAGGATGGCAGCTACCCCGCCATCGTGGCCAACCAGGTGTTGGACGAAGGCGTCGACGTGCCGGCGGTGAAAGTCGCCGTGGTGGTCGGTGGCACCGCTTCGACCAAACAGGCAAAACAACGGTTGGGCAGGATTTTGCGGCGTACCGGAAATGCGCGGGCAACGCTGTACGAGGTCGTCTGCGAGGACACGAACGAAAACAAAAAATCCAGAACCCGGAGAAAGAGCGATGCTTACGCGGGAACTCGCCATCGCCGAATATGACTCCGGCCAGATTATTCCAGATCGACTAACGCAAAATCGGCATGGGCACTATGTGGCCCTGGTCGACGAAGTTCTGGGAATTTATCGCAACGGAATTGGACGAACTCGCCGCGACCTGCATCGGAGTGTGCACGCGGTCTTTGCCGATGAATTGGCATGCCCCGTCCGCCGCATCGATGCATTTTGCAAATTGCTGGACGAGAAATCGAGCTTTGATCGCGATCGAAAAATGAGCGCGGCCAAGCTCCGCCAGCAGGTTTTTCGGCTGGCAGGTGCGCACCATCCTCTGGTTCAGCATGCCGATCAGCTGTTTGAGTCCAGCGAAGCAAAAATCAAACATGAGATTGCGAACCAGCTGGGGAAAAGTTGGACCGAAATCGAGCGCGAGCTGTTTGCCGATGTCATCGAGTTTCATCGCCTGGTTGAATTCGACGGATATGAAAATGGGGCGACATTTTTGGCGCGTTACAACGTCGCCCAATGCCAGGCCGTACTGTACGATGCGATATCCATGACGGTCTGGGCGAATGCCGATTTCAAAACGATTTTGCGTTACGCCAAACTGGCCCGGCTGATGCACACCATTGAGCGGCGTTCAGACGGCAGTTACGTTTTTCGGTTTGACGGGCCCTCGTCGGTGATCAGGCAATCCCGTCGATATGGCGTGGCGTTTGCCAAGTTCCTGCCGGCCTTGTTGACTTGTCGCGAATGGAAAATGCAGGCTCGGATTCAGCATCGGCGTTCGAGTTGGCAAAACTACTTTCGGCTCTCGCCTGCCGACGGCCTGAAGTCCAATCTTCCTGATCCCGGTTTGTTTGATTCGGCGTTGGAAGAAAATTTTGCCAGTCGTTGGGGCGAGGATCCACGTGACGGCTGGACGATCATTCGCGAAGGCGAAGTCTTGCATGTGGAGCAAACAGCATTCGTACCCGATTTTGTATTTCGACACGAAAGCGGACTGCGCGTGCTGCTGGAAATTGTCGGGTTTTGGACGCCCGAATATTTGTCTGCAAAACTGGAAAAGCTGAACCGATTTCGGGATCATAACATCCTCGTTGCCGTCTCAGACCAAATTGAATGGCCCGAGTTGGAATCATCGCTTGATTCGGCACCTTCCGAATGCGTAGATACAATCCGGTACAAATCGAGCATTCGAATCAACGATGTCCTGGAACGATTGCAGCGACGATTGTCAACACAAGCCTGATGTTTCGTAGCCGCGTGGGAGAAATCAGCAGGCGCGAGTTGCTACCGCTCGATTTTGCAGTTGGGAAGCGCTTGTAGCAAATCCTCATTGCTCAAATGTTAATTTGGTTTCTGTGACGTCCAGTTCAGGTCGAATCGACAACAACGCTCTCAAGATCAACGGCAAGACATTTGATTCGAATTCAAGGCCGCTGCTCGCGAAGCGTGACGGTGAAAAATGGGAATTCACTGCGGTCAAAGGCACGGTGCCAGTAAGAGTGCCAAACGCCGCCAGCGCCGACGGCGGGACAAAAGAAGTTCAAGCGGCGATTTCAGCACCAAAATCTTCATCGCCAGATGTCGCAGAATGTCTGAACACGGGTTGATCTTGTGAAGTGTCTATGGAAAAATCGCCGAGACAGCAACCGCCCCACCGCACGCCTCATTGACTGCTCATTAGAGGCCAACGCCATGCAAACGATCAACATTATTCGCAAAACTTCATACGCTGTAGCCGTTTTCTTGTACTCTTTGTCGTGTGCGACTGCGAATGGGCAAGTTGCCGACCCCCTGCCGTCGTGGAATGCGGGCGCGGCAAAGACAGCGATCCTGGAATTCGTAGCCAAGGTCACCAAACGCGACTCAGCCGACTTCGTACCGGTCGCCGAGCGGATCGCCGTATTCGACAACGATGGAACGCTGTGGTCCGAGCAACCGATGTACTTCCAGGCTATTTTCATCTTCGACCGGATCAAGCAACTCGCGCCGCAGCATCCCCAGTGGAAGACCACGGAGCCATTCGCCTCGGTGCTGAAGGGCGATACAAAGTCCGCCCTGGCAGGCGGTGAGCGCGCACTGCTCGAGCTCGCGATGGCCACGCATGCGGGAATGACCACCGAAGAGTTTGAGAAGATCGTCAACGATTGGATCGCAACCGCGAAACATCCGACGACGGGAAAGCTCTATACCGAGATGGTCTTTCAACCGATGCTGGAACTATTGGACTACTTGCGGGCCAACGGCTTTAAGACCTTTATCGTTTCGGGCGGCGGGATCGAGTTTATGCGACCATGGAGCGAGAAAGTTTACGGGATCCCGCCCGAGCAAGTCATCGGCAGCAGCATCAAGACAAAATATGAAGTGCGGGATGGCAAGCCCGTTCTCGTTCGCTTGCCGGAACTTAATTTCATCGACGACAAGGAGGGCAAACCTGTCGGCATCCAACAGCATATCGGCCGGCGGCCCATCATGGCGTTCGGCAATTCTGACGGTGACTTTCAGATGCTCCAGTGGACTACCAGCGGTCCCGGTCCGCGGTTCGGACTCTTCGTGCATCACACCGATGCTGATCGCGAATGGGCGTATGACCGCCAATCAAGTATCGGCAAGCTCAACCGGGGACTCGATGAAGCAGCGGACCTGGGATGGACGGTCGTCGACATGAACTCCGATTGGTCGAGCATCTATCCCGATCCGTGAGGATTTCCTCAAAAACAAGACCGATTTGGCTGGCCGTACTGGGTGAGAGTCTTTACTGCTTGGTCACTTCGACGCGGGAGTTATTCTTGGGTGGCGACTTGGTTCAGCGTCAATCTATTGGTCGTCGAGTTGAGATTGTGCAACAAATTGTTCGGTGACCTTGCGTTTCGGGTTTAGAGTTGCCAAAGCCCTGCTTCAATTCCGCCCTGAATATAAATGGCACATGTACCATGGCCGGGAATCTTCATGGGCGGAACGGCAATTTCGGCCCCGGACTTCGCTGCAGCACCGACTGCCGCCTCGATATCTTCAACCAGCATGTACGCTCGCGTGACTGATTTCTCGCCCTCATGCATGGGGGCACGAATCCCCATCATTCCACCTTCTGTCATTTGGGCGGTTCGAGCACCACCCAAACTCTGGTCGGCATCACCGAACGTCACACCGTGTATTCCTGAGTAGAGCTCGCATGCGGCATCTACATCCTTCGTTACAACTTCGAGGTAATGAATTCGCATGGTAACTCCCTGTCTTGTGTCACTTCTGATCTGGCTCGTAGTACCATCAGGCAATGGGTCGCCCTTGTCAGTCGCCCTGTTTTCTTCGCGTGTGCATCCAGGAGTTGGTAAAGCGGTCGCGCAGACCGCGGCCAATGCCAGGGCATCTCTCCGTGTGATTGAACGATCCGTTCTGGTCATGTCAGCTATTCACAGAACGCCACCGTCCACCGGGCCGCGGTGAACGACGTTGATTTCAGAAGCCGCGCGGCCCGCGGCTCCGCTGCAATGTTTTGGAATGCCTGGCATGCCGATTAACTTGTGGGTGCAAGCCCCCCTGAATGAAAACGAAAGTCTTAAGGAAAGTAGTATACCAACTGTGACTCCGATCGACAAATTACTGGACGCAGGCAACTGCGGAAGAGTGATCGACCGTGGGGAAGAGGCCTGCGATGCGTTAACACGTTTATTGGCCCGCGACGCATACCGTCAAAGCTGCGAGGGTACGGACAGAAATTGTTGTACGAGGAGTTTACGGCGGAGCCAAATGTTTTTGCTGGCGGCGGTTGAGATGGGATGAGCCGACGGCAGAGGCCAAGTAGTCGGTCGCAATCATGGACTTCCGCCTTATCGCCGCTTCATCTCAAACCAGTTGATATTCCATTCGTTGCCAATTGAGCGGAATCGCAGCCTGTGTTTGCCCGGGCTTAACGCAAAACCGGGGCTGGTTTGGGTGATATAGGTTTGCCAGCCGCCGGTGGCGGCGAGGGTTTGTTTATCCACGATTTGATCATCAATCAGGACTTCGAAGCCCTCGCTGCCGGATTGCGACGCCAAGCGGTAATCGAGGGTAAAGTCACCGGCGGTTTCAACAAGGATGTTGAATTCAATGAAATCGTCGGGATCAAAAAAGCCGAGACTAAGACCGCCACCAGCATCGCCGCAGTCTTCGGTTTGGATGCCGCTCATGGCCGCGTAGTTTTCTGCCTCGATGCGGGCTGGAACGGCTACATATGGCAAAGCGGTGTGAACCATTTCGCTCCGACGACTCTCGACGCAACTGATGCTCGTGCTAACGGTGTAGTAGTAAGTCTGGTCTTGACTGGGCGCTGTATCCTCAAAGCGATTCTGCGTCAATTGATAGGCAATACGTTCCCCTTTTTCGCCGGATCGTGTTGCACGGTAGACGCTGTAGCGAATATCGCTGCCGCTGATGGCATCCCAACTGAGTGACACGCTGGTGTCGCCCTGCACCAGCTGCAGATTGGCCGGGGGCTGCGGATCTGGAAATACAAATTTGTCGTCCCAGGATTCGTGCTTCACCCAATCTACTTCCATCACCCATTCGCCTTCCATCGGGGAGTCGGTGATCTTGGCATAATTCAGAATCGCAAACATCGCTTCGGGATAGTTATCGCCTTCACCCACATTCCGGTGAACCTCAACTCCATCGACGCGATAGATCAGATCGCTTCCAGCCCACTCCACAGAATACTCGTGGTACTCATCCAGGGTGGTCTCGATGCTGGTTCGGAGGGTCCACCAATCTCCTTTGTCGCGTTCGAGACATTTGATCGCGCCGGTCGTAAAGCGGTCGGGTCCCCCGTCTCCGTGATGTTCAAAAATATCTATTTCACCGGATCCCGTCAGCGGCCAGAAGATATTTTCGTCGGGTTCTTGCACCGGCGGTTCATTATTCTGGGCACCCAGTAGCCACCACGCCGGGAACATGCTGGCCTTGCCATTGCCCCACAACTTCAGCCGCGCTGTCCACTTGCCCTTCACAAACTCTTGTCGATTCTTGGAACAGATGCGACCCGCGACGTATTGGGTTTCAGGCTGTTGCTGGCCTTGCTTGTCGAAATTGTCACTGCTCCGTTTCTCGCCGATGTTGACAACCTTCAGCTTTAACGAACCATCACTGACTTCACGCGTGCCAAATTCGTTGTCCGGTACATAACATTGCTTTTCATCATTCACCCAGATCATTTGGTCCTGCCAATTGTCGGGGTTGAAGGTGTCGAAGTCGTCGAAGAAGTCGGTCTGCCAACCGCTTGGACTGTGACTGTCATAAACCAGAGTCTGAATCCCTCTTGCCGGAATGGTCGCTGTCGTTTCCTGACTGCCAATACAGAAACGATACGAAACCTCTTTGTCGCTCAGGTTAAGGACCACGGTGGCAAGTTGATGATCCGCATTCATGAATGACGTCGTTTGCAACACGCTGCGACTACTGACGGCGCTGACCCGCCGAGCCCCGGGGCGAATAAACTTGGCGAAGTGGCCCAGGTAATAGTAAGTTGGTGTGTAGATTAACTGGCCGGTTTTACCGTCAGCGTGAATCGGTGCGAAGCAAAAGTTGCCGACATGGTTGGGTCCGCCGGTGTCGTTGAGCAGAATATTCCAATCGATCCAGCCCACGGCGCCCGCATTCAAATCGTTGACGATTGAATTGCCGTAACGTTCGGCGTTGGGCCAGTACTGGTAGCGAGCCGGATCAAATCCCTCCACGGTCGCTTCGGTCAGCAGCACCTTGATATCAGGGTAGGCCTGTGTGACTTCCGCGACATTGCCAAACATGGGCTGGCCACCGGCCCATGTCTCGTACCAGTGGAAGCCGACGCCCCAGACGTATTTCGCAGCTTCCGGATCGCTGAGGATGGCGTTGGCGCGATGGGTGATTAAATCGCGGTTGTGATCCCAAACGATAATTTTTTTATCGCCCAGCCCCGCCTGGTGCATAATTGGCCCCAGATAGTCCCTAAGAAAGTCTCGCTCTTCCTCGGCCGTGTAGATCATCGATTCCCAGGTCTGCTTGGCCAGAGGCTCGTTTTGAATCGTGATGCCCCAGATCGGGATTCCTTCGCGTTCATAGGCTTGAATGAACCTGGTGTAGTAGGTGGCCCAGGCCTCGCGATACTGCGGCAGTAATTTCCCTCCTTGCAGCATGCTGTTGTTGTCTTTCATAAACGCCGGCGCACTCCATGGGCTGGCACAAGTGGTGAGGCTGCCGCCAGCAGTGTTGATTGCTTCTTTGATCATGGGAATGCGGTGTTGTTTATCGTGGGCAATGTCAAACGTGCTGAGGCTTGCATCGCCCTCTTTGATATAGGTGTAACTGCTGCTGGCAAAATCCGAGCTGTGGATCGTGGTGCGAAGCAAGCTGTAACCCAGGCCATTTTCCTTGTCGAAATAGGCCTGCATGAATTCCTGTTGCGTGGCTTTGTGCAGGCCTGCGTAAACTTCGGCGCTGGCATCAGTGATGGCGCCGCCAATGCCCAGCACGGTTTGATAACGTCGGTCCGGATTGACGAAAATGGCAACGTCGGTTTCCGGTGACTGTTGCGCGGGCTTGAG
The DNA here is from genome assembly GCA_963697295.1 of uncultured Planctomycetaceae bacterium. GTDB lineage: Bacteria > Planctomycetota > Planctomycetia > Pirellulales > Pirellulaceae > Mariniblastus. The sequence goes on along the minus strand of CAVONL010000004.1, from coordinate 236,691 downwards.
TTGCAGTTGATTGTTCAGCGTCATGCGCAAGTTAGTGTCTTTTGCGGTTGTATAAACCTGAATGCATTTTCCTGGGGCGGGTTCGTCGGCAGTCACAGCAGGTGCGCCTGTCAACGTGATGGCGATCAACAGGGTGCGGAAAATAAAATTCATAAGGCAATGCTCTTGCAACAAGAATGTATGTATTGAACCGCAACATCAAAACTCGCTCCACGTGCATCGTCTTGCTACTTCTGCGATTACCCAGAAATCAGGTAAGCACCGAAAAATCAGCGAATGTAATGTAAATTGCGAACACGATCGCGATCAAGATCAGGCCGACGATTCGCGCGTATTTCCAGGGAGTCATGTCAACCGCACCGACGTCTTGTTGTTGAAACTCGGTGGCCCGTGGAGCGATCTCGCCGATCACCAACATCAGAATCACCAGCCAGCTGAAGACAATGCCAAGAAAATGAAATTCGTGGAGTGAAGCCACGATTTTGTCAAACGGAGGAACGAAGTAACCGATCGCAATCAGGCTGAAACCGGCCAGCAACGCGATCTTGGCAGCCAGGGCCGGCACGCGGTTGGTCAGCATTCCGACCAACACGACCGCAAAGATGGGGATAAAGTACATGCCGTTCATTTTCTGCAAGTACGCAAAGATACTGGTTGTGTTCGCCAACAGCGGCGCCAGACTCATCGCGGCGAGTGCTACGATCCAACCAAACACCTTGCCACTGCGCACCACTTGTTTCTCGCTCGCCCCCGGGTTGAAGACATTTTTGTACAGGCCCAGGCTGAACAGCGTGCAGGAACTGTTGAGCGCGGAATTGAAGCTCGACAGAATCGCTCCGATCATGGCGGCAGCAAAAAAACCGGCGAGGTAGCCCGGCAGCACTTGGCTAACGAGTTTGCCGTACGCCTGGTCGGGCTTGATCTCCTGATCGGCAAACAAACTGAACGCGATCATGCCCGGAATGACCAGGTAGAGCGGGCCCAGCAGTTTAAGGGCGCCCGTCAACAGCACGCCTTTTTGACCTTCTGCCAGACTGCTCGCTCCAAAGGTTCGCTGGATGATCTGCTGATTCGTCGTCCAGTAAAACAGGTTCAGCAGAAAAATTCCCGAGAAAACCGTGCCAAACGGGACAGAAGACTCAGCTCCGCCAATCGAGTTCAATCTTTCCTTTTGCTGTTCGACAATCACGCTAAAGCCGGATGAAATTCCGCCTTCGCCGCCTAATTGAGACAATGCAAATCCGGTAATCAGGAAACCACCCACCAGCAGCCCGATCCCGTTCAACGTGTCGGAAACCGCGACCGTTCGTAAGCCGCCAAACAGCGCGTACACCGAACCGATCATTCCGACCATCCACACGATAAGCCACAGAGCGCATGTCTCGCGATTGAGGTTGAGTTGCTCTGGCAGACTGCCGAGCATCGACTCGACGTCCATAATACCAATCATGCCCCGGGCACCCGTGTACAGGATGATCGGCAGCAGAATGCCGACGTAGGCAACCAGAAAAATGACGTTGGTGATGATTTGAGATTGGTGGTCAAAACGTATTTCCAGATACTCGGGCACGGTTGCCACGCCGCTTTTCAAAAATCGCGGCAGAAAGAACAGGGCCATCGCGACCAGTGCGATGACCGCGACGACTTCCCAAACCATCACGCAGAGTCCGTCCGTGAATGCCGCGCCGTTGAGCCCGACCATTTGTTCGGTGGAAAGATTGGTTAATAACAGCGAACCGGCGATCAGCGGAAACGTCAATGACCGACCTGCCAAAAAGTAACCCCCGGTGCTCGAATGATCGTCGTGGCGCGTGATGTACCAGGTAATGAGGCCGACTAACGAGGTAAAAAAGAGGAATGACAGGATGGTAATGGTGTTCATTGAGATCTTTGCCTGAGCTGTAGGCCCGCTTGTCCCAAACGAGCAAAATTCGGAAGCCAACGCCCTGCACGAGTCTGGCGGACTCGCCTGCGTCAATACATTGAGGGCGAATTATAATGCGGGATGACCACAAAATGAAACGCCGCGACAGATCAAATGCATATTCATGAAGAAATTGAGATCGCGTGTGACGCAAACAGGCGGGAGCTGGTTCATCGCAGTGAGCTGAAGTGAAAATTAATCCCGGTTTTTCGAGATTCTCGCAATCCAATCGAAACCGTTTGTCGAATATTCCCGGAATCGAAAACCTTTCCACGGCCAACGTAAAATTATCGTTGATGCAAAACAGGTGGGCTCATGATAATCAGCCATTGGGAAACACAACTTCACGTCGGTGCTCGTAACTGCCAAATCATATTGCCTGGATTTCTTGTCGGCTGGCTCGTTGGCTGCCAGATGGTACTGGCCCAGGACTGGACGCAGTGGGGAGGCCCCCATCGTGATTTCTCGACGGCGGATGAGGTGTTCCACCGCAACACGGATTTTTCACGCGTCAAAGAAAAGTGGCGGGTCCCCATCGGTTCGGGAAATTCGGGAATCTGTGTGCGAGATCACGTCGCCTTCACGGCTTACACGCGAGACGGCAAAGAGTATGTCGCTGCCTTCTCGACACGCGATGGTCGCCAGATCTGGAAACGTGAATTTGATATTCAGACTCGCGACTTTATGGATTTGGAGTTTGGACTTGGCCCCCACTCCACGCCGTTGGTTACCGAATCGCTGCTGTTTTGCATCGGTCTGACAGGTCGTCTGTCGGCGCTAGATGTTCAAACCGGCAACACTGTCTGGGAAAAGGAACTTTGGGCGAGCGGCGAGCACAGCGAATTGGAACGGGGCTGCGCCGCGAGTCCGGTCGCGTTTGCCGACTCCATCATCGTTCCCGTCGGTGGGCAAGGACAATCCGTCCGTTGTTTCGCAATGCAAGACGGAGCCATTCGCTGGCAGCAGCATGATTACACATGTGCCTATGCTTCGCCGTTGATCGCTGAACTCGGCGGCCGCTCGCAAGCCATTTTACTGATGGATCAATCGTTGATTGGTCTTGATCCTGTTACGGGCCAATTATTGTGGGATCATCCTGTGCCGACCGAGCGCTACGTCAATTGTACCAGTCCGCTGGTTGGTCCCGATGACACAATCTTTATCAACACGGGCGAAGGCCTGCGCGGACTGAAGCTAAATTTCGAAAGTAGTCAATTCCAAGTCCGTGAAATGTGGGCCAGCCGAATCACGATTTGCCAAACGACCAATTTCATTCTGCGCGACGGTGTTCTCTACGGCGCCAAGGAAGGCAGTGTGTTTGCCGCCGTCGATGCCACAAGCGGTCGCACGTTATGGCAAAGCCGGGAACTCAAGGACTGCTGCATCATAGCCTCAGGCAGGCATCTGATTGCAGTCCAGGAAAACGGCCAGTTGGTGATTGCCAAAACTTCGCCGGCAGGAATTCAAATCCATTGGAGACATGCGATGCTTACGGGCCGCTGCTGGGTTGGGCCTGTCGTGGCCGGCAAACGTTTGCTGGTTCGCGACAACAACAGCCTGATCGCGTTTGAGTTGCCGTAACGCTTTCATTGACCAACGGATCGGAGTTTTGACTCATTCTTGTTGAATCCACGACTTTTTCTGTAACCATTTGTTCCGGTTGCTTCTTTATAAACCGGTGCCCCATTATCAGCGGGCCGTTCTGTGCGATGATCGTCGTGGGGTCTGCAAACCGGTCCCGAGATGAAAGTCATTGCCACAAACCAGATCGAGGACGACCTGTTTTGGTCCACTCCCGCAGTGGCTGGCAATTCGTTGTTGGTGCGAGGTGCCAAAAAGCTGTATTGCATTCGCAAGTGACTTGGGCGGCCGCAAATCAGGTCAAACCTGATCGCGCGGACGTCCGCTGCCCGCACCAAAGCGAAGCGACTCGCTTTGCCATATTTTGACGTCACGGTAGTAGCTGAGCGAGCTCCTCGCTCGGTTCGGCTGCCGTCTGATGGGATCAGCTTTCGGCTAAAATGCCTATTGGCTATCATCACTTGCCCTCGATTCGAAGCGCGGTAAGATTAATCCGCGGGAATGCTGGCGGTTGGTCGACATTGCTTTTCGCGAAAACAAGCCAAGCCATCAAGTTGGATTGGGCTCGTTCCATGTTCGGTCTCGACCAAATTAATTTAACCAATGAGATTTAATGATGAAGAAGCAAATACGTTTACTTTCAATGTTAGCGATCGGGGGCTTGATCATGGCCCAGTTGATCGGGTGTGACAAGGCTGCTGATTCTGCCAAGAGCGCTGCCGAAACGGCCGAAAAGGCTGCCAGCGAAGCAGCGGGTGAGGCAGGAAAGGCAGCCGAAAAAATGGGTGACGCGGCCAAAGCGGCTGCTGGAAGTGCTGGCGAAGCGCTCAGCAAGCTTGGTGAACAAGCGATGGGATTCCTTGACCCTCTTAAAGCGGAATTTGGAAAACTCGAAGGGCTTGTCTCCGAGCCGTCGAAATTGAAAGAGGCGGCTGAAGGTCTGATCAAGAAACTGGATACGGACATGAGCGGTTTCAAGCTGCCCCAAGCGATCACCGATGCACTTGGCGCTGCCAAGGAAAAACTGATCGCGCTGCGCGATTACATCACCGACGAAGCCGATCCGGCAGAGCTGAAGAAGAAAGTCGAAGGTGTCATGGAATCGGTAAAATCGGCGCTGGGAATGGACAAAGGCTAAGACCTTCCCGGCTGATGGGTACGCTTCCCGAACTACTCCAAACCCGAAATGGAAATTTTTTCGTTTCGGGTTTTTTTGTTGCTGAGCGAGTCCCTCCGCTCAGTTTGGGCGGAGTTCGACGCGGTCAGGTTTTCGCGTGGTGGAATTCGACCGGTTTTTTCGCGGACGTCCGCTGCGCGGAACAAAGCGAGGGGACTCGTGTTGCGACACTGAACAGTTCTTTTTTTCCGCACTGCCTTCGACGAGTGGCGATGGTTCTCAAGGTCCAGGCGACCAACAGCATGACTTGCCCCGGTTCGGGAACTCCGGAAACGCCGACACTTGACCAGTCCGTTCCAATCCGAAGTTCATCGATCTCCAACGAAGACAGTCCCAAATACAGGTTGCTGTGAAATCCGAGATCGCCGCCGCCACCGAGTTGATTCAAACCGAGGTTGAGCGTCGAGTTTTCAAAATCCGGATTATCGGTGAGGGGATTGTGGTTGAACCAGATGCGAAAAGTATCCAGCGTACCGACCTGGTTGAATTCCAGATCCCAGAGAACGAGTGTCGTTCCATCGGCACTGATGCCGGTATTAGCAAATCCAAACGAATCCATCCGCCAGAATGAACCGCCGCCGGAGTTGACGGCGCGAAATTGAAAATTCTGAAAGTTGAACAGCGCATCGGTGGAAAGGGCGCCGTCCAACGAAGTTGTGGTCAAAAAACTGCCGTAAAAATGGGGGCCATCCAGGACATAAGCACGTCCGACGACGGTTCCGTTCGCTGTCGAGTAGCGGTTGCCAATCGGTGACACATCATAAAAACCCGCTACCGACGCAGGTGGAGTAATTGACCCTGCGGCGACATCCGGAGCGCCGAAAATCCCTGAGTCCCACACGGTCCCCAGCGTCGGATGAAATCCAAAACTTGTCGCCCCGGCCTGGTTGTCGAGCGAACCAACGGGAATGTCAAAACTCTCGCGCAGCACCAGGTCCCCCTTCGCATAACTCAAACCAACGACGGTACATAGCATGAGGGTCAAGTTAAGTAGTTGTTGGTTGATTAACATTGTGGTGATTCCTGTTTCATGGATTAAACGCGAGACACACACTGGGGCCGAGCGCTGCGAAAATCAACAACTGGGCACGTGCAAAAAATTCGCATAAGAGAATAATCATCTCGACCGTCGACGATGAACCGCCAACAAGGCGATCCCCACGATCAGGGTTCCAGTCGCTGGCTCGGGAACACCCGTGGGCGTGGCGTTGACCTGAATGAAGTATGGGAAGAACGGACTGTTGTCGCGATAAGTCCACGTCACCCCCGCGTCATCAGAGTCTCCAAAAATGTCCAACGAACCGGGGCCGCTGAACGATCCGGTGTTGGCGTATTCCCATTCGAATGAGCCACTGTTGGTCACACCTGCGACAAACCAGTACTTGGTGTTTGGATCCAGTTGCACACCGGACGTTGGAAACAAATCCCTGACGCTGTTGAGACCGGTCAAGTCGGGAGCAGTAAAGGATGTCAAAAGTCCGCCGATCGTCAGATCGATTGCATTGGCGCCGGTGTCCTTGCGTAGCTCGAAAACCGCTGTCGGTGAATTGACTGCGTTGCCCATCCTTGCCTGAATCGAATCCAGGTTGTACATCATTCCATCAGTATAGAAGGACTGGGTTGCCCAAAACTCGTCGGGCTGCGTATTGCCAATCGGAGTTGCCATCCGCACGAACTCGGCCAGATTTGAAACGACGACGTCGCCCATTGTTACTGTTGGCAAAGCCCAAGCCAAAAAGATCAAAAATGCCGAGCCCATGCGTGTTGTGTATCGAAACATGATCGCCTCCCAGGAAAAAATTACACCGATGTCGATGGGCACGTTCAATTGCCGTGCCGAATCATGACCAGTATCAGCCATAGGTCTTAATGGCGCTGAGCCACGATTCCTAAACACATTTTTTGAAATTGTTTGGGGAGGCATGCGATCCACCCTTTCCATCAGCGGAATGGCCGGTTGGCTGGAATCCGCCACAAGGCTTTTTTATTTTTTTTGATTGACGACGAGGTTTCGCGCGCCATTAGAATACCAGTTAATGGAATAATTCACGGTGTCCGGACCTGGGTTTGAAGGTACAAGTTGAATTCCAACGATTCATCCACGATTGAACTTTTTGAGCGACTTCGTAACGGCGGGGCTGCCGAAGCCGAGTCGTTGTTCTCGCGTTTCTACGACCGGCTTCACGCCATGGTCTCGTTGCGCCTGGACCACCGAATTCGTTCCCGCGTCGACGCGGATGATGTATTGCAGGAGACGTACCTCGAATTCGTCAAATCGCTTCCCGCGTATTTGGCAAACCCACAGACGACTCCGTATCTTTGGTTGCGCACGATTGCGGCGCGGCATTTGAATGTCGTTCATCGTCGGCATCTGAAAGTCCAGGCCCGCGCGGTCAACCGGGAAATTTCGCTGGCAGCCAATCCCCTGCCCCATGCCAGTTCGATTGGATTGGCGTCGCAATTGTTGGGACGCATCTCGACACCCAGTCAAAAAGTGATGCGGGTTGAATTGCAGATGCGGGTCCAGGAAGCCCTCAATGCGCTGTCGGCCATCGACCGGGAGATCCTGGCCTTGCGTCACTTTGAGTTGATGACAAACGGCGAAGTCGCACAAGTTCTGGAATTGAGCGAAGCAGCGGCCAGCAATCGTTACGTACGGGCCCTCAAACGAATCAAAGACGTGATGACCGAAGCGGATAGCGGACTGATATGACGGCAACCGATAATCACCTGAACCCAATCGATGCGTTGGCTGAGGAGTTTCTGCAGCGATTTCGTTCCGGTGAATCACCGCAGATTGACGAATACGTGCAGCTTCATCCCGATCTGGCAGCCGAGATTCGCGATGTTTTTCCCACGCTGATTTTGATGGAAACGGCGCGTCCCCGCCCCACAAAATCACCAAAGTTTTCCGGAGCGATACCGGAGTTCATCGGCGATTATCGCATCGTCAGCGAACTGGGCCGCGGCGGAATGGGCGTGGTGTACGAGGCAGAACAACTTGGGCTGGGTCGTCACGTGGCCTTGAAAATTCTTCCGGACAAACGAATCAGCGATCCGAAAAGCCTGATCCGATTTCGCCGCGAGGCGCGTGCGGCCGCTCGGTTGCACCACTCCAATATCGTGCCCGTGTTTGATATCGGGTTCCGCGATGGAATGCACTATTACGCGATGCAATTCATCGAAGGCAATAGCCTCGACGTTGTCATGTCCGAAGTGCATGAACTGAAACGAAGAATGGCTGACACCAGCGGCAATTCCGCGTGCCAGCCGAAAACCGTTTCGGAAGTCGGCAAATCGCTGGCAGAGTTTCTTGTGCTGTCGGATTCCGGTTTGAAATCGCGTCAAAATACCGATTCACCGTCTGGTGTCGCACCTGCCTCGCACCGCAGCGACGGAAGTTCTCTCGCCTCGCTGACGACTCATGCCGGGCGGCCGCGAGCTTCGGCAACCAGAGTCTCGCCCGCCGGTGAAAACTCAATCAACTATGACATTTCCAGGTCAAGCCTCAATTGTTTTTTTCGAAACGTTGCCAGCCTGGGACTCCAGGTCGCCGACGCTTTGCATTACGCGCACGGTCAGGGAATTGTGCATCGCGACATCAAGCCTGCCAATTTGCTACTCGATACGCATGGCACAATCTGGTTAACCGACTTCGGGTTGGCCAAGGATTCGGACAGTGAAGAGCTGACCCGGACGGGCGATGTCGTGGGTACGTTGCGGTACCTCGCCCCGGAACGAGTCGCCGGACACGCCGACGCACGATCCGACATTTTCAGTCTGGGATTGACGTTATTTGAACTGGTGGGCGGTCAGCCTGCATTTGGCTCCACCGATCGATCGCGATTGTTACCCGGCGCTTCTGAACGCGAAGCTGACGAGTTGGCCAAACTGGAACCCTCGATACCGCGCGACCTGAACACGATCATTATGAAATGCGTTGCGCTGGATCCGAGGCGTCGCTATCAAGATGCGGAAATGCTGGCGGAAGACTTCCGGCGATTTCTTGCCAACCGGCCGATCCAGGCGCGCCCCGTTACGCTGCCGGAAAAACTGTGGATGTGGTGTCGCCGCAATCCCGTTTTGGCAACCTCAACAGTGGTGGCCGCGGTTTGTTTGAGCATCGCCGTCACCGCCGGGTGGGTTTCGCAACAATTGCGGCGCGAACGCGACCGGGCCGTGGTCGCCGAAGGGATTGCGGTCGCAGCGGAAGCCGAAGCAACACAGGCTCGGCAGTTTGCCCACGCCGAGACGTTGTTGGCATCGGCCGTTGCATTCCGGTACAGTAACCAGCCCGATCGCCGCACCAACGCGCTGGACGCGATCAAAGAGGCGGTGGCTCTGATCAAGCCGATGGACTCAAGTCAAACCGACGAGATTCGCCAACGACTGAGAAACGAAGCAGTTGCGGCGCTGGCGCTCGACGAAATTCAAATCGGGACCAAGCTCGCTCGAGGTACAACTCTGGATTCAAAGCGGAAGCGAGTCGCTTATGTTAATGACGCCGGACAACTTGTTGTTTCCGGTTTTAACGGTGAAGATTTGATAACGTTTGACACACACGGAGTGCAAGCTGACCTTGTCGTATTCAGTCCAGACGCCAAATACGTTTGCATCAGTTCGTTTTTGGAAGGCGGCCAGGTGCAGGCCTGGAATCTTGAAAATGGTCAACCGGTTTTCGCGACACCGCTTGACAGTTGTTTTGGCCTGGCCGTCAGTCCCGACGAACGCTTGCTTGCCTGCGGCCATCCGGATCACACGATCAAGATTTATGAAATGGGTTCGGGTCGGGTGCAGACCACGCTGAATTTCGATCGGCAACCGGCGTGGCTGGCGTTCCATCCGAGTCGCTCGCTCATTGCAGTCAGCTTTTTTGATCGGGGCCCGTCCGTCGAGGTCTGGGACTTCGCGACCGGAAAACTAACGAATGAACTTGTTTGCAGACTTGGGGAAGTTACGTCGGTCGCCTGGCATCCGGCTGGCAAGTTATTGGCAATGTCAGGTGGCAGTACGATGTCAGCCACGATCTGGAATTTCGAGGACGAAAAACAAACGCTGCAGCTGGAAAAAGCCGGCCAATACATGAGCTATGTAACGTTTGATCCAACTGGCCGTTTCCTGGTCACCTCTGATTGGGACAGCGCGACGCGAGTCTGGCAGACCGCGACAGGAAGGTACGTAACCTCGTTTGCTCAAGCCGGTTTGGGATACTGCACGGTGTTCCCTGATTGCGATGCGTTGGGAATTGGACTTCTGCACGAGAACCAGCCGCATATCATCAACTTTCGTCCCAGTCCATTACGATCCATCACCGACGCACGCCATCATCGGAATGAAGCGTATGGGCACAGCCTGTTTTTTGTCGGTGACGATTCCGTATTTGTCTCGGCGTCGTCCGCGGGTATTGAGTTGTGGGAAAGCGCGACCGGTTCTTTTTTGGGTCAGATTACGTTGCCCAATTGTGTTGCCGCGGGTTGGTCTGCCCAAACCGATTCCATCTTGCTGGCGGCCCGCGAGGGGGTTTGGAAAATACCAGTTGAATTCGCCAGAGATGATGATGAATTGACCGTGGGTGTGAAAACTCCCGCGCTGGTTTTTACGGTGCCGAATGTCGTTACCATGAGCGGCTCAGCCGACGGTCGCATCGCGGCATTGATGTTGCCAGGGAAAGTGATCGTGTGGGATGTCGTGGCAAACTCATCAAGCGAATATGACATTGACCCATCTCATGACACGGTGGCTGTTGCGCCCGATGGCAGCCTTGTTGTCGCTTTTGGCTGGCACTCGTCGAGTATCCGAATCATTGATACCCGCAAGCAAAAGGTAGTTAAACAACTTGAATTCTCGGAACATGTTTATCCCCGTTTCACGGCAGATTCGCGTTTCCTTGTGGCAGGCTTAGCCTCAAAGTTTGAATTTTGGGATACGAATTCCTGGCAGGTTTCTCGCGAGATACCTCGTAATGCCTCCCCCTATCCAGACGATTACGTGGAATCTGCCGATGGAGTTTGGTCGGCGGTCGAACTGACGACTGGAGCCGTCTCTTTGGTTAAGCAAAAATCCGGGGATGAATTGGTTAAACTGGCAAGTCCATTTCGGGAGTCCTATTTCACCCGAATCAGCTCCGATGGTACACGCCTGATCGCTGTCGGGGGCAAGCCCTCGGCAATCGAGATTTGGGATTTGAGCAAGCTTGAAGATGAGTTGGCGGAACTTGATCTGGCTTGGAATTCACCTCACTTTCGTCGTTCCAGCAAGATTCCCGCAGCGATTCATGTCCAAGGCAGTGAGTTGGCAAATCATTTTTTCCAGGAACAACTGCTGTCGGTCGCAACCAAGACACGCGATACTTTTCGCCAGCAATACGAGGCGGACCCGGAATCGGCTTCGACATTGAACAATTACGCCTGGTCGCTTGCGCTCGATGCGACCAGTCAACAGCACGCATTGGCTTTGGATCTTGCCCGCCGAGCTGTTGCCAAGCAATCCGCCAACAGTTTTTACCTTAACACGTTGGGGCTGTCGCTTTATCGAAATGGGGCGTATACACAAGCGATCGAAGTGTTATCGAATAATCTGGACCGGCAATTACCGCATTACCTGCCGTTCGATTTGTGCGTCCTCGCGATGGCTCATCAAAAACTTGGCAATCATGCAGAGGCCAAGGCCTGCCTGCGCTGGTGTGATCGCGAGCGGGCCACAACTTCCGAAGCGCGATTGTCCATTTCAGATTTGAATGAGCTGACTTTGCTCCGCAACGAGGCCCGCCAGGCTGAAAAAGATCAACGAAACTAAGCCAGCCTTGAATCGAACTAGGGACCGATTTCCCAGATAAATTGATCCGTATTGGAAGTGAATTGTTGCCGTGGATTCAACGACAGGTATCGTACGCGACCCTGCATGCACCGCGTTCCCGTTTCGACAAACCGCGTTACGTCACCGGTCGCCGAAATCTTCACCGTGGCATCGTTGAAGCGCGCTGCCGCCCGGGTATCAATCACTTCCCAGCCTCCAGCCACATAGTCAAACAGTTCGATGGCCTGGTTTACCGTCGACCGCGCAAACACAGAACCCTCCACAGTCACGTCGAGTGTCGAAGGAAGGGGGACCGGACTTACACCCTTTACCTCAAACTCGGTGCGTGACTGAATATCGGCCGCCGCTCGACGGATGGAGAGGTCGAGATTATCGCTCGAGGAAAGTTCAAACACGCCGCCAGCGTTAGGTGTGCCGCGCGTGACGATGACGGAGTCGGGTGTAACAACTGGCCCGGGAGTTGCCGATACACCTGCACTTGGCCAGTCCGTACCAACTCGAATTTCATCAATGTCCAGGGAAGAAAGACCCAGGAAAAGATTGCTGTGGAACCCGAGCAAGCCTCCGCCTCCGAGCTGATTGTCGCCAAGATTCTGCGTTGAGTCTTCATAATTTGGAGCTTCCGTAAGCGGGTTGCGATTGAACCAGATGCGAAACGTGTCGGCTTGGCCGACCTGGTTGAATTCAAGTTCCCAAAGCACGAGGGTCGTTCCATCGGCGCTCACTCCGGTATCGAGAAACCCAAACGTGTCCATGCGCCAGAAGGCTCCGTTACCTGTATTGACGGCTCGAAAAGCAAAATTTTGAAAGTTAAAAAGCGCGTCGGTAGAAAGGGTTGCGTCCAGCGAGGTGGTCGTCAAAAAACTACCGTAAAAGTGTGGCTGTTTACAGCAGTCGCGGCAACTGGTTATCGCAAATCATGAGCACAGCCGAACATGGTTTTGTGAATTTATCGGAAACGACTGAGAATCAGGCGTACCTACAACGTTAGTCGTTCGACGCTTGCCGGTTCGCTTGCGTCATCTGGGCGGCCAGAAAAGCCCGCGCGTAAGACCACCACGAATCCGCCGTGCGGGGAGCGATTTGCAACATGTTTGCCGCTTCGTCACCTGTCAGCCCAACAAAGAAACGCAGCTTAACGAGTTCAGCAACTTGCGGATCGGTCTGTTCCAGATTAACGAGGGCTTCGTTGAGTTCCAACAACTCCTCGATCACCTGCTCATCGGCTAGCGCCATGTCAGTCAGTTCCACCCGCTTGCGTTCCATGCCGCGTTTCAGGGTCTGTTTCCTGCGGGCGCGATCAATGAGGATCCGTCGCATCGCTTCTGCGGCCGCGCGAAAAAAGTGCACGCGGTTTTCCCAGCGGGGCGTGTCGGCTCCTCCCGCCAAACGCATGTATGCCTCGTGAACCAATCCGGTCGGGCTCAACGTTTGGCCGACGGCTTCTTGGGCCAGCTTTCGATTTGCCAATCGGCGCAATTCTTCGTATACCAGCGGTAACAGTTCGGCGGCGTGGTGCTGGTTACCGTCGCTGAGTTCGTTCAGAATTTTGGTGACGTCGTTCATTTTTCGCCATTATCCCCTTCTCATGGCTCGATTCCAGCAAAATTTGCCCTAAATTCTGGCGACTTCCGCACATCTTGAAAATTCTGCCTTTTTCAGCGCCCCGCTGGCCAAAAGTGCGCATTTCAGCACCCCGCTGGCCAAAAGTGTCCAATTGATCTTGAGGCAGTTGTTCATGATGCCGAACACCGGACCACAAACCGGGATTCGTCACATTTTCGCTCCGACTGCGATTTCTTTTCAGTAGGCCAATCTATGACCAGGAGTTCTACGATGAAACGTAGGCAATCTAGTTCCGCCAAACGTGTTTCAGACAAAAGCCGCAATCGCAAACAGTGGCTGGCCTATGAGCCGCTGGAAAAACGCGACCTGCTTTCCACCATTGCCTGGACCAATCGAGGTGGGCCAAACAACGATTCCGATCTTGTTTGGCGCGGCATTCGGTGCCAATGCCACGGCCGCACGCCTGAGTTGTCGATGCGGCTATCGACAACTGGGAGCGGATCATTCCCAACTTCAACACGGCTGCGTTTGACCGGACGTACCCGCCGATACGGTTAGCGTAACGTTCAAGATGCAAGACCTCGGAACGAATGTTCCAGCACTGGGTTCCACCATCAGTTACTCCGACAGTGGACAACACGGGTCGGCCGCGAAAGGGCGAAATTACGCTCGACTTCAACGGTTCGCCCAACCCCAACGGCTTTGGGTGGTTTGTCGATTCCACACCCAACGACAACTCGGAATTTCTCAGGATTGATGGCGGCTATGACGCGTACTTTGGCAATGCTCCGGACGGGCAGTCCGGCTCTGGGGAAAAACGATCTGTTTTTCGTCGCTTCGCATGAGCTATTCCACGTGCTGGGCCTCAATGCTGCCGGCGACTCTGAAGCTCAACACCACGCCCGGATTGGTGGCCGACACCGGCATTCCAGACGATCTCAACACGGCAAATGCCGGAACTCTCTGGAACGTTTAATGGTGCCAGCATGCAACTGGGACTGACATCAGCGAATGGCACCAGCTCATTGGCGGGGCCGATTCACATGGCAGCGTCGTCGCAAACGATTCCTGCCAGTGCACAATTTCCCGGTGGCTTGCGCGGTGGCGGCGGGATTGGAATCAATGCCGGCCCGAGTTCATCGCGAAAGCTGCCTTCGCTGGTTGACAGCCTTTTTCTGCGTGACGCCTATGGCTACTCGACGGTCGATCCGGAAGCTTTTGGCACATTCTATTCCGTGTTGAACTCAACAACTAAAGAACTTACGGTTCGCGGTCACGCCGGAAATTTGTTGTTGGATCAAATTCGCATCAGTCAAAACAATGGCGCAATCACAACGAGCGTGGATCGGTCCGGCGACTCATTTCCCAATTTTTTGCCGATCGACGCGTTTGTGACGAGCTACCCTGTTGGCAGTGTCAGTCGAATCACCGTGATTGGCACCGACGCAGATAATATTACGATTGATCGGGGCGTGACGGTTCCAATTGACGTCGTTGGCGGCGCGACAAATTTCAATTCACTCGTGATGGTGGGTAACGGTATCAACGAAACCTTTACCGTCAACGGAAATTCGATCACCGGCGATCTCGGTAATCCATTTGTAAGAACAACCGTTACGTTCTCCGATATCAGCACGCTTGCCATCCGTGGCGAAGGGGGCGCAGACACTTTCAATTTCAATTCTGCCCCTGCCGTGGCTGCCATTAGTCTGTTTGGCGGAGCGGGAAACGACCGTTTTAATATCTCCCCGGTGGCACGCAATTTGAGCAACTCGGCAGGAACGCTGTTGTCCACTTTCGGTGACGACGGAACGGATCAATTGACAATGGACGATCGCAACGAACTCGCGAACCGTACTTTTGTTATCAACAATAGCCGCGTGACACGAAATGGCTCTCGAATTACCGATTATCAATCGGTGGAAAGCCTGGTTCTCAACGGGGGACAAGGCGCCGACATCCTGAATGTTCAGAGCGCACCGGCGGGTGTTTCCATGACGCTTCGCAGTGGAGCTGGCAATGATACGTTCAACGTGGGCCTGAACAACGACCTGAGCAGCGTACTGGGAAACCTGACTCTCGCAGGCGAAGCCGGCATGAACACCGTGCGGCTCAACGACCAGAATGCCACAGGCAGCAACAATTACACCCTCAATGCCACTCAACTTCAACGAAGCAACGGGACGCCGATCAACATCGCTACGGCCAACGTTATTTTGCAAGGCTCGAGCACTCCAAATGTGTTTCGAGTTGAATCTCTCAACGTGCTGAGCAAGTACGAATTGATCGGCAACGGCGGTGCTGACCTGTTTGAGATTTCGCCGACGACGCGACGCTTCGGTGACCTGGATAGCGCTGATTTGATTATTCGAGGTGGTGCCGACGTCGATTCGCTAATCGTGCACGATGAATCGCGAATTAGCTCAAGTACTTACTCGGGATTCGGTTCCGAGATTGCCGCGGGGCCAACGGGTTCCAGTATCCGCAAGATTCGTTGGGATACGACGGAGAGCATTGTGTTTCAGGGTGGATTGGGCAATGACGTGTTTAATATCGAAGGCGGCGGTGGTGCTTCCCTGCCAACAACAGTGAACGGAGGTGCGGGCTCAGACATCTTCAATTTCACTCCCAGCACCGGCAATTTCGATTTCATTTCTGGATTGTTTACCGTCATCGGGGGCGCCAACGCGGACAGCCTGATCCTCCACGACACGGCGCGGACCTTACCCACGACCATCCAATTCAACAATGTCGGTAGCAATATCGAGATTAGTCGTCCCGGCACAACGCGGCCACCGGTTACCTTTAGCGCCATGGAGAGCCTGCGATTCAACGGCGGCAGCGGTAACGATTCCGTTGACGCCAGTGCTCTTACGATTCCGGTCGTCCTGGTTGGTAATAATGGCGATGATCTCCTTGCCGGCGGATCAGCGAACGACAATATCCAGGGAGGAGCAGGCAACGATATCCTGAAAGGAAGCGCCGGAAACGATACACTGCGCGGAGACGCTGGCAGGGACCGGATGTTTGGCGGTGACGGCAACGACGAGCTCTTTGGGGGTGATGGTGGTGATTTTCTGTTTGGAGAAAACGATGATGACCGGCTGTTCGGAGAAGGTGGAAATGACAATCTCGACGGTGGCTCGGGCACCAATCTGCTCGACGAAGGACCCGGCCAGGGAGGAGTTGTATTCAATGGCACGTCTGGAAACGATGTGATCCGGATTGGTCGGCGCGTGGACAACGGAGTTGCGCGGGTCGTTTCCATCATCAATGGCGCGAGGACCGTTCAGCCGTATGTCAATGGCGAAACGATCATCGTCCACGCAGGGGCCGGAAATGATCTCGTGGTGATGGCCCATAGCGCCGGCGAGAAGTGGCAGGCTGAATTCTACGGCGGGGCTGGCGACGACACGCTTCGAGGTGCCCAACAAGACGACGTGTTGTCGGGTGGCCCTGGGAATGATCGGCTCGTTGGCAAACAGGGCAACGATATTTTGATCGGTGGAAACGGCAATGATCGTTTATTTGGTCTCCAGGGGCAGGACCTGCTGATCGGTGGCGGCGGGCAGGACCGGCTGTTTGGCAATCGGGACGAAGATCTGCTGATCGGCGGTTTTACTTCACACGACAACCACGTTGCCGCCTTGCGGCTGTTGTCGGCTGAATGGAAATCAGGTTCGACCTACGAGTCACGTGCCCGGTCGATTCACAATGGCACGGGTTCCAACCTCGCCGGCTCGGGCGTTTTTCTTCAAAAAAACTCCTCAGTGTTTGACGATGGCGAAGTCGATCGGGTGTTTGGCCAAACCGACCGCGATTTGTTCTTTGCAGAACTGACTGACCGGCTGTTCGATATCGTGAACAACGAATGGGTATTCTGAAACTTGCGATATCCCGTTCAAAGTACCGGCTTTAGCCGGAATTGGCGTAACAAAAGCGGAAGGCCCAGATAGGCGAATTTACAAGACGGACGAACAAATTTTTCAGGCGCCGAATTTGATTGACCAGCGAGCTGTTCGGCACTAATCTAGCGATGCAGGAAATTACAAATGTGGCTACCCATGCACCTCTGGCGAAAGTCATTGCTCCCCGCGGGATTTGAGTTGGGTCGACGATTGTGGCCCAAGCCGAGTCGTCGTCGGCAGCGATCCAATCCCAGGTTCGATGCAACGGGTGGGTTTCAAGTTCTCGAACCGCGGATGCTGCTGGCCAACAATTTTTTGTTGACATGGGCTGCCGGACTGGTCGTTGGTGATTTCAGCGGCGAACGTGGCGGGATCTTTGTTTCCCGCCCCGATGGCACGGACAGACGGCAGATAACTGTATCGCAAACGAATAACTTTCAGTATTCTGGCGACGGACTGAACTTGCCCGACGACCACCCGTCTTTTTCACCCGACGGCACACATATCGTGTTTACAACAAGCCGTTTTCAGGCGCCGGGTGAGATCAACAATTTCGAAATCGCCATCATGAATGTCGATGGCACGGATATCCGCCGGCTGACGAATTCTCCGGGGATCGATACGGAGCCGGTGTTTTCGCCGGACGGAATGCGGATTGCATTCGCCTCCGATCGATCGGGAAACCTCGACATCTACTCGATGAAACTCGATGGCTCTGAGTTGCGGCAGTTGACCAATAATTCGGACAACGAGAATGAGCCTGCCTGGAGTCACGCCGGCAACAAGCTCTCTTACACGCGCATTTTGTTCGGTGGAGTCGCCGGAGCGATCGGCGCAAAAAAAGACGTGTACATCATGAATGCGGCGACCGGCTCAAACAAACAGCTGATCGCCGGGAACGATGCTGAAGAACACGATGCAGTCTGGTCGCTGGATGACTCACGGCTGATTTTGACTTCGGAACAGGGCGGAACGTCGCCATTCGGCGACGTGATGGTCATGAATATTGCAACCAGAACCTACATCAGCAACTTGACCATCGACGATACTTTTCTTGGTTTCGGAGGGGGTGGCGATCCAACCCTTTCGCCGGATGGAAACAAGATCGCCTATTTTAAAGCGACTTTGGGCGTGCTAACGGGGCCGCAAAAAGTTCACGTGATGAATTCCAATGGAACCGGCAAAGTACAAATTGATTCGCCTGGAATCATTAATGTTCATCCCCATTTCGGTACGCTTGCAGATAGTGATCTGGACGGAACTCCAGACTACATGGATATCGATTCACCGTCCGAATTCAATCAGGCGATGAGCCAGGACGAAGCTCGTGTCGTCAACTTTCTTGGAACGCTTACCACGCTCAATGGCCTGACAGACGTGGGGCGCCTGGCCGTGAGAGGTTACGTGCCCGTCCATAGCTTTGACAGCTTCCAGGGCCAAGGCGTCGCGTTTGCCAGAGATCTGAATTTCAGCGATCCGCCTGAACTCGGCCGACCAAACTTGTTGTTGTATCAGCCTGACTTGAATGGTGTCTTTGGTCAGCGCGATCCAACCGACATCCAGCCCGACTTCAATTACACCTTGATTGGCTGGGGATATGCCACCCAATACAACCCGTCGCAAGTTCCGGCCTTTGCGGGTTTTCCTGCAGACAAATGGTTGGTGCACGAAGCCGGCTTTCATCCTGCCAATGGAACGTTTGAACCGACGCCGCCGGCCAATGACAATCCGCGCGGCGTGCGGCCGGGACAGACGCGCCCCAACGAACAACCCTTGACGCCCTGGCACGAACGGCTGTGGGACATTCATTTCTTTCGCCGGCCGAATGGAGGCACGCCAGCTGCGGAAATTCACGATCCGTTCGGTCGCAATCTGCCAGGCAACCCGACGGGAACCAACGCCTTCTTTTATCCGCAACTCCCTTATCGAGGCGCCGCCAGCGATGGCCTGCTCGTCGAAGCAGAGAATTTTGACATGACCCGCGGTTTTGGCTGGCAGGACAATACTCCCGGTAACAGTGGCGACGACTATCGCGTCACGGATGTCGATATCACCCCTTCACTCAATGACGAAATTGGTCACGACGTGTTTAAGGTTCAAGCTGGGGAATTACTGCAGTACACGCTCGATCTGCCAGCGACTGGGCTTTATGACTTTGCATTTCGCATCAGAAATACAGCAACCGGGGGAATCTTCCACGTTGAGATCGACGGCACCAACCGTTCCGGTTCGCTCAATATTCCGACAACAAACAGTTTTCATCCGAGCGACTATGCCACGGTTGTCCCTTTTTCGGCTGTGATTTTAGGTGGCCGCCATCGAGTCCGGATTGTCTTTGAGGCGATGCCTCAGCCTGTCGCAAACGCTTTTCGATTCAATTCGTTTTCGGTTGTGCCGCGATCGGTGCCGACAGCGAATATGGTTGCCATCATGCCACTGAGGGCTTCAGCGCGATTTACTGAAATCAATGTGAACTACGCCGACTCAGCCGCCGTGATGGCAAGCTCGATCGGCCCAGGTGACTTGCGGGTAACGGGCCCCCGCGGATTCTCTCAGATTGCTACCTTCGTCAGCAAAACGGAGCAGACCGACTTCAAAATCGTCTCAGCAAAATACCGGATCGACGCTCCAGGAACGGGCTGGGATGTAATGGAATCGGGTACCTATGCCGTAAGTTTACAAAACAATGCGGTGCTCGACGCGACGGAAATTGCGGTACCAGGCGGGTCGTTGGGTTCCTTCCAGATCAATACTGCTGTGTTTGCGCTGGTCCCAAATCAGTTCGGCAACAAGTCGACCCTGTTTGTTAACGGGACCGAAAGTAATGATGCGATCGCCGTTTCCAGTACGAATGGCAGCATCGAAGTCAGGGTGAACAACTCGTTGGCGGGAACTGCCGCCGCGGCGCAGGTCAGTCTGATCGATATTAGCGGCATTGGGGGGAGTGATCGCATCACGGCGATCGGGACTGGAACCCCAACATCCATCAAGGGCGGCTTTGGCAATGACTCGTTGGTTGGCGGAAGCGCGAACGACTCGATTTACGGAGGAGATGGCGATGACAGTCTAAATGGCGGTCCTGGTGACGACAGGCTGTTCGGCGAGGACGGAAACGACACGCTTGACGGCGGTCCGGGACTCAATGAATTGGATGAAGGTCCGGGGCAAGGCGGCGTTGCTTTTTGGGGAACGCCCGGCAACGACAAGATTCGCGTTGATCTCGAATCAAGTGAGGGTGTGAATTTCGTGATTGCCGAGATCAACGGCATTCGTACAAAGAACAAATATGTTGCCGGCGAGACGATCATTGTGCATGGCGGCCAGGGCAATGACAAAATTATTGTCTCGAACAAGGCGGGTTTGGCCTGGGAGTCGCATTTGTTTGGCGGCGAAGGGAGCGATTTGCTGGTCGGTGGAGACAGGGCGGATGTGCTTCGCGGCGGCCCGGGTGCCGACCGGATTTCCGGTAAGGGAGGCGCCGACCGAATTTTCGGCGACGACGGAAACGATTTTTTGTTCGGTAACGGCGGAAATGACCGGATTGCTGGCGGCGCAGGCAATGATCATTTGTTTGGAGGCGCCGGATTGGATTTGCTAATCGGCAACAGCGGAAATGATCTCCTCTTGGGCAATTTGGGTGACGACATCCTGAGCGGAGGATCGGGTGATGACAGGCTTTGGGGTGGCGCGGGTCGGGACGTGATGTTTGGCGGCCAGGGTCGAGATCGATTGTACGGTGGCGGCGAACAGGACTTGTTAGTCGGAAATGTTGCCACATTTGAAAACGACAATTCCGTGTTGCGGCACGTCCGCGATCTTTGGTTTGTACGATCTGTTCCATTCGAGCGTCGTGTCGAATCACTGCGAGTTGTTATCAATTCCAGTTCGCTGGTCGACGACGCGATATCGGATTTGCTGTTTGGACAGGCGGATCAAGATTGGCTGGTTGATATTGATGAACGAACGTGAAATCTTTTTGGCGGCTCTGAAAATTGAGGATCGGAAAGTTCGCGATTCGTTTTTGGATTCGGTTTGCCGGCTTGGCGATCCCGTCCGTCAACGGGTCTGCAACCTTTTGCAGGCGCATTCCCAGCCGCAGGAAGTGCTCGATCGCGTGGCCAATTTCATTGTGGAGCAAGTTGCAGAATCGAGTGATTTCGAATTGATCAGTACGGAACATGACTCGCAAACTCAATTGACTTCTCATGCCTTGCTGCGCATGGCTTTGGGTGAGCACCTGGCGTTGCAAGGCGGCGAAGCCTCTGCCGGCAGTTCGGCAGTCATCCCGGCGGGAAAGCGACTGGATCGGTATCTAATCCGGGAACGCATCGGGTTTGGCGGGATGGGCGAAGTGTATCTGGTTTACGACACGAAACTGGAACGCAAAGTGGCCATCAAGCTCATCGCACCGTCTCGCACCCTTGACCCCAAATGGCTGGGGCAATTTCGCCGTGAAGCCAAAGCTGCCGGGGCATTGAACCATCCGAACATTTTGACGATCTACGAAATTGGAGAATCGGGTGGAGTGCATTACCTCGCGACCGAGTTTGTCGATGGAATGACGTTGCGTCAAAAACTGATAGTACAGCGGCCTACGGTCTCGGAAGCAATCGAATATGCAGTCCAGATTGCCAGCGGCTTGGCCGCCGCGCATGCGGCCAACATCATTCATCGCGATCTCAAACCCGAAAACCTGATGTTGCGAGCCGATGGGCTGTTGAAAATTCTCGATTTTGGTTTAGCCAAACAGCTGGGTGTTCATTTCGGGTCCCGTGACACGACGCGCTCATTGAGCGACTTATCCCATTTCGCTTCGGAACCAGGGATCGTCATCGGAACGGTTCGGTACATGTCTCCCGAGCAGGCGCGCGGCAGGAACTTGACACGCGCACTGACATCTTCAGCCTGGGAACCGTGTTTTACGAATTATTGACCGGGGAATCACCGTTCCTCGGGGATACCACCAGTGATGTGCTGGTCGCAGTTCTTCAACACGAACCGATAACGATGCGACAGTTCGTTCCACAGGTCCCGAATGACATCGAACGAATTGTGTTCAAATGTTTGAACAAAGATCGAAACGGTCGTTACGTATCTGCCAACGAGTTGTTAGCTGAATTGCAACGGGCCGTGCAGTCCAGCCGATCGCAGCATTCGATAAACCTGGCTGAAAATTTCACGGATAGATCTGGCCGGGCCGCCGGGAGCGAAGCACCCAACAGTTCCCGACGTGTCGGGCTGAATCGGGATTCTGACGAAATCCCCAAGATTGGGTACGCCCGCAGTGGAGATGTCAATATCGCTTATCAAGTCCTCGGTGACGGGCCGATCGACCTGGTGTTTGTGATGGGGTGGGTTTCGCATCTGGAGATGTTCTGGGAAGAACCTTTATTTGCGAAATTTTTAAAAAGATTGGCCACGTTTTCCCGTTTGATTTTGTTTGATAAACGGGGGACCGGGCTGTCGGACAAGGTTCCTCTTGATCAACTGCCAACCCTGGAACAGCGAATGGACGACGTGCGTGCGGTGATGGATTCCGTTGGCTCGCAAAAAGCCGTATTGTGCGGAATCTCGGAAGGAGGGCCAATGTGCACTCTCTTCGCCGCGACCTATCCCGAAAAAACAATCGCGTTGACGATGATCGGTTGTTACGCGCGACGATTGTGGGCGCCGGATTATCCGTGGGGGCCAACGGATGAACATCGCGAACATTTTCTGGAAGAGATGCGGCGCGATTGGGGCGGCCCGGTAGGCATCAAAGACCGGGCACCGAGTATGGCCGGCGATCCTCAATTTCGAAACTGGTGGGCGGCCTATTTGAGAATGGGAGCCAGCCCCGGTGCCGCCTTGGCATTGACGCAAATGAATGCCCAAATTGATATTCGTCCAATCCTGCCAACCGTCCAGGTCCCGACCCTGGTTATCCATCGAACAAACGACCGCTGTTTGTTAGTGGAGGAGGGCAGATTTCTGGCCGAGCGGATCCCCGGCGCGAAGTTCGTCGAGTTACCCGGAAACGACCATCTGCCGTTTGTTGGCGACCAGGACGCTGTGCTTGAAGAAATCGAGGAATTTCTGACAGGAGTTCGCCACGCTCCCCTGATCAATCCTGTCTTGGCGACGGTCTTGTTCGTTTTTTTCGAGTCCCGCCCGGAATTGCCAGCCCAGCCTGCAGATGATTCGACGTCGGGCAAGCTGTTTCATTCCCATGTTGTTCGTGAAGCTGATTTGTTTAAGGGACGCAACATTTCGTTTCAGGAAAACGCTTTCCTGGCTACTTTCGATGGACCGGCGCGGGCAGTTCGCGCGGGAATCGCAATCAACGAAACAGCCAGGCGATTGAGAATCAATTTGCAGACCGGCGTTCATACGGGTGAGTGTGAATTGGACGGCCAGTTGGCCGGCGGAACCGCCGTTGAGTTCGCGCAGTTGGCTGCCAGTCATGCTCCGCAAGGTGATATCCTTGCGTCCAGCACTGTAAAGGATCTGGTCGTCGGTTCGGGATTATCGTTTGACTCGCCAACGATCGTTAGCTTGCCGGGCAATCTCGGTCAACTGACTTTGTACCGCGTCGTTCGAAAATAGCTCGCTTGCGTTGTAGCTGAGCGAGTCCCTTTGCTCAGTTCGGGCGCAGCCCGAGGCGGTTAGGTGCCGCGGCATGGAATCGCTGATGCGCTGTTTGTGCGCACTTCCGTCGGCGGAACAAAGCGAAGGGACTCGCGTTGCGACACCGGAACTCGCCTGGCGATTGCCTCAATTGCCAATGTTCCAGAACACGTGATCGATATTGGCAGTAAACTCTTGACGAACATTGATCGATTCATAGCGACAGCGGGCCTGGATTTGATTGGTTCCTGGCTCCACAAACCTCGATAAACTGCCCGGGCCATCGACCAAGACTGTAGAATCAACAAAGCGCGACGCGACGCCCGTGTAGACTTGTTCCCACGTGCCAGCGCCGAAATCGTAGAGGTCGACGGATTGATTCACCGTCGATCGCGCAAAAACGGCCGACTCGATGGAAAACGACAACGAGGACGGATTTGCAACAGGGCTGGTACTTCGGAAGATGGCAAATACCCTGGACAACACGTCCGCGCGTGCGCGCTTGGCTGACAGATCAATGTTATCGCTGGACCGCAACTCAGGCAGCCCGCCGTTGACCAACTCGCCGCGTGTGATTTCGAACGATTCAACCTGGACTTCTCCAATCGGAATCAGCAAAAATCCGCGTTGCCGCCCGAGATGCCTGCCGTAACCGGCAATCCAGCCCGTGTTATTGACGCTTTTTGCAATGTCGAGTCGCCAGCCGGAGCCCGCGGGTATCAACTGGTTCAAATCGGACATCGAGTTGTTTTTCCAGACAAACGCCCGCGCATTGGACGTGCCAACAACGACATCGGAGTTGTTGATGTCAAAGCCGTAGCTATTGCCTCCGCCGAGTTCGCCCAGGTCGATCCGTTCGTCGACTTGCCCTTGCGCATTGAGTTTAAATAGAAACGCATGTGGCATACCGACGCTCGTATCAGCGACTCCGACAACGTGTCGCTGTTCATTGATTGCGTAAGCGTGGCTGCGCACGCCCCCCAGCGTGCCGAGATCACTGAGCGGGCCCGACGCGCTGAAAAACGCCCGCGTGGTGGTCCCGTCGGACAGTTGCGAAACGCCGACAATGTCTCCGTTGGCGTTGATACCATGAGCATAACTGTTATCGCCCCCCAGCGTACCGAGTCCGCTGATCGTGGCGCCATCCCACAAGACAGCCTGCGATCTCCAGATTCCGTCGACTTGCAAGGTATCTTGAGTGCCGACGACGTTCCCGGCGTCATTAATCGCGTTGGGAGTAAACGGACCCAGCGGTGTTAGCACGCCACCCTGCCACAGGAATGCCTGGGGCTGAAGACTGCCAAGGTTATATGAAATTCCCGTGACTTGCCCCGACTGATTGATCGCCGTCGCCACACTTTGCATGTTTCCGGGCAACGTCGCCAGATCGTTGATCACGCCACCCTCCCACAGAAAGCCATGCAACTGGGCGCTCAGTTCATCAGCTGCCGCTTGCCCGACGACTTGGCCCCCGTCGTTGACGGCAAACGCGCTGCTGATCTTGCCCTGAGAAATAACACCGAGGTCGATGACTTGGTAGTCCTGGGCGACCGCGTTTGCGAATACCAACAAGCTAACCGCGGCAATAACAGGGAGCTGAATTCGGGGAAAGAGCTGGTTCATTTGTTTCGTCCTTACGTTGATACCGAATTAAAACCGTGAAAATCAATCGTTGATGCGATGAAAAAACGGCTCGTCGGGTGGATCGCGATGGCAAACTGAACAGGTATTGATCACGCCGGTGTGTCCCTGCAGGCGCAGCGCCTGGGCATTGTCCGTTTCCGTGGACGTAGGCGTGATCGCGTGCGGGCTGCCATGACAGGTCATGCACATGATGCCTTTGTGCCCCCGGGATTCGCGGAAGAGTTTTCCTGGTTGTTCAAACTGGAATCCCGGGCGCTGATGACAATCGGCACAACGTGGTTCATCCACCCAGGGGGTTCGAGCTGGATCGCCGACGTCTGCTTCACTGCCATGGCAATCGTGACAAGTAATGCCAGCCAGAAAGTGCACATCGCGTTGGCACTGCGTGCGAACGCCGGGGTGACAGGCGTAACAGGAAACTTCCAGGTTGACGTCTCCCACGCGGGATGCGTGCGCTCCATGCACTGCGCGTGACAAGTTTGAAATGTTGGGATCACCCGGCAAGCCGAGCGCGTTGTCGGCATGACATTGGGCACACAGCACCGGGGTGTTGTTGGCCAGGTTCGTTCCGTGCAACCGATCATGGTCCAACAGGATTTCCATCTCCGTCGAGATGCCTTCTTTGTCGCCGTTATGACAAAGGTTGCAGCTGAGTTCCTGCGAAACTGGCACGACCGCCTGGGTGCGACCGACTTCCTGACCGTTAGGCAGGTGGGCCGTGATCACGGCCAACGGATATGGATTCAGACGCCCGTTGTCATCGAGCGGAGTAATCGGAATACCCGTGACATTCCAGTCATTGTTTGGGGTCGGAACCATCTCGCCCGACATGCCATTTCCAGTGAGTCCAATATCGGGTGGCAACGGAACCCCAAAGAGTGCTTCGACGTGTTGCCAGAAGTTGGTCTTGTCGGCCGAGTGAGTATTGCCCGGGATGCTGTATCGAACGGTCACGTTCTCCCTGACGATGTGCGGATCACCTTCCGATCGATCCACGATCTGAGCATGCAAATTGTTGAACGGCGGCAGGATGATCAGTTCGGAGAAGTCGTCGTTCATGCAGTGCATGCCCAAGTCGTTGTACCCGAAAACGACGAACTCCGTCGGATCACCGAACGGAGGTTTGGGGGACAAGGCCCATGCCACCATCGTGCCGGCGACGACGGGAACCACAAAAAGGCACAACAACAACCGGCGGTAGTAAATTTGACGCACCATGAGACAACCTTCCGTTTGCGAGAATTGTCATGTCGGTGGCAGATTCCGTCTGTCACAGAACCAGACACATTGCCAGCAGCTGGAACAACAGTTGCAATCACGGTCCAGTCGGTTGGCAAATCGACCGCAACTGATGCCCTGAAATCTGAGAGCCCAATCACGCAACCAACGCCGCCAGATTTTTGGATTTTTGGATTTTTTTCGTAGCCGAGCAAGCCCCTTCGCTCAGTTCGGGCGCAGCCCGACGCGGTTTTCGGTGGTCGAATTTCGAGGGCGGCTGTCTCGCGCGGACATCCGTTGCGCGGAACAAAGCGAGAGGACTCGCTTTGCGACAGTAGCTGAGCGAGTCCCTTCGCTCAGTTCGGGCGCAGCCCGACGCGTGGGGTTGCCGAGAGTCGCGATCGCGATTTTTTGCGCGGAAATCCGCTGCGCGGAACAAAGCGGGGGGATCGCGATGCGACACGATGCGCTTTGCCGCGGACGTCCGCTGCTGGAACAAAGCGAAGGGACTCGCTTTGCGAACCTTCACAGATCGAATCATCTACACTGCCAGGTCGTGCACGGACGTTGCCGTTCTCGTATTTGCCGGTCCCGCCGGCATACTGGTCACGGGTTCGAGTTCCCAGTCAAAAACACCCGGTACCTGGCTCAAAGTCAGGTCGTGCGAAACATGTTCAATTCCGCAAATTTTCCAGTCGAACCAACTCATCCATCCCAGGGTTTTTTCCCAATCGCGAACGCAACTGCGAACACGCTTGACCGGTTCGCTTGATTGATCGGCGACGGACGCGAGAATGTCCAGGCAACCGCCGACATGTCCGGTCATCAAAAGTGCTGTGGCAAAGTTGATCGCGACGTTATCGGGAACACCCGGTTTCACGCTCAGCATGTTTGGATCCAGAACCAGCGGCCGCAGCAGACTCACCGCCTCGCTCGGGCGTCCCAATCGCATCAGCAAAACGGCCTTGATGTTGGTCACCTCCAAGCCTGACGAGTGGCCTTTGAGTTGATTGAAGGCAGTTTGATATTCACCTTCGGAGATGAGCTTGACGACTTTGGCTGCGTTCCAGTTGGGACTCGCCGATTGTTGCGGAAGGCCAACCTGGTTAATGGAGTCGAGAGTCTGCGCGCGGTCGTTATTTGTGTAAATAGACATGGAATTTCCTTTAGATTAATGTTTTAGAAATCAACGTTGATGGAATGGCATCAATCGAAGGTTTCAAATCTGCAGGCGAATCCCTAAGGTCACAAGCGAATCGCGATTTCCAACTAGCCAAGCTGGCTGACTGACCAGACGTGATGGGTAAGTGTCAGGTGCGGGCCACTTGCGAGGGCCAAGCGAATGCGACTGTGCGGAGCCGTGATGCAATGCTTGAACCGGCTGACTTGAATCAAGGTTCGCTTTGGGAAAGGTGGCGGCTGATTCCGATTCGGGTTTCTGCGCCTTGGATTTTGTGCCGGATCGCTGCGAGGATCGCTCGTCACCCAAGAACAAGCATGCCACGCAACCCAGGCAGAAAGCGACGAGCATGCTCACAGCTTTATGCTTTTCAACATGCGAAGCATTGATTCGCATCACTGTGGAGGTGGGCATTGCTCGGGTCCGTAATTTTCGGGTAGATCGTCAACTGGGACTCTGGACTGAAAGACGGTTGTCTACCCCGGTATTATTCGTCACTCGGAAGTCGTTTGCATCGGGCAAAATTGCTGACAAATTCGACAGGATCGACTCGTGTCAAACGCGGAGCCAGCCTGCCGCGGTTAAAAACGGAGATCAAGGTCAGTTTTTCAGGACATACTGCCGTCGACCGACATGGCCTGGCTGCGGCTCCGTCACGGGTACCTTGGCCAGCGGAGTTGTGTCAAAGTCGATTTCACTGCGGCGAATGAACACGTCTCTCGGGGCGTCGAAACCAAGGCGGACCCTCGATCCGGTAGATTCCAATACGGTGACAGTGATGCCACCATCGATCACGATTCTCTCACCAACTTTTCTCGACAGCACTAACATCTTCATGCTCCTTCAATGGTCCGGGAATGAACGTTCAGCTCAGATATGATATCTGCCTGGATCAATGGCCAATGAGCGCAATTAGCTGTCAAGTCTGAAAGGGTTGGCTCGGGATGATCGACGATGCCCGCCGCTTGCGTTGGCACAGCAATTGCCTTGAGGGTAATAGTCCGGTTGCCGCGTACCAGAACAAAGAAAAAAAACTACCGCGCTCAAAAACGTGCGGAATAGCACAGTGTTGACCCGGAGACATCTGACCTCAATGGCCGAGACCGAACAAAACCTACGAAAAAATCAGATACCAGGCGTCGTCACCGCAATTCGCGGGACCGTCGTGGATGTACGTTTTGATCAAAAGACTCCGGACATTGGCAGCCAGCTTGATTTGCAGAATGACGGATTTGGAAGCGTCACGGCCTTTGTCCATAGCCACTTGGGCGAATCAACCGTTCGCACGATCGCAGTCGATTCGACGCGCGGGTTGAGTCTGGGTTGTGCGGCGATCTCGACCGGACAACCGTTGTCCATTCCGGTTGGCCCTCAGCTTTTGGGACGCGTCATTGATTTGAAAGGAAATCCGCTCGATGGCGGTGGCAAGATTGAAACGGATCAGAGGTTTCCCCTGCATCGCGACCCGCCTCCCCCATCGGCGCGACGCGGTTCCGGCGAGATTTATCCAACTGGCATCAAGATCATTGATCTGTTTTCGCCCTTTACCTTTGGTGGGCGGGTTGCCGTTTTCGGAGGTGCCGGCGTCGGCAAGACGGTCGTATTGACCGAGTTCATTCACAATGCCGTCGAAGGCCACAAGGGCGTCGCGGTGTTTGCCGGGATCGGTGAACGGTCGCGCGAAGGCCTCGAGCTGTGGGAAGAGTTGCAAGCTCGAGGCTTTATGGATCGAACGGTTATGGTATTTGGTCAGATGAAAGAACCACCCGGGGCAAGGTTTCTGGTTGGATTGTCGGCCGTTTCGGTCGCCGAGTATTTTCGGGACGTTCGAGAAAAAAGACGTGATGTTTGTCGTCGACAACGTTTACCGACATGTGCAGGCGGGGATGGAAGTCTCCGGATTGCTGGGCCGGATGCCTTCCCGCGTCGGTTACCAACCGACGTTGGCCGCCGATATCGCGTCGCTGGAAGAACGGATCACCGCGACTCAAAGTGGCGGCATGGTTTCGATTCAGGCCGTCTATGTGCCGGCCGACGATTACTCGGATCCCGCGATCACGCATACGTTTTGGCACATGGACAGCGCCGTTGTTTTGTCTCGCGATGTCGCGGCCGAAGGGCCTTACCCTCGGTCGATCCACTGCGATCCTCTTCCAAAGCACTCGATCCGTTGATCGTCGGTCAGCGGCACTACGATGTGGCGCAGGACGCCCGGGGTGTGTTGGGTCGTTACGAAGAGTTGCGCGACCTGATTTCGATGCTGGGCATGGACGAACTCTCGGCCGAAGATCAAACGCATCGTTAACCGGGCCCGCAGGCTACGAAACTTTTTGACTCAACCGTTCTTTGTCGCCCAGTCGTTTACCGGAATGGAAGGCCGTCGCGTCGATATCGAAAAAACGCTCGACGGCGTCGAAGCCATTCTGCAAGGCGAATGTGACGACTTGTCGAAGACAAACTGTTCATGATCGGTGCGACTTGACGAAGCGAGGCCAACATGACGTCGTACCTCAAGCTTGATTGTCCGCACGCCGCGCGCAGTGGTGGTCGAAACGGATGCCCGTTCGATTCGGGTGTTGACCGAAACCGGGCAAGTCGGCCTGCGACCGAATATGGAAGCGGTCATCTTGACCGTCGAAACCGGATTAGTCCTCGTTCACCGCGAGATCTTCGTTCCTGTTTGTCGGCACGGCAGGCGGTTTGCTGAAGTGCGATGGCAAGCTGGCGACGTTGCTGACGCCCCTGGCCGTCGCCGCCGAAAATCAGGAGAGCGTGATGCAGTGAACTTACAGCAACAACTGAGCCAGCCGAAAGCCGAACTGGAAGTGCGCACCACGATCAACAATATTCAGTCCAGCATTTTGACTGAAATCACCGACGACCGTCGTCGACGTGCCAGCAATCCCGGAGGTTCGCTGATGAATCCGGCCAAACAACGAAACAGTCACCCGACGAACGAAAGCTGATGCCTCGACACGGATTCGTATCGCGCTGATTTGAAACGTGCGCTGGAACGCGACTTTCAGCGTCATCGGTCGCCGCGACGACGGTCATCACGAGTTTTTGGCGCTGGCTGGGCGTGCTGGGAATGGTCGGTTGGCCAATTGCCATCCTGACCGTTGGCGGCGCGTTGCTGGGACATTATCTCGACGTGCGATTCAATTCGGGAATTCAGTTTACGTTGCTGCTACTGACCGATCGGGGCGGTCGTGAGCAGCCTGGTTGCGTGGAGAGTCCTGGGAGCAGACCGATGATTTCAGCTTGGTCGACATGTTTTTGGACGCTGGCCGGCGTTGTCGCCGGGCGGAGTCGCATTCGCTTGCACTCAAACACTCCAGTTCGCAAGCCAGTGAGTGGGTGGCGTTGATCGGGTTGTTGCGAATGCTGTTGATCGGCGGCGTGCTGACCGCGGCGGCCATCGTTGGATATCTGTTTAGCGCGTTTGCTGGCTGGGCGATTGGTTTTTTAGCTGACCTTGTTCATTGTCATGGTGCGAATGAAGTGATGGACGTTCAGAATTTTTGGTGAACCGATCCTGTTTCAGCTCGGGCCGGTTCCAGTTACCGAAACCATGGTGACCTCGACGGCCGTTTCGGCCGTCTTGCTGGGGGGCGCGTTTGCACTGCGCAGTTACACCCGTCAACGACCTCAATCGACGAGTCGCCACCATCACGCGGTTGATCGTTCGCTGGCTCGACTCGATGGTCACCGAGATCGTCGGTCAGGCCCGAACCGAAGTTGACTTTGCTGGCCGGCAGTCTGTTTGTGTTTATCGCAGCCTGCAATCTCGCCGGACAGTTGCCGGGCGTGCGTCCGCCGACGGCGAGCCTGGCAACGACTTCGGCACTGGCCATCATCGTATTTCTGGCCGTTCCGGTGTTCGGGATCGCTTCGCAGGGCTTCGGCGGTTATCTGCTGGAGTACTTTCGTCCCAATCCGCTGCTGTTTCCGTTGCACCTGGTTTCGGAATTGTCGCGGACGTTGGCGTTATCGTTTCGTCTGTTTGGAAACATCATGTCGGGGCATCTGCTGGTTGCCCTGCTGATTTCGCTTTCGGGATTTCTGGTTCCGATGCCGTTTATGGCGTTGGATTTGCTTATCGGACTGCTGCAAGCTTACATCTTTGCGATCCTTTCAACTGTATTTATCGGGGCCGCAATCGGCCAGGGAGAAAAAGCATGAACGAACAGACAATTATTGCGATGGTCTCGATCCTCGGGGCTGCCTTTACGATGGCCATCGGGGCCTTGGGAGCGGCGCTGGGCGAAAGTCGAATTGGGGCGGCGGCGATGGATGCCCTTGCCCGTCAACCGGATGAAGCATCCTCGATTACGCGGACACTGATGATCAGCCTGGCGATGGTGGAATCAACCGCGATTTTTTGCCTCGTGATCGCACTGGTGTTCCTGTTTGCCAATCCGTTCAAGGTCGCAGCCGGTCCGTAACGATGAATGAAAACCTGGTAACGTTCCTCTACGAGTTGGCGAATTTTGTTGCGTTCTGCGCTGCTGCTGGGCTGGATTTTTGTCAAGCCGATCCGCCGGCTGTTGGACGAACAAGCGGCCAAAGATGCCAAGCTTGAACAAACGGCGCAACAACACCTGGCCGAAGCGACTGCACTTGCGCCAACAGTTGCTGGACGATCGCCAGCGGTTCAATCAGGAAATGGAGCACCAGCGGCAAGCCATGTTGACGGAAGCCGAAGCAGGACGTCGCGGATCTGTTGCAACAAGGCCAATCAACGGATCGGCTGCCCAACGCGAACATCTGTCGCGTGAGGCGTTGCAGCTGCAACAACAGCAACTTGACGAAACTCGCCCGAGTTGTGGCCAGCGCGTCGCAGCAGGCGGTCGAAAAACTGCTCCAGCAAATCAACGGGCCGCCACTGGAAAACGCCCTGGTCGAGTCCGCTTGCCAGCAATTGGAACAGTCCAACTCCGTTGGGCGAGAGAAAATGACCGTCGAATCGGCCGGCGAGCTGGACGAACCGACGCGACAGAAAATTGCACGGGCGGCGGGCGATGGAATCAGCCAACGGCTCGATTCAATTTCGAATCGATCGAGGATTTGCTGGGCGGGCTTCGGATCAAGACTTCACGTGGCGTGATCGATAATTCGATCGTGGCTTTGTCGTCATTCGCCGAACAGAACATTCGTCGTCAATTGGACTCAAGCAGGTAGCAGGTTAACAGGTTAGCAGGAGAATTGGCTTGAACGAATCGATCGACAAAATGGGTGACCGCACTTGCAAAGTCTGCCGAGAACTTGCACTGGGACGCCGCGTTGCAATCCCAAAGGCTATGTCGTCCAGGTCGGCGATGGTGTGGCGATGGTGCAGGGGCTTGCCGACAGCTTGCGTTTGAAGAACTGGTGCAGTTTGACAGTGGCAGCCTGGGAATGGCCTACGATCTCGATGAGCAACGTTGTGGGATCGTGATCCTGAATGATCCCGAAGCCGTCCGCGAAGGCCAGGGTGTCACCGGGCTCAGTCGCTTGCCGGATCTGCCCGTCGGCGAGGAACTGCTGGGCAGAATCGTCGATGCGCTCGGTCAGCCACTGGATGAAGGCCTGCCAATTTCAACGACTCAACGGTTTCCGCTGTTTCGCGAGACGCTGAAACTTGTCGAACGCAAAGCGGTCGATCAAAGTCTCTGGACGGGCGTCATGGGGATCGATGCCGCGATTCCGATCGGCCGCGGTCAACGTGAGCTCATCATCGGCGACCGCAACACCGGCAAGACTGCCTTGGTCGATCGACATGGTTGCCGCGCAGAAAAAAGGCGATGTGGCTTGCGTTTATGTGGTGATCGGTCAGCCGATGTCGCGCGTGTTGACGCTGAAGGAAGATTTGGAAAAAGCGGGTTGCTCTGAACAATACGGTCATCGTTGCGGCGGATGCTTCCTCGACTCCCGGGATGCAGTATCTCGCTCCGTATGCCGGCGCGTCGGTTGCCGAGTGGTTTCAGGAGCAAGGCCAGGATGCACTGGTGATCTATGATGATCTAACCAAACATGCCGATGCCTATCGTGAACTGGCGTTGTTGCTGGATCGACCCCCGGGGCGTGAAGCCTATCCGGGTGATATTTTCTACGTGCACTCGGAACTGCTGGAGCGAGCTGCTCCCCGAAAGACCGAACTGGGCGGAGGTTCGGTCACGGCGCTCCCTTTGATTGAAACGACTGAAGGCGATATTTCGTCCTACATTCCCACCAACCTGATTTCGATTACCGACGGTCAGATCTACCTGGATTCAACCCGGTTTGAAAAAAACCTGCGACCGGCAATCGACATCGGTCGCAGCGTTTCTCGAATCGGATCGGTCGCCCAGTATCCCGCGATGCGTTACGCCTCCAAAAACCTGCGGATTCAGATTTCCCGGTTTGAGTCACTGGAATCGTTAACACGCGTCGGTCTGGAAATGGATTCCGCGATGCAGGATTCGGTTGAAAAGGGAAACCTGTTGCGTCAACTTTTGCGACAACTCCGGTTTGCCAATCGCGATGTGTTTCAGCAAGTCGATCGCCCTGGTTGCCGTTCGAGGAAAAATGGCTGGAGGGCATCAAACCGGCAATCAGCTGCGAAGTTCGTGGAGCGATTGGTCGTAAGAGTCAAGAGTGAACTGCCCGAAGATTGCCAAGGTCTTGTCCGGAGGGTGGGTTGCCGGATGATGGCTGGCTGGACGCAGTCAAGTCGTTAGCGATTCCGCTCAAGTCAGTTGTTCCAGGACGAACATGACAAGATAACGCATAGTCCACGTCGCGGAACAACCGAAATCCAAGCCGGGGAAATCAGTAAGCTCCCTGCCACGGAGTCGGGCCAATGATGCGCGAACAGCAATTGGCCAAGCGGGCAAAGACGCTGCATACGCTCGATGAAGCCGTCACCGCCATGAAATCATTGTCGGCCCATCATTTCCTGCTCGCACGCCGGGCCCTGGAACCCGCCCGCGAGTATCGCAGCAAGATCGACGAGTTGATTTTGCAAATCGGACTTCACCAGAAAAATCATCGACAGCGGCCCAACTGGCATGCTGTTGGTCACATCCGATCTCGGGTTGTGTGGAGACTTCAATAGCCGTCTTGCCCGGTTTCTCAATTGACTATCGTCGCGAGCATCCCGATTCATTGTTGTATGTCGTCGGTCGACGGGGACGACTGGCGATGGCGAAGAAGTCGGTGGAATGCGAACGAATTTACGCGGCACCGGCGAGTGTCGACGGGCTGCCTGCTAGGTGTCCTTGAAATTGCCGACGACATCGTCCGCGAATATGCCGGACAAAAGATATCCGGTTTGACTGTTGTTTCAGCACGATTCCTGGGAGCCGGAAAATTCGAGGCGGTTGCCACGCAGCTGCTTGCCGATCGTCACAAAATCGATCGGCCAGTGGTGGCAACTCCGTATCAGTCCCGCCGTCACTTGTTGGAAGTCTCCGTCCGCGAGTATCTGTACATCACGATCTATGAATTGCTGTTGGACTCGCTTGCGGCCGAACATGGCATGCGGTTGATCGCCGCCGAAAGCGCCCGCCAGTGGATTGAAGATACTCGTCAATCCGTCCAGCGTCAGCTGTCGGCCGTCCGCCGGGAAAGCTCGACCCAGGAAGTTCTCGACATCGTCGCGGGCTCGAAGAAAGTTCGGCGCTAGATAACGAAGCCGCGTCTGTCCCAGACACGGAATCAGCGCTTGCTCCGACCGGGGCCGCCATTGAACGGCTAATCTGGACGGCAAATGAACCACGCTTCCGCCGGGCTTGCCCCGAATGTCGCAAGGTTAAGCCGGGGGGAACGAGATTGCACGGGGATTACCAGTTCAAGCGTTGCAAAACAGTGCCCTCTCCCGCCGACACGTGAGGGTCCGGGAGAGCTACCAAGCGACTTTGTTTTTATGGACGAGCAACGAATCGCGGAAATAGGTTACGATGATTTTCGTTCAGCGTACTTACCCAGGAACAACCAGTGGAAAAACCAGCGACCGATCCAACGGACACTCCCCGGAATTCAATCCAGCTGATCTGGGAAAAAAAGCAGGGTCCCATTGCCGTGTTGGCAATTCTGGCGATCGTGATTCACCTGGTGATGCGTTATGGGCTGCGAATCGAAGGACCGCCCGCCCAGTACCCGTTGTACGCCGCGCTCCTGCTCGGCGGCATGCCACTCGTAATCGACCTGCTGGGCAATGTGTGGCGGCGGGAATTCGGATCCGACTTGCTGGCTGGAATCTCAATCGTGACCGCGGTTCTGCTGGGGGAATACCTGGCCGGCACCTTCGTCGTACTGATGTTGTCGGGCGGGGAGACCATCGAAGCTTACGCCGTGCGGCGAGCTTCATCGGTGTTGCGTGCGCTGGCAAAGCGCATGCCCTCGACCGCCCACCGGAAAAACAACTCGGAGGTCGACGATGTTGATTTGCAAAACGTGCGGATCGGAGACAATTTGCTCGTTTTCCCCCACGAGATTTGCCCGGTCGACGGAACTGTCATCGAAGGTCACGGGGTGATGGACGAGTCGTATCTGACGGGCGAACCTTACATGATGTCCAAAACGCCGGGCTCGCAGGTGTTGTCAGGTGCGATTAACGGTGACACGGCGTTGACGATTCGCGCCGACAAACTCGCGATCGATTCGCGTTATGCCAAGATCATGGAAGTGATGAAAGAGTCCGAGCAGCAACGGCCCCGGATTCGACGATTGGGCGATCAACTGGGCGCGATCTACACGCCGGTTGCCGTTGCGATCGCGATTGCTGCCTGGTTGATCAGTGGCGAAGCGATTCGTTTTTTGGCCGTGCTCGTCGTCGCCACCCCCTGCCCTTTGCTGATCGCGATCCCCGTGGCGATTATTGGCTCGATTTCATTGTCCGCGCGGTACGGGATCATTGTCAAAAATCCTGCCGTGCTGGAAAAACTGGATACCTGTCGCACCGTGATTTTCGACAAGACCGGAACGCTGACGTATGGAAAACCCAACTTGACGCAGCAACTCGCCGTGGATCCGTCGCGGCAATCCGAAATTCTGCAGCTTGTCGCCAGCCTCGAGCGCTATTCCAAACATCCGCTGGCGGCGGCAATTCTCGATGCAGCCCGACAGGAGGGTTTGGAGGTACTCCCCGTTTCATCGATCAGCGAAAAACCCGGAGAAGGTCTGCGAGGGATTGTGGACGGAAAGCAGGTCGAGGTCACAAGCCGCAAATTGTTGGCAAACAAGCTTCCGGACGAAATGGCCAAGTTGCCTCAGTTGGCCGGCGGCCTCGAATGTTTGATTCTGGTCGATGGCGAATATGCCGCGACCTACCGCTTTCGTGACGAACCCCGTACCGATGGGACAACGTTCATTCAGCACTTGGGACCGAAACACAGGTTCAAGAAGGTCATGTTGGTTTCCGGTGATCGTGAAAGTGAGGTTCGCTACCTGGCTGATTTGGTCGGAATCAAGGATGTTTATTTCAGTCAAAGCCCGGAACAGAAAGTGGAACTGGTTCGCCAAGAAACCGAAGCGGAAGATTCGATTTTTGTCGGCGACGGGATTAACGATGCTCCCGCCTTGATGGCGGCGACCGTCGGACTGGCGTTTGGGCAAAACAGCGACGTGACCTCCGAAGCGGCGGACGCCGTCATTATGGACACGTCGCTTAAAAAAGTGGACGAGTTTTTGCATATCAGTCAACGGATGCGACGAATTGCGCTACAAAGCGCCGTGGGTGGAATGGTGGTCAGCATCATTGGCATGTTCATCGCGGCTGCGGGTTACCTCCCCCCCGTCGCCGGTGCGATCACGCAGGAGGTCATTGATGTGGTTGCGGTGCTCAACGCCTTGCGGGCTGCTTTCCCACCGAAGCAGCTGTCAGATTTTTGAGCCGGAATTACGTGTGGCATAGCGATTGCTGGAGTTGACGACTGGCATAGCGATTGCTGGAGTTTGTCTCGCTGCATGAGCCAAACGACAGAAATCGAATCCAGGACGGAAGTTTTTCTATCCAACAACAGGTTTGCGTCCCTGTTTGACGTGTTGCATTCAGACGGCTTCCAAATCATCGGACCTACCGTTGACCAGGAAGCCATCATTTACGATATGTGAGTGATCTGTCGGGCGATCATGTCCAGCAGCAACGGCACTGCGGAGATTGATCACGGTTGCTTATCGGGCACGCACAATCTTGAATTGCCGACGGTACTGGCGCTGGCGGAGAAGCGCGGTGTGGCTGGAAGTCATCACGCCATCGGATTGACGGGAGCACTTAGCGCGTGGCTGGCGGTGTGCCTGTCGCTGACGGGGTTTGGGTTGACGTTGCGGCCGTGGAGTCACGCGTCGGCCGCTTGTCGCTACGTGACTTTCATGGGCTGTACGATCAGATGCCGATGTTGGCGACATTTTTCTTGCTGACGGGACTGGCCATCGTGGGATTTCCGGGGACCGTCGGGTTTGCCGGCATCGAATTGATCGTCGAAGGTGCGGTGGCCGTGTTCCCCTATGTGGGCGTGCTGGTCGTGATTGCCGCCGCGCTGAATGGCATTGCGATTTTGCGAGTCTATTTTCGACTGTTTACCGGGACCGAATATCAATCCTCATTTTCGCTGCAGGCCCGTTGGCCTGAGAAAGTTGCGGTGTTAATTCTCAGTTTTCTGATCATCGGCGGCGGAATGTTTCCGCAACCCGGTGTTCAGTCGCGTTATCACGCGGCCAAGGAAATCATGGCTCGGCGAGAACCGGGTCTCACGGCCATGCCACCTTTTTCAAATCAAAAAAACAGAATTCAAGTTTCACGACGTGGAGACATTCATGATCAGAGATGACGCAGAGAACAACGGTCAAACAGCTTGCCGCTGAGAAACCAGTCGGCAACGCGGCGGGTTTCGTCAAGTATTTCAGAAACGATTTTATTTCCGGGTTTCTTGTTTTCCTGATCGCGCTGCCGCTGTGCCTGGGAATTGCCCTGGCATGTGGCTATCCCGCCATTGCGGGAATTTTTACCGCGGTGATCGGCGCGATTTTATCAACGTTTATCAGTAACTCCGAGCTGACCATCAAGGGTCCGGCCGCCGGATTGATCGTGATTGCCATCGGTTGCGTTGAATCTTTCGGCGGTGATGGCGCGGTAGGCGGATTCACTGCCGGAGACATGTCGGCCTACAAAATGGCGTTAGCGGTCGGCGTGGGCGCCGCGGTATTGCAGATCCTGTTTGGACTGTTTCGCGGTGGGATTCTCGGTGAGTTCTTTCCGCTGGCAGCCGTCCACGGCATGCTGGCTGCGATTGGTGTGATCATCATGGTCAAACAGTTGCCGGTGGCGTTGGGCGTTGAAGGCAAAGGCGAACCGCTGGAAATGATGAAGGAAATTCCCAATTACTTTGCCCACCTGAATCCCGAAATTGCCCTGATCGGCGGTATCGGTTTGCTGATCATGTTCCTCTGGCCGGTGGCGAAGAGATCTGTCAAGTTGCTGAAATCGGTTCCGTCGCCGTTGGTGGTTTTGCTGGTGACCGTGCCGCTGGGAATGCATTTTGAATTGCTGCACGAACACGGCTACGAATTCAACGGCGCAACACTTCATGGTGGGTGAATCGTTTCTGGTCCAGATGCCGGATCGGATGTTTGGCATTTTCGACTACCTGACGTTCCCCGATTTTTCCGCTTACAAGCCCGAACACCTTGCCAACTCGATGGTCTGGGTGATGATGTTTTTTGTAATCGGATCGCTGGAATCCATTCTGAGTGCCAAAGCGGTTGATGTCCTCGATCCGTGGAAACGCAAAACGGATTTGAACCGCGACACGGTCGCCGTCGGAGTCGGAAACCTGGTCAGCTCACTGGTCGGCGGACTGCCAATGATTTCTGAAATCGTGCGCAGCAAAGCCAATATCGATAACGGGGCACGCACACGATTCGCCGATTTTTGGCACGGCATCTTCCTGCTGTTGTGCGTCGCTCTGATTCCGACCGTCTTGCATCGAATTCCGCTCGCGGCACTGGCGTCGATGCTGATCTACACCGGTTTCCGGTTGACGCATCCGTCCGAGTTCATCAATACCTACCGCGTCGGCCGAGAACAGCTCGTTATTTTCGTCGCCACGCTGGTGGGCGTACTCGCCACCGATCTGCTGGTCGGCATTGGAATTGGCATCGGCGTCAAGATATTGATCCACGTCATTAACGGCGTGCCGGTTACTTCGCTGTTCAAGCCATATCTCGATATCACGACGTACGAGACGATAAAACCGTTTTTGTCCGGGCTCGCAAATCTGCTGTGTTCAGCAACTGGATTCTGTTTCGCGAAAGCTGGTTCAAGTCGGCATCAACGATCGGCGCAATGTCGTTTTGGATATGTCGAACACGCACCTGGTTGACCATAGCGTGATGGAAAAACTGCACGAGCTGGAAAAGCGATTTCGCAGACGCGAACCTGAATCTCGAAATCGTCGGACTCGACGAGCACGAAAACCTGTCTGACCACGAGTACGCAGCGCGCAAGCGTTCGATGGAAAAACTTCGCCGCATCACCGTGATCGTTCCCGGTGAGGCCTAAGTAAAAGGTGTGCCGGAAGGTCATCAGCTTGGGCGCCAGTGGTTATACCATCACGGAATGTTCAGGCGTCGGACGGCAACAAATTCATGAGTCAAACGGCGAGCTGCCCAGCTCACTCGACGATGGTCAAGATCGAAACGATCGTTCCCCAGGCGCTGGGCGAAGCGATTTTTGATTTCTGCCGCACCGAGATCGCACCGTTTTGCCCAAATTCAATTTGCACCGAGCAGGTCGACGTTTTGAAAAAGGAGGCCTTTGTTCCGCGCGAACGAGCCGTTGTTTAGCCGAATAGACACGTTGAAGTTGTCGGAACGGATTGCCGCCGGGCCGATAATGCAAGTCGCTTGCGGTTCTTAAAGCTGGGCTGTTTGCAGACCTTGACGTAGTTGATTGGCAGGAGTTGATGTTCTCAGACAGCGTGAAAGCACGGGCTTTTGGCAAACAGAAAAAACAGGGCAGCCTTGGCGATCCTTTCAGTTGAATTCTTTTCCTAATCGGACGCAGCAAATTGTTCGACAATGAACAGGAAAGCGGAAGGTATAGAGCTTATGATTTTGAAAACTTTCTGTGTTTGCGCTGTTGATTTTCATTGCTCGCTTCCTGCAGCGCACAAGATTTGAACGACTTCCAATTGGGGACAATCGAACCGCAGCAATTCGATTTCGCCAGCGACAGCGCGGTCGATTTGGCCAACAACGATTTGCAAACCCAAGTGACGCCGCTGGCAAAATCAATCGAGGACGATATCGAAGGTTCTCAAAGCTTTTGAACCAACGGTCAAAGTAACCGGCTTTTTCCAGTTGGACCTGGGTTACTATTCTCAGGACGAAGCCAATCGGCAGACGTTAGGAGATATTGGCGACTCCCTGGGGTTTCGCCGCACTCGATTGGCTGCCAAGGGCAATGTCACGCAGGACACTTCCTATCTAGTCGAGTTTGATATCGCCCAAAGCCAGGCCCGCTTTGTCGACGTCTGGATGCAGACTCAATCAATCTCGGTTGGGCAATGTTCGCATCGGAAGGTTTCGGCAGCCATTCGGGATGAGTGAACTCACGAGTGTTCGCGAGTTGCCATTCCTGGAAAGACCGCTGACCTTCGCGCAGAGTCCTTTTCGACAAACAGGCGTGATGTTGTTCGATAGCTCGGCCGACAAGACTCGGACATGGGCAGTTTCGGGCTATCGCTACATCAGCGACAACTTTGGCAACGTATACTCGATAGTGAAACAGCCTGGGAGCTTACGGGGAGGATCTCGTACATAGACCTCAACGATTCCGGAATCACGGGGCGAAGATTGACCGACTACACCGTGGGACTGAACTGGTATTTAAATGACTATTCCAAATTGCAATTCAACTGGATCAACTCGCAGCTCAACGATGTGGTCATCGGCGACAACGTGGCCAACACGTTCGCGGTTCGCGCCCAACTGGATTTCTGAACCCATGGTCTTCGACCATAACCCCAATTAGCTTAAAATGTTGCAAGGTGCCGCCTTTGCTCTTCCGCGCCCGATCATCGAAATTACGATTCTGACTTTCGTAGATACCGCACAAGTGCTTGCCATGAACATCCTCGTGATCGAAGACGATCGTACGATCGGCAAATCGCTGGTCCAGGGATTCAAGGAAGCCGGCCATGAATGCGCGTGGGTGATCAGTGGCAAAACCGGGCTTGAAAGGGCGACGGCACAGCAAGCGGACGTGATTGTTCTCGACTTGATGCTTCCCGAAGTTCCCGGGCTGGATATCCTGGCCGAGATACGCCGGCACGGCATTAAAACTCCCGTCGTCATTTTGACGGCCCATGGAGCGGTTCAGGAAAAGGTCGAAGGACTGGAACTGGGGGCTGACGATTACATTGTCAAGCCGTTTGCCTTTGCCGAGTTGAAAGCGCGGGTAGAAGCGGTCTGCCGTCGCTCGGCGACCCGTCCGGCAGCCGAGCTGAAGTCCGGGGACTTGACGTTGGATCTCTCAATCCATCGCGCCGACCTGGGCGGGAAACCGATTGAATTTACCCCCACGGAATTCAGCATCCTCGAAATGTTAATGCGGCACGAGGGCCAGGTCGTTACCCGGAAAATGCTGTGCGAACATGTGTGGGGATTCGAATGGGATGGGCCGACCAATGTCATCGAGGTCCACATCACTCGTCTTCGCAAGAAACTTGATCGCGACGGTGATTCGCGGATTACAACGGTTCGCGGCCGCGGATATTCGCTCAACTCGCCGACAAATGCGGTAACATAACGGGTTCCAATGTCGCGCACTCCGACCGGCCTGTTTTCTGTGTCCAAGCAATTTCACAAGACCCTGCGGTTTCGATTAACGTTCTGGAACACCCTGGTAGTTCTGTTCGGGGCCATGCTGGCGTTGATCGTATTGCGCGAGGAGAGGCGGCAATACCTGATCAATGAAACGCGCGATTTGTTGCGCGAAGAGTCCACCGAACTGGAGCTGGCTATCCGTAAATTTTTTCCGGACCGCCC
Source organism: uncultured Planctomycetaceae bacterium (assembly GCA_963697295.1). Lineage (GTDB taxonomy): Bacteria > Planctomycetota > Planctomycetia > Pirellulales > Pirellulaceae > Mariniblastus. Next base: position 194,062 of record CAVONL010000004.1, on the reverse strand, counting down.
GAGCATCAAAGCGGAATTTGAACGAAAGGTTCTGGGGCACAGCCAGCACCACTGGTTTGCACAGCTCTGTGAAGCACACCAGGCTCCTGTGTATCGCAGCGAAAACTATCCTGAATTACCCCCCCGTGTGGACGGCGAGGCAATTCTGCGCGGGAAGCCATTTGAGTTTCAGTCCACCGACCAATTTCAGATCATCCGGCATCCTGTCCAGATGCTCGATGGAACGCAGTTTGCAATCGTCTTGGGCACACCCAACGAAATTATTGACAATAGTATCGCGAGCCTCACAAAGCTCATGCTGTTTGTCGGCTCGTTGCTGCTGGTTGTGGCGCCGATTGGCGGGTATTTCCTCGCGCGACACGCGACCCAGCCGGTTCGCAAAATCATCAGCACGACACGCTCGCTTAATCCGGCGCGTCTGGACAGCCGCCTGGAAATACGGGGTACCGGCGATGAACTCGACCAGATCTCGGTCGAAATCAATTCGTTCCTGGACCAAATCTCGAAATACCTTACAAGCCACCGCGAGTTTATCGCCAATGCTGCACACGAATTGCGTTCGCCATTGACGGCGATTCAAACCAGTGTCGAAGTCGCCTTGGGAAAGGAGCGAACGCTGGCCGAATACCGGGATGAACTCGAAACGGTAAGCGAACAATGTGAACAGCTAAGGCACCTCGTCAATCAACTGCTCGAACTGGCGGAGACGGATGCAGCGATTCGCAAAACGAGTGTCGAAACTTTTGACTTTGCCAACCTGGTCGCCAAGTCGGTAGATGTTTTTGCCGGGATCGCCGAGGAAAAAGACGTGGCCGTCAATACGTCAACTCCAATCGGGCGTGATGATGCAGGGCGATAGCTCGAAAATACGACAGGTCATCAACAACCTGCTCGACAACGCCCTCAAATTCACACCGCGCGGGGGCCAGGTCGGCATCGAACTTTCAGCAACCCCGCAACACATCCAGTTGTCGGTGCGGGACACCGGACCAGGTGTTCCGGAGCCCGAATTGACGAAAATTTTTGATCGCTTTTATCAAGCGGATCATGCCCGCCAGCGGAATTCAGGTCGGGGAAATGGCCTTGGCTTGAGTATTTGCAAGTCGATCGTCGACATGCACGGCGGCCAAATCTCGGCGTCCCGAGCGGAAGCGGGAGGTTTACAAATCGTCGTTTTGTTTCCGCGTGAATCAAGGTCCCGGTTGTCCATCACTTAGTGAATCCTGATCGTTGCTTGAATGCGTTTCCCCCCACTTTGAAGTTACCCTCCCTTGGGACGGTCGCGAGGAACGAGCGGGGAGGGTTCGCAGGGTTTCATCGTTGCGATGGCCAGCTCTAGCCACTCCTACCGCAGACTTACTCCGCATAGCTTTCAAACACCTGGAACGGCAACACAAGGACCGGGATCCCGGTGTGGCCGAGGACGTGGTAGCTCAGCCATTGTTCGACGACGGCACCATTGCTGGCCCCCATGAGAATCAGATCGATTTTGTTTTCTTCGGCATACTCGATGATTTCCGGTACGACGTCACCGACCCGCAGAACTCCCTGCACGCGAATTTTCGGCGCTTCGCTGGCCAACTCGAATATCTTGAGCGAAGCCTCCCCCACTTCGGTTTCCGACTGGTCTCGCATGACGTGCAGAACGTGCACCTCCGCTTTGATCGAGCGGGCAACTTGCATGACGTATTCGGCCGTTTCGTAGGCCGACGCCAAGCCGGCGGTTGGAACAAGAATTTTCTTCATCGCCAAATCGACTCGTTAACCTAATTTCAAAATCAAGGGGCAAGTTCGGGCAAATTTCCGGGGCCCAACGTGCGACCACCTAATCAAATACCTGGTAGGGAATGATCAGGACTGGAATGGCCGTGCCGTCGCGGACATCCGAGCTGATCCACTGGTCAACGACGCGGCCCTGGCTGGCTCCCATCACAATCAAATCGACACGTTGTTGCTCGGCGAAGTCGACAATTTGATGGATCACCGCTCCCTCTCGGAAATGGCACTCCACTTTGACGCCACTTTGCTGGCCCGCATTCTGAAAAAATTCGAGCGAAAGCTCTCCCGGTTCACGGGAGACGCCATTGGGAATCACATGGAGTGCGAGCACTTCGGCGCCAATCGCATTGGCAATTTGCATCACGTAATCCGCGATTTCAGCCGCTGTCGTTTGCCCGGCCGTGGGCACGAGGATCCTGGTCATTTCGAGTTCTTTCTGGCCGCAGTCGAATCGCCTGTACGTAGCGTAGCCGAAAACCTTGGCGAATGCATTAGCCCGGCGAAATACAGGATCCCGGCCGCAAACCTGATTGGCAGAAACGGGTTTTGTGGCGAACCGACTTTGACCCGCTGAACACCGATCGGATAAAATCTCAGGCTGGGGGCGAGATCCCAGCGCGGGGCGAGATCCCCGAACCTTCTGAATTCCAATTACCAAAGTTGCAACCATGCCGGACCGCGGAACGGAAGTGTCAAACAAGCTGCTGGTCGTCGACGACGAGCCGGCCGTCGTTGCTCTATTCGAACATATATTTGCCGATTCTGACATCAATGTGATTTCGGCTGCATCGATTGAAGCGGCGGACATGTTGATTAAACAAGCCAAGCCCGACGCGGTCATGTTGGATGTCATTTTGCCGGACGGCGACGGCCTCGAGGCGTTTGTTCGTATCAAAAAATCCGATCCTCAATTACCCGTCGTCATCATGACCGGAGGACGCGACAGCCAAACCGCGATCCAGGCCATGCAACTGGGTGCGATGGACTACCTGGTCAAGCCGCTGGACGTTCGCGCGCTGAACAAAGTCGTGCGACGGGCGTTTGAAGTTCGTCGCTTGATGGTGGAACCGGTCGAAAATGAACCAACCGACGAATCGTCTGCTGGCTCATACATGATCGGATGTAGTGCGGCGATGCAGGAGGTTTACAAAGCGATTGGGCGCGTCGCGGCACAAAATATTTCCGTATTGATCCGCGGAGAAAGCGGAACTGGCAAGGAGCTCGTGGCACGCGCGATTTTTCAAAACGGACCGCGCAAGAACAAGCCGTTCATCGCTATCAACTGTGCCGCGATCCCGGAAGCGCTGCTTGAAAGCGAACTGTTCGGGCACGAAAGAGGCGCTTTCACGGGAGCTGATCGCAAGCGAATTGGCAAGATCGAACAGTGTGACGGCGGCACATTGTTCCTCGACGAAATTGGCGATATGGAGGCACCGCTGCAGAGCAAACTTTTGCGGGTGCTCCAGGAAAAGCGATTTGAACGGGTTGGCGGAAGCGAAACTCTTACCGCAGACGTCCGCATCCTCGCCGCCACCCATCGCAACATTGAGGAGATGTGCGCCGATGGCCATTTCCGCGAAGACCTGTACTACCGGCTGAACGGTTACACGATCAGTCTTCCCCCGCTGCGCGAACGCGACGAAGATATCGGGTTACTAATCGAGTTCTTTCGCAAAACAGCCAACGAGGAACTCAATAAGAACATCACCCGTATCGACCCGGCAGCCATCGCGGTTCTCAAATCCTATTATTGGCCCGGCAACGTCCGTCAACTGCAAAGCGTCGTGCACCAGGCCGTGATTCAATCAAACGGTTCGGTACTACTGGCGGATTTCCTGCCAGAGCTGGAAAATGATCAGGACGATGGTGATCGTGGCACCACCCGTGACAACTCCAGCGCTGCTCGTCCTTCGAGGCTCAATAGCGGCCGCGAATCTGAATGGGTCGGTGGCCGGGGCAACGTAAACCTCAGGAACCACGTGGCCACCGAGGTAACGCAACCAGCCGAAGAATTCGCAAGGGTCGAAACGGTCTCGCAATTGATCACCCGCCACCGCGAAACCTGTTCGCCCACCCTTTTCGACGATGTCATGGGAGACGTCGAACGACAGTTGATCACCGAGGTGCTCGACCAATGCGGTGGCAATCAAACAGAGGCCGCCAAGCGACTGGGGATTACGCGTACCACGGTGCGGTCGAAGGTCAACAAGCTGGGAATCGGCATCCGGCGGATTGTGGAGTGAATGCCGGAGCTGAGTTTTCGGAGTCGTTACTCGCTGGGGGCGAATCGGCCATGGTCCCAGTTCTTTTGCCGTGGACTCTCTTTGTTGGATTTGATGCGCCGATCATCGTCGCGTGAGGCGTTCTTGCGGCTTTGGCGGGACTGACTCCATTTCTTCATTGCTTGACGTTTCGTCGAGCGATTCATCTGTGCTTCCCCAACTAAAAACATTCTGGATACAAAAAACTGACAAGAACGTCGCGGATCTTCTATCGGGAATTCAACAATCCCAATATGCCGGACTGCGGAGACTTGCCGAGCGGCAAGGGATCCGCGACGTTCCGGCCTTTGAACCGACCGCCATTTTCGGGCGACCGCGAACTCGGGCCGAGAATCGTCAGCTTATTTGCCTTTGGCTTTTGCTTTCGGTGCAGCGGCCGCTGTTTTGCTCACAGCTGGCTTGGCAGCAGTTGGCTTGGTGCCCATCGCTTTGGCGACTTTAGGTTGGACAGTGGCTTTTGGTTTGCTTGCCGCTGCTGTTGTCGCTGGTTTCTTGTTGGTCGAAGGCATCGTGTTAACTCCTCAAATGGCAGTTGCCAGGTTCGCCCTTCCCTCGGAACATTCCTTGAATCAGTCAGGCGTTGATTCCGCGTCATGCATGGGCCGTGCCAAAGTGTCAACCCTGAAGATGTTTTATTGAGATTTTCTCCTTCCCTGTTTTTTCGATGTTAGTCGAATTGCTTTTGTAAATACTACACGGTCACAGTAACGCAGCAGGAATGAGGACTCTCTTCGCAGCAACTGAAATTGGTTAGTTGCCGCCCGCTTCGGTCAAAAGTTGTGCGCGTTGCATACTGATTTGCCAAGTCGCGTCGATCAGCAATCTGTCCTAATTCGGATCGACGACCAGCAAGTTTGAAGATAGTTCTTCGACGACGCGTTCTTCCAAACCGTGTTCGCGAATGCGCAGGTCGCGAAGATCGGCCGGCCGGATTTTTTTGGGTAGCATGCCGAGATTGCAAATCGGATCGCCAGGGCTGATCGCCGGGAGCGTGGTCATGCCGATCACCACGCCGTTGTACGGGGCAACCACCGTGTGTCGATCGCGGCCGAGCAAATTCGTGTTCGTTGAAAGGGGTTGTCCCTCTTCGACGATTTCACCCGGATGGACATGGAATTCAAGAAAGCCGCCATGTTCGGCCCGAATCCACTTCGACGTCCGCACGATCACCTGGTAGGGCGGGCTTTCGGGGGCGTCGTCCAGCATTTCCAGCTCGCGCAACACGTTTTTGACTCCGCGCAACGCTGATTCAACGATTCCGGGTTCGACCTTAAAAACTTCTCCCCCTTCCATCACAATCGTGTGACAACCCGTTTCGCTCGCCTCCCGGCGAAGCGATTTCAGCGGCCCCTTGCCGTTAATAATGATCTCACAACCGAACGCCTCGGCGATTCGTTTCACTTCCGGGTTTTTCAGGTCTCCACGAACGTTAGGATAATTCGTGCGACGCACCGAGGCACTGTGAAGATCGATCCCGTAATCACAGCGGGAAACGATTTCGTCCATGATCGTTTTTGCCATCCGGCCAGCGAGGCTGCCCGTCGACGAGCCGGGGAACGAACGATTCAGGTCCCGACGATCGGGCAGGTAACGCGAATGCCTGTCGAACGCGAGGATGTTCAGGACCGGTATCAGAATCAGCGACCCGCGAGTCAAATTGAGATTGCCGTCCTGAACCAATTGGCGAATGGCGCCCGTACCGTTGATCTCGTCACCGTGCAGCGCGCCGGTGACAAACACAACGGGCCCGTCTTCCATGGCCCGCCGAATATGGATTGGGATCCTGACCGTCATTCCGCTGTAGCTTTCGCTGACGGCCAGGTACACATCCCGCGACTCACCTTGATTGATCGGCGCCCCATCCCAGTGATCGATCTTCGTACGTTTGTCGTCCATGCTAATTCACTTCTTCGAACACTTCATGCGAGACGGGCAAATCCGGCAGTTCCTGAATTTCGGATTTTCGTTCGCGGCGGGTCTTGATCGGCACGAGTTCGCGCATCATTTCGAGTTTGCCGAAGCAAAGAATTCGGTCGCCGTGTCCCAGTACGCGCGACGGTTTGGGATTCGGGATGACCGTCGTTCCCTGGGTGAGGGTGAGCACATTGATATCTTTGTCATAGAATCCCGATTCGTCGATTCGTTTGCCCACATAATGCGAACCTTCAGGGATGTGGAGCTCGGTGACGCCGTATCCGCGACTGACCGTCAATCGCTGACGGATGTCAATCTCGGGAAAGTCAACCCGCGCAGCGATGAAGTCGATGATACTGCCGGCGATATCCAGTTGGGTGCATTTTTCAATGCCCTCCAGTCCTGGCGACGAGTTAACCTCCATGATTTGTGGACCTTTGGTGCCCTCGAGCATGTCGACGCCGGCGACCCGCAAACCCATGATTTGTGCCGCCCGGACCGCTGTCTGTTGATATTTTTCGTCGAGTTCGACTTTCTCGGTGAGACCGCCGCGATGGACATTGCTGCGGAATTCCTGGCCCTGTGCGACGCGCCGCATGGCGCCGACGACTTCATCGCCAACCACGAAGGCCCGAATGTCTCTGCCTTTGCTTTCGGCAACGAATTTCTGGATCAGCACGTTTTGCTTCTGGCTTTGCAAGAGCTCGATGATCGCCTCGGCTGTATGAATCGTGTCGGCCAACAGGACGCCAATCCCCTGGGTTCCCTCGATCAACTTGATAATGACCGGTGCGCCGCCGACACGTTCGATCGCCGGCAAGACGTCCGATTTTTCCTTGACGAACGTGGTGGCTGGAATTCCGATATTGTGACGGCTGAGGATTTGCAGGCTGCGCAGTTTGTCACGGGAGTTGGAAATCCCGGCAGACGAATTGGCACAGTAAACATCCATCTGTTCGAATTGGCGGACTACCGCTGTCCCGTAATACGTAATGGAGGCTCCGATGCGGGGCAAAACCGCGTCGTAATGCTCCAGCTGCTGTTGACGGTAATACAGGTCGGGTTCCCGCTCGCGGAGATCAATCGACAGTTTTTTTGTACTCAAGACGTCAGCGTCGTGGCCACGTTGTTGCGCTGCTTCGAGCAGTCGCCGCGTGCTGTAACACTTCGGGCTGCACGACAGGATTCCCAACTTCATCATATTTCCTTCAAGTTAAATATTTCGGATTCCGTTTTATTTGCGTTTGGTTTTACGTATTGGCTTGCCGCCATAGTAAGACCCACCCGGGTCAATGATCAGCCTTCGCCGCAGGGCTTCGCGCCCCAACAGCATTCGAAAACCCATTTCATCGCGATTGGCCAGCGTGAGTTCGACTTTCCAGGTCGCTCCCAGGAGCGACACGTTGGTGACGATGACGGGCCGCATGGCCGCTTTGCCGTTGGTACTCTTGACAGATCGGTAATCGAGGATCTTGGCTTCTGCCTTGACGATCTTGCGATTATTACGCTGAATGGGATGAATCTTGAAACGGACCCAGGGCACCCCGTGCCTCGTAAATTCTTCCACGTCGTAGGCATGCAGGGCTGACGACCGAGCCCCGGTATCGACTTTTACCTTGATTCGGTTGACTCCCAGATCAGGCAACTTCACCCACTCTCGCCAGCCGATCACTGGCAGGTCTTTCACGTTACGAATTTTATTTTTCACGTGTTTTGTACTTGAATGATTGCTGGCTTGTTCGCCAAGAACGGTCGATTCTGCCTGGTTCCGACGCAGCTCCAGCCGCTTTCTGAACGTCATCCGCCTCCGAGCAGGTTCAAAAATCAGAAAACTTGACGAAAATGCGGCTGAACAAAGACCATTCTAACCAATGCCCCGCCCTTTGTTGAGTAAACTTATCGCGAACAGGCAGGATCGCAATCCTGCTGCGGAAATTTACGATGTTTACGAACCGTGCCGAGATGTCGGGTTTGGGGCTGGGCGAATTTTGCCCTACTTGATTTCCTGGCGAATCACGTCAACCAGGGCTTCCGCAGAAGTGAATTCACCGATGATACTGGTGCCGGGGAACATCAGCTTTGGCACGTTGCCACCGCCGGCACGCCGGTAAAGCTCTACATTTTTTGCAACGTATTGGGTCGGAACGTCTGATTTTAACTCCGCCGCCAGTTTTTCTGCGTCGACCAACGTCTCGGCATGCGCCTTGGCACTGGCGAATGTCGGAGCTTGCTCGGTCGCAAACATCCACTCGTGAAATTCGTTGAAGACTGCCGCGTCGGTTCTCCAAACGGCAACGGCCAGTTTGGCAATTTCGCAGGACTCGACGAACTTGGGATCGGTCACCTGAATCAGTCCATTGCAATTCGAATTCAACGGCGTCGGCAACATGACGACGGCAACATCGCCCCCAAGTGTTTTCTTGCGCCTTCGATCGCCCGATGGGTGTTTCGGCAATGCGGGCAGGCATAGTCAAACATCTCGACAAAAATGTATTTGGCCTGCGGGGAACCCACGATCGGCCATTGAGTCACATCGAGTTTGACCGAGCCACCGATGATCGCGACCGTCCGCCGGGTGGCCGCCGGAGCGGGCTTGTCAGGGGTTGCCGAGCCGTCTGATTGGGAGCCGTCTGATTGAGAGCCGTCTGATTGAGAGACGGTTGGTTGCGCGGAGCTTTGGACGGAGCCGGTTTCCTGGGGCATCGCCAAACTCGCCAGTACCGCCAACAAAGTTTGAGGCCTCACCAACGCGAATAACGCCGAACTGGTGTGGGAGGCGTTCAGCCCCGATGTCTTGCCTGACGGTTCGACTTTGTTGATGACCGGAGCATCGAAAAGCGTGTCATCCGATTCGACTTCGCCGGATTGACTCGGGGCCGCGAATTCCTCCGCATTGGAGGGAACAGCCGGCACCACGAATCTTTCAATTTCGAAAGTGGGGGGTGGTTCGGAAAAAACCTGGCCAGAAATTAATATGCCAATGCCGACCGCGCCGAGGGCAAAAGCGCATTTAAGAGCGTTGATGCTGATCGGCCGGTTCCACAGAACGACACCAGCCGCAATCAAACCACAGCAATGGGCGATCAAACAGTAGGTGCAGAGATGTCGGAGAATGAAGACCTGAACCCCGACGAACCAGCAGGCCGCCAGACCAGCTGAAATTGCCAGAGTGGTTACCAACAACCACGCCAATTCCCGGGTGAGAAGTTTAAAACGTTCGGAGCTACCAATCCACAGTGCGGAAGCCATGCCGACATACAGTCCGCTGGCAAGCAGGCTGACGGGGATCCCCATCCATAAAGACCAACGGCTACTGATAACATGTCCACAATTGAATAATCGGCCCCCACCGCAGCCCGCCACCTTCGACGACGTCAGCGCAATCCAGGCCAAATAGCCGGATAACGGAATCGCTACCAGGCAACAAACCGACAACACCACGATCCACCGGCGCGATAAGCCAGCCTCCGGAAGTTGTTCCTGCGAAGTTTGCATCTAGTTACCCGTCGATTTGTTAGTGTGGGTCGTCAACAAGAAACTCGATTCAATCATCTGAAAAAAGGCCGTAAACATTGAGTTGTAAAGTGAATTGTAAAGTCTGCCAGGCAGTTGCCCGGCTGGTTTGTTTCTCACAGTCAATCTTAGCGCGTTGGAGCGAAAAGGTCACGAATTCAGCCTCGACTTTTGCTCTTCGAGGTTTGAATCGCTACCGATGCAAACAGAGTGCCAAAGCCTGAATCGATACGTCAGGCGTGCAGGTGTGCCGGATTTTTCGGCGGCCGCGACTTGGATGGAGAATTTCTGCTCGCACCGATCATAACTTGATCCATCCGCGAGATAATTTTAGCCGTTTTTCGCCGATCAGGACACAGCGATTTTTCCGCACCTTTGGCATACCCAAGCTGCGCTGCTTCGATGATTGCCTGTAGCATGTCAGCTTAACGCAAATCCGCGTAGCCTGCCATGCGAGGGTCCAGCTTGGCCCGCAACTGCATACCAGCAGCATGAACTCGAACGGCATCAAGGCTCGCAAATTCCTTGATGCTTTTGCTCAGCCGAAATTCGTCAAATTGATTCCTGCTACTGCGAAGAAATGGAGCTGGCAGCTCCGGTAGGTTGCCAATTTTGGCGAGATTCATGGAAAGGCAATGCAAGGCTCCGCTGAATTCAATCAAACTGCTGGTGTCGATCGGAACCACGTCCCAGCCGGGAAGCAGGCTCCGGTAAGTTGCCAGAGTCTCCCGAAGCCCGGGTTCGTCAATATTTGGATAGGCCGGAAGCAACACGACGCCATTGGCATAGATGACATTGGTGTAGGTTCGCCAAATGCCGTCGTCATGCCGAGGCATTGGAATTCGCACGACTTGCAGAGGTCCCTCGGAGGTCTCGACCTTCGCCAGTTCAGCCGCATTTTGATCGAGGATGGCTGCGTTTTCAGGTTCTTCCGCGGAATCGTATTTCCCAACCAATACGGTGTTGTGGGCGATGAACGTCATGAACATGTCCACGTGCCCGGTGGGCTCACCCTGCAGTGGTTCCAGCGTGAGGATCTGGTGCAACCCGTAGGCGTCCGTCATGATTTCATGCATCGACTCACTATCGAGCTCGGATCCGGCGTTATCGCGCCACAGCCGACTCGTAGTCACGGCCAGGCCATCGCCATTAAACAGCAGGTTTCCGCCGTCGATTCGTACGGGGATCCTGACGACCGGTTTGTGGAGCAGTTCGGCCAGACCACTCGGCGTCCCGTCATCCAATCCACGGTCGGTACTGTAAAAGGCATCAACAAAAACGGCTTGGTCGCCGTGTGACATGACAACAATCGGGCCGTAGTCTCGCGCCCACATCGTGTCATGTGGCAGTTCCGCAAATCGCACGTTTTCGCGCGGTACGGAATTGAAGTCGAGAAGCAATTTGGCTGCCTCCGATTGTTCAACTCCTGAAACCAACAGCACCATTTCAACATGGTCCTGCAACTGCGAGACCAGATCGAGAAACAGCTTTGGATTGCTCTCGACGAGGCTGTCCCCGGAAAAAAGCATTGCATCTTGATGTTCAAATTCACCCGGAACGCGGTAACCCACCGGTTCCTCTTCGCCCCAATTCGTCTGGCAAACGCCCGGCAACGGCCACAGCAAGGCCACACTGAGAGCAAAAGTCCAGCGAGTTGAGTGCCGCATCGTATTCATCCAGGAACTTGGAGTGGATCAGAAGCTGTCGTCGAGGCAGCAACTGCTGTGCCAGCCCCTGCCGACCCTTAAAGCCCCGTTACGTCTCAAGAACAGACCAAGGTTGAGACGAACTGCGCGAAGTTGAGTCGAGGCGAGCAGTTTTTGCGCTCTGCGGACAGGGAGTGCGCAACGGTCAAACCAGCCAAGCCAGCCAGAGGTTGGCGAGGCTAAGCACCAAAAAGAAGCCGCACATATCCGTCACGGTGGTCAAAATGGGACCCGACGCGAGAGCCGGATCGAGGTTCAAGCGACGCATGATCAAGGGAAGCGTCCCCCCCAGGGAAACGGCGATCATGGTATTGAGCATCATCGCGATACCGACGACAGCTCCCAACCAGGGATTGCCTTTCCATATAAAAGCCACGATCGAAATCAACAATCCCAGCGCAATGCCATTAATCAGCCCCACACTGATTTCTTTCATCCACACCCGGACGACTTCGGTGGCGTCGACGAGCCCCAGGGAAAGCTCCCGCATACTCACCGCGACGGCCTGGTTTCCACTGCAACCACTCATATCGGAGATGATCGGAAGGAACACGGCCAACGCAATCACCTGCGACAGCGTTTCCTGGTAAAACGCAATCACGCTGGCGGCAGCAATGTTCAGCAAGATGTTGATGCTGAGCCAGCTCAAACGGCGCCGAGCACGAACGGCCACGGGCATTGTTCGCAATTCTTCGCTGATAATCCCCTGGGTTTTCAGATAGTCGCTGGCATTCTGATCCCCGATCGTTTCTTCCAGGACGCCGCGGCGGACGACGCCAACCAGGACGCCTTCATCATCGACGACTGGCACGCCGACATAAGCATGTTTTTCGAACAGATCATGCAGCTCGATGATCGAACAATGATGGTCGACGAAAACCGGATTGGCGATCATCAGCTCGCCAAGACGCGTGTCGGCCCGGTTGAGCAGCAGATCGCGCAACCGCAGAACGCCAACGAGCCGCCCCTCGGGTCCGACCACGTATGCATATTGAACGTCAAAGTCGCTATAGTCGGCGGCGTTGCGACGCAATTGATTGATCACTTCGTCGACCGTGTCCGATTTACGAAACGACAGGAATTCGGCAATCATGATCCCGCCGGCTTCGTCATCTTCGTAGTTGGACAACTTGCGGACAATTTCCGCCGCGGCCGCGTCGTCCATCTGCGAGAGAATCGACTGCGCGATGACGTCGTTCAGTTCGCCGACGAGGTCGGCCTGCTCGTCTTTTGGAAGTTCTTCCAGGATATTGGCGGCTGCTTCGGGCTGGATCTCTTCCAACAACTCGACGGCCTGCACCTCCGGCAGCAAATGCAGGAAGTCGGCCGCGTCTTCGGCCCCCATCCCCTCCAGCATTCGCTGCTGAATTTCCGGATCGAGTCGGGAGATTAGCCGCGTGCGATCCTCCCGTGGGATCTGGTCAATGAGGGCCAGAACTTCGTGAAATTGCCCATTTTCTATGAGCGAAAGCAGCTTGACGTCAAAGGCTTGTTCGTCAAAGGATGTCGTTTCAAGGGTCGGCATAAGTTAACGCTGGATTTTTTTTCAGGTCAAGTGTGAGTTTAAAAAGCGGTCGATCATTTTTGCAGCGCCCGGGATAAGACACGACTCCCAAGTTGCGCTCGTAAGGCCGGGCTGTGATTCAAGGGGTGGATGTCATTCTAGCTGCTGCTGCGGATGCTGCGGATGCTGCCTCCCAACCAGCCCTTGCGATAGAAGAAATAGATCATCCCGCCCGCGACCAGCAGCATCGCGCACCAGAGTAAGGGGTAGGACCACCGGTAATGCAACTCCGGCATGTTGTCAAAATTCATCCCGTAAATGCCAGCCATGAAAGTCAGCGGAATAAACACGCTGGCCATGATGGTGAGCACTTTCATGACATCGTTTTGGCGATTGGCAATTGAGGACAAGTAGATGTTAACCAGTCCTGTCGCCATTTCCCGGTACATTTCGATCACCTCCGCGGTTTGCGCAATGGTCATAAGTGTCGCGCAGGTAAACCCGAACATCGTCCCCGATCAACGGATTCTCTTCCCGGATCAGCGAATTGACGGCTTCTCGTTGTGGCCACACGGCGCGGCGCAGGTTGACCAGCAGGTTTTTGGTGCGATTGAGCTGCCGCAGCGCATCGGTTGTGGGACTTTCCATGACGACGGTTTCGAGATGTTCGAGGTGATCACCCAGGTCATCGATGACGGGGTAATAACCGTCCACAATTGTATCGACGATGGCATACATCAAATAACCCGAGTTGTGTTGTCGAATGCGGCTGTTGGCAACCCGGATGCGCTCGCGAAGCGGATCGAGGATGTCTCCATACCGTTCCTGGAACGTGATGACGTAATTCGCACCCAGCAGCACTGTGACCTGTTCCATTTGCACTTGCTGTTTGTCGTCCAACCCCACCATGCGCGTGATAATCAGCGATTGATTGCCGTAGGTTTCGGCTTTGGGTCGTTGCGGGACGTTGACGATGTCTTCCAGGGCCAGCGGATGAATTGAAAACATCTGACCAATTTGCTCAATCGTTTGGCTGTCGCCAAACCCCTGCACATCGATCCAGGTGATTGCACTTGGCTGCAGCGCGGATTTTAGTTGCGCCACATTTTCGATATTGACGTCCTGAATCTGTTTCTGCCTGTCGTAGCTGATTGCCCGAATTTTTGGCTTCGCTGCACTCTCGTCGATCATCAGGGTGCCCGGACGGGCTCCGACCTCCGGATGTCGCTTTTTGAAGCCAGTTTTACCGATTGAAATGGCCCCCGAGCGTCGACCGCGACTTGTTCCGCGATTGTGTTTTTTTGACATTGCTTCCTGCTTGACTGGATTGGTTCCAAATGATCACTCAACAATTTCATGCAAATGGCTTGCCAACTCAAGCCGAATCGAAAAATCAGACGGCTTTGGCATGTGCATTGCATGCCCTGCTTGACCGGGACGATGGGACCCTGTGGGAACTTTCCAAACGGAGTGAACGCAAACAAACTCACCGCGCGGAGCAATCTTTGCCCAAGATGCTGAAAATCCTCCGCATTTCGAAGCAGCAAAAACACGTGGCAGGCCCTTGATTCGGGGATTGCCAATATAAAAAGTGGCATAGACTATGATTCAAGATCGACACAGTCCGTCCGATGACGACGGAGCCTGGAATCTGCTGCAACCTTCGAAGCGTGAAAACATGCAAAGAAGACTGATCTTTGACTTTGCCGACCTGCCCAAAAACACCATCGAGCGGCAAGTCATCGCGACCGAACAAATTGGTGTCTTGTGCGGCTTGACTCGACGGACTTGTCGCCGGCTTGCCAAGACGGTCTTTCACGTGCTTTCCAATTATCCTCCCGATGAGCTGCTGGAAAATGAAGTCGGCTTCGTGGCAGCCGATCACGGCTGGTCGCTGGAGTTTCGTTTTATCACCCATCCCCACGCGTTGACAGAAATCCGTAACACAGTAGCCCGCAACCTGGGCAGTCTCCGACGGGCAGGTGAAAAGCTCGCGGATTTCAAAATGATCGGATCGCCAGCGGACGGATTCGAAATCCAGTTTACCGAAAGCCTGGCGGTCAACTTTGAACTCCCCCGGTCCCGAGAGCTACGGCAATGGGAGCGGGTCGTTTCCAAAGGTGATTGGGAAGAAGCGTTCGTACGTCTGAATAGAGTTTACACTTCCGGCAAATCGAAATTTCAGCACTTACGAGATGGGGTGGCGATCCAGCGTGATGTGCTTGGCTTTGACAACAAACATGCGGACATGATTCTGTCATTAATCGCCAGCAAGACTGACAACCCCGTATTGATCTTTGACAAGAGTGGGAAAATCGAATGGATCAACCGGGCGTTTTTTCAACTCACTGGATTTGAACTTCAGAAAGGCAAAACCACGACGGCATCGAGTTTGTTTTTCGCCGATCAGCCCCATTCGGCCGCAGCGGATTCATTCGCTGCGTCACTGGTCGCGGGACATGGGTTCAGCGTCGAATATTCGTGGACACCCGGCTCGCAACTTTTTCCTCGCGCTGAAGAAACCCACGACGACTGGCAGAGACGGAGCTCTGCCCTCCCGAAATCGTTGCGATCCCTTCCACAAATCGACGAGGTCCACGACAACCTGCAGAGACGGAGCTCTGCCCTCCCGAAGTCGTCGCGATCCTTTCCACACATCGACGAGGTCCACGATCAGCAAGTCTGGATCGAATTTCAGGTCACGCCTGTACTGGACGAGCACGAATCCATCGTTCGCTGGATCGCAATCGGAGCGAACATCACCCAGCGACGCCAGGCAGAACTGGCGATGAAGGCGGCCAAAGAAGTCGCTGAATCTGCGAACCGCGCCAAAAGTGATTTCCTGGCGATGATGAGTCACGAGATCCGCACGCCCATGAATGCCATCATCGGGATGACGGAATTGACTCTCGGAACCGAGCTCTCGCCGGACCAACGCGAATATCTCACGACCGCAAATATTTCGGCACAGGCATTGTTGCACATTCTTAACGACATCCTGGATTTATCGAAAGCCGAAGCTCACCGCCTCGAGCTGGATAGCACCGACTTCGATCTGGCCGAATTGACGAAAGAGACGCTGGATTCACTGACGGTGCTGGCTCACAAGAAATCGCTTTCGCTGACAGGTAATTTTTCCGCTGAAATTCCGCAACCATTGGTGGGCGATCCAAACCGGTTGCGACAAGTGCTGGTCAATCTCGTCGGCAACGCCATCAAATTCACACGCACCGGCGGCGTTTTTGTCGATGCCGAACTGACCGACGAATCAAATGATCGAGCGACCATCCATTTCCAGGTTCGCGATACGGGCGTCGGCATTGCGGAAAACCAAATCAGTCGGATCTTCGAAGCGTTCTACCAGACAGATGTCCTGGAAACCAGGAATTTTGGCGGAACTGGCCTGGGCCTGGCGATTACGACCGAACTGGTGCGCCTGATGGGCGGACGGATCTGGGTCGAAAGCAAATTGGGCAAAGGCAGCGTGTTTCACTTTGTCGTTACCCTGCCAAAATCGACTCGGGAGCTCGCGCCCAGATTACCGCTCGCATCCCCATCAACGATTGAGCGGACGGAGCAACCGGTACGCGTGCTCATCGTCGATGACCATGCCGCCAACCGGTCGCTGGTCAGCGCTATCTTGCAGCGGCGGGGACATTCCTGGCAGCAAGCTTGCAGCGCAAAGCAGGCGCTCGAGCTAATCGAGCAGAACGACTTTGACGTGGTGTTGATGGACGTGCAAATGCCCGAGCAGGACGGGCTGGAAACGACATCCGTTGTCCGCGGACGGAAGGATGCAAAGTCGCGAATTCCCATTATCGCGGTGACGGCCTACGGGACCGAGGAAGACCGTCGGCGTTGCCTGGATGCCGGCATGGACGATTACCTGCCCAAACCCATCAGCATTTCGGCAATGTTGGAAAAAGTTGAAGGATGGGGACTGAGGACACGTGATCGACAAAGCCCGGAGGATTTCACCGGCAGTGATGAGAACCAATCGGCAGTTGCCGGCATCGAATTCGGCATTACCCACAGCCCACAATATTTTTTCAGCCGTAGGCGATTCGAGCTCAACCAGCGAATGGGGGAAAAAACACATGAACGGAACCAATCCAGCATTCGAAGCCGCGCTAAACCGATTAGACGGCAACCTGGAACTTCTCAAGCTGCAAATGGGATTTTTCCTCGATGAGACTCCGGAACTGATGGGGCGAATTCGAACGGCAATCCAGGATCACGATGCAAAAGCCCTGCACCACTTCGCGCATCGACTCAAAGGCCTGGTCAGTTGTTACGATTGCCCACGCTGCACCGAACTGACCGCCAAACTGGAAACGATGGGGCGCGACGAGGACCTCACGAAAGCCGAAACGTCGTTCGCGTTGCTGGCTGATCATGTCGACATTCTCCGCCATCGAATCGTCGCCTATTCCTGTGCTCAACAAGACTGAGCTGCCAACCGCTAGCCGCCGGTTACGACGTCGCGTAAGCTGCAATTCGCTAGCCGCCAGTTTGAAACAGTTGCAACACGCATCAACAAATCCATGAACGAAACCATCACTTATTTCATCACTTGGACAACCTACGGCACTTGGCTTCCCGGCGACTTTCGTGGCTGGCGCAAATGGAAAGCGGGCGAGCAACAACCACAACCATTCCTGGAAGATTGGTGTCGTGAGCAAATGAAGGAAGATGCTGTCGTAATGACGGAGCCACAACGCGAAGCAGTCGAAAACATTTGTCGAAAACACGTCGAGATTCGCGGCTGGGTGCTGCATGCAATCAACGCTCGTTCCAATCACGTCCAGCTGGCCGTGACTGTTACTGCGGCCGCTGAACCAAAAAAAGTACGCGATCAATTCAAAGCAAATGCCACATCGACGCTACGAAGGCTTGCCAATCCGATTCGCAATGAGAAAATTTGGACGCGCGGAGGCGATATTGAAATTGTTGATGGAAATGAAAATTTGGAGCGAGTGATCTATTATATTGCCGAAGCCCAGGATCGAATGGATCGCGGTAAATGACGTTTGTGAGCGAGATAGTGTGGCCAGAGTGTTCGAGCGTTTGACGTGCAATACTTTCGGCTGGTGGCTTGCGGTTTCGGTACCGGCGACTAGCGCCTTGCCGCTCACATAGCGATGCGGTTTCGGTACCGGCGGCTACGCCTTGCCGCTCACATAGCGATGCGGTTTCGGTACCGGCGGCTAGCGCCTTGCCGCTCACATAGCGATGCGGTTTCGGGACCGGCGGCTAGCGACTTGCGGTTCAGGTACCGGCGGTTAGCGCCTTGCCGCTTACGTTGCCGTCCGCAATCACTTCACCCGGCAGCAGCGGAGGCATCGGGCATTCGAGCAGGTCGGAAATGCCACGCAGAAGTTCCGCCTCCGGTAACGTGGCGTGACGATCGGCACAAATCGCCGCCGCGCACGCCTGAATCAGGCGAGCGCGAGCGACCAGTGCAACTTGCCGCAGATCGGCCAAGGCACGTTGCAACTGGTGTAATCCTGAAGCCTCCCGTCGTCGCATGTCCAGTTTCAATTCCGGCACATAGGCGGTCGCGGCATTGAATGCGGCCTGGGCGGCGGCGTCTGAATTGCCTGCGTAAGCAACCGCGGACAAGACGACACTGCACTGATCGGCCAGTGGTTCCAGCGATGAATAACGTACCGCGATGCTGCGGACTCTTTCGAACCTGGGGCGGAGGTTTCGTTCGACAATTTGTGCCAGCACCCACTCGAAAAGTTCCAGCTGCCCGTCGGCTCGTGCCAACGAGGAAAACGCCGTAAGGAATTCGCTGTACTGCGCTGGAGACATCGCCGCCAGGGCCGGCAGCGACATATCAACCAATGGTAATCTCGCCCGTGCGTCCACGGTGTCGACCAGCGGGAGCAGCTGTTGTACCAGTTCCAGCAAATCGGGTTTGACGAGCTGGCTTAGTTGGCGAATTTGCTGGTCCCGAACCTGCTTGTCCGCATGCACGAGCAAGCTCAGCACCACGGCTCGAGCCGCGTACGGCTGGCGGGCCGCATCTACCAGTGGGTCGGGGATTCCGTCGACGAGCGAAGCCGCATATTGGTTATGGGCTGGAGTCGGATTGCCAATTTGCTCGGTCGCTTTCGCCACGACGCGCAAAGGGATTTCGGTTTGTCGTCCCAGTCCATTGGCGAACGATGCGCCGACGAAGCCAGCCGCGAGCTCCGAGCGAATTTCAGCCGCGGCCGCGTGCGGGGCTGGATAGGTTCCATCCCAATTTGGATCCAGAGCTCGAATGCGCTCGGCTAACGGAGGATGCGTCGCCCACATTCGAGCGAATCCTGTCCAGACACCATCCGCAAAATAAAGGTGACTTGCCTCGGCTGCATTCGGTGACTGCAACCGCGACCCGAATTCCGAAGCGCCGATACGTTTGAGCGCGCCGGCCAGCCCCAGCGGATTGCGCGTGAACTGGACACCGGACGCGTCCGCCAGTCGTTCGCGTTGGCGCGAAACGGCCGCCTTGATCAGGTTGCCCAGAAACGTGCCAATGAAGCCGAGGACAATCAGCGCCAGGCCGATCAGCATGATGACCGCCGTCGCGTTACCCGATTTCGAATCGCGTCGGGAACCAAAACCACCAGAATAGGCCATGCTGCGAAAAATCAGTTGCCCAACAAGTCCCATCAACAGGATGCCGTACAGCACGCCGATCATGCGAATCCCGATGCGCATGTCTCCATTGACGATGTGACTGAATTCGTGGGCGATGACGCCTTGCAATTCGTCGCGCGTCAACTCTTCCACGCTCCCCCGGGTCACCGCAATCACCGCATCCGACGGTGTGTAACCCGCGGCAAAGGCATTGATGCCTGGTTCATTTTCCAGGTAATACACGGGTGGCACCGGAGTTCCCGATGCGATCGCAATTTCTTCGACAATGTTGAGAATGCGCCGTTGCAGCGGATTCGTCGTATCGGGATAAATCCGAACTCCACCTTGCGCTTCCGCGACAGCCGCGCCGCCGCCGGCCCGTAGTTGAGCCGATTTGAACAAGGTTCCGCCGAT
Source organism: uncultured Planctomycetaceae bacterium (assembly GCA_963697295.1). Classification (GTDB taxonomy): domain Bacteria; phylum Planctomycetota; class Planctomycetia; order Pirellulales; family Pirellulaceae; genus Mariniblastus. The sequence goes on along the minus strand of CAVONL010000004.1, from coordinate 174,320 downwards.
GATCACCAGCAGCGTGGCCGCACCAGCCAGCACGGGAATATCCCACGGATAATTTGATGCCCGCAGTGCCTGTCCGCCAACTTGTTGGGTGCCAACCGCCAGAGCCACGACGGCCATCACGCTGATGACAATCACCACCGTCGCCAGCAGGAAACTGGTGATCAGCCAGCCCGTGTTGCGCCGCGCAGCGGTTTGAAGTTCAAAAAAGTTCGTGGCCATCGTTTCTTTCTACAGCTCGACGATTTACCGGCTTGTGCGATCAAGAAAACGAGACCTTCGGCGCGTCGGCGATTGCTTTCTCATCGAAATCAAGCAATTCAGCGTCGCTTCCGAATCCCAACAGACCCGACAACAACACCGGCGGAAACTGATGCTTGTAAGTGTTGTACTCCGTGACGGCATCGTTATACGCTTGCCGGGCGAAGGAGACTTTGTTCTCCGTCGACGTGATTTCTTCGCTCAGCTGCATCATATTTTGGTTGGCTTTAAGATCGGGATAGGATTCGGCCAGCGCAAACAACCTCCCGAGCGCACCCGTCAAGCCCTGCTCGGCACCGGACAAGGCCAGCATCGCAGCGGGGTCACCGGGATTGGCGGAGGCTTGTTGCAGACCGCTGACGGCTCTCGTCCGCGCGGCAATCACGGCCTCCAATGTCCCTTTCTCGTGCGCCATGTACGCCTTGGCCGTTTCAACCAGATTCGGAATCAGGTCGTAACGACGTTTCAACTGCACCTCGATCTGCGAGAAGCTGTTTTTGAAGCGGTTCTTCAGCGTGACGAGGCGGTTGTAAATGCTTGCCCCGTACATCAGCACAATCAGGGGCACGACAACGAGTGCCACAATGGGTAACCATTTCATAACGATCTCCATAAACATAAAGTAGGTTCGACGGAAGGCAGGTAAGCCGAGATGATCATAGCGCAATTCCTAATTCGTTGCTGGAAGTGCAATATTTGTGCCGTTTTGCCGAAATGAAGGTGGGCGCGTCTGCACGTGGGCCGCTTCTGCCGGATGCGACTCCGAGTCAGTTTGAAAAGTGGGTCGCAACTGCCCGACAATCTCTGTTCATGCGGGCAGCATGAGATCAGATAATCAGGCGCACACCGCCTAATTCGGAGATTCCATACAGAAAATGATCACCAGGCGAGCCGACAAACATCAGATTGGTTGGGATGTTCCACTGTTTGGAAAGTGATTGAATGAGTTCGGGCGAAAATACGCCTTCGACCACGATAAAGTCGATATCGATGTTCGGGTAAGCCTCGTCGAGAAAATTCAGGTTTGTCTCCAGGTTGGGTGGGACATCTTCCGGTTTCGCGACAACGGTTACCACCTTGATTCGATCGGTATGTTCGTTGTCCTCCACGTATTGCATCACGCGGTTCAAGTTGCCGAGACTGTCTCCCTTGGTGAAAAACACGATTCTCTGATCGCTGACTTCCTCGATGGTTCGGTACAAGGCGTCTTCCAGCCAGCCGATGCGAATACCCATACGGCGCCACCATTTGGCCGACGCCAAGTCACGGTTCTCAACTGCTTCGCGTCGTTCGCGACCCGCCATGCGGCGGATTTCGTCGATGAAAAATGCCAACAACTCAAGCAACTTCAGGCGTGTCAGCATGATCGTGACGACGAGCACAGTGGGCACCAGGTATTCGAGAAAGACAACCAAATAGGCCGCGTTCAGGCGGGCGTTGCCAAGGATCGCAATCGTGACTGCAGCCAAGGCGACCAGGACAGTGAGGTAGTTCGCGCGAGTCGGGCGAGGCAATTTCGGTCGTTTTAGTTTCAAAAGCAGGTTGCCAATGGCAAACAACGCCATCACCGCCAGGAAGGACAATGTGTAAACGGCAGCTAAAGACTTCAGATCGCCGCGCGTAATCAATAATACGGACACGCACAACACGAAGAACGCGATAATGATGCGATGCGGCGTCTTCCGCCGGCTTTTCTTCAACAGGAACCGAGGAAGGCAGCGGTCGAGTGTCATTCGCTCAACCAGTCCGGTCACGCCAACGTAGCTGGTCAATGTTGCCCCGCTGAGGACCAGGATCGCATCCAGACCAATCAGCCACGACAGCCAGTCGCCGCTTGCGACCTCACCCATGTGCGACAAGAGCGTGTTTTGATATTCGCCACGTACATCCGGTATTGGAACAAGCGCGAGGGCCAGGATCGCCATCCCCGGGTTGAGGATTGTGACGGCCAGCCACATGTTTCGCAGGGTTTTGGGGAAGACATCCTCGGCCTGTTCCTCGACAAAGTTGGCGGATGACTCGAAACCGGAAATACCCAGCATGGCGGCTGCGAAACCAAAGAACAGGGCTTTCCAGATCCCGCCTTCGGTAGGCGTTTGCAAATTCGTCCAAAGAACATCCAGCCCGAAGCTGGTCAGCGCGAACAGGCCGCAGACCATCAGCAACAACATCGACGCCAGGTGGAAAATAAAAATGATGATCGCGACGATCGACGATTCGGTGATCCCCATGATCGCCAGAAACATGAACAGCGCGAGCAGACCAATGGTTGCCCAAATCACCGGTAAGGACTCCCAGAGCGAATGCAAATAGTGCATCGCTTCATTCGACGAAATAACGGCCGTCGCCATGTAGGACAGAATCGTCAAGCAGGCGGCAATGGACGCCCGGTATTTGCTCGTCGTGTTGAGAAGTGCGTTATAGGCTCCCCCGTTAAGCGGCAGGGCTCCTACGACTTCGGCATAAATCGAGCGAAACAGATACAGCGTACCGGCGACGAACAGCAGGCAAACCGGCGCCCAACAACCGGCATAGGCGATCGCCAAAGCCGAAACGTACAGGCAGGACGAGGTAATGTCGTTTCCGCAGATCGCCGTCGACGCCAGTTGACCCAGCCCGCCATGTCGGTGTTCCGTTGTGTGGACTGGCTTCGCCGGGTTGTTTTCGATTACATCGCTCAAGATCTATTATTAACCCAGCCAGGCACAGGTTGCAGGCGTCACGTAACAGCCTTCTCATTAAAGTACTTGCGCACTTTCGCCACAAGCTGGTTATCGGTCATCTTGTCGGAAGTCTCAACCCCCACGATACGCTCGCGGAATTTCTTGTTTTTGATTTGCTTTTGGAACTCAGTTTTGGCTTCGCCGGGACCAAACAAATAGATCGCATCAGCATCGCGGAGGACCTCGACAACTTCCTTGTAATAGGCTTTGAGTTGGTTGGCGAGTCGTCGCTCCTGAACGTCACCGGCAGCGACATCCTGGGGGCCATAAGGTGTGCTGGACCGCGAGCCACCCGTCGAACGGACGTGCTTTTCGGCGTTTGACTCAAGCCGCCTGATTTCTGCTTGACCCTCATCCGGAATGAAGACGATGCGTGCTTCTCGATGATCAATCCATAAACCTGCGTTAAGTGCCATGTTTGGCTCCTTTCTTGAGAACAGGTTGCAATATCGCTTCTCAACGGGCATTGAATCCGAAGATCATCCCGTAAATCACAATCACAGAGTGCACATCGTATGCCATCACAGGGGTCGGGAGTCTTTTTGACAAAGACCGTTGTCGCGAAATGCTGTATTCCCAAACAGACTCCCGATCCCCTCGGATGTTTACTACTGTGCGATTTCGCTCGACTGCTCCGCAGGCTGCTTTTTGCGGCAGCTGCAACTGCCCGTGGCCAAGGGCAACTACGACTTCGTCTCGGAAACACTCAGTCAACAGTTTTCGCAGTCTGCGATCACCTCAGCCAGGTCGTTGACACCGTGGACGGTCTCAGGGAAACGGTGGTCAGCATTCGCGACAACTACCACACGGGGTTAACCTAACGGTTGGTTTTCCGATTATTTTTGATGCAAGCAAGGCTTATGTAGTACGATGAGGGCCCGGGTGAGGGTTGAAATTGTTTGCTCGAATTGCGGCAGCATAAATCCCGCCCTGCAAAGCCACCTCGAGAATTCAGGATTTCGACACTGCCTCCTGAATAATCTTGACGATTGTATCTTCGACTTCCTGGGCGACACCCGCCAATTGAGGCGTGTCGAACATTCCCAGCAGCATTGTTGGTTGCAACGTTGCCAAGACGGTTTTGCCGTTTTCTTCGTAGACGGAAATTCGGCACGGTAACGCGGTCGAGATACTCATGTTCTCGCACAACACTTTTTTGGCTTGTTGAGGCTGGCAAACTTCGAAGATCAGGCATTCGGGGCCGAACTCCACGCCCTTGTTCGCCATGGTCTCTTTCAGATTGTGAATGTGCATGACGCCAAATGATTGGCTGCCACGGCGGCCTGCAAGGCGTTACCGGCGTCGGTTACAGATAGGTCAGTCGTCTGTTTGATCAACATGATTGGGTACTCCAATGATTCGGCATTTGAGTTGTCGTTAATTCTGGTTTGGCAGCATTGGTGTTCTCTCCGCCCGGGTAAAGCATGCCGTAAAAATTAATTGCCGCAATCACGATCGCGACCGTCACGACAAACCAGGCGAATATCTTTTTTAAGTATTTCTCGGGAACCCGGGCCGAGTATTGATTGCCAATCACCATCCCGACCAGAGCTGCCAGCAGAAACAGTCCTGTCAGTTGCCAATCGATTGTCAGTTGTTGAGCGTGTCCGAGCAATCCGGCCAGCGAATTGAACGCGATGATCGCCATCGACGCGCCAATCGCTTTATTCAACTCGATACCGGCAAACAGAACCAGCGCGGGGACAATCAAGAATCCGCCCCCCACGCCGAGAAACCCCGTCAACACACCAACGCCCGTGCCAGCGGCCAGCAATCGGAGGTTGCTGGTTTCGTGCTTGCCAGTGGGTTTGCGTTTTTCGAAGATCATGGCGGCGCCCACGACCAGCATTAATCCGCTGAAAATCAACATCAACGCAGTTTGAGAAACCAGGTGCGTGAGTGACGAGCCAAAATAGGCGCCTACCATGCCGCTGACAGCAAACAGGACTGTCGCTTTAAGATGGTAATTTCCCTGTCGCAAACGGAGGATCGCACCCACCAGGCTCGTCCCGCCAACAATCGCCAGTGACATGCTGACCGCGTGCTGAGCGGAAACGCCGGCAACGTAAACCAGCACGGGCAACATGACGATCGAACCGCCGCTTCCAAGCATGCCCAGCGAAATGCCGACGGCGATGGCCAGAAATAGTGCGACGATAGTCAGGGTACTCACTTGATAAACCTTGATCCTGGAGATTCACCTACAGAAAGTCTGCCTGTCAAATATGAGCCGAAATTCATTTCTGGCAATGCGTGCGACAATTCCGCCTGGCGTTGGCGTCGCGTCTTAACCATTGAATGCAATCCACGTCGCCAGCCCGCCGCCGAGCAATACCAGCGAAAATACGATGCCAATACTGGAATCTTCTTCGCTAAGGCGTGCAACCAAGCTGCGTTGGCTTCAAAGAAATTTTTGAGAATTGCCATTTTCCCAAAATCTGACTGGCGCCGCACTTGGGCTCAGGAGCGCACTCGCTGCTGGGTTTTGAGCGGAACCGCTCATCCACCGGTGATTCGCCGTTTCGATGTAACGCCTTGCCGCTCAGCACCGCGGCTAGCGCTCAGGTATAACACTGACCTAGCTGGTTTGTCCAGTTTTGATCTGCTGCAGTGCCTGGTAGGCTGCGACGGGCAAAGCCACACCCGGCTCCGCCGATTCGCAGGCTTCAATGACGGACGTTAAATTCTTGCCGTGAACGCTGTGTTTGCTGAACTCTTTAAACGCATGATGAGCCGCCCGACAAAACTGTGTATCGCTTGCATTGCGCGTCGAAGCGTTAAGCGTTGCCAACAGTCCCGCGTTACCCAATTTGGCCAGACCCTCAGCAGCGAGCCAGCGCGTATCATCATCTTCATCTTGCAAGAGTTGGACCAACGCCGGCGCGGCGATCGGGTCGGCGATCGAACTCAGGGCCTTGGCCGCTTCCCAGCGAACGTCGCGGCGCGGATCATTCAATTCGTAAACCAATGCCCGGATGACGCCATGTCCACCGATCTCGACCAACGTATCGCGGGCTTTGCTGCGCACGGCGACATGTTCATTCTCGAGCTGCTCGATGAGTTGAGCGATTTTTGATTGATTTGCGTCTGTGTTGGTGGGCATGTGCGATTCCTGTCGGGCTGAACTTAAGTCCTACTTTATAGACTGCGAAGTTCGATGACTCCAGCCTCATTGTCATGGTATTATTTTTTGTGTCAGGATGGAATCCAACGCGGGTTGGTGGACATGTGTTCGGTTGCAGGCGGTTGTCAAATTCGCCAACCATTGGAATGCAGGCCCGGACAGCATTTCTTCCGTCGTGCGCCAGAGCCAATTTCCCTCGGTTAAACCAGGCACGTTCATCCGCGCCTCGGTGCCCAGGTTTAACAGATCTTGCAGAGGCGCCACCGCGAGCGCGGCGCTCGATGACCAAGCCAGCTGCATCAGAGCCGCCGCAACTTCGTCACTCTCAAGCTGTGCTTGATGCAGGTAGAAGCACACGATGTGCCGCTGCTCTTCCGGCAAGTCTTCGTACCACCCGCGCGTCGTGTTGTTGTCATGAGTTCCGGTGTACACCACCGTGTTGGAAACGAAATTGTGCGGCAGGTACGGGTTGTCCGGTCTCCCATCAAAGGCGAACTGGATCACGCGCGTCCCCGGAATCTCAAACTCGTCTCGGAGCGCATCCACGTCGGCCGTGATCAGCCCGAGGTCTTCCGCGATAAAGGGTAGCCTGCCCAATTCCTGTTCAACGGCGCGAAAAAATTCGGCCCCCGGTCCCGGCACCCATTCGCCCACCTTGGCCGTCGATGCTCCTGCCGGAATGTGCCAGGCGGCGGCGAAGCCCCGAAAATGATCCAGGCGAATCACGTCGACATGAGCCAACAAAGCTCGCACCCGGTCCACACACCACCGGAATCCCGTGCGGCGATGGGCTTCCCAGTCGTAGACTGGATTACCCCACAGTTGCCCCTCGTCGCTGAAATCGTCAGGAGGGACACCGCCCACAAACAGGGGCTGATGATTTTCATCAATCAAGAACAGTTCCGGGTTGGTCCACACGTCGCTGGAGTCGGGAGCCACAAAAAAAGGCAGGTCGCCGATCAGACGCACTCCCCGGGAACGCGCATATTCCTTCAACCGGGCACCTTGGCGGAAGACCAGAAACTGCGCGAGGCGAACTCGATCAATCTGAGCACCCAACTCGCGCCGCGCAGCGCCAGGGCATCCGGGGATCGTCGCACCAGTTCAATCGGCCATTCAAGATAACTCGCTTCGTGAAATTTTGACTTGATCGCGCGAAACAACGCGTAATCGTCCAGCCAATTTGCGTTATCAAGTTGAAATTGTGCAAAGTCCCGTTGCAAATGCCGTCCGGCCCTGGCCGTGAAGTTGTTCCAGACCGTTTGGAGTAAGCCTTCTTTGAATTCGCCGACAGCCTCGTAATCGACGCTGGATCCAGGGAACGACAGATTGTCAATCTCCGCTGGCAACAACAACCCGTCCGCAACCAGAGCTTCCGGGCTGATCAACAGCCAGTTGCCGGCGAACGAGGACAGGGAGGAATAGGGCGAATTGCCGTATCCCGTTGGTCCCAACGGCAACGTCTGCCACCAGGACTGATTCGCCTGCTGCAGACGGTCAATCCACTCCAGCGCCGTTGGCCCCATGTCTCCGATTCCATAGGGCGAAGGGAGCGAGGTGAGATGCAGCAACAGGCCCGCAGCGCGGTATCCCGGTGGGAGAATAGGTTCCTGTTGGTTTATAAAGACGTCATGGCTGATTCCAAGTGAAGATCCATCAGCCAATATAACGGCAGTCGTTCCAAAGACGGATGACCGGATCGTTTCGATCATGGTGGTAACCTACGATATTCAGGGCAGCCGTGTCAAGGAAAAAGAAGCGTCCGGCAGCCGCATCGAGGTCCAGCCAACGAGCGGCGAGGACACTGAGAAAATGACCATGGGAAAAGATCAGCAAATTTCCATCGCTGGAACGCAGCCGCTGATAGTCTTGTCCCCTTGCCGGCTTGCCCGGCAGGAACGGCTGTTTTTCAATTTAACATCTGTGGCCGCGCTGGCCGCTCCCCTCGCCGGCTTGCCCGGCAGGAAGCGAAAGCTCCTGCTGTGGGCCAACCGGTCCAAGTATACCGTAGATGGAAAGCGGGTTTGAGATCGTTGTATTTGTAGATTGGGTTTGGCATGAAGAAAACTTTCCAGTCCGGTTGGGCATTTTGGGATTTCAGCGAGGCACGGCTCGACCTCATCCCGTTGGATCCGGTGGCCATGATTTGCGGTATAACAGATTCTCTGAGATATCAAAGCGCCAAGGTTATTCGAGTCCACCATGAGAATCATCGTCCACTACCCACGTACTTCCGGACGAATTGTGTTGCGCACCGAGGACGATTGGGAGGCGGACATTGCCGCGGAGAGTGTTTCTTCGGACGGCAACGTACACGCGTTCAAGATCGAAACGGCGCGTTCGTATTTCTATTTCAAACCCGTCCTTCTTCAGGATGGAGTTGCCCACTGGGCGCGTGGCAACAACTACCTGGCGCTGCGTCATCTGCGCAAAGATCACGAGATTTGGCCTCATTTTCTGCTGGACGAAAGCTGCAGCCTGTGCGAACTGCGGACGCTCACGCACGAGGCTTCGCGAAAGACGTTTCATTTCCGCGTCTTCCATCCCCCGGGCTACACCGAAAATACGCTCAAGAAGTATCCGGTGCTCTACCTGCAGGATGGGCAAAACGTGTTCTTTCGGGACGGCGATGGAGATGGTCAAGACTGGCGACTTGCCGAGACACTCATGCTGCTGGCCGAGATGAATGCCGTTGACAAGCTGCTTGCCGTTGGCGTTTACCCAGCCGATCGCGAATGGGACTACTCGTTCCCGGGTTACGAGCAATACGCAGATTTCCTGGCCAATACATTGAAACCACACATCGACCGGGAGTTCCGCACGCTGGTGGAACCGAACCATACCGGGGTCATGGGCTCGTCGCTCGGCGGCGTAGCGTCGTTCTTCACCGTCTGGCAGTGGCCCAACGTGTTCGGAAAGGCGGCCTGCCTGTCGACCACGTTCGGTTGGCGAGATGACCTCAATGAGCGGGTCGCAGGCGCGGCAAAACGTAAGGCGTTGTTTTACCTCGACAGCGGCTGGCCGGAGGACAACTACGAAGTCACCCGCCATATGCGGGCGTTATTGGCGAGCCGGGGTTGGGAGGAAGGACGCGACTTGTTTTATTATGCATTCCCGGACGCCCATCACGACGAACATTCGTGGGCGCTGCGTTGCCATATTCCAATTCAAGTCCTCTTCGGAAGACTGCCAAGTCCGGAGGGATGATGCATTGCAGTTTTAAGATCATGTTGGTAGTGGGGCAAACTACTCGTGATTTGGAGTGACACCCGGTCCGCCGCGGCGGATTACCCACGTAGACGTGGGGAGAAGCAACGCGCATCCCAATTGAGAGCTATTTCGGACTGCGGCTCATTTGTTAGAGCACGATGGCCGAATTCATATCGTGCGAAATCGCTCGTGCTAACTGTGCGTGGTCACTGGCGGGCTCGCGCCCGTACCGCTAAATCGTTCGACGTGCGTGGTCACCGGCGGGCTTGCGCCCGTTAGTCTTGGCTGGCTTTTCCCCAAGTCTGGTATAGCGTTTGCGACGATCTATCGCTCTGAAACTCAGCATACCAAGCAAGCCCGCATCAAGATGTCAGACTATTGACCGCTGCCGCACCATTACTGCATCGACTCGTTGGGAAACGATCGAAGGTTCGATCTTTCCCCTGGGGGTCAGTTATGTTGCCTCGGAAGCGGCATTTAATTTTGCAATTTATTCAAAACACGCGCAAGCCGTCACGCTCAACTCTGTATGACGAGACTGATTTCAAAAACCCGCTCACACATGTTTCTTTTGACCCCCTAAAGAACAAGTCGGGACCGATCTGGCATTGCCGGATTCCAGCGACGGAGATTGGTAAGGCTGCAGTACTATGCGTACCAGGTATCCGGTCCACCGCCTGCGGCCGGATTTGAACATCACACCTTCGATTCAGAAAAAATTCTGCTTGATCCGTATGCGCGCGTTATCTTTTTTCCACCCCAGTTCGATCGCAACGCGGCCATCCAGCCCGGATCCAACGCCGGAGTCGCTCCGCTGGGAGTGCTGCATGACGCGTTGCCCTACGATTGGGGCGATGACCGCCCGGTCCGACATGATTCGGATCTGATTATCTACGAAATGCATGTGCGTGGTTTCACAAACGATGCCAGTTCGCAGGTCGACGCGGACTGATCGCGGGACATTCCGGGGAGTAATCGCCAAAATTCCTTATTTGAAAGAGCTGGGGATAACCGCGGTCGAACTGATGCCGGTGTTTCAATTCGATCCGCAATCGGACAACTATTGGGGATACATGCCGCTCAGTTTTTTCGCTCCGCACAACAGGTATGCGTCACCGCAGGAGCAGCGTGTCCAACATTACGAGTTTCGCGACATGGTCAAGGCACTGCATGCGGCCGACATCGAAGTCATCCTGGACGTCGTTTACAACCATACGGGTGAAGGCGACCAGCGCGGACCGACGTACAACTTCAAGGGTATCGACAACAGCACCTATTATTTGTTGCAGCCGGGAGCGGATCAGGTTTATGCCAACTTTAGCGGAACCGGCAACACGTTGCATACGGCCAATCGCGCTGTCCGACAGATGATTACCGACAGTATGAACTACTGGGTAACTCAAATGCACGTGGATGGATTTCGGTTTGATCTGGCTTCCGTGTTTACGCGCAATGAGGACGGCTCAATCAATTACGAGGATCCTCCGATTTTTGGTCAGATCGCCGCCGACGAAGACCTTGCCGGCGTGCGTCTGATCGCCGAGCCGTGGGATGCGGGAGGCGCGTATCAGCTGGGCAGCCAGTTTCCCGGCGTCCAGTGGATGCAGTGGAATGGCAGTTATCGCGACTGCGTGCAGAAGTTTGTCCGAGGAGATCGGGGAATGGTTCCCGAAGTCATGTCCCGTATCTACGGGAGTTCAGATCTGTTTCCCGATGACCCGCTGCATGCCATGCGACCCTTTCAAAGCGTCAATTATCTGACGTCACATGACGGTTTCACGTTGTACGACCTGGTTTCGTTCAACCACAAGAAGAACTGGGCCAATGGTTACCAGAACCAGGATGGACACGATGATTTCAGCTGGGATTGCGGCTGGGATGGAACCCGTGACGTTCCGGAAAAGGTCAGACGATTGCGAATCCGGCAAGTTAAAAATCACTTTTGCCTGTTGATGTTGTCCAATGGGACGCCCATGTTCCGGATGGGTGACGAGTTTTTGAATTCGCAGCAAGGCAACAGCAACCCTTTCAATCAGGACAATGAAATTTCGTGGCTGAATTGGGACGAGCTGCAGGCGAACCAGGAAATGTTCCGCTTTGCCAAACACATGATCGCGTTTCGCAAGTCGCACCGTTCGATTTGCCGGTCAACGTTTTGGCGTGACGACATCAAGTGGTACGGCAGTTCCCATGACGTTGACTTGAGAGCAGATTCCCGGGCTTTGGCTTTCAGCCTGCACGGAGAATCAGAGTGCGATGATGATATCTACGCGATGATTAACATGGACGATCATGACTCACTATTCGGCATCTTCGAAGGCACGCCTGGCCAATGGCAACGAATGGTCGATACTTCACTGGCATCGCCAAACGACATCGTTGAAACAACAGGATTTCCACTGGACGATCCCCATTACCTGGTGCATTCCCGGTCGATCGTGGTCCTGGCTCGCAGTGCCCAGCCAAGGGGTCGGAGTCTTTTTGAAGGAAGACGGTTGGAGGATGTTGGCGGCTCACGATTGGATTCGACCTGATTCGCAAGTTCTTTTCGGAATGTTTGGAATGTTTGGTGCCAGCCTATTGCGTCACCACGCCGAACTTGCCTTAAATAGAGATCTCGCGAAACTCCCCAGCGATTGGTGCTGGCTGGAGTTAAGAACAGCAAACTGAACCCGAAAGAAAATATCATGACCGATTCAGTTTACAAGAAAATCGAAATTACCGGGACCTCGTCAACATCCATCGACGAAGCGATTCGCAATGCAATTTCGCGTGCCGCCAAGACGGTCAAGAAAATCCGTTGGTTTGAGGTGATTGACACGCGTGGCACCGTCGACGGCGGCGACGTGGCCCAGTGGCAAGTGACGATCAAGATCGGATTTCATTTGCTGGACTAGTTGGGTCGGGATTTGCCATCAATTGCATTGATCCCACTGTCTTGTATGCTGGTTGTTGCTGCTAAGTAGCGATTAACAACCGCCACAGTTTCTTGAAAAACTGAACGGCACGACGGTCGCCGACGTTATAAAATCGAACGAACACAACTAAAATTTCAGAGGCTTGGTTGTAAGCCAGTTGAGAGGAAATCCATGAACACCGAAAACAAAAAAGACTCCAAGGCCTTGGTCACCGTCTTGCACGACGTGGAAACTGCCCATGCGATCGTGGAAAAACTTCACGCGGAGGGTTTTCCGCTGGAGAAAATTGAACTGGTGACCCATGACGTCGCATACGGAGGCTCCACAAATCGACACGCCTCACGTCACCGAAACCACTGCGACCACCTTGGTTCATGATGCGGCGAAAGGCGCTGGATTGGGTGCGGCCGCCGGGTTGCTGGCCGCGGTGTTTGCTCCGTTTCCGGGTGTCGGTCTGGCCATGATTGCGATGGGCGGGTTGGTCGGAGGGGCGTTTGGAGGCGTCGCGGGAGTCGCCCACGCTGCAGAAGATGATTCTGTTAATTTGCCGAAAGTTTCCGAGTATGAACAGTTGGTCAAAGACGGTCACAGCCTGGTGGTCGTGCTCGGGACCCATGATGAAGTCCACCGTGCTTCGGAAATTGTCGAAGGCATGTCCTACATTCACAACCACATCTATCGCATCCACGGCCACGATTCGCACGAGCATCCGGCCCGCGAGGAGTGAGCGGAGGCCGGCCATTCGTCAAAAGCTCCTCCAAACCCTGGCGCTCAACCAAATGCGATCGAAACCGCTCGGCTTTCAGTCGGGCGGAAACCATCACACTGAGGACCCGTGGCAACGATATCGAGCATCATGAAATGAAAAAGTCGGTCCGTTTGTTCGTCGGTATCGGCAGTATTGTCTCGGTTGCCATCGTGACATTGGTTTTTCTTCCGATCATACCAATCGAAGTCACGTCTTCTGCCGAACATACATTCGAACTTTCTGAGGCGATGCCGCGAGTGCGGAAAATCCTGGTGCGGACCAATGCGGTCAAGAAAATTGTGGCCATGGCAAACGCCGAGTTTCTCGACCAAAAATGGCTGCAAATGCAGTTCGAAATCGAACGGCCGATTTTAAAGCGTGATTGGCACCTCGATGGCAACGGCGAACTGAACGTGCGGACCAATGATAATTACATCGGTTCCCATGACATGACGCTGACTCAGTCGGTTGACATCACTCGCGAACGCCTGTTTGTGACCAACAAGCTGGCAAAGGCTGCGGGGCCAATCCGTGAATACTCGTCGACGCTGACGTTGACGGGGGGCGTGGATGGCAAGGCCTTGATTACCAGCCATCTCAGCCTGACAATCAACACCACTGCCAGCTGGCTGATCCAGAGTATTGTGCGACGTAAGATTCGCGAGTCGGCGGGCAACGCGCTGCGAAATCAAGAGCAAGCCATTCGAGAGGTTGTCAAGCAACACGCGGATGACCTGATCATTCTGCCGGAAACGAAAGGTCCCGCTGGCTGACCAAGCCAATCCCGCGAGGCAGGAACCGGCAGCATGATTCCCTGAAAGGTGTTTCTGGTCGCGGGCTCTGATAGAATGCGAATGCTGTTCTTGCGTTTTCGGATCTTCATTAAACCTAGAAAGGACTTCCAATGGATAGAGAACAAATCATTTACATCTTGGCACTGGGTGTGTGGCCGGCCCTCGTGGGCGGTGCCGTCTTTAACGCCGTCGCGTTGATTGCTTTCTTGTTCGACCGCAACGAATTCCTGTGGTAGTCAGCCGGATTCGCAGGGAGCCCTTCCAGCGCTTCAGGCCGCACTGTCGTGCCAGTTCCAGGTTTTTTTAGTTGTCTAAAAACCGTCGTTTTGGGCGGTTTCTTGTTCGCCTGCCACCGGGTTCTTAGGCTAACATGTAAGCGTAGACTATTTGTTTGTTACAGATTGCCAATCGGTCGTGCGATGTGCTGGCAAAAAACCAACGACGGCGGAGTCTGCGGTCGATTAATTGTCCGTTCGCGAGCACAATTACATTTGGACAGATTCTGGCAATTCTATAACGACGCGTGTCGGCTAGAATCTGGAGGGGTGTTGGGCCGCGGAACACCCATCGGTGATTCTGGTAAAATATTGAGTCGGTGGAAACATGAATGAGCTATTACTTCGCGACGGCGAAAATCACGAGTTGAGGTTCACTGGCGAGTTGCTCGTCGAGTCGACGGGAGATGTCGAGTTTGACGATCAGCGCCCACGCAAGTTTATCGCAAAAACCTACGCGGTGGCTGGCGGTGGCTTCGTCTGTTCATTGGAATATCAAACAACGAGCGAATGGGAAGATTCGATCAACTTGATTGAGTCCCTGGACCTGATGGCGGAAGTGGAAAAGTTTTTCTATGTCTTTGAACCGGATGAGATATTTGTCGATTCGCAGGACCTGCCTCCCGAGGAGCTTGCCAAACGTCCCGTCCTCAGAAAACGGGTTGCGGCGGCCTACGAGGCAGCGACATTCGATTTGCTCGACCACTTGCAAACGGTGTCAGTTCCCAATGGGCTGGATAACAAACCGGCTGATCCGGCCGTCGAAAAATAGACCTCTATTTGGAACGAGCCCGGAATGAACTAGAATCACGCCGCACCGAACTCCTTTCGCAGCCCACGAGAGAGTCCATTGAGCCGTTCTGCAAGTAAAATCTGTTTCCTGACATGTTGCGCTCTCGTGTTTGCGACATTCGCGATTGCCCGTGCGCAGGATGAGGTTGCGGACGACTACGCACTTTCGTTGGCTGATCTCAAACAGCGTGTCGAACAGGACGATAGTATTGTCGCGACGGCAAAAAATGAAATCACCGCAGTGCTTCAGTCTGCCGAGTCGAATCTCAACCTGGCTGGCGAAGCGAGTAAGCGGATCGCAGAAGATCAACAAGCGGCGGCGACAGCGGCCGCCAGGTCCGCGGCATTCGTAGAAGAGCTCAACAAGCTGCAATCGAACGCTGTGCCGTCCCTCGACCCGGCAATGCCACTGACCCAGGTGGAAACGGAGGTCATTGCCCAAAAGGCGTTGGTGGACCAACTGGATAAAGACCTGCAAAGGAACAAGCGGGAAAACGACGATCGCACCGAGTGGCGACAAAAGTCACGAACGTCGTCGGACGAAAAGAACAAGCAGCTGATCGACATCCAGGCCAATCTCCGCTCGCTCGCGCCCGATGATTCTCTGGCTGGGCAAGCGAAGCGACTTGCATTGGAGACCGGTCAAAAAGCGGCTGAGTTGGAGCTGAATTCGATGGCGGTCCGGCAGAATCGATACGATGTCAGTGACAAGGAAAATGTGCTCCGTAATGAACGCGATTTGCTGACTGCCAAGCTGACTCAGGCCAACACCCGGCTGGCCGAGTTGGAAAAATTGCAAACGGAAAAACGACAATTGGCGGCCAAGCAGTCTGCCGCTGCCGCGGCAAAAGAACTGGCCAAGGTTCAAAGCCAAAACCCCCTGTTGGTCAGCAGTTACGAAATCAACTCGAAGCTGGCCAAGCGCGTAGAGGAAGTTGAATTGCGTGCGCTGGAGGCTAAAAAGCGGCTCGACTCGGTCCAGGAGCAGCTGAAGAAACTGCAGGTGCAGGCACGTGACACACGCAACCGTGTTGATACCGTTGGGCTCACCGGCTCCATTGGCGCGATGCTCCGCAAGCGAAAGTCCGAGTTGCCAAGCATCAGCCTGAGTTTGACGGACGCCGACAAAATCAAGGATGAGATGAATGACATCCAATACGAGATGTTTGACCTTGATCAAAAACTGGATGAATTATCCAAGCCCTTGATTCAGGATGAAATTGTCGCCGCGAACGGACCTCAGCCAGATTCGGTTTGGGAAAACCTGGAAGAACCAATCAAGGATCTGATCGCTGCCAGAAAAGAAAAGTTGCAGGACCTCAGAAGCAGCCTCGACCGCTTGTTCGAAAAAATCCTCTCGGATATCGAACTCAACGAGAGGCAGCTGGCCCAGCAGACCGCAGAATTCCGGGAGTACATCAATGAGCGGATCCTGTGGATTCGCAGTAACGACGTGCTGTTTTCGAATATTGACATTGATCGCACCGATCAGGCTGTTTTCAATTCGGCCAACTGGACCAACGTTTTCAAACAACTCGGTCAGGCGATCGTCCGGGTGCCCGTGCAGTTCGGATTTTCCGCGTGCCTGATTGCAGTTCTGTTGGTACTGAAGCCGAGATTTCGCAATCAGGTGATTAGCCTGGGACAAGTGGCCGGCAGAGGGTCTTGCGATACCTTTTGGCCGACTGCCTGGACATTGTTGCTGACGGTGTTGGTGGCGATCACATTGCCGCTGATCCCCCTGGTTTTGTATTTTGCAATCGGCGGTAACGCCGAAGATGGATCATTATTCAGTGCCCTCGGTCAGGCCTTGTTGGCCGTGGCCTGGTTCTCGATTCCGTTCGAAATTCTCAGGAGGATGTGTCGGCCTCAAGGTCTGGCGAATCAGCATTTTGACTGGTCCGACGACGCAGTTGCCAAGCTACGGAGCAACTTGGGTTGGCTTGTCGTCCCAGCTCTCGTCCTCGTGTTTTTTATTACGCTGCTACGCAACCTGGATGAGACACACGGCGTCGACCTGATTGAACGGACCCTGTTTGTTATCGGTATGCTGGGCCTGGCCTTTTTTGCCTACCGCACGTTTCATCCGACCAAGGGCATTTTTGCAGATTACCTCAAGGCGAACGAACGATCCTGGATCAGTCAGACCTCGGGATTATGGTTCAGTCTGATTTTGGCACTGCCGCTGTTGTTGGCCGGTCTCGCGATCTGGGGATATTACTACACGGCGATCAACCTCGCCGAGTGCGCGTTTGGAACTTTTTTCTTCGCTGTCGTCGTCGAAACCATTCGCGAATTGTTGAAACGGTTGATCCTGGTGCAACGCCGTCATGTTCATATCAAAGCCGCGCGTCGGAAGCACGAAGCCCAAATCAAAATCAGACGCGAACAACAAAAAGCTCGCCTCGCAGCACAATCCGCAGCGACCAGGGATGGAGCGGCAGAAAAAGCACCAGAACCAGACGCGCCGGTCGATAGCCTGGAGACGTTTCTCAACCTTGAACAGGACATGGATGTCGATGTCAACGCGCAACAGGCCAACAAGCTCGTCACGTTGACCATGGTCGTCGTGTGGGCGGTCGGCCTGTGGTTGATCTGGACGGACGTGCTGCCGGCACTCAAGGAGTTGGATAACTATACGCTATGGCCCAATAATGTCGTGGTTAGTCCGCTGGTTCCACCGGCAAGCGAAACCGCGAGCCAAGCACCCGTGGTTTCGCCGTTGCCCGTAGCCGCGAATCCGGTGGCAAATTCAGGCGCTGCGCGGGAGGGGCATTGGTCCCAACCTCCCGGATTTCCGTTCGCGATTTGTTGGTCTTTTGTGTTATTGCGGTCATTACCATCATTTCATTTCGCAACCTGCCAAGCGCGATAGAAATGTTGCTCTTGGAGCATTTGCCATTTGATCGTTCGCTCCGTTACGCGCTCAAGTCACTGATCAGTTATGCAATCGTGCTGGTCGGACTGATCCTGGCGTTCCGTGCACTGTCCATTACCTGGTCGAGCGTTCAGTGGCTGGCAACTGCGTTGACGTTCGGTCTGGCCTTTGGCATGCAGGAGATTTTTGCGAATTTCGTGGCCGGGATCATCCTGATGTTTGAACGACCGATTCGCATTGGCGACTGGATCACCGTCGATGAATTCACGGGTTGTGTCACCAGGATTCGCACCCGCGCGACCACGATTGTGAATTGGGATCGCAAAGAGTACGTCATTCCCAACAAG
This sequence comes from uncultured Planctomycetaceae bacterium, assembly GCA_963697295.1. Taxonomy (GTDB): domain Bacteria; phylum Planctomycetota; class Planctomycetia; order Pirellulales; family Pirellulaceae; genus Mariniblastus. Next base: position 156,253 of record CAVONL010000004.1, on the reverse strand, counting down.
GACCTGATCACCAGCCGCGTTATCAACTGGACCTTGACCGATGCGATCAATCGCGTCGTCATCACCGTTGGAATTGCCTACGGATCCGACGTTGAAAAGGCAAAGGCGATCCTGTACGAAATTTGCGGAAATCATCCCAAGATCATCAAGGATCCGCCGACGACGGTTGTGTTTGACTCTTTCGGCGACAGCTCGTTGAACATCGTGGTGCGCACGTTTCTCGGCGAAATTGATAGCCGCCTGGTGGTCATCGATCAGCTGCACTCACAGATTAACGCCAGCTTTAAAAAGGCCGGCATCGAGATCTCGTTTCCCCAACGCGATTTGCATTTGCGATCCGCCAGCCCGGAAATCGGCCAAGTGTTACGAGGTGCGGCGCAACAGGACAATCCCAATGGTGCCCACGGCCAAGTTGAGAAAATCAGCCGGGAATCAGCCAACTAGCGATACGCCGACACCCTCCCTTGGGAGGGTCGGAGCCTCAGCTCCGGGGAGGGCGATCTTGCCAATACCTTTCGCGATTTCGAATAATAAACGCCGCGCGGCGGGCGTCTCGTTCAGGTTTTCAAGCCCTGCAAAATCATCACTTGCTTCGGCGAGCTAAACCGGTGTGCGGGTCCCCCCAGCCGCTCAAATGCCTTTTGGACCGCTGGGCGGCGGACGTCCGCTTCGGTATACAGCGAGTTAAACGAGCGCCCCGCGAATTGCGTGGCAAAGTCGTCCCACGATTCGTACTGGGTGAAATGGTGGTAGGTGACGACCTGGACGGATTGAAAAGCAGACATCGCCAGCTGCTCCAGTGCCTTCCAGGCTGCTGCCCGTTCCTGGTCTTCATCGTGAAACAGCTTCATCACTTCGTTCAGCGGACAATCGATCGGTTCGATCACGTACAGAAAACCGTCGGGAGCGAGGACTCGTATGACCTCTTCAAAAACTTGTGGATAGAGCCTGGCAGGAATGTGATGCAACGAGTAAGAGAAAAAGACACCATCAACGGTGCCCGAGGAAACAGGGAGCTGTTCCGCTCCCGTTTCGACAAATTCGAGGTTGGCAATCGGAGTTGCCGCCCGATTGAGTTTGGCCTGAACCGGATCCGGGTCGATGGCCAACACGCGGGCCCCATGATCGACAAGCGGTCGTGTAAACGTCATCGCACCACACCCCGCATCAATCACGAACTTCCCCGGCAGGGAAACGAAGCGATTGATTACGTTGATGTTGGTCTGGCAGCCGAGGTCTTGGATGGGGTTCAAACGTCGACCTTTATCGCGAGTTGAATTTGTGGAAACGTTTTTTGATGAACAAGGTTAATGCATCAAACTCGATCTGAGAACAACTATTTATTGGAGACGTTTGGGCCAACTCATGGTATTCTGAGTCAAGCCAACTCGAAAAATTTCAGGAATCACGCAGGTTAGCCATGAAAATTACGCTCATGATCAGCTTTTTGATTTTGTCCTTTGTCACCGCGTTGGCGGCTCAGGACGAATCAACCGCCACCGCGACTTTGGAACCAACACCTCGCCTCGAAGACTGCCGCAAACGGGTCGACATTGATGCGAAACAGCTGGTTGCCGACCTGGCGCAGTGCGATGTCCTGTTTTTGGGGGAGCAACACGACAACGACTCGGGGCATCAATTTCAATTGGACGTGATCCGGGAACTTGTTGACCAGGGATACGCGGTTGCAATTTCCACGGAACAATTTGAACGGGACGCCCAGGGAGCGGTCGATGATTACCTGGCCGGACGCATTGATGAAGAACATTTCCGGAAAGTCTCCAGGCCGTGGCCGAATTACGAAAAACACTATCGCCCGATCATCGAGTTTGCCAAGGAGCACAACCTCCCCGTGCTCGCATCCAACGTTCCCCGGCGGATCGCGACGCATGTCGGAGAAGGAAAAGAAATCGCCGTGGTGGACAAATCGTTTGTTCCGCGGTCGTCGACGGCGCCTCCAGACGCCTACTGGCAAAATTTTGCAGCAACGATGAAAGGCCACGTGGGCGTTGACGGAGCGGACAAGCTGAAACAGTTTTATGCGTCCCAGTGTCTCAAAGATGACGGAATGGCCGAAGCGATCACGGACTACCTCGCAAAAAATTCCCATCAGCCCAAAATCGTGGTCCACCTCTGCGGTCACTTCCACTCGGACTTTGGGCTGGGCACCGTCGCTCGGGTTCTCCAGCGAAATCCGCTGGCGCGCGTGACGGTCGTCACGATGGAATCGCAGCCTGCACAGGGTGACTCTGCGGACCCCCATTCGTCCGACAAAGAAAAGACGGATTCTTCCGACGTCCATTCCCGCGCGCACTACGTTTTCTGGACTATCAAGAATCAGGGCAAGGACGAGAAGCCGGAAGAAGAGGAACCAGCGAAGTAACCGAAAAGGTCGGGAGTCTTTTGGTCCACATCAAAAACAACTTGCCCGAAAGGTCCTGCTTGAATTAGACGGAAACGGAATAACCCAGCAAAAGACGCCCGACCCTCTCAGTTCCGCCCAGCTTGCGGATCGCCGACAAGAAGTTGATCCGACGCATCGAAAATCTGCTTGAGCTCGTCGTTCGTCATGAGGCCGAGTTCAGGGTCAGCGGGCTGTCGCCGGTCACTATTTTTACCGCACCCGGAATGATGGAAAATTCAGCGTCCAGAGACCGCACTGGTTCGCCATCAATACTGTACGGCATCGTTGGTTTCGAGCTGATATGCACCGAGTGTGCCTGAAACATCTGGACGCGCTCCTCCAATTCATGATTTCCCAACACAAAGTTCAATCCGGACGCCATTAATTCAACGAACGGCAGCATCGGTACGACCGTGATGTCTAACAATCCATCATCCAGTTTTGCATGCGGCGCAATCGGAAAACCACCTCCCACGTAGCGGCCATTTGCAATCGCCAACCCGGGTGAAGTGAGATTGCTTGTCTTACCATCAAGTTTGATCGTCAGCTCAAATGCAGGCAGCTGTAAACACTTGGAAATTGTCGTGAACCAATAGGCCAATACTCCCCATTGTTTCTTGACCTCCGATTCGACGTCCGCAGCAACATATCCGCCTAATCCTCCATTGACGGCATTCAAGCAAAACATTTTGGAGCCGTTCGCTTCCGCTTGGATGACGTCGATGGAGCGGCTTTGATTTTGAACGGCCAGGTCAAGCGCCGCCTCAATTGAGTCCAACGGGATGCCAATCGAGCGCGCGAAGTCGTTTCCGGTACCCGTTGGAACCAGTGCCAGCTCTGCAGAAAAATCTGGAGCGATTCCATTGAGTACCTCGCTCATTGTCCCATCGCCCCCGATGACAATGATCCGGGGAAATCCATTTCGCATCGCTTGCCGAGCCAGTTTGGCCGCGCTCAAATCTTCACTGGTCGGACACCACTGCAATTCATGACGCATTGAATGTCGGTTTAGCAAGCTCGAAACGCCAGCCGATCGCGAGGCGATTGGGTTAAAAATTACGAAGATGCCCATCAATTCGCCTCCATGACTTGGAAATTTTATTCCGCTTGCGAGCAACATATCCATTCGCATGAACAGCTAACATAAATGCGAGCGAACACGCCCCCAGTCCCCCACAGCATTTGCTCAGCAGATAGTCCAGGCAGAATACACTTTGTAGCAAATGCGTTGGGGGAGTGGTTGCAGGCGGCACAAAATTTGCGACGCTATATAAACTTGTTAACAAGTATCCCTACCGAAAAAAACCTGAAATGCCAAAACCCGAACCGATCCCCAAGCCTCCCGAACCCAAAGAACCACCCATCCGGGATCCGGATCCGCCGCCCACTCCGATGTATCCGGACAATCCTGATCCGAATCCGATTCCCGATCGACCGGATCCACAACCATTTCCCAAGCCACCGCCACCGAAAGAGCCACCCATCAAGGATCCGGATCCGCCCCAAGTCGATTGGGTGTTGACGTGTGATAAACCGGCGGCAGACTGAAAATCACCTGCATGTATACGCGGCTTCGTAATATCTGGGAAAAGTTTCGATCCAGTTTCTGGTTCGTCCCTTCAATTTTGATGGTCGCGGCAGCGGTTTTGGCCTGCCTGCTGATCGGATTGGACGCAAAACTGGGGAAAGATTTTTTTGGCAAGTATTCCCTGCTGGCGTTGTCGCCATCCGCCGCTCGCTCCATTCTTTCCACGATCGTCGGGGCGATGGTCACTTCTACGGGCGTCGTGTTTTCAATCACGATCGTGGCGTTGTCACTTGCCTCGTCTCAATTTGGTTCGCGTTTGATTCGAACCTACCGTAATCGCAGAAGTACTCACTTTACACTCGGCATTTTCGTTTCGACCAGCCTCTATTGCATCCTGGTGCTGGCAACGATTCGGGAAGTCGACGGTTATCAGTTTGTCCCTACGATTTCGGTTGCGACGGGAATTGTCTTGACCGTCATTTGTCTGGCCACGCTGATTTACTACATCGACGATATTTCCACCGCGATTCAGGCTCCGAACGTTATTCAATCTTCTGCCACGGACCTGCAGGCCGCAATTGATCGCATGTTCCCGACAAAGCTGGGCGAGTCACGCGGAAAAAAGGGCGGCGATAAAAGGACCGATGACGAAGCGTACCGCCAATTGGAGCGGGAGTTGCAACAGCCGAACCTCGTCGTGGAGTGCGATGAGGTGGGCTACATCAATGCGATCGAAAATGAATCTGTGATTGACTTGGCATCCACCAACCAATTCGTCATTCGGTTACTCGTTCATCCGGGCGACTTCATCCAGGAAGGTGTGTTGTTGGGAGAAATATTTTGTCGCGACAACGCTCAACGCAAATTGACGGAGGATGAGGCGGACGAATTTTCTGCGAAATTGCGCGGTTGTTTGATCGTAGGTTCAAACCGCACACCGACTCGTGATTTGCGGTACGCTTTCAATGAACTGGTTGAAATCGCAGTTCGTGCCCTGTCTCCCGGCATCAATGATCCGTTCACCGCCATCAACTGTGTCGATCGAATTCACGCGGCCCTGAGCGAGTTGCGCCGCCGTGAAGTACCCAGCTCCTGGCGGGTAGACAAAAACAACAACCTGTGTGCCATTGCCACGCCGATTTCGTATCGCGAATGTGTTGATGGCTCACTGTCCGTCATTCGACACTATGCTTCCGGTAATCCGATGGTGCTCGACCGGATCGAAAAAGCAATGAAAGAGTTAGGCTGAACCACCGCGAGTACAAGCACGCCGCGCTCGCTCGTGAGTTCCCCGGCAGCAGCGGACACACAAATGCTCGCACCTTTTGATGTTTTGGTAACCCGACGCGTAAGCGAGGGGAAAAAACCGGTATTGATCCGCTTCCTCGCTAACGCGTCCGGTTATCATTTCGAGCCTTGCGCCTCGCGGTTGCGTGTATTATCTACGCGGGCTCAGCGGGCGTGTGGAATGAGCCCTCGCGCACGGGTGGATGCTGGTTCACTCCCGTCGCCCCCATGTTTTGCAATTCGGCGGCATACTTGATCCGCCTTGGTTCATCGGCCGCGATGACGACAAATGACTTTCCTGCGGCGAGGAGCCTTATCAACCATGTTGTTTTTAGCCATTCTTTCCTCGGTGTGAGCAGAAATTGGATCAATCAATTGTCCCCCGATGCAGATTGGATACCAAACCCGGTCGGTCACGACGACGAGAGGGAAAGGACAACTAAAACAGTGTTTGGAGATAGTAAAAATTTTTTTAAAGTGATTACTTCGCCCACTGGATTCAATCCGACCAGCTTGGTCGCGCATCCACCTTGCAACGGATTGGTCATGATGACGCAGTGTCTTTTTTGAACATTGATTCCTGACAAGTTACGTAGAGGTTTGATCGCTGAAAGTATATTTTCCCGGATCGCAGTAATGCACTTACCGTGCCAATCTCGAAAACAATGACGAGACTCAAGGCTCGTCAAAATGTGCGCTCAAGCTGGCCACTCAAGTGAATCGGACACATTCCGACAAAGTTTTCAGCATGTCCGAATATGGCCGGAAGGCAGTCGCTGAAATGTTTAAACTACCGGTATGAAAATACAGGGAGTCATCACGACAGGGATCTATTGCCGAGCCGACTGCGGCGCGCGGCCCAACCCGGAAAACATTCGGCCAATGCGCAATCCGATTGCCGCGCTGGCTGCCGGATTTCGGCCCTGCCTCGTCTGTCGCCCTGACCGACTTCCGGAATTTGGGCTCGATCAACCGGCACCTGAAGTCGCGCATGCCATCCGGTTAATCGCCGAAGGGTTTCTCGACGACGCCAATACCGAGCAGCTTGCGCAGCGCGTCGGTTACAGCTCCCGGCAGTTGCTGCGGTTGTTCGAGCAACACGTTGGCGCGTCTCCGGATTTCGTCGCGCGAGCCCGCAGAGCCCACCTGGCGAGGCGGTTGCTCGACGAATCGCAGTTGTCCATTACCAACATCGCGTTTGCGGCCGGGTTCGCCAGCGTCCGCCAGATGAATCGTGTGGTCAAGGATCTGTTTGGGTTCTCTCCGTCACAGCTGCGCCGAAACGATCGCGCAAAGACCTGCTCGATCCGCTTGATGGAGGATTGCGTCTGAGGGTTCCTTATAACGGGCAGTTAGACGGCAGAAGATCGATGGAGTATTTGCAAGCGCGGGCCATACCTGGAATCGAAACGGTACAAGACGATTGTTACAAACGCACCATGAACACCTGCGGATACCCCGGTGTGATTGAAGTTCGTGTTCCTGTTAACGCAAGCCATCTCGAAGTCACCATGCATCTGGCAACGTTCGGTTCGATTATTGATCAAGTCGAAAGAGTGCGGTCACTGTTTGGTTTGAACAATGACAATTTGAGAAGCTGTCAAATATCTGCGCAAAGATGATCTGCTGGGACCAATCCTGCGGCGGCAACCGGGGCTGCGCTTGCCGGGTGCTTGGGACCGATTCGAGACGGCGGTGCGAATCATTATTGGACAACAAGTCAGCGTGGCGGGCGCGTCGACGCTAACAGGGCGGCTGGTCGAACGGTTTGGCGAGCCGATCAGGTTGCCTCTGCCGGGATCGCTGCGATTCCTGTTCCCAGGTGCTTCCACGCTGGCCAGTGCTGATGTACGAGACCTGGGCATGCCGCAATCCCGGGCCAAGACGATCAAGCACTTCGCGTCGGCCGTTGCCGGAGGCGATATTGATCTGACTTCGGTTGCCCCGCTCGATGAGACGATCGCCAAGCTTGAAACGATTCCGGGCATTGGTCCCTGGACTGCTCATCTTGTCGCGCTTCGTGTGATGCGTCATCAAGACGCGTTTCCGGCCAGCGACTCTGGGACTGCGGCGATCGGCGGCTCGGCTGCTGGGAAAATCAAAACTGATTTCGGTTTCGGAGATCGTTGAATTGTCCAAAAATTGGCGGCCGTTTCGCGCGACGGCCGCCGCCTGTTTGTGGATGGCAGCAAGCCGTTCCAGCGTCATGTCAATTTCAGCGATCAATTGAGTAAATCAAGGAGCAAATCTCGATGTGGAAAACGACAATTCCAAGTCCGGTCGGCGAGTTACCAGCTTTCGCCAGCGATTATGGTTTATGCGGCTTGCTGTGGCCGAACAGCGACGTCACTCGTGTTGCCGCCAACGCCGATCATGTTGAACTGGCGGAGCAGCCGATTTTCGCAAGACTTGCCATTCAGCTGGGGGAGTACTTCGCGGGAACTCGCCAGCAATTTGATCTGCCGCTCGACGCCGTCGGCACGGAGTTTCAGTGCGCGGTCTGGAACGCGTTGCGGGAAATTCCGTTTGGCAAAACGCGCACCTACACGGAGCTGGCCGCGATCGTCGGGCGACCGGATGCAGTGCGCGCGGTCGGCGCGGCTAACGGCAAGAACCCGATTTCGATCGTCATTCCCTGTCACCGCGTGATCGGCGCAAACGGCAGCCTGACCGGATTTGCGGGCGGGCTCGAAGCGAAACGATTTTTGCTGGAACACGAATCGGCACGATCTGCCAGACCTCGAGACGTGAGCAAAACCTCGTGAGCACGACGGACCTCCGTGAGTTTGAAAGCAACTTATGGCGGACCGTCGCGTGAAAAGAAAATTCGCAGCGACGCGTGGTCGCGCCGGGTTTGGGGGCTATCCAACAACCTCCCGTTCGACTTTCGAACGTTTGATGGGCTTTTGATTGATGAGATGAGTTTTTGGACAACTGTTCGTAAGGGAATTCTCACCGCCATTCCCAGGAATTGTGCCCTGTTAAAAAACGAACGTTTTACTGACAACGAAATAGTTATTCAAAAAGATCGATGTTAAACTGAGATACGCTGTTGACCCGCAGTTATTGCCAGAAACCGAGTAACACTTCTCGGCAATGATGTTCGCCGGAGGTTGAATTCGCCGGAGGTGGTTCCAACCAATCCTAATCTCTATCGGAACTCCTGAAATGCTAATCGGAAATTGGCTGGTATCCGTAATCAATGCCATTTACTTTCGACCCAACCGTAGCAGGCGGCGAAGTAACCTCCGAGCACGTCGCCGGCAATTCCGCCGCAAGTTAGCTGTGGCAATTTTGACGCCAGTGCTGGTAGCGAGTTCCAACGGTGACGAACCGCTGTTTCCTGGATATCAGGTTCCGGTCGGCGACCACCCTGTGTCCGTAACAACGGGAGACTTTAATGGCGATGGCGTGACTGATCTGGCATCTGCAAACTACCTATCCGACAACGTGTCGGTAATGCTGGGAGTGGGTGATGGAACGTTCGCCGCCCAAGCAACTTATGCGGCTGGCGGCGGCCCCGTGTTCCTAACGACGGAAGATTTTAACGGCGACGGTGTGGCCGATTTGGCGACTGCAAACTTTGTTAACGACAGCGTATCGGTATTACTGGGCGTGGGTGACGGAACTTTCGCGGCCCAGCTAACTTTTGCGGCTGGCAACGGTCCCAAGTCGATAACAACTGGAGACTTTAACGGCGACGGCGTGACCGATTTGGTGACGGCAAACGTGTATTCCGACAGCGTATCTGTGCTGCTGGGTGCGGGTAACGGAACTTTTGCAACCCGGACAAACTATGCGGCGGGAGATGGTGCCAATTCCGTGACAACAGGAGATTTTGACGGTGACGGAGTTACCGACTTGGCGACAGCAAACGCGTTGTCCGAAACGGTGTCGGTGTTGCTGGGCTTGGGCGACGGAACTTTCGCGGCCCAATCAACCTACACGGTTGGAGATGGTCCTTTTTCCGTAACAACGGGCGACTTTAACGGTGATGGCGTGTCCGACCTGGCCACAGCAAACCGGCATTCCGACGACGTCGCGGTGCTGCTGGGCGTGGGTGACGGAACTTTCGTGACGCAAGCAACCTATGAGGTAAATACTCCCTACTCCATCACAACAGGAGACTTTAACGGCGATGGATTGACCGACCTGGTGACAGCAAGCCCGATTCCCGACATCGTGTCGGTGCTGCTGGGCGCAGGCGACGGAACATTCGTGGCGCTGTCGTCCCAACAGGCTGGAATTACTTCCTATTCCATAGCAACCGGAGACTATAACGGTGACGGAGTGACCGACTTGGCCATAGCAAACGCGCGCCACGATGTGATGTTGCTGCTGGGCGTGGGTGACGGGACTTTCGCGGCCCAAACAACCCATGCAACTAGAAACGATCCAGGCTCCGTAACATCTGGAGACTTTGACGGCGACGGCGTAACCGATTTGGTAACAGCAAACCGGGGTCTCAACGACGTGTCGGTGTTGCTGGGCGTGGGTGACGGAACATTCGCAGCCCAACGAAACTATCACACGGGAAGCGATCCCAATTCTGTGACTACAGGGGACTTTGACGGCGACGGAGTGACCGATTTGGCCACAGCAAACGCAAGTTCCGATAATGTATCAGTTCTGCTGGGCTTTGGTGACGGAAGGTTTAGAACCCAGATGACCTTTTCGGCTGGAAGTTCTCCCTTTTGTGTAACGACCGGAGACTTTAACGGCGACGGCGTAACCGATTTGGCATCAGCAAACCGGTTTTCCGACGACGTGTCGGTGCTGCTGGGCGTGGGTGATGGAACTTTTGCGGCACAGTCAACTTTCACAACTGGACACCGTCCTTATTCCGTGACAACCGGAGATTTTGATGGCGACGGCAACACCGACTTAGCCTCTGCAAACGGAGGTTCCGACAACGTGTCGGTGTTGCTGGGCGTGGGTGACGGAACTTTCGCGGCCCACACAACCTATGCGACGGGAGACAATCCCAGGACCGTAGCAACGGGCGACTTTAACGGCGATGGCGTAACCGATTTGGTAACAGCAAACCGGGCTTCCGACAACGTGTCGGTCCTGCTGGGCGTGGGTGACGGAACTTTCACGGCCCAGGCAACCTATGGAGCTGGAAGTTCACTCTATTCCGTAACAACGGGAGATTTTGACGACGACGGCAACACCGACTTGGCAACAGCAAACCGGGGCTCCTACGACCTGTCGGTGCTGTTGGGCGCCGGTGACGGAACGTTCTCGGCCCGAGCATCTTATTCGGCAGGAGTCGCTCCCCTTTCCGTAACAACGGGAGACTTTAACTCCGACGGTGCGACAGACCTTGCAACGGCAAACTCGATTTCCGACAACGTGTCGGTGCTACTGAATCAACGCAACATTGGCGGGGGCGTCGTTGGCATATCTCCGGAATCGGTTACTGTCACGCGAGGTGATTATGTATCGGGTGGGATTCCCGAACTGATCGATAGTGACAATATGGATCTATTGTTGCGGCGACTAAACTCAGATACTCAGTCGCGAACCGAGTTTACCATGAAAGCCGTCAGTCCGACGGCGATCCCGACGACGTTGGACGTTTCCCTGGAATCCGCGGTGTTCGCCCGCTCGGAGGTCACGCAGACAATCGAGCTTTATGACTACGTCGCGGGAGTGTGGGAGCAGATCGACACACGAGCCGCGACCCAATTCATTGACTCGACGGTGACGGTTTCTGCGACGGGCGATTTGTCCCGGTTTGTCGAAGCCGGAACGATGTGTATTGAAGCCCGAATTCGCTACCAGTCACTCAACCCGCGGCAGCAGTTTTCATCCAACACGGATCAGTTTCTGTGGACGATTGAGTGATGGGTCGAAATTAGCTCGGTGGTCACCACCGAGGATGTCTGTGGCGGAAACCGCCGTACTACACAATTGTAGCTCGGTGGTCCTCCACCGAGGATGTTCACACCAAGGACCGCCGCGCAACTGCACTCGATATTCAATCACAAATAACTAATCACAAATAATCAATCGAGGTTGTCCTGAAATCCGGTTGGATAGTCATGGTTGCCAATTTATAAACAACTGGAAATGGACGGTAACGAAGAACGCCGAGATTGTATGTCTGAAGAAATTTCAACTACCAAGCTGCAGCCAACCGCATCTCCCATCACTGCTTCGCGCGGATTTGTCGACTGGCTTGTCAGCCAGAATGTTTCCCTGGCGATCAGCACCTATCAAACCGGCAAACTGTTTGTGATCGGCCATAATCCGAACGGCCAATTCTCGGTCTTTGAGCGAACGTTCGAGCGGGCGATGGGACTGGCGGGAAATGATCAAACTATTTTCATGGCCACGCTGTACCAAATGTGGCGACTTGAAAACGTCCTGCAACCCGGCGAGACAACCGAAAGCTATGACCGTTCGTATGTCCCTCAAATCGGATATACGACCGGCGATCTGAACGTGCATGATGTAGCGGTGGATGGTGACGGAAATCCTCTGTTCATCAGTGCCCGGTTCAGTTGCCTGGCCACCAAATCGGACCGATATCACTTCAAGCCGTTGTGGAAGCCCAAGTTCATCACCAAGCTGGCAGGCGAAGACCGTTGTCATCTTAACGGTCTGGCGATGGTCGATGGAAAAGCTCGTTACGTGACTGCCTGTTCACAGACCGACATTGTGGATGGCTGGCGCGAACACCGGGCTGGCGGTGGAATCGTGATCGACATCGACAGCGATGAAATCATCACCGAGGGATTGTCTATGCCGCATTCTCCCCGTTGGTATCGGAAGCAGTTGTGGTTGCTGGATGCAGGGACCGGCTACTTTGGTTTCGTCGACATGGCCAGCGGCAAATTCGAGCGTAACATTTTGCCCCGGCTTTGCCCGTGGCCTGACGTTTACAGGCAACCATGCCGTGGTCGGTATTTCACTTCCCCGGCACGATCCCACGTTTCAGGGTCTGCCGCTGCAGGAGAACCTGGAAGCCGCCAAAGTTTCGGCTCGCTGTGGATTGCTCGTGATCGATCTTGACTCGGGTGACGTTGTCCAATGGATGCGGATGGACGAGCCGATTGCCAATTGCACCGTTACGCTGCTCGTAACTCTCACCGACCCACTGGCGGAAGATTTAAGGTTTTTCCAATCCGCCAAGACGATGACTCAGTTGGTAACGACAACCAAACCAAACGGCGTATTTGTGTTTGATACGACGCCCGTGGAAATTCCTTTTGTCTTGAGATTGGACGATCCAAGAATAACAGACGATACCCAGACGCATCAACTCTTCGGCCAGCATAACACTTTGAGCGATCGAGATCGACGGGCTGAAGCACGCGCGCGTGAAGTGTGTCGTCGCTAATCCGGCTAGGGAACGTCACCTATCGCGCACGCGTCCAGGACCTTTGGCTAAACTCCGCGGGCGGTGAATTGGTGATTCTGCGCTCTGCGGACCGACCATCCGCAACCACCAGATAGAGTTCGTTCGGGCTCACGTCATCCCTATGCAGAATTGCCACTGTGGAACCGTCGGGTGACGGATAGGGTTGGTGCTGGCCCGCCAGCGAACTGATTCGCGTCGCTGTGCCCCCTTCATCCGGGACCCGGAACACGTGACTCTCATAAGGGCCCGGTTCGTTGGACTGGAAGAAGATGCTCCCGGCACTGGAATTGACCACTGGGGGACCCGTGACATCAAATTTGTCGTTCGTCGTCTTCATTCTCCGATGCAAGCTGGTGACAGCTTGAGTGTCACTAAACCCGATATCAACTTGGCTAACTCGTCTACCGTACTGGGGAGACGAATGCCCGATGAACGTTGTGGCCAGGTCACGTTGAAATAGCGTCGCAATTACGTTGTCCCAGTTGCGCGAAATTTTTCGCCCAGCATCCGATGGCGGGCCCTTTTGGCAAGCTGGGCCATGGGACAGTTGACGTTTTCTGTGGGTAAGAGGTACACTCCCCAGCATCTCATGCCCTAGCAGGAATCATCTATGATTGCATCGAACCGTGCTGTTTTTCGTCTTTCGCGGCTGTTAGTCCCCGGTCTAATGTTTGTATTGTCTGCTACGTGCCCGGAACCCGCGATGGGTAACTACAACGAACTGTTGACGTTGTACAAGGCATGGCGCAGCTTTGAGCGACCGCCCTTGCGGGATGGCGCCCCCGATTACACTGCTGAGACGTGCTCCGCCCGTTATCGAGACTACTTAAAGCTGCGGGCGCGGCTCGATTCCCTGGATCCAACCAGCTGGACGATTAAGCAACAGGTTGATTGGCACATCGTTCGTGCTGAAATGAATGGCTTTGATTTCAATCATCGCGTGCTCCGACCTTGGGCTCGCGATCCTGCCTTTTATCAATCAATCTGGATGGCCCGCAGCGATGTTCCGGCGCATGAAGGTCCGACACACCACGCCGTGACGGAATTCTGGACGTACAAATTCCCGCTTACGGAGTCCGAACAAAATCGGCTGATCTCTGAACTGAAGGTAATCCCTCCTTTGATGCGTCAGGCGCAGAAGAACTTGACAGGCAACGCAAAAGAGCTATGGATTGCCGGTATTCGGAACATCAAAGTTCAGCGTACTTACCTCAATACCATCAAACGACGGATCGGCGATCGGTCGAACGAAACGCTGGCGGTTGTGATCGAAGAATGTATTGTCGCTACTGACTCGTTTATCGATTGGCTCGCATCCGAAGCGGAGCATAAAAATGGTCCTTCCGGAATCGGCAAAGATAACTACACGTGGTACCAGCAAAATGTGCACCTGGTTCCGATGACCTGGGAAGAGGAAGAAAGACTCTTGAAACGTGAACTCGACCGTGCCTGGTCGTCCCTCAAGCTGGAGGAACATCGCAATCGGCACCTGCCACCGCTGGTCGCAGCGTCCACGCCGGCAGAATACGATGAGAAGGCAGATCGAGCTGCAACAAGATTGATGACATTTCTCACGCAGCAAGAAGTCGTCACGGTAACGAATTACATGGAGCCGGCGCTGCGCGAACATCTGGGACGCTTCGTACCCGAGGAACAGCGTAATTTCTTCTGGATTGGTGCGCATTACGATCCGCTACCGCTGTTCACGCATTTCTATCATTGGTTTGAGTTGGCACGCATGGACCGGCAACCGCATCCCAGTCCGATCAGACAGGGTGCGCTACTTTACAATATCTTCGATAGTCGCAATGAAGGTACGGCCACTGGTGTCGAAGAGATGTTCATGCACGCGGGACTCTACGACGACAGCCCCCGCTCTCGCGAGTTGGTCTGGATTCTAATGGCGCAACGGGCGGCACGCGGACTCGGATCACTTTATGCCCACGCGAACGAGATGACAATGGAGGAGGCTGGCAGGATCCATCTGAACTGGACGCCGCGCGGATGGATGAAGACGGAAAAGGAATTGCTGCTGTTCGAACAGCATCTTTATCTTCGCCAACCCGGTTACGGCACCAGTTACATCACGGGAAAATACCTGCTTGAACGTACCCTTGCAGACTATGCCAAACAGCTTGAAGATCGCGAAGAACCGTTCAAGCTCAAAGATTTTTTTGATCAACTCAACGAGATTGACAGTATCCCCATTTCGCTGGCACGTTGGGAAATGACGGGGCTTGAAGATGAGATTCGAACGTTAGCTAACTCCAAATAGCGGACAGTTGGATTGAATAAAACTAGTCGATGCCGAAATATCCAGCGGACCAACGGCCCAAGCGCAGCTTCTTATACTGGCAGCCAATAAATACCTGGGAGCCGTTCGTCATCAGGCCCCATATCGACGTACCATTTCAAGCGAACGACTACGCGGAGAACTGGCTCAACGCCGAGATCACAACCCATGGCCAGCCCCAAACTACGAAGTCGAAATCGGCGGTTTTTCTATCCCCGGCAAAACGAACGTTTTTTGCGGCAACGGGATCACGATGAACGGCCCTTATCGACCCAGTTGGTATGACACGTGACGATGCCGAACCGAAGGCAGAGCGGCCGGAAGCCTCGACAGAATTTTTCAAAACGAGGCTTTCCGGTCGCCGTAGTATCTGGCACGTTACTACAAGTGCCGCCCGAATTTTACACGATCCGACGTGTCATTCCGATCGCTGTGTGCGCGGTGTGGGCAGAAAACGTCAACAAGAGACTGGCAAGATGAATCAGAACTTGGCAATTCGACCAAACCGAGCCTCGACATCATCATTCGCGCCGTCTCAACGGCTGGGCTGCTGCGAATTCATCGACCGGCCGCGTGGCAGCCTGGCCATCTGAGCTAAAAAAAGTCGGCTCAATCCGCATTAGCACGTTGCGCACAAGGCCCTGCAGTCCAAAGAAAAAACCCGGCTCATTCACCGGGCTCGTCGCAGAAACCATCACCGGTCACAGTACCTGTTGAACTTTCTCCAATTCATTCATGACTGAAAACCGAAAACCAACGCCGTTCCCACATAAAGTTTCCTAGCTCCCGCCAATATAGATCTCTTCAACCGCCCCAGCTTTATCAAGGTAGTAGTAGGCAATTGGCTCTACTCCGACATAGATCATGACCGCGTGCTCGATTGTTTTTTTTCGAAAACTATAACCACCAACGTAGTAGTCTTTTGGGGCAGTGGCTTTCTCGTAATAGTAAGTAGGTTCTCCGAGTAAATTTTTTACCTGTTGTTGGCTCATGCCAAGCTCCACAGATTCAAACCGCTGGTAGTCGTCTGCCCCGAGCTTGCGCGAAACGTTGTAACCAACCCCAATCAGTAGACTGACGGCTGCTATGCCCAATATCACAAATGCGTACCAAAGCCCATTTTTGTTAGCCACCACAAAACTCCTCAGTCGTTACTTTCAACCAAACATGGGTGCCGCTAAAACCAACCAGGGTTCGGGTTCCGCGTTTTGTCGGGTGGGTATTTCTTGCCACATCCAATTGCGCAGTCTCCGCCTTTCGCCCCGATTCCACGCCCATAGCGATTTGCCACGGTGTCGCCCCAGTCAGCGTCACCGGAACCGAATACATCTATCACCTCTTTTCCCCAACCGGCCGTCCAGGAAGCGAACCCGCCACACTTCTTGAGTAGCTCGCATGACATTTTGCAATGCTTGTAATGGTCGTTTTTTACGCCCTTGAATTTCTTGTTCTCACTAGCGATGACCGCATCAATGCACGAGGGCTCACAACCTCGGTTGTTGGAGCCTCCAGGACCAATTCCCAACTTGTCATCCATAATGTGATCTGGACGTTGCAGAAAGAGTTCACCTGTTGGATCGACACCGTTGGGTACGAAGGAAGCGCGATAGAGCGACATTCCATCCTCATATCCCACTGGATCTCTCGAAATAAACCGTCCCAATTCGGCGTGATAATACCTTGCCCGGAAATACTTCGGGCCAGATGTCTGGCCGAGTTGACAGGTTACCTACCTTTTACGGTAATCGACGACGAGGATGGATGAACGGGTATCAGACTTTGGTGGATGCGGCACTGGAAAATTTGCGACCATGTTTTCAGTGTAACCGACCGCGCCGTCGGACACGATTGCGTAATGCTGGCCAGATCCCCGTACGGCCGGTTTCCCATCGGTCGATTTTCCCTTGTGTAATTCCGCCTGCAACGCGAGGGGCAAATTTTTCGAAACTCGACCGTTTTCTGCTGCCCGCAAGTAACGACCGTTTGACGGTTTCTCTATCCGGCGTTGGTGCCATTTTACTCATTTTGGCCTTGGACTGTTCCCCCAAGGCAACGAAGTCTGGATAGCTGATACGAGTTTTTGGATTGTGGTCATATAGAAGATCGCTGGAACAGCCGCCAAGTCCACGACGCAGTCGTTCGAAAAGTGGCCCGGAATCAGCCACGCGGTCCGGCCCGATTTTGCCCGGCAAACGCTCAGCCGCCGATCCCGGATGCACTGCCGTGACTTTTCATGAAAAAAACGCCCTCAAACATGCGGATGATGTATGCAATTCCCCAATGAGCGAGGCAGAATATTATTGCTCCTGATTTCCTCGTTTTGCGTCGAGTGAGGAAAAATCTTGTCACTTAACCAACCCCGCCTTCGACTTGATCATGAGGCCGGTCGCTTGAGCCGGAGAATAAAATCCTGCCCGGGAGTGATAAATGTTGCAATTTGATGCCGGTTCATTGGTCAACTCTGCGATGGCGGGCGACCAGCAAGCCTTTGGTGAATTGGTTCTGAAATACGCGGGTCTCGTGACCGGAGTCGCCTATTCGGTGTGCGGAGACTTTGCTCGTAGCGAAGACGTCGGGCAGGAGGTCTTTCTGGAAGCTTGGAGGAACCTGGCAACGTTGCGCGAACCTGCAAAGTTTTCATCTTGGCTATGTATGATCGCACGACGTCGAGCCATCGATGCGGTACGTCGTTCGAAATCCAGGCCGGCAACGGAATTGCAGGTTGAACCGGTTGATCCAGCAAACCTAAACCCGGAGGCAATGATGGCGGCGAAGCAGGAACGCGATTTTATCTGGTCGATGCTTGAACGGTTGCCGGAAACGTATCGAGAGACAATGGTGCTGTACTACCGCAGTGAACATTCGGTATCGGAAGTAGCTGCCGCCCTGGATGAAAATGAAACCACGATTCGTCAGCGGCTGAAGCGCGGTCGTGAACTGTTGCGTTCCGAAGTCACCGATACGATCGCCGACACACTCAGGTCAACCGTACCCAAAGCTGCTTTCGCGGCCGCCGTGATGGCGACGTTGCCATCGGTCACTTTTGCGGCTGGCGCGGCAGGAACCGCCGGTGCCGTAACTGGCAAAGCAGGAGTTGGAGTCGGTGGCGTGGCGGCAACCGCATTTGCCGGGGCTACTCTCGGTTCGCTGATTGGAATCGCGGGCGGCTTGTTTGGAACCTGGAACAGTTGGAGGAATGCCGAATACAAAAGCCAACAGGGTTTTATCATCCGCACCTTCATTCACTTTTGTATCGGGTTAACTGTCTTTCTGGTTCTCTTGGGCGTTTTAATATGGTCCAGATCGAGCGGGTTCCTGGCAGACGGAGTTTACCTGGTTTGCCACCTCGGGTTGATGCTAACCTGGTTCATGTTCACTGGAATCTGGATGTGGCATGGATTCGCGGCGTACAAGCGAATTGAGAACGAAGCAATCGCAACCGGTGAACCGCGCCGCGCCGAGGTCACCAAAAAGTTGGACGAGTTTCGTGAGCAGGCCCGGACGGTTCGCGAGGACGGCAAGATCGGATACGAAGCGTTTCGCTGGAATGCTGGCGGCTGGTTTGGGCCGATGCTGGGAGGGACTGCCTGGATGGTTCCCACGGCGGGGATGTTGTTCGCCCGGGGCAATTGGATCGCGGCCGCCCTTGTCGTGACTTGTTTTACAATTGCGATCGTCTGCGCCATCGTTTTCTGGAAACACCAAGCAACGGTTAACGCCCGCGTCGCTCTGCAGTCGATGATGCTGATTTTAGGTTTTTTGACGACAATTATTTTTGTCGCATTTCAGTTTCTAACGTCACCTGCTTTTTTGGCCGCCATCCATTGGAGTCCTTGGGCTTGGCTGTTGTTATTGCTTTTCCCGGCATTGGCAATTCACTTTCATTTCATCCAGCGTGGCATGGAGAAGAGAATGTTGGAACAGGATCGGCTGGCACAGCAAAAACGGTTAGACGTCGATTAGCCAGTGAAGTCGGCGTTCCGGCGCAAAATTGGGGGGCGCAAATTGGGGACAGGGCAAGATTGGGGACACACAACTTTGCTTGGGCGGGCGCAAAATTGGGGATAGGGCGCAAGATTGGGGACACAGGCGCAAAATTGGGGACACACAACTTTGCTTGGGACGCAAAATTGGGACGCACAAAATTGGGGACACAAAATTGGGGGACACACAACTTTGCTTGAACTGGCGTAGCCCGGTAACAAGCAAACTCCACAAGTGCCGGAACTTCGGTCGCAAATAGATTACCGCTTCTCAACCCTGTCAACGATTAGCTCAACATCGTTTTCAGATGCTTGAATGCTGCAGGAAAGATCGCTGCTGCGATAGTCGAGGTACTTTGGTGAAACGAGTTCGCCATGGTCATGATCGATATTCGATGTCACCTTGGACAATGGTGAACCGGGTTCGCTGACGATTTGGATGATAACGACTCTGTGATCTCCTGCGACGGCGCCATCGTCTTTCTCGTACGTGCCAACGGTGAACGTCCCATCGCGATTGATTTTACCGCGGGCGTTGATTTTGTGTTCATCGTTATAAAACTCGATCGTGCCGAACATGGGGAATGTGCCGTCTTGGAAAGCAACCTTCCCATTTACAGGATGTGTTGGTAGCTGATCTGATCCACAGCCAATCGTGCTGAGGAGAAACAAAGTCACACCCAAGTAATGCAATGACTTCATCAAGTCTTCCATACGATCCTCAATCGAACTTGATGACTTCGCCATCGGCGCGATTGCAAAGCTGTCCTAGCGTTACGGTATCAAGATTCATATCAACCGTTGCGGTGCTTCCATCAGCGCGAGCAAAGTTGCAGACACCAGGATGTGAGCTTCCGAATCCCAGAATCGAACCAGGCTCGGCTCGAGGACCAAGAAGCGGGACTCCCGGTCCTCCGACGCGCGCGAATGCAGCCAAATCTTCGCCGTTGAAGATGGGGCCGTTGTAAGGGATGGTGTTAATGTCTTCATCTCGAACGTGAAGTTCGCCCGCCAAGTAGGTATTGCTGGAACCGTCCGTGATACTTGACATTTTGATCGCATTGATAAACTCAAGCCGTCCGGACGGCAGGGTTTTCGCCCGTGATGAAATAATAACGCCCGATCCATTACCTCCATAATAAAAGTCCGTCGGCAAGCCGAATGATCCCGGTGATAGGTCACCGTGATTCCCAGCATAGTCTCCGGTCACACCGCCGACGAGTCTAACCGTGACCCAACCCCCGCATCCACAAGGGGCTTGAACGCGCCGCCTCATTTCACCGCTTGGAGTTTTCGCATTTTCGATGCTCCGTCGCGTCGGACAAATGAAAATTTGAACTGGATTGCCTTTCGCTTCGTCATTCTGCTCGTTGTAGGATTTTGACAAATCCCAACTCTGATACAGATTGTTCGCTTCAATGTACGGCAAAATTCGAACGAGCCAACTCGGCTGATCCAATCCGCCATCGTAAGGGGGAGCAGAATCTGGCCGAGCATACAGGCGCACAGGTGGAAAGGCACCGATCGTGTCGTGATGGTTCACCGTGGCTAAACCAATTTGCCGCAATCGGTTCAGGCAGTCAGTTCGCCGCGCGGATTCCCGAACCTGTTGAACAGCTGGAAGTAACATTCCGATTAGGATGCCGATCACAGCAATAACGACTAACAGCTCTACTAAGGTAAATGCTGATCTACGAGCCATTTCCTTGTTCCTCGGTGTACGCAGATTTTTTTTAATGTTCACATTATATCATGAGGCTTGAACCCAAAAAGGAATATTTGAAGGAGAAACGGGGGCATGAATTAGAAACGAATGAGAAACGTGGGCGACAAAGGAGAAACCGGGAAGGGTGCCGTTGACAAACCTGGAGGATTTGTTTGTTTTTTTGGCGCAAATTTGGGGACAGGGCGAAAATTGGGGACACAGTCTATAATTGAACTCGCAGAATAGGTGGAAAAGCGAGATGAATATTCCAATTGACGCAATGTCGGTATCAGAAAAACTGGCGGCAATTGAACTGATAGGGAGTCGTTCAACCAAGGATCCCGATTCAATTCCCTCCCCAGATTTGCATCCGGAGGAACTTGACGCTCGTGCCAAACGCTTGGAGTCCGGTGAAACGACTGTTTCGGACTGGAATGACGCCGAAAAACGATTTGACCAACTTGGTTCATGATCGTTCGCATTTCCAGGGAGGCTGAATTTGATTTGGCCAATGGATTCTGGTTTTACGAAAACCAAGAATCGGGGCTTGGAGATAGGTTTCGCGAGTATCAAATCTGACATTCGCTCGCTTGAGAAACATGGTGGAACTCATCCGACGCGATTCGGATACCACCGAATGGTTTGCAAACAATTTCCAATCAGCCCGATCATTGACGGCAAGAAGTTGCCGATTTAGTATCAAGGTCGATCTCGCTGCGGCTACCAGTTTCCGCGTTTTTGATCGCGGCTGCTCGAGGCTTTTGTTTCACCGCCCGCGTACCTGGAAATTCATATCCCCTTGAAATTGAACACCATGTTAAACCCAAGACACATTGTTTTTATTGCATTCCAGGTGTTGCTGTTGACCGTCAGCTTCACTCCTTTGACTCTGGGGCAAGGAAATCACCAGACTCCTGCGGAAACGCTGGCCGTGCTTCAAACGGATGGAGGTCTGCCTTTTACGATCAGCGTCAGTGAAGTTGATTTTGGCTCAGCCGAAATGCCGACGTTACACTCCTATGCGGCGGCACATTATGGCGGGAAGTGGGTGTTGATGGCTGGTCGGACAAGCGGGCTGCACGGAATTACCGGAAGCGAACTGGGCTTTCCATCGCAATATCAGAATCGTGACATTTGGGTGATCGATCCCGATGGCATGCAATCGTGGCGTCGCACGCTGGACACGTCACAAGGATTTACTGAATTTGAAGTGAACGCGCTGACGCCTACCAATAATCAGTTTTATGTTCGCGGTGACCATTTATATATGATCGGCGGATACGGAATCCAAACGACGGATCCGGACGGCACGGAGAATTTCGGCACCTTTGATACACTCTCTGCAGTCAACCTGCCTGGCATCATCGACTGGGTGCAAAATGGGACGGGTACTGCTTCGGACAACATCCGAATCATCCAAAACCCGGCCCTCAAGGTGACGGGAGGCGGCGTCCACGAAATCAATGGAAGGACCCATCTTGTTTTCGGTCAGGATTTCGACGGCGTTTACAATCCTGGCAGTAGCGGAACGTATACGAAACAAGTGCGAAGTTTTGACATTGTTGACGATGGAACGAGTTTGTCGATCGACAACATTACTGCGACAACGCCGATCGATGAGTATCGGCGACGTGATCTGAATGTCTTTCCAGTCCTTCGTCCTGATGGTAACGGCGGAACTGAATTTGGGATCACCGCACTTTCGGGTGTTTTTACGCCGCCGCCCGGTTTTGGTGCGTGGACGGTTCCTGTCGAAATAGACGCAAACGGGATTCCCGACCCTGGGGGGTTGCCGGATCCCAATGCAAAAGGCACTTTTCGCCAGGGTTTTAATGGTTATCACGCGGCCAAGCTCGGCCTCTATTCCGGAGCCACGGGGCACATGCATCAGATTTTTTTTGGTGGCATGAGTTTGCAGCAATATGACCCCGTTAGTAACGCCGTAACTGCGGATGACTGGCTGCCCTACATCAACAATATTACTACCGTGGTCGTCGATGCAAATGGAAATTACAGCCAGCATTATCTGGGCGAATTTCCACCGTTGTACGATCACGAAAACAATTTACTCCGGTTCGGAGCCAATGCAGAGTTCTTTCCCATCGAAGGGCTTTCCACGTATGAGAACGGTGTCATTAAATATGACGAATTGACTGGAGAAACAACGTTGGGATATATCTATGGTGGTTTGGTGGCCAACGCCCCTCACACACGAGGCGGCCGGGGAATATCGATGGCATCCAACACGCTGTTTCGTGTCAACTTATCGGTCGTGCCGCCAGTCACAATACAACCTGAATCGGTTGCGACGACTCGGGGCACGTATCTATCTGGGGGCGTAGTTGAAATATCAATTAGCGACAACGTTGACTATCGGATTCAGCGTGCGAACAACGACATCCAGTCGAGGACCGAGTTTGTCGTTACAGGCACCAGTCCGACTTTGACTCCTTCCAGCTTCGAGGTGACTCTGGAGGGTGCGGTGTTTGCTCGTTCAACCGTAAACCAGACGATTGAACTGTATGACTACGTTGCGGACCAATGGGAGCAAGTCGACACGCGAGCCGCGTCACGGTTTTCCGATTCGACAGTGACCGTTGCCGCGACTGGCGATTTATCCCGGTTTGTGGAAGCGGGAACGATGTGCCTGCAAGCGCGGATTCGCTACCAGTCACTCAACCCGCGTCAGCAGTTTTCGTCCAATACCGATCAGTTTATCTGGACCATTGGCCAGTAAGTAAAACAGCGATTACCAGAATCTGGCTGGCGGTAATTGGCCGACGCAGCCACCGCGGTCGCAGTACGTGCGGGCAAGTCTTGCCTTGGGAATTCAACGTCTGGGTTCTTTGGAGGATGAGCGAAGCCGATTCCGGATAATCTGGGTCGTGGTCTCTTGGTATGATAGATTGCCAATACGTTCGTCCGACAGGCCTGAACTCGTGAAACATTCTTTCAAGAAAGGCTCGTGCTCCTCACATGAAGACTTTAGCTGGCAACCACGCAATGCTCAGTTTACGGCTACTTTTGACACTCGCATTGACGTCACTCTTTTGTCACAGGTCACATGCTCAATCCGCTGTGGCACCCGCCCCCAACGAACTCATGGAAAAGTTGACGGGCCAGTGGGTCATGACCGGCTCAATCGGCAAGCAGGCTGTCACACATGACGTCGAAGTTGACTGGATCCTCAAACGCCAATATATCCGCATCCACGACGTATCACGCGAGAAGGACGCCGACGGAGAACTCGCATACGAAGCGTGGATACATATCGCGTGGGACAAAGAAAATGCTGAATATGCGGTCATGTGGCTGGACAATACCGGCACGACCAACTTTGCGGCGGAGGGTGTCGGACACGGGAAGCCAGACGGCGACCGGATCCCATTCGTATGGAAATCTGCCGACGGGAGCGGCATTCACAATACGTTCGCGTACGACCGCGCGAGCGATACCTGGTCTTGGACCATTGACAACGTGGACACTTCCGGGAAACCGTCCCCGTTTGCAAGGATCACGTTGAAACGAAAGTAACCGGTGTGGCAATCATGATTCGTGTTTCATTGAAGTTCGTTACCGCCGTTTGGCTTTGTGGTTTTCTTTCGTCCGTCGCCGTTTGTCAGCGGCAGCCGGTTAACCAAGATAGATACAGAAACTACGCCAAAGGTCTATTGAACCAGTATGACTTGGACAAAGATGGAATGCTGAGCACGGAAGAACGCAACAAAATGCGCCGTCCACCTGGAAATAACGCCGACGCGAACCAGGACGGATTTATTACTGAGGACGAGCTCATTGATATGTTGGCTGGGCGCATGCCCGCATCGCAAAACCAGTTCCCGGACACAGCCGATGATGCAAATTCCAGCTCTTCGAAGCAGGCGTCATTTATTGTGCAATTGACGGAGTACCGGTTAAGACAACCAGTCGATCCTTCCCGCTCCGTCTCCGACATCCTGGCAATCTTGGCCCGGCCGGGTGGCAACGAAGAATACCAACCCATTGAGACGATTCGCCTGTCCGCATTGAGTGGGACGGAAAGCACGGTCCAATTTGGGCGGCGTGTCAATGTGACCGTTGGAACGACGACAAACCGCGGCGGAACGGTCAAGAATGTCCAAGCGGTCGATGTTGGCACCCTGGTGCGAGTGACGCCTGCGTTGCAAGCGGGCAAGGTCGCGTTGAAATTGGAGTTTGAATCTTCGCGGATAGAAGGCGACGCCAGCGCGGATTCGCCTCCCGATATTTCCACGACGCAAATCAAGACAACCCAACTTCTCGAACTTGGCAAACCGAGTCTGGTTGGGAGCACAACCTCGACGGCCAATTCGGTAATCTTGATTACGGTAACAAGCACTCGCTGAAACGTTTCCGTGTGTGCTTGTGGCCTGATCCTTTGTCAAGGACTTTAAAGGGGTGATCTTCCAATATGAGATTTGCTGCTCGTCATGCTTCCTTTTCCCCTTTAACTTTCGTCCGCCACCCCGCCGTTGCAACGCAGAGTTGTTCATTCCTTGTTGACAAATAGACAAGCATCGCTTTATGGAAAAGTCCGTTTCCCATTGAGCATCCAGCCGATCGGCGTGTACCGCACAAACACGACATAAGTCGCCAAACAAAAAAGCCACGTAACGAGGGTCACCACCAACAACTTACCCAAAACCGGTAACGCGACCGGAATCAACAGCGTCTGCAAAAAGAGAATGATCGGCAAGTGAATCAGATACACCCAATAGGATGAGTCGGCGCAGAACTTGAGCCAGCCATTCGCGCGAGCCAGAATCCGCTGACCGACCAGCAGCGCCAAGAGCGTCAACAAAGCCGACAGATACGAAGCCAACACAGCCTCAAGCAACCAGGACGTGAGCGACCGTGATTCGGTGGCCTGCTGGATCAACGCGATGTCGAGCACAGGCAGCAGACAGTAATGGGGCACGAACAAGAGGACGCTTGCTCCGACCAGCGGCCAACACCAGGGTTGCACGCGATCCAGCAGCACTTCGCGGCCGAACAACTGCCAGCCAGCCCAATAGAACAACCCGTAATAGGCAAATGGCCACCAAGAGGGAACAAAGGACTCGGGCGATGCAATGGGAAGTCCTCCCCCCATCACTCCAGGAACCAAAGCCAGCGGTGACAACGCGAGCAACCAATTTCGCTGAAACAACCATTCGAATTTCAACCGGGTCCAGCGGCTGCCAACGGCTGCGATCAAGGAGAACATCAGCAGATAGTACAAAAACCACAAGTGCATCGTGGTGTAGGGTGTTGACGATTTCTCAGCTTCAGGTTTCTGGCTCGCTGCGACAATCACTTGCATCAGCCCTTGAGGTTCCTTGACGTAAGAAAAGGCAAAGACGAATACAATGGTCATGGCCACCATTAGCAACGGCCAGAACAAGACGAATGGCAAAGCGATTCGAATCCCGCGATTCCACAGGAACAGTTTAAGCCCTTTGCGCTGGATCATCAGCTTGGCAAAATAACCCGACAACAGAAAAAACAGACCCATTCGAAACAGGTGAATCCACCAGATCGAAGCATCAATTGCCACGTTTCCCCGAGGATTGGTAGCGATCCAGACCGACCGCGATGGTTCGGCATAGGCCAGGGCACCATGCAGGTACACCCCCAGCAACATTGCCAGCGCCCGCAGGTTGTCCAGATAGTGAATCCGCGCCGAGTCGCTCCGCGCAGGTGCCATCAAACCAGATCCCGGCGGCGAATCTGAAACAGAAACGCCAGTCCCAGCGCGACCAGTATCACGGCAGCTTCGATGGCCATGATCTGCAGGACAACCGGCGGCCACGAAAGGATTTCGCTTTGGTTAAGTTCCGATATGGCCGGATGCTCGTATAACTCTTTGAGGAAAAGGTTCAAAAGAACATTCCCCAGGACGACGACAACAATCGTCCAACCTACCGACTCCGTCACCACCGCAGTGACCAACTGCAAACAGAATCCGGCCAGCATGAACAGGAATAACAGAACGAGAAACGCCAGGACCCCCGGTTTTGCTTCCGGCACCACGAAAGTAAGAACCGTCAAACTGGCCAACATCCCAAACCAGGGAATCAGGAACGCGACCAGCACGACCGAAATCTTGGCGATCGAATAATCGAGCAGGCTGACCGGCAAACTCATCACGAAGGTCCGCGTCATGTCGACCGATTCGGCCAGCAACAACACACCGATCAAATGAA
Source organism: uncultured Planctomycetaceae bacterium (assembly GCA_963697295.1). GTDB lineage: Bacteria > Planctomycetota > Planctomycetia > Pirellulales > Pirellulaceae > Mariniblastus. The sequence goes on along the minus strand of CAVONL010000004.1, from coordinate 129,481 downwards.
TTCCGGCGGCGATGGTCACTGTAACCATCAAGATGAAACCGATGAAGCCCGCCGACTCACCTGGCAGGCAAGTGACCATCGCGCTTAACAGTCCGCCCACCAAATAGCCAAACAGCGGCCAACGGCTGAGGAACAGGTCTTTCAAAAACAGAATCTGGATAGCCTGTGTGTTCACTGTTGCTTCTCCTCTCGGCCGCGCAGGACGGCGGCCACAAAAATTTCTTCCAGGGTCATGGCCTCGGAGGCTTCCAGAGTCGCTCCGGATGATTGCAGTCGGTCTTCCACCTCGGCCTGATATCGATCCAGTGTCATCACTCGCAAATTGCCGAAGGTCGACTCGGGTTGCAATCCCTCAATCGCTGGCGCTTGCCAATTTTGGGGAGCTTGCAATTTGAAGCGACGCCAGCCATCGAGAAACTCATCGCGGTTGTTGCTGGCGATCAATCGGCCGCGATCGATAAACGTGATTGTGTCGCTGATCTGTTCGACATCCTGGGTGTTGTGCGACGAATACAAAATGGTTCGCGTTTCGTCGTTGACGATTTGCATCAGCTCCGAGAGAACTTCCTGCTTGGCCACCGGATCGAGTCCGTTAGTGGGCTCATCGAGTATCAATAGTTTGGGACGCCGCGCGAGAATCAGCAGCAGCAGGCATTTGACCCGCTGACCGTGCGAAAGGCCCTTGACTTTTTGCTGCGCGATCAGTCCGAACCGGTCGAGCAGCTGCTGGGCGTAGACTTCGTCCCAGCTTGGAAACAGCGAGCGGACGAACTGCATGTGAAAGGCAATCGATTCCGACTTGTACAGTCGCATGTCATCGGAAAAATAGCCGATATCCTGTTTGGCACTTGCTTCACGCGACGAAATCGGTTGGCCCAGGACCGAAACAGTTCCCTGGTCAGGCGTTACCAGTCCCATCAAGATTCGCATGATCGTGGACTTGCCCGCACCGTTGGGGCCGATCAAGCCGTTGACGGTTCCCGGTTCGATTTCCAGATCAATGTTGTTGAGCCGAAAGTGTTTGTAAGCTTTGGCGATTCCTCGCAGCGAAGCCGCAGCAGTCATTTGGTGCGGCTGGTTGAGAGCAGTGCTCATTTCTGTTTCCTTTGCGATTTTTCGAAAGCTTCGGCAATGCGCCGTTGCATTTCAGTTTTCGATAGCCTCAGCAGCGATCCCAGTTGGGCTGCCTGGTTCAAGTGCTCATCCAGTTCCCGCTGGGCGATCGAAGACTGCAAGCCGGGGTGGTCGGACACCATGGACCCTTTGCCTTGGCGAGTGGTAATGGTTCCTTCGCGTTCCAGTTCCAGGTAGGCCCGTTTAATGGTGATCACGCTGACGGAGAGATCAGCTGCCAGTTGCCGAATCGAAGGCAGTTCGGTCCCTGGCGGCAAATCGCCCACGGCCACGCGTCGCTGGATTTGCTCGATCACCTGCAAATAAAGCGCCCGCGGGTCACTTTGCGAAAGCGTGATCCAGCTGTGCTTGTTCATATATACAGTGTATACGCAGAGAGATTCGTCGGTCAAGCGCGGATCTTGGGTACTTCTTTGAGATTCGAATGAGGAGGCAACCTGAGCAAGGCAATTTTCGGGGGCGGCCGGCAATGTTCGGGCGGGTCAGATCATGGGGCAGACCACTGCGCATCTCGCTTTATTGAGGCCAAAACCGATAGGAATTGACCTGTCTCCAGCCTCTTCGAAACCGGACTCGACACAGGAATTCCATTTAATTGAAAACCAAATCTCAAAGTGTAGAATTGCGGCATGAGTACGGCGAAACAATTCAACCTGATTTCCATCGAAGATTACCTGGCTGGCGAACAGATTTCCGACATCAGACACGAGTACGTTGCCGGCGTCGTCTATGCAATGGTCGTTCCAGGATATTTATCAGGACATCCAGTTTTGGCAGTTCCCTTGGCCCGGAGTGAATGGTGACAACGAAAACGGTTTCTGGATGTCTGGTTTGGTCGTTGTTGACGGTGATCTGTTTCAACTCGGTTCACGCCGAGGTCACGGCTTCGGCGGCGGATGGTTTTCAGATCAAGATTACAAAAACGGCTGCCGGAGATCCCAACGCCGTTTTCAATTGTCTTTTCCATGATTTGCCCAAGTGGTGGGACGCGGAGCATTCCTATTCGGGCCATGCCGAAAACTTTTCGCTGGACCTGGAAAAGCAATGCATGCTGGAGAAGCTTCCGAACGGTGGCTTTGTAAGGCATCTGGAAATCGTATTTTATCAGCCGGGAAAAGTCCTGAGATTGACCGGCGGTCTGGGACCGCTTCAGGAAATGGGGGTGACGGGAGCGTTGACGTTCAATTTGAACCCGTCCGGAGACAACACCGACATTGAGTTGACCTACAACGTCGTCGGTTGTGACGCCCAAAATCTGGACAAGCTGGCCCCGGCTGTGGAGTACGTGTTGAACCTGCAAATGGACCGGCTGAAAAAGCATTGCGACCAAACGTCAGGCAAAAAGCCGGCCGGAGAATGAACTTATTGGCTGTCGACGATGCACTCGATTTCGCGCGGATTGATGCCCAGGTGCAGAATGCGACTGCCCGACTGGTTGATGGGATTGGTGCTTTTGCCAATCACGATGCCGCGTTCGGGGGCGTAAAAAGTTTTGACGACTTTTCCAAATACTGTTCTGACTTCCGCGATCGGTTCATCCTGTTCAACGATTTGTCCCAACAAGGGAAACACCCGAAGAAATCCGCCTTCGTCGGTGTACGTCCAATAGGAACGGTCGCAAAGCGTTGTTTTTTCGAGCGGACAGAGCAGCGTTCCCGGCAGCATGTTCAAATAGACCAGCTGGTTGCGCAGTCCGGTCAGGCACTGCCCAATCACGCCGTGCTGAAATTGATGAGGGTCCTGCAGCTCGGGGGTGATCGAATGGATGCCACGGGACGAGGCATGGCCCCGCAACGTGTAGTCGTTGGGCGGGTTGTTGAGAATGATCTCCGGGTTTTGCAGACGGGCCATCGTCGCTGAATGTTCGTCGCTCATGTCCGCGCGAATGTAATAAGTGTTGACTCTCCCAAAACTGGCGGTGTGGAGATCGACAAGATAGTCGAAGCGATCAATAATTCGGTCAATCAACCGGTGCATGAACAGCTGGCTCATGTTGCCACGGGGATTGCCGGGGGCGACGTGATTCAGATCGACGCCGTCGTTGAAGTTCCGTTGCTCGCGCACCAGGCCCGGCGGATTGGCAACCAACACACCGACCAGGGTTCCAGACAGTTGCTCAATTTCAATTTCCGAAAACAGTTGTTGCACGACGGCGATTCCATTCAGCTCGTTGCCGTGTAACGCCGATGTCACGCCGAAAACGGGCCCGTCCGTCAGTCCCCTGGCGATAAACAACGGGATCCTGATCGGTTCGCCGATTCCGTTGTTGATAATGTGCAACCAGACTCGAGAAATTTCACCTTTGGGAAAATCGTTAATATCCAGCCGTTGAATCGCAGGTTCATTGTATTCTAACAAGTTAATCTTACCGCCGTTGCAATAACCGAATCATGGATGACGGCGCAATTCGAACATTCTACTGTCGTTAGAAAATTCAAACCAGCGTGAGCTCGTCACACAACATGCTTTTCCCGCCGAACTATCCTTCACCACCGATATCGAACTCGAACGAATTGTCGGGATTCAGATGGTCCAACAGGTCCTGGCTCGTTTCGCCATAAGCCACTTTCGCTTTGTCGAACATTGATTTCAGCGCATCAAGATCGAGTGAGCCGTTTGCCAGCAGTGCGCATTGAATAAAACCGATCCAGCGATTCAGTTTATCCGTCTGCCAATCATCGGAATGGGCTTCGATTTCGACACACATCCACTTCAGGTGATGTTTACGTAGCGGGGGTGGCAGGCGTGAATCCGTCGAATCCAAGTGCGCGATCAGGCGCTTGCATTGCTCCGCCATCGCGATGATCAACAGCCTGTCCTGGTCCATTTTCGTTACCCATTTTTCGATGCGGAGCCGCCAACTTACAAATTCAAGCTTGATTGTAACGGTTTTTTCGATCCATGTTGTCGAGTTCACAAATAGGGAGATCGGCGGCGGATATTCGGGAAAAACTGGAGTCAGCCCGGGCAAACAACGGACAATCCGTCGTGGCGGACTGATGGTGACCCAGCCCCCAACCTACGTCATAAAATTGGCTGCCCTGATTATCTCGACTCATTAAGAAAGGCGGGATGGAAGACGGACTAAAGTTGTTTATTGAATCAACTCGGGTTCGCCCATCTGATTGAAATTCTGGCCGCGAACGCTACATTGCTCGGCAACGAATAAGTTCATATCAAGCGGTGACTCGATCCGATGCTGACCGATCCAATGCGAATTTTGCCCGGTTCGTTTGAAACCACGGACCACTTTTATCCACGGGTTCTTAACGCCCACATCCATCCGCTGGTTCGCAACTTGATGGACATGGGCAACGAACGAATTGCGACGCGCTATTGCCACCTGCACCCGGAAGTGGACGGGCAAGCCGTGAAGGATCTGTTGAGTTCGTTGCCCAAGTACTTTCGTTGGGGCGGATGTGACTTGTTTCATGTGACGTCGGAAGAGGGCCTGCGGAGCGTCGTTGTCGTTGAAACCAACTCCTGCCCGTCGGGTCAAAAATCCATGCCCCGGGTGCAGGAGGCGAATGAAAAAGGCGGCTATGAACGCCTGATGCGAGATTCGTTCCTGGAACAGGCGAATCGGCGCAAAAGTGGCCTGAAAGGCGATATTGCCGTGCTCTATGACAAAAATCACATGGAGAACTCGGGCTATGCCGCGGTGCTGGCGGATCTCGTTAACGAGCCGGTCTGGCTCGTGCCATTTCATAAATCGGATGTCGGACGAACTGCCGAGTTCGACGATCAAGACGTCTTGCACGTTATCCATGAAGGCGAGCGAATCCCGATTCGGGCGGCATTTCAGGTATGTGACGCAACAACCCTGGAACCGCATCCCGCCGCTTACCAAGACGTTGATCTATAACCCGGTCCTGATTTGCCTCGCGGGCGGTCGTAACAAGCTGGTGGCATCCAAAGCGTACGATCTTTACAATGCTTCGCAGATTTCCTCGGGCCTCAAAATCAACACGCCAGAAACCATCTGGGATGTGTCGCAAGCGGAAGTGCCGATGTGGGTGCAGCGGATGGGCGGAATTGCGGTCGTTAAAGTGCCTTATTCCAACGCAGGCCAAGGCGTCTATACGATTACCTCGCGGCGCGAACTCGCTGCGTTCATGGAGCTCGAACATGACTATGACCATTACATTGTGCAGTCCTTGATCGGCAACTCGAAATGGAGTTCTCAAAGTCGCCTGGGTCAGACGTTTCATATTGGCACCATGCCGGATAAAAAGTTGAATCTGTACGCGGCCGATTTGCGTTTCATGGTGGCCGCCGGACCCGCCGGTTTTTTTCCGGTTGCCATTTATGCCCGCCGCGCCCGCAAACCTCTGACAGCCGATTTGCAGGATGGAGATGATTCGTGGGATATGCTCGGAACCAACTTGTCAATAAAAAACGAAGACGGCAGTTTTAGCACACAACCCGATCGCTTGTTGTTGGTCGACAGTCGCGATTTTAACCGGCTTGGCTTTGGACTCGATGATTTGATTGAAAGTTATTTTCAGACCGTGATGTCCATCATGGCCATCGACCAAATGGCGATCGGTCTGATCAATACGAAAGGCAAGTTCCGCAGAAAGCTGTTTTGTTCCATTAATCCCGATCCCCGCTTTAACGAGGAGATCATGCTTTGATTGAGAATTCTGCTCCGCCGCCGGTCAACGGATATGAAAACGTCAAGTCGGTCAAACGAGTCGACATGCTCGAGATCGATGCTTGTCCCGGCCGGGCAGTTCACGAGGTTGTTTATCGAACTGATCGAAAACGGGATCGGTCGCCCGGTTCAGGTTCCGGTTGTCGTTGCCCGGGGAAAAAAGGACGGCCCGATTTTTGGCTTGACCGCGGCACTGCATGGTAATGAGCTCAATGGCATTCCCGTCATTCATCGCCTGTTGCAAAAAGTCAATTTGAAATCGTTGGCGGGGACCATCGTCTGCGTGATTGGAGCGAACATTCCTGGCTTGCTCAATGAACAGCGTGAATTCAATGACGGGCGAGACTTGAACCACATCATGCCCGGCAAACCCGGTGGTAACCGCTCGCAAACCTACGCGTACGAATTGGTCGAACGAATCACCAGCCATTTTGACTATCTCGTGGATTTGCACACCGCCAGCGAAGGGCGAGTGAATTCGCTTTACGTGCGGGCCGATATGAAGCAGGAAACAACCGCTCAAATGGCCTATTTGCTGCGCCCGCAAATCATCGTGCATAATCCACCTTCGGATTACACGCTGCGGGGGGTCGCCGATGAACAGGACAAACCGGCGATCACGGTGGAAATCTGCGACCCACAACGTTTCCAGAAAGATCCGGTCACACGCTGTCTGCAGGGGGTACGACGGATCCTCAGCCACATTGGCATGGTGCCCGGTCGGCCGGTCCCGCTACCGGATCCCCCGGTGATTTGCAAAAAATCCTACTGGCTGTTTACCGATCGAGGCGGATTGCTCAGCGTGCTCCCCGAGGTAACTGACATCGTTAAAAAAGGCGACCTGATCGCGACGCAAATCAATGTTTTCGGAGATGTCATTCGACAATATCACGCACCCGAAGATGGAATCGTGATCGGAAAGAGTGTGAATCCAGTGAGCCAGACCGGTGCCCGGATTCTGCATTTGGGCGTCTTGATGTCCCAACCGGGCCTGCAGGAACTCGTTGAGATCAGTGATGGCATCGTCGACGAGTGATTGTTGCTCGAGCTTGCCGGCAAAGTTACCTCGCCCTCTGGGAGAGGTCGCCGTCTCAGCGGCGGGTGAGGGCAATGTAATATTTTGCGCGCAACTTGCCGCTCTCAAAAGCTCGTCGATTCAAGCGGAGCATTGAATGAAAATCTTCGTTGTCGTTAACCGCGTCGAAGAAATTGCCCAAGGCCAAACCACCGCCCTGCTGATCGCTGCCCTGGTTCGACACGGCTGCGACGTGCACCTCGCCGAAGTCGACGCCTTCTCGTTTCGCGGCAGCCTGGATCGGAATTCGTATTTCGTGAATGCGGTGAAAGTGATACTCAACACCGCATGCAACTCCAGCGATGTGGAGGCTTTTGCCAAGTCTCGTCATCGTCCCAAGTCCGCTCGAGATCAATCCGGCCGACCTGATTCTGATTCGGACAAATCCGGGCAGAGATCAAGCGCGCACGGCCGTCCACGATACGTTTCTGTACTTTTGCCGTTCGGCCCAGGCGGCAGGAATTCGGGTGGTCAATGATCCAGCCGGTTTGCGTTTCTGGGCCAGTAAGTCATCACTGGCCATGGTCGATCCGGCTTATCGCCCCGTCATGCTTGTCAGTCACGATGCAGAACAGGTGGCTGACTTTGTTGACGACGCGCAGGTCGATTGTGTCGTCAAGCCACTGGTCGGTTCGCGGGGGCAGGACGTGATCCTGGTGAACCCAAACCAGGCCGGCCTTGGTGAACGGATCAGGAGCACGTTTGGCGATCGGGGAGTCGTTGCGCAACATTTCGTCCGTGCCGATCATGCTGGCGACAAACGCGTCGTGGTTGTTGGTGGACAGATTCTCGAATTGGACGGATGGCTGGGCGGAATCCAGCGTCAACCTCCCGACGGGAGATTTCCGCGCAAATATTCATGTTGGTGGGACTCCCCATCGATTGACATTGGACGACGCGGCCAGGCAAACCGCCGAGTACGCCGCCAGGATTTTGAATGAGCATGGGATCTGGCTTGCGGGCGTCGATTTAATCGGCAACAAAATCATTGAATTCAACGTGTTCAGCACAGGCGGTCTACACTTCGCCGAACAGGACAGCGGCCTCAGTTTTTCGGACGAAATCGTCAACCGTTTGCTTGGATAGTTCACCCGAATTCTGCGGGTTGAGCAGGTTGTGATCGGTCGCTCGCATCACAAGTCACCACAAACGCGGCACAGCCTGCTGTCACAAAAACGACATGCCGATAGTTAAGTGACGGCCGCCGGGAAGCGATCGTTTAACGGCAAGCCGGTAGGCGTAAGCGTTTTTTGGTCAATCTTTGCAACTCAGACGCCTTCTGGCTAACCGCTAAACAACTTAGCGGCAACCTGATTCCCGGTTGGCCTTCGGTCGCGAGTTGAATTGGCTGAAGAGGCGAGCAAGTGCGAGTATTTTGTTGGGTCTACATTTTGTCCGTGGTCATCATTTCGCCACTGTTTCTGGATCTTTATCCGTTTTCGGTCTTTCCGATGTTTTCCGAAAACGTATCCGAGCGACTTTTCGTCGACGTTACGGATGAACAGGACAATCCGTTGGATCCGCAGGATTACGGGCTGTTAAAAGTTCAGATTGCCAACGGCCACCAGCGTTATGGTTACGATCTTGGACCGTGCTATTTCGATCATTATGCGGCGATTGAGCCGACGCAAGTCGAGGCGTTCCTGCAACAGTACTATCCGCAAAACCGTTATCCGATCGTCGTCAAATACCGCTTGCGGGGTTTCGACGAGGCGACCGCGCGAGTTACTGACCTTGCAGGAGCAACGGGAATTTAAAGTCGCGATCGGTGGATCGAGAAATTTCGCGACAGGACCGCCGACTTGCGCTCCACTGGCTGTGCGGCGACAGACGGAGGCAGGCCGTGAGCGATAGATTGCCGCGGCGGGCAAACGCCGAATCCGCGACCGGTTTCGATTTGATCCAAGCGACGCGACGGTCGTTCGGATGACGATGCGCGTTGGATGATCGCCAGATTTTTTGAAGTCGGGTTGTTGCTGTTGGTGGCCTATTTCACCTGGATTGCGGCTCTCTCGCCGATCGCGAATGAAACAAAAATCCAGGCCTTAAGCCTGGTTGGACTGTTCATCGATCCCAACAGCCTGATTTCTGCGCGACTGCTGATCGCTTTGAAACTCATCATGACGGTCATGCTTGCCCTGTGGCTGTTTAAACGTGCCAACCGATTCGTTTATGTTCTGGCACCGCTGGTGTTCATCCTGCTGATGTCCAGTGTTGTTGAAACGCACTACTTCGTCAGGCACCAAACCAACTTTTGTGCGATGGCGTTTGTGGTATTGGGAGCTGCTCGATTTTTCGGCAGCAGACCAGGCAGGGATTTCGATGCCGTCGATCCATTGCCGGCATGGGCGTTCATGTCGCTCGTTTTTTACATCGGGATCAGTTACACATTTTCCGGAATTGAAAAGCTGTATTACAGCGGCTTGCAGTGGGGCGATGGTCGGGCGCTGATGATGTGGGTCGACGTGCACGCCACGAATCGCGACAGCATCCTGTTTCGAATGATCGTCGAAAATCACCTCGTCGCCGCGGTGTTGCAGATGACGACGCTGGTCGCGGAAACGGCCGCCTTGCTGATGTTCTTTATGCCGCGACTGCGCGTGATTCTGGGAGTGATCCTGGTCGGATTCCATCTCAGCATCGAAATGCTGTTTGGATTCGGCTTTTACGCGAATATCTTCCTGGATCTCCATATCCTGGTCCTCTGTTATGCTGTTCCGCAATACCGTTTGTGGGCAGTGATTTTCTGCGCGACCTGGTCGCCCGCAAAACGCGGGGCGTATTTGCGATCGACACTGATTTGATGCCGCACAACGGCGCGACACAACTCAGCACTTGATCAAGCGGACTTGACTTTGTGTTTTTTGCGCTTGCCGGCAAAACCGGCTTTGCCTTTGACAAAGCTCTTGTTGCCGCGTGGTCGGTTGTTGGAAGGTCGCTTGCCGGAACGTGGCCGCGATTGTCGCTGGTCACTTTCTCGGGCCGGACGCATATTGAGTGAGCGGCCCGCGATTCGGGTTTGTTGGAGCGATTCGAAAATGTCAGCCGGGATATTTTCCGGCAAGTCCACAGTGCTGTAGCTTTCGTGAATCTGGATCGGGCCGATTTGCTCGCCTGCGATACCCGCTTCGTTGGCCACGGCGCCCACGATGTTGCCGGGGCCGACACCGTCGCGGCGGCCGACAGCAATCCGGTACCGATTCATCCCAGGTTCGGGTGGACCAAAATGACGATCGCGTTTTTTGCCGCCACGATCCTTGTCGCCCCTGACGATCATCTTCACGATGCTGCCGCGCGGGGCGCTCATTGACCAGGAACGAGCGGCCTTGTTGTCCCATGTGAGCGACGGCGGCCGCAATCACTTCGAGCGGTTGACCGGACTGTTCGGCAAATTCGACCAATCAGCTTTTGGAACAGGCCGAGGTCCTGCTCGGCGATCGTCGCAGCGAGTTTCTCCTTGAAACCTCTAATCCGCGACTGGTTGATATGATCGGCACTGGGGGGGTCGACGATTTCGATCGGTTGTCGGGTCGCTTTTTCAATCAGCCGCAAACGGCTGCGTTGAGGTTGCGTCAGGAAAATGATCGCTTCGCCCTTGCGTCCGGCTCGTCCGGTGCGACCGACGCGATGAATGTATGATTCGCTCCCTTCGGGAAAATCGAAATTGAATACGTGGCTGACGCGAGTCACGTCCAGGCCGCGGGCTGCGACATCGGTTGCCACCAGGATATTCAATTGACCTGATTTGAGTCGTTCGATCGTGCGTTCGCGGGTTCGCTGCGGCATTTCGCCATTGAGGGCGACCGCCGAGAGTCCCGCCCGGATGAGTTGTTCCGCGACCACCGTGGTCGTCTCGCGCGTCCTGGTAAACACGATCACGCCGTCCGTGGTTTCGGCTTCGAGGAAGCGAATGAGCAGATTTACCTTGTCCCGCGGTGTCACAAAAACAGCTCGTTGCCGAATCGAATCGGCAGTCATGGTTTTCTTCTTGATGGTGACCTTGGCCGGGTTGTTGAGATAACGGTGGGCAATGTCTCGAATGGGTTGGGGGATCGTCGCAGAAAACAGCGCGATCTGCCGTTCGTCCGGCGCGTGTTTGAGCACAAACTCCACATCTTCCAGGAAACCCATGTTGAGCATCTCATCGGCTTCGTCGAGCACGAGACATTCAATTCCACTGAGGTCCAGCGTTTCGCGTTTGATGTGATCAATGATCCGCCCGGGCGTTCCCACGATCACGTCGACTCCCCGCTTGAGTTGTTTCAGTTGCGGTTCGTAGTCTTGTCCGCCGTAGATTGCGGCGACTGAAAAACGTGGCAAACAGGAGCCGTAGGTCGAAAATGATTTGGCCACCTGGATTGCCAATTCACGGGTTGGTGTCAGGACCAACACCTGCGGTCGGCGGCATTTCGTGTTGATCCGGCTGAGGATCGGCAACGCGAACGCGGCGGTCTTGCCTGTGCCGGTCTGCGCCTGAGCCATCACGTCTCGCCCTTCGAGCATGAGGGGGATGATCTCCGCCTGGATGGGAGTTGGCTGATCGTAGCCCGCCAGCTTGATCGCGCGTTGAACTTCTTCGCCCAGTGGCAGATCCGAGAAGCGGATGGTTGCTTCCGTCAGCTGGATTTCCATGCCCGCCGTGGCCTGCTTTTTGGGTTTTTTTCTGGCCACGATGACTTTTTCGGTTACCGGGTGATCCACCGGATCTGGTTCGGCGACCATGACGGGAGCGGCGTTTAGAATTGGTTCTTCTGTGTGATTTTCCAACATTTTTTGTTTCCGATCGTCTCGCGCAGCAATCGAAATAAAAAGGCAGCGCGTCGACTGAATATACGTAGTGCGATCAGGCAGAGGCGATCATCGCCGGGATACTGCTGGGCGTACGCGGGGTTACTGTGAACACAATCGCGACGCTGCTTCGTTTGCTTGCCGTTCTCGAAGAGCCGTTACGGCAGCGAGAAATCTGAAGAAAATTGGGAAGACCTGCCGCTTTGAGCCGTTCTTGGGATGGTTCGCAGTCTGCATTTTGCCGTCGGCGATATCCGATTTTCGGCCCACAAGGCCGTCTGATTTCGCAACTGTGTACACTGCGAAGGCTCGAAGGAAGATAAAGGTAACCCAAACGGGACGCCTGCGAAAGGTGAAAAGTTCGGAAATTAACCGGGACGCCTGCCGAAACCGTTTAACGTCGAGCCGGCAGGCGTAAGCGCGTCTGTCGACCGCGGAACTCAGACGCCTGCCGGCTAACCGTTAAACGAGCAGACGCCTGCCGGCTAACCGTTAAACGAGCAGGTGCCAATAGCCAGTCACAAATCCCCAACGGCGATCAGGTATGGGCTGACAGAACATGACTTTCAAGGTTCTTCCATCTAAAATGAACTGAGCCGCTGCAAGATATTTACCTGCTTGGCGGTTGAAGTTTAGACTTTTAAAAAGGACTCTTTCGGCGGGACAGCAAACATTTATGAACTTTTCCATGGATTCCACAGCGGAGTTGGTTTGGATTTCTCCGGATCAACGCTTGCCGAATGTCTGTTGTACCTGTGGAATGTTTACTGACCACCGCGTGAAAGTGAAACATATTCATTTTCATTCGGTCCTGAAATCGGGCGATGTCGAGTTTACCCTGGTTGATCTCATCTCGTTGTTCCTGGGCCCCATTGGCTGGTTGCTGGCGGCGATTGCCGAAAGCAACAACGGGAAAGGCGAACTCCAAACGGTAAAGCACAAGTCGAAAGTCAGGATTTCGCAATGCCGTCTGTGCGCCGGTATGGCGCCCCCAGAAGTACTGGACGCCCGGCCAGTCGCCGCTGCGGCTCGCATTTCGCACGCATCCCGAATTTGCGAAGAAGTTTGTGGAGGTGAACAAGACGAGCGCAGAAGACGATAAATTCGCGGATCGCTTGCGGTGAATCGGCGATTCGCGTCATGCGAAGGTGTCCGAGACTTAACGCGCTGCCAACGTTCCTTTATCATTCAGGTTTGATAACTTCACCCGCTTGACGCATCATGTCCACCCAAACCATCGCGGCAGAATCCCGAACTCAAAACGACAACGTCTATTTGCGTTGCTTTGCCGGTTGCGCGGGGAAGCACTCGATTTACAACGTCATCTATCGCTGCCCCAGTTGCGATTCATTGCTGGAAGTCTATCACGAACGCGAACCGCTCAAACAGACGAGCGCTGACGACTGGAAAGCACTGTTTGACTCGCGGGCCAGCACGACGATTTGGCCCTACGGAAGCGGCGTTTGGTCAATGCGTGAATGGGTAATTCCCGACTTGCACGATGAAAACGTCGTCAGCATGTGCGAGGGGAATACCAATCTGTTCTGGGCTGATCGACTTGGCAAACAGCTCGGCGTTCCCGATTTGTGGATCAAGCTGTGCGGCAACAGCCACACGGGCAGCTTTAAAGACCTCGGCATGACCGTGCTGGTCAGCGTCGTCAAACAGATGATGGCCGGTGACAGCCCGGTCAAAGCGGTGGCCTGCGCGAGCACCGGTGACACCAGCGCGGCATTGGCAGCCTACGCAGCGTACGCGGGGATTCCTGCAATCATCTTTCTGCCGGCCGGCAAAGTCAGTACAGCGCAACTCATTCAACCAGTCGCCAATGGCGCGCACGTGTTGGCTCTCGATACCGACTTTGACGGGTGCATGAAGATTGTGCAGGAAGTCACGCAGGACCAGAGTATTTATCTGGCCAACTCGATGAACAGCTTGCGGATCGAAGGCCAGAAAACGGTAGGCATTGAAATTGTCCGCCAGTTCGATTGGGAAGTGCCTGATTGGATCATCATTCCCGTGGGCAACCTTGGCAACATCAGCGCGCTGCACAAAGGGTTCAAATTGATGCAGGATCTCGGCCTGATTACCAAAATGCCTCGACTCGTCGCAGCCCAGGCAGCGCGGGCAAACCCGTTTTACCAGTCATACTTGAATGGATTCAAAGATAAGGTTTCAGTGACTGCGGGTGAAACTCTGGCTAACGCAATTCGCATCGGCGATCCGGTCAGCTACCACAAAGCGGTGCAAGCGGTTGTCGAGACGGATGGGATCGTCGAGCAGGCAACCGAAGACGAACTGGCCGAAGCGGCTGCACACGCCGATGCAACCGGAATGTACACCTGTCCGCACACCGGGGTGGCCTTGGCGGTTTTGAAAAAATTGACTCAGCGCGGTGTGATCAAATCCAGCGATCGCACGATCGTCATCAGCACGGCGCATGGGCTGAAGTTCACGGATTTCAAAGTTCGCTACCACGAATCGCAATTGGATCAGGTCACCAGTCGGCTGGCCAATCCGCCGGTCTACCTCGAAGCCGACGTGAATAAAGTCAAACAGGCGATCGCCGAGCGATTATAAATATAAATACCGTAGCCGTGTCTGTCCCAGACACGGAAGAACCGCGAGTTATCGCGGTGTCAGTCTGGGACAGACCGACCTACGTATGAATCCCGACCTCTCGGGTAGGCCATCGTAGCTCGACTCTTCCGAGTCGAGTATGCAGAGGTGGTCTCGACTCAGAGAGTCAAGCTACGGTTGTATGCAGACGTGGTCTCGACTCGGAGAGTCAAGCTACGTGGCTCGATTCGGAGAGTCAAGCTACAAATTCGCGCCGCCAACCCTCAACCCTTCCCGGCGTTGGGTGCTAATTTTCTTACCTCCATGTTCCTACCAAAAGTGAGTACAGATAGGTAGGAAAATGGAGGTAGGAAGATGTTGGTTGAGACAGGATCGTGTTTGGCAGGCACAATCAATAATTATGGCTAGCGCAGCCTGGTTTACGACCGTCTTTTTCTGCGCGACATCATTCTGTCACTCGACTCGGAGAGGCTGTGATTTTATTCATGCATTGACCCCTCACCGTAGCCGCGTCTGTCCCAGACACGGAAGAACCGCGAGTTATACGCGGTGTCAGTCTGGGACAGACTGACCTACGTATAAATCCCGACTCAGAGAGTCAAGCTACGGTTTGTCTGCCAGCTTCACAATGGTTTCAAGCTGTTTTGCGGTCACGGGTTGGACGGAGAGTCGCGATCCTTTTTGCAGTAACACCATGCCTTCGAGCGCCTTGACCGCGCGTAACTCATCCAGCGGAATAAGCCGCTTGAATTTTTTGACCAGCTTGATGTCGACCATAAACCAGCGTGGGTTGTCAGGGCTGGATTTGGGATCAAAGTGTTTGTTCTGCTGGTCGAACGCTGTGTGGTCCACGTATGACTCTTTCACGATTTTGGCGACACCCACGACCCCCGGCGGTTGGCAACTGGAGTGGTAAAGCAGGACATGATCCCCGACCTTCATCTCGTCGCGCATGAAATTGCGTGCCTGGTAATTTCGCACGCCGTCCCAACAGGTCGTCTTGTTTTTTGAGCTGGCCAGGTCGTCGATTGAAAACGAGTCCGGTTCGGTTTTCAGCAACCAGCATTTCTGGGATGCAGCCATGTGGGGCCCTCGGCTCCGCGTCCGCCGTTTATTCGGCGACCTTCAGAATGTTGCCACTCCGAAAGGCCTGCGCCATGGCCTGCGGTACGTTGGATTCGGCCAAAACCAGCAGAGCCTTTTGTTTGGCGACGTCCGCTTTCATTTCCTGTTCCTTGGCGATTGCGTCGGCGCGGCGTTTCTCTGCGTTTGCCCGGGCCACACGCGTATCGGCTTCGGCCTGATCGGCTTGCAGTCGCGCCCCGATATTTTCACCCACGTCAATATCCGCGATATCAATCGAGACGATCTCAAAAGCCGTGTGGGCATCCAAGCCGCGTTCCAAAACTGCCTTGGAAATACGATCCGGGTTTTCGAGCACCTGTTGGTGAGTTTCGGAGGAACCGATAGACGAAATGATACTTTCACCCACCCGGGCGATAATGGTCTCTTCGGTCGCGCCGCCGATTAGCTGTTCCAGGTTGGTTCGGACCGTGACACGAGCCCGGATTTTCAACTCGACGCCGTTTTTCGAAATCGCCGACAAAAAGTTGTTGCCGCTGCGCTGCGGATCGGGGCAATCGATTACTTTCGGATAGACACTCGTCTTGACTGCGTCGAGAACGTCACGGCCAGCCAGGTCGATCGCGGCTGCCCGGTCAAAGTCCAGATCGATACCGGCTCGTTGGGCCGCGATGATTGCATTGGTCACCCGCAACACATCGCCGCCGGCCAGGTAGTGGGCCTCCAGGCGAGCCGTGCTGATGCCCGTCTTGCGGTTAATGTCCAGACCGGCTTGGGCCGCCATGATTTTGGCAGTCACAATCACGCCCGGCCGAACCTTGCGAAATCCCATTCCAATCAGGCTGATCATCTTGATGTCCGCGCCCGACATGTACGATTGGATCCACAGTTTGCCGTAGGTCATGAAGGCGGCGACCAGGACGACGGCCAGGCCAACCATCAGCACAATTGCGGCGACGACGATATACCACCAGGCATCGGACATCAGATCACCGAGGATCACCAGGTCGCCTGTCGACGAAATCAGATGTTCAGTTCGATTTACAAACACAGTTCACCTTTCGCATGACGCAGTTTCGCGGATTCGAAGCCCCTATGATAACGCATCTCCGCCCGGATAAGAAGTTATTCGAATTCCTGAATGATTGTTTGTCCAGCGGGACGATTATTCCTCAATATTTTTGGCAAGAACCCGAATACTTGGCCGAATTGCATCCAGGGAAGTCGGTTATGAATGAAGTCGGATTTCGATTTGAGCAACGGCACAAGTGGTCGCTGGTGGCCGGAAGCTTCGTTTTCGGTGGCCTTGTTCTGTTTTGCACCTTTGCCGCGGTCGTTGAGGATCCGCGTTTTACGCTGGCGTCGCTGTTTTGGCTGGTGCCGCTGGCAGGCTGCCAGATTGCTCTCCGCGAGATTAAACGGGGGCACCTGTTTTTTGGACCCGACCATGTGACGCTGTTAGGTTGGCGTGACCGATTCTTGCCCATCCATTCCGTCAGCCTCGTCAAATGGCGGCCGACAACTCGGCGGGTGAAGCTGTATTCACCCCAAGGCAAGCTGACCATCAAGCTTGACCAGTTCGAATTTTCTGATCGGGTCAAAATCATTCACGAGTTGCGAACGCGCTGTGCCGCGCGAAACACCTGGATTGGCCACGATTTTGCCATCAGTACGCGGTCAAATTGGTGGACGAGCGGAGCCGGCCGTCGCTGGAGCCCAGGCCAAATCGTGAACCGGCCGCTGGCGAATATTTCATGAGCCGGAAACGATTTGGAGCCGAATGGGCAGTCGTGTCTGGAATTTGTTCGCTTGGCTGGCTGGCGTTCATTGCCTTGACGTCGTCGAACTCTGGCCAACCGAACGAAATGCTCGCCTCCCGTGAACTCGCCGTGCAGACGTCTGCGTTTGCAGTCATTCCGATTCTGGTGATGTGGATCGGCTGGTCCGTACTGGTTTGGATGTATCCGAAAGGAGGACGGATCAGAAAAAAGGAAGGTCGAGACGAGTTGGATCAACGAAACATCAAACGATTCAAGAAGTTTGTATTCCCGGCTTTGTTAGTTGGTGGGATTTGGGCATTTGTTTCGGATTACGCTCTCGAATCTGTGTTCGGATTCTCGCCGGACGTGGCCGGAGTGTTAGCCATGCTCATCCTGCTGGCCATCATCGTGGCGACTGGTTCGATTGCGGGACTGTTACATGAAGACGAAATCAAACAAGCCGACTTCCAGCCCTCCCTGAATCGCTGGGAGCAGTATGAGCAGGCTCAGCTGAAAATCCGTCGACCCCGCATTCCGGGCCGCCGCCAACAGGATCCGTTCGTCATCCGTTAGTGGCGCCGCCAATGGCCGTTCGCGAAGCGTTACCGGATTTAAACGCAACAGCAACCTGTCGTTGACGAATTCGCTTGCGCTTGGCGATAGAGAAAAAAGCTGGCGCTGCCTAACTGCTCATGTCGAACGCTAATCTGAATTGGTCTGTTTCTCTACTTCCCCACTTTCCCCACTTGGAATCAGAGTCGTTGCACCAGCTTGAACCGGATCAACAAACTGCAAAAACGTCTCATTGTCTTCAAAGCGTGATCCGTCAAAAAACCTTGTATCAACTGGCTCGTTCAACGAGAACCAATGGAATTTGTAATCCGTTTTCAAAACGCCGACGTGCTTCCTGGAATTCACAGCTCGCGTTCCGCCCATCTTGGACGCATATGACACGGGAACATGAATTCCGCCGATATCCTTCCAGTCAAACCTTCTATTCAATATGAACCGCTCGTTGCCACCAGGTTCAATTGAGTACGCCTCAGCCGAAATTGGCATCAAAATCCTGACGTCGTACCTCTGTCGCATTCGGGATTGATCTTCCGGATTCAATTTCAGCCCATTTTGTATGATCGAGATGATTTCCAATATGTCTCCTGTTTGCTTTGTCGATTCAACAAATTGACCGGTACTCGAAGGTGAGGTGTCACGCTCCGATTCAAATCTTTTTAACGGCGTCGTATTGCCCGTGTAGGCAAGACTTCGACAATCAGCAAATCCAATTTGCCGCAGGAACTCGAAGCGATCTTTTGGGAACTGGTTCCGCCGGATTTTTCTTGGTTCGCCGCCCACAAACATTAAAACGTGATCACCCGTTCCATCATAGCAAACTCCACTGAAAGTTTGTTTTTCACTTTTCTCAGGTTCGTTGTCGAAATCAATAGTTGAATCATAACGCAAGTTAAAGACCGCGAATTTGTTGTGCTCAAAATCAAATACAGAACGTGTCAAAATGACACGTTTGAAAATGACTCCGCTGGTGTCGCCGTCCGGTTTGATTTTCGAAGTATCCAAGATTTCCTCAGCGCTAAACAAAACGTCGCCAGATTGCCACGCCCTAAAGTTCGAGAAAACGGCGTCCTTAATACTATTATCAAATTGAATGTGTTCTTGCTTTGTAGCGGCATCCTCCTGTGCGACGCCAGATGTCGAAACTCCAAACACGCTCAAAACGAGTGCGACACATTGTGTTATCGCTTTTTGAGGCAGAACACGTGAAATGAATGCCATTACGACCTCCAATAACAAACGTGCGATCAGTTACACGGGACTGCCAATACATATTCAGTTGCAAATACTCCAACAGGAGCTTGAGACTGGCAATGCCAAAAAGGGCCATCAAGCACTGGTTCACAATCCCAAACAAGCCCGCAAGGTACTGGAAACGAGTTCCAGATACTTTGCTTGGCGCTTGGTTCCCATTCGAACGCCGCCTCAAACTGCCTAATATCCTGGTAATCAAAAATAATTTGGCCACCGTGCGCACATGAACCGACTTCAATAATTACTCCATCGACCAGTTCGAACCCCGTAGTTGCTAACGGGCAGTCTTTCGACTGACCGAAAATTTCTTCGCAGTTCCGAATGTCTTCGACTTTACAATCAGGGATTGTTATCTCTGGATCGGGAATGTCTGCATTGATACACAAATTTCCTATGACTAACGTTAGTGCGATGGCGGCAGAACAAGACAGATTACGAAGTATGGTTTTCACGACTATTTCCTTTCATAGATAGCATTCAGCTTTAACGTTCGCTCAAGATCACGGGTTGAAATCCTGAATGACAATTCCTGGTCTTCCCGTTTCAGATCCTGGTTGGAGGTGGATAGGTTAAGACGATAAATCCCTTTCTTCAACATAACACAACGTATGTCAATTCTTTCATTGCCTAGATTGCAACTGACCGATGGCAGTGTATCGCCGATTGGGCAATGCTTTTCATCTATCTGAAGCAAAGCCGTTGCTTGTCTTGTTTCAGGCCGACTGGGGTTTTCGAAGAAACGAATGACGCGAGGACTTATTGAGAATATCCATTTTTTCCTGAAAACGATGTCTGTTGAAGTCGACTTGTTGACTTTTTCGTCTTTCAAAGTCAAACGCCCAGCCAAAAAATCACCTGCAATTCCGTCACTGTTTAATAATACTATCAAGTTGCCCGATGTTTCAGTCTGCCTGACTAGTTCGGCAACTAACTTGTCTCTTATGCTTTTTGAAAACTCAACCGTCAGAGCATCAAATGAAATTGGATTTGTAAAAGCAAAGGGTATCGAGTACTCACTGATTCCTTCGTTGAACAAAAATCCATTGCGGGGGTTCATGTATAGATTGCCTGCCAAGTTGCCCGAGAAACTCAACAGAACCTCGTTTTTCTGATTCAATAGCAATTGCGTGTCGAACGCAAACTGTGAGTAAATATTTGATTGCAGTGTCTTAAAGTCGACGACAAACTGAGCTTGATCACCCTTTGCGATCTTGCCTGCGGATGGACTGACTGCCGAACATTTACAGCTTGGAGCAACTCGGTCGAATGCGATGTCTTGAAATCCGGAGTTGATAACCGTCAACGTCAACCGATAACTTGTCATTGGATTCAATGTGCCAAGGTCGATTGTGCCAAAGCTATGACCATAAGACTCGCGAACTCCCATTCCTCTAAGGGTAACGCTCGCGACAAGATCAATTGGCGGCGAATCTTTGGGCTCTTTTTCTGCGATGGCGGTGTTTGGACTTGTCGCGAGTTTCCTTGATTGAACTTTTTGGATTTGCGCATCGCATGAACAACAAGAAGCGACAACAGTCGAGGTCGCGACCAAAATAACGAGTATGCTTTTCGTCCTGTAGACGGTCATAGTTTTTGTCTCGTTTTGACGTAAAAAACACCCATCGAGATGGCTCATTAAAAAACGCGAGTAATTCAACTCGCAATATACCCCCCCTCCCCCCCCCTCACGTCAAGTTTTTTTCCGAATAACTGGGGAAGGAAATTGAAATTGGAAAAATGAGACTGGGGAACGAAATTGCAAACCGAAGATATGAAAGAACTTGTTGAAAATGCGTTAGATTATCAACCGATATAAAGCGACATCATCCTCAGTCAATCCAGCCGCCGCCTAACACGCGTTGACCGTCGTAACAGACAACTGCCTGGCCGGGTGCGACGCCATCTTGCGGTTCGTCAAACTCAATTTTCATTCGTGAATCCGGCAGCAGCGTCGCGACCGCCGGATGAGCCGAGCTGTTGTAGCGAATTTGCGCCAGGCAGGCGAAACTGTCTCCCGGTGGATCGGTCAGCCAGTTGGTCGCGCTGGCGGTCAGTTCGGATCGCCCCAGTTCTGCTTTGGTGCCAATGACGACCCGATTTTCGTCCGGGTCAATTCGCACCACGAAATAGGGTTCTCCCATCGCCACGCGCAGGCCTTTTCTTTGCCCGATCGTAAATCCCTCGATGCCTGGATGTTCTCCGACCACGGTGCCGTCGGTCGTGACAATTTCGCCCGCGGTATCGATCCCCGCTGCCCCGCGGCGTCCGCGCACGAATTGGTCATGTTTGCCGGATGTCACGAAGCAGATTTCCTGGCTGTCTTTCTTTTCCGCGACGTTGAGACCCAGCTGGCCGGCAATTTCGCGGATCGCCGGTTTTTCGAAACTGCCCACGGGCAACAACATGCGGTTCGAGATAGTGTCGCTTGATTCCAAACAGCACATAGGATTGGTCCTTGGAAGCATCCACTCCCCGTAACAGCCGCAATTCCGATCCATCGCGATGCAGCCGGGCATAATGTCCGGTCGCCAGAAACTCGGCCCCGACGCTGTCCGCATAGTCAAACAGCTTGCCGAATTTGATCTTGTTGTTGCACATCACGCATGGATTGGGCGTGCGGCCAACCGTGTATTCGTCGACAAAGTAATCGATGATGTCGCGAAATTCTTCTTCGAGGTTGAGTGCGTAAAACGGAATACCCAATCGTTCGGCCACGCGGCGTCCATCCTCCGCGTCGGAGGCGCTGCAGCAGCCCTGTTTGTGGTCGGCCCGATTGTTAAGAATGGGCAGCAGCGGCGAGGTGTCCAGTTTGCCGTCAATTGCACAGGCAGTGACAGCCTTTTCGCCATGTCGCATGAAAACACCGATTACTTCATGACCCTGTTCGGTCAGAAGATGTGCCGCGACGCTCGAATCGACGCCGCCCGACATTGCTAATATGACTCTGGACACTTTAAACGGTTCTTTGCTCTGGAGGCAGCAACTGGAAGGGGCAGCTGGAAAGGGATGTTAGCCACAAGTCTAGAGATGGCCTCAGTCGAAAACAAGGTTTCCGATGGTACCTTTTGGGAGGGTGGAGCTCCGTCTCCACCACGGGAGCGTGGAGCTCCGTCTCCACCACGGGAGGGTGGAGCTCCGTCTCCACCACGGGAGGGTGGAGCTCCGTCTCCACCACGGAAGCGTGGAGCTCCGTCTCCACCACGGGAGGGTGCAGCTCCGTCTCCACCACGGGAGGGTGGAGCTCCGTCTCCACCACGGAAGCGTGCAGCTCCGTCTCCACCACGGGAGGGTGCAGCTCCGTCTCCACCACGGGAGCGTGCAGCTCCGTCTCCACCACGGGAGGGTGGAGCTCCGTCTCCACCAAGGGAATGTGGAGCTTTGTCTCCACCAGCATCCTGGCAGGCTTAAACCGAGGCAACGCTTATTTTCATATTTCTGATCGCTTCGGGAAGAAGCGACCCACTCAAGCTGGACGTTCTCCTTGCCTTCCTCGAAAACCGCTTTGTGACTATGATTCCAGCTTGGATTTTACCACCTGACCGGTCCTCGCCGTCTTATTTCAATGTTTGTCGTTATTTCCACCAGCCTGAATCCCGGCAGTCGCAGTCGGATTCTGGCGAACTATGCTCACCAACAACTCGAAAGAAGCTCGGGTGGAAAATGTCGATTCATCAATTTGGCCGAACTAAAGTTGCCCCCCTGCGACGCCAGCGATTGTTATAGCGATGCAAATGTCATCGAGATCAGCACCGCGATCACATCGGCTCAAGGTATTTTGATCGCAACTCCCATCTACAATTACAGCGTGAGTTCCTCGGCCAAAAATCTCGTGGAATTGACCGGCAAGGCCTGGACTGACAAAGTTGTCGGTTTTCTTTGCGCTGCTGGCGGAAACGGCAGTTATATGGGTTGCCTGGGATTGGCGAACAGTTTGATGCTCGATTTTCGCTCGTTGATATTGCCTCGTTTTGTTTATGCGACGGGCGACGCGTTCGCCGGAGACAAGATCAACGAGACCGAAGTTGAAAATCGAATTGTCAGCCTGGTCGAGCAGCTGATGGCTGTTTCGGAAGCCACGATGCCTCCGGATGTGTAGCCCGCTCCTCCAATGTCATTCTGCAGGAGCCCGGGCGACGGAAGAATCTCGCACACATTACCCGAGATTCTTCACCTCGTTCCTCGGTTCGGGATGACAAACGGAAGAATTAGAACAAATTGCGGTTACAGAATCCAAAATCCCGTTCCAACAAAACACACAGAATCACATGGCTCAACGCAAAGATATTCGTAACATCGTCATCATCGCCCACGTCGATCACGGCAAAACGACCTTGGTCGATTGCCTGCTTCGCCAGAGCGGACAGTTTCGTGCCGCGCAACTTCAGGGCGAACGGATCCTCGATTCGGGAGACCTCGAGAAAGAACGTGGCATCACGATTTTGGCAAAAAACATTTCGCTCCCCTACAAGGGCGTGAAGATCAACATCATTGACACGCCGGGGCACGCCGATTTCGGCGGTGAGGTCGAACGAGTTCTGACCATGGCCGATGGCGCGTTACTACTCGTCGACGCGGCCGAAGGACCCATGCCGCAAACCCGGTTTGTGCTTGGCAAGGCTCTTGATGTTGGCTTGAAACCCATCATCGTCGTCAACAAGGTCGATCGGCCGGATGCCCGTACCGAAGAAGTTGTCAGCGAAGCCATGGAACTGATCTGCGAGATGGGGGGCGAGGAGTTTCTGGATAATTTCCACCATATCTACGCGTCAGCGAAGGAAGGATTTGCCAAAACGTCGATGGATGACACGTCTGACAACATGAACCCGCTGCTCGACCTCGTGCTGGAACACGTGCCGCCGCCGGAAATTGAAGAGGGCCCGTTTCGCATGTTGGTCACAACGATGGACTGGTCGGAGTTCGTAGGTCGAATTGCCATCGGTCGCATTCTCAGCGGCAGCATTCGCAAAAGTCAATCGGTAACCGTGATCCAGGAATGCGGGCGGCAGGTGATTGCCAAAGTCGCCGCGGTAAACGTGTTTACCAATCTCGGGCGAACCGAAGTTGAACAGGCGGAGGCCGGCGACGTTGTGGCGTTAACTGGACTGGAAATGATTTCGATTGGCGACACGCTCTGCGACCCCACCAATATCGTCGTCTTGCCGCGCATTTCGGTCGATGAGCCCACGCTCGAAATGGTGTTCACGATCAACAGCTCACCGCTGGCGGGCCAGGAAGGAAAGTACGTGACCAGCCGGCAGCTGCGCGAGCGCTTGATCAAGGAACTGGAACGTAACGTCGCCCTGCGACTCCGCAATACGGATGCGGGTGATGCGTTCGCGGTATCCGGCCGCGGCATTTTGCATCTGGCTATTTTAATTGAAACCATGCGCCGCGAAGGGTTTGAGCTGTCCGTCGGCAAGCCGCAAGTTGTGATCAAGGAAGTCAACGGCGTCAAATGTGAACCGTTCGAAACGCTGGTGGTCGAAGTTCCCTCGGATAAGTTCGGCCCGGTAATGGAACTCGTAGGGAATCGTCGCGGCGAGCTGTTGGAATTAAATACGCGCGGCGAATTTTCGTTGGCCCGGTTTTCGATTCCGGCGCGGGGGTTGATTGGGATTCGCACACGGCTGCTCAATGCGACGCAGGGAACGGCAGTCATCAACCATCGCTTTGAGGAGTTTCGGCCCGTCGAAGGCGACATTCCCAAACGAGCCAACGGCGTGATGGTTTCCATGTCCAGCGGCAAAGCAGTTGGGTTTGGGTTGTTTGGACTCCAGCAGCGTGCCGAAATGTTTGTCGGTCCGGGCGACCAGGTTTACGAGGGCATGATCGTCGGTGAAAACTCTCGCAATAATGATCTGCCGGTCAATCCGTGCAAAGAAAAACAGCTGACCAACATTCGGGCTTCTGGCAGCGATGAAAACATCATGCTCAAACCGCCGCGCCAGTTCAGCCTGGAAGCAGCGCTCGAGTACATCGAAGACGATGAACTGGTCGAGATCACTCCGTCAAAGATTCGGTTGCGGAAGTGGATCTTAAAAGAGAACGACCGCAAGCGCAAAGCTCGCTCGGCCGTAGGCGCCAACAGGTAGCGGCCGGAGGCGGGCATGGCCGTGGCTTGACTCTCTGAGCTTGTGATTTTTTACGTAGATCGGTCTGTCCCAGACTGACACCGCGTCTGAGTCGCGGTTGTTCCGTATTTGGGACAGACGCGGACGCGGCTACGGTGAGGGGTCAATGCATGAATAAAATCACAGCCTCTCCGAGTCGAGTGACAGAATGATGTATGACAGAATGATGTCGCAGAAAAAGACGGTCGTATACCATGCTGCGCTAGCCATAATTATTGATTGTGCCTGCCAAACACGATCCTGTCTCAACCAACATCTTCCTACCTCCATTTTCCTACCTATCTGTACTCACTTTTGGTAGGAACATGGAGGTAAGAAAATTAGCACCCAACGCCGGGAAGGGTTGAGGGTTGGCGGCGCGAATTTGTAGCTTGACTCTCCGAGTCGAGAACCTCCGTAGCTTGACTCTCCGAGCTTGTGATTTTTTACGTAGGTCGGTCTGTCCCAGACTGACACCGCGTCTGAGTCGCGGTTGTTCCGTATCTGGGACAGACGCGGACGCGGCTACGGTGAGGGGTCAATGCATGAATAAAATCACAGCCTCTCCGAGTCGAGTGACAGAATGATGTCGCGCAGAAAAAGACGGTCGTATACCATGCTGCGCTAGCCATAATTATTGATTGTGCCTGCCAAACACGATCCTGTCTCAACCAACATCTTCCTACCTCCATTTTCCTACCTATCTGTACTCACTTTTGGTAGGAACATGGAGGTAAGAAAATTAGCACCCAACGCCGGGAAGGGTTGAGGGTTGGCGGCGCGAATTTGTAGCTTGACTCTCCGAGTCGAGTCCTTTGCCCATTGTGTTTCCCAATCACACTCATCCGGGCCACTCGGGCCTGGGATCGCTGTCCCATTGGTCCGACCCCATGGATTTCAGCTTGTCGTTTAACCAGGAGAAAACCGGGCTGGGCCATGGTATAGTGGGAATTGATAAATTTCCTCCGCTAACTGCAATCAGCTCTATGCGACATCCATTTCGAATCCCATCACGACGCACCATTCGCATGGGCGTCTTTTTTATTGCTCTCTCACTCATTTCGTTGGCGAGTCCCGGAACCACGCTGGCCCAGCATTCAACGCGAAAAGTTGAAGGCCTCGATGCCAATCCGCCCGCGGTTTACGCGCTGACCGGCGCCACGGTGCATGTCGATTCCAAAACGACCATCGACAACGCCACGATTGTGATTGTCCGTGAACGTATTTCCGCCATCGGTACCGATGTCGAGGTTCCCAAAGGTGCGATGGTGATCGATCTGGCTGGCAAACATGTGTATCCGGGTTTCATCGACCCGCACCTGGAGGTATCCATCGAGTGGTCGTCGGTAACCGGAACCGCCTATTGGAACGACAACGTGCGACCCCAGCTGAGAATTGCGGATTGGTTCGACATGGATTTGATCAAGCATGAGGACCTCCGCAAGGCCGGGATTACCACGGGATTGTTCGCTCCGGACTTTGGCGTGATTCGGGGCCAAAGCTGCGTGCTGCTCACCAGCCCGGTGGAACGTGAATTGGCGATTCTCTCCAAAGACGTCGCGCAACACGTGCTGTTGACCGTCGACCGTCGCGCCGGCCGCGGCGGCTATCCCAATTCGCCGATGGGTGCGTACGCTCTGGCGCGACAGGCCATGTATGACGCTCAGTGGTACAACGAGGCAAAACGAATTGCCAAGGCGGATCCGGCCGTCGATCGCCCCGAGACCAACGCCGCTTTGGAAGCACTGCTTCCGGTCGTCAATGGCGAACAGCGAATCATGGTTTCGACGTCGAACGAAATTTTCGCGCTCAGGGCCGATCGCTTTGCCCGTGAGTTTGGACTGCGGTTGGCAATCGTCGGCAGCGGCGCCGAGTATCGGCATCTGGACCAGATTGCACAACTTAATCGCGAGTTGATTATCCCGGTGAATTTCCCCAAGCCGCCCGAAGTCGGTTCGCCCGAGGCAGCTCGTGATGTCAGCCTGGAAACGCTGATGGACTGGGACATTGCGCCGGAGAACCCGGCGCGCCTGGCCGCAGCGGGAGTCAATTTCAGTTTTACCTCAACCGGACTTGAGAAAGTCGGTGACTTGCTATCGCGCGTCCGCACGGCGATCAAACGTGGCTTATCCAAGGAGACCGCCCTTGACGCGTTGACGATCAATCCGGCTCGGTTTCTGAACCTGGCAGATCAAATTGGTTCGATTACCAAGGGGAAACTGGCCAATTTTGTCGTTACCGACGGCGAGTTGTTTGATGCCAAATCGGAAATTGTCGAAACCTGGGTTGCCGGGCGGCAGTTTGATTTGGATCCCAAGCCACTCCGCGACCTCGCCGGAACCTGGGAACTTGATGTCAAGGACAAGGGATTTAAAGGGTTTCGTCTTTCCATCAAATCGAGAAAAGGAAAGTTGTCCGCCGAATTCGTGACTGACAAAAAAACCACCCCTAAAGTCGAATCAGAAAAGTCCGGCGCGGAAGAGTCAAAACCGAAAGGCGACAAGGTAAAACCGGACGATACAGTCAAGCTCGATGGCGCTAGCCTTGACGGAACGCGACTGGTCGGGGCCTTCAATTCGGAAAAGTTCGGCCACCAAGGCATTTCGCAGCTCTCAATTGTAGTTGCGACTGACGGCACCGGTGATGGTCAACTTGTGCTTCCCGATGGCAAGACGATTGGGGTCGCCGTCCGAAAACTGGCAGCTGAAAAATCCGCGGACGAAGATGAAGACCAGAAGGAAGCCAAGGACGCGGACAAAGAACAAGGCGAAGATCAGGACGGGGAACAGGAAAAAGACGAAAAACTCCCGCAGAAGGCTTCATTTGCAGTCAATCACCCGCTTGGTGCGTTTGGAAGAGAAGATGCTCCTGAGCAACCTGCTTCTGTGTTGATCAAAAATGTTACGGTGTGGACATGTGGCCCCGAGGGCAAACTGGAAAACGGCGCCGTGCTGTTTGGCGGCGGAAAGATCCTGGGTGTCTACCATTCCGAGGCCGAACTTCCCGCTGCCGATATGGTCGTTGATGGGACTGGCAAACATCTGTCTCCGGGCATTATCGATTGCCACTCACATTCGGCGACCGATAGCGGCGTAAACGAATCGGGTCAGGCGGTCACGGCGGAAGTCCGCATTGGCGACTTCGTCGACGCGGATTCCATGAATATTTACCGTCAGCTGGCTGGCGGCGTGACGACGATCAACATCCTGCATGGTTCGGCGAATCCAATTGGCGGCCAGAACCAGGTCGTCAAACTGCGTTGGGGCGCGCTGGGCGAAGAAATGAAATTTGCGGAAGCTCCCCAGGGAATCAAGTTTGCGTTGGGTGAAAACGTCAAACGCAGCAACAGCTCGCAACGACCCGGCGAGGACGCACGATACCCGGTGACTCGCATGGGCGTCGTCGAGATTATTGAAAACAGCTTCCGCGCGGCGCAGGAGTATCGTCAAAAACAGGCCGACTGGAAAACCAACCGACACGGCTTGCCGCCCCGCACCGACCTGGAACTCGAAGCACTCGCTGAAATTTTGGAAGGCAAACGCTGGATTCATTGCCACAGCTATCGACAAGACGAAATTCTCGCCTTGATCCGGACGCTCGACAGCCACGGCATCACGATCGGTACCTTCCAGCACATTCTGGAAGGTTACAAGGTTGCCGAAGAGATGGCGGAACACGGGGCGATGGCCAGCGCCTTCGCCGACTGGTGGGCCTACAAGTACGAAGTCAAAGACGCGATTCCGTACGCCGGCGCATTGATGTACCGAGCGGGTGTGAACGTCAGCTACAACAGTGACGACGCCGAGTTGGCTCGCCACCTGAACCACGAAGCTGCCAAAGCAGTTCGTTATGGCGGCGTTCCGGAAGAAGAAGCACTCAAGTTTGTCACGCTCAATCCGGCGATGCAGTTGCGAATCGATCAATATGTTGGCTCGATCGAAGTTAACAAACACGCCGACCTGGTTCTGTGGAGCGGTTCTCCTTTGTCGACGATGTCGCGTTGCGAACAGACGTGGGTTGACGGTCGAAAGTACTTTGACCTCGAGCAGGATGCAGCCGCACGACAAAAAACCAAAGACATGCGAACCGCACTGATTCAGAAAGTCCTCGCGTCCGGTGAAGAAATGGAAACCAAAGACAGCTCGAAAGTGGACCCTGCCCGCCTGTGGCCTCGTTACGACGAGAACTGTGGCATGTTGGGACACCACTACGACGATCGCCAGTTCAACGGCCTGCATCAGGGACACGCCCACCAAAACCAATAACCGTTTATCGACCTTCGTTTAACGGCAAGCCGGAGGCGACTGCGTCCGTCGTTGATCGGAATCGCCCAGCACTACAAATACGAACCCAAATATCATCATGAAAAAGCAAACCATAATTTTTTGGAAAACGATGTTACTTGCCGTCGCATTCACTTGCGCTGTCAGCACAGCCGACGAAATCCCCGGTGCCAAACAAAAAGGCCCGATCGCCTTGATCGGAGGCACGATTCACACGGTTTCCGGTGACGTCATCGAAGGCGGCACGATCGTGTTTGAAAACGGAAAAATCACAGCCGTCGGCAAGCAGGTTGCGGTACCCGATGGTGCCGATCAGATTTCGGTCGACGGCAAACATGTCTACCCCGGGATGTTCGAAGCCCATTCGCAAATGGGACTGACCGAACTGTCGGCCGTCCGGGCCACCGTTGACACAAGTGAAACGGGCGATATCAACCCCAACGCCAAAGCCATCAGTTCCGTCAATCCGGAGAACATGATCATACCGGTGACGCGAGCCAATGGCGTCTTGCTTGCGTTATCGGCTCCCGAGGGGGGATTGATTTCCGGCAAATCGGCCGTCCTGCAATTGGACGGTTGGACATACGAAGACATGGCGCTCCAGCCCGAAGCGACGATGCAAGTCAACTGGCCCAGCCAGACGTTATCTCCCCGCCGCGCCGCGCGGATGTCAAAAAAGGAAATTGACGAGTTCAAAAAAAGTCAGATCGAAAACCTGCGTGGAATTCGCAAGCTATTTGATCAGGCGCGGGCTTATCGTGATCTGCGCGAGAGTTCCCCGCGAGGATCAGCCCTTTGATTTGCGGTTGGAGGCCATGGTCGATGTAGTCAACGGCAAACTGCCGATCATGGTGCGCGCCGATCTGGCCGCCGAAATCCAGTCAGCCGTTGCATTTGCCGTCGAACAAAATGTCAAGTTGATCATCCTGGGTGGCTACGACGCGGAGCTCTGCGCAGACCTTTTGAAGAAACACGACGTCCCTGTAATCATCTCGGCGATTTATCGGTTGCCGCAGCGAACCGATGATGACTATGACGCGTCCTACACTCAGGCGGTGCGACTGCAAAAAGCGGGCGTCAAATATTGCATTTCCGGAACGGATCGCAGTGAAACCTGGAACACGCGAATCCTGCCCTATCACGCTGCCACAGCCGTTGCTTACGGACTCGATCAAGACGAAGCGATTCGCGCGATTACACTTTACCCGGCTCAAATTCTGGGTGTCGACGATCGCGTCGGTTCACTTGAGGTCGGCAAAGATGCCACGTTGATCGTAACCGATGGCACGCCGCTTGACGTAACTACCAATGTCGAGCGGGCTTTCATCCAGGGACGCAACGTTGACCTGTCCAGCAAACATTTGCGGCTGTACGAGAAGTACGAGCAGCGGCAAGCGCAGTTGAAGTAGCAATTCGTGCGGTCGAGGAATTCGGGAGGGCGCGGCAATCGGGAGGGCGAGGCTCCGTCCGAGCAAAGCAGCTGGAAACTAAACCCATCGAAATCAATTGGAACGTAAGATCGCTTTGGGTCCGCCACGGCGGACGCCCCACCTAAATTAGACGAACCGATCATGGCTCGGGCGGAGCCTCGCACTCCCGGCTCATGGCTCGGGCGGAGCCGGACTCTCCGGCTCGGACCTTCCCGGCTCGGGCGGAGCCTCGCCCTCCCGGCTCGGACCCTCCCGGCTCGGGCACGGAGCCTCGCCACTCCCGGCTCGGACCCTCCCGGCTCGGGCGGAGCCTCGCCTCCCGCTGGACCTCCCGGCTCGGCGGAGCCTCGCCCTCCCGGCTCGGACTCGGACGCCTCGCCCTCCCTAATCGACCTTGGCCACCGACCAGGGATTCTCCCACGCGCGGCACTCGGCCAGGTATTCGGCATAGATGGGATGATCCTCTGCGTGATCTTCCAGCCATTGATGTGCCTCCGCGACGAGTTGCTGTTCCTGATCCAAAGTGATGTCGCCGGTCAGGACCTTGGTTCGCAGCAGCACAAAATACGTGTCAAGCACGTCGCAGCGACAATAATCGTTGATCCGGGCAATTTCGCCCTGGTTGTAAAGATCCTGAACCATGTGGCCCGCGATTCCCATTTTTCCTGGTTTGCCCAGCAGGTTGGCCGCCAGATTCAAGCCACCTGTGAAATAGCGCGTGGCCCCAAAATTCGTCAGAATATCCTGCAAATCAAAGTGTGCCGTGTGATTGTATCGATTGCGGCGCTGGCCCCAGGACTTTTCGTTCAAGTTGAACCATTCCGGAATGCTGATCCCATACCGAAAGGCCGCCAACTCCATGACGGGAATGTCGTAGCTGCGTCCGTTGAAGCTCACCAACGTCGGCATCTTGTAAGCCCTCCAGCCGTCCCAGAAGTTCTTTGCAATCATGTGCGGCCGGTATTCGGGTGCATCAAGCGTGACGATGTCGATGATCCTGAGTTGCTCGTCGACCTTGATAATCGCGATCGCGACGGGTAAGTGATACGTCGAGGGGATAAATTCCGAACCAAATCGTTCCAGCAATTCGCCGCAATAAGTATCGACCGCTTCCCCTGCGGAATAATTTTCACCCGCATATTTCACTTTAGAAATGAGCTCGCCGTCAGCGATGCTCTCAATGTCGAATACGAGGTAGCTTACTTTGGCAGAAGGCATAGAATGTTTTTCCAGAAATGAACAGCGTTGGCCGACCTTGAAGCGTCCGCCAACAGGAACCGCCATTTGAAAATTTTATCGCAATGGACCCGTTTTGACCATGAACAAGCAAAGACTTCTTGACCGTTTCCTTGAGTACGTCCAGATCGACACCACTGCCGTGGAAGACTCGGGAAGATATCCGAGCAGCCCGGGGCAACTGGAACTTGGCAAATTGTTGGTTAAGCAGCTCAAGGAAATGGGTGCCGAAAACGTCTCGCAAAGCGAATACGGAATTGTGATGGCGACGATTCCGGGTAATGTTGCGGGTGCGCCCATCGTTTCTTTCAACTCGCATGTTGACACGTCTCCCGAAACTTCAGGCAAAGGCGTAAAGCCGAATGTCATTGAGAATTTCGACGGTCAGGACATGACGTTGTCGGGTGATCCTTCCAAAGTGATTTCCGCGGCGACTTGTCCGGAGTTGCCCCACGCCAAAGGCAAAACCATTATTACCACCGATGGGACGACGTTGCTTGGCGGCGACGACAAAGCGGGCGTTGCCATCATCATGGAAATCGCCCATCACCTGCTGGAGAATCCGGATACACCGCGCGGCGAAGTGCGAGTTTTCTTTACTTGTGACGAGGAGATCGGCCATGGAGTCGATCACGTGGACCTCGCCGCGGTCAATGCAACGGTTTGTTATAACTTTGACAGCGGCGGCCAGGACGTGATCGACGTGGAAACGTTCTCGGCCGATATGGCGGTCGTGAAGATAACAGGCGTCAACATTCATCCGGCGATCGCCAAAGACAAAATGGTCAATGCCAGCCGTGTGATGGGCCATTTTTTGGCTCGGCTGCCAGTCGAACTGTCTCCCGAGCGAACCGCAGGCCGCGACGGATTCTTGCATCCGTACGTTCTCGAAGGGGGCGTTGCCAAAGCGACGGCGAAAGTCCTCGTACGGGATTTCGATTCGGCCAAATTGACGGAGCATGCCGATGTCTTGAGGAACGTTGCGGATGAGGTGGCCGCCGAATTTCCAGGCTCAACGATTGAAATCGAAATTGTCGAACAGTACCGCAACATGGCGGACGGGCTGATTAACGAACCCCGCGCCGTTCAGTACGCTGTCGAAGCGCATGAGCGGCTCGGGCGCACGCCTGAAAAAACAATCGTCCGAGGTGGAACAGATGGCTCGCGGTTGACCGAACTTGGTTTGCCAACGCCAAACCTCGCCTCCGGCCAGCACAATATCCACTCGCCACTCGAGTGGGCTTGCCTGGACGAGATGTATGCCGCTTGCGAAGTGGGCGTCGAGATCGTCAAACGCTGGGCCGAGTAGCATCGGAATGCGGAACGCGGAATTCCGTAGCTTGACTCTCTGAGTCGAGTACTTTTGCGACGGGGGCAGCCGGCTTTTTGACGAAGCTGTCATCGCCAACCACTGATCATTAACAATTCACCATCCATGAATAATTAATTTCCTGTCAACGAGAATTGGCGTGCAGAAACAGAGAGCGTCGTCCGTTGTGGCCTTCATCTCATCCGCAATTCGAACGGAAATCAGCCATACAATTGCAAGTACTCGCCAACCATCCGCTCTGTCGGGAATCGTGTCAGCACATGGTCTCTGCCTTGCCTTGCAAGTTGGGCGGCTGCCTCGCGCTGTTCGATCAAATATTTTGTCCAGCGGGCGAATTCGACCCGCGAGCCAAGGCTTGCCGCCAACCCCGTAGTTTGCGGCACGATCAAGTCGGCTGTCGGCGGGCCGTAAACGCTAACGACCGGAATCTTGCCGGCCATCGCCTGCAACAGACCCGACGGCAGTGGCTCAAGCAGGTGCGAATGCCAATAGAAATCCACCCCGTTGATCAACGATTGCGCGTGAGGATCGGTACCCAGGAAATGCACGAAAGGCGTTGCTTCGGTCAGCGAAAGAAAACGACGCAAACGCGATTCCTGATGACCTGCTCCAAAAATTACCAGGTGCACGTCGTCTCGGAAGCAGGCCAGTTGATCGGCTGCCCAAATCAGGTCCTTGAGTCTCGTGCGGGGAGTGAATGGCGCAGCCGTGCCAGCGATCCATGAATCCGGTGGAATTCCCAGTCGATGCAACAGTTGCATCCGCGACACGGCATGTTCGATTTTTGAAACTGGCGCGGCATTGGGGATCACGCGCGGCGACGGATGCGGACCTGCCGGGTGATTCCGCGAAGCGGTCTTGCAAACATGCGTGGGGCACAATGATTGCTTCCGGGGCGCGAGCAAGCTTCTGTTCAATTAGCTGTTGCGACAGACTTTTTTCCGTCGTTTCCCACAGCTCGGTGCAAAAAAATCGAATCGCTTCCATTCGGAATAATGCGAACGAAGCAACGGTCGACGCCGACTCGCACCAGCCATGCACGATTTCCGGTCGAACATCACGAATCAGTTTTCGCAACCGGGGCGCCAGTGCCAACATGTCGGCTGCCCCGTACAACTCCTGTATGCAGGCCATAAACGGTGGCGGCTGGAAAGTGACTCGAAAGCGACGTGTCCGGTATTTCATCCAGCGCGGCAATGTGTACTTCGGCACCGGCGTCGCTCAGCCCATTTGCCAGCAATTCCAGTTGCAGCGCAGGGCCAAGTGGAAAAAGCGAATCAACGACGAACAGGATGCGGCGGTTCAATGGACGTTTTCGGAACAACTGGTTCGGCCTGGTTCGACAACAGCTTAACGTATGTTTTCGCCTGCTCAACGATAGGCAGTTTTTGGCGAATACTGCGACCGGCTTCGGATCCCAGCCGCGTTCGCAGGTCAGGATTTTCCAAACCGTGCAGAATCGCTTCGGCAAGTGCTTTGCTGTTGCCCGCAACCGTGATGATTCCCGTCGCGGTTTTCTTGACGAATTTTTCGGTAAACGTCCCGAGGGTCGCGATCGGACACAGACTGCTCGCCATCGCCTTGATCAATCCGCTGCAGGCCGCATCCGTCCGATGCGGGTGCACATACAGGTCTGCCGCCGCAAAAACCTGGCTGATGTCATCGAAATATCCAGGCATAATGACCGAATGCACCAGTTCCCGCGCAGTGATCGCGTCCCAGACCTGTTGACCATGACTGCCATCGCCCAGCAGCCACAGTTTTGCGCGCGGGTAAGACCGGATGATTGTCGACCAGGCATCGACCAGGTCGATTAGCCCCTTGTCGTCTTCCATTGTGGCTGCCGAAACGATCAGAGGCTGGTCCGGTTCAATCGTGAGGATGGGATGAGCATCCGAAAGTGCGCGGCGGGCACTGATCTGTTTGGCTTTGGACCGCGTCGAGAGATCTTCGAACAGCGGTTCAACACGTGTCTCGGGCTCGCCGACGCCCGCGTAAATCACGTGAATGTTTTTGGAATTGACATTAAAGCCCACGAGCTGATGTTTGGTCCATTCTGAATCGGCTGCAATGCCATCAACCTGGTCGAGCACGAAGAGTGTCCGACGAATCGAATTATGAGACCACTGCCGGTAGGGGTTGATGTCCGGATTAACGCGGACCACGACTTTCGTCGGGGCGTTCCTTGCTTGCAGCCAGCGCAGAATATGTTCAGATTCCTGTCCCAGCCCAAACACGATAATTCCGTCAATCGGTTTTGCTTCATCAAAGGACTGGGCAATAAACCGGGTCAACGCGCGCTGAAAACGAAAGCTACCCCACGGGCCAGTCGTGGGGCGTGTGATTCGATGCACGGGAATCTCGCGAATGACAAACCGGGCCGGCCAGTTTTTACCCCACCGCGCGGTAACGACTTCGACTTGATGCCCCAGCGATTTGAGACCACACGCCAAATCTCCGACTTCCGACTCGGCCGGACCTGAAATAGGCCAGAATTTCCGAGTGACGATTAACAGTCGAAGTGAATTCATTTTGCTGATTCAGAAGTCGTTTCGTGGCTCCCACGATTTAGATCGTCTGGTTCGAGACACGCCAGGAACGGCAGGTTGCGATACTCATCGTTGTAGTCCAAACCGTAGCCCACCACAAATTCATCCGGAATATCAAACGCGACGAAATCGGGTAACCAGTCGACCTGTTGTTTGCCCGATTTGCACAACAGGACAGCTGATTTGAGCGAGGTGGGACCCAAGCCGACCATCAACTCGCAAACTTCGTTAAGCGTATGTCCCGTATCAAAGATGTCATCGACCAGTAAAACGTCGCGACCCGTAATATCGAGCATCATTTCCGCATTGATGGTCAGAACACCCCGTTCCGTGCCGCTGTAGCTGCTCGTCTGAACCACACCGACGCGCAGCGGCATTTCCAGCTTTCGAATGACGTCCGCGAGCAAGACGATACTCCCGGTCAAAACACCAATGATGGTCAGCGGTTTACCGCCGTAGGTATCGTTGATTTGACGTGCGAGCTTTTCAACACCGGAATTGAGCTGGGATTCATTTAGCAGAATTTTCACGATTGCATCCAATCGAAGTTCCGTTTGGCAAAAGCCCATTGTAGTTTCGTAGCAATTTCGGCGGTAGTCAGACGCGCGGATGATGTCAAAGAAAATGGAAAATTGAAAACGGTCGAAATCGTAGCCGCGTCTGTTCCAGACACGGAAAAACCGCGACGATGTCGCGGTATCAGTCCGCCGCGGCGGACTAACCTAAGAAGTGCGGTCGGCAACGACGCGCGCTTCGGTCATTTGAATCGCGTGCAAAAGTCCACGGGCCTTATTGAGAGTCTCTTCGTATTCGCTGACCGGATCACTGTCGGCGACAATGCCGGCGCCGGCCTGCAGATAGGCCACGTTGTCCTTGATCACGATTGTTCGCAACGCGATACAGGTATCCATATTGTCCGAATAGTCAATGTAACCCACGGCCCCCGCGTAGGGTCCGCGGCGGTGTGGTTCGAGTTCATCAATGATCTGCATCGCGCGGACTTTGGGAGCTCCCGAAACGGTTCCGGCCGGCAGGCTGGCCATCAACGCATCAAAGGCATCGAATTCATCCCGCAATTGACCGGTAACCGTCGACGAAATGTGCATCACATGACTGTATCGTTCCACCACCATGATATCCGGCAGCTCAATCGATCCATACTTTGCGACGCGGCCCACATCGTTGCGACCCAGATCAACCAGCATCACATGTTCGGCGCGCTCTTTTTCATCGGCCAGCAATTCCCGCTCGAGTTCCAGGTCTTCCTTCGGCGTCTTGCCCCGCTTGCGTGTTCCCGCCAAAGGCCGGACCGTCATTTCGCCCTCGACGACGCGACACATGATCTCGGGTGAACTGCCGACCAGCGTGCAGTCTCCGCTGCGGAGAAAAAACATGAACGGGCTCGGGTTGAGCACGCGCAACGAGCGATAGATTTCGAATGGCTCGCAGTTAATCTGCATCTGCAATCGTTGGCTGAGCACGACTTGAAAAATGTCGCCAGCACGAATGTACTCTTTGCATTTTTCCACCGAGTCGCAGAACTGTTGTTTGGTCAGATTCGATTGGTAGGCGGTCGAATCGGTGGTTGGGCTGACAACGTCTTCGCATTCAAGTTTGGCAAACGGCTCATTCAGTTGATCCACCAGGTTGTCGATACGTTGACAGGCGTCGGCGTAGGCTGCTTGGTTGGAATCAAACCGGTTCCGCCAAGCCAGCGCGATGACCGTAATGGTCTTGGTGATATGGTCAAACACCAACATCGAATCGTAAAACGCGAACGCCATGTCGTTCAAGTCGCGATCGTTGGCCGGGGCATCCGGCAGATCTTCGACGTAGCGGACGACATCGTACCCCGCATATCCGACCGCGCCTCCTGTAAACGGCGGCAAGTCCGGCAGCCGGGCCACGTTTACCTGGTGCAATTGTTGCCGCAAAACTTCCAGGGGGTTATCGACCGTCATTGTCTGTCGACCGTCAGCGGTAACGATGGCAACTTCGTTGCCTTTTGCTATCACATGTTTGGATGGTCCGGTCGCCAGGAAGCTGTAACGACCGACACGTTCGCCACCGACGACACTTTCAAACAAACATGCCTCGCCGCCGTCGTCAATTCGGCGAAAAGCAGACACGGGTGTCAATCCGTCACACAATAAACGCCGATAAACAGGGACGGCATCATGACTGTCTGACAAGGCACTGTATTTTTCAAAGTCGGGCAAAAAAGGCATGCTTGTCTTGGGGGCTACGGAATTGTTCCAATGGCCGAGCGGAAGTTCGGGTTTCCTATTGTATTTAACGAACCCCCATGCATAAGATCCCTACGTTATGGCCACGCAACCGATTTGGAAAGGCGGCCAACGGCGTGAGTCGGCAGTATCAAGTTGTTCGTCAAGTTTTCAAAGAAATTAACTCGGGATGAATAATCTTGTATCGGGGTGACGTGCGGGATAAGATTCAGTTGTCCGTGAAGTCCCCAAGCAAGGTGATCATTGGACGCGACCCAAATTTGTAAACGGACTGGCTTGCAGGATAATGGCTGGTTCGAAAACATAAAATGAAATGCCAAAAGTGTGAAAAGCCCGCTACGTTTCACATCACGGATTTAACCGGTGATGACTTGCTGGCTTTGCATCTGTGTCCTGACTGTGCCAAACAGTATCTCCAGCCGGAACAAGAGACGTCGCTGGCGGCTCCCACGTTGACCGGCGTTCTCGAACAACAGCTCAAGCTTGACCAGACCGTCGAAGACCTCAAGGAACTCGATTCCAAGCAATGTCCAATCTGTGGAATTACGTTTTTTGAATTTCGCCAGGAAGGTCGCCTGGGTTGCCCGCACGATTATGTGTTCTTTGGCAGCGAACTTGAGCCGCTGCTGGTGAACGTACACGGAGACAACAAACATGTCGGTAAAACGCCCAAGCGAGGGGTCTGTGATACCGAATCGCAAACGGAGTTGATTCGCTTGCGTCGCGAGATGAAGGAATCGATTGAACAGGAAGACTATGAAAAGGCCTCACAACTGCGAGACCGTATCCGTACGATTGAAGGAGAAGGCCAAATTGATCCTTGACGACTTGGCAGGCAACTGTGGCGAATGGCTCCGCGGATCGGGTCCCGAATCCGATATCGTGATGAGCAGCCGAATTCGGCTGGCTCGAAACCTCGCTGATTTCCCCTTCATTCGCCGCTGTACGGACATTGATCGGGCCAATATTGAATCGACCGTCCGCGAACGATTGACGAAAGACGCTCGGCTGTCCGAGCTGACTTTCATTGACGTGGCAGATCTTGAGTCCATTGATCGCCAATTTCTGGTCGAGCGGCAGTTGATCAGCCGCGAACATGCCAACTCCGATGGTGCCCGCGCGGTCGCGATCGATAACAACGAACGGCTCAGCCTGATGGTCAACGAAGAAGACCATCTGCGAATTCAGCTGATGAAAAGCGGACTGGACCTGGAATCCGCCTGGGAACAAATCAATGAAGTCGACGATTTGATTGAAGAACACGTGACATTTGCGTTTCATCCCCAGCTTGGCTATTTGACCGCCTGCCCGACCAACGTGGGCACCGGCATGCGCGTGAGCGTGTTGGTGCACTTGCCGGCCCTGGTGATTACCCAGCAAATTGACAAGGTCTTTCGCATCACTGCAACGCATCAACCTGGTTGTCCGCGGGCTGTACGGCGAAGGCACGCAGGCGATGGGCGACTTTTTCCAGGTCAGCAACCAGATTACGCTGGGAAAAGGCGAACAGGAACTCCTGAAACAGGTTGGTGACGTCGTCCCGGTTCTGATCAACTACGAACGAAAGGCCCGCGACTTTCTGATATCCGAAAACCAGCATGACTTGTTTGACCAGGTCAGCCGCGCGTTTGGGGCCCTGCAAAGCGCCCAGCAGATCACCAGCGAAGAAACCATGGAACATCTGTCAAAAGTCCGCATGGGAATCAACCTGGGTTTGATCAACGATCTGGAAATCCCGAAAATCAACAAGCTCTTCATTCACACCCAGCCTGCCCACCTGCAAAAACTCCGCCAGAGCGTGCTCAACACCAACGAACGGAATATCGCTCGAGCCAACTATCTTCACAAACAGCTCAAGCTCGACCCCGAAACGGATATCGAGCAGAATTAGACGATCGGACTACGCGACGATCGTGGATGGCGGAATCAGGCAAGGCGACAAAATTTCGCGAATTTTCACGCTTGGGACCGCAATGATTCGTATCTGATTCCTGCGATTGGTGGCGGACTTCCGGGCCAATCACCCGTTAGGTCATCCAAAATCGTGCGGTTTCCCCTACTCATGGCCGTGGAATCGTTGACCCCGAGCGGGTTAGTGATTCTGATACGGTTTTCCGATTTTTGGTTTTCTAAGTCAACGAGCGGACGATTCTGATGGCTACCGATCTGGATTTGGACACAAGCATCCGTCGAGCGAAAGAGCAGCTTGACGAACACACTTACAACATCGTGCAACGGCACTTTCACGATTCAACCGGGTGCCCATTCTGGCTGGCCAAAAAAGCCGAGTTGAAATTTGATCCGCTGACCGAGGTCAAGTGCTACGACGACTTGAAAAAGTTCCCCGCTTTCGAAGACGACTGGTTAAGAGGCGGGCCGGTTGAACGCTGGCGGATGAAAGACATGGCTGACTTGCCTACGTATGTCTTTGAAACGGGTGGCACCACGGGTGTCCCCAAAAGCCGCGTTGTTGTTAACGATTTTCGCGACGATTACGAACTGTTCAGTCCAACCCTGCCAGACCAATATTTCCCCAAAAATTCCAATTGGTTGATGTTGGGTCCTTCCGGGCCCCGGAGGTTGCGGTTGGCGGTCGAACACCTTTGCCAGTTTCGCGGGGGGATTTGTTTTTGCATCGATCTCGACCCGCGGTGGGTGGTCAAACTGATCAAGAAAGGCTGGATGGAACATCTTGAGGAGTACAAAAAGCACTGCATTGATCAGGCCATCACGATTCTGAATGCCAATCACAACATCAAATGCATGTTTGCGACGCCCAAATTGATTGAATCGCTGTGCCTGGGACTGGAAGAACGCGGCACGTCGCTGGCCGAAACCGGCATTACCGGTATCTTCTCGGGCGGGACCGAGTTTACACCGCAATGGACGCGTTTCTGCGTCGAAGAGCTGTTCGGCGGCCCACCGGAAGAAAGCGGAATCTACATGACCCCGACTTACGGAAATACGCTGATGGGATTGGCTTGCAGCAAACCCGTCACCGCGGAAGATGATTACAAGATTGCCTACTACGCCCCGCAGCCCCGGGCTGTCGTCGAAGTCGTCAGTTTCGATAACTATGATGAGACCGTTCGCGTATGGCGAAACGGGACGGGTTAAACTAACCACTTTGACACCGGAGTTCTTTGTGCCCGGTTTTATGGAACGGGACGAGGGCGAGCGCGAACAACCATTTGAAACGTATCCCTGGGACGGTGTCAGCGGAGTCAGGCCGTTCCACGAGATCGCTTCGTCGACAACGGTCGGAGTATATTGAGAGTCAAGAGTCAAGAGTCAAGAGTCAAGAGTTGAGAGTTGAGGGTCAAGAGTTGAGAGTTGAGAGTTGAGGGTTGAGGGTTGAGAGTTGAGGGTTGAGGGTTGAGGGCGGGCGTCGTAGCTTGACTCTCCGAGTCGAGTTCGTTTAACGCCCAACCGCAGGCGTTGAATGTGAACCTGAACGGGTTCAACGCGCTCCTTCCGGATCGAAACTGACGTTTCGCCACCGAGATCGGCGGCCAGCGTGTTGCCGCTGAAAATCACGTATCTTCGGAGAAAAATCGTGTTGGAAATTCCTGTTATTCGCTGGGGCAAGCCTTACCAGTCGCTTGAAAAGTCGGAAGTCGTGCATTTTGACACGGGTGAACCGATCGCCAGGGTCAACCAGGCCAATGGGGGACTCGTTGCCCGGGATCTGCGTAAAGCCGACCAGGCTCGGAGCATCCTCAAGCAATTCAGCTGCTCCGAGCTAATCGACAAACTGGCCAAGGCCGCCGATCTGTTTGAGCACGAAACGTTGCCGATGGGCGATGGTCAGCAATCTCCGGAAGAGTTTGTGCACCAGCAGTCGGCGTCGACGGGTCTGCCGGAACACATGTGTCGCGCCAACGTCGCGAAGAACTGTTTCGTGCTGCGGAACATGACAGAAATCTTGGAATGTTTGACACGCGGCCTTGAGCTTGACATTTTGACTCGTGGGTACGGATTGGAATCACGTGGCGTGGTGGTCAGTTACCAGGCGCAATCGCCGGTACTGGGAGCCGTTTTGCCATCAAACTCTCCCGGCGTTCACACGCTGTGGTTGCCGGTTGTGGCCCTGCAGATGGGGTTGGTTCTCAAGCCCGGTTCGCAGGAGCCCTGGACGGCTTACCGCGTCGCGTCGGCATTCGAGGCGGCGGGGATTCCGAAAGAAGTGATCTCGCTGTACCCCGGCGGTCACGATGTGGGCAGCCAGATTTTAACCAGTTGCCGGCGGAGCATGATTTTTGGCAGCCAGAAAACAATCGACCAATACGCGGGAAATCCGCGTGTGCAGGTCCACGGGCCGGGATTTTCCAAGATCTTTCTCGGCGATGACTGTGTCGATGACTGGGAACAGTATCTCGATTTGATGGTGGAAAGCGTCTATATCAACGGCGGTCGCAGCTGCATCAATTGCAGTGGCATTTGGGCGTCGCGGCATACGAAAGAAATCGCGGCGGCGATTGCTGAGCGACTGGGACCGATTGACGTCCTGCCGCCTGGAGATCCGAACGCCGGACTGGCGGCGTTTACGGTTAAAGAAACCGGACCCGCCGTGCTGGAAATGATCAAGCAGGACTTCAAGGAAGACGGCGTGACGGACATGACCGCCCAGTACGGCGATCGACTGGTTGAACGGGAACGCTGTTCGTACCTGCGACCGGTAGTCGCGCATGCTTCCAGTCCTTCTGCGGCGGTCGCATCGAAGGAATACATGTTCCCGTTTGTATCTGTTGTGGAGTGTCCGCAGGACAGAATGATCAAAGACGCGGGTTACACGCTTGTCGGAACCGCGATTACCAATGACTCCGACTGGATTGATCAGTTGACCGATGCGACAAACATTGATCGCCTGAACATCGGCCCCATTCCCACCAACCGCTTGAACTGGCTACAGCCGCATGAAGGCAATTTGATTGACTTTTTGTTCCGCTCGAGGGCCTACCAAATGCCAGCCGACAAGTTGGAAGAGCTAAAATCCCAATTGACTGTTTAGCGAGAATCGTTTGAAAACGATTTTGATCAAAACCAACGACCCCCACACCCAAGTTGCCCCCATGGTTCCATTCGATTTCCACCCGCGTACGCGAATGGTGTTTGGTCCCGATGCCATTGATCGGCTGGGTGAATTGGCAGCCGAATTGGGCATGCGTCGCGGACTGGTCGTCACCGACCCGGGAATTGTCGAGGCCGGACATGTTGAACGTGGGCTGAAATCACTTCGAAACGCGAACATTGATGTTGAGTTATTTGCCGGAGCCCATGAAAATCCGACGACAGACGATATCGAAGCTGGACTGCAAGTTGCCCGACAGTACAAGCCGGAATTGCTGATCGGACTTGGCGGGGGCAGCAGCATGGACTGTGCCAAGGGGATCAACTTCGTGTACTCCAACGGCGGTCAGATGCAGGATTACTGGGGGGTTGGCAAGG
Source organism: uncultured Planctomycetaceae bacterium (assembly GCA_963697295.1). Classification (GTDB taxonomy): domain Bacteria; phylum Planctomycetota; class Planctomycetia; order Pirellulales; family Pirellulaceae; genus Mariniblastus. The sequence continues at coordinate 85,948 of CAVONL010000004.1, read as the reverse complement.
CGACACAGGAAATGCTGCCGATGATTGCAGTTCCGACCACGGCTGGAACGGGCAGTGAAATGCAGTCGTTCGCCTTAATCTCCGACGCGGAGACACATGTGAAAATGGCTTGCGGCGATCCGAAGGCCAGCTGTCGTATTGCCGTCCTCGATCCCAAGCTGACATTGACTCAGCCAGCCCAGGTCACGGCGCTCAGCGGCATCGATGCGCTATCGCACGCCCTGGAAACTTACGTCACACGAAAACGGAATACGATTTCACTGGTTTTCAGCCGCGAAGCATGGCGGTTGTTGGCGACCAATTTCAAGACGGTGTTGCGCGAGCCCGATAATCTTGACGCCCGCGCGGCGATGCAATTGGGTGCTGCGTATGCCGGGCTGGCAATTGAAAACTCCATGCTCGGTGCCAGTCATGCATTGGCCAATCCGTTAACGGCGACGTACGAAACGGCGCACGGCCAGGCCGTTGGTTTGATGTTGCCCCACGTGATCCGATTCAATGGCCAGCAATTTGATCCGTGGTACCGTGAAATGCTCGCTGTGATTGACGGTTGCGATGGCGCGCCCGACCCGTCCTCTGGCTCCGCAGGGCTGGCCGATTTTGTGACCGGATTGGTAAACGCGGCTGGTTTGAAAACTCGATTGGGCGCGTGCGGGGTGGATCGCGAAAGACTCCCCGAATTGGCCACGGCGGCGTCCAAACAATGGACGGGTACCTTTAATCCGCGTGATGTAGACAACGATTCTCTGCTCGAGTTGTATCAAAGCGCGTACTAGCAATTCAGTCCGGGAGGGGCCAACTCAAGCTGGACAACGCTATGATGAACCCCAATGAACCCTCCCCGGCCGCTACCGCGTCCGACCCTCCCAAAGGAGGGTTGGGTAACTTGCTCTCATGTAACGTCCATTCCTCGATTTGAGAAAACAACAGGAGTTATTACCGTGCACACAACTGTTCGGCTGACGTTCTGGATTGTCGCCGGTCTGCTCGTGTCGTTGGTTGGTTGTGATACCGATCAGGCAACCAAAGAGGCGGCAGCGATTCAGAATTCCGTTGAGAAAACCGCGGCAGACGTCGAACAGGTTTCCCCGCCCGCGGCAGCCATGTCGGCAGATGAAAACTGGCCGTTTTTTCGCGGTGATCCGAAGTCCACCGGCGTTGCCCGCACGCCGCTGCCAGAGAACCCGGATGTGCTATGGGAGTACACGGTTGCCAACGGAGCTTTCGAAGGCACGCCGGCGATTGTGCAATGCGGCGACAAGAAAGTGGTTTACATCGGCGATCTTGACGGGACATTGTTTGCGCTCGATTTGGACTCGGGCGAAAAGATCTGGGAATTTAAAGTCGAGATCGGCTTTGTGACGGGGCCGGCTATCAAAGACGATCGCATTTATATTGGCGACATCGATGGATTTTTTTATTGCCTCGACAAGAACGGCGAGTTGGTCTGGAAACACCAGGCCGACGCCGAAATCAACTCCAGCGCAAATTTTTACGGTGCGGACGTCCTGTTTGGCTCACAAGATACAAAGCTGTATTCGCTTGACACAAAAACTGGCAAGGTGAGCTGGGCGCATGAAACGGCCGACCAGGTGCGGTGCGGTGTGACGATTGTTGACAACCGCGCGTTCGTGGCCGGTTGCGATGGCGGGCTGCATATCATCGAGTTGGACAAGGGAACAGAACTTTCCAGCGTCGACATCCAGTCGCCGACCGGTTGTACTCCCGCGGTGATGGGAGACGCCGTCTTTGTCGGCACGGAAACAGCCGGTTTTTTCGCGATCGACTGGAAAAATTCCAAAGTCAAATGGAAAGTTGACGTGGAAGGCAACGTGCCGATCCGCAGTTGCCCCGCTGTGACAGAGGGCTGCGTCGTGTTCGGATCGCAAGACCGAACGGTTCGTTCGATTGATCCGGAAAGCGGCAAACTGAACTGGAGCACAACGCTGAAAAACAAAATCGACTCGTCGCCCGTGATCGTGGGCGAACGTGTCTTTGTCGGCTCCACCGATGGACGTTTCTATGCACTCGACCTGGCCAACGGCGAAATCAAGTGGGAAAAACAACTAAACGGTGGCATAATCGGTTCTCCAGCGGTCGCTTTCCGGCGGCTTGTTATTGCGACTGATCGGGGCGTGGTCTATTGTTTAGGAGACAAAGAAATTTTCGGAAAAAGCGGAGAATAGTACGTTAACGTCCAGCCGCAGGGGTGCCGGCTGGCAATTGATTGGCGAGTTCATGTGGGCGGCAAGGCGCGTAGCTGCCGGTTTTGCACGTGGAAACCGCAGTTTCCCTCATGGTGGCTGGCTCTATTCCGTTCAGATAACGTCTCATTAGCCGCTGGCGACCGCTTCGCGAAACTTTTAATGACACCTACCTCAGGTAACTTCCAAATGGCAACTGATTCAAACAAAACCGAAGTTGGCAGTTATTTCATTTCCAACTACCCACCGTTTTCGCAATGGAAAAGCGAGTACCTGGACGAAGTTGAACAAGCGTTGAATTCGCCGCCGGGAAATGTGCCGCTGGGCCTGTACCTGCATATTCCATTTTGCCGCAAGCGTTGCAAGTTTTGCTACTTCAAGGTCTTCACGGATCAAAACGCAAAAGAAATCGAGAATTACGTCTCGGCGCTTTGCAAAGAGATTGAGTTGGTCAGCAAACTGCCTGTGATGGGCGACCGGCCGTTTCGATTTGTCTATTTCGGGGGCGGCACGCCTTCATTTCTGAGTTCGCGGCAGCTGACGTCGCTGGTCGACCGTTTGCGGGCCAATATCAACTGGGACAAAGCCGAAGAAGTGACATTTGAATGCGAGCCGGGCACGCTCCAGGAAAACAAAGTCAAAACGCTCAAAGAGTTGGGAATCACGCGGTTGAGCCTGGGAGTTGAGAACTTTACTGATTCGATCCTGGAAGAAAATGGGCGGGCCCACCTTTCCAAAGAAGTTTACAAAGCCTGGGACTGGATCAAGGCTGCCGATTTTCCCAACGTCAACATCGACCTGATCTCCGGGATGGTCGGCGAGACTTGGGACAACTGGAAGTACAACATCGAAAAAGCAATCGAACTTTCACCGGATAGCGTCACGATTTACCAAATGGAATTGCCGTTCAACACCGTTTACTCCAAAGACATTTTAGGCAACAAGATCGAAACGCCAGTCGCCGATTGGACAACGAAACGGGCTTGGCTCGATTACGCGTTCGACGAGTTCCTCGCCGCTGGCTACAAGATCAGCAGTGCTTATACCGTCGTCAAAGATAACAACAAGGTGAACTTCAGCTACCGCGATAATTTGTGGCAAGGTTCCGATTTGCTGGCTACCGGGATTGCCAGTTTCGGCCACGTCTCGGGCGTCCATTATCAAAACAAGGCGGAGATGAAGCAGTATTTGGAAGACCTGCATGAGCATGGCAGGTTGCCGCTCGGACGCGGCATGCGACCAACGCCCCACCAGTCGCTCGTTCGTGAAATGATCCTGCTCCTCAAACGCGGCTATCTCGATCTCGATTATTTCCGGAACAAGTTTGGAGTTGACATCGTCGATCACTGGCAAGACGAATTTCAACAGCATGCGGAAGAGGGAATGTTGACGATCGGTAAAGACCGAATTGAATTGACTCGCAAAGGCTTTTTGCACGCCGATGCACTGCTGCCGGTGTTCTTTGAAGCTGAACACCAGGGGGTTCGCTACACCTGATGGGCGATTCACTGACGTTCATGATGGGCGAGTTCGAAGCCAAATTTCCAACTGACCGCCTGTATGCAAGCAACCACATGTGGGGCCAAGTCGGCGAGGGCAAAGTGCGTTTCGGTTTTACCGCGTACGCAGTTCGCCTGTTGCAAGATGTCTATTTTCTCGACTGGTTAGTGGAGGCTCCCGTCGCCACACCACAGGGTCAGGAAATCGGCAGCATCGAAAGCAAGAAAGCCGAAAGCTCGCTGTACGCACCATTGTCCGGGCAGATCGTGGAGTTTAATGAAGTCTTGATGAACGATCCGTCCGCGATTAACACCGACAAATACGGACAGGGATGGCTGTTTGAAATGACCGCGTCCGCGGAGGAGTTGATGTCGCCGGCCGCGTACGTCGAGCATCTCGACGCCGTCTGGGCCAAAACCCAGCGGACGATCAAAGGCCAACTGAATGAGTGATCGCTGACCTCCGGCGTTTTGGCACAGCTGAATCTCCGAGTCGATGCACAGTCCGTGAACCGCAAGCCGCTCGCGGGCAGAGGTCCGCCGTCGATCAGCGGCGGGTGAGGGTCAAAAATATTTCGTAAATATGTCATGCCCTCGTAGCCGCCCTCTCGACTCTGGAGAGTCAAGCTACGGGAAATTTCGCCCGTGCGGCCCGAATTTTTGCTAGGATAGTGGCGTTGGAACAGCCCGCAACCTTTAATCACCGATCATGGCCAAACGAATCTCAGTCGTCGTCTCGCAAAGCCCCAGTAAGAATCCGGCCAAGCGAAAACTCGAGGAGGACATTGTCGCCGGTTTGCTGTTTGAACCGGGTATTGATGTGACCATCGTGCCCAACTTGTACGATATCAAACCCGACGGCACGGGGATGTTGGCCTTGCAAGGCGTCACCGGCAACCTGGTTGTTGTCTCGTGGCTCTTTGAACGAGCCGCCCATTGGGTTTTGGATCGTAACGGCATTCACGGCCACGTGGGAACGACGCTGCTCGTCAACGAAGACGAAGACAGACGAGGATGAAGACGGCGATGAAAAAGAGGAGCAGGATAAACCGCGCGTCATTGATTCACGCGATATTCCCAATCGAAAAATCTATTGCCTCGATCTCAAGATTTCCAACAAGCCCGAGGACTTCATTGAGGAAGTCAAACGCATTCATCAGGAGAACGCGGTTCAAGTTGTCGGGCTGGGTGACTTTCTCAATGCGGCGCCAGTCAAGCCATCCACCAACGGCTCCAACGGCAACGGCGCGGCCGCCCGGATGGAAAACCCGACCAACGATACCGCCTTGGCGATTGACGGCCTCGGTCTTGAGCAAGCGACCGTCAACCGGATCGAAGACGATGGCGGACGACGCTGGTATCCGGTGATCGACTACAGCCGCTGCACGAATTGCATGGAGTGTATTGATTTTTGTCTGTTCGGCGTGTATGGAGTCGATCGGATTGACACGATTTTGGTGGAACAGCCCGACAATTGTCGCAAGGGTTGCCCGGCGTGCAGTCGTGTCTGTCCCGAAAACGCAATCATGTTCCCGCAGCACAAGACGCCCGCAATTGCCGGCGCCGCGGGAGTTGGTGCGAGTCTGAAAATAGACCTGTCGCAGCTGTTCGGGGCACCGGCCGAAGGCAAAACAGCTGCAGAGATTGCGGCCATCGAACGAGACGAACAACTCATTGCGGCCGGTCGCGACGCAGTCGGGATGACAGTGGGTGTTTCCCGGCGTCACGAGAATCGGGCCGATGATCCCAAAGACGATCTCGACGATCTGGTCGATGAATTGAACGATCTTGATTTGTAATGTGGCGAAATGTGGCACAGACCTCCGGGATGTGTAGGCGGGGAGAATTCACGTCTCGGAGATCCGTGCCACATTGGAAGCGGCCTTGATGGAAGCAATTAAACGCAAACAAAACGGGATCCACTACACTCCCGCCCGGTTGGCGCGATTCCTGGCCGAACAGACCGTTCGGTTTATGGATCCGAATTTTGAGCAAATTGACATTCTTGATCCGGCTTGCGGGGATGGTCAGCTGCTGAGTTCGCTACTGACTGCCCTCCCCTTTCCTGGCGGCGAGGTCAATATATCCGGTTTTGATACGAACGCTGCGGCGGTTAACGACACGCGCGAGGCGCTGGCTGATTTTGAACTGAAAACATGTAATATTCGCCAAGCCGATTTTCTGAAAGTGTGTGTTTCGATTCGATCCGCTGTCGGCATTTGATTGCGTGATTGCCAATCCGCCGTACGTTCGCACCCAGGTGCTCGGCGGAAGACAGGCGCAGCTACTTTCTCAAAAATTCGGTTTGACCGGACGCGTTGATCTTTATCAGGCTTTTGCGTTTGGAATTAGCCAGGTATTGCGGCCCGGAGGAGTTTTGGGGCTGCTGACTTCCAACCGTTTTTTGACGGTCAAAGCCGGTGCGGCTATGCGGCAGCTGTTGGCTGAGCAGTTTGACGTTAAAGCCATTTACGATCTTGGCGATTCGAAGATTATTTGACGCGGCCGTGTTGCCGGTTGTCTTGATCGCCGTCAAAAAGCCCTCTGCGAGATCAGGGTACCTGCGAATTCTATCGGGTTTATGCCGCGGCGGATGGCCCGTCAAGGCCTTGCGATGATCTGCTCGATGAGCTTTCGCAGGGGGCTTCCGGTCAGGTTCATTCCCCGGACGGGTAGCTTTCACATCGAACGCGGCGAGCTGGCAACGTGCGCTGACCAAGGTGTCTGGTCATTGAGCAACGAGGATACGGCATCCTGGCTGGCACAAATCCGCCAGCATCAAGTGAATGTCGTTTGCCGACATTGCGGAGATCAAGGTTGGCATCAAGACAACGGCCGACAACGTTTTCATCAAAGACGACTGGAACGACGTCGAAGACGAAACTCCGCCCCGAACTGCAAAATTCCTGCATCCGTTGTTAACGCATCATGTTGCGCGTCGCTGGTCGTTGGATCAACCGGTTCAAAAGCAGGTTCTCTATCCTTACGATCTCAAACAGTCCCGCCGCACGGTTGTTTCACAATCTGCAAACCCAAAAACATTCGCCTACCTCGAGCACCATCGCGAGCAACTTGAGTCGCGGAAGTACTTCATTAAATCGGGACGGAAGTGGTTTGAAATCTGGGTGCCGCACCAACCCGTTGACTGGGCCCTGCCAAAAATCGTCTGGCCCGAAATCGCCGAACAACCGCGTTTTTTTCTCGATTCTTCCGGCGCGATTGTCAACGGCGACTGCTACTGGATCAAACTCCGCGAGGGTGTCGATCCTGATTGGTTGTACTTGATGTTGGCGGTGGCCAATTCGACGGTTGCCACACGCTTCTATGACACCATTTTTCACAACAAACTGTACGCTGGTCGGCGTCGATATATGACTCAATACGTCAAAGAGTTTCCACTACCTGATCTTGAGTCAGACACCGGCACCCAAATTGCTGTCGGTCGTTAAGACACTGGTGGTTCGCGCCATCGAAGCAGCTTGAAGTCGCAGTGCGAACAACTGGTGTCGCAAGCGTTTGGGTTTTGATTGTGGCACAGACCTCCGGGATGTGTTTTTGATAGATGCCTCGGCATACTTGTTCACTTCTCGGAGATCCGTGCCCCATTGTTCTGCGGGTTCTGATTATCGCAAGACTTGGACAACGGCCTGAAATTTTGCGTTCCATACTGCACCCAAGTCCTACCGGAACACTCTCCAACGGCTTGGCGGCCAAAAAATATGCGAAACGGGTCCGCGGATATACGATGCGGGAACCGCATAGGCAGGATGTCCCGGCGCGCCGACGGTCCACAATCTTGAGTCCATCGATCTGGGCGAGAAATCGCCCAATACAAAATATTCATCTGCACCCAGCCGCGCGGGAGTTTCCTTGGTTCCCCACAAGGGACGCCCAAATTCACTGCCATCGATCCAATATTCGATTTCTCGAATCGACTCAGGTAGTGCCAACAGTTCTCCGTTGGCATAAATTTGATGGTCAACAATCGTAATCTCTTCGCCTGGTAAGCCGACCAGACGACTCAAGTAGGAGATGTCGGGGTCCGCTGGGTTTTGAAACGCAATAATGTCCCACCGTTTAGGCTTGAGAAATTTCGCAACCATGAACCGGTCCGACTGAAATGCTTTTTTAATGAACTCCTGAGCTGCGGTGATGTGAAAATGGTCACGGCAGATGACGTATTGCGGATCGTAAGCGTCTTGTGGTCGTCTGGGCGAACAATAAGCCGGGCTACCGCATGTTGAACAATTTGCCTCCCAATGCTCACCTAATATTGTGGGTGCCATTGAATTCGACGGCGTCGTAAACGCTTCAAACAGAAAGCCGCGAAAAACAAACAGGGCAATTGCGAACATCACGACTGACGCAAGCAGCGTCGGCAGCCAGGCTGAGCGTTGCTCGGCCAAACGTTGTTTTGTGGAATCGCATGATCGCGATACAGGGAATCAAGAATCCAACAACAAAAACGCTAAAAATACCCAGCCAGATTTCGTCTCCTGGTGATTCGATAGCAAGTATTTCGATGGCGATGCTCAATGGCATCTGTAATAGAATTACTACCAAAGTAGTCTTGAGGATCGGCCAATTTCCAACTTCTGGAACGCGAGCCCAGCCAAGCCCCACCCGTAGCAACACACCCCAGAGAACGATTGAGAGCAGTATGCCGCCGACAAGCGTTGCGAAAAGGATGGCTGTTGTCATGAGCGGAGCCCGTTTCGATTGTTGTCTCGCGCCGGTTGTTTTCTAGGAATCGGTTCGCGTTCGAGAATCAAATTCCGCACTCTGCATTCCGCGCTCCGAATTCAATCAGGCCGTTTGGTCAACCATGAAGCCAAAAATTTCATAGGCCTGTGTCAACAGGTTCTTCATATCGGCCGGTTTGACCCGGGTGCGGGCCCGGTAAAAAATCAGTGCGCCGGGCCGGGCTTCGACGGAAATTCCCTTTTGAGTTTCAAAAAAGCTGAGCACTGCCGGAGTAAAAAATTCTCGAATCTGGGTCTCGTCGCCTTTGAGCAGGAACATATTGGAAAATTCCGGATGCGATTCGAAGTCGATATCCTGCATGCCAAAAACACCACCGATTTTGTCAAACATCCCTTCGGGCCGCATGGTGAACTGCGGACACTGCAGGCTCGGCGATTGTAACGACGCGACCGTTTGCCGATGCGTCTGTTTTTGTTTCCCGCTGCCCGTCGTGAACTGATAATCGAACAAGGCGATTCTTACTTCGTCCGTTTCGCCAAAGATCAAGTTATTGAATTTACGTCCGCCTCCCTGCCCAAACAGGGCAAACGAACTGACCTGCTTTTGAAACTGTGTGTCGCCGTCTGGCTGAAAGACCAGCCCCAACTCCTCCGCCAACAGTTCCAGTTGCTCACGCCGTTTTTTTTCCTGCCACATCGACACGCCGATGCCGACGAGCACAAGCGCAATCACTCCGCCGATAATCAAGAAGGGAAGTAAGTCAGCCAAATTCATTCAAAATTCCATCGTTGATGATGCGACTCAATTCGAAATCTGAACCAGCTCCTTGGCCGGTGCCCGCTGGTTGGTGCGTGGATCTTCCCAGTTTTCTTGATGAAAATGTTCCGTATAAACGCCGTAATCGTGAAAAGCAATCTTCTTGGCGATACGATAGGCCCAGCTCTTTTCGGGAATCGGCTGCATGTCGGGCGAGTACTGCGACGGATGGGTGGAGGCCGCCCGCAATTCGGCCAGCGCCGTTTGGCGGGCCGTGGAATCTTTGGCACCATGCCGATCCACAAGCGCCTCGATCAAGTCGGGTCGTTCCAGCGCAATGCAGCCGCGCGTATGTTGTGCGGCGGTGCGGCGGAAGTCTTTCAAAAATTCGGATTCGTTGAACACCTTGTCCAGCGAACGCTCATCGTGAATGGATTCCTTCGCAAACTGGATGATGGGGCACGGTTCGATATCCCCCCAGGGGTTGATGTGATGCGTGAATCCGGTGGCCGCGGGACACAGCGCGTTTCCATCGGCGTCGTAGTAGGCGTCGATTACGATAATCGGTTTTTTACAGCGCATGTCGACCACGAATTGCCGCGCCTGTCGCTGCTGTGCGGGAGTCAGGGCAAGCTCTGGCGACGCTTCGGCGCCGACCGGTCGGTAGATATGAAACCACGTGTACATCACGCCCATCTCGATCAGCCGGTCGACCCACTTTTCTGTCAGCAAGTCATCGAAATTGGTTTGGCACAGGCTGGTACAAACGCCCGTCATGACTTTGTTATCCAGACAGTTTTGCAGGCCGGCCATCGTCGCCGACAACACGCCCGCCTTGCCACGCCGTTGGTCGCTGATAATCTCGCTGCCTTCCACGCTGACCAACGGAGTCACATTGCCGCACTTGCGCAGTCGCTTGGCCACTTCGTCGGTAATGAAGTGCCCGTTGGTGAAGACTTGAAAATACGCATCGGGATGGGCTTCGAGAACATCGAACAGCTCTTTGTGCATGAACGGTTCGCCGCCGAGCAGTCCAAAAAAAGAATTGCCCATCTTTTTGGCCGTGTTGATCATCCGATTGAGCGCGTCGACTTCGATCTTATGCTGCTTGTGCGACACATCGACCCAGCAACCCTGGCAGCGAAGATTGCAGCTGTTGATAATCGAAATGTACAGGTAGGGAGGAAAAAATTCGCCCTTTCGCAAACGGCGTTTGTGCGCCTGCACGGAGAGAAGTCCCTTGAACCCCATGTTCCAGGCCAATTTCCAGACAAGCCGTTTGTCGGTTTCCAGCAACATTCGTTTGGCCATGCGGAGATACATTAATTCGCAACCGTATAATTGAATTTGTTGGCTTTATTTCGATTTTTGTACCCTCACATTATAGCGGCAGGGCAAACTGTTGGCACGAGGCAAAACTGGACAAACCATGATCAACATAACACGAAATCCTTACACAGCATTCACTCGGGCATTCAGAATCCCGGTGACTTCCTTATTCGCGTTGACGATATGGTTCTTGCTGCCCCTGCCGGCAATGGCGCAACCCAACCTTGACACGCAAACAATTCGCTTTGTCGCCGACGTCCTGTGTGGGACGGAATTTGGTGAAAACGGCGAAAAATTGTGTTCGCGGTGGGCCAAGGCGCCGACGTTATCAACGTTTGGTTCGGGCAGCCACCACCCGACGGTGGTGGCCAACGTGATCAACCAAATCAACGGATGTTTGCCCGTGCAACTGCAAATCAAGTTGCTCGATCCAAATGACACCGCGGCTGACATCAAAATCTATTTTGTTCCGCTCAAAGATTTTGGAAGCGTCGCGAAAGAAAACGGGTTCGAATACATCAGCAACAATTTGGGTTTTTTCGAAGTGCGTTGGAATGGCAACTATGAGATCGTCCGCGCGAATGTTTTGATTGCAGATGATAAGTTGCGTGGTCGCCGCTTGCATCATTTTCTATTGGAAGAAGTCACGCAAAGTTTGGGTCTGGCGGGCGACTCGAAGCGTTTCAGGGACAGCATCTTCTACGAAGATCCGTCCAAAAACGAGTTCGGGAACGCCACACAGTTTAGCGAACTGGATAGGAAGTTGATCCGGTTTTTGTATGCAAATGTCGAGCCAGGTACGCAACCGGTTGAATTGGGTGTGCAGTTGGCTCGGCACTGGCGGTAACACCATGAAGGGGGTCGGGAGTCTTTTTGACAAAGCTGCTGGGAGCTTGATCCCGTTTTCCCAAAAAGACTCCCGACCCTCCCGACCCCTTGCCTACGCCACCCGTCTCAGGATCGGAGCGGCCCGGTCTTGCCAGTGGTTGTACCGGACCGCGCGCGAGAGCTTGTCGGCAAAATGGCGATCGATATCGGCCAGCCGTCCAGCGCTGACGCGCTGCATCGCATGTCGGACCAACCTGGGTTGCAACGGAGATCGAATCAGCTCGGCCGTGATCGTCAGCAGAGTCGCGCCTACCGACGTGTCCCTGGAATGCCGTCGCATGGCCCGTTGGGCAGACTTGCCATGAGCCAGAGCGGCTTCGCGAACCAGCCCAGCGGCTCGATCCATCGAGACAACGCAATCCGGCTCAAAAATACAAAACAAACCTAACGTGGAAATCGCCAAAGCCAGATCAAGATCGAGATAGACGGGTTCCAACATTTCATCGCAGGAGCCGATTTGTTGGAGCGTTGAGCTGCGATAAAAAGCTGCCCAGGATGTGGGTCCCAGCGGGGCCAGACTTTGTAAACTCCGCGGAGCCGTGGATGCATTTGGCCCGCATAAATGACGACGGAAGCCGAACTCCTTCGAGACCCCGGCGGCAACCACGCGTGACGGTCTTGAAGGCGAGACGATCAACGGACTGACACAGCCAACGCGTCGATCAGCAAACGCACGGGCGACCGGCTCGTGCCAGTTTTCATCCAGTTCGATTCCAGGTCTCAGCATGGCAATGAACTCGCCTTGCGCCCGACGAAGTCCGCAGTTGAACAGTCGAATCAGGTGAGCTCTGCGTCCGCTGATCGCAAAGTCGACTTCGTCGCCTAGCCCGTGACGATCTTCAAATAGTCCATCGTGGGTGACGATGATCTGAGTGTTGTCAGGTCGATAACGCAAAGCGGATGAAAGGGTGTCTTCGAACGATTCGAGATGGCCCAGGAAGGGAACGATAATCGAGAATTTTGGCATCAAGCTTCCTTGCGCAATGGGAGTAGAAAAAGTTCCGTCGGCAGTCGCTGCAAGGATGTTTGCGAGAAATCAATGTTGCCGAGCGACATCGCGTGTCGTGGTCGGCAGACCGCCGAGAGCTGCAATGAAAGCGTCCTTGCTTTCTACAACAATTTTCGGACGCCGTAATTCGGCTGGATGATAGAAATCGAGCGGTTGCCGATTATGCTGTTTTTGATCATTTCGACTGGTAAGATTACAGCGATATGGATGTTGTCCCAGCTGTTGCAAGGGGCCACCGGTGAACTGTCTGATTTTACCCTCCCTTTGGGTTTAATTGGTTGGTGTTGCCTTTGGGTTCCACTGCCAACCAACGTGATTTGGTCCACGATCCGGGCTCGTCCCGATCGAGACCTGTTCAATACCAGATTGAATCAATAAAAAACGCACGTCACTGCCCGGCTTGACCGGGTAGGACGATGTTCCCTGCTTGGCACGCGAATCTTGGAGAAACAACGTTCCACGCAGGCAAGCTGCGATGGTGGCAAACTTCCCCGGGCCTGAACGCTCGACATTTTCGTGTGCTTGTTCAATTCGAAGCAAAGCCATACATTTTTGACATGCGAAATTACCTCGATCTACTTCAGAAAATTCTCGACGACGGTATCGAAAAATCCGATCGTACGGGCACGGGGACCAGAAGCATCTTCGGGTACCAGATGCGATTTGACTTGACGCACCGGTTTCCGCTGGTGACGACCAAAAAACTGCACGTGAAAAGTATCGTGCACGAGTTGCTCTGGTTTCTGTCGGGCGATACGAATATCCGCTACCTGCAGGAAAACGGTGTCAAGATCTGGGATGAGTGGGCTGACGAAAACGGCGAACTCGGACCAGTCTATGGCTCGCAATGGCGGGCATGGCGGGGAGCCGACAATCAGACGATTGACCAGATCAGCCAAGTGATTGACCAGATCAAAACAACGCCAGACTCGCGGCGTTTGATCGTCAGTGCCTGGAACGTGGCCGAGATTCCCAACATGAAACTTCCGCCCTGTCATGCGTTCTTCCAGTTTTATGTGGCCGATGGAAAACTTTCCTGTCAACTTTATCAACGGAGTGCTGACGTATTCCTCGGCGTCCCGTTCAATATCGCCTCGTATGCGTTGCTGACGATGATGATTGCCCAGGTTACCGGTTACCAACCGGGGGAATTCATTTTGACGCTGGGAGACGCGCACCTGTATTCCAATCACGTGGAACAAGCAAGATTGCAATTAACTCGTCAGCCGCTGCCGTTACCGAAGGTCGAACTAAATCCGGAGGTGACGTCGATTTTTGATTTCTACCTATGATGACATCCGAGTCGTCGACTATGAATGCCATCCTCATATCAAAGCGGCGGTGGCGGTGTGAGTTTGGCTTGGCATCCTGCACCGTCAGCTATTCCTTAACTTAAACCTAAACCTAAACTTAAACTTGGTCTTGGTCTTGGCCTGCTACCCCGTCTTTTCCACTGAGCCTGCCGAAGCAGCAAGCACCATTAAAAACCAGTGCCACAAAATAATTAATTGTGAATTGTGAACAAGTAATCACGAAGACGAAGAAAAAGACGACATGGAAGGAACATCAACTTGCCAGAAAAACTCGCCCTCATCGTCGCCGTTTCCGCAAATGACGTGATTGGTGCCGATGGAGGGATGCCATGGCATCTGTCAGCCGATTTGAAACGTTTCAAAAAACTGACGATGGGGCACTGCATCATCATGGGTCGCAAGACCTATGAATCGATCGGGCGATTGTTGCCTGGTCGAACAACCGTGATTGTCAGCCGCCAACCTGCGTTTCACGTCAACGGTGCCCGGATCGCCAATTCAATCGAGGAAGCTCTCGAGATGGCGGGCGATGATGGTTGTCCATTCATTACTGGCGGGGCCCAGATTTACGAACTGGCTTTGCCTCGCGTCACCGACATTTATCTGACCCGCATTCACAAGGATGTACTGGGTGATACCTGGATGCCCGAAGTGGATTGGGAACAATGGGAGCTGGTTCATTCCGAATCTCATGACAAAGACGGACTGTATGAGTATTCGTTCGAGCACTATCGCCGGGCGTGATGTGGCTGGGCGTTAAACGACCTCCCGCACCCGCTGCAAATTACAAAGAGCAGCCTGCAACCGGACTTGCTTTTGACTAAGATAGAAGAACGGTTCAAAAGTATCCTTCACCCCGAAACGACGGCAATCGCGGCTATGAAAAACAGACTCGTTCTACTTGTACTTTCGCTGGCAGTGATCACCGGCGGGTTTGACTCGAAAGTTTCGGTTGCTCAGGAACAACCTGACGCGGACAAGCAGCTTTTTGATGTCCTCAAGTTCCGTTCCATCGGACCGTTTCGCGGTGGTCGTTCGGCAGCCGTGACCGGTGTCCGTGGCAAGCCGATGCTTTATTACATGGGTGCTTGCGGTGGCGGCGTCTGGAAAACCGAAGACGCCGGCTCAACCTGGAAAAATATTTCTGATGGCTTTTTTGGTGGCTCAATCGGCGCAGTGGCCGTCGCACCTTCGGACCCCAATGTTGTTTATGTCGGCGGAGGCGAAGTCACCGTGCGCGGCAACGTCTCGCATGGCTACGGAATGTGGAAATCATACGACGCCGGCAAAACATGGAAGCAAATTGGCTTGGAGGATTCGCGTCGCATCCCGCGGATTCGAATTCACCCCGGCAACCCGACAAGGTCTACGTGGCGGCGCTGGGTCATTTGCACGGTCCCAACCAGGAACGCGGTGTATTCAAGAGCACCGACGGCGGCGAGTCCTGGAAAAAAGTTCTCTTTGTCAGCGAGGAGGCGGGTGCCGTCGACCTGGTCATGGATCCGAGTAACCCGCGCGTGTTGTATGCGTCGACCTGGAACGTTCGTCGCACCCCCTATAGCCTCGAAAGCGGCGGCGAAGGATCGGGTTTGTGGAAGAGTACCGATGAAGGTGAAACCTGGAAAGAAATCACGCGCAATCAAGGACTACCCAAAGGCACCTTGGGCATCATCGGCGTCGCCGTTTCGCCTGTCGACTCCAACCGGGTATGGGCTCAAATCGAAGCCGAAGAAGGAGGTCTGTTTCGCAGTGATGACGCGGGTGAGACCTGGACAAAAGTTAATGATGATCGAAACCTCCGCCAGCGTGCCTGGTATTACACTCGCGTTTACGCCGGCCCGGAGAACATCGACGAGGTTTATGTACTCAACGTCGGCTTTTGGCGCAGCGGTGATGGCGGCAAGACGTTCGATTCCATCCGGACCCCGCATGGTGACCATCATGACCTTTGGATTGCTCCCGACGACCCTGACCGGATGATCATCGGCGACGATGGCGGTGCCCAAATTTCGTTTGATCGCGGGCAAAACTGGTCCACTTACGAAAACCAGCCAACCGCTCAATTCTACCGGGTCGTCACCGACAATCACTTTCCCTACCGCATTTACGGCGCCCAACAAGACAACTCGACGGTGCGGATCGCCCACCGATCTTCCGGTGGCAGCATCGGTGAACGCGATTGGGAACCCACCGCCGGTGGCGAGAGTGGTCACATTGCGCCCGATCCAACCAATCCTGACATCGTCTACGGCGGATCGTACGGTGGGTACCTGACGCGGGTTGATCACAAAACGGATCAGTCGCGCGCGATTAATGTCTGGCCGGACAATCCGATGGGACATGGCGCGATCGACACCAAGTACCGGTTCCAATGGAATTTTCCGATTTTCTTCTCGGTCCACGATCCGAAGACGCTGTACGCTGCTGGCAATGTGTTGTTCAAAACAAACGATGAGGGAGCCAGCTGGGAGGCGATCAGCCCGGACCTGACGCGCAACGATCCTTCCAAACTCGGTTCGTCCGGCGGACCGATCACGCAGGACAATACCGGCGTGGAATATTATTGCACGATCTTTGCAGCTGCCGAATCACTGCTGGAAAAAGACGTGATCTGGGTCGGTTCCGATGATGGCCTGATTCACATCACTCGCGACGGCGGCAAGAACTGGGAAAATGTCACGCCCCCGGATTTGCCCGAGTGGTCACAAATCAACAGTATCGAACCGCACCCGACCGAACCAGGCGGTTTGTACGTGGCCGCCACGCGTTACAAGCTGGATGACTTTCGTCCGTATTTGTACCAGACGCTCGATTATGGAAAAACCTGGACGCAAATCACCAACGGCATCGACCGAAAACATTTTACTCGAGTGATTCGAGCTGACGCCAAGCGGCCCGGCCTGTTGTTCGCGGGGACCGAATCGGGACTATACGTTTCGCTGGACGATGGTAAAAACTGGAAATCATTCCAATGCAATTTGCCCGTGGTTCCAATCACGGATCTGGCTCTGAAAGACAACGATTTGATCGTGGCGACGCAGGGTCGTTCGTTCTGGGTTTTGGATGATCTGAGCCTGTTGCAGCAATGGCAGCCGGAGGTCATGAAGCAGCCCATGAAGCTGTTTGAAAACCGTCCCATCTATCGCATGGGGGGCGGTGGCCGAGCCAGTTTGCGGGCTGGACAAAACGTGTCCGGCGGTGTCTCGCTGAATTTCTATTTCAAGGAAATGCCAGACGACAAAGCCACCGTCAAGCTTGATATCTACGATTCGGCCGATAACCTGGTGAAGACTTTCAGTTCGAAACCAAACAAGGAACTCAAAGAAACCGAGTTGAAAGTTAAGCAGGGAATGAACGAAGCGACTTGGGACATGCGGTACGAAGGCGCCGAGACATTTGACAACCTGGTCTTGTGGGGCGGTGGAACGCAAGGACCGCTGGCCGTACCCGGAACCTTCAAAGCCGTTTTGACCAACGGAGATCAAAAGCAGGAAGTCACCTTCGAGATTGTCAAAGATCCGCGCCGAGGCGTCCCCCGAAGATCTGCAGGCGCAGTTTGATTTCCTGGTTGCGATTCGCGACAAGCTGACCGAGACGCACAAAACGATCAAAAAACTGAGAGACGTGCGGACCCAGTTAAACGGACTGCAAGCCCGCTTGAAAAAGGCGGAAAAAAAGGCGGAAAACGAATCCGACGAGAAATCGGCGGATGACCAGACGGACAAACCCAAACCGGAACCAGGATCTGCCGATGACAACAGCCTGGCCGCAAAATGCCAAAAGCTGGCAGATGAGTTGACGGAAGTTGAAAAGAAGCTTTATCAAACCAGGAACCAGAGCGGGCAGGATCCATTGAATTACCCGATTCAATTGAATAACCGACTGAGCGCGTTGGTGAGCGTCGTAAGCGAGGGCGACAATGCTCCCACCAAGCAGTCGTTCGAGGTTCGCGATGAGTTGGTTGCAGAAATTGACCAGCATTTGGCGACGTTGCAAGAACTTCTGGGGCCTCGGCTGGACGAAATCAACCAGGCATTTCGCGACGCCCAGATTCCGGCCATTTTTGTGGACTAGCGACGACCGCTCAGCGGAGATGGTTAATAAGAGACTCAAAACGTCGGAAAACCGGTAATGAGGTTGCCGGGATTCTGTCAATCCAGCGGCTTGCTGCCCCCCGGGGATGGCCGAATTCCTGAAAAGTTTGGAATGGATCGCCGATCCGGGTAACTCGCTTCCCGGAATCGTCAATTCTGCCCGGATTTGCCCAAATCCGTTGTTTCTTGTCGCAGCGGATTTCGTTAGACTGGTCGCTTGATGTGCGTGAAGTTAGTCCATTTCGAGGACTTCAGCCGGATTTGGATTTGTCGCCCGAATTTCGCCGCACTAAAATTAAGGTGTCAGTCAACTTGCACTTAGTCTCGCCTGGGGCCTCGTTGCTGCATCAAGATTCGCCAGTCTGGTAATTGGGGTCACAAGTGGAAATCAAAGTTGTTGCGAAGAACGGAGACCTAAGCCCGTCGATCCAGGAAACCATGAGGCAAAAGGTCAGCAAGCTTCCCCGCTTCTTTGTCAGAACGACTGGCATCCAGGTCATCGCCGATTTGCGGCACGCCGAAAGCCCCAAAGTCGAAGTCATTGTTTCTGCCGAAGAAACGGCTGACTTTTTTGCTTCTGATACCGGCACCAACGTCATCGCTGCGCTCGATCGCGTCGTCAACAAGATTGAACAGCAGATGCGAAAACATAAAGACAAACTAACCGAACACCGTGGTCGGGACCGCACGCAACCTGAACCGGCCGGAGAATAATCCGGTCTTGCGGTTGGACTCGAAACAGACTGCGGAACGACAAGAATACCAGAAGGAATGAACTATGAAGTTTTCCGATTTTGTTAAAACGGATGCGATTAAGGCTGAACTGGTCGCGACAGAAAAAGAAGGAGTGATTCGCGAACTGATTCAGAGTTTGATTTCGTCCGGGCAACTGGCGGCTGACGAAGCCGATGCCATTGCCCAGGCGATCCTGAAACGAGAAGAGTTGGGAAGCACCGGGATTGGTCGTGGAATTGCAGTTCCACACACCAAGCATCCCAGTGTGGACCATCCAGTGGGGACCGTCGGTATCAGCTCCGTCGGTGTCGACTTTCAAAGTCTTGATGGGGAACCGGTTCAACTGTTTTTCATGTTGATCTCCCCACCGGACCGGCCGAGTGACCACCTGCGGGCTTTGGAGAACATTTCCAAGCAGTTGCAGGACGAAACTTTTTGTCGTTTTCTGAAACAATCGAAAACACCAGCCGATGTCCAACAGATTTTGGAAGAAGCTGACAATAACCAATTTGTTTCCTAGGTTGTTTCCAAACTCGGTAATTCGTTCGATCCACCGTTATCAGTCCATGTCTGAACCAAAGCTTTCGACAACAGTTACGATCAGTAATCCACAAGGTCTGCACATGCGCCCGGCCTACCTGTTCGCCGAAACTGCGTCAAAGTTCGACAGCAAGATTGAAGTAATCAAAGACGGCATTCGAATCGACGGCAAAAGTGTCCTGTCGATTCTGACATTGGGTGCAGCTCAAGGGGCAAAAGTGCTGGTCGAAGCGACCGGCCCGGATGCCAAAGACGCGGTTCAAGCGTTGGGTGAGTTGTTGATGTCAGGCTTTCCCGCGCCAGCTGAGACCGGGGATTCGAGTGCAAACTAGCGGATTGGATAATCCGCGTGACTGCTGAACAGGAACGAAATACCGGGTTTGCAACTGCCGCAATTACGGACAACGCAAACCAGTGAAAGATTGTTTTCAACAACAATCGACTCGATCGGCCGCCGGTATTTCACGCTGTGGAACCAGCGCTACCCATTCTTTTGCGCAAAGCGGTTCACCTGCTGCGTACGCGATCCGAACGACTGCTGCGGTTTCCAGGCGGACCCGGATTGCCCGGCTGAGTCTGGCAGGTTATCAGCCTGAAAAACGGCTCGGCGATGATTTGAATTGTCCCATCCGTGGCGACATTCAGTCCATAAGTCAAATTGACCATCAAAAATACAATTCAAAAATAGAAACCGATGGTCGCTGCAACGACCATCGCGAAATGAGAACAAATCAATATGAAAAAAGAAATGCTAGTCAATGCGTCGCAAACGGAAGAATGCCGCATTGCAATCGTCGAAAACGGCAGACTTGAAGAACTTTATGTCGAACGAGCCAGCCAGGACAATTACGTCGGCAACATTTACAAGGGAAAAGTCGTAAATCTCGAACCCAGCATCCAGGCAGTCTTCGTTGACTTCGGTGTTGGACGAAACGGATTTTTGCATATCAGCGACGTCGAGCCCCATTATTTCAAACAGGGCGGCTACGATCCTGACGAAATGCGGCGTGCCGAAGAACGGCAAAACGCGCAAAACCAGGCGAACGGACGTCGGCGCCAGCCATCTCATGGTGGCTTTCGACCACGCGTCAAACCGCCGATCCAGGAGATCTTTCAGCGGGGCGACGAAGTCCTGGTGCAGGTGATCAAGGAAGGCATTGGCAACAAGGGCCCGACGCTTTCGACCTACATCAGCATTCCCGGTCGGTTTCTGGTGTTGATGCCGGCGCTGGGGCGCGTCGGTGTGTCGCGAAAAATCGAAGACGAAGATGAACGGCGGCGACTGAAAGACATTCTGCATGAACTCAAGCCACCCAAGGGGCTGGGCTTTATTGTCCGCACCGCGGGAGCCGGCCGACCACGTCGTGAGCTATCCCGGGACCTCGCGTACTTGTTGCGTCTCTGGAAAGTCATCGTGCAGGCGGATTCAGAAACAGCCGGCACCCGTCGATATCTACGAAGAGAGCGACATTATCATTCGCACGATCCGCGACATCGTCACGACCGATATCGACGCGATTTTGATTGACCGTGAATCGGCCTACGAACGGGCCAAGGAGTTTCTGAAACTGGTCATGCCGCGCCAAGTCAGCAAGCTCCAGTTGTACAAAGGCAAAGATCCATTGTTCCACCACTACAAACTGGAACAGGAAATTGCCCGAATCCATTGCCGCGAAGTGGCCCTTCCCGAAGGCGGTTCAATTGTGATTGACCAGACCGAGGCCCTGGTGGCGATTGACGTCAACAGTGGGAGCTTCCGAATCGACGATTCGGCAGAAGAATCCGCGTATCGCCTGAACCTGGCTGCCGCGCGGGAAATCTCGCGGCAATTGCGGTTGCGCGATCTCGGCGGCGTGATCGTTAATGACTTTATCGACATGCGCCGTGAAAAGAACCGCCGCGGTCTCGAACGGGCTTTGCGTGATTCCATGAAACGCGACCGGGCACGGACCAAGATCCTGCGCATCAGTCCATTCGGCTTGATCGAAATGACTCGCCAACGGATCAAGCCTGGTCTGAAGAGAAGTCTGTACGTGGAATGCCCCTGCTGCGTTGGGCGGGGGATGGTCAAGACGGAAGAGAGCATGGCCCTGGACGTGATCCGCATGCTGCTGCTGGCCTCCCAGCAACCTCGCTGCAAAAGCGTCACGGTCCGCGTCAACGAATCCGTCGCTTCGTTTCTCAATAATCAAAAACGGCGTGAGCTGAGTGAACTGGAAGGTGATGGCAAGCTGGAAATTCGCATTCGTGGCAGCGAATCAGTATTTCCCGAACACCTGGAGCTTGATTGCCGCGATGAAAAAGGAAACGAAATCAAATTGCCCATCACACGTTGATTACGGGAACTTGATACTGATCGCATCAAAGAAACTGTCGACGAAATCGACCTTGCTGGCCAATCGATTAATGTCGGCTTCCGTTCCTGGTTCAAAATAGATTTTCCAAAGGCTTGACCAGTCTTCGACCGGATTGTACTTGGAGAAATCTTCGGCGAATTCGACCGCCGTACGGAAATACCAGTTGTTGTCGCCCGAAATCTCATAGTATTGAATGATGTTGTTCGGTGGACGTTCGACCTGCCAGTTGGATACGTTCAGGAACGAATTCCATAACCCGCTGCGATTAGGCAGGACGCTGGTGATGTTGGCATCGGTCCAGCTGTGAGCAATTTCTCTCGGAATTTCGAGGACCCGCCGCTCGTTTTCGGTTGCGTTGGTTTCGTCCCAATCGTACAACGTAATTTGCCGTTCGTTTTCGACAATCGTCTCAAATTCCTGGGTGACGGGGTTATAAACGGTTGACTCGACGACGCGCAAATTATTCGTGCCAATGCGGGGAGGCGGTGCCAGGGTTCGGGTCTTGATGAACACGACCGGAGCCGTCGCCACAGAATCTTTTAGCAGGCGTGTGTTTTCGGTTCGTTCCTGCAAGCGTGCGAATGCCACGTCGAGTACCTCGATTTCGGCATCCGTCCAGTTGCTATCGTCGTTTCGAAACACCAGCCGCGCATCAATGGATTGTTGATCAATGATCGTGTCGCCCTCAATTGTAAGCAGCCGATCCTGTCCCGTGCCGCCGACCAACTCATCCGCCTCACCGACTCCGCCCAGCAACGCATCATTTCCGGCATGTCCAAAGAGGAAGTCCATTCCGCCATCACCAAATAGATGATCGTCTCCGTTACCACCGAACAACGTATCGGGGCCAAATCCCCCACGTAGCGTGTCGTTGCCGTTTGATCCGTACAGCGTGTCTTGTCCGTTGTCACCTTGCAGGTGATCGTCACTGTCATCGCCGAACAGGAAATCGTCGCCGGCACCGCCACTGATGTTATCCGCCCCGTCGCCACCATAGGCGACGTCGTTGCCGTCATCGCCATAGATTTCGTCGCGACCATTGTTGCCAATCAGGCGATCGTCGTCCGCGCCACCCATGAGCACATCGTCGCCATCGTTGCCTTGGACGGTATCGTTTCCGGCGCGACCAAACATCTGGTCACTTCCTGCCTGGCCAAACATGGAGTCATTTCCATCGCCACCGTCCATGAAATCGTTACCGTCTCCGCCATACATCCGGTCGTTTCCGGTGCCGCCAAACATCGAATCGCTTTCCGATCCACCGACAATGACATCGTCGCCCAGATTGCCTTCCAGCCGATCGAAGCCAGCATTCCCGGCCACGTAATCATTGCCGTCATTGCCGTAAACCACGTCGTTGCCGTCATTGCCTCCCAATGAGTCGTCGCCGTCGCCCCCTTCAATGACGTCATTGTCGTTCTGTCCAAAGATTCGATCGTTACCGGCGTTGCCGCGCAGCACGTCGGCGCCGTCGCCGCCCCGCACGAAATCGTCGCCGGGACCGGCACTGACATCATCGTCTCCCGTGCCACCAAAGATCTGGTCTGCACCGTCGCCGCCATAAATCGTGTCGTTGTCTTCATCGCCGAACAGATTGTCGTCGCCCGCTTCACCATTGATCCTGTCATTGCCCCCATCGCCGCTGATCGTGTCATCGTCAGCACCCCCGAAGATCCGGTCGGCTCCCGTGCCGCCGATCAAGTTGTCGTTGCCGGCATCACCCAGAATGACATCGTTTCCATCCTGGCCGGATATCTCATCGTTGCCAGTGCCGCCGCGAAAGTTGTCGTTGCCAAACGAACCCCATAACGTATCGTTGCCAGCCCCGCCATTGATAAAGTCATTGCCGTCGGCACCAAAGATCGTGTCGTTCCCGTCATCACCAAACAGGTTGTCGTTGCCGCTGTATCCATAAATGATGTCGTTGTCGTCGCCACCTCGGATTGTGTCGTCGCCCGCGTTGCCTCGCAGGCCGTCGTTGCCACCGAAGCCGTAAATGAAGTCGTTGCCATCACCGCCGAGCAAGCGATCGACTCCAGAACCACCAAACAAACGGTCATTGCCAGCGTCACCGTAAACAGTTGTTTCAAAATGGGTCAAATTCTGGAAAAAATCGTCGCCGCCTTTGGCAGAAAAAATGACTTCCGTAACGCTGCTTTGCGGAAACGTTTGGGTATCAATATTGAACAGCGCGACACGCAGGTCGTTGTTGTCGTCGATCCGCAGAATCAGGGTGTCGGCCGCTTCGGTTCCATTAACCGAGACAACGCCGGTTGCCGCGTCAAAGGAAATTCCTGCTAGCAGATTTTTGGGTTCAAGTTTGCCATAGGTGTATCCTATGTGGCTGGCCGAGGAACGACGCACTTTGCTGGTGGCAAACAGCGATTTGGAAAAGGTGGAGACGAAACGATACATGATTTGAAATCCAGTTAGAGAACGTAAATCTGTTCCGAAAATGAGGATGGTGGGGTTTGGGTGAAGTTGACGGGCGAGCGAAACTCCCAATCTATGTTGTAGCTAGAGCCCTTGCGGGTTGCAAATAATCGTCGCCAAATCAGGCGTATTTTTACGGTAAAAGGCCAGCCACGCCGCCAATTTGTCCGCCAATGGCGGGAACATGGTTGGGCAGCTCACAAAGCCAACTTGGAGCTTGCTGGAGCTAGCGAGACCGGAAAATCGGAATAATCCCCAAACTTCGCCAAACTCTCAGCGGTGCAATGGTCGATTGCAACGTTAGACAGTGCCTCGCTGCGCGAGCCTGCGCGGCACGAATCAACTTTGCATCCGTTTTGGTGATCAGGAAGATCGCATCATGTCACTTTGCTTAACTGGACAAGTCCGCATAACGCTGTTGGCGCCTGTGATGCTGACAATGCTCTTTGCGTTTCAACTCCCGCTTCATGGCCAGGATTCTTATTGGATTTGGTCGCCTCAGCAAGACGTCAAAAACCTGCAAAAAGCGGAGTGCTTCTTTCGCAAGAAATTTACGCTCGTTCGTCCCGAACAGGCGGAACTGCATATTGCGGCCGGCGATCGTTATGAACTGTACATTAACGGGCGGATGGCCAGCGAGGGCGAATCGTTTGGCAATGCGACTCAAGTGGATGTTACTTCGTTGCTGGAGCCAGGCGTCAATCTGGTTGCCGTGAAAGTAGAGCACGACGACAGTTCACGCGTTGGTCTGGCAATCAAGCTGCGCGTGAGAGAAAAAAACGAGTCGCGTTGGCGCAGTCTTGTAACGGACGAGAGCTGGAAAACTCGCGACAAGCAAGTGGAACAATGGAAATCGACCGGTTACAACGACATGGGTTGGCTGTCCGCGCGGCAGGTTGAAGCGGCAACAGTATTCGAAGCGGCAACCGCGCAGGCGAATTCCAATCTACCTCGGGTCGCTGCCTCACGAAATCAACCGGCTCCCATGGTCGTCGCGCCGCAAGACACGAAACTGGCCGAACGTTTTGAAATCAGCAGCGAATTCACCGTGCAGCAAGTGTTGCTGGACAACGAAACCGGATCCTTGATCGCCATGGCTTTCAACGAATTCGGAAAACTGATTTTGTCACGCGAAGGTGGGCCTCTGTTGATTGCTGATCCGGGCAAACCGCTGCGGGATCCTGAACGAGTTCGGGTTCTCTGTGACCAGGTCAATACGTGCCAGGGCATTCTGCCCCTCAACGGCGACGTTTACGTAACGGGCAACGGACCGCAAGGTTTGGCACTCTATCGCCTGACCGACCGGAATCTCGATGGCGTGATGGAAGTTGCCGGAACCCTGCTACGATTCACGGGCGAACCGGGTGAACATGGACCGCACGGCTTGATCCTTGGTAACGACGGTTTGATTTACGTTGTGATCGGAAACGGCAGCCAGGTCAAGGAAGAAATTGCCTCCACCAGTCCCTACCGATACACCTACGAAGGCGACTTTGTTCCGCGTTACGAGGATCCGGGCGGCCACGCCCAGGGCGTGAAGGCTCCGGGCGGAACGATCGTGCGCGTCGCGCTGGATGGCTCACGTGTGGAACGCGTCGCCGGGGGCCTGCGCAATTGCTACGACCTGGTTTTCAACCGGGATGGTGAGTTGTTCGCGCAGGACAGTGATATGGAATCCGACATGGGAATGGCCTGGTACCGACCCACCAAGGTGTTTCATATCCACGCCGGCGCTGAGATTGGCTGGCGCAGCGGTTGGGCCAAATTCCCCGATTATTACGCCGACCAAACACCGGCCGTCGCAGATACTGGTGCGCGGTTCACCAACGGGAGCGGTACTTTATCAACACCTTCAATTCCCCGCCCGTTATCACGATTCGATCTTTCTCGCCGATTGGTCAGAAGGTCGAATCCTGGCGATGAGAACGAACGCCCAAGACGCCAGTTACTCCGTCAAAATGGAAGAGTTCCTCAAGGGGCGACCCATGAACGTCTGCGATTTGGATGTCGGCCAGGACGGGGCGTTGTATTTTTGCACCGGCGGCAGAGGAACTTCCGGCGGCGTGTATCGCATCGTCTGGAATGGTCGTGTTCCGGAAAACATGCTCAGCTTCGACACGGAACTTGAAAAAATTGTCCGCCATCCGCAGCCGTCGGCTGCCTGGGCACGCCAGAACGTTGCGAAGTTGAAAGAAAAAATGGGTGCCCAGCAGTGGGACCAGGCCATCATTGGCGTGGCATCTGAAACACGAAACACGGTCAAGTTCCGCTTGCAGGCGATGGACAAAATGGTTTTGTATGGACCGTTCCCGTCGGAAGATCTGCTCGGTGAACTGGCCCAGGATGAGAGCACAGAGATTCGCTGCAAAGCAGCCCAGATGTGTGGCCTCAAGTTGACCAACGCACACGTTGCTCTGCTGGACAAATTGATTATTGATGAAAACCCGAGGGTTCGCCGCATTGCCTGCGAGTCCCACATGCGGCTGGGCAATAACCCACCCGTCGATGCACTGGAAGTCATGCTTCAGTCGACCGACCGTGTTGAGGCGATGGTCGCCCGACGGGCCCTGGAAAAAATGCCAACCACGTTGTGGCAGGAACAGATCATCGGGTCGTCGGAGATTCGCGTATTCATGAACGGTGCATTGGCAATGATGACCGCGTACCCGAATCTCGAAAATGCATACGAAGTCCTCGCCCGCAGTAGTCACTGGATGGATGGATTCGTCAGCGACCGCGACTTTGTCGACCTGTTGCGCGTGGTCCAATTGGCCATGCTTCAGGGGCATGTTGAAGCCGGCAAAATCCCTGCCTTTACCGAACGAATTCGAAACGAGTTTCCCTCCGGCAACGGGACGATCAATCGCCAATTGGCGCAGCTCATGGCCTACATGAAGATCGGTTCCGTCGAAGGCCGAATTGGAAACTACCTCGCGTCGAATTCCGACACCGATGATGACAAGCTGTTTGTCGCGATGTACCTCCAGACCATTGGACAGGAACTGGCGAATGATGAACGGCTGGCCCTGATTACGTATCTTGAGCAGGCACATTCCCGTACCGGCGGCGGTAGCTACAAGGTTTACCTCGCCCGGGCCATTCGCGATGTCGCCGACACGATCACGACGGACCAGATTCTGGAGATACTCGACAATGCCGAGCAAATGCCCAATGCCGTGATCTCCGCGTTCTATAAAATGCCTCGCGAACTGGATGTTCAATTCGTAGAGCGAATCAAGCAAGTCGATCAACAAGCCAAACAAAGCCAATCGGAACAAGCCAAACAAATCAGGTTGGGCGTGATCGCGGTGTTGGCACAGAGCGGCAACAAAGAGGCGATGGATTATTTACGCCAGCTATGGCAGGAAGAACCCGAGCGACGGGCAGACATCAGCATTGGACTGGCGCAGGAGCCGGCCGATGAAAACTGGGCTTACCTCGTGAGCAGTCTGCCAGTGCTCGATGACTTGACGGCCACTGAAGTTCTGGAAAAGCTGGCAACGGTTCCACGACGGCCGCGCGATCCGGTGTATTACCGCGAAGTTATCAAGTTGGGATATCGCTTGCGTTCAGACGGCGCGAAGAAAGTCGCCGTCCTGCTGGAATACTGGGTCGGTGAGTCGGTCAGTCCTATCACCGACGATTGGGCGTCGATGATGGATCGCTGGAAGGCCTGGTTCGAGCGAAAGTATCCCGACGAGCCCGTCATTACCATGAAACAACAGGTACAGCTGGGCAACTATACGATCGATCAGGTCCTGGCACATCTTGAAAGCAACGGCTTGGGAAGTGCTGAACGAGGCAAACACATTTACGCCAAAGCGCAGTGCGCGCTGTGTCATCGGTTGGGAGCCAACGGGCTGGCAGCCGGTCCCGACCTGACAAGCCTGGCCAGACGATTCTCCAAACGGGAAATTATCGAATCGATCATTCATCCGTCGGAAGTCGTATCCGATCAGTATCGTTCCATGACGATTCTAACCGATGATGGTCAGACCTTTACCGGCATGGCGGCTGAGAACAGCGATGGATCGTGGCTGGTTTTGCAGGCCGATGGTAAACGGGTTCGAATTGAAAAAGACAATGTCGAAGACATCAAGGGATCGGAATTGTCGCCGATGCCGGCGCAACTGCTCGATAATTTGTCGATGGAAGAAATCGCCGACCTGATGGCTTTCCTGGAGCAGGGCGATTCGTACCAGTCGAATAACACCGAATCGACGGACGTCCGTTAACGTATTTTGCTGGCTGTGGCCTCCGATCGCCGTAGTCATTCCGCGGTTGGAAACCACAGCTACCTGGATCAAAGCCACGCAGTAGGTGCATCACGCACCTGGGGGCCTGCGTGGCTTTTTTTCGTGCGCTCGGAGTGGTGCGTGAAGATCAGATCGATTGTGATTCAAGCCTGCTTGGCGTTAAGCAAGATTTATCCATGGTCAGTGCAGGCAACCGCCAATCGTTCAACCAACCTGTTTGCCAGTATTTTTTGGAGGCGGTTGCCAATCGGCGGAGGTGATACGGTGGCGAACAATCCGATGGGGACAGATCATAACCAGCCAGGTTAGGAATCGCTCGATCCGACCGATGGGGGCAGGCTTAAAATTCAGTCGCTGAAGCAGCCGAAGGCAGCGATCGTTATGAGCAAAACAGTCGGCAATCACAACGTCGCACTCCTGATTGGTGAACATCGTCGTAATCATCTCGGTTAACGCGCTGGTCATGATGCCGCGGCCCCAATAATCGGGGTGTAAACTCCAACCCAATTGCGCCGAGGTTTCGTACTTCGAGCGTGTGCAAAATTCACTAACATAGCCGACAATCGTGGCGTCGACGAGGATCGTGAAACTTCTCCATGTGAAACACTCGGTTGTAATATCAGAGTTCAATCGGGCCAGCCACATCCTTCCGGTCGTGTAGCGACTCTGGCGATACTGCTGGGGTGCGACCAGCGGGTGTTGTCGTATTTCTGCGAGTGCCGGCAGATCCTCGGTTTGAGTTGCCCGAACCTCAACCTGTTTGTTTCGCAGCGGTTCCATGGCATCAACATCGCGTCGGGTTTCCAAAAGTCGGGCTTATTCTAAACTATTCGTCTGCAGAATGTTTTTTGACCGACAACGATGGAATTTCATGTCCGATTTTTCAGACTCCCGCACGGCGGTCCGCGAGCTACGGCAAATGGTGAAAACGTTTGTTGATCAACGGGACTGGCGACAGTTTCACACACCCAAGAACCTGAGCATGTCCCTGGCGGTCGAAGCGGCCGAGCTGATGGAGCATTTTCAATGGCTCACGCCGGACGAGTCGTCGCAACTGCCACCGGAAAAGCTGGATGAAGTCGGCGAAGAAATGGCGGACGTGTTATGTTACTTGCTGGCGCTGGCTAACGAACTTGAATTGGATTTGTCCGCTGCTCTGGAAAACAAGATGGTCAAGAATCGACTCAAATACCCGGTTGCGGAATTCCGGGGCCGCTTTGGAGTCGACGATCCGCGACCTGTGTCAGAATAGGATGCTGCCGAGTAATAATTACCTTAAAACCCTCACCCGCCGCTGAGACGGCGACCTCTCCCAGAGGCAGGGGAGGTAAGTTCGGCTAACTTCAAAATTCAAAATTAACGAGCCAAACATGAAACCTCCACGACTTGCGATGCACTGGCAAATTCTGCTGGGGATGTTGGCCGGCGTTATCTGCGGATTTTTGGCGGTGCGCTGGGGTGGAGAACAGCTGGTGATCGACTTCGTAAAACCAATCGGCACGATTTTTATCAACGCGCTCAAGCTGATTGCGATCCCCTTGATCATCACCTCGCTGATCAAGGGCGTCTCGGATCTCCAGGATCTTGCCAAGTTGTCCAAGATGGGTGGGCGCACGGTCGTGCTTTACCTGTTGACCACGATTTTCGCGGTGACACTGGGCTTGATCATTGTGAACGTCGTCAAGCCGGGAAAAATGATCAGCGACGAGACCCGTGCGCAACTGTTTGAAAGTTTCAGCGGCGACGCGGATGCAAAAATCATCGACGCCGAGGCGCAGCGGAAACAGGGTCCTTTACAGCCGCTGGTTGACCTGGTTCCCAGTAACATTTTTTTGGCCACGACGTCCAACAGCAATATGTTGCAGGTCATTTTCGTTGTGATTTTTTTCGGGATTGGATTGTTACTGATTCAGAAAGAAAAAGCCCAGCCGGTAAAGGATTTTTTTGATGGACTCAATGAAGTCGTTTTGAAACTGGTGGACGTGATCATGCTGATCGCACCCGTGGGTGTGTTCGCGTTGTTGGCGGCGTTGATCGTGGAGGCTCCCAGCAAGGATATGCTGGTTGGATTGGCTTGGTACTCGATGTGTGTGGTCCTCGGGCTGGCCATCATGGTTTTTGTGGTTTATCCAGGATTGGTCATTTTGTTTACGGGCAAGAGCTATGGGTTCTTTTTTCGAGGGATATCACCGGCCCAGCTGCTGGCGTTTTCGACCAGCTCCAGCGCGGCCACGCTACCCGTGACCATGGAAAGAGTCGAGGAACACCTGGGCGTGGAAAAGGAAGTCAGCAGCTTCGTGTTGCCGATCGGGGCGACGGTTAACATGGATGGAACCAGCTTGTACCAGGCGGTCGCGGCCGTCTTCATTGCTCAGGCGTACAATATTCCGCTTGAATTGCATGACCAGCTGACCATCGTGTTAACGGCGACACTGGCCTCCATTGGTTCGGCAGCAGTTCCGGGTGCCGGAATGGTGATGTTGGTGATTGTGCTCGGTGCCATTGGCGTTCCCGAGATAGGACTGGCGTTGATTTTCGCGGTCGACCGACTGCTGGATATGTGTCGTACTTGCGTCAACGTGACCGGCGATGCAACGGTTAGCATGCTTGTCGCCAAAAGTTTTGGAAAACTTGGCGAGCCCCACGTTAAGAACTGGGACGATTTCTACAAGAAAGAGTCCGATTCCACTCCCTGAACTTGTGGCGTAAGATATCTTAAACATCAAGCCGGCAGGCGTCAGCGTATTGTTTAACATTTAGCCGGCAGGCATATGCGGTTTGGCAAATCTTCACAACCCAGGCGTAAGCTTCCGACTATCGTTACAACGCAAAGTAATTCAACGAATCGCCAAAAACTGGCTGCCAGCGTCCATTCCGTGCCAGACGCAGTCGCCTGCCGCTTGCCGTTAAACGAATTGACCACCAAATGAGTCAAGATTGCTTTACGCAAGATTCGAAGCGAATTACCATAAAATATGGGCCGACAAATACTTTCACCTTGATGAGACACCCATGCTTTGTTCAACCTTGGACCTCAGCCAACATCCAGAGGGCACCTTAACCGAAGTTCCCCGCGTCGACAAATTGTCGGACGACGATTTTGATCGCAACTACCTGAGTAAGTACCGCCCCGTGGTTTTTGCGGGCGGTGCCAATCGCTGGCCCGCGACAAAAAAATGGTCGTTTGATTTCTTTCGAAAACAAAACAGTGATTTTACCGTTACTCTCGAAGAGGGGAACGTGATGCAGGAAACGACCACGTTTCGAGACATCACTTTTCGCGACTACTTGAATGAGATCGAATCACCGAACCAGGAAAATGGGCGCGTTGCCTATTTGTCGGTATTCAATATCTTCCAGCATTTTCCCGACCTCGCGAATGATGTCGATTTCAGCATGATGGCGCAAAAAAAGCTGATCAACCATGCCGCGGGCTGGATTGGACCGGGAGGGACCGTTACCGGATATCACATCGACCGGGCAGATAACCTGCTGGTTCAAATCGTTGGCAGAAAATTTGTCAAGCTTGTGTCGCCCGACCAGAGCAAACGGATGTACCCAAGTTCGAAGTATGATTCGAATACATTGATGAGTTCCGTCAACGCCGACGAGTATAACGACGCGAAGTTTCCCGAATTTGCGAAGGTTGACGCGTTGTATGCGATTATCGAACCGGGAGACATTCTGTTCATTCCCCGGGGGTGGTGGCATTATGTACGGGCACTGGATCCTTCGATCAGTGTCAACAATTTTGGAATTGATCTGAAGACGATCGTGTTGGACAAGCCACGCGAGTACGCCAAAAAATATCTGCACCGCATCGGGCTTTACGGAAAAGAATGCACGTGTCACATGATGGTGGACGGTAAACGAGTCGCCAGGTAGCGGTGGCAGGAAGTGCGTGCTGGGAATTTAATCCTGTTCGTTTAACGTCGAGCGCCGGATCGTTTAAGGTCTCGCCGGCAGGCGTAAGCGACTTGGCCAATCTTCGTAATTCAGACGCCTACTGGCTGCCCAATAAAGGAGCTATTCCAGCGGACCCAACACCATGAGGATCTGTCCTGCATGCGCCTCGTGCTCTTCGTCCGTGTTGGAGTCAATGAACTTGATTTGGCCGGTGTCGTCGACGGCGTAGATTGCCAGCCACAGCGTGTCCGGTCGCATGGGCGGAAAACGATCGTCAAACGACACCATGACAATCTCGTCTGTTTGATCAATGTCGAGCGTAATTGTGTCCACGCCGCCGGTTCGCTTGGGACTGTCCATCGCGCCCAGTCGCACGCGAACATACGAAATATAGTACAGGAGCTGAGTTAGATCCACGTCTACCGACTCAAGCGACTGGGCGGAAACTCGATTGAAATCACCTACCTGGTTTGGCGGCAGGGGCTGCGGGGCAAGCGAGGATTTAAGTTCGGCCGTCCAATGCTCGGATTGTTCCTGGAGTGTTGCTCGATTCGCCAGGTTCGTCGTCGCCTCCGGAAGATCGGGATCGTCGGGAATTTCATAAATCGTATTGTTGATCGCAATCAGCTGCCGGGAAAACTCCTGCAATACCCGGTACTGTTCGAGATTCGTTGGCACCCAACCAAATTGTGAACACTGCGTGCCGATTTGATTCAGTTGAACGCTGACGTCGCGGTACTCGCTGTCGACGTCCACGCTGGTTCCAGGATTGGAGTTTGGTGACTCAACTTGTTCGATGCTCCCGGTCCATGCTGCCAGATCAAGCGGCGAATTACCGCCGCCTGTGTTGGCATCTGTTTCAATCAACTTGAGAAGCGGATCGAGGGCGGCCACGGGAACCGCGTAACCGATGCCTGCGGCTGGCTGCTCGGTGCACATTCCGACGAGTTCGCCTTCAACGGTAAGCAGCGGCGCGCCGCCGACGACGCCTTGCAAATTTGAAAGCGTGATCCACTTGAGCGAGTCCGTGTTCAACCCAACGTCGGCAAAATATTTTTCGGCGTCGGCGTCGAGGTCGGCAAATGCGGGTCGACCGATGACTTGCGTTTCCCGAACGAAGAGGGGTGTGTCATCGTCAATCAATCCGAATTGGACCACGTGGTCCGTGGCCGCGAGCACGTCATTGTCAGCACGTTTCAGGTCTGAAAAGTTGACGACGAACCGCCGGTTGATGGCCAGGACGGCCAGGTCGTGTTCGCGATCAACGGCCAACACGCCGCGGACAACGTCATGGAAAGCCTCTTGGTTTTGGAACTGTTCGAACGACGAAGCGGATTGCGTGACACGGATTTGTGTCGCGCCCAGGATTGCCCGGTAGCTGGTCAGTATCCAACCACGCGAGTCAACCAGTGTTCCGATTGCCCGTTTTTCGCCGAGTGAGTTGGCAATGTTGAGTCGTACGATTCGAGAGTGGTGTTCGCGCCAGCAGTCCTGCAACTGCAATTCTGTAAAGTATTCAGGACTGCTTGCGGGTGCTGGTTTCGGATTACGTTTGGGCGCCGGTGGATCGAGTTTTTCCGGAGTCAGTTCGCTTTGCCGATCGGCAAAGCCCGCGATTACCCGGTCGGTCGCCTGTCGAACGGGATTCCAGTCCACGGCGGTGTTGTCAGGATTCTTTGGAATGGGAACGACCGGATCGATAGCTTGGTCGGTTTTCTGGCTGGTCGGCATTGTCGAGCGGTTTGGGCGGGCCATTGATGACGTACGGCAAGTAGATCAACAATCCGACCGCGATGGCGAAAAGGACGCCAATGACAGCGAGCGGAAACGCTTTGCCGGGCTGTTTCGCATACATTCGTTTTATCGGTTGCACAGGAACGCCTGGCTTGTCCTGTTTCGTGTGACGCGGAAGTGGAACTTGAACGGCGTCGTGGGAATCCTGTTGAGCGGGCCTCGTGGGCGGCAACGCGGGCGACACGACTTGTTCTGGAAGGATGAGTTTATCGCGTTTTGGTTTTTCCTCGCTGGCGACAATGGCGGCTGCTGTCCGAAATGAACGGTTGCATTCCGGGCAGGTCGAGACCGTCGGGGAAGATTCCCGGGCGACTTCAAACTGGTATTCGCAGATTGGACATTCAAGTCTGATTGGCATCGAACCGCCGTGTGAGAGTGTTCCGTTTCTGGTTCAAGCTTTTTGAGTTACGACGGGTTTTCTGCGATTGGGATAACATTCGCAACAAATCTGGCAAACGGTCCCATCGCATCCCCGCGCGGTGCAATGTTCGCGACCATAATAAATGATTCGTAAATGAAGCCTGTTCCATGATTCTACCGGAAAAATCTTTTTCAAGTCGGCTTCCGTTTGTTTTACGTTTTTTCCGCTGGTCAGTCCCCACCGCTGGGCGAGTCGATGAATGTGCGTGTCGACTGGAAACGCCGGGACACCAAACGCCTGGGCCATGACAACGCTGGCCGTTTTATGACCGACTCCCGGAAGGCTTTCCAGCGACTCAAAATCGGCGGGAACCTCTCCGCCGTGCTGGTCGACAAGCATCCTGGACAGTTTTGAAATGGCTTGCGATTTTTGTGGTGAAAGACCGCAGGATCGAATGATCTCGAGGATCTTCTCCACCGGCAACTCGGCCATCTTTTGCGGAGTATCGGCGAGACGAAAAAGTTCGGGCGTAACCAGGTTGACGCGTTCGTCCGTGCATTGTGCACTCAGTAGCACGGCGATCAGCAACGTGTACGGAGATGTGTGATGGAGCGGGATCGGCGGATCCGGGTACAGCTCTTCGAGCCGCCGCAGCACGATCTCGGCACGCTGGGACCTGTTCATCGTGACCGCCACTTGGACGCGATCTGGGTCGAACCATTACTTGAGCCGACCGAAGTCATTCTGACCACGTCAAAGCGACCGAAGCATTTCAAACGACAGATTCCAGGATCTTGCACCTTGCTCCCAGATTCGGGATGACAAACAAACGAGACCTTTGACATGGCTGCGTTGAGGGGATAGCCCCTTGGTCCTAGTTCTGGTTGTCGTCGGATTCGATGGTGCCGCCGCCTTCCGTTTCTTCTGCCGTGCCCCCCTCCGGTTCGTTTTCGCCTCCGCCCTCCTCTTTTTCGGCGGTACCGGATTCAGGATTGCCGCTTTCTGCAGCTTTCTCGGCGTCAGGTTTGGCAGCCGCCTCCTCGCCACCGCCCGTTGTTTCCGGTTGCTCGGCGTTCTTGGCGGCGTCGTCGGTTGTGGCAGGTTGCACCGGTGGCTGCTGTTGTTCGGCCTGTGGCTGCTCGGGTTCGCCGACTTTTTTGGGTTTGTATTCGTGATCGCGTTTGCGAATGATTTCAGCTGTTACGATTTTGTCTTTTTCAATTCCGGGAATCGGATTCTCGCGGCCATCCGGCTGGGCCACATGTGTGCGAGTCAGTTGGTTAAGAATGTCCCATCCCGAGAGGACGCGGCCGAAGACGGTATGTTTTCCGTCCAGGGAATCGGTTCGCTTGAACGTAAGAAAAAACTGCGAACCACCGGTGTCGCGTGCCATTGTCTTGGCCATGCTGAGCGAACCCGTGAAATGCCGGCGTGCTTCGGGCGAATAGCATTCACAGGCAATCGTGTAACCAGGGCCACCCGATCCATCGCCTTTGGGGTCTCCCGATTGAGCCATAAAATCTTCCAGCACCCGATGGAAGGTGATCCCGTCGTAGAAACCGGATTCAATCAGGCTGACAAAATTGGCGACCGTATTGGGCGCTTCGTTTTCGAAAAGCTCCAGGACGATATCGCCTTTGGTGGTGACGAACTTGACCTGGGGCAAGTCATTTTTGGCCGCTTCGGCCTGGCGTATGTACAACTCTTCCAGGATCTCACGCGAACCGATGGTAAGCCGTTCGGCTTGCGCCGCGACTTCAAAGTAACGGGGATCGATTCCGATGTTGATGAGTTCGTCACCCAGCTGGAGTGCTTCTTTGTCACGTGAAAACGAGGCGTCATTAACGAGGATTCCCATCAAAGTTCGGATGACTTCCTTGTTGGTGGGATCCTTTTTTAGCTCTTCAAGTCCAGTTGTGCGCAATTGATTGATCAGCAGGTTGGCAGACTCAACCAGTTCTTTAAAACCTTCACTGGCATCAGCGTCACCCGCGGCGATCGCCTGCTCTTTTTCCACCAACTGTTTTTCAATCTCGTCCCAGTGGGCTTTTTCAGAAGCAAACTCGCTTTCCTGCGCGGTGGTTTCAGAGACGGAATAATTGACAAGGGCCAACACCACCAGGCCACCCAGTAAGAGCGACGACCACGATTCGATTCTTAAAAAATTCATACTGTTTCTCCGCTTGTGTAATTGGCTTTGCCACCGTTGGCCGTTCAATGTGATCCTGGCACGCGAATCGGTGGCGATGAAATTTGAGCGTTGCAATCGGCTAATTCAGGACATGCTAACCGCCGCCGGCCGCTGGATCGATCTGGCCGGGATCACCGGAAGCCGGCGTGCTCTTGTCAGCATTTTCGGAATTGGCGTTGGACGCGGGAGTCGCACCCGGTTCGCCCGGGCCTGCGGGAACGTTCGCGGCGACGATCGTCGGTTCGTAAACATGGTCGCGTTTGCGCAGGACGGTAACATTCTTAATCACCGTCGGCGCGAGCGTACCGGAGTTCGGTTTGGTTTTGTCGACCGTGTTGACATTGAAGATGACGCCCATGTTTTCGATGACTCTTCCGAACACGGTGTACTTTCCATCGAGGTTTGGGTTGGGTTGATGGGAGATGAAAAATTGGCAACCTCCGGTGTCACGGCCTTTATTTGACATGCTAATGGTTCCCTGGAAATGATGCCGGAAGTCGTCGCGATAACTTTCGCAAGGGATCCGGTAACCGGGATCGCCCGTTCCATTTCCGACTGGGCAACCGCCCTGAATCAAAATGCCGGGTTTGACCAGGTGAAAAGTCAATCCGTCGTAGAATCCCTGTTCAACGAGGCTGATGAAGTTGCCAACCGTTTGGGGCGCCTGATTTTCAAACAGCTCAACCACAAAATCGCCCGCCGAGGTTTCGAATTTGACCCGCGGCAAGTCGTCGGCGGCAGCTTCCATTTGGCGGAATTCGAGTTCCTGGTCCCAATTCCGGCGGGTTTCCTCCAACCGTTCACGGACGCTTGACGGTAGCTCGGTCTTGGACGTCTCTTCAACTTTCTGCAACATCAATTCGGCCTTGTCAAAGTCCTGCATTGCGAACGCAGCGCGAAAAGCCTGAAAGTAGATGTCACGGGATTCAATGCCGTTTTTGGTCAACATCTCTGCCAACCTTAACGATAACCCGGGATCGAATTTTTGAGTTTCCGAACGTGGATTAATACTCGTAAACATCGTGTTGTAGACGTATTTGACGAGGTCCACGTCTGCCTGCGGTGATTCTTCGTATGCCTCGATCGCTGCGCCGGACATTTGTGATGCGAGTACCAATTGACGAGCCTTCAATTGATCGATTTTTTGTCT
Source organism: uncultured Planctomycetaceae bacterium (assembly GCA_963697295.1). GTDB lineage: Bacteria > Planctomycetota > Planctomycetia > Pirellulales > Pirellulaceae > Mariniblastus. The sequence continues at coordinate 48,429 of CAVONL010000004.1, read as the reverse complement.
GTATTCCTGCTGTTTCGTGGGGAAGCCGATCGGAATTGACCCGTATAGTTTTTCAATTTCGGCATTGATCGCTCGGCCTTCGAGCAGCATTTTCTGGTAGGCCTCGAACTTCGGACCCGTTTGCGGCTGGGCGTCGGGTTCGGATTGGGTCTGTGGGGCATTGTTCGCTTCGGCATCCTGTGGCTGGTCGGTTGTTGCCGGCGGCGCGGTCACGGTTTCCTGAACCGAACCGACCACCTTCTCGTCCAAAGGAATTTCGCTGGACGCGGGCGGTTGATTCTCTTCGCCCTGCGCAAACACCGCCGGCGGGCTGAATCCGTAAACGGCAACAAACAGCGCGAAAAAAATAGTTCGCATCATGGATCAAAGACCTACTTTACGATGTCAGGTTTATATTCGTGTTCTCGCTTGCGCAAGACTCGGGCTGAGAGGATTTGATCGGGGACGGCGGTCGGGATGGGTTCTTCTTCCCCTTCATCGGTAATCGTGTGGGTTCGATTGAGTCGATCCAGCGCGTTCCATCCGGAGATGACGCGTCCAAACACCGTGTGCTCGTAATCAAGCATCGGCGTTGGAACGAAATTGATGAAAAACTGCGAGTTGGCTGAATCCGGTTCCGTTGTCTTGGCCATGCTGACCGAACCGCGAAAATGGAGGCGCGGGGGTGGATCCGGATTTTTGCACTCATCATAGATGGTATATCCGAGTACGGCTCGTTGACCCTGCGCATTGAACCCGCCCGTTTGGGCCATGAAATCATTGATCACCCGGTGAAAGATCATGCCGTCGTAAGCTTTCTGCTCAACCAGGGAAATGAAGTTCCCCACGGTATTGGGTGCTTCGTTTTCCAGGAGCTCGATAACGATGGTTCCCTTGGTCGTCTTGATTTCCACCCGTGGCAAATCGTCCGCTTCTTTTTCTTTTTCGCGAATCTCCAGTTCACGTGCATAACTCTTTCGCAAGACTTCCAAATCACCACGGTAAAAAGATTTGGCACGCAGCGGAAGTTCCTCGATCACATAAACATGATCGGATTCGATTTTTTTGGCCAAATCAAAGCGGTTCGTGAAGACGCTTAGCGCTGCCTGCGATTTCAGGATTCGTTCGAGCGCTTTGCTGTCGGTCAGATTTTTTGATAACAACAACTCAGAAAGTGCAAATGACGACTCGTACAAGCCGGCCTCCAGATCTTGTTCCATAAACCGGATCATCAGTTGCACCGAATCCTTGTCTGGTTTGTCCGTTTCCCGGAACAGTTCGATGGCTACCGGCTTGAGGAGCGCCAATTGCCGGTTTCCTTCGTCAAGCGCCTCGCGCCAAGTTTTTTCGATTTCCGTCGCCTCGGTGCGGTTAGCGACATAAAACTTGCCACCCGCGACGGCCGCAGTCTTTGCCGCTTCCCGCCATTTGACGACAATCTCATCATACTGTTGCTGGAGGGTTGGTGTTGCCGGCTCTTGCGGGGCTTGCCGGGCAACAACCCTCGCTGATGGTAACTCTCCCAATCCTGCCAGAATGCAAAACAGCAGGATCGCGTTGCTCAGCCGTTTGCAGCCATGTCTATTTATCTCAAGCAGCTTCATGTTCGTTGATCGGTTTCCATAGATGAATTTTGCGATCGAATTTCAAAAGAATGAACTGTCGCTTTGGTTTCCAGCCAGCGTGTCTGGTATTATAACGATTCGTTCAGTTTTGTCCCCGTGAAGATCGAAATAAGTGATACTGTTATGGCAAGAATCGAGCGCGGCCGTCGATTGAGCCACTGGAAAAGCAACAAACCCAAACCCGACGGCGGCAAACTGCGAATTGTAGGCGGTCGATTCAAGGGACAACAGATTTCATACACGGGTGAACGGGTCACGCGTCCGATGAAAGACAATGTTCGCGAAGCCCTGTTTAATCTCGTTGGCGGCTGGGTGAGCGGGAAAGCTGCTTTTGACCTGTTTGCCGGCACGGGGGCCGTCGGCTTGGAGGCCCTCAGCCGTGGCGCTTCCAAAGCCTTCCTGATCGAAAGGCACATTCCTACGGTACGCGTGATTCGCGAAAACGTTCGCGTCCTGGACCCGGAGTTGCCCGCCGAAATTGCGTCTTCAGATACTTTTTTCTGGGTCCGCAAGTTTCTGGCAGACCCGGGGCAATGGCCTTCTGAACCATGGATTGTTTTTTGCTGCCCGCCCTACAACCTGTACGTCGAACAACCGGCTGATCTGCGTGAGATGATCAAGGGGCTAATGGATGCTGCCCCGGAAGGCAGTTTGTTCGTCGTCGAATCCGATGATCGGTTTGACCCGGGAAGCCTGCCCTACCCGGATCAATGGCGAGTACGACAATACGCGCCCGCCTTGATTTCCGTGTGGAGACCCAGCGAGGGACCGTCCTAGCGGACCTTGGTGAACTGATGACTTTACGGTTTGCGGGACAGAATCTTTCGGACGAACGGGTGTGTTGGTTTCGTTGCAATCGTGCCATCGTCAAAAAAGATGGTAGCACTTCCTGGCGCTTCGCCACCGGTAATATGATCGGTGTAATTACCGACACCCCACACCAAGTTGCCAGTGAGAACGGTCTTGACATTCGCGGCCTTGAGAATCAATTGACCGTCTTGCCAAACAGAAAGACTGCCATTGGCTAATTCACCGTTGGATTGCTCGTAAAAAACTTCCACGTGAAACCAGCGGCCGACAGGCAACGGAATCGGAACAGTTTGGGAAACACTCGCAGGTTGGTTATGTTTGGAGTGGAGGTACAACTGCATGTGGCCGGATTTTCGGTCATTGCCAACGTTCAAAACCCAAACCGGCTGGCTTTCCCCGGTTCTGTCATTGGACTTGAATTGGAAGACGTTCCACCAACCACCGGAATCGTTACTGGCGTTGATCGTGGAGTAATTTTTTTCCAGTCGCATCCAAACACCGTAATAAGCGGACTTGGGAAAAAATTTGCCGCCCTCGTTCCACGGTTTGTCTGTCCATCTCATCAACCGAACCGCTTTTGCTCCATTTTTCGATTGGAACGCATGATGAATGGTTGCATTGGCGCAGTACTTTCCCGTCAGAGGTCGCGTCGTTTCGATTCGGGCCAGGGCTTCCGTCGGAGATCCCGTCGTGAAAATGCCACCACCATTATTTTTCGGGTTCCGATCGAATTCCCAGTCGTGGAGCGTACCTTCTTCATGGTCAGCGTACCACAGAATACTTTCCTGAACGTCAGTGGGGAGCGATTGTCGCCAGGTGGGCGATTCATCGAGCGTCGGGTTTTGTGTTGAACGACCGAGTGCCACCATCAACAAGCGCACAACAGCATCGGGCTACCAGGGGAAATTTTCATCATTTTTTCACATTTGTTTCATCAAAGCGTCATGACCGCGTTTCCGTAATTTTATCGCCATCTTGAAGTCAAGAGGGCTAATTCGAAAATCACCATGTTTTTATTCCGGTCTCGGTGTGGCATGCGTTTCGAAAGTCGACCAAATTTGCCAGCGGAGATTTGTGCCAAGTCCGGATGGTTATTAGCATAACCCAGCATAACCGCGCAAATCCGAATGATTGCCAGCATAACCACGGTCGAATCGTTCGTCGAACGATCCGAAGGATCGAAAATGTGGTGTCAAAAAATTTTTTTTGCGGTTAACGCAGAGAATTGTTTCGTCTCAGCGTCGGCCTTTGTATACTCGAAGTTTGCCTTGAATTTGACGGCAAGACTTTTCAACTAAGATACGATCCGTTTTTTTGCTTTGATCGTTGCTCCATGTGAGCCAGGCACCCCTTACGAACACCATGACGCACACAAATTATTCCAAGCTGACACCCGCCGACGTTGCGCGAATTCTGTTTCGCCATGCCAGAATGGCGATGTTCCTTTTTTGCCTGGTGTTGGCAATGACGGTCGGTTGGATCGTGCTTGCGCCGCGTGAGTACGAGTCGCGGGCAAAGGTGTACGTTCGCGTCGGGCATGAATTGAACACGTTGGATCCGTCGGCGACAACGGGTCAAACGGTAAACATCGAGCAAACTCTCGAAGCCGAACTCAATTCGATGTTGGCGATCGTCGAGAGTCGGGAAACCGCTGAACGCGTCGTGGCCGATATCGGAGCCGAAACAATTTTGGCCAACGATTTGCCCGATGATTCGACGAGCTGGTTCTGCCGAATCATCGCCCTCCATCGGAATCAACTCTCAAGCGGCTGAAGAATATGGTCGGTTCGCTCAAGGACAAAGTTCTGCCGTCGCGATTTGACGAGTCAGAAGAAAGTCGTGCGATTAGAGCGTTACGGAATGGTGTAACCATTTGGTCGCCCGCGAAATCAAATATCATCGAGATTTCCTATAAAGCCAGGCATCCGTTGTTGGCGCAAGAGATTGTTCAATCCTGGACGGATGCGTTCATCAAAGAACACCTCCGAGTAACCCGTACCGAAGGTTCGCATTACTTTTTTGTTCGCCAAACCGAGGAAATCCAAAGGCAGCTTCTGGAGACCGAAGAGCAACTGAAAGACCTCAAGTCGGATTCGGGATTGGTGTCCATTGAAGGACAAAAAGAGGTCCTTGAAAATCAGTCCAACGCGACACGATCGCGGGCGATGACCTGTGATTCTTTGTTGTCGGCGGGACAGGCAAAATTGAAAGAACTGACGTCGATTCTCGATTCGATATCGCCCCGAGTCAGATTCAGATCAGACCACTGTCTCAGTCCCACCAAGGCTGGAACCTGTTGCGGGAAAAGCTGTTTGAGCTGCAAATTCGCGAGTACGAACTCAAATCGAAGTATTCGGCGACCAATCCGCTGGTGATCGCCGTGGAACAACAACGGGCCGACGTGGAAAAAATTCTGGCCTCCCAATCCAGATCGTCTTCAGGTGAGCTCATTAACAGTCCCAACCCGACGTACCAGATGTTTCAGCAGGCCGTGCTCAATGAACAGGCCTCCGTCGCCTCGTTAATGGCCGAAAAGAAGTCGCTGGCCGAGCAGCAACAGGAAATCCAGGCTGAATTTCAGAAGTTGAACGAAGACGCCATTCGAATCTCCGACCTGGAACGTCAAAAACTCAGTTTGGAAACATCTTCCTGGAAAGTTCGGCCAGAATGGAGCAGGCCCGCATTCTGGAAGCCATGGAAACATCGAGTATTTCCAGTATCGGCAAGCTTCAGCAAGCCAGTTATGACACGAAACCCAGCGGCATGGGCCGTCTGACGACGCTCCTGTTGGGCATGTTCCTGGGTGTGGCTTTGGGGGGTGGATATGCGGCTGTCGCCGAGTACTTCAGTCGTTCGTTCGTGCTCGAAGCGCAGGTCGAGCAAGCACTTGATCTGCCCGTGCTCGTTACGGTGCCGTTTAGCCGCCGTCAGCTGGTAGAAGTGGGGAAATAGATGGCCAGAACTGTGACCAAAAATGGCAGAAGCGTTGCCGGTCGACGGCAACATCCGGCCTCCGCCAATCCGGCGGGCCAAAATCCGCCAACCAGTCCACGCTCGTACGACTGGTCCCAGAGCCAACATAATGAGGTCTTGTTGAGCCAATTGTATGCGTTCGGTTTTGGCCCCGACGGGCCGTTGCGGACCGTCGGTTTGACAAGTGCCAAGCGCGGCGAAGGAGTGACCACCGTGGCTTGCAACCTGGCGCTGTACGCGGCCGACTGTCATGGGCTGAGCGTGCTGCTGGTTGACGCCAATCATGCCAGCCCGCAATTGAACTCGGTCTTTCGGATCAAGGAAGGCCCCGGCCTGGCCGAATTGCTGACCGGGGATGACCTGCAACTGGCCGACTGTGTTCATGACTTGTCGTCACAACCTTTGGAATGCTGGCCGGCTCCAGTTGCGACAGGTTTTGCGTCGCAGTCGGGTTCGCTCGCGTCAATCCAGGAACCGCGAAGAATTGTCGGCACCTCGGCTTTCGATTTTGCCGTCTGGCATGAGTCCCTTGCCGGCTCGAGGCAGAGTCAGTTTGCCGGGCGACAACCCACTTGATCGCTTAGGCGATCATTTTGATCTGGTTATCGTTGACCTGCCTGCGGTTGAATCGCCCCGCGGCTGTGGTTTTTCATTATCAGATCTGGGGGCGGTACTTTTTGTTTTAAAGGCGGAATCGACATCGGACGTCGTGGCGCAAAAAGGATTTCGCCAGCTTGCCAAGAATGGCGGAAATGTTTTGGGAATTGTTTTCAATCAGCGCCGAACTCATTTGCCAAAGTGGATCGACAAAAGGCTCGGCGATTGACGGAAGGTGTTGAACGTTCTTTTTAGGGGCCGGAGTTCAGGCTACGAGTGAACGCTTTCACACCAATATTTTGGACTAACTGTCACCCAGGGGGACGGAGTGTGCGCTGACCATGACGCACTGTCCGCGACTGAAGGGTGCAAAAATATTCGAGGCTGCAACGAAAAGGATGTTAAAAGAATCAAAAAAGGTTAGCCCGCTCCCCGGTTGGAAAAGGGGCTTGGATTTGGTGGGAGCCAGCGTTGGCCTGACCCTGTTGTTTCCGGTCATGGTGCTAATTGCGGCCTATATCAAGCTCTCGTCGCGGGGACCCGTTTTTTTCAAACACCAGAGGTATGGGTACCAGGGTCGGCCATTTTTTGTCTGGAAGTTCAGATCGATGCATGTGAATGTTGACCCGGCCCACCACCAAAAATATGTGATGAATAAAGTTCAGGGCGATTCGGAACTTACCAAGATCGACAATCCAGCAGAGCTGATTCCCCTCGGCAAGTGGCTTCGTTGCTCAGGCATTGATGAACTGCCACAACTGGTGAATGTGTTCCTCGGTGAGATGAGCCTGGTCGGCCCGCGACCGGATGTTGTTCCCGCAGATCAATATGAAGATTGGCAAAGAGTCAGATTTGAAGTGATGCCCGGCTTGACCGGACTGTGGCAAATCAATGGAAAGAACCACACCACGTTCAATGAAATGAATCAGTTCGATGCCTTCTACGTGGAACATCGTTCGCTGTGGCTGGACCTGAAAATCATTTTATTGACGGTGCCCGCGATTCTGAAACTGGTCGCCGAAGATTTCGTATCGAAGAGATTTACAACCAAGGCAGTCAACAAGATCGAAAGTAATTCATGATCCACCAAGTTAATCGAGCTGGCCTCCGCATCGGCGTGATTGGGCTGGGCTATTGGGGTCCCAACCTCGTGAGGGTCCTCAGCGGGCTGACCAATTGTACGGTTACAGCGCTGTGCGACCTTAATCCGCGTCGGCTGGAGGAATTTTGCGACAAGTTCCCCACCGCGTTTGGTACCGCCGATGTCTCCAAGGTGTTGACCCGCGACGCGGTGGACGCCGTGGTCATCGCCACGCCGACCAAGACACATTTTGAGTTGGCCAGCCAGGCGCTGACGCAGGGAATTCACACGTTTGTCGAAAAACCGCTGGCCACGTCGACCGCCGAATGCGAAACGCTTATCGAACTGGCCGAAGCCAAGCAGGCGACGCTGTTCGTCGGTCATATTTTTCTGCATTCGGCACCCGTGGCAAAACTGAAGGAAATGGTGCTGAACGAAGATTTTGGCGACATTTACTATATGAGTTCAACGCGCCTGAACCTCGGCCCGGTCCGGCACGATGTCAGTGCGCTGTGGGATTTGGCTCCGCACGACATCTCGATCATGTTGGACTTGATGGGCTCGGCTCCCGTTTCCGTCAATTGCTCGGGACTGGCGTACCTGAATCATGAAATTCACGACGTTTGTACACTCAACATGCAATTTGAAAACAACCGGATGGGAATCGTTCATGTCAGCTGGCTGGACCCGCACAAAAAACGCGAAATGACCGTCGTCGGCAGCAAGAAAATGGCCATCTACAACGACCTGGAACCGCTCGAAAAAATCAAGGTCTACGACAACGGCGTCGAGTATGAAAAAGGATCCCAGTCAACCGGTGAAACCTATGCCGATTTTCAGGTCAGCTATCGGTACGGCGATATGTTCTGTCCCCGCATCGACGAAGTCGAGCCGCTCAAAGCCGAACTGATGACTTTCATCGAGTGCATCGTCGAAGAAAAACAACCCAAAACCGATGGACGCAACGGATTGGATGTCGTCCGTGTGATCGAAGCGGCGGATTTTTCGTTGCGGGAAAATCTGGGCGACGTGGAACTTGCTCCCCTGAAACAGCCTCCCGCCACCCAACTGGAGTAAGCCAACATCTCGTAATGGAAACCGCATTTTTTCACCCCACCGCGCTGGTCGAAAGTCAGTCCGTTGGCGCCGGCACACGTGTCTGGGCCTTCGCTCACATCCTGCGGGAGCCAAGGTCGGAACCAACTGCAATGTCGGCGATCACGCATTTATTGAATCGGGGGCCCATGTCGGCAACAACGTTACCGTCAAGAATCACGTTTGCATCTGGGAAGGCGTGACCATCGAAGACGACTGTTTTCTCGGCCCCCACGTCATGTTCACCAACGACCCCTATCCGCGTTCGCCCCGGATGAGGGAAGTGGTTGAGCGATACGGACAACGCGAAAACTGGCTGTTGCCAACGGTCGTGGAGCGCGGGTGTTCCATCGGCGCCAACGCCACCATTCTGCCGGCCTTCGGCTTGGTGAGTACTCCATGATTGCCGCCGGAGCGATCGTGACCCGCGACGTGCAGCCTTTTGCGCTGGTGATGGGAACACCTGCCCGGCAGGTCGGCACCGTTTGCCGCTGCGGGGCGAAAATCGAAGACATTCCAGCGCCTCTGCCGCGGATCTGCAAGTAAATTATCGATCTGGTTGTCTGAAGCAAGGCAACCATTCACCATCAGGAATTACCGCTATGACAACCGTTCAAGAAACAAGTCACGAACCGATCCCCTTTGTTGACTTGGCCAACCAATGCGGTGAACTTGCCGACGAGGTCTTGCCGGCCATCGAAAGCGTCATTCGACGGGCAGCATTTATCCTCGGCGAAGAAGTCCACGAATTCGAGGAAAAATTTGCCGACTATTGCAACGCCGATTATTGCGTCGGCGTGGCCAACGGTACCGAGGCTTTGCACCTGGCCCTGCGAGCTGTCGGCGTGGGACCGGGCGACGAAGTCATCACCGCGGGCAACTCATTTGTCGCCTCCGCCTACGCGATCTCGCATGCCGGCGCGATGCCCGTGCTGGTCGACGTCAACCGAACCGACCACAACATTGACGTCGAGCTTATCGAGCGTGCGATCACCACGCGAACAAAAGCCATCATTCCTGTCCACTTGTATGGCCAGCCCGCCGACATGGATGCGATTCGGCAGATTGCCGACGACCATGGACTGAAGATTGTCGAAGACTCTGCCAGGCGCACGGTGCTGAATACAAATCCAGACGGACCGGTTCGTTTGGCGACGCCGGATGTTTCAGTTTTTACCCCGGCAAAAACCTCGGTGCCTTTGGTGACGGGGGTGCCGTCGTGACGAACGACGCGGAAGTGGCCGAGCGACTGAGACTGCTGCGGAACTATGGTCAGCGAGAGAAAAATGTACACAGCCTGATGGCCTTCAACAGTCGACTGGACACGCTGCAGGCCGCGGTCCTGCTGGTCAAACTGCCTTACCTCGATGACTGGAACAACCAACGGCGCAAGGCGGCCGCCTGGTACTGCAAATATCTGCAGGACTCCGAATTGGTATTGCCTACGGAAAATCCCGATTGCCGGCACGTCTATCACCTGTTTGTGGTCAAACACGAACGGCGCGACCAGCTGATGGAATACTTGAAGGAACAACAGATCTTTTGCGGCATTCATTACCCATGTGCCGTTCCATCACGCCGAACCCTATGCGTCGGTGCGAACCATTCCCCGCAATCTTCCGGTCTGCTCCGAACTCGCCACCAGGATTTTTTCGTTGCCCATGTTTCCGGGAATTACCGAAGAACAAGTCCGACGCGTCGGTGACGCAGTGAAGTCCTTCAGCTTGTCTTCCAAAAGAGCACGATTCCCTTCCATTGCATCCCCCAATCGGTGGGCCGCAAACCGTTCAATCGCAGAAATTACTTCGCGCCGAAGCACTGCGGGTAGGGGGCCAGATCGCGTATTGGTGGCGTCAAATCCTGCTGGGAATTGTGGTCATTGAAATTCCGCTACAGGTAGACAAGTATTTCCACCATAACTGGAAGAAGCTCGAATTGGTGCTGTCAGTGGATTCAACATTTCGCTGACGACGATCTGCTTGGTGTTGCTCTATGCCCAGTGGCTTCCCCGACTGTTGGTGGAATCGAGACCATTCCGGATCAACAAGGCATTAGTCGTCTATGTGGCGTTGGTCGTATCGTCAACGATTTGGGCAGTGAATCCCCGTCTGTCCCTGTACGAGTCGTTCCTGCTGCTGCAATCATTGTTACTGTTTATCTATGTGGTCAACACGGTTACAGAAACTGCCGAAGTGATGTTCATCGTCACCTGCCTGTTGATCTGTTTAGCCGGTGAGGGCATGATGATGGCGATTTCCAAAGTCTTGAGCCGTGAGATTTCGCTGGGACCAATCTATTTCAATTATCGAGACGCGACCGGGCGAGTCGCCGGATCATTGGGTGCTGCCAATATTGCCGCGAGCTTTCTCAATTTGTTATTGCCGCTTTGTCTATGTGTGTACTTTGCATCGACAACCAAATTTATGAGACTTTTGGCAAGTGTCGCTTTGATATGTGGTGGCGTTGGTTTGGTGCTGACATTGTCCCGAGGTGGGTGGGTGGGAACAGCGGTCGCATTCGGCATTTGTGTCGTTGTCGCATTGCGAAAAAACTGGTTGTCACTAGCGGTACTGGTCAAAGTTGCACTGGGAACGTCGATTCTGGTTGGAGCCTTCTTGCCAGTCCTATCGGCCCGAATCTTTGGCGATGATCAAGGTTCAGCCGAGTCGAGAATAGGACTCGTACAAATCTCGGCCCGGATGATTGCCGACCATCCCTTGGGAGTGGGAGCCAATAATTGGGCACTCGTTGCGAAGGAGTACGCCGAGTCAAGTGAGTTTCGTGGGCAGTGGTTTTATACCGTTCATAACAAGTATATGTTGGTTTTGACGGAGACTGGTTGGCTGGGATTGTTGGCCTACCTGGGATTCATCTTTTCGGTTATTTATTGCGGTTGGCGAGCGTGGAATCGCAATGATCGGTTGCTGGCTCCGATTGCGCTGGGGTTGACTGCGGCGATCTGCGGCCAACTGTTTCACATGGGCGTGGAAATATTCAACGGACGTCCCCAAATCCAGCTGTTGTGGCTGCTCGCCGCGGTAATCATGGTGATCGAGCGAATCACTGCTCAACAGGAGCAAACCGGCCAGCACCCGCAGGAGGCCGAACTCGGATGAACAATGTTCGGCCAGCTCGACAGGAGAAGCACAGATTTGCGGCCAATTTTGTCTCGATTTTTGCCAGCGATGTGCTCAACCGCGGCACGACTTTCCTGATTTACATCATTGTCGCGTGTCAATTGGGTACCCTTGCATTTGGGCAAATGTCATTGGCTCTCACTCTATTCTATTCGTTTCAGGTCGTTGCCACGTTTGGCTTGCAACAACTGATCACGCGCGAAGTCGCCAAGGATCGTGACCAAAGCGACCGGTACTTTGTCAATGCCTTGTTGGTCGCGGTGGTCACTTCGATTGGGGCAACGGGTTTGTTGGCGGCCATGGTTTTCGTGTTGGGTTACTCACTCGAAACACGCAACCTCATTTTGTTGATATCGCTGGGAATCGTCCCATTTGCAATTGGTGCAATCTGTGATTCGGTGATTCGCGGCTGGGAAAAAATGCATTTGATTGCATCCGCGCAAATTCCGGCCAACCTGATGAAAGTGGTCGCGACGTTGGTTGCCTTGACTTTGGGAGGCGGCGTGTTTGGAGTCGTGGCCATTCTCGTCGCGTCGCAGTTTGCTATTACAGCGATCCTGTTGTTCCAAATGTTGACGCGCCTCGATGGTTTTCAGCTACGGTCGCTGGAACCCCGTTTTGCATGGTCTCTGGCGAAGCGATCAACAACGTTTATGGGAATTAATACGGTTACTGCCTGGTGGACCAGCCTTAACATCATCCTGCTGTCAAAGTTGACAACCGAAACAGAGGTTGGGCTTTACAACTCTGCAGTGCAGGTGATGATTCCCTTGGCCATCTTCATTCAGTGCGTGATGACATCGTCCTATCCCATCATGTGCCGTCGTTTTGCAGCCGATACCAACAGTGCGCGACAGGTTTCCAGTCGTTTGATGGAGCTGTTGTTTATGCTGGTTATCCCTGGCGCGGTTGGGTTGTTCATGATTGCGGACAACCTGTTGTCCACGGTCTACGGGCAAGCGGAATTTGCTGAAGCCGCCAGTATTTTGAGAGTCACTGTGTCGATCGTAATCCTGAACTCGTTGAGCGGTATCCTGGGGCAGATATTGGTGGCCGGGAATCGTGAAAGTACAACTTTTCGGATCGTGACTGTCAATTTGGTGACGGGGTTTGTGCTGGGTTGGATATTGATCCATCGTTTCGGAGTGATCGGTGCGGCCTGGGCGGCGCCGTTGACCCGATTTGTCGATTTCTTTCAGCATTGGCGTCCCGTGTCAAAGCTGATTCAGCAGATTGAAATTAGTCGACTGTTGTGGAAACCGGTTGTGGCCAGTGCGGTCATGGCTGCCTATTTGCTGTTTTGCCATGACTGGAATCTGGTAATTGCAGTCACGACCGCCGTTGTCGTCTATTTTGCAACGTATTTGGTGATCGAGTCGTGGACGGTTGGCGGATTTCGCAATTTACCGACCCGTTACCTGTAATCGTTAGTTAGAGAAAGGCGTTTAAGGCACCTGTGAGAGTCCTGTTTTTATCAAACGAAAGTAACCGCGGCAATGTTCTTAGCGCCTATGGGCATCGCCTGGACAAATTGCGAAAGTCAATTGAAGCTCGCGGCATTCAAACCGACGGATTTAGCCTGCGTGATGCCAGGGTCAATCGTCCCATTTTGCTCCATCCGTTGAATTATCCGAGTGTCCGCCAAAAATTGATGGAAGCTGACTTTGTGCACGCCGGCGGCGACGCCGCTTACGTCGCGAAAATCTGGAGTCCCCTGATGCGCAGCCCGCGTCATTCATGACGTGCATGGCGACACATATAATGAAGCACGACTTAAATGGTTGCTGCATCCCGGATTGTCGTCGTTGCACCAGATTGTCCAATCCTTCATCGCAGATTTCGTTGAGTTTCGACGCGGCGGAAAGTTTCTGGTCGTTTCTCGACCAATGCAGAAATGGCTAAATGACAGGGTTGCAGGGGCGGAAGACAATTCAGCGCTCGTTCGAAACGGTGTTGATCTAAATGTCTTTCGACCGCTACCAACTCGATCAGACGCCAGTTTTATTGTGGGCTACGCGGGGGGATTTGTCGGGTGGCAAGGGGTTGATAATCTCGTCAACGCGGTCGATCGGTCGTCGAACAAGCGGATTCGATTGCATTTGATTGGAATCGGTCCGCAGGACCAATCGCTGGCCGACAAAATCAAACGTCAGCTCGGTGACCGAGTAAAATTATTTAACAGAATGGACCAGGAAAAGCTGGTTAGAACTCTGGCGGAAACAGATGTTTTGACCATCCCACGCCGGGCTCATCCTGCCTTGCGAGTCGCATTGCCCACCAAGTTTGCGGAATACCTTGCCCTTGGCAAACCGGTGATCGTGTCGGATGTCGATGAAACCGCCGACCTGATTCGACTCCATCGGTGCGGTCTGGTTGCGGAACCGAATGTCGAATCCTGGACGACTACACTGGACAACGCATCCGAACTCAGCGGTAACGAACGGGCAAATATGGGTGCCCGAGGGCGAAACTTGGCCGAATCCGAGTTCTCATGGGAGCGCATCGGTGAACATTATGCGGATTCGTTACAGCGTGGCTGCCTGCTCATTAGTCCGTGATTTTTCTGGTGGTTGCCAGGTCTTGAGACTCCACGGCAACCGCCCACCTGGCGCCCGTCCCAACGCTGTTTCAAACCACTTGTTTCGTTACATGAATTATCTGGCCGGATCTTCGCGAACGAATCACCCCATGTTCCCGAAAGCGTAGTTAAGAATGTCACGATACCGTTGACCACGTTGAGCTTTCCCAATGTTTGACACCTCGACGCCCACAACCGAAATGCACCAAGACCGCAGAATTTCCACAGTTTCCGCACCGTATCTGGATTCCGCCAAAAGGTTGCATCGTTACTTGCTCGATCATCATTGGCAGTCCGGTGCCGTTCGCGGTCCTGATTCCGGCGTTCGTTTTAATGCCCGTGTGGGTCGTTTTATCAAGGGATATTTGAGATTTCTGCCGTGGTCAGATAATTACACTTATATCCAGGGACAAGCCTATTGGATCCTCAGCAACTGGCAATTGTTCGACATCACCGGGAATGCGGAGTTCAAAAATCTGGCGCTGCAAGGCGCTGAGTTTGTCAACGAGCAACAGCGCCCCGAGGGTTACTGGGAATATCCGAATCCCGAATGGAAGACGCGGATTGCAACGGTCGAAGGTTGTTTTGGATCGCTGGCTCTGTTGGAAAGTTATCGCCGATCCGGCCAAACGGAATTTGTCGAGGCAGCCAAAAACTTCTACCGCTACCTCATCGAGCACATTGGATTTCGCCGCCAATCAGACCCGAACATGCTCGCCATCAACTACTTTGCCCACAAAGACCACGAGCATGGTGGCGTTCCCAATAATTCAACCTTGTTGTTGTGGACCTTGGCTGAACTGGCCCAGGCAACCGGCGACGAACAATACCTGGAGTTCTGTACTCCGATGGTGAATTGGCTGAGCCATGTCCAGCTGCCTTCGGGCGAATTGCCCTACGCGCTGGGACGAACGGCAGAGAAAGACCGCAATCATTTTCTCTGCTTCCAGTACAACTCCTTCGAGTTCATGGATCTTGTCAAATATCACCGGTTAACCGGTGACGAAGCGGTGCTGTCCATGATCGAGCAACTCGCGGTTTACCTGTCGAGTGGGTTCACCGATTCCGGGGCCTGTCGTTTTGACTGCAACAGCCCGACACCCGAAGTCAACTACTACACCGTCGCGCTGGCTCGGGCGCTAAGCGAGGCACAGCAATTTGGCCTCGAGATAAACTCTTCGCTATTCCAGCGGGCGTACCAACACGCACTTTCGCAGCAACGAGCCGATGGCGGATTTCGATTCTTCTCGCGGTTTAACTACGGTTTCCTGGCGGACCGCAGGTCCTACCCACGCAACCTCTCGATGATGTTGTACCACCTGTTGGGCGAGGCCAAATCACAATCTGTCGCCAAGGCAACGAACGATCGTCCGCTTACCGGTGAATCCGCCAGGAAAGCGAAATGACGTCGACTTGCATGAAAAAAACGTCGCTCGAATGAAAATTCTGTTTGTAACGAACCGTTATCCAACGCCCCAAACGCCCGGGGATAGTCCCTGCATCGCCAGACAGCGCGAAGCGCTTCAGCGATTGGGCTATGAAGTGGATGTCCTGTTCATCGATAGCCAGCGGAGCCGGTTAAATTACCTCAAAGCGGTCTGGCAAGTCTTTTGGAAGACGCAGATTCGCCGGCAATACGACGTTGTTCATGCACATTACGGTTATTACTGTGGCTTGGCAGCTTGTGCCCAATTCGCCAGGCCAACGATTGTGACCTTTCGCGGTTCGGACGTGCTATACAAACCTGAGCGTGGCATCAGTCGTCTGGCCGCCAGGTTGGCCAGTCAATCGATCGTGATGTCAGACGACATGAAACGGATCCTGGGAGATGACGCTGCTGCGATCATTCCCTATGGCATTGACCTTGAACTTTTCCAACCCGGATCGCGTGCGGCAGCCCGGCAACAATTGGGCCTGCCCCAGGAACCACCGCTTGTCCTGTTTCCCTATGACCCCTCCCGCTCGGTCAAACGATTCGAGTTGGTTGAACAAGCAGTTAGCATCCTGAAAAACGAGTTTGCTGAAATCCAGGTCATTGCCATTTGCGACAAGCCGTACGAATCCGTCCCAGTGTACATGAATGCCTGCGACGTGATGGTGTTGACCTCGGTTTCGGAAGGGGCACCGGTGGCAGTCCGCGAAGCGATGGCCTGTAATTTGCCAATCGTATCGGTCGATGTCGGCGACGTCGCGAGCGTCATCGGTACCACCACGGGATGTGCCATTGCCAATCGTGATCCCCAGGACATTGCCAACCATTTATCGCAGATGTTGCGGGCGGGTATCCGCTCCAATGGTCGTCAGGCCGCAATGAAGATGAGCGTTTCAACTTATGCACGCGAGGTCGCGAACCTTTACGATCGCTATGATCCAGATCGGACGAAGCAACCCGTGCCCAGTTCGCGTCCGCCTGCAAACCTCGTGTCATGTTCTCAACCCGACCAGCTTGTGGGCCAGGATATTGAATAGTATCCAGCGAACTTCTTTCCAGCGGGCGACACGTCGCGCTGGTCAACTCCAGTCATCATCCATCCAGTCAATCCTCATAAATAGTTAGCATCTCAACCATGAAAATTTCAGTATTTGGACTTGGATACGTGGGAACCGTATCTGCTGCGTGCCTTGCCCGTGATGGCCATGCGGTCATCGGGGTCGATGTGAATCAGGCCAAAGTCGATTCGATCAACTCGGGACAGGCTACGGTCGGCGAGCCCGGTCTGGCCGCGCTCATTAACAAAGTCCATGGTAAAGGGCAATTGCGAGCGGTCTCCGATAGCGCTACGGCTGTCCTCGCAAGCGACATCAGCCTGCTGTGTGTCGGTACACCCAGTAATCACAACGGCAGCCTGAAATTGACTTACATCGAAAACGTCTGTCGGGAAATTGGCAGTGCGCTGGCATCAAAAAATGATTATCACGTTGTCGTTGTACGCAGTACGGTGCTTCCCCAAACCGTTCACAACCTCGTGATTCCTGTCCTCGAAGAGGCGTCGGGAAAAGTCGCCGGCGAAGATTTTGGCGTTTGCATGAACCCCGAGTTTCTGCGCGAAGGGAGCGCGATTGCTGACTACGATCAACCCAGCCTGATTGTGATTGGGGAGCTTGATCCGCGCAGTGGCGAAATGGTCGAAGAGATGTACGAATCCGTTGACGCGCCCTGCGTACGAACTTCGATTCAAACCGCGGAGATGGTCAAGTACGCCAACAATGCGTTTCACGCCTTAAAAATCGTCTTTGCAAACGAAATTGGCAACATTTGCAAAGCACACCATGTCGACGGCCAGCAAGTCATGGAGATCTTCTGTCAGGACAGACGATTGAATATTTCGGACGCCTACCTGAAACCCGGTTTCGCATTTGGCGGCTCCTGTTTGCCGAAAGATCTGCGAGCGTTGATGTATGACGCCAAAACGAATGATATCGAATGCCCCGTATTGGGCGAAGTGCTCAACAGCAATCAAAAACAAATCGAAGCCGGAATTGAGATGATTCAGAAAACGGGGCGAAAAAATATCGGTGTGCTGGGGCTGAGCTTCAAAGCCCAGACCGATGACGTGCGGGAAAGCCCGGTCGTGCCGATCATCGAAACCTTGCTCGGACGCGGTTTTACCATTTCCGTCTTTGATGAAAACGTCGTGCCCGATCAACTGATTGGATCCAACCGGGCGTTTCTCGATCGCGAACTACCCCACATCGCTTCCTTGATGCGAAAGACGTTGAATGAAGTGATCGACGAATCGGAAGTGCTTGTCGTGACCAACGGCAGTCCAGCGTTTCGTGAAATTGCCACGGCGGCTCGCAAAGACCAGATTATCATTGACCTTGTCGGCAGCAGTAAATCCGCCAGTCAACAACGCAACGGCAATTATCATGGTATCTGCTGGTAAATTCAGAACCTGTCCCTCTGGGAGAGGTCGCCGTCTCAGCGGCGGGTGAGGGTCTAGCAGGCCGAAACCGAAAAGATTCAATAAGCCAAAAACGAGCTAAATGAAAACAAACAAACCATGTCGCGTGTTGATGTTGTTGGAGAACAATCCGTATCCCAATGATCTCCGCGTCAGCCGCGAAGCCAATACCCTGGTTGCCGCCGGGTTTCAGGTGACCGTTATCTCCCCCGGAAAACGGGCGCTGCCGCGATACGAAAACGTCAGCGGTGTGCACGTCTACCGGTTCCTGGCGCCACCGCCGGGCGATGGACTGCTGGGGTATCTGTGGGAATATGGCTGGTCGATGTTTTCCAGTTTCTATTTGACGCTGTGGGTATTTTGGCGGCGGGGTTTTGACGTGATTCACGCGCACAACCCTCCCGACCTGTTCGTGTTGATTGCGATTTGTTACCGCATCTTTGGCAAGAAATTTGTGTTTGACCACCACGATCTTTCACCCGAGATGTACCATTCGCGATTTCGCAGCGGCGGCAGGAAAATTGTCTACAACATCCTCGTCTTTTTCGAAAAGCTCTCCTGCCGATTCGCGGATCAAGTCATATCGACCAACGAATCGTACAAGAAAGTTGAGATCGAGCGCTCCGGGATTCCAGCAGAGAAAATTACGATCGTCCGTAACGGCCCGGACTTGAATCGGGTCAAGCCCGTCCCGCCGGATGACGAGTTGCGCGGCAAGGCAGCGATCATCCTCGGGTATGTTGGTGTCATGGGCCAGCAGGACGGCGTTGACTATTTCCTCCGGGCATTGGATTACCTGGTCAAAGAACTTGGTCGCACGGATGTGTTCGCCGTGATTATTGGCAAAGGCGACGCGGTCCCCAGTCTCAAGAAATTGACGAACAAGCTGGGGCTGGACGATCACGTCTGGTTCACCGGCCGCGTGCCCGAAGAAGAGTTGCTGCGATACCTGTCAACCGCGGACATCTGCGTTGATCCGGATCCCTTCGATCCATTTAATGACCGCTCGACGATGATCAAGATGATGGAATACATGGCCGTCGCGAAACCGATCGTGGCCTTTGATTTGACGGAACATCGCGCGTCGGCCGAAGATGCGGCACTCTATTCTCGCCACAATGACGAACAGGATTTCGCGAAAAACATTGCCATCTTGATCGATAACCCCCAGCTCCGCGAAAAAATGGGAGCCTATGGTCGTCGACGAATGGAAGAACGGTTAGCGTGGCACCACCAGGAAAAACATCTGCTGCAGGTTTACGCAAACATGGGTTTTGAGGCCATTCAACAACCGGAAATTGATGTAACGACAGCTGCCGCCAATCCACGAACTCTCCCTCTGGCAGAGGTCGGGCTCTCAGGCCCGGGTGAGGGTATCAACCGGCGATGATTATTCGAAAGGCAACAAAGGGGTCGGGATCAATCCTGTTCACCACTTATCGCCAGAAGCCCCCGACGCAAGTCGGTTGGGAGCTATCACACGTATTGCAAATACCGGCATTGCCAATCATGGATCAGAAGCCCCCGACGGGAGTCGGTGGGAGTTTCACTCACTTGACCTAAATCTTACGCCGTCCAAACGGTCTACACGGGTGAGTGCTCCCAAGCCGACTTTCGGCGGGGGACTCCAAAATTTTTCGAGCCGACCCACTCAATGATGCCAACATTAACAACACAAACCGAAACCCAGGCCCGGCCAGCCAACTCGCAGCCGACCAAAATGCCGTTTGCGGTCCTGGTTGGCTTCGACAGCATGCAGGGATTGCCGGCTGCCAGAATCCTCGCCCGTCACGGAGTTCCCGTGATTGGAATTGCTGCGAATCCAAAACACGCGCAAGCCAAAACCAATGTCTGCAAGGAAATCATTTATGCTCCCACGGCAGAAGATGAATTAGTTTCCCACCTGGTCTCACTGGGCAAACGTCTCGAGGACAAGGCGGTCCTGTTCCCCTGCGAGGACACCAACGTCGCGATCGTCTCACGGTATCGCGACCAGCTCAAGGACTATTTTCACATTCTGTTGCCGGAAGCGGACGTCGTCGAGATGTTGATGGACAAGGTCAAATTTTACTCGTACGCCCTGGAACATGACCTGCCGATTCCCAAAACATTCTTTATCGAAAACAGTCAGGACTTGCAGCGTGCGGCCAGCCAACTGAATTATCCCTGCGTACTCAAACCTCGCGACAGCGCGGCCCACAAATGGGAAGACGAAACAATCTTCAAAGCGTTCAAGGTCTATGATGCCGATGAACTGATCGCAACTCACAACCACTATCAACGCTGGACCGACTGCTTCATCGTACAGGAGTGGATTGAAGGCGACGATTCGAGCTTGTATTCCTGCAACTGCTATTTCGATGCGAAATCACAGCCATTGGCGACGTTCGTAGCCCGCAAACTGCGCCAGTGGCCACCTGAAACGGGCGTTAGCTGCCTCGGTGAAGAAGTTCGCAACGATACCGTGCTGGAACAGACGCTGCGACTTTTTCGCAACGTCAACTATCACGGCCTCGGTTACATGGAAATGAAGCGCGATAACCGGACGGGTGAATTTTTTATTGTCGAACCCAACATTGGGCGTCCCACCGGCCGCTCTGCCATCGCCGAAGCCGGCGGTGTGGAGTTGATGTACACCGCCTACTGCGACGCGGTTGGTTTGCCACTGCCTGAAAACCGCGAGCAAACGTATCAGGGCGTCAAAGTGGATCCATCTGCGAAAAGACCTCCAGTCCGCGTTTCAATATTGGCGGCGAGGGGAACTGACCATTGGACAGTGGTGGCGATCGATCCGGGGCAAGAAAGCCTACGCGGTCTTTTCCTGGCGCGACCCGTGGCCATTTATTTATGACTGGCTGGGAGCGGCCCAGCTGATTCTGTCTCCGCAGCGGCGCAAGAAACGAACGGTCAAGGGACTTCCGTCGACGCGCATTATTAACAAACGTGATGAGCCAACTTGATCCATTTGCTGTTTAACGCGACGCAGACAAAAATGCATCGCTGGTGGGTCGAGTCCGCGCTCGCCTGTCGCGCACTGTTGTTCGTCGGAAATAAGTACGTCTGCCCCTGTTGCGGGTGGAAGTTGCGGGCGTTTACCCACGGGGGAACGTCACTGAAAATCCGGCCCAACGGTTATTGTCCGCGGTGCAATTCCAAGGCGCGGCACCGTCGCGACTGGCTGTTCCTGCACGAAAAAACCGACTTGTTCACGGCCCCGACTCGCCTGTTGCACGTTTCGCCAAAATATGCCTTGTCCCGCCGGCTTACGAAAATCCCAACGATCGATTTTGTCGGCGTTGACCTGGACGGGCGACCGCATGCGCCTCACCGCGTCGACATCATGGAGATCCCGTTTGAGTCGGCGACCTTTGATGCAATCATCTGCATTCACGTGCTGGAGCACGTTGAGGACGACAGGAAGGCGATCTCTGAACTTTACCGTGTGCTCAGGCCCGGTGGATGGGCATTAATTAGTGTCCCAATAGACTTCAGCCGCAGAACGCTCGAAGACCCTTCTGTGGTTACCCCCGAGGACCGCAAAAAACATTTTGGTGAAGAACAACACGTTCGCTGGTACGGCTCTGATTTGACTGAGCGTTTACAAAACGCCGGTTTTGAAGTTCAGCTGGATCGGGCTGCAGATGTGCCAGCGAATGTCAAAGAAAAATATGGTTTGTTGGACGATGAAAACGTCTTCTATTGCACCAAAGCCTGACCCGGCAGACAACCTGGACACGCGACAGGTCGCTCAGCAACGGTCGCCACGGCGATTCTACGACCGTCGCCCTGATTGGCGCCGACGGTTCCGGAAAATCGTCGGTCGCCAAGGCGTTACTGGAAACCTGCCCGCTGCCGCTGAAATATCTGTACATGGGGACGAGTATCGAATCGAGTAACGTGGCACTGCCGACATCGAGGCTGATTCATCAATGGAAAGTCTATCGGCACCGGAAATCCCTGCAGCGCGCGGGCAAAGCGGTGCCAGAAAAAATAACGTTGCACGGATTGGAACACCGTCAGGAAACCCGCGGAAAAATTGGCGGTTTGATACGCCTGTTGCGGCGGGTGTCCGAGGAGGTGTACCGACAACTGGTGTCGTGGATTTTCCAGTTACAGGGCAACGTGGTGTTATACGACCGGCATTTCCTGTTCGACGCCTGCCCGATTCCCGAGGCGGATACCCGCCAACACCGGTTCACCGATCGGCTGCATTTCTGGTTCCTCAAGAAGCTTTACCCGCGACCCGGATTGGCAATCTTTCTCGATGCTCCTGCGGAAGTCTTGTACGCCCGCAAGCAGGAAGTTCCGATCGAATATCTCGAGTTGGAACGAATAAACCTCCTGAAAAAAAGCGAATATGCAAAAAAATTCGTGAAATTGGACGCAAATCTTCCATTCGAGGAAGTTATGGCTAGCATAAGCAAGTTGATACTGGATCATTGCTCCAAATGAACTCTTCAGCCTCAATCATGCTGCAACGTCCGATTCGAGAAGCGATTGTCGACAAAGCTCTTGCGCAGATTTCAAAACTGAAACTGCTGCTGATGCTGGTTTACATTCCTGTTTTATTGGGGTTGGCGGGACTGGTGGTCGTGCACGTTGTGGCAGACATTCCGTTGCGGTGGTTTTTTATCGACCCGGTGGCGGAATTCAACTCGCCCATGTACATCGGGTTGGTCTCAAATTTTGGCGTGTTGTTGTGGTGTGCCGCTGCCTCGGTATGCCTGTTCGGCGGGTGGCTGATCCTGGCGTTTTCACACAAACGTGAACTGGCGTGGTTCCTGATTTGCTCCGGTTTTGTTTCGACCGTGTTGATGTTGGACGATTTGTATTTGTTGCATGAAGAGGTGCTACCGGACCATCTGTTCATTCCACAAAAACTGGTGTTCGCCGGGTACGGCGGGTTGATCCTGGCGTTTCTGATTCGGTTTCGGCAAATGATCCTCGGTACCGATTTCATGTTGTTGGCACTCGCATTCGGGTTTTTCTCGATTTCGGTATTCGTCGATTTGTTTGTCACGCCCGAAGAGTTCTTTATTTTCGGCAGCTTGCCCGGACGAGATTTGATTGAAGATGGTTTCAAGTTGCTGGGTATTACTACTTGGGCCGTTTATTTCATTAGTACTTGCCTGCAAAAGGTGAGTCCCCTGATGGCAACCGATTGACTCCAATCTAGTGCCCAACCGAACCGTTTACGCAATCGAGTCCCACGAGCAGGACCTGCACATCTGGCGTCGTGAGCAAACCCGCAACGTCAAGGTCGTGCATGTCGATTTTCACTGCGACATGCGGGGAATGCTCGTCGACTGCAGTCAACAGCGCGTCTACCGGATTTGGGATCGCTATTCGAGGCTCAATGAAGGAAATTTCTTGACGCATGCGA
Source organism: uncultured Planctomycetaceae bacterium (assembly GCA_963697295.1). Taxonomy (GTDB): domain Bacteria; phylum Planctomycetota; class Planctomycetia; order Pirellulales; family Pirellulaceae; genus Mariniblastus. Next base: position 25,266 of record CAVONL010000004.1, on the reverse strand, counting down.
TCCTCGAAGGCGTTGTCAGTGGGGTCCGCTGGGTCCATGATGAACCGGGTGGTCGCAAAGACGATTTGAAAATCGTGAAGTACAAATCCGATCTCTCGGCTCAACCTCACCGGATCATGCTTGCCCTGCGGCGTGACCCGGGCATCCCGATTCGATTCGAAGTCATGAACTCGGAACAATGGGATGGCGTCCATCCCGGCGAAGTACTCGATATTGATTGGGATTATTTTGCCTGTCTTGACTATGATGTGGATTCGATTCAACCACGCGTCGATGCGTTTTTGTCTCGCGATTTCGTGAACGTCCCTGACCAGACGTTCGTTTGCCATTCTCCGGAATACTGTCATCCCACAGATCAACAATTTAATCGTTTTGTTGAGGAACTCGCAAAAAAATTTGCCGCCGATATCGTCCGGGTACCTCGACCGCACAAAATCGAGTCGCCATCTGCCCTGAAAAGGATGCTGGGACCAATCTACACTCCTGTTCGCAACACTTACCGCACCGCCTGCCTGGCACTGCACAGGCGCGGAATTTATTAAAGACAAATCCTATGAAAATACTGATTGCCAGCTCCATTTGTCCGCAGGCACTTGCCACCCTGCGGCGAGACCACGACGTTACCTGCGCAATTAATGGCAGCGAAGCCGAGTTATGTGCGGCGATTGCGGATCGTGAAGTGCTCGTGTTTCGCAGTGGCGTGGACATTAACAAACAGGTCTTGTCGAGCGCGCCGGATTTGAAACTTCTGATTCGGGCCGGATCGGGGCTCGACAATCTGGATTTCGATTATTCACAGCAACGCGGCCTGATACTGGTCAGAATTCCAGAGCCCGGCGCGCAGGCCGTCGCTGAACTCGCTTTCGGAATGATGATCAATCTGGCTCGGCAGATCGGGTTCAACGACAGCCAGTTGCGGCAAGGACACTGGACCAAACAGTCCACGACCGGTTACGTGCTGCGGAATAAAGTGCTGGGAATTGTCGGCGCGGGAAATATCGGCTCGCGGGTCGGTGAAATGGGAACCGCCTGGGGCATGCAGGCGATTGGCTGTGTCGAGGATCCAACGCTTGACGATATCGAAGAACTGGCTCTCAAGGGCATTCGAATCACCGATTTCGAAGAAGTCGTCCGGCGTGCCGATTTCCTGTCGATCCATGTGCCCAAAACCAAATCGACACTTAACCTGATTGACGCGCAGGTCCTGTCCTGGATGAAGCCAACGTCCTTTCTCGTAAACCTCGCCCGCGGCGGGATCGTTGATGAAATCGCTTTGCTCGACGCGTTGAACAGTGAAAACGGACCGGCAGGCGCCGGCCTCGATGTGCATCAACACGAAGGGGAAGGAAAAGTTTCGCCGCTCGCTTCGCTACCCAACGTCGTGTTGACGCCCCACATTGGTGCTGCGACCGTCGACACGATGCGCGAAATCGGTGAGCGCGTGATTGAAACCATCAAATCATTTCAGTCTGACCTGGACAACCAGGTCGGTAAACAATCCACACACACCGTTACGGAAACGATGTCATGATTCGCAAAACAACACAACTGAAACAACTGCTGAATTCAGAACAACTTGAGTTTCTGATGGAGGCTCACAACGGTTTGAGTGCCAAGATCGTCGGAGGAAGCCGGATTTTCGGGAATCTGGGGGAGCGGACTCTCCATTTCTGCTGCGTTCGGTGTTCGCGACAACAACGAAGCCAGCTGGACGCAGGTTCTTGATGCCGTTGAATTCATGAGCGACGCCACGACGATTCCGATTCTGCTGGACGCTGATACCGGATTTGGCAATTTCAATAACGTGCGGCGGCTGGTCCGTAAACTGGAGCAGATCCAGGTTGCGGGAATGTGCATCGAGGACAAGCTGTTCCCCAAGACCAATTCGTTCATTGACGGCGAACAACAACCGCTGGCCGACCCGATCGAGTTCTGCCGGGAAAATCAAGGCGGCCAAGGATACTCAGCAGGATCCAGATTTTTGCGTCGTCGCCAGAGTGGAAGCCCTGATTGCCGGCTGGGAAATGGAAGAAGCCTTGAAACGCGCCACCATGTACCACGAAGCGGGTGCCGATGCCATTTTGATTCACAGCAAAATTGCGGAGCCCGACGAAGTGCTTGATTTCCAGAACCAGTGGCAGCAAAAGTGCCCCGTCGTTATCGTACCCACGATGTATCACACCACGCCGACCTCGGTCTTTCGGGAGGCGGGGTTCAGCGTCGTGATCTGGGCCAACCAGTTGCTGCGATCGGCAATCACCGCGATGCAACAAACGGCTGCAAAAATCCACAAGGATCAGTCGGTTACCGAAATCGAAGGCCAGGTTGTTTCCGTCAAGGAAGTATTTCGCCTGCAAAACGCCGCAGAGCTGCAATCCGCGGAGAAAAAATACCTCCCGCAAGAATCAGAATCCGTTGCCGAGAATTTCTAAGTTCCTTCTAAGTTCCATTACGGAATCGTGAATCGAAGTTGCCAACCTCAAAACCACATCCACCACTGACTTGCCCAGCCTGACAAAAATTAGAACCTCGGACGAGCTCGAAACAGAAGCCTGTCGGTTTGATGTTTCGGACAGCGGCTCCGATTCGGCGTGGGATTCATTTCTGGCCGGCCAGTCATCCGGCCACCATGTGCAGTCCAGCCTGTGGGCGCAAGTCAAAGCAATGAATGGCTGGAGGGCTCGGCGAATCACCGTCTCGCGCGACGGACAGATTGTGGGCGGTGCGCAGTTGTTAATCCGGCAAGTCCGATATTTCGGTTCCATCGGATATGTACCCAAGGGACCTATCCTGGCAAACGGAGATGACGAAACTGCAGCCCGACTGCTGGAGCAAGTTCGTCGGCTTGCTACTTCGGAACGTCTGCGGGTCTTGTTTGTGCAGCCCCCGGAATATGGAAGTTTTGTCAGCCAGTTGGCCGAATTCGGTTTTCGGCCGTGTCCCGTCGAAACGGCGCCATCGGCGACAGTCCTGATTGACTTGAGCGCGAATCTGGAAGCGATCCTGGCCAGAATGCCCAAAGGGATGCGTAACGGGATTCGGCGCAGCCAGAAACGCGGGATCATCGTCCGCGAAGGAACCCGCGACGACCTCGAGGCGTTTCACGAGCTACTTTCGATGACCAGCCGACGACGGGGGTTTACGCCGTTCGAACTCGACTATTTTCAAGGCATGTGGGATATCCTCGAGCCAGCCGGTTGCCTGAAAGTTTTTCTGGGTGAACTTGAGGGCGAGCCAGTTTCAGCACAAATCTGCATTCCTTTCGGCGATACCCTCGTCGCCAAGCAAATTGGCTGGTCGGGCAAACACGGACGATTGCACCCCAATGAAGCGCTGGACTGGTTTACGATCCAATGGGCGAAAGCAAACGGCTACCGATACTATGACCTCGAAGGCATCGAGCGGCCGGCCGCCAACGCGATTGTCAGCGGGCAACCACTGCCGGAACAATACGCGGAAAGTCCAACGGCCTTCAAATTGCGGTTTGGCGGCGAAGTCAAGTTGTACCCCGCTGCGTATTGTTTGATCGCCAATCCCGTCTTGCGAACCCTTTACAACCGCGTCGGTCAGCGAGTCGTCGATTGGCCGATCTTTCAGAAAGCGATTGGTCGTTTTCGGACAGGTTAGGCAGGCAGGAGCGATCTTGCCCGCCGCGAAAGACGGGTGTCACCCTTCCCCCTGGGAGAGGTCGGACTGTCAGGCCCGGGTGAGGGTTTCGAACAGGCAATCCCCGTGCCGAACAGGATTGGATCGGGAGTCGTTTGAACTAACTTCGACTCCAGCCGCAAACTAATGGAACCTAATAAATTGTTAAACACGGAACCAAACCACAAAAAGACTCCCGACTCTTCGGTGGCGGCGGGCGAACTTGCCTGGCTAACCATCGACCAATGGCAAGCGTATGTCGAAGGTCACGCTCGGGCTTCCATCTTTCATCATCGAAACTGGCTGGAGTTGCTTCACGAGGAATACGGGTTTGAGATCCGGATTCCGGCGATCGTCGACGGCGGGCAAATCCGGGCTGCGATTCCTTTCCTGCAGACGCGCAGCCTGCGGATGAAGAAAAAGCTCATTTCACTTCCGTTTACCGACTATCTGCAAATTCTGGCCGATGATCAACAAGGACTGGCAACACTGTGTCACCTGATCGGCAGTGCATTTTCGGGGAAAAGTCGAATACCGTCGTGATCCGCAGCGACCAGCCGATTCCCGGGTTGGACAGCGATAGCCAAACGTTCGTCATGAAATAATCACGGATTTGCCGTTACCGGACAGATCGAATCCTCCTATGCCAGTTCGATCAAAAGGAACTTGCACAAGGGTCGGCGCAACGAGCTCGAATTTCACAAACGAAACGATGACGACGCCATCGATGAATTTTATCGGTTGCAGGTACTGACGCGGAAAAAACTGGGCGTGCCCGTACAGACCAGGTCCTATTTCCGCCGGGTCCACGAAAAACTGATCAAGCCGGGTTTGGGTTTGTGGCTGTCGTCACGCGGCAGAACGTGCCGATTGCCGCCGGCGTTATGTTGGGTTTCAACGGTCGCTTAACCTACAAATACGCTGCTTCGGAGCCGTCCGCACTCGAATACCGGCCCAATGACTGGCTCGTTTACAACTCGATTCGAATTGCTTCGGAAGAAGGATACCGCGTTTTCGATTTTGGCATCTCTGACAAAAGCCAGGAGGGTCTGCGACGTTTCAAAAGCAAATGGGGCGCGATCGAATCGGACGTGACTTATAGTTATATCCTGGGTCAGCCCAACAGCGATGGACAGCCATCTCGAGGCCATGGAATTGGCGTCGGAAGTCATCAAACGCAGCCCGACTTTCGTTTGCCGTGGGCTGGGGGCGGCCTTGTACAAGTACAGTCAATAGCAGCATGGAATTCAGTTTTCTAACCAGGCAGGAGTTGGCGCACCAAAAGGCGAGTGAACAGGTTCAGGCCGATTCGTGCAACTTTCAGCTCAGCCGAAAATACAGGCTGTATTATCGTTTTCTGCGACCTGTGATGCCCATCGCCGTGCGACAAATCTCTGCAGAAGCGTCGCCGCGTCGAGGTTGACGAACGCTGGTATGAACCAATCGAGTACCTGCGAACCATGTCGCAGTGTCTGGATTCGGACGGCGATGAACTGACGACAATCCATCCCTGGCCGGATGGAGCGGAGTTTGCGTTTGTACTGACGCACGACGTCGAAACATCCGAGGGTCTTCGACACATTCCCCGGATCGCGGACTTTGAAGAAAGCCTGGGATTTCGCTCGAGCTGGAATCTTGTGCCGTACAAGTACAAAATCGATATGGGATTGGTCAAAGACCTGCAATCCCGTGGCTTTGAAATCGGGATTCACGGTTACAATCATGACGGTCAGTTGTTTTCGTCACGAAAGGTCTTCGATCGTCGTGCGGTGGGGATTAACTCCGCCATCAAGAAATACGGTGCCGTTGGTTTTCGGTCCCCGATGGTGCATCGCAACTTGAATTGGCTGCAAGCTCTCGAGGTCGAATATGACAGTTCCTGTTTCGATATCGATCCATTTCAGGCGGCCCCGGGTGGGGTTGGCAGTCTCTGGCCTTTTATCGCGGGACGATTTGTAGAATTGCCGTACACGTTGCCGCAAGATCACACGTTGTTCGTCGGACTGGGGAATCGTGACGATCGCATCTGGAAAAACAAACTGGACTTCATCATCCGTCATCAAGGCATGGCGTTGATGCTGACGCATCCCGATTATCTGACGGATCGCCGTGAGTCCGAGATCTACTTTCAGTTTCTGGAACACGTCAAAGGTGTGGGCCAGTACTGGCACGCAACGCCGATGGACGTGGCGCGCTGGTGGCGCGAACGGGAGCATGCCGTCGAGCTGGGTTTGGCTGGCGAACCGTTGGCGTCTTCTCAACAGGGCAACCGCGCACAGGTTGCCCTTCTCAAAGTCAAATCTGACGGCATTGAATTTCGCTCGACGCGCGGCGGTAAAGTCGTTTAGCCGCGGGCCATGGCCCGATTACTGCAACGTTAAGCCATTGCAACGTGATTGCACGGCGATTACCAAGTCAAGCGTTGCAAAACCGCATCCTCTCGCGGCGAGACGTGAGGGTCCGGGAGAACAAAACGGCACCCTCTCCCGGCGACACGTGAGGGTCCGGGAGAACAAAACGGCACCCTCTCCCGGCGACACGTGAGGGTCCGGGAGAACAAAACGGCACCCTCTCCCGGCGACACGTGAGGGTCCGGGAGAGGGGCTGATATTTGAAAAAAACTAACCGGCGCCGAGTCGCCCACCGTTCGAGGCCTGCTCTTTCATTACAATCCGCAGAGCTTTCCAAGGTTGAGTCTTGGCTAGCAATCGTACAGTTGTCTTTTCAATTTCTCTGTCGATTCTGCTTTCCGATCGCACCGATGTAAGAGGAACCCCATCAATTTTCGCCAAGAACCAACATTTGCAGAAGTTCGCCGCTCATGCAATTCGCCTGGAGTCCAACCTTAATGCACTCTCGTTCTGGCTGGCCGCCGGTCTTCAATGCGCTGTTTGTCGGCGCATCTGTCATGCTACTGGTGGTGACCGTCCAACCGGGCAATCTTCCAATTCAAAACAGCTTCGAGTTTCTCGCGTCGGTTGCCGGGCAACCGCCGCTGGACATCTCGACACTCCCTGGTCAACCCGATCTATCACGCACCTGGGCACACGATTCCGGCTTCGGGCTCACCGCTTCGGACAATTTTGTTGCCTGCGTCCATCGCTGAAATTCTTTCCGCGCAAGATCCGTTCGGCGATGCAAGTTCCAGTCTTGGAGAGACCAACAGGAATCTCGACGATCTATGGCCCCTAACAAGTGGGCTCGTAAGCGAACCGTCCGATGTCGAAGAGAATTCGGAACCGATGCACTCACGAGCTGGCATGCATCGGAATAATACGCTGCCGGTATCCTTTGTAGCTCGTCCTGACGATGGCAACTTCGCGCCTCAGACGGTTGCTTCGCCGAATCAACTGCGGACCAGCCAGGCGGCAATCGCGATCCAGGAAATCAAACCCCATTTCAGTTTCGAAGGAACTCCGACGTCAACAACCGAGGATCGGCAAGCAGATTCGGTGACGGTTCAAACTGACGCCAACCATGTCCGCACGACGCTGACGAGTTCGACGCGTTCCGCCGATGAAAATGAAACCGTCGAAGAACCCGATTCCGACGAACTGGAAACCGAATCATCAACCCAAGAATCGTTATCGGAGTCGACGAATAACCGACGCAAGTCCGATTCGCGGGATACGTCGAAGTTGACGTGGCCACAGCCCGAGGCCTTGATCGAACAAATTGAAGCTGTCCAGGATATCGAGGCGACCCGCGCATGGGCCGGTGACACCCTCAAGCTTATTGACATGTTGAGTCGTGCAGATTCCCTGACCGACCCGGTGTCGAAAGCAATTTTCGGGCAGCTGGAGAATCAAAGGCTGTTGTTGGAGCGGCTGACTGTTACGGTTTCAACCGTCCCTGCGAAGGATAGCCATTCCGCGCAGGGCCCGCTCGTTACGGAACTGCTTCGTCTGGATTACAGCCTCGCGCGCCGGCTGGCACTGTGGAGGTTGGTCCAGCAGCTCGCCGTCGAACAGGATTCCATGCTGGTGGATGGCGGCCAACGAGCGAAAATGATTCAGGTTTCCAAGCGGAAAATTTCTTTTGACGTCCATCCGAATTGGCGTGAGTATTTGCTGATCGATGAAGCAAACTCGATTTTGAATTCGCTCAATCCCAATGAACTTGAACAAAAGAGGATGGCCCGGAAAGTTTTGGCACGGATGAATTCGCCTGCTCTGACGATGCCCCAGCGGCAGTTCGCTTTGTCCGCGCTGGAGCCCGAACTCTACCAATTGCTCAAGGCGAAAGCGACTTCAACACCTGATCTTCACGCGCTCCTGACCTACGTCGAAAAACAGGAGCTGGATGGATCGGGATTCACGCAATACAAGGTCAATGACCAGTATCAGCATTTGCTCTGGTCAGACAACAGGGTCGCCCAGCGGCTGGCGGGCGAATTGAATACCCACTATCGCAATGCAAATTTCCGCGTCTCGGTATCGGAACAGTTTGTGAACCGGTTGATCCCGGAAATGCCCGCGACCGCCGAACCGATCTCGGAAAGAATCATGGGCGCCCAGGTTTTTGGACAAAATCACATTCAAAACCGCATGGGTATCGAATTTATCCCCGATCCCAGTCATATCCAGATGCAGATCGTGACGGTCGGTGAAGTTCTTTCCAACACGCGCGCGTCGAAAAGCGGATTTACGATCGAAAATCGCGGTACCGCCAGGTTCCATGCCTTCAAACGTCTGGCCTTTGGTCGCAATGGCGTGTCCTCGGACGAACCGGTGGCGGCTTCGTCTGCGGATCAGCAAGTGGTCGGCATGTCTTCGCGGCTGGATCCGATTCCACTCGTTGGCTGGGTCGCTCGACGTATTGCCCGGCAAAAAATTGAGGAGGAAAAACCCCGCGCGGAGCAAATGGTACGTCAACGCGTTGAGTCGACTGTCTCGCAGAGAATGCAACAGGAAGTCGAAACACAATTAAACCAGCTTCGCGCGTACCTGGATCAAAATATTTACCAGCCCCTGGTCGCCATGGATCTTGAACCAGACGCGGTCGAGATGAGTACGTCCAGCGATCGACTCGTGATGCGTTACCGCTTGGCAGGCCGTGATCAAATGGGAGCCAATACGGCTCGCCCCCGCGCGACGTCAGACAGTCTGCTCAGCATGCAAATCCACGAATCGGCAATCAACAATCTGCTGATGCGAATCGAACTCGGTGGCCGCACGTTCACTGCTCCAGAGTTGATTGAGCACCTTGAGCAACGAATCGGCGCAAGTATGTCCCACCGGGATGAAATCGAACACGAGGCCGAATTCGAGTTTGCACACTTTGATCCGATTCGCGTCGACTTCGATCATGACCGCGTCCAGTTCTCGATCAATTTGAAAAGTTTCAAAGTTGGCGAAAAAGGCAAAACGTGGCGCAATTTGACGGCCTCGACGACCTACGTTCCGCAAGTTCAAGGCCGGAAAATTGTCCTGGTCCAGGACCAAGGTGAAATGAAACTCCAGGGCAAGGGCCTGAAGTTGCGCGATCAAATCGCGATCCGGACCATTTTCGAAGCTCTGTTCGATGAGAGCTATACGATGGCGGTGCTGCCCGCCTCGCTGATCGAACGCATCGAAAGTCCCGAACTGCACATCAACCAGCTTGTTGTTGAAAACGGTTGGATCGGGGTCTCGATCTCGGAACCTGCCGCAGCACGAGACGCCCAACAAGCTGGCCGCGGCCTGCTTCGTCGACGCCGGTAGACCCTCCGTATCGACACGACACAGGATTTTATCTGTCAACCTGAGGGGGTGCTTCTCGGAATTTAGTGGCTCACCAAAATAGTCGTTGCGTGGTAGTCACCAACGGTCGGGTCTGACCCCACCTGACTTCACCACCCGATAAACAATAAAACTCCCAACCCGAGAAATTGCTGCGAAACAAGCTGCAACTCGTTCCTCGGTTCAGGATGACAGGCCCGCTCGCAATTTTGGAAACGTCGTGGCGTCAACTGCCGTTAGCGGCTGGGGCGCCAGGCGGGGCGTTTGATGTTTGAGCTTGCCGGAGTTGCCTTGACGCCGCGACCCGAACCGGTTTGGCCGGCGTTAGTATTCGGTCCCGATTTCAGGTTTGGAATCCGTGGATCGTCGGCTAACATCGCTGGTTGACTTGGAGCGGCGAGCGTTTTCGAGCCCTTGTCCCAGCGTGTATCTCTTCTTGTCCAGCCTTCGATCAACGGACTTTCTGGAGAGTAGGCGTTACCCGGCGGATCGATCGAGAGTCGAGTGGAAGTTTCCAAACGACGCCCATCGTTGGTCCAATAACGCACATATAACAACAACTCCTGGCTGCTGGGAGCGTGTCCGTCCCAAGGCAGATGCAGCAAAAATCCCTGCTCGCTACGCTCGTTTTTGACTTCGAACAAGCGCATTTCTTGCGGCGTAAATTTCCATAGTCCGATTCTCTGCCCGTCTCCGTCAGCCGCAGGATCAATGAGGCTGACGGTGACTTCTCCGGTCTCTTTAACGAGCACTCCGTTGCGATCCTTGGGTTGTATCAGCACAACGACGCCTTCATGGCCCGGTTGTCCGTCAACATCTTCACCATGCGTCGCGCTGGAACTGATATCAATTTGCGTCACCAACTGACCGCTCGCCGGGCCATTGATGGAAGTGCCGTACGATGGGTCCACGTCATCAAAAATGACATTATCCTGTGGCGAATATTCAGCAGAGGGTTCATCGGCCAAACGGATATCCAGATCGATCGGTTCCGCATCCGGCGAGTCTGAAAACATTCGATCTGCCCCGCGCCGGTTGGCCGAATCGGTCGCCAAGGTCGGTGTGGATGCTGACTTGGCTCGTGTCATTCCGGGCTGGCCAGCCAATGGCGGTGCCACGAAGGCCGTATCCGAACTGAAATTGGCAGCCGGTCCGGCTGCCTGGTTACGACGAAACAGCCCAGAGCCACGCCTATTGAACAAACCGAAAGATCGCTGGTGTGGCCCCACTGACTGTGTTGGTGATGCTTGTCCCTGCAGGCTATTTCGTCCAAAAATTCGCCGCGCCGAATCTCGAAAGGTTTCCGTCGCGTGGGGAATGTAGCGGCCGGTCCGGGCCGGCACGTCATAGATGATCTCCGAAGGTCCGTATTCGTTCGATTCAACAAACGGACCGTCCATGTACTCCCCTTCAACAAAATCTCCATCTACGAATCCTCCCTCGACATAGTCGCCTTCAATCGCAGTTGAGCCCAGGTAGGTTCCGTCGACCGGGGCGCCGCGACACACCTGCAGTTCGCGATTGGCCGCTTCGTAACGTGATTTCATCGAATAGAACTGGTCCTCGAGATCGAGGATTTCTGCGCACAGCAAAGCTGTCTCTCGTTGGGAGCGAGGATTCGATTTACAACCGGTAACGACCGTGCCCAAAACCAGGGTGATCAACAGCAAAGCGACAACTGAACGATTCAATTGGGGAGCGCACATGGATCCATTCCGCTTGACAAATACTCAAAAACGTGGCCCACGTTTAGAAGAAATGCCAGTTTGGGAGCAATGCCAATTCGCGCAAAACGCCCGCAAATGCAGCGAATTTAATAGCGAGCCGATTTGGCAAAATCGTGCTCAGCAAAAGTAGCACGGATCTCCGCGCCGTGGACGTCCTCAAGCCGGGGTCACGATACACATCCTGGAGGTCTGTGCCACAATACGCTCAGGCCGTCTCGATTGTGGTTTCCAGGTGCGGTTGGGCTTTCAGCGAGTTTGTGATGAGGCAGGACTGTTCGGCCTTTTCCAACAACCGCTGGGCTCGTGCTTCATCGGAACCAGCGGGGATCACCAGGTGGGCGCGGACGGTGAAAGCCGTGAATTCGATTGAGCGTTCGACTTTGTCCAGGGTCCCGGTCACGTCACAGCGAACCGAGTTCCATTCGAATTTTGATGCGGCAGCGATGGCTCGAAAGGAAAGGACGAAGCAGTCGGCGACTGCGGCCACCAGCAGGTCTTCGGGCGACCATTGATCTCCTGGTCCTCCAAACTGTTGGGGAGGAGCCGATTTCAATTCGGGGACCCCTTCCGAGTGGATCGCGACCAGGCCGGCGGGATCCGCGTTTGCCGACACGTTGTAATGGTGAGGGAATTGGCTCATGCCGGTATTTCGCTAGCAGTTGAGCTGGTTAGGAATGGGTTTCGGACATATCTTCAACGACTCGATCGATCAAGTTGTATTCCATGGCCTCCATCGCGGTCATGAAATTGTCACGATCGGTATCTTGTTCGATTTTGTCCATCGATTGGCCGGTATGTTTGATCAGGATTTCGTTCAATCGAGTTTTTACCCGCCGCAGTTCTTTGCGGTGGATCATGATCTCTTCGGCAGTCCCCTGCATCCCGGCGAGAGGCTGGTGAATCATGATGCTGGCGTTGGGCAGGGCATAACGTTTCCCGGCAGCGCCGGCGGTAAGCAGCAACGCGCCCATCGAAGCCGCTTGCCCGACGCAGTAGGTCGCAACGTCGCACGTGACGAATTGCATCGTGTCGTAGATCGCCAGGCCGGCGGTGACGCTTCCCCCGGGCGAATTGATGTAGAGGTGAATGTCTTTCTTGGGATCGTCGGATTGCAGGAACAGCAATTGCGCGACGAGCGAATTGGCCAAGTCGGCCGTGACCTGGGTACCGAGAAAAATAATCCGGTCTTTGAGCAGGCGACTGTAAATATCGTACACGCGCTCTTCGCGACCGGTGTTGTCAACGACGTAGGGGACGTATGCCATGAATTGGAACTCCGTTTTGTTCACATTGAATCGTGAGGATGGATTGACGAAAAATGGAAGTCGTGACGGTTAAATTAATCGTCTTCCGCGTCCATGATTTCCGGCCGGCTGGTAATTTCGTCGACCAAACCGTACTCCTTGGCGCTTTCGGCGGTCAGGAAGAAGTCGCGATCCATGTCGTGGCGGATCGTATCGACGTCTTTGCCGGTATGTTGCGCGAGAATCTCATTGAGGACTTCCCGGTTTCGCAGGATTTCATCCGCCTGGATTTCAATGTCACTGACTTGTCCACCCACGCCGCCGTAAGGTTGGTGGATCATGACTCGCGAGTGCGGCAGGCAATAGCGTTTTCCTTTGGTGCCACCGGCGAGCAGGACTGCGGCGCCACTGGCGGCCTGGCCCACACAATACGTCGCCACCGGGCAAGTCAGGATCTGCATGACGTCGTAAATCGCCAAGGTGGCAATGACATCCCCGCCGGGCGAATTGAGGTAAAAGTTGATGTCCTTTTTCTTGTTCTCACTCTGCAGGTAGAGCAGTTTCATGACGAGTTCATTGGCGTTTCCGGTATGAATTTCGCCTTGCAGAAAAACAATGCGGTTTTCCAGCAACAGATCGCCCAGCGTCATCTGCCGCTGACGTTGATACGCCTGGGCGTAAGAATTTTGAATCTGGCTGAGCGTATCCACTCCCGGGTTCAGATACGGATCCTGCGGCGGTCGATTAAAAAATGGTTGGTCGTTCAAAACGATAATCCTTAAGCGAGTCGTTTGAATGTCAGAGCGGGTCAGTGTTCACAATCAGAATCAGGCTGAAAGACGCCTCTCTGAATCAGGCACTTCTTTGCTAACGGTACCCAGATTACGGACCGAGAACAAGATGGGATTGAAAAGCAAGGGGTACTGAGCAAAGCTGACGCCACCGTTTCAGCAGGCCACGCCTGCTGGAGCGGTACAGATCAGTTTGAAAGAATCAGGGGCGGTCGGATGCGGACATTTGCGAGACTGACCTGCGGACCTCAATCGCGCTCCTTGATGGTTGGCAATGACTGGGGTTCTGATTCGTCGTACTTGGCGTCGGGAATCGCCACCGCGGTACCACCGGCAGCAAAGAACTCGAGGGCCGTCGTATCCTCTTTCTGCACGGCCTCGTACTTGGTTCCCTTGAATTTGGCTTCGGCGGTAATCAGATCGATGACTTTTCTTTCGATGATCATATTCCGCAACGCGTCCATTTGACCGTTGCGTTCCAGCCGGGCGCGAACTCGCCGTGGCGAATCGTTTCGTTGGGCTGCGATCCGCGCGATTTCCAATTCGTAGTCGATGGGCTCTTCTTCGACATTTTCCGCTTCGGCGATTTTTTCAAGGATGAAATGTTCTTTCAGACAGAATTTCGGTTCGCTGCAGGATGTTTTTGCGCAACCCGTTTTCGCGAGCGATGATTTCCTGTTCGGAAAAACCGCTGGACCGCATTTCAATGACCGCGCGATCAAGTTCACGACGGGACTGGCGGCGCAACAGATCCGGGGGCAGTTCCCAGGTCGCCGATTCGGTCAACAGACGGCTGATCTGTTCGCGGATTTTTTCGCGTTGGGCGTATTGCAGGCGTTCTTCCATTCCTTTGCGAACCAGTTCCCGCAATTCGTCTGCCGATTCAAACCCCAACCGTTCGGCGACTTGTTCGGGCGTTTTGAATTCAATTCGTTTCACGTCCAGGATTTCGAACTCAAGTTCGATTTCCTTGCCCTGAAGGGCTTCATTTTCAGCAAACTCGCTGACGGTCACGGTCGTTTTGATCGTGTCGTCCGCTTTGGCGCCCTTCAATAGCTTGTCGAAGCCTTCGACCGTTACGTCGGACAGACTCAAGGTGGGCAAGACCTGCAATGATTCTTCTTCCGCGGTGGCGATTACTTTGCCGTTATGTCGGCTGGTAATATTGCAAACCACAAAGTCGTTGGGCTTGACTTTTTCCTCAACGGGAACCACATCGGAAAATTGGGCAGAGAGTTTTTGAATGTACTGATCGACGTCATCATCCGTGAATTCGTGCTCGGGTCGCTCGAGCGACAAGCCCTTCCAGTCGGGCATGTCGAACTCGGGTCGAACTTCGATGTTAAACTCGTAGGTCAGATCGCCTTCTTCAGGAATGTTGACTTGTTCAAAATCCAGATTTGGCTCACTGATGGCCGAAAAGTCCTGCGTTTCACTGACTTGCGCCAGGCTGTCCATCAAAATGGCGCCTTTGACTTGATCCGAAACTTGAGGTCGAAACTTGTTTTCCACAAGTTGACGGGGTGCCCGCCCCGTCCGGAACCCGGGTACTTCCGCCTTGGGAACCAATTCATCGAATTGTTCCTGGAAGTAATGATTAATGTCTTCGCGCGATACGGTCACGGTGACATGCCGCTCGCAGGCACTCGTCTCCTTGACATCAACCTTCAGGTCGAGCTGGCGTTTTTCTTTTTCTTTCGTTTCTTCAGTTTCGGTATTCACTGGATCGGTTCCCAATTTCTGCCCGCCAACAAGGCATGATAAAAAGAATCGGCATTCGCAAGGCGGATGCCGAAGTTGTGGTTGAAGCAAAAAAGCGGGTGAAGGGATTCGAACCCTCGACATTCACGTTGGCAACGTGACGCTCTAGCCACTGAGCTACACCCGCATTTGTCTAATTGTCTAATGACCGCGGAAAAGTAAGTAGACCGCATCGGACCAACGTCGTCGAGGCACGTCTGGTTGTCCGTCCATCCGGCCGGTCTCGAACCGGAAAAACCCTAACCGTTGTCAAAACCGGATTATACGACGCCGTTAAGGGGTTGCAAGTGCCGTTGTAGTCCGCATTAGCCCCCAGGCTTACCAACGTTTTGTTTGATTTTTTGGCGGAACTCGTTACACTGGGACGCAACTTTGGTGGCTTTGCCCACCATTAGTGGGCCGTTGAAGGTCCTGGATCTTTTCGCTGTAACCGACTTTTCACGGTGACGGCGAAGCAGTTTTTTTCGCAGTTAATCGCCTCCATTCGTCGCTGTTTTTGAAGCCTGAGTAATTCGCCCTATTGTCGATTTTTTTGTCGACCTGGATCAGTTTGCGGCTTGGTTTGCCAGCTGATTTGCGGAGCTCTGCCATGCGTTGGCTGAGCTGCATTAACAGTTTGAAGTTTTTCAAGGAAGCATTGTTATATGTTGAAAGCCAAGTTGGTTGTGGTGGGTGGTGATGCCAAGGCAAAAGAGGTTAACCTCCGGCTGCCCTGTGTGATTGGTCGTGGACGCGAAGCCTCGCTAACGTTGCCGCATCCCCTGGTCAGTCGCTTGCACACAGAGATTTTTGAAAAAGACGGCAAATTGTTCGTCAAAGATCTAGGTTCTCTCAACGGCACTTTTCTCAATAACAATCGACTCGAATCCGAACAACCGCTTGAGCCAAACCAGCTGTTGACGCTCGGAAATGTCACGTTTCGGGCCGTTTACGAAATCGGTGATGAGATTGGCGAAGAAATCTGCGACACCTTGGGCGGTGGCGAGACGCTGACGATTCCCTCGGAAGAAGTATGCGAAAGACCCAGCCAGGAAACCAAACCGATGGATGCGTCTCCCGCTCAGAGAAAGTCTGGGGCCTCCCCGTTTGATAAAGAAACCGTTTACGAAGACGAAATGAAGTCTTCCACAGGTGACACCCACCTGAGTGAGATTGACGATTCCCACGTCGAGCCCGGTGCCGCCCTGGAGAGAGAAAACCAGGCCGGGACCAGCAGCGACCTGTTCGCGGGGGTTGAGACGGGTGAAGAACAAGCCTCGAAGGTCAGTTCCGTCGATGGTTTGCCGGGTGCTCAAGCTGCGGTCAGCTTTGCCGGCGGACTTGATTTGGGTGATGGAGCTGTCGAAAAAAGCATCGTCGAATCTGTTGAACTGGAAATCGCCGACGGTCCCGTCCAAAAAGATGTCTCAAACTCGGGTCTCGATTCTTTCATCAAAAAACTACCCAAATAGTTAGTCGATGCGCGGGTTTTCCAGACTTCGGCGGGGGCCAACGCGACCAGCGGCCTGACCTGCGTGATGTCTTGGGTTAGAATCCAGAAGTCTTGAAATCGGCATTCGCTGGCGCTCGAACTCATTTGGACAAAAATGAAACGGTCTTCCGAAATTGATCAGGAATTGATTCGCCGAATTCGCTCCGGCGACAGCGACGCCTGGAGTGACCTGATCAAACGGTACGAGGGACGGTTGCTGGCCTTCGTCGACAGTCGCCTTTCCAACCGTTCGGCGAGCGAAGACATCGTTCAGGAAGCCTTTGTTGGGTTTCTTAACAGCCTGCCCAACTACGATGGTCGGCGTTCGCTGGAGAGTTATCTGTTTTCCATTTGTGCGTACAAGCTGACGGACCATCTGCGCCGCGAAGGCCGCCGACCTGCCATCCCCCTGTCCGCGGGACGCGATTCCAGCGGACAGTGGCAACTTGAGGGGAACGCACGCCCGGCCAGCAGCATTGCCCGTAGTGTCGAACGAAAACGCATCGAAGAGGATGCGCTGATCGAGGCACTTGTTGAACAGGTTCAAAAGTGGCAAGCTCGCGGCGACTGGGAAAAACTGAAATGCATTGAGCTGTTAATCGTCCGCGGGTTGGCCAACAAGGAAGTCGCCGAAGAACTTTCCATCAGCGAACAACAGGTTGCCAATTTCAAATTTGATTTTCTCAACCGCTTGCGACTGCTCATCAAACGTCAGGGACTTTCCCAGGAAGTCTTTCCCGAACTCTACGAAGAACAGTAGGTCCGGGATGAACGACGTGTGTTTCGTGGTTGTTTAACATGAACCACGAAAGACACGAAGCACACGAAATAGGTGCAGCATTCCTTGCGCTGTCGAGATTCAATTTCTTTCAATTCACGATTCGTTCCCATTCGACTTTCGGGTAATGGCCGAAATTGACGAGCAGTCCGAGTTTAAAGCCCGTAGCTTTTAGATAGTTGTGGACTTGGGCACGATGTTCGTCGGTGAGTTGCGAGACGGTTTTATTTCCAAGACGCCTTTAAGATTCAATCTTGTGGATTTAGGGAAAAAAACCACAAAAGAGCGGAGCCGTTTTCGTATGTTTCGTGGTTCAGTCAGTCGGGTCAGGATTTCTTGGCTGTCGATAAAACGTGCGATGCTCTCGGCGCATCGTCTGCAACGTCTTGGATGGCGCAAGTCGCGGAACATCTTCTGCAATTTTTTCCAGTTCCTGGACCACCTTCCCGATCCCGAACCGGTCGGCCCAGAACAGGATTCCGCCCTGATGAGCTGGAAAAGCAAATCCGTGAATGATGCACAAATCCACGTCCCGAGGGTCCGCCACAATCTGCTCGTCGACCAAATTGGAACCGGCCAGTACGATTGCCGAGAGGACGGAATTGACGATCGTTTCGGGGTTTGCCTCGAGTTTCAGCTCACCGGTCCGGTAAGGAGCCAACTGCGCGTCCACTTGATCGTCCCAGATCGCGGGTCCATCCGCCGAGTCGTAGCGATAGAATCCGCGGCCCGTTTTCCGGCCCAGCCAACCAAGCTTGACCATTCGCGGAAGCATCAGCGAGTCGGTTACACACTTAAGTCCCGCTTCCCACATTGAGCGGCCCGCGTACAGACACGTGTCGGCACCAATCACGTCGATCATCTCAAAGGGGCCGCCACGAAATCCAAACTCGCGCATCGCTTCGTCAATCTGTCGGATCGTATATCCGTTCGCCAATAAGCGAAATGACTGGTCGAGCATGGACGACAGCAAGCGATTAACCACAAAACCGGCTCGGTCCTTCACAACCACCGGCATTTTTCCGAGGGACTTGACGTAGGCGGTGGCCCGCGCGACGGTTTGCTCCGACGTACGCGGCCCGCGGATGACCTCAACCAGCGACATCAGCTCGGGGTGACAAAAATGAATCCCGCAAAATCGCTGCGGGTTCTTCAAAACTTCGGCCAGTTGCGTAACCGGAATCGCCGACGTGTTCGTGGCGATCATCGTGTCCTGTGGCAGCTGCGGTTCGAGCTCGACAAGAATCGCTTGCTTGATTTCAGCGTTTTCAACTGCCGATTCAAGAACCAGATCACAATCCGCGAATTGGGAGAATTCGTCGGCTTGCGAAATCGAATCATGATGAATCGTCAGCTTGCTGATGAACTCGGCGGCGACATGGTGGTTGGAATCAAGTAACACGACCGATTTGCGTCGGTTCAGATGGTTAGTCGCGATCGCCCGGCCCATGACCCCGGCACCGATTATGCCCACGCGATTGAGCGGGTCGGTCGGGATCGACAGGTCGACAAACCCGGGCTTCTTTTTGTTGTGCTCGCCCAGGAAAAAGTTATTGATCAAACCGTAGCTGGCCGGACTCCCCCACACTTGCGCCATGGCAATCGACTCCGAGTCGCAGGCCTGTTTCATGGGTAACCCGGCGCCGCGCAGCATGTGTTCCAGCGCGACGGTTGGAGCAAAGGGATAAATATCGGGATTTTCAACGATCGCGGTGCCAAACCGGGCTATCAGAACTTGTTCATCGATGGTGGTTTTCAGGGGCGCGGCGATGGACTCACGATCATCCAGATACGCCTGCGATTCAAATTCGTTATCGATCAGGGCAACGGCCGCATTGATCAACGCATCCTGCGAGACAACTTGATCGAGCAAGCCCATTGCGACTGCTTCTTGACCGTGAATCAAACGACCACTGGTTACCAGTTCGATTTGATGCTCAAGGGCGTTTTTGTGACTCAGGCCGCACCAGCGGGCGACGCGTACGGTGCCCCCCCAGCCGGGCACAAGCCCGAGTTTGACTTCTGGCAATCCAAGAATGGTGCAGCGATCATCCGAAGCGATCCGGCGATCGCACCACAACGTCAACTCCAGACCGCCGCCCACGCATGCTCCGTGGATGGCCGCCACTGTCGGAAAAGGAACTTGGGAAAATTTGGCCATCACTGCGCGGCCTTCGTCGCAGAACTGAATAATTCGTTCGTCTGGCCAATCCAGCGCGTCGGCGATCGCGACGAGATCGGCGCCGGCGACAAAGATCCTGGACTTGGCCGAAAACAAGATCAATCCCCTGATATCGTCGCGGTCCAATAACGGCGTGATCGCCTCGTCGAGTTCGCGAAACATCTGGTCGCTGAGTATATTCGCACCCTTGGCAGGCATGTCCAGCGTCATCAGCGCGATATCGGGACGACATTCCGAAACTCGGACGGCAGGCGTTTGGTTCACGGATTCGGAAGTCAT
Source organism: uncultured Planctomycetaceae bacterium (assembly GCA_963697295.1). GTDB lineage: Bacteria > Planctomycetota > Planctomycetia > Pirellulales > Pirellulaceae > Mariniblastus. Next base: position 5,668 of record CAVONL010000004.1, on the reverse strand, counting down.
TTCAGTTCCTGTCGAACAAGTGTGGCTGGCTATTCCACGTACAGAGCGATCAACGACGAATCATTGATAATTATGCTATTCGTTCAATAGCTTGATTGAAAGTCCGACACGTATCAGAATGGCCGCTGACAAAATTGTTAGCTTGGTAAGCATGAATGGATGAAGCGCGAACTTTAAACGGCCTTGTGGTGGTTCAAATAACCTGGCTTTGGATCAGCGTATTCATGCTCGTTGCTGCCGGTTGCGAGTCTCCGGATGTTGATGGATCGGCGGCAAAACAGACAACCGCCGGAATCGTAACCGTTGAAATTGACTTTCACGGTCGCCGCGAGAACAAGGAACTGCAGATTTCCTGCAGCCCGGATTCAACCGTGTTTTCAATCCTGCAACAGGCTCAGCAGGCGGGCGAAGTCAAGTTTGCTCATAGCGGTGCCGGGGAGACGGCTTTTGTGCGGTCCATTGACGGCCTCGAAAACGAACAAGCGGCCGGCGATAACTGGACCTATCTCGTCAACGGCGAACTGGGCGATCGAAGTTGTGGGGAATTTCCCGTAAAAACGGGGGATAGGATCTTGTGGCGGTTCGGCAAGTATCCTTAGGATGAACCGTCAAGGTTTTCACTACAGGCGGATAACATGAAATCTGATCACAAGAAACAAAATCTTTGGCCAGCAGTAACCGACTGCCTCTGGTTGGACGTCGCCGTCTTTTTACTGATTGTCATCGTTGGTGTTGCCAGCCGACATTGGTTGATCGACATCCCGAACTTTAAACCGGTCGCGGCCTTGTGCCTGTTCGCCGGTTTCTTTTTTCGCCGTTACTCGGTGGCCCTGCTTGCACTGGCGTGCATAATGCTGATCTCGGATTGGCAGCTGGGCAGTTACCAATGGCAAGTCGCGTTGGCAGTTTACGGATCTCTGGGTTTCGCTTGCGGGCTCGGTTGGATGATCCAGAAGCGAGTCAATCACGGGTCCCGCTTATTGGGCTGCCGGCATTGGGCGGCGTTCGGATTATGCTCGCTGGCGATGTCAACCGCGTTTTTTGTCTTGACTAATCTGGCTTTCTGGCAGTTCAGTGGTTGCTATGCGAGCGATGCGGGAGGGTTGGTCAACTGCTTTTCAGCGGCGATACCCTTTTATCGCTGGACCCTGATGGGCGACTTGACGTTTACGTTATTGACTGTCGTGACATACCAACTTGGTTGTGTTGTGGCTTGGCGCTTGAGCCAACAACGGCGGCTGATCACTGCTAGTTGAGTGCGGGCCAAATTGGGTGGGTTTACTGGATGATCCTCCCAGCCGACTTGCGTCGGGGGTCTCGTGGCGGGTTGTGTTTCGTGTTTCTGCGTTGGCTGGGTTTCGTGGATGAAGTACCCAGCCGACTTGCGTCGGGGGTCTCGACCATTTGTACCGGAAACCCCCGACGCCAGTCGGTTGGGAGTGTCATCAGCCCACCTAACCACGGGGCAACCCCACCACCCCGCCAACAACCAGAAACCCCCGACGCCAGTCGGTTGGGAGTGTCAATCAGCCCACCTAACGACGGGGCAACCCCACCCAACCGCCCCCGCCAACAACCAGAAACCCCCGACGCCAGTCGGTTGGGAGTGTCATTCAGCCCACCTAACCACGGGGCAACCCCACCCAAACGCCCCCGCCAACAACCAGAAACCCCCGACGCCAGTCGGTTGGGAGTGTCATTCAGCCCACCTAACCACGGGGCAACCCCACCCAAACGCCCCCGCCAACAACCAGAAACCCCCGACGCCAGTCGGTTGGGAGTGTCATTCAGCCCACCTAACCACGGGGCAACCCCACCCAAACGCCCCCGCCAACAACCAGAAACCCCCGACGCCAGTCGGTTGGGAGTGTCATTCAGCCCACCTAACCACGGGGCAACCCCACCCAAACGCCCCCGCCAACAACCAGAAACCCCCGACGCCAGTCGGTTGGGAGTGTCATTCAGCCCACCTAACCACCTGACTGTAAATACGCGCGAACGTGATTCGTGGTTACGGCACCCGCCGTGCGTACAAAAGCAGAACAGGTCCAGAATCCGGGGATATCCCAAACTTTGAAAACGCCCGGGTTGTTCTGACCAAACCAATAGGACGTGTTGTTCATGATTGCTTCTGCCAGGTAGGAGGGCGCCTGGTTCGGCCGCAAGGCAGCAAACAGATGTAGATGATCTGACAGAACTGCCAGTCGAATTATTTCAAATCGTTTAACTCGCGCGATTCGACGGATATATTCTATCAGCCGCGGTGCGTGAATCTGGTCAATCGCCCCAACATGTCGGACCGGACAGCAAACAAGATGGCAATTGTATTCTGCCATACAATGAGAAAACGGACGCAATCCGAAGAAGCGTTCCGGATTGGGATCAGCATATTCGGCCAAGAAAATGGAATCGTCCTGTTCGGCGGCATGATGAGCCCGCTGCTTTGCCAAATATTCCGACACGACATGATCAGTAACGTCTCCAACACTACGAACAAAATAACCGCGGGACCAAAGAGACCGGAGTCCAATTTCTTTTTCCAGTTCGGGCATCGCTTCGAACATCATTCGGCTTGTATTTGCCTTGATGGTCTGAACCGTTTTCGATGGAGCATCAACTGGACTCAGGCTCAACAAAAGTCTCAGCCAATTTTGATCTGTCTCTGCCTGGAGGATACGATAGTTTCCTCGCCGGCACACATCCGAAAGGGCTTGGTCCAGCGTGCTGGCACGATCTGCCTGGCCAAGAACCCTGGCGTTTTTACGTGTCCGAAATCCAATATGGTAGTGCGCCTGAAACGCATATTTCATGTTACCGCCATGAAACGCCGGGCGGAGTTTTGGAACGTTGGACATTCGAACGCCTTCATTTGAAAGAACTGTCGAAATTCCGATCGCTGTCGATAGCGATATTTAATCTACCAGAGTTCTGGTTGGGTGGTATGGATGACGCTCCCGGCCGACTTGCGTCGGGGGTCTCGCGGGTGGGTTGTGTTTCGTGTTTCTGCGTTGGCTTGGATTGGTGGATGACGCTCCCAGCCGACTTGCGTCGGGGGTCTCGCGGGTGGGTTGTGTTTCGTGTTTCTGCGTTGGCTTGGATTTGTGGATGACGCTCCCGGCCGACTTGCGTCGGGGGTCTCGTGGTGGGTTGTGTTTCGTGTTTCTGCGTTGGCTTGGTTTCGTGGATGAAGTACCCAGCCGACTTGCGTCGGGGGTCTCGCGGGTGGGTTGTGTTTCGTGTTTCTGCGTTGATGACCTCGCCGACTTGCGTCAGTCGACTTCGACGGAGTGTCTCATCCAGACCACCCAACCTCGCCCGCAAAACGACCTTAAGCAGCTCCCGCCATCGACCAGAAACCCCCGACGCCAGTCGGTTGGGAGTGTCATTCAGACCACCTAACTCGCCCGCAAAACCGACGCTTAAGCAGCTCGCGCCATCGACCAGAAACCCCCGACGCCAGTCGGTTGGGAGTGTCATCCAGACCACCTAACCGCGCAAAACCAACGCAAACAACACGCGCCATCGACCAGAAACCCCCGACGCCAGTCGGTTGGGAGTGTCATCCAGACCACCTAACCGCGCAAAACCAACGCAAACAACACGCGCCATCGACCAGAAACCCCCGACGCCAGTCGGTTGGGAGTGTCATCCAGACCACCTAACCGCGCAAAACCAACGCAAACAACACGCGCCAACGACCAGAAACCCCCGACGCCAGTCGGTTGGGAGTGTCATTCAGCCCACCTAACCACGGGGCAACCCCAGCCAAACAACACGCGCCAACGACCAGAAACCCCCGACGCCAGTCGGCTGGGAGTGTCATTCAAACCACCTAACTACGCCCCCGCAAAACCGACTCAAACAACACGCGTCAAACAAAACCCACGACGTAACTCATCCCCCGAACCTCGCACAAAAAAACGACCGAAGTAATTCGGTCGTCTTACGTTTTTCGCTGGCATCAACGGATCGCATTTGAATCGCGACAAATTGTGTCGCTGTGGTTAGTTACCTCCGTTTGGCAGCGGATCCTCTGCCGGCTTCGCCGGTTCAGCCGTATCCGCTTTGGCCGCGACTGGTTTTTCGGGAATCATACCGTAGATGCGTTTCGAATAGTCGGCGAACAGCTCGGCCATCTTGATCGTGTCGGCCTTTTTCGCTTTGGCCACAGCTTCCAAATCGTCGGGGTTAAACAGGGGTTCTTCTTCGTCAAGGTTTTTGATTCCAATGTCGGCTTCGGCGATCAGTGTGTCCAGTTCCGCGTTCAAGTTATCAACAAAAGACTTGTCGACAAAATCAGCCAGGCTTGCCGTCGAAATAGTTTTCTTGGCCGTATAGGCAATGACTTTCACTTTGAGGCGAGCGTCATTGAGGTGATAGTTTGCCAATTCAACGCGGGGGCCAAGATCCAGTTTCTTCGCGGGATCTTTTGCTCCCGGAAGCGGATCGTCGCCGGTCAGGCCGGCGCCGCCGCCAGATCCAATGCCGCTGCCACGATTACCACCCCGTCCAGCTTTCTCCTGGTCGGCGTTTCCTTGTTTGATAAGATCGAGGTCTTCAAACAGAAGGTTTTTTGTGATGAGATCGTTGAGTTTGTTCTTAAGCTCTGTCGACCCGAAATCCAACATCTCGGCCATGTACCGGGCCACCGTAACCGGGACCTCCTGCGCCAACGCCTTGACGGACGCGTCGTATTTGAGGTTGCCCAAGGCGGTGATCGCGTCGAACCGAAGCCATTTATTTTCATTGTCGTCGGCCGCAATCGTGCTGATCTCCGTCAAAACGGTTCCATTGGGACCGACGTCACCCAGGTATCCCAGCACCTGCAGCGATCGGCGTTTGAGCCAATAGTCGGCATCTGTAGTGACAGGTGCTTGCAGGATGCGTATTGCTTCCTGAGAAATCTGGTTGCGATTGGGTAATTGCGGCTGTCCTTGCATGTAGTCGATTTCAACTTGCCGTTGAATTCCCGCCAGCGCACCGATTTTTAAAAAGGGCGGGTATTTGTCACCGGTGAAAACGTCGACAAGAATCTGGAATGCCTGGGGGGAAGCCGTTGGAAATGTGTTGTTGTTCCGCGAAGCGGGCTGGGCATCCATCATCCCCAACAACAAGATCGCGTTGAGCCGCGCTGCTTCGTGATAATTTTTTCCGCCGGCATTTTCCAAAATCGCCTGCATGGCAGGGATCGTGATCGTAATGACTTGTTGGCGTTCGCTACCAAGCACGTCGTCGGACAGGTAATCGTTGATAAAGTCTTTTCGGATTTCGCCCAGGGTGGACAGCGTCTCGTTGTCGGTTTGGGTCATCCGGGGAAACACATAGCCTCGCATGAAGTTTTCGAAACCACCCTCAACTCCCGCCAGATTGCCGCTGCCTGTCAAAGCGGACTTGATGGATCTTTCGGCGTTGCGAATTCGCTCACGAATCTCGCGTGCCTGGGTGCGATATGCGCGCTGATCATCCTTGGACGCATCTTCGCCTGGATCGCGGGGCATCTGGAATTCCTTCGCGATTTCTTCCGAGTCATAGGGCAGTTTGTCGGCGGCCGGCTGGGGACCATCCGCTGCCGGTTGCGTTTCCTGGGCGACCAGGTTCAAACAGCTCGCCAGCCAAAATGTGATGAACACCAAATAAAGGATGGCTAACGCAAACGATTGGTTTCGTG
>CAVONL010000003.1:0-120135 GCA_963697295.1 uncultured Planctomycetaceae bacterium | reverse complement strand
GGGTATGTACGGTCGTTCTTTCAGCCACGCGCGCTGTCGACCGGGCGACGGCGTTTCGACCAGATACTTCAAGTCCTGCAATACGACCGGATTGACATAATAGGAATGGCCCAATTCCAACCTGAACGCCGCTTCCCCCGGAAGATCCGAGGCATCGATGGTCTGAAGGGTCTGGATATCGGGAAACACCTGCCGATCTTCCCCGCCCTGCCCGAGCCGCGGGTAATCGAGTCCACGCAGAATGTCGGACGTTAACAACGCGAAGTCTTTGGAAGAAGCATACAGCGTAAAGTTGCGGGCTGCGTCTTTGATTTTGTCGACGATCTTGGTCCGGAATTTCGTGGCGTTCACATCGGGTGCCGCCATGACAACCTGATTCAGCACGGGCAACCCGTCGTCATTACGAACGCGTTCCAGGTCGATCAACATCTCGGTCAGGGCGCGGTTGCCCATGCTGTGCGCAATCACGTCGACCGATTGAGCGCCGGTTTCTTTCAGCACGTCGGTCAAAAATTCCTTCAGTTGCGGGGCCGAAAGTTCGACGGTCTCCTCGTCACTGGCATAGCCGCTGGTTGTTCCATTGGAAGGCCAGCTGAAGAAGGCCGCTGGTCCGTCGAATCCAAGATCGTATGCCAGTTGCGCGGTTCGCATCGCCGCCAATTCAAACGTCACGTTGTATCCGTGAATGAAAACCAGGGCGTGTTTCTGCGCCGATTCCTGCACATCCGCGCGTAAATAGGACAGAAATTTTTGCCGGTCTTCGATCAGTCGCACTTCTGGCAGATCGAAGTGTCTTTCGCGGTCGACTCTGAATTCCAACAAGCCAGGCCGCTCGAACTCGCCACTGCCTTGCTCATGAATTCCGGGAATGCTCACGAAACAGACGCCGCGTTCGATCTGAAACTTGCCGTCGATCTCGTTAAGTTCTGTACCATAAACCCGATTTTTATTCAGGTCGTCTTGCGCGATCTTGTCATGTTCCAGCAGTACCGCCCTGCCCGACATGTAAGTGACCATGAGCCCCACAATGGTCAGCACAGCGAAAGTCTTCCGCCAGCGAGAGACGCGTATCGCGCCCAGCAACAGTAGCGTGACGGCGCCGGCGATCCCGGTTTGCCAACTCAGATCGCGGAATTTCTGCCACCGCTGCGCCTGCGAAATACTCGGCTTGCGATCGGTGCCGTAGTAGACTTTTTTGAGCACAAAACCTTCGCTCGCGGCTTCCGCTGCAAGCTCCGGGCTGGGAACCAATCCGGGTTCCCTGTCAAAAGCTTCCGGAGCTGGCAAGTCGCGCGCTTCGGGTTCGGCCCGGTGGTACAGGATCACCCCGTCGTCTGGTGGCAGCTCGCCGACATCGCCCGGCAACTCACCGACCGGGGCGTTGCCGCGATTATCAGGCTGTCCGACAGGTTCCGCCGACCGGTCGACGGTGTCTTTGGCGGGAGCAGATTTATCTGCCGGCATTGACATCGTGTCGTTGGCTCCGCCACAGCCCATGCTTAAGCACGCAACACAACTGGCGACCAAAACTGCAAGGTAGAATTTCATACGAATTCCCTCCGTTAGTCGCCGAGAAATTGGCCGAGCGCTTCCAAAGTGGCGGGGTTACCAAGTTGCGATTTTCCGAATCCCCGCACGGCGCCCAGGGAGACGGCTTGCTGTTGTGCGTCTTCAAAGTTGGAGATGAGCATGACGGGCACGTTGGCGGTAGTCGACTCTGATTTTAATGTCTGGAGAATGTCGATTCCCGGCGAACCGTCGGCATCGAGCAGGCGATTGATCAGGATTAAATCATACGACGAATCGCGGGCCATGCGGATGGCTTCGTCATAACATTCGGCGCGCGAGATTTCGACAGAAAAATGTTTGAGCAACAGATTCGAAATGCTCCAATGGTCGGGGCCGCACTGCCCGACATCCAGCACTTTTCGCGTCATCACCAGGCTCTCTCGTGATTCATCTCGATGAAAAACATAATATCAACGATTGTTGTTAGTCGGTGTTACCCGCATGTGAAACTCACAGCCGGCCCACAATCTCTTATGGCAGCTTCTTGATTGAACGCAGATACTCTATCACCTGCTGCGCGATCTGCTCAACGGGTTGAGCACCATCCACATGAATCTCCGGATTTTCGGGTGCCTCATAAGGCGCGTCGATTCCGGTAAATCCTTTGATTTCACCGGCGCGAGCTTTCTGATACAGCCCCTTTGGATCTCGTTGCTCGCAAATTTCAATCGGTGTGTCGACAAAGACCTCGACGAAGTCGTGTTTCGTTCCGGTTGAAGTTACTGTTTCCCGAACCCGGTCCCGGTCGGCGCGATACGGACTGACGAATGCCGTCAGCGTGATCATGCCCGTCGAGCAGAACAGCTCGGATACGCAGCCGATCCGTCGAATATTCTCTTCACGGTCCAGCGCACCAAAACCCAATCCGAAGCGTTTTGCGAATTCATCACCGTGTACCGGCGCGAGAATTTCCGGGCTGGCATTTAATCCATGCCGGATGTTGTCTCCGTCAAGCACATAGCTTCGCAGTCCAAGTTCATCCAGTTTCGCGTCAATGAAATTGGCCACCGTGCTTTTGCCGCTTCCGCTGAGCCCCGTAAACCAGACCACGCAACCGCGCGGCCGCCTGACGGAATGTTCATGCCACGTCACCAGTGTTTGTTCGTCCATCGTTTATCTTGTCGTTCAATGATTTTTGACCGGCGTTGTCGCAGCTGCCTTGTTGGTCAATTCTAGCCAAAAAGAATGCCGACGTTAACCGCGTCGCCAGCGCACGGAAAATGTCAAACAAACCATTGCGAAAGTCAGCGTAAAGTGAACCCGGCTCAGGGACCAATTGAACTTCGTTATAAATGGCAGTGAAATGTGCCGCTGGTTTGTCGTGCCTGGTGAGCAGATTTGTGTCGCCAAGTCAGATGATGACGGTAATTCAGATCCTGACGGTCGCTCATTTCATAACAAAATTGCGCTCGCAAAACTGTGGCGTAGCTGTGACGACGTTTCGAATTAACGACGCCGCTTGGCTGAAGAGAACGCATTCCTGATTTTGGGGGCGAAAGTTTGTGTTTGCAATGTCCCCGATCATAATAGACGACTGCACCTGACGTTTTCATATTACGATTGAGTAAACACAAACAGGCGCGAGCACTTCGCTCGAAGCACCCTGCCCCAACACACCAACAACTTGCCAGGACCATTCCCAGGTTGTTGAGTGAGCTAATTTTTTCTCCTCATCCGCTAATACTCCCAAATTCCGACGCGGCATGACAAGCCACCGCAGCAATGCGCGGCTTCATGTCGAGTAAGCACTTTTTAATCGCCAACGGACCGTTGCCTGCAGCAACGAGCGCCGTCAGTTCAGGAACGCTGATTTCAACCTTGTAGAGAGCGACCATGGCACAGTATTTCGATCCCAACGGAAAATTGAATACCGGCGCGAATGGGGCCGATTTCGTGGGCGCTAGTCACCTGGGTTCCGAAATCGTGCCAACCAATCGCAGTCTGTCGAACGGACATCCAGGGCTGCCGCAAACCTCCAAGCCAGAAGGACTGGAGCACTACCGGGGAGTACCGGTGCACGGTGTATTACAACATGCGGCCGAACAACTTCCCAAGCGAAATGCAATCCGTTACGGAAAAAAAACCTGGAACTATCAGCAACTCAATCACCACGCTATCCGGTGTGCCGCGATGCTGCGCCGACTGGGAGTAAAACCGGGCGATCGCGTCGGGATCCTGTTGCCCAATATTCCCGAGTTCATCATTGCGGCCAACGGAATCTGGCGCGCCGGGGGCGCGGTGGTCGCCATCAGTCCGTTGATGGTCGCACACGAAGTCGAGAAGTTTCTGCGGCACACCGATTGTCGATTTGTCATTTGCCTGGATCTGCTCGCGAATCTGTTGAAGCGTGACGATCAGAAAGACGACAACCAACGCCTGGAAAAGGTTCTGCTGGTGTCCATGCGAGAACAATTGCCGGCTCACAAACAATTCGGTTATCTGTCGCTACGGCATAAAAGCACGGGTCGCTGGACAATGCGTTCCAACGGTCAACGCTGCTGGTTTTGGAACGAAATTCACAAAAGCAAAGCGCCGTGGCAGCAATCCTCAATCGAAACGGGGACCGCCCCGGCGTTCATCCTGCCGTCGGGAGGAACGACGGGAAAACCGATTCCAGCAATGCTCAGCCATCAAAACATGGTTGCCAATGCCTGGCAGCAATTCATGTGGACAGGCAGAGAGTTCGGAAAAATCACGATGATGGCAGCGTTGCCTTTCTTTCAATGCTACGGATTTTCGACCGCCTTGGGTGGATTCATGATGGGCGCCACGTTGATCCTGCATGATCGCTTCGATTCGCGGCAAGTCATGAGGTTGATTGAGCAAGAGCGTCCCAACGTTTTCCATGCCGTTCCGTCCATGCTGGTCGCGATGAATCGGCAATTGCGTTCAAAGCCCATCGATATGAGCTCGCTGCGATGGGTCATTTCCGGTGGCGCGGGGTTGGCAGAATCCGTGGGCCGTGAGTTCGCCAAGCATACCGGGGCCATCGTCGTTGAGGGGTACGGGTTGTCGGAAGCATCGCCGGTGACGCACGTTGGCGACCTGTTCGCACCGCAACGATTTGGCGTGATTGGGCTACCCCTTCCGGAGACCGAGTGCCGGGTTGTCGACGCGGACACCGGCGCGTCCCTCCAGCCGGGAGAAGTGGGTGAGTTGTTGCTGCGTGGGCCACAAGTCATGTTGGGCTATTGGAACAACCCGGAGGCAACAAAAATCGCCATCCGCGATGGCTGGTTGCACACGGGCGACCTGGTCGTGTGTCACCCGGACGGAAACTACGGCATCGTCGGGCGCAAAAAAGAGTTGGTCATCACGTCGGGATTGAACGTTTATCCCAGCGAAGTCGAAGACGCACTTCGCAATCTGGAGGAAGTAGCGGACGTCTCGGTCGTGGGGCAGCCGGATGAAAAACGCGGCGAGATCGTCAAGGCAATCATCATTTTGAAGCCCGGAGCAACCTGGGACGAGCAAAAATTGCGAAAGCACTGCTCGGAGCGGCTGTCGAAATACAAACGCCCTCGCATCTATGAACAGTGCCATGGCAATTTACCTCCAAAGCAAATAGGCAAAATTGTTCGTAATGAGCTACCCCACTCGACCAATCCAGTAAATGGTTCCCAACCTTCAGAGGAGTCAACATCGTGAAGTCCTTGAAGCCGATCGCCGTCGTGGCAGGTGTGAGAACGCCGTTCTCGAAAGCTTTTACTGACCTGAAAAATCATTCGGCGGTGCAATTGGGCCAACACGCCGTCAGCGATGTCCTGCGTCGTTGTGGTCTGTCGCCGACGGAAATTGACGAAGTCGTGATGGGGAGTGTTTGCGGTCAGCCCGATGCTGCCAATCTGGCCCGCGTGATCGCTTTGAAAACCGGTGTGCCGCACGCGCGAATCGCGCACACCGTTAACCGAAATTGTGCCTCGGGAATGGAATCGGTAATCAATGCGTGGCACGCAATCGAGCTCGGGCGAGCGCAGCTGGTCGTCGCCGGTGGAACTGAGTCGATGTCAAATGTTCCGTTGATGTTTCGCAGCAGCGCCGCGAAATTGTGGACCAAGCTCGCCAAATCGAAAACGATGTCGCAGCGACTAAAAGTTTTTGCATCGTTTCGGCCCAAGCACTTCAAGCCAGTCGTCGGACTGGAACTTGGCCTGACCGATCCGACCTGCGGCTTGAGCATGGGTCAAACTGCCGAAATTTTGGCCAAGGATTTCGGAATTTCCCGTAAAGACCAGGATAGCTTCGCGCTGGCGAGTCATCACAAGGCGCTCGCCGCCCAAGAGCGATGTTTCTTGTCCGGAGAAATCGCTCCGGTCGAAACGGGTGACAACACGATCGACAAGGACAACGGCCCACGGAAGGGGCAATCGTTGGAACAACTGGCGAAATTGCGTCCCATCTTTGAATCGACTGGCACCGTCACCGTAGGTAACAGTTGTCCGATCACCGACGGCAGCGCCGCCCTGGTATTAGCGGGCAAAGACGAATTGAAGCGCTTCCAAAAACCGCCTTTGGGGTTCATTACGCACTACGCGATTGCCGGCTGCGATCCCCGGAGGATGGGACTGGGGCCCGTTTACGCAACCAGCAGGCTGCTGAAAGAAACTGGCCTGCGGTTGAGTGACTTTGATTTGATCGAGATCAACGAAGCATTTGCCGCCCAAGTGATCGCCTGTGAACGGGCTGCCGCATCAAAAGAGTTTGGCGAAACAGAACTTGGAATCTCCGGCGCTCTGGGTGAAATTCCTCGCGACAGGCTGAACATTCATGGCGGCGCGATCGCGCTCGGACACCCCGTTGGAACCACCGGGACACGTTTAATATTGACATTGTTGCGGGCCTTGCGCGAATCGGGCGGTCGTCGCGGCCTCGCAACGTTGTGCGTTGGCGGCGGACAAGGCTGCGCCATGGTCGTGGAAACAGAATAGGAATCGTGAAGATGAATTCTCAAAATTTCGAAAACTTTACCGTCAGCGTCGACGATCAGGGGATCGCCCGAATTTCGTTGAATGTTCCCGGTCGCCCTGTGAATATCCTGAATCAACTCGTGATGAGCGAGCTGAAACAAATCATCGGCGAGCTGGAGAAAAACGATCAAGCAAAACTCGCCGTGATTGAAAGCAGCAAGGAAAGCGGGTTCCTGGCCGGGGCCGACGTGAACGCGATTGTTGAAATTGATTCATTGGAACAGGCAGCGCGAGTCCTTCAGGAAGGGCAGCGGCTATTTCAAAGCATCGAATCTTTGTCGATTCCAACGGTGGCAGTCATCCATGGACCTTGTCTGGGCGGCGGTTTGGAGTTGGCACTGGCCTGCGACTACCGAATCGCGCGTGATGACGGTGCGACAAAAATCGGATTGCCTGAAATCAGCCTGGGGGTCATTCCCGGTTGGGGTGGAACTCAGCGGCTGCCGAAGTTGATCGGCCTGACCAATGCACTGGGCATGATTCTGCAGGGGAAGCAGGTTGCCGCGCGCGACGCGCTGAAAATGGGCTTGATCGATCAGGCGATCCAACCGGAAAGCTGGGGACAAGGAGTCGATTCGTTTGTACAGAAGGTTCTCGCTCATGGTCACAACGCGTCGCCCTCCCACCGCCGTGGTTTAACGCAGCGGCTACTCGAGAGCAATTTTCTGGGCCGCAAGTTGATCTTCAGCGCGACACGAAAAAAGATCGCTTCCAAAGCGAAGAATTATCCTGCTCTTAAATCTGCCCTGAAGGCCATGGAGCAGGGTTACCGCGGCGGAGACGGCTTCGCCTGTGAACGGGAGGAGTTCGTACAGCTGTTGTCAACGATGACGTGCCGCAACTTGCTCAGCCTGTTCTTTGCCCGCGAAGCCGCCCGCAGTTCAAAAACCTGGTCAACCGAAAAAGTCGAGGCGAAATATTCGCCAATTCAAAAGGTGGGCGTCGTCGGCGCGGGAGCGATGGGAGCGGGCATTGCCCAACTCGCCGCGCTGCGAGGGTTTTCTGTTGTCGTCAAGGAAATCAACCAGGAGGTCGCCGATGCTGGTCGCCAGCGAATCGAGGGGATGGTTAGCAAATTTGCCAAGCGCAAAGGTTGGTCGGATCAGAAGCGGCAGCAATTCATGAAGAAGATCAATGTGACTTGCGAAGAGGCTGCCTTGGCCGATTCGGACTTGATCGTCGAAGCGATTGTCGAACGTCTGGATGTCAAACAAGCGTTGTTCCAAGGGCTGGATGTACTTGTCCAGCCGCAGGCGATTTTGGCGACGAACACATCTTCCCTGTCGGTTGACGCGATGGCTGACGCGACGGCGCGGCCAGGTCGGTTTGGCGGCCTGCACTTTTTCAATCCAGTCCATCGCATGGAATTGGTAGAAGTCGTGCGCGGCAAACGCACCAGCGACGAAACGATCGCGAGGTTGGTGTCTTTTGTTCGAGCACTGGGGAAAACTCCCGTTGTCACTTCCGATTCGCCGGGATTCCTCGTTAATCGAGTTTTGTTTCCCTACCTGGGCGAAGCGGTATTGATGGTCCGTGAAGGGTTTGACGTCGCCACGATCGACAAAGAATTGCGTCGCTTTGGGATGCCGATGGGGCCGCTGGAGCTATTGGACCAAGTTGGTATCGACGTAGCCCAACATGTCGCGGTGTCGCTGCGTAGCATCCTGCAAGGCCTCGACGCGGTTCCTGACACGTTATCGGAGATGGTCGCCAAAGGCCAGTTGGGTAAGAAAAGCGGCGTTGGTTTTTATCACTATTCAAAAGGCAAACGAGGCAAGCCGTCTTCCACGAATGTTGCCTTTTCTCCAGCGACCACTCCCAGTTTCTCCGATGATGGCCTGACAGCGATTCAACGACGCCTGGTTTATCCGATGTTGATGGAATCCATTCGCTGCCTGGATGAGCGAGTCGTCGCGCAACCGTGGGCCATCGACCTGGCCATGGTCCTGGGAACGGGGTTTGCGCCCCATCGTGGCGGTCCGTTACACGTTATCGATCAAATTGGCAGCGGCGTTTTGTCAGCTAACGCCGCTCAGTTGAGCAAAACGTGCGGGCCAAGATTCTCGCCGCCGGAAAGGCTGGTCGAGATGGCAAAGACCACGTCCAGATTTTTTGAGTCAAAGCACATGATTGAACAGGAAGTAAAAAAACTCACGCCGTCGTAGGTCCGCCCTGGGGCGGGCGGTATTGACGGCGACGTCTCCCAGAAGGCAACGCCGTAGCGGATCTTGTTCGCCGTTTAACCGCGTGCCCAACGGGCCGCGCTTATTGTTAGTCGTTTAACCGCGTGCCCAACGGGCCGCGCTTATTACGCCAGCAAACGCGCGGGGCGTTGCCCACGCGGTTAAACGAAAACACCATGAAAACCTATCCGGAGGATCACCATGAGTCTTGACATCAACAAGGGAAGCACCAACCAGAATGAAGCGGCGGTGGGTCAACCGGCTGCGGCTGCCAACGGTAAACCGCATTCAACATCAACGCGGGCAAGCAAACCGTCCGCTAATAACGGCCACGAATCGTTTGCCGAAGTTGCCCTGCGTTTGGGCGGTGCGTCCAAAGATGAAGCAAGGCGCACTGGCGTCGTGGACACGGCCGACGATCAGGTCGAATCGTTGTATGCCGCGCAGTACAAGACAGCCAACAGCCCGATCCATCGGGCAGTCTGGGAATCGAAAGTTTCCACCGATTTATTTTACTGTGAATTGCCGAAAGCATCCGACGCGGTCAGCGCGGTTGTCGAACGATCCATTGATATTGTCCGGAATCATCGCGATCGCGGAACATTGATCGACCAACACGGCAAAATCGCGGAACAAGTGTTGGCGGATCTGGGCGGTGCCGGGTACTGGGGATTGTTGGTCGGCAGCGAGTTTGGTGGCTCGGGCGCTTCGATGCAGGAGTTCGCAAGGATGATCACCAGAATGGCGACCATTGATCCCACCGTGGCTGGTTTGGCGTCAGTTCACGGGTGCATTGGCGCAGTTGATCCGGTTCGGGCCTTTGGGAGTCCCGAGCAGCAGCAGCGATTCCTCCCCAAGCTCGCCGACGGTCGTCGGTTGTCGGCGTTTGCCTTGACGGAACCGGGTGCCGGCAGTGACTTGACGGCATTGAAGACCACGGCGGTCCTGGACGGAACCGACTATGTTGTCAACGGCGAAAAACTGTTCATCACCAATGCGATCCCCGGTCGCACGATTGGACTGGTTTGCAAGATTGATGAAGCTCCGTCGGTGTTGATCGTGGACCTTCCGGATCAGGAGGACGAAACATTTCGCCTGAATCATTACGGATTGTATGCGTTACGGCGGGCACACAATAACGGACTGGTGTTCCGGAATTTCAGGGTGCCGGCGCAAAATCTCTTGAAACCGAAGCAAGGAGATGGCTTGACGATTGCCTATCACGGGTTGAATCTCGGTCGCGTCGCGCTGTGCGCCAATGCAGCGGGCACGATGCGGATGATGTTGGCCGAAATGCTGCCGTGGGCAGAGTATCGGGAAACTTATGGTCAGTCGATTGCGAATCGTGAGCTGGTACGTCGCCGAATCGGGCGAATGGCAGGATTGATCGTTGCCTGCGATGCCATCACTCAATGGTGCGCCGGGCTGCTCGATCGCGGATACCGGGGTGAAATGGAATGCATCATCGCCAAAATATTTGGCAGCGAAGCACAAAAAGAAGCTGCCATCGAGCTATTCATGAAAACGCACGGTGGGCGTTCATTTTTACAAGGGCACTTGTTTGGCGACAACGTTCATGAGTTCCTTGCACCTTGTATTTACGAGGGTGAAGGTGAAATGCTAAGCATGGCGTTCTTTAAATCGCTGGTCAAACACCACGGCAAGCAATATTTCGAACCCATTGGGCGCCTGCTTCATGACCGCGGCATCAAGAATCCCAACATGGCTAACCCAACCCATCTGTGGGCGCTGCGTGGTCCGGGAATGGAGTATTCCAGGTGGTATGTTCAGCGTAGCCTGGCAGGTTCAAGTTGGAGCAAGTTCGATGGCATTCCCAGCAACCTGGTCGGTCACTCGCATTTTGCTCAGCGAGTGCTCTCGAAGTCCGGGTTCAAGATCAGCGGGACCATGCGCAAGTTCCAGTTGAAACTTGCCGATCGTCAGTGCCGCATGTCGGCCATCTCGGGGACCGTCCAGGATGCCGTCGTGTTGTTGGTCACAAGTTTGTATGCCGCTAAATGCCAGGACGACACGACGCGCACCGCTGCGGAGACTGTTTGCGGGGAATTGCGCCGACGCATCACTGGCAAACCGGTATCCGACGGAGAGTTTCGGCAGGTCACCAAGCTCGGCGCGACGATCGTCAACGACGGTTGGTCGCAACTTGACGACATCAGCGCCGACGACATTTTAATGCCTTACAAACCAGGAACTTGATACCGGTCTGGACGGATTGAGAGCTGACAACGGAGCCCGAAGTACATGAAACTGATTGACTTTTTTAATTTTCGAAAAACCCGGCTGGCCACCAAGGCCAACACCCATCACGCACGACAGGCGGTGGTCGCGCTGGGCGGTGGAGGCGCCGGGGTATTGCGCAGCCTGGGGGTCATGCAGGCCATTGGCGAGTCAGGGTTGCAAACCGAGCGAATCGTCGGCGTCAGCATGGGAAGTCTGGTCGGTGCGATGTGCGCCGTGGAACCGAACACACGCGTGGTCCAGGCCAATGTGATCAAGCTGTTGCATTCGCCAAACTTCCGGCAGAAGCTCGACAAAGTGTTTGGAAAAGTGAAGCCAACCACAGCAGAAACCTGGGAAGGTTACTTTGCCTGGTACGAGCGGTTGAAGCACGCGATTACGCCGCGCAAGTTTCGCCAGGCAAGAGACGGACTGTCATTGATGTCCGAAAACATCCTCAACGACGCGATCGACTACCTCTTGCCCGACGTTGATTTGACAGAACTTCCCACGCGACTGAGCATTGTTGCAGTGGACTTGCTCAGTGGCCATCGAATCGTGTTGGAAAAAGGACCACTTCGACAAGCGGTGCGGGCGTCCACTTCAATCGCAGGCTTCTTTCCGCCCGTCAAATGGGGAGACATGTTGTTGTGCGATATTGGAACCGTGGACTCGATTCCAATCACGGTCGCCAAGTCGTATGCACGTGATTTGACGATCGCCGTCGACGTGGGTCAGGAACAAAACAAAATTACTCATTGCAAAACGGCGTTTGAAGTCTTGATGCGCATGGAAGATATCGGGGAACGCCTGATGCGCCGCCATGTATCGCGAGATGCCGACCTGATTGTCCGGCCCGATGTCAGTGAAGTTTCCTGGTTTGATTTCGACCACCCGGAAAAACTGATCGAAGCGGGCCGCGAGGCGGCCAGGAAAGCCCTTCTGCCATTGCAACAGGAACTCGTTCCACGGGTAAACGGCACGTGAATGCTTGAAAGCAGTATTTCGCTCTGCCGAAATAACATCCACCAGCGTACTTTTTGCGGAGGTCGTTCGCGCTTCAGTTGATTCGGCAACCGCGATTCACGGCCATCGATGGGTGATGGTTTTCACTGGAAAAGTTGGGGCGAGCAGGGATGGTGGGTGGCTGTGCTGAATCGCACATCGAATGAAAGGACCAACCATGTCGGCCTACAAAAATTTACTCTCTTTCATATTTTTCGCCATTGCGTTGCTAGTCACGGATGCTCCGTGCCATAGTCAGGAACTGCAACAGGAATCGGCCAAATTGTCTCCGCGCGAACTGGTGATTTTATACACCAAGACGAAAATGGACTTGGCGAAGGTCGAACTCGACTGGTTGCTCGAGAAGTCCGCAGGAGTCATTCCAGCTCCCAGAGTCGAAAGACAAAAATCCGACCTGGCTGTTGCCAAGGAGCAGTACAATCAAGCCATGCTTGCCTCGTCGGGCGGATTGGAAAAGGTCCGTCTATGCCACGCCGCAGAAAAAGTCCGGTTGGCGAAATTGCAACTTACGGCCGGTAAAAATCTGAGAGAAAAAAACGCTCTCAGCGAGTTGGGGCTCAAGCGACTGCAATTGCAATATGAACTTGCGGAACTGAATCTGGCGATGCTGCAAAATCCAGAAAACTATGTAACGCTGATCGAAGCGTTGCAAGGACAAATCGATCGTATGGGTCAGGAACTGGTTGCTATCGATCTGCGCCTGACAAAACTTGAAGACCCTTCCCTGAGACGTTGACGGTCTTCAGTTAAAAAAATGCCCGGCGGATCAGGCCGGGCACTTCTTATTCTGCAGTCAAATAAACAGTCAGTTTACTCGATTGACCACGTAAACAGATCGGTATTGGACGAAAACCGCTGACGTGGGTTGAGCGATTGAAAACGGATCCGGGCCCGCAGGATGCGATTGGTCTGTTCCACAAAACGGCTCAAATCACCCGTTGGATTCACGACGACTGTCGAATCGATCATGTTAGACGCATTGCGGGTGTCGATCAGTTCCCAACTGCCCAGTCGGTCGTTCCACAACTCGATCGTCTGCACGACGGTCGAACGCGCAAACACGGCCCCCTCGAGGGTGACTTCCATGCTGAACGGAGACCGTTCAGGACTGGTGCCTTCAACCTCGAATTGGGTGACCGACTGTGTATCATTAACAGCCCGCCTCATGACGTAGTCAACATTGTCACTTTGGGCCAAACTGCCTGCATTGCCGGAGACGAACAGACCCCGTGTGGGAGTCACTGAATTGGGAACCACGACTCCACTGGTAACGACCTGGCCATCAAAGGTAACCTCGGCAATTTGCATCGAGTCAGCGAGCATGGTGTCCCTGATTGTCGGGAAAATCAGACGGTAGGCGGTATACCCATTCACGTTGTTTACCAGAATCGGATCCGACTCGGTGTCTCGATCCAACGGTAGATCGATAGCCCCCATGTCAATCAATGTCCAATTTTCCTGATTCCCAGCACTGTTGTCCTGGCTGGTAACCGGATCATTGGTCCCGTAAAGTTCGAATGACGTTGGGTCGCGTTCAGCCGCATCGTTAGCGGTCGTGATGGTAAAACTATTCACGATCGTTCCCCGAAGGTCGGCCCGACTGATAATGAAACCGGAGTTTTCCTTGCCAAAGTTAAGATACTTGAACAATGTCTGGTCGATGACATTGGTAGGACCTTCAAGGAATGGATAATCACTTTCAGATTTGGGAGTGGCCACGGCCAAGGCCGTATCGCCAGCTGCCAGGATGCCCGTACCGGTGCCACCTGCCCCGGTAAAAAATTGCGCGTCCGCGATTTGCATCGAATTTGCCAAAATTGGGTCCTTGACGGTTG
Organism: uncultured Planctomycetaceae bacterium; assembly: GCA_963697295.1. Lineage (GTDB taxonomy): Bacteria > Planctomycetota > Planctomycetia > Pirellulales > Pirellulaceae > Mariniblastus. The sequence goes on along the minus strand of CAVONL010000003.1, from coordinate 106,317 downwards.
GGAAAATCAATTTGTACGCGGCATAGGACGTAGCGTTGGTAAAATTGACGACAGCACCCATGGTAAATCGCTCGTCCGGTAGCATCAGATCGCCGGAAGAAATCAAAGTCCAATTTTCCAGATCACCCGCGCTGTTGTCGCCGCTCATGATCGCATCGTTGGTGCCGTACAATTCGTACGAAGCGGGATCGCGTTCTGGAAAGTCGTTGGCGGTAGTAAGCTGCAGACTTTGAATCGTGGATGATCCAAATGAAGGCAACAGGATGGCGCCGCTGCCTTCTTCACCAAAATTCAGGTATTTGGTCGCGCTATTCTGATCGGTGATATTGCGGGGCGTCTCGCCGACCGGATAGTCACTAATCGCAGGAGGGTCGCTGACCGCCAAGGACGCGTCGAGATTGGCCAAGACTGCCGATCCTGTCCCGCCAACGCCGGTAAAAAACTGCGCGTCGGCAACCTGCATGGAATTCGCCGCCAGCGGGTCCTTGACCGTCGGAAAAATTAGCTTGAAAGACGTGTAAGCTGTGGCATTGGCAAAGTCGACGATCGGCCCGGGTGTCAGGCGTTCAGGTGGTAAACTCAACGCGCCGGACGAAATCAGCGTCCAGTTTTCCTGATCACCGAAGCTGTTGTCTTCGCTGGTGATCGGATCATTGGTGCCATACAAATCGTACGAAGCCGGATCACGTGGCTCGGCATCATTGGCGGTGGTTAGTTGCAGGCTCCGGATGGTCGACGAACCAAAAACCGGTGTCACAATAAAACCGGTGCCTTCCTTTCCAAAATTCAGGTACTTGGTAGCCGAGTTCTGATCCGTCACGTTGTTCGGCGTTTCGGAATTTGGATAATTGCTGCTGAGACTTACGTCCGTGTCGATCGCCAAGACGGGATCACCCGGATTAAACAGCTGTGCGTCGACAGGTGCCGCGAGAAAGATTGCGATTGCAAACATTCCGCAAATAGAAACGATCCGAAAATCAAAATACGTATTCATCTTTTGACCCTTTTTCCCTTACCTGAAACGCGATGTTAAATATCGATTATCAAATCATGAATGTCATCTCGACTCAGAGAGTCAAGCTACTTCCGTTCAGTCACACTTCCGCCGTTCGACCGAAAAAATGCTCGGCGAGATCGCCGAGCATTCTCGTCTGAAATGCCGCAAACTCAGTTGATTGTCCAGTTAAACAAATCGGTATTGGACGAAAACCTCTGGCGGGGATTGAGCGACTGAAAACGAATCCGAGCCGACATGCTGCCAGTTGACGGGTCGACGAATCGGCTCAAGTCACCGCCCAATGTCACCATGACGGTCGAATCGACCATGTTGGTCGCGTTGCGAGTATCCACCAATTCCCAATCATCCAGAATGTAGTCAAACATCTCGATCGTCTGGACCACCGTCGAACGGGCAAACACAGCCCCCTCCAGGGTGACTTCCACGCCGTTGGGCATCAATGTCGGGCTGACGCCATCTACGACAAATTCCGTGCGCGACTGAGTATCGTTGACAGCCCGTCGCAATACGTAATCGACGTTGTCACTTTGGGCTAAGCTGGCGGCATCGCCCATCACGTACTGTCCTCGAGTGTCCGCCACCGAATTGGGAACCACGACGCTACTGGTAGCGACCTCGCCGCCAAACGCCACTTCAGCGATCTGCATGGAATTGGCCGGAGCTCTCAACGTTGGAAAGATCATTTTGTAAGCGGTGTAAAACTCGGTATTATTGACGGGAATTGAATCGCTCACCGTATCTCGTTCCATCGGCAAGTCGATCGCGCCCATATCGAGCAACGTCCAGTTCTCCGCTTCGCCGGTGCTGTTGTCTTCACTCGTGATCGGATCGTTTGTGCCGTATAGTTCGAACGATGTCGGGTCGCGCTCGGGAGCATCATTGGCGGTTGTAATTGTAAAACTGGTTACCTTGGTGCCGAAGCTGTCGTTCCGCTGGATGATGAAACCGGTATTCTCGGCGCCGAAGTTGAGATATTTGGCGAGCGTTTGGTCAATGATATTCGTGGGCGGTTCACCGCCAGGATAATTGCTGCCAGACTTGGGGTCAGCGACTGCGAGGGCCGCATCACCGGGTGCCAGGATCCCCGAGCCGGTTCCACCCGCCCCGGTAAAAAATTGCACGTCCGCAATCTGCATCGAGTTCGCCGCACCAGGATTCTTGACGGTCGGGAAAATCATCTTGTAATGGGCGTAAGATGTGCTATTGGCAAAGTCAATGACCGCACCCATGGTTTGGCGCTCGTCCGGCAGCATCAAATCGCCAGAAGAAATCAACGTCCAGTTTTCCTGATCTCCGGCGCTGTCATCACCGCTGGTGATTGGATCATTGGTGCCGTACAAGTCGTAGGAAGCCGGATCGCGTTCCGGAGAATCATTGGCGGTTGTCAACTGCATACTCTGAATCGTGGATGATCCAAATGAAGGCAATACGATAAAACCGGTACCTTCTTTCCCAAAATTCAGGTATTTCGTGGCATTGTTCTGGTCGGCGATATTGCGAGGCGTTTCGCCTACCGGATACTCGCTTACGGTTCCCGGGTTGCTGACCGCCAGCGACGCATCAACGTTGCTCAACACCGCGGAACCCGCTCCGCCGGCCCCGGTGAAAAACTGGGCATCGGCAACCTGCATCGAATTTGCCGCGCCGGATTTTTGACGGTCGGAAAAATCAGTTTGTAAGACGTGTAAGCCGTGGCATTGGCAAAATCGACAATCGGTCCAGGTGTTTGTCGCTCTGGAGGTAGCGTTAACGCACCCGAAGAGATGAGCGTCCAGTTTTCCTGGTCGCCAAAGCTGTTGTCCGCGCTGGTGATAGGATCATTGGTGCCATAAAGTTCGTACGAAGCCGGATCGCGTTCTTCCGCATCATTCGCCGTTGTCAATTGCAGGCTTTGAATGGTCGACGAACCAAACACAGGTGTCGCAATGAATCCGGTCCCCGCTTGTCCAAAATTCAGATATTTGGTGCCCGCGTTTTGATCCGTCACGCTGCTTGGTCCCTCGAAGTTGGGGTAATCGCTGGTGACGGTCACATCCGTGTCGATCGCGAGAACCGGGTCACCTGGACCAAACAGCTGGGCGTTAACGGGCGCTGCGAAGAAAATCGCGACGGCAAATATTCCGCAGGTAGCAACGATACGAAAGCCAAAGTTGATGTTCATGAGTTTTGTGTCCTCAAAAAGCCGTACCCTCAAATTCAAAATTTCGGTGCCGCCAAAAGTCCAAATAGCAGCCATTTTGTTTGAATCTCACGGCGATGACGTGGATTGAATTTATGTAAACGCCCTGCAATTTCTGGTTCGTCACGGCCATGATATTTGACTTCACAAGCCGTTGCAAACAATTTTTCGCGCGTGAGCAGAACAGGGCATCCGGTCAAAATCAGCGGATTGACGACGGGAATGCGACACAGCGTTTTCGGGATATTGGTGGCAATCACCGCCCGCAGCTTGCCGCTGCGAGTCGAGCTACAAAACGCAGACGCCCGTCGCGGACCCAAGAAGCGAACCATTCGAATTCAGTTTAACTTGCCGAAGGTGTGATTTTTTTGGTTTGCGGTTCGGGATAACTTCACTCTGGCCAGATGTTGTCGGCGACGGCAAGTCGCCGCAACAAGGGGCGTTTTTTCGTCTGGTGATCCCGCATCCTTTTGAGGATGTCATCCAGGACTTGCAGTGCCTTGAGGATGTGGGGCCCTTTATTGAGCATCACACATTCTGCGCGGACGCTCATCGCCGCGTCGGTGATCTCGGCGCGCGTCGGAATTCCTTCTTTGGCCAGCCCTTCGAGAACCTGGGTTGCCCACACAACGGGAACGTGGGCTGCTTCGCACATCCACAGAATTTCCTCCTGAACCTCTGCCAGCCTTTCCCAGCCGCATTCGACTGCGAGGTCTCCCCGCGCGATCATCACACCGACCAATGGGCTGCGCATGGCTGCCAATAACAGCGGAGTCAGGTTGGCGAACGCTTGTCGATTTTCGATCTTCAACACAATTGGCATCGCTGATTTGCCGAGCCGATCCAATTCTGCTTGCAATCGGCGGACATCGTCAGGACGCCGCACAAACGAATAGCCAACCATGTCGGCGTGCTCGACGATGAACTTCAGATCCTGCACGTCTTTTTCGGTCAGCGCAGCCAAGTTCAAATCGGTATCGGGAAGGTTGATCCCCTTGTCGGGTCGGAGTTTTCCGCCGCCACGGCGGGTGGCCATGATTTCTACCAGTGCCTGCCGCGAATGGGTTTCCACGATTCGCCCGGTGATCTGGCCGTCGTCAAACAGGATGCGCTGTCCCTGTTGCAGGTCGGCGAAAACTTCGGGCAACGTACAGCCAATGTGTGCGTATTGAGTGAGTCGGCCGCGGTCGTCATACCGCGCGGGCCCGCCCAGTTTTTCGGCATCGCAAAGTATCAAACGATCACCCTGGCTGACGACGATGTAAGATTCCATCGGTTGGATCAACCCGATTCGCCCGATTGGGTAATCGGCTCTACGACCGTCGCCATGGCAAAGTTCAAACCTGGTGTCGGCGGTCAAGTATGCGGAGCGGTCGGATTCGCCCCAGATACCCGAGCCCGTCGTTTCCATCACCCGGATTGCGCGTTTGCGTCCGGCCGCGTCGACGAAACGAATTTCCTGACCGGCCGTCACGGCGCCCAACCAGTCACCCACCACGCGCACCGTTACGTCTGCCGGCACCGGCGGTTCACTTGGCAATCGATCAGGTGTCATCCACACCCGGGCAGGGACGAGTACGCGGCCCAGCGAATCACGCTTTGGTTTCCACCGCAGCACGGATTGAACGGCGCCTAAATGTCCGGTGCGCAGCTTCGGTCCACAAAGGTCCATGAACAAATGGCACTTGCGGCCCAACTCCCGTTCCGCGCGGCGCAGATTCTCTATCATCTTCAACCACACGCGCTCGTCGTCGTGGGCACAATTGACCCGCATACAGTCCATGCCTCCCGCGACAAGATTACTGATCAAGGCATAGTTGTCGGCGGCTTCCGATGGCATCGTGACCATGATGTGCACGCCCCGGTTCCGTTGGGCGGTGCCGAATAACTGCCGCGTGCGTTTGGCAATTAGTCGGGGGCCTGATTCGAAGTCGACGGGCGCCACGTTGGAAGGGTCCCAGTTGTCGTCACCCACCAATCGGGAAAGCACGCGCAGCACTGCGTGTAAATTTGCCATCACGTTTGCTTCACACCGACCCAACGACGACAGGCCATGCCGCGATAACGAATCCTGGAGCGGCCGGAAGTCCTCCCGGCGCAAGGCGAGATAGTGCAACAGGTTCCTCGAGCTGGCTTCTTGCTCGGGATGAAGTTCGGCGATCCCCGATTCGGATCCCTGCTCGGTCTGGACCATTCGACCGCACAACTGCCGGAGCTCCTGGAACAAATGGCCAAGTGTTGTTTTGTCGGCTGGTTTTGAAGTGACCTCCCCGTACTCGGAAAAACCTGTTACTTGCGCTTGAATGGTGTCAGACATTGTGACACTCCTTGACTTATGATTGCCGTTGATCGGGTGGGCTGTTGACTCGGCGATAAAAGCAAAAGCTGGTCCAGTCAATTGACTCAAATCGAAGAATTTCCAATTTTCTGCGGCCGCCGGTACTTGTGGCTTTCCCGCGGCAATAAGTAGGCAAACGGTAGATCTTGGTCGTTCGGTTGTAACGCCAAGGGCGAATTCGCTCACGCCGTGTGCCAAGTCGCTCATCCGGCTTGTCTGCGTGGAGCGATGCTGGGGCGACGACCGGCATGAGAGGAAACATCATCCTACCCGGGCAAGCCGGGCAATGATGCGTGGTTTCGAGCGTGTCGATTCTGGTAATGAACATGGCTCGATCGGGGCAAGCCCGCATCGTGGCCGGATTTTGCTGGGCAGCGCGTCAATAACAAATCACAATTAATTGATCACAAATAACTAATCCGTTCGTTCGCTACGACGGAGCTTGTCTCCGTGGTGCGATATTCACAACCAGAGTAGCAGGCCAATTACCGCGCCACCTCGCAGCTTGTCTGCGTGGAGCGATGTTCAGACTGCTGGTCGCAGGTGAAGGAACATCATTCTACCCGGACAAGCCGGGCAGTGATGGGTTTGCTCGATCGTGCCGAATCTGGTTATGAACACGGCTCGCTCGGGGCAAGCCCGAGTCGTGGCCGGATTTTGCTGGGCAGCGCGTCAATAACAAATCACAATTAATTGATCACAAATAACTAATCCGTTCGTTCGCTACGACGGAGTTTGTCTCCGGGGGGCGATATTCACAACCAGAGTAGCAGGCCAATTACCCCGCCCACCTCGCAGCTTGTCTGCGTGGAGCGATGTTTGGGCGACTGGTCGTAGGTGGGGAAACATCATCCTACCCGGGCAAGCCGGGCAGTGATGGGTGTGTCGTGCGGCCGTTTCTGGTTTTGAACATGGCTCGCTCGGGGCAAGCCCGAGTCGTGGCCGGATTTTGCTGGGCAGCGCGTCAATAACAAATCACAATTAATTGATCACAAATAACTAATCCGTTCGTTCGCTACGACGGAGCTTGCCTCCGTGGAGCAATATTCACAACCAGAGTAGCAGGCCAAATACCCCGCCCACCTCGCAGCTTGTCTGCGTGGAGCGATGTTGATGGAAAAGGACCGGCGTCCTGGAGGAAACATCATCCTACCCGGACAAGCCGGGCAGTGATGGGAGATTTCGTACGTGGCATTTCTGGTTTTGAACATGGCTCGATCGGGACAAGCCCGCATCGTGGCCGGATTTTGCTGGGCAGTACGTCAATAACAAATCACAATTAATTGATCACAAATAACTAATCCGTTCGTTCGCTACGACGGAGCTTGTCTCCGGGGGGCGATATTCACAACCAGAGTAGCAGGCCAATTACCCCGCCCACCTCGCAGCTTGTCTGCGTGGAGCGATGTTGATGGAAAAGGACGGGCGTCCTGGAGGGAACATCATCCTACCCGGACAAGCCGGGCAGTGATGGGAGATTTCGTACGTGTCGATTCTGGTGATGAACATGGCTCGCTCGGGGCAAGCCCAAGTCGTGGCCAACATGGCTGGGGTTTTCGAGCGTGCCGAATCTGGTTATGACCATGGCTCGCTCGGGGCGAGCCCGAATCGTGGCCAAAATAAATTGGTTTGCTTTTTGAACAACCCGACACCATGCATTTTGGCTCGGGAACCCCTAGATTGAAGTTCTTTCCTCCGACCATAGCGCACCTTTTTTGTTTTTCCTCAATGTGCGCATAAAAAAGGCCGGCAAAAAGGCCGACCAAAAATTATTGTCGAACTAGCTTCTACGTCGGCACTGAGCTAGACCTACGAGCGATATCACCAACAACACCGACATTCCTGGCTCTGGAATCGCCGTAAAGTCAACTGTCATCGCTGAAATCTCGACGCCGTCATTGGCGCCGTCAACGTTGACCGTAAAGCCGTATGACAATGAATCGCCGGGGTTCAACGATAATCCAGAAAAGGAATGACCAACGTCAACGCCACTGCCAACCGGATTTCCGCTTCCGGTTAGCTCGGCCTCGCCCAAGAAAAAGTTAACCGTTGCTCCACCATTAATTGAATAAAACCAAGTGATGCCTTCAACGCCAACATTGTTGAAAACATCATCTCCAATAGTTAATCCACTACCAGCAATGTTGACAGTACCCGCTGAGGTAGCTACCCACGGAGTTGCGGTTACCGTTCCGGCTCCGCCCCAGTCTTGAACTCTCATAACACCGGTTGGGACGGTGATAAACTCGTTAAGTGACGTGTCCGTAGATACGTTGGCTGCAACATAGGTTAACATCCAGTCATTTGGAGCCGTCCCGCCCATGGTGCCGGAGGGAGCACTAAACCCAGTTGTGGTTGTATGAGTAACGCCTTGGCCTGGCGTGCCAAAATCAAGGCTATCAACGACATCACCGTTTGCCGGATTCCCCAACAGCATTGCAAATGCCGTCAACAGCGGCAGGGTAAATTTCTTCATTTTGAATTCTCCAAGATGTATTTCTTTGTCGACAGACGGACTCGTCGGCAACGCTACATTGCTCTCGCTTGAGTCGTTAGTATAGTTTTTCGGATAGCCGCTACAAGGTTGCGGCGGGTTAATTTTCCTTCACGTTTTAACCTGTTTTCTTCTTGAAATTGAGCGGCATTTCGCAGGATGTTTGAAGGCATCGGCAGCCCACCAATTGCAGCTGCTTATGAGTAACAGATTAATCCGGGGACCCTGGCTCCGAGGCCCCGATTGCTACCGATTCACGACATTGGGTTTGCTTTTTATCGACTGTAAAACGTCAGAATTAATGCCTGTAGTACCGGCTTAGCCTGATTTCGTGGGTAATACCTGCCGAATGTTATCGGTATCTGAGTCGGGCAAACGGTGGCGTTTGCCCTGTCTGGCATGCTAAGGCGGTTTGGCACGTCGGGAGTCGCACTCGGCAAGAGCGACCCACTTTTTACACGCGTGAGCTGTGGGAGCGACGAGAGCGTGCCAAATGGCCCAGCATTTCTCGATGTAGCAAAGCGAGTCCCTTCGCATTGTTCCGCGCAGCGGACGTCCGCGCAAATCGCAGTGTTTTTTACCGCGACGAAATAATTAATGGTGAATTGTGGATTGTGAGTAATTAATGCCGGACATCGCTGGGTTTGCCCGCGGAACATGATTCTGTCATCAATCATTCTGTCATCTCGTACGCGCATGATTTGCTTGCCCGAATTAGTTTGCCTGCGTCTTTTTCTGATCCGCTGCGCGGATGTCAAGCGAAGGGACTCGCTTGACTACATGGGACGACTCATTGTAGCAAAGCGAGTCCCCGCGCTTTGTTCCGCGCGCGGACGTGCGCGGGAACACGTCGGAGACCGCCGTGCCACGTTAAGCGGATGTCCGCGAAGCCGCCCCGTGAATCGACGATTTCTCGCGATTTGAGCCAATGACCCTGCTTTCTCCGCCGATTTGAAAGTTGAAAAACTATCGCCAGTGGTAAATAATGACTGTTCGTAACGGGGCAAACAGAAGGTGGCAACATGAACGAGTGGATTGAAGGCAAGGCCGATCCGCCTCCGCCGGCAGCGAAGCTTCCGGTCTTGCCGCTCCAACCGCCGACTCGCCCCAGCCAACGCAATCAGCAATCCACGCCCCCACCACTGCCCCCTGCCGCGCGAATCGCCAACGAGCCGCCGCACGCTGCCAACATCCAGCTTGCCAAACCCGTTTTGGCAAAGCCTCCGAACGCAACCATCAATTCCCCAGCCGCCCCGGTCGCGTCGATACCAACCTTGCTTCCCGAGATCGTCGCCGTCCAACCCTCCGCGGCGTTTGACACCGTCGTGTTTGATCCCCTGTCCGGCTTTGCCAGCAACGACATTCCGTTTCCGTTTCGTCAAGGCGATTTGTCGTCTAACAGAAATTTGGAACCTCGAAACAAAGCTAAACCCTTGGGCGGGTTAACTTCAGACTGGTTTTTCCGCGGCGTGCCCAGCTGGCTGGCGAGTTTTGTGTTTCACCTGGCGCTGATTCTCGTGTTGGCGCTGGTGACGATTGCCGCCGATAAGGGGACCAAAATCGAATTCCTGATGTCCGACCAGCCGCGGGCCCAGGATCTGGATTTCATGGAAGTCGCCGTCAGTATCGACTCGGCAACGGAAGACGATGACAAAGAGAAATTGCTGACCGATGCTCAGGAAATCCAAAGCGACCTGCATCGTCTCGACGTCAGTCTCGACCACTCCAACAACGACGTGTTGTCCGACCGACTGGAAGCGATGGACGAGCTGATCCCGTCCAAGCTGGAATTTGAGCGGGGCGATGGCAAAGGGGCCAGCTTTTTTGGGACCGGCGCGGTGGGAACGAAATTCGTCTTTGTTGTCGATTGTTCGGGCAGCATGGAAGACGAATATCGCTGGGTGATGGCTCGCCGGGAACTCAAAGAGGCGATTCTGGGTTTGACCGAGAAGCAGGAATTTTTCGTGTTCCTCTATAATGACACTTCTTTTGCCTATACCAGTCAGCCGGCGAAACTGATTCCCGCCACCGAAAAAAATAAAACCAAGATCTTTAAATGGTTGGACAAGCAAAACCCGATCGGCGATACACGACCCTGGAAAGCCATGCGGTTATCGCTGCGGATGAAGCCCGACGCGATTTTTCTGCTATCAGACGGCGAGCTAAAGGACGACACCGTACCTCGATTGCGACGAGAAAACCACGAAAAGACGTCGGGCGATGAGAAGATAGGCAAAATACCTGTCCATACCATTTCTTTGGGTTCCGGGATTGGTTCGGTCACGATGCGGGCGATCGCAGAGCAGAATGAGGGTACATTTACGCTCGTGAACACGTGGTAAATTGGGTCGATCACCGTTGACCGTTTTGCTCCTTCGGGGTATCTTACGTTAATCGATTGTACGAGATTTAGGCGGTTGTTCATTTCGATAGCGGCGACGGATCGGTCAAGTATTTGGCGGATCTTTTGATTTGCGCTAAGTTGTTAATTGCAAGGCTTTTGCTTCAACGAAGCGACTTGGTTGCTTCATTCGAACAAGCTTTGAGACACATGGCACAAGTTGATCTGGAGCGATTGTCAAAACGTTTTCCAGATGGCACAGTCGCGGTCGATGAGATCAGCCTGAAGATCGCGGATCGGGAGTTTCTGGTTTTGGTCGGTCCGAGTGGTTGTGGAAAGAGCACAACGCTCAGACTGATTGCGGGACTGGAAGTGGGCACGGAGGGACAGGTTCGAATTGACGGGCGCGTCGTGAATGATGTCGCACCGAAGGATCGAAACGTCTCGATGGTGTTTCAGAATTACGCGTTGTACCCGCACATGTCGGTGTACAACAACCTGTCATTTGGATTGAAGTTACGTTTCGGCGGAGGAGTACTGGCTCGTGGTCTAAGACGCATTATTCAACCTCGTCGTGCGGCGGAGCTTGCTCGGTTGCGGGGTGGGATTGATCAACAGGTACGACAGACGGCGACGCGTTTGGGCATTGACCATTTGCTTAATCGCAAGCCACACCAGTTGTCCGGCGGTGAACGCCAACGTGTCGCTCTTGGGCGTGCGATTGTGCGGAATCCGGCGGCGTTTTTGTTTGATGAACCCTTGTCAAACCTGGACGCCAAACTGCGGCAAAAGATGCGAGTTGAGCTGAAGCGATTACATAAAGAATTGAACGCGACGATGATTTACGTGACGCACGATCAGATCGAGGCGATGACCCTCGGCGATCGGGTGGCCGTAATGAATCAGGGAAAAATTTTACAGGTTGGCAGACCACTGGACGTGTACCGGTGCCCGGCCAACCTGTTCGTAGCGCGGTTCATTGGATCGGTTCCGATGAATCTGATTACGGGTGTCGCCCGGCGGCACGAAGAGAAACTTGTTTTTGACGGAGGTCCATTTCATTTCGAATTCAGTCCGCCTGCGGGTTTCGCAGCCAGCGTTGAGCAAATCATCGGTGCTGGCCGGAAATCGGCGGGGGTCGTGCTGGGATTTCGGTGTGAAGACTTAACGCTCAATCCACTTGATACGTCGACGGGGTCAGCTCCGCGGCTGGTTTCGGGAACCGTTGCTGCGATTGATCGGCTGGGGGATTCAGCGGTGGTTTATTTTGAAGAACTGAGACGGACTGGAAGGCCGGCGACAATGACTGACCGGCTGCAGGATGGAAATGAAGAGACAAATGAAACAGACGCAGGCGAGCCGCTGATTGCACGAGTTGCGGCCGCGACTGACATCTCGACGGGCGACCGGCTCGAGTTGTCCGTTGAACCCGACCGGGTGCTGTGGTTTGACACGCACACGGGCGAAAATTTACTGAAAGAAGAAACATGAATTCCACCGAAGTATTGCGGATCGTCGACTCGCTGCACCGCGAGAAAAATATCGAAAAAGAGATTGTTTTTCGGGCAATCGAATCGGCACTCGTATCCGCTGCGCGGAAGCATTTTGGTGAAGAGGCCGACATTGAATTTGTGATCGATCGCGAAAACGGCCAAATTGCCGGCCGCTGCGGCCAGGAAGAACTGGACTACGAAGAAGTGATTGGCCGTATCGGGGCCCAGACTGCGAAACAAGTCATTATCCAGAAAGTTCGGGAAGCCGAACGCGACTCGCAGATCGAAGAATTTAACGAAATCATTGATGACTTGATCACCGGGACGGTCCATCGCAATGAAGGCCGCGTCACTACGGTTACCCTCGGCGGCATCGAAGCCATCCTGCCGCGCAGCGAACAGATTCCGGGCGAATCGCATCAGCCCAACGAGCGGATTCGAGCCCTGGTGACCGAAGTCAAACCCCAGGGCAGCCGCGTCAAAGTCGTGCTCAGCCGAACCCGCCCCAAGCTTGTCCAACGCCTGTTCGAAAGCGAGATTCCAGAGATTGCCGACGGAGTGATCACGATCAATGCCATCTCCCGAGAGCCCGGCTATCGCTCGAAAGTGGCCGTCAGCAGCATCGATTCCAAGGTGGATTGCGTGGGAGCTTGCGTAGGTGTCCGGGGAAACCGGATCAAAATGGTGATCGACGAGTTGGCCGGGGAGCGGATCGACATTGTCCGTTGGGACGAAGATCCGCAGGTCATGATCCCCAATTCGCTGCAGCCGGCGGAGGTCGACGAAGTGATCCTGTGCCGGATGATGGGCCGGGCAATTGTGCTGGTCCGGGACGACCAATTGTCGCTGGCAATCGGCAAAAGAGGGCAAAATGTGCGTCTGGCCAGCAAACTTTGTGGCTGGGACATCGAAATCATGACCCAGTCCGAGCTGGAACAGCAGATCGACCGGGCGGTCGGCGGCTTTAGTTCCATTGACGGAGTCGATGAAGATTTGGCAAATCGTCTGGTCGGAGAAGGCTATTTATCATACGATGATCTGTCGGTGATTGAGCCGGAAGACTTGATGGAGATGGGCGGCTTGACGGCTGAGAAAGTCGATCAAATCGTCGAAGAAGCGGAGCGATGCGCAGAAGTGGCCGAACAACAAGCGGCCGCCGACAAGAAGCTCCGGCGCGAGACCCAGCGCAAGAAGCCCGGGAACACGAAGCGCAAGAAACCGCTCAGGCGGCCTCAGCTGCGGCGGCCACAGCAACTGCCGTTGCCTCTGAAGAAGAACCGGAATCCGAGCCTTCGTTAAAGGCTGCGGATACCGATCCAACGGAAGAGGCCTCCGCTGATGAAGATCCATCGAGTGGATCAGAATAAAATGAAATACGTGTCTATGTTTGGCAAACCTTGGTTCAATGCTGCTTGTCAGCTACTAAGTTCGTTAAACAAAGGGGACGATTTATGTAAGAAAACCAGGTATCAGGTGTGGGTGAAACTTTTTGAAATCACCCAACCGCAAAGGGAAGGTCACACCACGTGCCCGTACGCATTTACGCGTTTGCAAAACAACTTGAACTCGACAACAAGCAATTGCTTGATATCTGCGAAAAGGTAGGTATCAAGGGCAAGGGGTCTGCGCTTGCTAGCCTCGATGATGATGAAATAGCCAAAATCAAATCTTTCATGGATGGCGCCGGATCCAACGGCTCATCTGCCCCAGCCCCTCCCGCCCCCGGCAAAGCGAAACCCGCTCCCCCGCCGGCGCCGATGCGCGATATGTCTCCGGTTCGCAAAGGACCGCTGCGCGATCTTGATTCGATTAAAAAACGAAACAAGTCCAACAAAGAAGCGGCCATCGAAAAGATCGAACAAACGGAAGGTGGCAACATGAACGAGTGGATTGAGGGCAAGGCCGATCCGCCTCCGCCGGCAGCGAAGCTTCCGGTTTTGCCGCTGCAATCGCTCACTCGCCCCAGCCAACGCGGGCGACAATCCACTCCCGCACCGCTCCCTGCCGCGCGCAATCACCGCCGAGCCGCCGCACGCCGCCAACATCCAGCTGGCCAAACCCGTTTCCGCACCCGCCCACAACGGAGCGATCGCGCCTGCGACGGCCCCCGTGGCAACTGCGATACCAACCGTGCTTCCCGAGATCGTCGCCGTCCAACCCTCCGCGGCGTTTGACACCGTCGTGTTTGATCCCCTGTCCGGCTTTGCCAGCAACGACATTCCGTTTCCGTTTCGTCAAGGCGATTTGTCGTCCAACAGAAATTTGGAACGTCAAAAAAAAGCTAAACCCTTGGGCGGATTAACCTCCGACTGGTTTTTCCGCGGCGTGCCCAGCTGGCTGGCGAGTTTTGTGTTTCACCTGGCGCTGATTCTCGTGTTGGCGCTGGTGACGATCGCCGCCGATAAGGGGACCAAAATCGAATTCCTGATGTCCGACCAGCCGCGGGCCCAGGATCTGGATTTCATGGAAGTCGCCGTCAGTATCGACTCGGCAACGGAAGACGATGACAAAGAGAAATTGCTGACCGATGCTCAGGAAATCCAAAGCGACCTGCATCGTCTCGACGTCAGTCTCGACCACTCCAACAACGACGTGTTGTCCGACCGACTGGAAGCGATGGACGAGCTGATCCCGTCCAAGCTGGAATTTGAGCGGGGCGATGGTAAGGGTGCCAGCTTTTTTGGGACCGGCGCGGTGGGAACGAAATTCGTCTTTGTCGTCGATTGTTCGGGCAGCATGGAAGACGAATATCGCTGGGTGATGGCTCGCCGAGAACTCAAAGAGGCGATTCTGGGTTTGACCGAGAAGCAGGAATTTTTCGTGTTCCTTTATAATGACACTTCTTTTGCCTATACCAGTCAGCCCGCGAAATTGATTCCCGCCACCGAAAAAAATAAAACCAAGATCTTTAAATGGTTGGACAAGCAAAACCCGATCGGCGATACACGACCCTGGAAAGCCATGCGGTTGTCGTTGCGGATGAAGCCCGACGCGATTTTCCTGCTATCAGATGGTGAACTGAAGGACGACACGGTTCCGCGATTGCGGCGCGAAAACCGGGAAAAACAGTCGGGCGATGAGAAGATAGGCAAAATACCTGTCCATACCATTTCTTTGGGTTCCGGGATTGGTTCGGTCACGATGCGGGCGATCGCAGAGCAGAATGAGGGTACATTTACGCTCGTGAACACGTGGTAAATTGGGTCGATCACCGTTGACCGTTTTGCCCCTGCGGGGTATCTTACGTTAATCGATTGTACGAGATTCAGGCGGTTGTTCATTTCGATAGCGGCGACGGATCGGTCAAGTATTTGGCGGATCTTTTGATTTGCGCTAAGTTGTTAATTGCAAAGCTCTTGCTTCAACGAAGCGACCAGGTTGCTTCATTCGAACAAGCTTTGAGACACATGGCACAAGTTGATCTGGAGCGATTGTCAAAACGTTTTCCAGACGGCACGGTCGCTGTCGATGAGATCAGCCTGAAGATCGCGGATCGGGAGTTTCTGGTTCTGGTTGGGCCGAGTGGTTGTGGAAAAAGCACAACCCTGCGACTGATTGCGGGACTGGAAGCGAGCACGGAGGGACAGGTTCGAATTGGCGGGCGCGTCGTGAATGATGTCGCACCGAAGGATCGAGACGTCTCGATGGTGTTTCAGAATTACGCGTTGTATCCGCACATGTCGGTGTACAACAATCTGTCGTTTGGATTGAAGTTACGTTTCGGCGGAGGAGTACTGGCTCGTGGTTTAAGACGCATTTTTCAACCTCGTCGTGCGGCTGAGCTTGCTCGGTTGCGGGCTGGGATTGATCAACAGGTTCGACAGACGGCCTCGCGATTGGGCATTGACCATTTGCTTGATCGCAAGCCGCACCAGTTGTCCGGCGGTGAACGCCAACGTGTCGCTCTTGGGCGTGCGATTGTGCGGAATCCGGCGGCGTTTTTGTTTGATGAACCACTGTCAAACCTCGACGCCAAACTTCGGCAAAAGATGCGAGTTGAGCTGAAGCGATTGCATCGAGAGTTGCACGCGACGATGATTTACGTGACGCACGATCAGGTCGAGGCGATGACGCTCGGCGATCGGGTCGCCGTAATGAACCAGGGGAAAATTTTGCAAGTTGGCAGACCGCTGGACGTGTACCGGCGGCCAGCCAACCTGTTCGTGGCTCGGTTTATTGGATCGGTTCCGATGAATCTGGTGACGGGCATCGCCCGGCGGCACGAACAAAAACTGATTTTTGACGGAGGTCCATTTCATTTCGAATTCAGTCCGCCCGCGGGTTCCGCGGCCAGCGTTGATCGCATCATCGGTGGTGGCCGGGAGTCGGCTGAGGTCGTATTGGGGTTTCGGTGTGAAGACATAACGCTGTATCCGCATGATTCGTCGACAGAAACAGCTTCGTCGCCGCGGCTGGTGTTGGGAACCGTCGCAGCGATTGATCGGCTGGGCGATTCAGCGGTAATTTATTTTGAAGAACTGAAACGAACCGGAAAGCCGGCGACCAAGACTGACCGGCTGCAGGATGGAAATGAACAGACAACTGTCACAGACGCAGGCGAGCCGTTGATTGCACGAGTCGCGGCCGCGACTGACATAGCGACGGGTGACCGGCTCGCGTTGTCCGTTGAACCCGACCGGGTGCTGTGGTTTGACCCGCACACGGGCGAAAATTTACTGAAAGAAGAAACATGAATGCCACCGAAGTATTGCGGATCGTCGACTCGCTGCACCGCGAGAAAAATATCGAAAAAGAGATTGTTTTTCGGGCGATCGAATCGGCACTCGTATCCGCTGCGCGGAAGCATTTTGGTGAAGAGGCCGACATCGAATTTGTGATCGATCGAGAAAACGGCCAAATTGCCGGCCGCTGCGGCCAGGAAGAACTGGACTACGAAGAAGTGATTGGCCGCATCGGGGCCCAGACTGCGAAACAGGTCATCATCCAGAAAGTGCGGGAAGCCGAACGCGACTCGCAGATCGAAGAGTTCAACGAAATCATCAATGACTTGATCACCGGAACCGTCCATCGCAACGAAGGCCGCGTCACCACGGTGACGCTCGGTGGCATCGAAGCCATCTTGCCGCGCAGCGAGCAGATTCCGGGCGAATCGCATCAGCCCAACGAGCGGATTCGAGCCCTGGTCACCGAGGTCAAACCCCAGGGCAGTCGCGTCAAAGTCGTGCTCAGCCGAACCCGGCCCAAGCTTGTCCAACGCCTGTTCGAAAGCGAGATTCCAGAGATCGCCGACGGAGTGATCACGATCAATGCCATCTCCCGTGAGCCCGGTTATCGCTCGAAAGTGGCCGTCAGCAGTATCGATTCCAAGGTCGATTGCGTGGGAGCTTGCGTAGGTGTCCGGGGAAACCGGATCAAAATGGTGATCGACGAATTGGCCGGGGAGCGGATCGACATTGTCCGCTGGGACGAAGATCCGCAGATTATGATCCCCAATTCGCTGCAGCCGGCGGAGGTCGACGAGGTGATCCTGTGCCGGATGATGGGCCGGGCAATTGTGCTGGTCCGGGACGACCAATTGTCGCTGGCAATCGGCAAACGAGGGCAAAATGTGCGGTTGGCCAGCAAACTGTGTGGCTGGGACATCGAAATCATGACCCAGTCCGAGCTGGAACAGCAGATCGACCGGGCCGTCGGCGGCTTTAGTTCCATTGACGGAGTCGATGAAGATTTGGCAAATCGTCTGGTCGGAGAAGGCTATTTGTCATACGATGATCTATCGGTGATTGAACCCGAAGACTTGATGGAGATGGGCGGCTTGACGGCTGAGAAAGTCGATCAAATCGTCGAAGAAGCGGAGCGACGCGCAGAAGCGGCCGAACAACAAGCGGCCGCTGACAAGAAGCTCCGGCGCGAGACCCAGGCGCAAGAAGCCCGGGAACACGAAGCGCAAGAAACCGCTCAGGCGGCCTCAGCTGCGGCGGCCACAGCAACTGCCGTTGCCTCTGAAGAAGAACCGGAATCCGAGCCTTCGTTGAAGGCTGCGGATTCCGATCCAACGGAAGAGGCCTCCGCTGAGGAAGATCCGTCGAGTGGATCAGAATAAAATGAAAAACGTGTCTATGTTTGGCAAACCTTGGTTCAATGCTGCTTGTCAGCTACTAAGTTCGTTAAACAAAGGGGACGATTTATGTAAGAAAACCAGGTATCAGGTGTGGGTGAAACTTTTTGAAATCACCCAACCGCAAAGGGAAGGTCACACCACGTGCCCGTACGCATTTACGCGTTTGCAAAACAACTTGAACTCGATAACAAGCAATTGCTTGATATCTGCGAAAAGGTAGGTATCAAGGGCAAGGGTTCTGCGCTTGCTCAGCCTCGACGATGATGAAATAGCCAAAATCAAATCTTTCATGGATGGCGCCGGATCCAACGGCTCATCGGCTCCCGCCCCGCCAGCTCCCGGCAAAGCGAAACCCGCCTCTCCGCCGGCGCCCACGCGCGACATGTCGCCGGTTCGCAAAGGACCGTTGCGCGATCTTGATTCGATCAAAAAACGAAACAAGTCCAGCAAAGAAGCGGCAATCGAAAAGAGCGAAGCCAAAAAGAAAGAGAAGTCGGACCTGGTCATCAATCTGGCCGCCATGCCGGAGGTCGAACAGCCTTCCAAGCAACCGCAGGCGCCTCGCGAAAAAGTTCAAAAACCCGATATTGCGCTGCCGCAGGACGCCATCAAAAAAGCCCGCGAGGGCTCGACGGCCCCGCTGGAGCAGTTCACCAAGAAAGACAAAGTCAAAAAGAAAGGCCGCGGGGGCAAGACCGCTGATTTCGTCAGATGAATTGCTCGGCGAAATGCCTTCATCCCTGCGTCGTGCCGGGGGCGGCGGGAAACGCAAAGAACGCGAGAAGCCAGATGTCGATGCCGGCTTGGGTGCCACGCGACAATTGCGAGCGCGCAGGAAGCCGAGCGGTCGACAACAGGATTACCGCCGCGGTCGCGGTCGCCGAAGTGGTCCTGTCGCCAATACCGCGGCTCCGCGGAAGGAAGCTGTCGTGCTGCAATTGCCCTGCACCATCCGGGAATTTTCCGAAGCCGCAGGCGTCCCGGCGATCAAAGTTCTGATGGCGATCAAGCAGCTGGGCGACGAATCCAACAAGACCATCAACTCGCCCCTGAATGACGAATTCGTCGATGTGCTGATCGAACAATTTGAAGTGGATGAACAGCTCGAAGTTCGCCAGGCTCAGTCTCTCGAAGACCAGCTGATCGCCGGCTTTGAAGACTACGAAGAAGACGAATCCCAACTCGAGCCGCGTCCGCCAATTGTCACGTTCCTCGGCCACGTGGACCACGGCAAAACTTCGCTGTTGGATTCGCTCATTGGGATCGATGTCGTTTCCGGTGAAGCGGGCGGGATTACCCAACACATTCGGGCCTACGAAATCAAAAAAGGCGGTCACAAGATCGCGTTCGTCGACACGCCTGGCCACGAAGCCTTCACCGAAATGCGGGCTCGCGGAGCCAACGTGACCGATATCGCCGTCCTGGTGGTTGCCGCCGACGACGGCGTCATGCCTCAAACCGAAGAAGCCATCAGCCACGCCAAGGCCGCCAATGTTCCGATCGTCGTTGCCTTGAACAAGATCGATCTGCCCGGCGCCAATCCGGACAAAGCACTCCAGGACCTCGCCGCCCACGACTTGCTGCCCAGCGAGTGGGGTGGCGATATCGAAGTCGTCAAAACAAGTGCCATTACCGGCTTCGGGCTCGACGACCTGTTAGAGACGATTTTGGTGACTGCCGAATTGCACGAACTAAAGGCCAACTACAATCGCCCCGCCTTTGGAACCTGCCTCGAAGCGGAACAGCAACCGGGCAAAGGCATCATCGCCAAATTCATGGTTCAAGGCGGGACGTTACACGTGGGCGACGTCGTTGTCTGCGGCGCAGCGCATGGACGCGTCAAAGCCATGTATGACACGCTGCGACCAACCAAGAAACTGAAAACGGCTGGACCTTCCACTCCGGTCAATTTGACCGGTCTCGATGTGCCGCCCGAAGCGGGCGACAAATTTCACGTGCTCGATGACATCGGTCAGGCCCGCGAGATCGCTTCCAAACGGGAATTCCAGTCACGGCAAAGATCGCTGTCTGGTTTCACCACCAAGGTCTCGTTCGAAGAGATTCAACGGCGACTGGAATCGGGTAACCTCGCCGACAAGTCGGCTGATTTGATCACGCTGAACCTGATCATTCGGGCCGACGTGCGCGGCTCAATCGAGGCGATTGAAAAAGAGCTTTCGAAAATCGAACATCCCGAGATTCGCATTCGCGTGCTGCAAGCGCTCGTGGGCGGTGTCACCGTCGCCGACGTTCGCCTGGCACAGGCATCGGAAGCGGTGATCATCGGGTTTAACGTTGTTCCCGACGAAGCAGCCCGTTCGCTGGCGGACGATGTTCAGGTTGAAATACGGCGATACGACGTGATTTACAAAGTGACCGATGACCTGCGGGCGACGCTGGAAGGTCGCCTGAAACCTGAAGAGCAGGTTGTCGAACAAGGAATGGCGATGGTGCTCCAGGCCTTCAACATCAGCAAGACGGGGGTGATCGCGGGTTGCCGCGTCATGCGTGGATCGATCCAGCGCGAGTGCCGAATTCGTGTGATCCGGGACAGTCGCGTGATCGGTGACTATGCGATTGAAAGTCTCAAACGCGTCAAAGACGACGCCAAAGAGGTCCAGCGCGGAATGGAATGCGGCATCAAGCTTGCTGGTTTTAACGACATCAAGGAGGGGGACACTCTCGAAGCTTACAAGATCGAGGAAGTTGCTCGTACGTTGTAGGTTTCGAAACTTGTGATTTCGGTAATCAGTCAGACAGTTTCCCAGGTGTTTCCCATGAGTTCCCGTCGTGTGCTAAAAGCAGCCCAGGCTATTCGTGAGGTCGTCAGCATGGCCATCATCACCGAATTGAAAGATCCCCGCATCGCGGATGTAACGGTGACGTTTGTCGAAGTTTCGCCCGACCTGCGCCACTCCAAAGTTCACGTTTCCGTAATGGGTGACGAGACGAAAAAGCGGCTGTGCATCAAAGGCCTGGAAAGCGCCTCGGGCTTCCTGCAAAAAAAAGTGGGTGAGCGGATTGATACCCGCTATACCCCGCGAATTCATTTTGAGCTCGACAAGGGTCTTGAGAATTCGATGCTAGTGACAAAAATACTTGACGAAGTTCTCCCCAAAGATGACGAATCGGCTGACGAGTCAAATGTCGAAAACGACTCCGATTCCTGAATTCTTAACGGCCATTCCCGCCACTGAAATAGCAAACATGCCAAACAAAACCGACAAAAAAGACCCCATGTCCGCCAAAGATCGCGCGGCCTTGATTCTGAAACTGTACAAGGCCTGCAAAAAACACTACGGCTTCATCCAGCCGCCATCGGATCGCAGGGTACTCGAGCACATGCTCTACGCCTGTTGCCTGGAAGATTCAACTTACGAATCGGCGGACGAGGCGTTTGCTTGTCTGCAACAGAACTATTTTGACTGGAATGAAGTGCGCGTGACGACGGCCAGCGAGCTGGCCTGGTCTGCAAAAACTTGACCAGCCCAAATGCGTCCGCGATTCGAATCAAAAAAGCACTCCACGGCGTGTTTGAAACGTTCTACCAGTTTGATATCGACTTTCTCAAAAAAGAAAACCTCAGCAAAGCGCTATTGCAGTTCAACCGCTTCAAAGGTGTATCGGATTTTGTGATTTCCTACACCGCCCAAAATGGCTTGGGCGGGCATTCCATTCCGATCGACGATGCCGCGTTGTTCCTGATGACGACGCTTGGAATAATTACCGAGGCCGAAGCCGAAAAACGAAAGATCACTGGCCTGGAACGCACGATTCCCAAGAATAAGGGGATTGAATTCAGCGTGCTGGTGCATCAATTGGCCGTCGCCTATTTCAAATCGCCGTTTAATACCCAGGTTCGCGATATCATCCTTTCGATCGCCCCGGACGCCAAGGATCGGTTCCCCAAACGAGGCGCTGCCAAACGGGCTGCCGCTCAAGCCGCCGCCGAAGCCAAAGCCGCCGCCGAGGCCGCCATCGCCGCCGAAAAGGCCGCCAAGGAAGCCGAAAAAGCAAAAGAAAAAGCCGCGAAAGAAGCTGCCAAAGCCAAGGAAAAAGCAGCCCGCGATAAAGAAAAGGAAAAGGAAAGAGCGAAGAAAAAAGCTGCCGCCGAAAAACAAAAGGCTGCGGCCGCAAAGAAGAAGGCCGCCATGAAAAAAGCCGCCAAAAAAAAGGTTACCAAAAAGAAAACCGGGACCAGGAAGGTAACCAAATCAAAAACCGGTACCGGAAAAAAGAAAATCATCCGGAGGAAAAAGAAAACTCGCAGTCGAACCTCATCCTCTTCGCGAAAGTCGACGTCCAAAAGCCTCGCCAGAAGAAAACCTCGTTAGTCCAACTGTAGCTTGACTCTCCGAGTCGAGTGCCAGTCGCACTCGGCAAGTGCGAACCACGGCAAACGCTCACAGGCCCCCCGAGTCGAGTGATAAAAAATGGCGCAGGACAGAATGAAGGGTCACAACAGGATTTGCGCGACACGTCGAGACTCTGTAGGCAGGCTGTGACAGCGCGGGGTCATTTAAGAAAGTCTTGAAAGGAACCGTTATGGCTGGCCATAGTAAATGGGCAAACATCAAACACAAGAAGGCCGCCACGGATGCCAAACGCGGCAAGGCCTGGAGCAAGATCAGCAAGGCCATCATGGTCGCTGCCAAATTCGGTGCTGATCCGGACGTGAATATCCGGCTGCGTACGCTCATCACCGAAGCACGCGCGGTCAGCATGCCTAAGGAAAATATCGAACGGGCGATCAAAAAAGGTGCTGGCGAACTCGACGGCGCATCCACGTTTGAAGAAATTCTCTACGAAGGCTACGGACCGGAAGGCGTGGCCATCATGTGTGAGATTCTGACTGATAATCGGAATCGCACCGCACCCGAACTGCGGAAACTGTTCGAAAAAGGCGGCGGCAAAATGGGGGCAACCGGGTGCGTCGGCTACCTGTTTGACCGCAAGGGACTATTCCTGATCGCCAACGACAAAGTTGGCGAAGAACAGCTGATGGAAATTGCGATGGAGGCTGGCGCCGAGGATGTTACGCACACGAATGATGGCTTTGAAGTCATTTGTGATCCCGATGCGTTTAGCGTTGTCGGTGACGCCTTGGACGCCGCCGAAATCGAATGCGAATCAAAATCAGTGACGCGAATTCCCCAAACCACGGTCGATCTCGATGCCCACGCGGCCCGCAAGGTGCTGCGGCTGATCGAATCGCTCGATGATCACGACGACGTTCAATCGGTTTCAGCGAATTTCAATGTTTCGGACGAAGCCATGGCCGAAATCGAAACCGAAGCATGATCTAATTGATGGTTCCGGTTTCGAGGCGGCTCACCGACTTCCGGGAGGCAGAAAATGTGTATGATGGCGGAACTGAGTTCGGCTTGTTTCGACCTGCAATCATCCACCCATCGCCATGATCAAAAAACCAGTCTTCGACCAAACCGCGCAGTCCATCGACATCAAATCGGCTGATGGCACAACTTCGAAAATGCACTTTTGGCTGTTCACTCCGGACGGTTATCAACCCAGGGAAACTGCCGGCTCGAAAAAATGGCCGTTGATGCTGTTTCTCCACGGAGCGGGTGAACGCGGTGACAATCTGGAACTGGTGAAGGTCTGGGGGCCATCCAAGTTGGTGGCGGGAAATCCGAATTTCCCCTTCGTGCTGGTGTCGCCTCAGTGTCCCGTCGGCGAGCGGTGGAATGTAGATCGACCTCGAACAATTACTTGACTACGCGATTTCCCATTACAACGTCGATCCGGCTAGGGTTTACGTCACGGGGCTCAGCATGGGCGGTTACGGGACGTGGGCGTTGGCCGCCAAGAGCCCTGGAAAAATTGCGGCTGCGATACCCATTTGTGGTGGCGGCGATCCAGCGTCCGCCGCCGACCTGATTGACGTGCCAATTTGGGTGTTTCACGGTGAAGCCGACGAAGCTGTCGACATCGAAGAGTCGCGTCGTATGATGGCCGCGGTTCTGGCGGCGGGCGGCAAGAAAATTCGCATCACAACCTACGCCGGCGTCGGCCACAACAGTTGGTCGGCAACCTACGCGAATCCACAAATTTATGAATGGTTGCTGTCGAAACGACTAAAAGAGTAGGTGATTTTTTTCTATTAACGCCAACACGGGTCTATGAACGTGTGATAGGCATCCTGCCTGTTATGCCAGCATCTGCGCAGCCGACCCAATTTTCGGACGGCCTCATATTGTCAGCCGCTGGCGAATCACGTGTTCGACTTCATCCATGCCGACGCGAATTTGTTCGAGCGAATCGCGATCACGAATCGTCACCGTTTTCTTTTCCAGCGTTTCGCCGTCAACGGTGATGCAGTACGGCGTACCCGCTTCGTCCTGGCGCCGATAACGCCGTCCGACTGCCCCCTTCTCGTCGTAAAACACATTAAAAGACTTTTTCAAATTCAAATAGATGTCTTTGGCGACTTCAGGCATGCCGTCTTTTTTGACCAGTGGAAATACGGCTGCTTTTACGGGCGCGATGCGGGGATGAAAACGCATCACGGTTCGCGATTGCATTTTCCCCTGGTCGTCCGGGGCTTCGTCTTCCGTGTAGGCTTCGCACAAGAACGCCAGTGTCGCCCGGTCCGCGCCGGCAGAAGGTTCGATTACGTGCGGAGTGTATTTTTCGTTCGTCAAGTCGTCGCGGTAAGTCAGGTCTTTGCCGCTCCCCTTCCATTTGGGTTTGCCATCCTCACCGAGCTGCAGTTGCAGCGGGCAGGTTTTTTCGTCGAGTTTACCTTCCATGTGGCTGCGCAGATCAAAATCACCTCGGTGCGCGACGCCTTCGAGTTCACCAAATTCACCAGCCGCCATAAATGGAAACGAATATTCAATGTCGGCCGTTCCAATCGAATAGTGAGCCAACTCTGCTGTTTCATGCTCGCGCAAAATCAAGCGATTACTGGCAATTCCCAGATCCAGGTACCACTTCATGCGGCGATCCCGCCAGTATTTATACCAGGCTTGTGATTCGTCGGGATGGCAGAAAAACTCGATCTCCATCTGCTCGAATTCGCGCGAACGAAACGTGAAATTACGGGGAGTAATTTCATTGCGAAAACTTTTGCCGATCTGGGCAATCCCCAGCGGCAGTCGGTGTCGCGTGCTGTCGAGCACATTTTTGAAATTCACGAAGATGCCTTGGGCGGTCTCGGGTCGCAGGAACGCGGTCCCCTCGTCGCCGGACAGGGCGCCACAACGGTTTTAAACATCAGGTTAAACTCGCGGGGCTCGGTCAATGTGCCCAGCGTTTTTGCGTCGGGACCAAGCACGCTCGCGAAGTCGTCGATTTTCGTCAGGCAAGTCGACTCGCTCTCCCAGCTCAGATCGGCCAGGTTTTTGGCCCGCAAGTTGAAAAACTTGAGCGCCTGTTTTTCGAAATGAGCCTGCTCCTCGTCGCCGGCCGGCGCGGTGACGAAAATCCTCTGGTTTTTGGCGGCCACCCAGCGACCGTTGAGTTGATCGTAGCGATACCGTTTTTTTGACTCCCGGCAATCGACCATAAAATCGTGAAACAGGTCGTAATGGCCCGAGCATTTCCAGACCTGGGGATGCATGATGATCGTGCAATCGAGGCCTTCCATGGCGTACGCTGAAGGCGCACCCGGCAGCGTGTTGATGTCGTCATGCCCGCGGACCATGTCCTGCCACCAGGCGGCTTTGACGTTGCGTTTAAGTTCCACGCCCAGCGGACCGTAATCCCAGAACCCTTGCAGGCCGCCATAAATCTCGCTGGATTGAAACAGAAAGCCGCGGCGTTTACACAGTGAGACAATGCTTTCCATATCTTTTGGTTTGGCCGAAGCATCAACGGATTGGCTCATGGATCATTCCGGGTTGAACGTGTCATTGAAACTACGAAACAATTTTAAGTGGCGTGGCCGGTGAGGTCTACAGCAGCGCCATGGTGACCGCTCAGCCAAAGAAGGGACATTAAACATTCACAATCCACCATCCACAATTAATGATTCATCAGGGGCGCTGGAAATTGGGAGGTGTGATCCGCAGGTGCAGAACCGGCGGCATGCCGCTTGCCGCTCACAGACTTGGGAAAGCGGAATGATGTAGCTTGACTCTCCGAGTCGAGTGACAGAATCATTAATGACAGAATAATTTGTGCGGACAATGGGATAAGACAAAAGATTTGCAGGGATCTTGCCATGGCGAAAATTGGTTTCGCCAATTGCGGACCGTAAGGCTAACAAGCATTCATCTCCGGACTCGTATTGTCCAGGATTCAACATCCAACTCGGGTACAATCGGGATCGTATCAATTTGGGAACTGAACACGATATCCTTGTCCAGTCCGATGCGAACCAGATTTTTTCCGCCCCGCGCGGTTCGCATAAAATCGGCCAGCTCCTTGTTTTCGGTCTGGATTTTGTGTTGAGTTGATTGCCAGTGGCCGAGTGAAATCTGGGCCGAATCCTTGATTTCCACGTCAGCGTTGAGAGACAAAATCAGTTCGGTTAGCGCGCCCGCGTACAATATGTCTTCGCTCGTGATATGGCCATCGGTGCCAGAACACAATAGCGTGATTTTGGGTTCGTTCCGGATACGTTTGGCGATCGCCCCCATGTTGACGAAGGCGCCGATCAAAACCGCCTTTGCCAAGCGGCATCTTTCCATCGCGATCGTGCCGTTGGTCGTGGCCAAAATCAGGGACTTGCCTGCGATCACTTGGGCAGTGTATTCGGGCGGGGAATTGCCACAATGAAAACCTTCAACCCTTTTGCCACCGCGCTCACCACCCAAGACGGAGCCATCCCCCATCCGCTCCTGCATCTGCCGGGCACCTTTGATGCTGGGTGACGGGATTACGCACTCGGCTCCGCTGTTGAGTGCGTTGATGATGGTGGTGGTTGCACGCAGAATGTCGACAACGACCACGACTCGTTCAGTGAGCTTTTCGGGTTGGACGATGGAGGGCAAAAAGACGACGTCTAACTGGGCGGACATTCAAACCTGTGGCGAGCAAATGGATGATGAGTCAACGAATGGCGGTATCCCGCCCAAGACAGTTAATGTATCTTGGTAGGCTCGGTTATCACCAGTCCGGGGAGCCTTTATTTTGGGGACTGGTTCGTTGGCTGGCCGCATCGGTTGGGAAGTTCCAACGGAATGCCGCGGGTCCAACTGTGCTTGCCTTTATTCTTTAAGCTTTTGCGGTTAACGAAGTAACCACTCCTCTGGCCTCTGGGAGAGGTCGCCGTCTCAACGGTCCATCACGGCGGATCTACGACGGGGGGAGGGAGGCACATGTCCTTTTTTGCGCAAATCTTTCTCAAGAATCAACATGTCCGTCGATAAATCAAATGACCGAGTGCGTCAAATGTTCGGCGAAATTGCGCCCAACTACGATCGCATGAACCATCTGCTGTCGATGAACGTCGATCGTTACTGGCGATGGAAAACGGTACGAAAACTGGCTCCCAACCGGACCGATCCGATACTTGATGTGTGCACGGGCACTGGCGATCTCGCGTTCGCCTTTCATAAATACACCAACGGTGCCGTTTCCGTAACAGGTTCCGATTTCTGTGCCGAGATGCTGGACGTGGGCCGCGACAAGTCGAAAAGGTCGGGTCGCGACGTGACATTTATCGAAGCCGACGCCCAAAACTTGCCTTTTGCGGACGGTCATTTCCAGGTTGTCTCGGCAGCCTTTGGGCTGCGCAACGTGGCCAACACGGATCTTGGTTTGCAGGAAATGACCCGGGTCTGCAAGCCGGGAGGGCAAGTTGCGATTCTCGAGTTTTCGATTCCTCGCTACCAACCGGTCAAAGGACTCTACGGTTGGTACTTCAAAAATGTGTTGCCGCGGATCGGTCAACGATTGGCCCGCAACAATTCCAGTGCCTACAACTATTTGCCCGACAGCGTTGGGGAATTTCCCTGTTATGAAAAATTGACCGAACGAATGTTGGCGGCCGGTTTGTCGGACGCCAGATTTTATCCTTTGACGTTCGGCATCGCGACTTTGTACGTGGGGGTCAAGTGACGCAGCCTGTTGTTTTGGCGATCACCGGAGCCAGCGGCGTGATTTATGGCCGACGGTTGCTGGAAGTCCTGATCAACGCCGGTGTCGAGGTGCATTTGACGATCAGCGATTCGGGGCGACTGGTCCTAAACCATGAATTGGGGATCTCCGTTGACCTGAAGAACTTTCAACTCAGCCAGCTTTTGCCAGACCATGGCGAGGCAAAGGGCGTGATTTATCACCATTACCAGGATTTCATGACACCGATCGCCAGCGGCTCGTTTCGCACGAGGGCGATGGTCGTGTGTCCTTGCAGCGGCAGCACGCTCAGCGGGATTGCAACAGCCGCCGGGAAAAACCTGATCCAGCGCGCCGCCGATGTGCATCTAAAAGAACGCCGGCCGTTGATTCTGGTGCCTCGCGAGACGCCGTTGTCGCTGATCCAGATTCAGAATATGGAACGCATTTGCCACGCCGGTGGAACCATCCTGCCCGCGTCGCCTGGTTTTTATCACGGCTACAAGACAGTTGATGACCTGGTGGATTTCGTTGTGGCCCGCGTGGCGGATCATTTGGGAATCGAACACAACCTGATGAAACGCTGGGGTTCGTAAGGCAACCATCCGGGGGTCGGGAGTCTGTTCAGGTTTCCCTGGAGCGGGCTTTCGATCGCAGCAAACTTGAAAATAAGGACTCCGATTGAAGTAAGTTGAAAAGACTCCCGACCCTTTTGTTTGACCACCTCAAAAAATTGCTGGAGATGATTCGCTTCAGCCACACGATTTTTGCGCTGCCGTTTGCGCTGTTGGCAGCCCTGTTGGCATGGGCTGCGCCTCGACTTGATTCCAGTAGCACCGGGTTTCGCTGGCAAGAATTGATTGGCATTCTGGTGTGCATGGTGGGCGCCCGCAGTGCCGCCATGTCGTTCAATCGGCTTGTCGACCGGGATATCGATGCGTCGAATCCGCGAACTCAAGGCCGCCACCTGCCAGCCGGATTACTGTCGGTGAAATCGGTGCTGCTGTTTACAATCGTCAGTTCGTTTGTCTTCGTTGCCGGGACGTTGCTGTTTCTGCCCAACTGGTTGCCGCTAGTCGCGTCGATTCCGGTGCTGGGCGTGCTGTGTGGATATAGCTTTGCCAAGCGGTTTACATCGCTGGCCCATTTCTGGTTGGGAGTCGCGTTGATGCTGGCGCCGATCTGCGCGTGGGTGGCTGTCCGGGGAAGCGAAGTGATCCAACATCCGGGCGACGTGATGCCGGCGGTGATTGTCGGCTTGGCAGTCATGTTCTGGGTTTCCGGGTTCGACATGATCTATGCTTGTCAGGATTACGCGTATGACCTGGAACACCATTTGCGGAGCATTCCGGTGCAGTTGGGGATAGCGGGGGCGTTGCGGGCAGCGGCGGTTTGCCACCTGGTGATGGTCGGGTTACTGGTCTTGTTGCCTCTGACACAACTCTGGGGTGGGCCTGAACTTGGCCTGGGTTGGGTTTATGGGATCGGCGTTGTCGCGGTGGCTGCGTTGCTGGTCTACGAGCATTCGCTGGTTCGCCCGGACGATCTGTCCCGCGTCAACGCCGCGTTTTTCAACGTCAATGCGATCGTCAGTATTGGGTTGTTGGCGGTCGTCGCGGTTGATTTGCAGGTTTAAATGATCGCAAATCTGCTGACGTAGGAGTAAGCGACCATTCCCGACGATTCGGGTCCCCTCACCCCAAAAAACAC
This sequence comes from uncultured Planctomycetaceae bacterium, assembly GCA_963697295.1. GTDB lineage: Bacteria > Planctomycetota > Planctomycetia > Pirellulales > Pirellulaceae > Mariniblastus. The sequence continues at coordinate 76,639 of CAVONL010000003.1, read as the reverse complement.
GCCCGCGTTACGTTAGCCCCGGAATTTCGGTACTTCCTGAGGTCTGACCACATCGAGCGTGGACAATGCTGGCCGCGGAAAATAAACTCTTGGCTTGCCAATCTTCGAAATTAAAAGAGAACAAATGATCTATTCCATGCATCCGGGTTTGAAACCGATCCAGGAAAAAGTCGAGGCGGGAGAGCGGTTGTCACTGGAGGACGGCCTGCTGATGTACAAGCCCGAAATACCCCTGAACGATCTGGGACAATTGGCCAACTTCGTCCGCGAAAGCAAGAACGGGAACGCAGCCTACTACAATATCAACACGCACCTGAACGCCACGAACATCTGTGTTTATCGCTGCAATTTTTGCGCGTTCCGCTCCGACTTGCGCAGCCCCAAGGGCTATATCATGTCGGATGCACAGATCCTGGAGCGCGGTAAGGAAGCGGTCGAGAACGGCTGCACCGAGTTGCACATTGTCGGCGGCTTGCACCATCAGAAAAAATTTGACTGGTATCTCAACCTGATCAGGATCCTGCACGACGCTTATCCGACGTTGCATCTGAAAGGCTGGACGTCGGTCGAGATCAACTGGTTTGAGTTCCTGACCAAGCGTTCGACCCGGGAAGTCCTGCAAGAACTAATCGATGCCGGCCTGGGCAGCATGCCGGGCGGCGGTGCGGAAATATTTCACCCGGAAGTTCGTGATCAAATTTGCGAACATAAAGCCGACGGAAACAACTGGATTCACATCCATCGAACCGCGCATCAAATGGGGCTGAAAACAAATTGCACGATGCTGTATGGGCACATTGAAAAACCGTTTCATCGAATCGATCATCTGATTCGCTTGCGTGAGCTGCAAGACGAAACGAACGGGTTTCAGACGTTTATCCCATTGGCGTTTCATCCGGAAAACACGGGGTTGTCGCACCTGAAAAAGCCGACGGCTCTCGATGACTTGCGGACGATGGCGATCAGCCGTTTGATGTTGGATAACATCCCGCACATCAAAGCTTACTGGATCATGTTGGGCATCGGAACCGCTCAAACAGCGCTTTCGTATGGCGCAGACGACCTTGATGGCACGGTGCGTCATGAGTTGATTTATCATGACGCGGGTGCCACCACGCCGGAATTTTTGTCCGTCCAGCGGCTGGAGCATTTGATCTGCGAAACGGGGCGTGAGCCAATCGAACGCGACACGCTTTATCGCCGCGTCATTCGCAACGAGGCCGATCCAGCGAAATGGTCGGTGGGGGAAGATATTGCCGTGTCGGTTTAAAACCTAAACTGAACTTAAACCTAAACTTGAACTTCGTCCCATAGTCATCGTCCTATTATCTCCTTGTCATCGCGCCGATCTGTCCCAAGCATCCAATCCACACGACTCAATTGCCGCAGCTATTAACTATTCGTGATTTGTTAATGAAGTGCTGTTGTTTTAACACGGCGACCACGACAAATAATTAGTTGTGGATGGTGAATTGTGAATGGCTAATTGATCACTTGCGTTGTGGAGTAGCGTAGCACATGCTTTCCGCCATTTGCTATGATGGCGTCTTCGAGTTTTTCGGAGACGAGCCATGCAGTTCTATAAATTCTGGACCAAGGCCGAACTGCCAGCGACGGGGCATACCGGTGGATTCAAGATCGAGTGCTGGGGGTTTTCCAACGAAAGCCTGGAGGATGCATTCCGGGTTGGGGAACGTCGCGCTGCAGCCGTCGCCGGCGCAATCGTCGACGGAAAATTCAACGCGGCTGGCTACTACCTGGGCGAGCGTCCGTTTCGCGAGGAGATTGTTGAAGAATTTACCGATGGTGGCCAGCAAGTTGCAATCATCAGCCGCAACAATTATGGTGTGCTCGTTCTCAATACGCCTATCGTTTTTTTTGCCGACGTTGACAAACCAACTGGTTCGGCCATCAAATCGTTTCTCGGCCTGTTCAAAAACAAAACGGGTGAGCCGTCATTTGAAGAACAACTGGTTGAAAAAATTGAGACGCTGTGCCGGCAGGATGCCTCGTTGGGGCTGAGGCTTTATCGAACGACCAACGGTTATCGAATTCTGATTACGTCTCGGCAAATTCCTGCCAATCAAGCCAGCTCCAACAGCTTGCTTCAAGCACTCGGTTCAGACCGGTTGTATGTATCTCTGTGCAAGACCCAGGATTGTTACCGCGCACGATTAACACCAAAGCCCTGGCGTTGCAATTACCATGGACCACCGACCAGGTTTCCCTATCGCTCGGCTGCCGAAGAGCAGGAGTTGCGCGAATGGTTGAGGGAATACGATTCAGCCAGGGAAGAATTTGCGACGTGCGCGTTGATCGGCGATTTCGGGTCTTCGTATCGCGATCCGGTTGTCGAAAAAATAGTTCAGTTACACGATCATTACACGCTCGACGACGACAAACCGCTGGCATGATTTTGAAGTTGCACAGTTTCCCATCCCGGAGGGATCCTACCCCACATCACTCAAATCAAGCGCTTTTCCATATCGCGCGAAAACCAATTGCCGCAAACGCTGATATTCGCCGCGGGACAGATTGGCATCCTTTTCGATAATTTCACGCGCGTGTTGCTGAGCCGATTTCAGGATCTCTTCGTCGCGAATCAAGTCCGCGATCATCAGCGGAGGAAAACCGGTTTGCTGGGTGCTGAACAGGTTGCCGGGACCACGCAGGCGCAGGTCCGTTTCGGCAAGTTCGAATCCATCGTCAGAAGCAGCAAAGGCCGCCAGGCGTTCGTTGTCGACATGATCTTCGGTCGATGTAAACGCGCACACAAAACCCGGATGCTGGCCGCGACTAATACGACCGCGGAGTTGATGCAACTGCGAAAGCCCAAAGCGTTCGGCCGACTCGATCGTCATCATCGTGGCGTTGGGAACATCGATCCCGACCTCCACGACGCCTGTCGCGACGATGACTTGGGTTTCGCCGTTGGCAAATGCCAGCAACGCGGCATTTTTTTCGTCGGCGGATTGGCGACCGTGCAGCACATCCAGGCGAAATGCCTCCAGCGGTCCATTCGTGAGCGATTCAAACAACCGCTCGGCACTTTCCAATTGAGAATCGTCGCCCGCATCGACCAGCGGCGCAACAACGTAGCCTTGCCGTCCCTGTGCAATTTTGCTGGAAAAAAACTTCCACCATTCTTCGCGCGACTGTTCGTTGCCGATGTAAGTGTTAACCACGTTGCCGACCCCCTGCGGCTTTTCCAGGGTGGAAACGTCGAGGTCGCCGAAGAGCGTCATCAATACGGTGCGGGGTATGGGCGTGGCGGTCATGACGAGATAATGTGGATCATGGCCCGTCTGTCGCAGCGAGGCCCGTTTCTTGACACCAAACTTGTGCTGTTCATCGATCACAGCCAGCCCCAGCTTGTGAAACTCGACACTGGAACTCGCCACCGCCTGCGTGCCAACCACGATGTTAATTTCACCAGCGGCGATTTGCTGTTTCAATTGATTTCGTTCTGAACTCTTCACGCTGCCAGTCAACAACGCCACTTTGACGCGGCTGCCTTCAAGAAATTCTGATAGCGAGCGAAAATGTTGACTAGCCAGAATTTCTGTGGGAGCCATCATCGCGGCTTGGTAGCCATGCGCCACTGCCAATAACATCGCACAAAGCGCAACGGCGGTTTTGCCGCTGCCTACATCACCATGCAGCAAGCGATTCATGGGGAACGGCCGATTCATGTCGGCTGCAATCTCGTCGACGGCTGTCGTTTGCGAAGGCGTTAACCTGAACGGAAACCGGCGCAAGATCCGCGCGAGAATTTTGGGGGTCATTTCCAGCGGCGGGGCCACGGAGCCGGATTTGACCCGCTGCCTGCGTATCGCCAGTGCCAACTGCAAAATCAGCAGTTCCTGGTACACCAATCGGCCCCGCGCGTCTTCGGCTTCCTCAATACTGGCGGGCGCGTGAATTTTCCGAATTGCGTCTTCGATTCCGCAGACGCTGGCGTGTTGCCTCAGTTCGTTCGGCATTGCCTCTTCGACAAGACCGGCGTATGTTTCCACCGTTTTGGCGACGATCTCCCGTATCTGACGCTGATTGATTCCGTCGGTAAGCCGATAAACAGGCAGCAGCTGACCGTCATCCGCGGCCGAATTGTTGGGGTCGATCCAGGTGGTGCGGGGATGCGTCATTTGAAATCGCCCACCCACTATCCGGGCCTTGCCCTGAAACATGACTTTCTGGCCAATCTGGAATTTTTGCACGAGGTACGGTTGATTGAACCAAACGGCGCAAGTACTGGTTTTCCTGACGCAGCAGGACATACAACACGTGGCGTCCATTGCCGGACATCGAGTGATCAATGTCGTCGATCGTTCCAACGACGCTTGTGAGTTCATCGTTGACCAGTTGATCGATCGAAGCTAACTGGGTGAAGTCCTGGTATTTCCTCGGGAAGAAAAACAGGACATCGGCCGCAGTCCGCAAGCCCAGCTTTTCCAACAATTCGGCGCGATGCGGACCCACGCCACGAAGAAACTGCACAGGTTGCGTCAGTTTGTGCACGGTCGATTTGGATTCAATTTCGGCCATGCCAAATTATAGCAATGATTTTGTGCAATTAATTGATCACAAATAATTTATCAAAACTGAGGTTGAATTTAATCTAAAGTTAAAGTTGGGGTTCAAGTTCTAGTTTAAGTTGGGGTTGGAGAACACCTAGGCCGTGGAGATATCGCGGCGGGAAAAAGTGATGAGCCCGATGGTCCAGCAAACTGCGGACAGCCCGACCAACACAAGCATGCTGGAAACAGGCCACTCGCCAGTGCGGACAACATCCACGGGGCGAAAATAATTCAACAATCCCAGGAAACGAATGTGCTTGATAAACTCGATAAACGGCTCGATGAAATTCAGCACGACCGAACACAGCAGGATGCCGACGATCGTGCCAACGGCAACTCCCCGGCGATCCAGGAAACAGGAAATCAGCAATGCCAAGGACCCGACGGTCAGGTTCAGCGTAAAGAAATTGACCGCCGGCGCGAAATACCGCGACAAATCGATCGCTTCTTTGGTTTCAAAAATCTGCAGCGCGATCGACATCCCCACCAGCGGGCAAACGGACATTAGGGCAGACGCGAATAACCACACGAGGGAAGTCGAAACGTAAACTTCTGCTCGCGAGACGGGAAGTGTCAGCAACATGTCGGCTGTCCCCCGTTCGATTTCACCGACTGTCGTGCGAGTTGCCGTGGCAATGATCACGCCCCACGTCAACGCGAGCACGATTGCATGCGTGAAACAGACGGCAAACAGAATCGTCAGTGAAACCTCACCTCCCACTTTTATCCCAAAGCCCATCTCAAAAATCTTGGTCAAAAACGGAAACTTCGACACAAACTGCAACAAATCTGTTCCCATGTTGAGCATGGCCCACATGAACAACACCTGGAACGCGACAATACCAAGCGCCGAGAGACCAATGGATGCGCCGGAATCGCGTAATGTTTTGGCGAAGATTGCGCGGTTGAACATGGTCACTTACTCTCTTTCGCGTAGTAAGTGATAAACAAGTCGTTTAAATCGGGTTTTTCGACGATTAGATCGTGAATTCGGTAATTCCGCAGCCACGTCAACAAAACTTCAATTTCCCCCGTCCAGGTGCCAAGTACCTTGCCATTTTCCTGTTTCAGAACCTGCAATTGGTCTGGAAAGGATGTCGGGCAAATGTCGTTGCCGTTGAATGTGATTTCAACGCGTTTGAGTGCTCGTTCGCGGAGAGTTTCGATTTTCTGATGTTCGACAATTCGGCCGTCTCGCAAAATCACGACTTCGTCGCAGAGTTCTTCGACCTCGTCAAGCGAATGGCTGGAGAACAGAACCGTCCGACCTTCACGGACGACGTTTCGCAGTTCCTGGAACACGGATTTGCGCACCAACGGATCAAGCCCACTGGTTGGTTCATCCAGGATTAACAAGTTCGGTTTGTGCATCAACGCCTGAATCAAACCAAGTTTCTGCCGCATTCCCGTCGAGTAGCGACGTACCGTTTTGTCCAATTCAAGATCAAACCGATTTGCCAGCCGGGCGATTTCGTCGGCCGTGCGTTTTCGACGAGCATGAGATAAAAATTTCAGCGTCGACCGGCCCGTAAGGTTGGGATAAAAGTGCACGTCGCCAGGCAAATAGCCGACTTCGGCGCGGAGTCGCTTGCCATGTTGCTTGCAGTTCTGGCCAAAGATTTCGGCGACACCCGAATTGGAAGATAACAGTCCCAGCAAAATGCGAATCGTGGTCGTCTTTCCGGCTCCGTTAGGTCCGAGAAAACCAACAAGCTTACCGCTGCCAACCGATAAATCGATGTTGTGGAGCACCTGCTGATGTCCATACGACTTGCACAGTTGTTCAACCTTGATTGCAGACATCGAGTCCCTGCCTAAAAAGCAATAAAACGCCGGCCAGCGCCCGGTTGGCTTTACAGTATTCGGAAACTCGAATCGCTTATTTGTGTCAATCCGGCGGTAAGCGGACCTACAGGTATTTCTGGTAGGCGGCAACGGCCAGCTCATCAACGCGATCGTTTTCCGGGTGTCCGCTGTGCCCCGCGACGCGGGTGTACTTGATCTGGTGCTTCATTACTTGTTGGTCAAGCTTTCGCCAGAGCTCTTCGTTTTTGACGGGAACGAGTTTGTTTTTTTCTTTCCGTTTCCAGCCATTGAGTTTCCATTTGGCCATCCATTCTGTCATGCCCTTGCCGACATACACGCTGTCGGTAAACAGCTCGACACGGCAGGGACGTTTCAGCGCTGACAAACCCTCAACAACCGCCGTTAATTCCATCTGGTTATTAGTCGTATGTGGCGACGCACCTGATTGTTCAACTTGTTTTCCCGACGGCAGGTGGCGCAGAATAAACGCCCAGCCACCAGGACCCGGGTTGCCGCTGCAGCCACCATCGGTGAACAAGTGCACTTCGATCTTGTTGTTAGAATCCGAGTCCGCTGCGGCCATGAAAGATTTGCTTACTGCTGATTGATCTGTTGGGTAGGAATGTTCGGGTTCGGTTCGGTCGCCAGAGGAGTCCCGGGTTGTGCGTCAGCCGTTGCTGCATCGTCGTCCACGATCAGGCTCTTGATATCTTCGACGGACGGCTTTGGCATTTCGTTGGTCCGCTCAAAATTCACCCGGTGTGTTTTCGTAATTTCGTCGAGCGACTGGGAAATTTCGGAATCAACCCGTGGCAAGAGCTTCAGGTTCCACGGTACGGTTACGGTGAACGTACTTCCTTTTCCGACTTCGCTCTCGAGCACCACGTCGCCACCAAGCAGGAGGCAGATTTCCTTGACGATCGAAAGCCCGAGCCCGGTTCCTGAAACTTCCCGTGTCAGCGCATCGTTGCCGATCGCGGATGGGCCCTGGCGAAACTTGTCAAACACGATCGCCTGGTCACTTTCGGCGATTCCGATTCCCGTGTCTTGAACCTGCATCCACAGTTGATCGTTGTCAGTTCGCGAAACGTTGACGTTGATGCGGCCGCCCTCGGGCGTAAACTTGATCGCGTTGGAAAGCAGGTTGGTCAGGATTTGGCGAATCTTGATCTGATCCTGGAACACATCGGGCAAGTTCTCTTCCACGCACAATATCATCTGCAGGTGTTTGCTTTCCGCCAGCGGGCGAACCATGTCGCACAATTGGCTGACGACCCCTTCGATCTGGAATTCCACCGGGTTGACGTCCATTTTTCCGGCCTCCAGCTTGGCAAGATCAAGGATGTCATTGATCAAATCCAGCAACAACCGTCCCGACTTGCGGATGTTGGACGCAAATCGACGTTGCTTGTCTTCCAGCCCCTTCGCATTTTCCAGGATTTCCGAGAATCCGATGATGCTGTTGAGCGGTGTTCGCAATTCGTGACTCATATTCGCCAGGAATTCGCTTTTGATCTGGTTCATTTCGTGCAGGTGCAAATTCAATTGGGCTTGCTCATCAACTTTGGAATCCAGGCCCTCGTTGGCACTTTGCAAAGCCATTTGCGTATCGAGCAAATGGCGCAACATCCGGTTGAGGGATCGCGACAACTCTTCAAACTCGTCGCCCGTCTTCAAGTTGGCTCGCACGTCCATCCGGCCATAGCTGACTTCGTCGGTCACATCGCGCAAATGGCGCAGTGGTTTTACAATCACGTAGCGCACAATCAACCACATCGCCATGACGGAAAGAAACGTGGTGCCAATCGCGACCGCGATCAGGATCGCCCGGTTGCGGTTGACCGCGCTTTTGGCTTCACCATAAGGCAGTGTGATTTTCAGCACGTAGGTTGGGGCTTGCTGGAGTCGCGCAAAATTCAGTTTTTCCAGACGTTTTTCATCCGACTCGGTATCCCGAATCTGGGAGAATTTATCGTTGTCAGCCTCGTTCGTGGAATACGCGAAATGGCAGGATATGCAGTCTGACTTGAAGATGACAGGCGTGTAATAGACGTAATCTTTGTCGACATAGTGACCTTCAAAAAAATCTTTCGTGAGGTCGAGGATCGGGATGTTTTCCAGTTTCGGGTCTGGCTTGACCGCTGCAAAGGCGTGAATTCGGTTTTGTTGTTCCTGGATTTGCCGTGCTTCTTCCTCCAGGTTGGCAACGATTTTCAGTTCGCCGGGGGCGACAACGCGGGTCGGATTGGTACCCCAGCGAATGGTGCCCCGATCAACCACGAGTGCCTCCGCCTGGAAATCCACCGCCACAAATTCTGCCATTTGCCTAAACAATTCGGCTGCCTGAATGCCGCTGACGTCCTGATCCGACTGTTTGCTGGTCAGGTGGGTGGTCAACAAGAACGCCGACGTCATCTGACGGGCTTTGTCTTCCGTATTTTCCCGGATCAATTGCTCAGTGACCTGGTTGACCCACAGGAATGAGATGCCAATCAGGCACAACAGGGCCACACCAAACAGCGCGCGGATTTTCCGCTCCAGGCTGGATTCGCCAAGTACTCGTTTGATGCCGCGATAAGACATTTATTTCCCGTGGCGGAAATTGTAAGTCAAAAGCTCCTTTATTGTAGATGCGGCTATCTCGCGCAGCCAGACCGATTCATGGTCAAATCCCACCGACCCATGTCAAAAGTCAAGTTAACAACCCGCGCCGGTGTCTCTCCATCACAATGGCATCCAGATCATTAACGATTCACAATTCACAATTCACCATCCACAATTAAATATCTCCTGATGGTCTAGAGTAATGTGGCCCACTGCCGCGTCGTCATGAGACCTCCTCGAGATGGCAACCTAATAACCAATCACAAATCGTTGATCACAAGTAATTGATGATAAATCAGATTTGGATCGTTGTTACTACTTCCCGTCGCAAGTATGAGAGTGACGAAGGCGAAGATTAAGACCGGGGCCAGGATTAGGATTGAGAATCGGATCAGGATCAAGATTAGGATCAGGATTAGAATCAGGATTTGGAGCTCACAGCATATCCTGCGGATCGATGTCGACGATCCATTGCACGCCATCCTGCGGTTGAATTTTTGTCTGTGCTCGGGTGATTGTCTGTTGCAGAGCGTTTTCCTGCCCGGTCAGCAACTGGATGTGATAACGAAATCGCCCGCGGAGTTTTTCGACGGGAGCGGGAGCCGGGCCAAGCAGGTTTAGGGGCAAGCCGAGTTCGTCCGCCGAGATTTGAATTTCTTCAGCAATTTTTTCGCTCATCTGTTCGGACCTCGTTTTGGATTCGCCCCGAATCACGATCCGCGCCATGTAACCATAGGGCGGATAGTTGTATTCCTTGCGATTCGGCAATTCACCCGCGGCGAAACCGAGATAGTCGTGCCGCGTGGCCGCGATGATCGCTGGCGCGTCGGGACTGAAGGTCTGTACCAGGACGCGCCCCCCTTTGTTGCCGCGTCCCGAACGACCTGCGACTTGCGTGACCAGCCCAAACGTTCGTTCGGCAGCTCGAAAGTCGGGAAAGTGCAGTGCGCTGTCGGCATTGATCACACCGACCAGCGTTACGTTGGGAAAGTCCAGACCCTTGGCGATCATCTGTGTGCCCAGCAGGATTTTCGTTTCGCCAACCCGAAACGCGGCCAGGGCCTTTTCATGCGAACCGGGTTTTTTCATCGTATCGGTGTCCATGCGCATGATCGGCACATCGGGAAATGCGGCTTGCACTTCCAGCTCCAGCTTTTGCGTGCCAATCCCCCAGAACTTGATCGCCGGGTTGCCGCAATCGCTGCAGCGATCGGGAACCGTAATTTGATGATCACAATAATGGCAAACCGCCTTGTTGCCTTCGCGATGGTGCGTCATGGGAATCGAACAATCGGGGCAGTGCTCGACGTGACCGCAAGCGGGACATTGAATGCGGGTTGAAAAGCCGCGACGATTCAGCAGCAAAATAACCTGCCCGTCGTCCGCGAGCGCCTGCTGAATTTCCTGGCGAAGTTTTTGGCTGATTGGGCCCGTCCGCTTGCGGCCGCCAAAATCAATTCGCAAATCGATCGTGGCCACATCCGGCAGCGGCAAATCGAGAACGCGTTTTGGCAGACTGAGAAGTTGATCAGTCCCCTCCTCTGCTCGCGCCCAGCTTTCAAGCGAAGGCGTCGCCGAGCCCAGCACCAGCGGAACGGATTCGGCTCGAGCCCGCCACCTGGCGACGTCCCGCGCGTGATAACGGGGTGCCTTGTCCTGCTTGAAGGAACCGTCATGTTCTTCGTCCAGAACGATCAAACCCAGGTGGGGCGTCGGTGCAAAAATCGCGCTGCGAGCTCCGACAACAACCTGCACGTTGCCCTCGGCAATCTGTTGCCAGTGCCAGGCCCGCTGGGCAGCTGTTAAATGGCTGTGCAGCACGGCGACTTTATCGAACCGCGCCCGGAATCGCTGCCGCGTTTGCGGGGTCAAGCTGATTTCCGGGACCAACACGATTGCCTGCCGACCAAACTCCACGACTTTTTGAATGGCGCGGATGTAAACTTCGGTTTTGCCGCTGCCCGTTATCCCGTGCATCAAAAATGTCTGATGCGAATTCGCTTCGACCCGTGTGACAATTTCATCGAGCGCCGATTGCTGCTGCGGATTGAGCAGCAAATCGGCTGTGCGCTGTTCGGTGGGAATCTCGTGAGTCTTGTTTTGAATGCGTTTGGTGGAGGAAAGGATGTAACCCTGTCGCCGGAGGTTGGAAATCGGGGCTTGCGTGCAGCCCACGGTCTCGGCAAGTTCACGCGGCGTCCAGTCTCCCCCTTTGGCAAGCTGCAGCATGATCGCTTGCTGCTTGGGCGTTAGTTTCAACTCGCCGCGCAACATTTTTTCCACAACGTCATCGGCCAGCGCCAAAAACAGCATCTCCCGCGTCCCCGACTGATCTCGTACCCCCGGCGGAACAATCGTTTCAATCACGGTTCCCAGGGGACACAGGTAATATTCGGAAATCCATTTGGCCAGATCCAGGAGTCGTTGACTGATGATGGGCTGTTGATCGATGACGCGCGTGATCGGCTTTAGCCGCCGCGGATTCACCGAGCTCGCTGCGGGATGACCGGGCCCAATCACGTCGGTGCAGTAGCCCGTCATCGACCGATTGCCGCGACCCAGCGGTACCTTAACTCGAATTCCTGGTCGCACCATCGATTCCAGCGGACCCGGGATTTCATAATCATAAGGTCCGTGCGGCGCTTCCGAGAACACAACGCGCGCAGCGAGCCAGTCATCCATGTCATCAAGCTGCCATGGTTGGGGTTGTGTGTCGAAGAGTTGTTGTTGGTCGTGCGTCACAGTTTCTCAGAGCGAAAATAGCTGACATTCGTCAATCTCAACATATCACATTCCGTGACACGTTGGGTCATTTGGCCAAGCCATTGGAGTATGGTTATTGGTCGTTGCTGAACGCCGGGGTAAACTTCCTGAGTCAAGCCGCGAACATTCGGGAAGCAAAAATGCGAATTGGGATTTTTGGGGGATCGTTCGATCCCATTCATTACGGTCATTTGATTTTGGCTGAAAACTGCCGGGAACAAGCCAGACTTGATCAAGTCTGGTTTATCCCCAGTGCGATCGCGCCCCACAAACGCAATGGAGCCACGCTTACCGACCGCCAACGCACGGAGCTGATCAAGCTGGCGATTGGCGGCCACGATGCTTTTGTCGTGTCGGATCTGGAATTGCAGCGCGGCGGGGTCAGCTATACCGTGGACACGCTCAGCGAAATTAACGGACAACGCCCGGATGACGAGCTGTTCATTCTGATTGGGTCTGATTCGCTGCATCAGTTTGAGACGTGGCGCGAGCCGGCACGAATTTGCGAATTGGCGATCCCGCTGGTGGTCGGACGTCCGGGCGCGAAGCCTGTTGATCTCGAATTGCTGTCCAGGTTTGTTGACGACAACCGACTGCAGGCGATAAAAAGTTACCAGATCGAAAGCCCGCTGATCGATATCAGCAGCACCGACATCAGGAAACGTGTTTCTGACGAACGAACCATCCGCTACCTGACTCCCCGCGCGGTTGAAAAATATATCGAAACACAGAAACTTTACCTCGCCACTGAGTCTTCCAAAGGATAGAGACTGCGATGCTTAAGTACAAAGACTTTGTTCCCAGACAGCTGAAGGCTCCGGGCGTATTCGATCAGGGCGAACACGAGTCGTTTGACCACGCTGTCGAGGCGGCCAATCACTGGATCGTGAATAACTCCATTCAACTGATCAGCCTGGAAACCGTCGTGCTTCCCAATATCTGGAGTCGTTGGGAAGAAGGTTCCTCCGATGCTTCCCTTGGCACGGGCGAAGCACCCAGCCGCTGGCACCAGTTCCTGCGATGTTGGTACCGGGAAGTGTAGCACGAATGTAATTGCTGAGTTAAGTCGTACGTAGCTTGACTCTCTGAGTCGAGTCCAAAGTGGCACGAATCTCCGAAGCCTGTCTGGCATTGATAACACGACGGCGGAGGTCGAGAGTCTTTTGGCGACGTGTTATCAACTTAATAACAGCATTGTCAAAAAGACTCCCGACCCCTTGGTTGATCCGTGTCGGGGACAGACGCGGTTACGGTTTCATGCCGCACGTTCGTTTTGACTGAACTTGGTGTCCAGCGACGGATCGGCTGACAGCTGAGTCTTTAAATTTTCCAGCCGCTCCGTAACCGAAAGCGCTAAGTCAACGAATAGCCACTGCGTGCCTCCAAAGCGACACACGCCTCCGCCGGTTCCGCCAAAGTAGTCGTAACGAACTCGGTATCCCGATTCCTGGGCGATGCCTATCAAGTATTCAAATTCTTCTACAGCGTTCATTACAGCTTCCTTGCAAAGGTCCAAAGTGTCGCGCGTTCTTGCGCAAAATTGCGAATGTTGCGGGCCACGATTATATCTAGATGCGGTTTAGAAACCCAGATTGAAATGACGATAACAACCACGTCGTAACTCATTGAGCCAGCGTCGGTTAACCGCTTTGCGTCAAATTATCCAGATCAGGCAGACGAGTCGGGATAGGGGGTTCACCAACCAGCGGCGACTGCTTCGTCTGTTGAATTTTTAACGACTGTGCAACTTTGAAAGGAAAACTGCTAGTGCTTCATTGCCAGCAATCTTCGCAACCCGGCCAATCACCCTCTCAAGCGCAGCTTGCGGTATCGCTCAGCCCGCAGGTGGCCAGCGAAATTGAACGTCTGCAATTGGAAAACGCTCGGCTAAAGAAACAGTTGACCCAGGCGCAGCGATCATCGGCGCTTGGCGAGCTGGTCGGCACGACAACTCATGAGTTCAACAATATCCTGATGATGATTTTGAACTATGCCAAACTCGGAATTCGCAACCCCGACAAGGCCGCGCGCGACAAAGCCTTCGAGAAAATTCTTAACGCGGGTCAACGTGCGTCCAGGATCACCAACTCCGTGTTGGGAATGGCCAGAAACAGGACCGATAAGTTCGCTCCCACGAAACTTGACTCCTTAATCGAAGAGACGATGGTCCTGCTGGAAAAGGAACTGCAGAAATACCAAATCAGCACCGAAGTACAAGTCGAAGCGGACTTGCCGCTGGTTCCTGCGATCGGCAATCAGATCCAGCAAATTCTGCTCAACCTGGTTGTCAACGCACGACAAGCAATGCCCGACGGTGGCCAGTTGTTGATTCGACTGCAAAAAGACGTCCGGGCCAATACGGTTGATTTGAGCATTCGCGACTTTGGTACCGGGATTCCGCAAGATCAATTGCGAAAGATTTTTGATCCGTACTTCACGACCAAGTCGGGTCCCGACGAGTCGGGTAAAGGCGGTACGGGACTGGGACTGCATGCCTGTCGTAACATCATCGAGGCACACGGCGGCAAGATCCGCGTTGAGAGCACGGTTGGCAAAGGCACCTGTTTCACGCTGAAGCTGCCAATCCACCGGCCTGCCTCGGTTGCCAGCGTGCCGAAGGCTGCCGCGAAGACGCCCCGGTCCGACCCTCCGCGAGTTCGTGAAACTTGTGGTCGCATTGCGGATGTGAAACACGCATCCCGTGATGTCTTCGGGTTTCAGGTTCCGGACCACTTGTATTCGCTTCAACGTCTTCTTCTGACAACTCGGGCAAAAAAATGTCGCGCGTTGGGCCTGCACGATCCGCTTGATGGGTGTCATGTTGCAGGTGGCACAGACTTCGCCGGCGCGATCATAAACCAGGTGTTCGTTTTGATAGCCACCCGACTGGTTAAGGGCGTTCCGATAAGTCCCGTCAGATAATGTGGAACCTTCGTACTCGATGGCAACCTCCAGTACATGGATCATGCAGTCGAAGATCCGCGTCCATTGGGTCTGATTCAACCGGTGGCAGCGGGCCCGCGGATCGATTTTGGCTTGATGCAGAATCTCCGAGGCGTAAAGATTTCCGATGCCGGCGATAGCAGATTGGTCCAGCAAAGCGACTTTGATTTCGCGACGCGAATGTTTGAATCGCTCGCAAAACTTCGCAAGCGAAACGTCGAGCGCGTCGGGACCTAACGTGCCACCGTCGAGTTTCGCCAGGTACTCAGCCGGTGAAAGCAGGCTGACGTTGCCCAATCCACGTCGGTCCCAGAACAACAGCTGTTTGATTGAACAACCTTGGAGTTCAACCCGAAAACGAAGATGTTCTTTCGTGGGCGGGTTTTCGATTAATACGAGCCCTGTCATGCGAGGTTCGAAAATGAGTCGATCGTCGTTGTCGATCCTGACGACGACGCGCTTTCCCAACCGCTCGATCGCTGTGATTTTATGCCCGGCGACCCGCTTGTTCAGGCGGTCAATTCTCGGTTTGACGGCAATCGGTCGTTTGATGCAGGGAGTGCGATTTGCTGCCAAGATTGTCGCGCCCACGACCGGCAAAATTCCGCGTCGCATCGTTTCGACTTCGGGGAGTTCAGGCATCGGGGTTGGTTCGTCGGTAGATCGCCCGGGAGTTTGCCGGCAAATCGAAATGCAGGAATTGAAAAAGTTAAACTGAGAACTGAAAAATGCAAAATTGGACGGGTGCAACTGAGGGGGCGGGAGTCTTTTTGGATAGCTGGTATGGAGCTTATATCCAAGTTCGTCAAAAAGACTCCCGACCCCTGTAATCGACCCCTTGGCTGTTATCTTAGACATTCAGCGTTTACTTGTCAGTCGGATTGCGGTCTATTATTTGCTCGCGCATTTTTCGAAGTTTCATCGATGCCCAGTTCATTTCTTTCAAAACCCAGCCCCGATGCACAACTGCCTGATGCACATGGCAGATTTGGTCGCTTCGGGGGCCGATTTGTGCCCGAGACATTGGTTGCCGCCCTGGAACAACTGGACAGCGAGTACCGCAAGGCTCAGGCGGATCCGCGATTTCAAAGCGAACTTGATTTACTGCTGAGAGACTTTGTCGGCCGCCCTTCCCCGCTCTACTTTGCCCGCCGCCTGACCGAACGTTGCGGTGGGGCTCAAATCTGGTTCAAACGGGAGGACTTGAACCATACCGGTGCCCACAAAATCAATAACACGATCGGACAGGCGCTGTTGACGTTGCGAATGGGAAAGTCGCGTGTCATCGCGGAAACCGGCGCCGGACAACACGGTGTGGCTACGGCCACCGCCTGTGCCCACTTTGGAATTCCCTGCGTCGTTTACATGGGCGAAGAAGACGTCCGCCGGCAGCAGCCCAATGTGCAAAGTATGAAATTGCTGGGAGCTGAAATTCACCCCGTGACAACCGGGTTCACGCACGCTTCGTGACGCGGTCAACGAAGCGATGCGGGACTGGATGTCGAGTGTAGGCGACACTCACTACATTCTCGGAAGCGTGGTGGGTCCCCATCCGTTTCCCAAAATCGTCCGCGATTTCCAGGCGGTGATCGGCCGGGAGACCATCGCCCAATCGAAAGCACGTTTCGGACGCCTGCCGGATGTTGTCGTGGCCTGCGTGGGTGGCGGTAGCAATGCGGCCGGCATGTTTTACCCGTTTGTGGCGGAAACCGATGTGCCCCTGGTAGGCGTGGAAGCGGGAGGTCGTGACAGTTCGCCGGGCAATCACGCGTCACCATTGACCTATGGTCAACCCGGCGTGCTGCACGGAAGTTTCAGTTATGTGCTGCAGGACAAAGACGGACAAACCCTGGACGTGCATTCCGCCTCGGCCGGACTCGATTACCCGGGAGTCGGTCCTGAGCACAGTCATTGGAAGTCGACAGGAAGAGTCAGCTATCACAGCGCTACCGACGCCCAGGCGCTGCAAGCGTTCGATGCGATTGCAACGCACGAAGGAATCTTGCCGGCGCTGGAAACGTCGCACGCCGTTTTTGCGGCGATGGAAATTGCCAGTGCCCGGTCGGCCGACGAAATCGTGATGGTCTGTCTGTCGGGCCGCGGCGACAAGGATGCCGCGGAAATTCAGCGACTAAAGCAGGAGCACGGCCAGCCATGAGTGCCATCGATGACCTGTTTTCCAGATTGAGACGCGAGGGTCAAAAGGCGTTTATGCCGTTCATTACCGCCGGCGATCCCGATCTGGAATTTACCGCTGACTGTCTTCGCATGCTCAACAACGCCGGGTGTCACTTGATTGAACTGGGAATCCCCTACAGCGATCCCATCGCGGACGGCCCGACAATTCAAGCGTCCTATACCCGTGCGCTCAAGGCGGGCACGACACTCGACGCAATTTTTGAGATGGTCAGCCGCGTCCGTCCGGAGCTTGATACGCCGATCGTGTGCATGGTGAGTTACGCGATTATTTATCGGCTGGGGCTGGCCGAGTTTTTGCAGCGTGCCGTGGCCGCAGGGTTCGCGGGCGCCATCGTGCCAGACTTGACCGTCGAAGAAGCCGAAGAATTCGCGAAGCTGTGCGAACAGGTGGATTTTAGCTTGATCCTGTTGGTCACCCCGACCACCACCGACCAGCGGGCGGCTCAAATCGTGGCCGTATCAACCGGTTTTATCTATTTCGTTTCCATCACGGGCATCACGGGCGAGCGAACCGAATTGCCGGCCGACCTGGCGGCCAACCTCAAATCATTACGATCCCGGACGGATCTGCCGATCTGCGTCGGGTTTGGAATCAGCAAACCGGAACACGCCAAACTGCTCAAACCGGTAGCCGATGGAATGATTGTCGGTTCGGCGATAGTCCGCCGCATGGCGGATGTAACGGACGACGTGTCGCGCGAAACGACATTGCAGGAAATTTCGGAGTTTGCCTCGAAAATGATCGAAGCGGTTGGCTGAACCGCTTCTTTCGGCGGCAAAAGTGGCCGAATTTCTGGTTGTCAATGAAAAAACGCGCAGAATTCATGCCGGGAAGTTCGCCATCAGGCAAAAAATTCACTTGACGATTTTCCGGAATTCGAACTAAAGTTGAACTAGGCTTTTGAGTTCGCATGATCCTGCGATCGGAGGTTTTGCCAGTGACAACCGGACCGGAAAAATCAGCTGTTCATCGTTATTTCGCCGGATTGGCTGAAAATACATTTCACGCCCATTTGGGAATCGTTGACCCGCCGCTGGTTGACTACGTCAGTCAGCTGCTGATTCGGTTTATTCGCAGTGATGTCGTTCACCGAATGCGAAGCGTGACCGGGCGACCTTTGCTGAGCGTTCCCGAAATGGTGAACGAGGCTTCTGAACGGCTGGGTGACGCGCAACGCGAAATTCATCAGCACATCGGGGATTTCACCCTGTTCTGGGCCGGCGTTTATCCCGAGGCGCTGCAGAGTGAAAAACATGCGGGGCAATTCGACGAATACCGCATTCACGGCAAGCGCTCTTATCTCATCGCCAGCTCCATCGAAGCGTTCACGGAAGATGCGGCCCCGGCCAGCGTGCTGGAGCGGCTCAGCGAGCGGTTTGATCTGTGTTGCTACGGGTTACGTGAAGTGCGCCGGCAGTGGGAAGACGGAAACGACCAATCGTTTGGCCCCGGATCGATTCTCCTGAATTGAACCCGCTGACGGTTACGACACCAAACCCTTCGTAACCATCATGAAAACATCTTCGAGTGTTGGCTCTTTTTCAGCGAAACTGCGCACCCTGACATCGTTGGTCACGAGTTGCTGCAGTAACTCGGCCGAATCATGATCGGGCGTCGAAAACTCGATCGTCAGTCGGTTGCCATCGACTTGGACGTCACGCACGTCCGGATTGCTGCGAATGATTGACAGTCCCTTGTCCAGGTTAGCGTCGATGCGGGCGACAACTACCTGGTTGCCACGAATTTTCTGATAGACCTCACCGATCGGACCGTGCATCAGCAGTTGGCCGCGTTCAATGATGCCGATCGAAGTGCAGCAGTCAGCCAATTCGGTGAGAATATGGCTGGAAATCAGAATCGTTTTGCCCATTCGCCTGAGCTCTTTCAACAGCGCTTTGACTTCGACCCGGCGCGCGGGTCAAGCCCGCTGGCCGGTTCGTCCAGGATCAACACGGGCGGGTCGTGCACCAGCGTTTTGGCCAGGCACAATCGCTGTTTCATACCCCGGGAGAGACTGTTGACGAAATCGTCCCGTTTGTAAGTCAAATCCAGCAACTCCAACACATCGCGAATCACCTGTTTTCGTTCGGTTCGTCCGATGTTGTAAGCGACCGAGAAAAAGTCGAGAAACTCCCAAACTTTCATGCCGTCGTAAACGCCAAATGAATCAGGCATGTATCCGACACTTCGCCGCACGTTCATCGGATCTGCCGAAACGCTATAGCCATTGACGGTGCCGTCTCCGCGCGTCGCTCGCAACAAGGTCGCGAGGAAGCGGATGCTGGTGCTCTTTCCGGCGCCATTGGGACCGATGAAGCCGAACATTTCGCCTTCTTCGATTTTCAGGTCCAGGCACTCCACCGCCGTAAAATCACCGTAGTCTTTTCCAAAACCGTTAAGTTCGATCATCTGGATCTGAGTTCCTATTCGTTGTCTTCATCGTCTCATCTCGTTGTCGTTCAACCAATCCAGGTTGGATTGGCCCACGGTCGAAAAATCCGCGATCGAATTGACGTCCCGTTTGGCTGGTGGCAGTTTACCCTTCTTCAAGTGAACCACAATCAATGTCTGCCGATCGACCTGGGTCGACACGGGCTGAAATTGGTTGGACCCGATTCGCTGGTTCGATTGGCCAATTAAACGCATTTCACCTTTTTCAAGTTCCATTTTCTGCATCACCACATCGAACAAGCGGCCCACGTTGATCCCAGACTTGCTGGCCAGTCTGCCCATGATTTTTTGAAACGTCTCAAAATTAACCTTATTCCACACTTCTTCCAGCGTTTCGCCGGGATATTCCGCCAACATCGCGCGTATGAATTCGGGCCAAACTGCTTGCACTTCGGGAATCTGTTGGATTTGATCAAGTGACGTCGCGTTGGACTGGCTTCCGACATATTGATCCCACAGCCGCTGCGAGCGACGAAAATCGCTCACGAACAACGGCTTGTCCAGCCAGGAGGATTCGATCTTCTCGCTGTCGCACAAAGTGAATTTGAGCGAGTCCGTTGAATCGCCGCTGGGCAAGTCCCCGATCATGCAAACCGAATAATTTCCCCCGTTGTCGCGATAGATCACGCCCGCGTCACCAATATTCACATTTGTCAAATTGGTGACCGAATAATCACCGGTTTCATTTTGATTCAGCTCAAGGCGACCTCCCAGGTCCAGCGTATATTCGGTGTGTAACATTCCGGTCATATTTGACTGAACTTGAAATCCTTCGATCTTGTTTTCGCGAGACCGATTGAGTGTGACTTGGCTGAGTGTTTCGTTGGGCTTGAAGCGTGGCGCCAGGCTGGTGGCAAAAGGAAGTGATTGAGCAGAATCATTATCAAGCTGCAATTCGTAAGTCGTGGAAAGCGACGTGTACAATGCCGAGTATTCAGCGACGTGTCCCCGCTCGTAACCTTCAAAAACTTCCAGTAGCCCAAGTTGCGTGTTGGAACGCACGAAACCGATGTCCAGCGAAGCGAGCTTGACGACGGTAAAGGCGCCGGCGACCGCGATTATGGGGGCCGCGATCCAGGCCCATTCGACTTTGCCCATCGCCCGAAACACAAGCCAATTCAGCGGCACGAGCACAAACAGGTAGGCGGCCAACATCTTCAACACGAGATCGGAAGAAGGAGGCAAAATCCCTGCCGACTGTTTTAAAGTCTCCCGCGCAGCAACAGAGATGGCACTTGCGTCATTCCAGCCGCAGGTTCCCGAGTGCGGTTCATCCTTGTAGCCCCCGTACTGCCAGACATTATCGCGGTCTCGGACGAACGGAGTTCTCTTACCGGCGAGTCTCACAGACTCTTCGGGTGTCGGGTCATAGACCTGACCTCCGAAGGGTATCCCCCCTGGTTCGGGCGTGGAGGACGTCGATCGCCGCGCGTGACTCCAGGGAATGAGTATTCGGGCGTGCCGCTTGGGTTCGCCGAAAGATCCCGACTCAGATAACGAAGTTTGCTGCCAACCAGGGGATCAAACACGCTCGTCTGGTCGTCTTCCCAGGCAAATGAAACGGAGGTGTCCACGGTGTTGCCAAACCTTCGCGCCGGTCGCCGAAACAGGCAGCCATTGAAAAAGCTGTTGAAGCTTTCCCACTTGCGAATGGCCTGGTCATCAAGCGAAAACGCCGTCACCACGATACGCCCGCGGCCAACGCGCTTCTCAATTGCCATGTCGCCGGTGTTGTCGACAAACTGGGCGTGCACGGCTGGCTTGAATTTGACTCCCACTAAAGGAGCCGTTTCAGAAATTTGAACCGTTCGTTTTTCAGAAGGGATTTCTGGCGGGCACGCTCCAGTATTCGTTGATCTGTGCAAAGTCCTCGTTGGTCAAATTAAACGTCGAATCGAAACTGGCGGGCAGGTATTCAGACAGGAAACTGTTTTGAAGTTTGTCCAGACAATCCGGACCGCTGACGATCAGTTGGCCACCCTGGTGAAGCCAATCCAGCATCGCCGTCTGCTGCTCGGCATCGAGTTGGTCGGGCGCAAAATCATCCCACAACACGTAGGCGATCGTCGTCCAGTTCAGGGCCTGCCTGGCCAGCGGCACGGGATAGTCGCGGCGGGTAGGGATGACGTAGTAAAACGGAGGAAAGACACTACCATCGGCGCTGACGACATCCGGAATCGAAACGCTGTCGAGATAATTCAGGTACTTGTAGGAATCCGAACGATTGCTCAGGACAACGATGTGATATTGAAAAGGCAACATCAAGTTTGTTGGCTGACGGTGAGGGATCAGGTTCAATCCCGTGGTCGAGTTATTAAACAAGTAGTCGACGTTGACGGTCCTGACTCCGGCATCCATGTCGCGGCGAGGCAGGTAGACCGAGCACTCCAGGCTCTTCCATTCACCCTTGGCAAGCGAGACGGGCCGAGTCGTATTGATGAAGTAATCCGTGTTTTGAACGGGAACCGGTTGACCCATCGAATCCACACTGAGCACCGACAGCTCGCCCTGGCTGTTAAAGTTGTTGGCGACCAGTTGAAAATAGGCGGTTGCCCAATGCCCCAGCTTCGTTCGATTGAGTTTTAGCGCTTCCATCGCCAGCAACTCTTTCGTTGCCGCGTCAACCTTTTTTTCTTCTTCGGTCGCATCGTCCGGTTGTTCTTTTTCGATACTGGGAAACACAGCCGGCAATAACACGGGCGTGCGGTTTTCAAAGTCGGGCTTTTTCTTCTCTTGCTTTTTTTGTTCTTCCAGCTCTTTTTTCTTTTCGGCAACTGTCTGCGAGTCGTCGCGGCAGCCGTTGCAACCGGCGACGCACAGAATGGAGAAGGGCCAACAAGGGGACCATCAATATTCGTAGCCAATGGTTTCTTGCGGGCATCTTCTGTTCCTGGGGTTCCTGATGACTAAAGAATACACCAATCCGAATCCCGTTGCAGATGCAAATCAATGGCATGGGATTCCAACCGGGACACTGGCGATGAGCGGGCCGAATTTCCCCGTGCAAATTGCGACACTTGATTGGTCGCCGCTCTGGTGCTGCGTCAAGAATTAATTTTGGTTGCGATTTGTTTGCCGCCTGGTAGCTGGCTGCCGCCAATGTGTTTTCCAAAAGCATCGTGACGGTCAGCGGTCCAACTCCTCCGGGCACGGGGGTTATCTGGGACGCGATTTGGCTGGCCGCCTCAAAATCGACATCGCCGACCAGTCCTTCGTCGGTGCGATTGATTCCGACATCGATCACCACCGCTCCGGGCTTAATCATGTTGGCGGTCACAAAATTGGGTCGTCCGATTGCCGCGATCAGGATGTCAGCTCGAACCGCGATCTCCTCCAGATTCCTGGTCCGGCTATGGCAAAGCGTGACGGTTGCGTTTGCCATCTCGGGACCCAGCCCGCTGTCTTTTTGGGCCAACATCATCGCCATCGGTTTGCCAACGATGTCACTACGGCCAATCACGCAGACATTTTTGCCTGCCGTGTGAACCCCGCTGCGAAACAACATCTGGATAATTCCGTGCGGAGTGCACGGCAGGTAGCGTGGTCGACCTTGTGAGATCAAACCGACGTTCGTGGGATGAAATGCATCGACGTCTTTATCAGGATCCACCGTGTCGAGGATACGCTGCGTGTCGACCCCAGCCGGCAACGGGAGCTGGACCAGGATCCCGTTGACCTCAGGATCCGTGTTGAGCTGACTGACTCGCGCCAGCACATCGGCCGTGGTCGAGTCCATCGACAAGCGGTGCAGCTGGCTGCCAATTCCAACCCGTTTGCAGGACCGTTCCTTGTTGCGAACGTAGACGTGGCTCGCGGGATCGTCGCCGACCAGCACCGCGGCCAGCATCGGGGCGGGATTGGATTGTCCGACGAATTGGGCAACGCGTTGTTTGATTTCAGCCTGGACTTCCTTGGCAATCGCTTTTCCGTCGATCCTGGTCGCCGCCATCCTCGAACTCCGCTTTCAAATTAGCAGTCTCACCACCGAGAATCTCAGTCTTACTGTTGGTCATCGGGACTGGAGTTTGTCGCCGGTGTTGTCGTTTCCGTAGAAATGGATCCCGAAAATTCCGCGTCATCAATGGTCGGTGGAAGCGATTGGCTTTCGATCAGTTCTTTCAGTCGTCGGGCATCTGTTTCAATCTGTTCCTGGATAGGTGTTTGGTCGAACACGCCCAGAAACTTGCCGAATCCCCGATTGGCCACCACGACGCGATACGTCAGCTTGGTTTGATTGTCCTTGGGCTCAAGCTCAAACCGCGATGTCTGCACCTGAAATTCGTTAGTAGACTGCACGGAGTACAACACGTCCTGCTGGAAGCGAATGATCTCCTCCTCCGCTTCGACCGTTCGTCCATTGGAATTGCTGGTGACCAGCGACCTCGCGCCGATTTCGCCGGTCAAGTCTCCCAGGGGTTCCATTTCAACCAGTCCGGTAACCCATTGCTTGAGTCGTTCGGGATCGGTCAGATACGCAAACACGGTGGCTGGCGGCGCGTCGATCACCAAACTGGTCGAGTGACGGCCGCGTTCACTGCCGAGTATGTAGAGGGCCGCTGCAGCAGTCACCACAACAACGCCCAATCCAATTGCAATCTTGAGAAAACTGTTCATTCGGTAAGACTATGAATTAAGGGCGAGCTGCGATTAAGTATAAAATCGTAACGAATTATTGGTTGTTTTCAACTGTCGAGAGACTTAACGTCGACGGGTCAAGGAAGTCAAGTGAATTTGCCATCGTTTGGCCGAACCAACGCATGCTGAAAAAAGGGTTGTCCCATTGGTAAAAGTGCCTTTGGAACCTGTGTTCGGTCGGGCAAGGCCATGATCACCCACCCGACCCCATATTTTAATTCGACAGAACTCAGATGCGCCTGCTCATGGCCTAATTCGCGACTGAAAATTCGAAATTGTTGACAAAAAATTAGAATGTGATTACTTGCGGCGAACCAAATTGGCGGTTGCTCGTCTTATCCCCTGATCGTCTCACGCGATAGCAAACCATCGTCCAAACCATCGTCCAATTCAGATTCGGCTTTGACAATAAATGATGCCCACCCGGTCAGCTTCCGATTTCAAATTTCGTAAGCAGTAGATTCGATTGCCAGCTGCAAACGGTTCGGTAGCTCAGACGGTAGAGCGCTTGGTTGAAGCCCAGGAGACGAGGGTTCGAGCACCTCCCGAACCACTTGCGAATTCGGAGGTTGGAGGTTGGAGGCCGGAGGTTGGAGGTTGAGCAACGAGTAACCGGTGCTGGGTACTGGGTACTGGGTACTGCAAGTCTCGGCTTGAATTGCGTTCTTGGTTGCGAATTCGCGGTCCATAGTCCAAGTTTTCAACGAAAGTGTCCAATTTTTTCTGTCGCCTATTCCAGCGATAATGGTGTGGAACTTTACGGCCAACGGTTCCTCCCAATGCACTTAGGCCCGCTACTTCGTGATGTGAAGGACGTTGCATTAATCCGACTGTCGAAACAAAATGGTAACCGTCGGGTAATGGTATGGCTGGCGAATCTGTCAGGTTCGAGGTTCCGCTTGCTGCCAGATACCCTGCTGCCGCAATTTGGCCGGAGACTCCCTTGATTGCAAAAATCCTTCAGCGACCCACGTTGGTCCTCAACCGAAACTGGCAACCCGTCAATGTGGCGACCGTTGCCCGAGCGCTGTCGATGCTGTGGAGTGAAACCGTTCGTGTGGTCGATCCGGCAGACTACCAGCTGTATGACTGGCAAGACTGGTCGCGACTGACGCCGACCAATGGTCAACCGTTCATTCAGGCCGTGTCTCAACGAATTCGTGCACCGGAAGTCGTCGCGTTGACGCAGTTTGACCGGGTACCTTCGTCAGCAGTGACCTTTAGCCGTCGAAATATATTTCGCCGCGACCGATTCACCTGCCAATACTGCGGCCGGCAACCCGTGGCTGACGCGTTGACGATCGACCATGTTGTGCCTCGTGCCCAAGGTGGCCAGTCGAGCTGGGAAAACTGCGTATTGGCTTGCTTGCCGTGTAACCACAAAAAGGCTGACCGGACTCCCCAGCAAGCGGCGATGAAGCTGAAAGAAGGCACCGGTCCGTCCCCAATGGAACCCGCTGTATTCTCAACATTCGATTCGCTTCGAAAGCTGGTCCAAGTTCATCAGTGACGCCTACTGGAACGCCGAACTCGATAACGCGTAGGTTGGGTACTGGGTACTGGGTACTGGGTCTTGCCGCTGCCCCGTCAAATTACCCGGGAAATTGCTCAGCTGGCAATCGAGTTGTTCCGATATTCTGCTAATATGAAATGAGTTTAATTCCCGTTTCTACCAGCAGGACCTTCGCCCCGCACATGTCAATTGCCCAACAACCACCCTCTCGCCTCAAGGTCAGGCGTTTGTCGATTCCGTTGAAAATGCCAAATACGATCGGCAGATCACGTCCGGCATTCAAAAGTTTATCGATAAAACTGTCCCCGAGGACATGCAGGGTTTTTACACCGACGAACAACTGCAGGCTCTGATCGCGCTGAAAGGGACCGATCGCGACATCGAATCGCGCATGCCCGTCAAGATCACTCGTCACTACTTTGAGCAGGCTCGCAACAGCGCACCCATGCGGCAGTTGATCCAGGCCTCGCCGCAAGAAACTTTTGATTTGACGGGTTCCCAGGACCCCGGCAAACAAATGGATTACAGCCCGGTCGAGGGACTGATTCACAAATACGAATTGGGGTTGGTCTATGTGGCGTCGACTTGTTCTGCTCACTGCCGATTCTGTTATCGCGAAGAACTGATTGCCCGCAAGGAAGTCGTGCGGCCAGACGGGATGATGGCACCGAAGGGCCTGGGTCAGGTAGAAGATATCTGTGCCTATGTCCAGGAACACAATCGCATCGTCGATGCCAACGGCGGTCGTCATCCCGAGACAAACCGGGAACGTCTGCGCGAGATCCTGATGTCGGGCGGCGATCCTCTGGTGTTGCCTAACAAAAAAATTGCCCATTGGCTGGCGGCGCTTGCGGAAGCAGGAATCGAGTCGATTCGGATTGGCACCAAGGAGCTGGCATTTTATCCCGATCGTTTTGATGAACCGTTTTTCAGGATGCTGGACCGGTTTCACGAACTTTATCCGCGGACGCAGGTCCGCATCATGATTCATTTCAACCATCCCGATGAGTTCCTGAAAAAAGACGTTGACGGAAACTACATCGAGCATCCCCAGGGGGGACTTGAGTGGTTGGATAACACTTACCGGAGCGTCCAGGAGCTGGGCCGTCGACAATTTTTGACGATCGACAATCAGGCGCCCATTATTCGGGGCATCAATGACGATCCCGACGCGCTGCGCATCATGCAACGCGAACTGCGGCGAAACCGGGTCGAAAACCATTACTTTTTCTGCGGTCGCGATATCGTGGGCCACCGCGCGTTTAACGTGCCGATCGAGCGCGTCTGGCAAATTCTCAACGAGTCGCAACAGGGATTATCCGGCGTGGAAGCGCATGCCAGGCTGTCGATTACCCACTACATCGGCAAGACGGAAGTTTGCGCGGTTACGAATGAAGCGTTGCAGGGCGTGCCGCACGGCGAAAATGGCGTCGTGATCTTCAAACACATGCGCGGCGTCAAAGACGCGGCTAACCGTGGCAAGGTGGCGATTGTCGGTCGCAATCCGGAAGCCATCTGGTTCAACGATTACGAAGACCGCGTGATCTATGATGAAGCGGGACTGTTTCCCAAATCGAAGGAAGAAGCCAAGCCGGGATTCTATTAACAATACAAACAAGTACGCAGCGCAAGCCAGTGAGCCCGTATTTGCGAGGAGACTCACTAGCTGGCGCGGCTGTACTGTCGACAGTTCGTGTGAAAATGCCGGCTAACCGCGTTCTGCAACCTCTGCCAGACCCTCACCCATCGTCGTGGCCATCGCTTCGACTTCGGTTTCGGTCATCGGCGTCGAGAGGGCCGCCGAACATGTGTTAAACAGAATAAAACCGTGGTTGAACATGTAATCGACCAGGAGCTTAATCCGTGTAGTTTCGGATTCATCCGTGTAAGCCGAGCGGTAATCGGTTGGCGCCGCAGGCTTCAAGTGAACACGAAACATTGATCCCGCGCCGGTGACGCTGGCCTCGACTCCCAGAGAGCGAATAACCTCGTTCAAACGGGTTCGCGCATACTCGCCAAGTCTGTTCAAGCGGTCAACGGCTGCCTGATCATACAACTCCATGGCGACTCGGCCGGCCGTCATCGTGATGGGATTGGCCGAAAACGTCCCCGAAAACGGAAACGGAACTTTCTTTTGACCGGGATCCAGGACCGACATGACCTCGCCAGACCCTGCCAGGCCGCCGACTGGAAAACCGCCGCCGATAATTTTGCCCATCGCAGTCAAGTCGAATTCTTCGTCGAACCAGTCGGCTGCTCCACCGTACCCCATCCGGAACGTGATCACTTCGTCGAGGACAAACAGGGCGTCGTTGTCACGCGTCCATTTGCGAATGGCGCTGACGAATTGGTTGGACGCAGGAATCAAGCCAACTCGATGCGGCAGTGGGTCCAACAGCACGCAAGCGATCTGGTCAGCGTGTTGGTTCAGCCGCGCCAGGGCGAGCTCCACGTTGTTCAGCGGAATGACGATAACGTCATCCAAGTGCTCCCTGCGGAGTCCCTTTTGAGACGGGCGTGCTGACGGGGCTTTCCACTCGGCCCCAATTCTCGGGCGATGATTTCTGGCTGACTTCGGCATAGTCATACGTGCCGTGATAGGAGCCTTCGACTTTGGCAATTTTCGGACGGCCCGTGTAGCTGCGGGCGGCCTTGATGGCAGCCATCACCGCTTCGGTACCCGAGTTCATAAAACAGATCTTGTCAAAACTGGCAACGCGACTGCACATCAATTCCGCGTGCAAAACCTCGGCCTCGGTCGCCAGCGTGAATGCCGTGCCTTTGGCCAGCTGTTCTGATACAGCTGCCACGATTTTTGGATGCGCATGACCGTGTATCAGGGAAGCCATATTGTTGGCAAAATCAATTCGCACGTTGCCGTCGAGGTCGGTGACGCGACAACCTTCGCCATGGCTGACGTAAAACGGATAGGGGCTCCGGTAAATGGTGTATCGACTAACGCCTCCGGGCAGCACTTCTTTTGCGCGTTCAAATAGTTCTTCGCTGCGCGACGTTTTTACCGCTTCGACTGGGTTCATGATTGCTCGTGGGGATCCGTAGGATTGGTGTTTCAAGGCTGCATCTATTTTCACTGAGAGCCCGAATTATTCAAAGCCCTAAAAGCACGGCGAAGTCAAGGCGCGACGACAGGTAACCACAAACGTAACGCTGTCCGACTACCGGATTGACCAAAATGCCTGATCAATATTGGAAGAAAACTGTTGTCGTGGATTGGTCGATTGGAACCGAATGCGGGCTTCGACACGTAAGGTTCCCGGTTCCACAAACCGCGACAGATTGCCCAGCGGAGCAACGACGACCGTTTGGTCCGTGAACCGCTGCGCCAGCCGGGAGTCGATCTCCTCAAACTGACCATCAATATAATTGAACAGGTAAATCGTCTGCGTCACGTCAGACCGGGCGAAAACGGACGCCTCGAACGTGAACTCAAAAATTTCCGGATTCGCCGATATGCTGGTCGCCAGCAAGTCCAGTTCGGTTCGCGCTTGAATATCCGACGAGCTGCGCTGAATCACCAAATCCACGTTGTCACTCTCTGACAAATCCTCAAGCGTGCCAGCTGATAAAACGCCCCGGTTGACCATCAAAGTCGTCGGGGCAAGTTCTGCTGGAGCCGACTCGTAAAACACATCATCAAAAATTTCGATATCCATCGGGTTAAAGAAGGGGGGGGTCGGGTCACCGACCATGTTCTCGTCAACCACGACCGTTAATTCACCTGTTAACGGATCAATGGTGAATACGACATTTTCTACAACTCCATCGTCGTCCGTATCGCGGTTACCGGCGATGTAAATCGTTCCATCGGAGGCGACTTGCAAATCGTCGATGAAAACATAAGCGTCGTCTGCGATCTTCGACCCGATACCCGTGTAGGGATTAATTCGATACACGTCACCGTTTTCGAACGTGGTCGCGCAGTACAGGTAACCGTCGGGGCCAACGTCGATGTGGCTGAAAAAATTCGTGTTCCAATCGCCAAGTTTTTGCCAACCACCCGGGCCGATTCTACCCAATCCGTCAAAGAATTCCGTGACGTAGATATAGCCCTCGGCCGAAACGGCGATGTCATCGGCGTCAAAAAATATGTCATCGTAGACCAGAGAAATTTGACCCGTTTCGATGTCGATGCGATTGACTCCATGGCTGGCGCTGACGAATAGCAGATCGCCATTTAGGTCCATCGTGATTTCAGAAGGCGAATTTCCCTCTACTTCCGTCAGCAAGGTCACCGTATTGGCTGCCGTATCAATTTTCCAGATTTCCAAAAAATTGACGACGTAAGCCGTTGTCGAATTGGCGATCGCGATGCTGGAAATATTGTCAGGCTGGGAAATATCGAACAAGTCGGTAACCGAACCATTATTGACGCGCAGAATATCATCAAAAAACTCGCTGACGATGACGTCGTCGACGCCAATTTGAGCCTGTGTCGAACGAGCTGCGAAATTGGAAACTGCCAGCAACGCCAGCAACGACAGGAAGATTCGGGGATTCATGGTGGTATGCGCGGATCATGAGCAAGAACAAACAAGCCGATCATTCCAGTGTACTTAAACCCATAAGCAAAAAAAGCATTCGAAGTGGTCGGTCGGCTCCGCACCAATTTGACGGCACAGGTCGGGCTAGTTCGGCTCAATGATATTTAGCAGCAACTCACGGATTTCGGACTCGATGGGGACCGAGCGGCCCGTAATTCGATTGATTAGAATAAAGTGGTACATGGACTTCAAGGCGATCTGCTTGTCTCCCTGTTTGTGAACCAGTTGCTTGACATCTCCGCTGGCTGAGCCCAGCGTAATCAGGCTCGTAGAAACCTGGATCGTGTCGCCCTCGCAAATCGGAACCCGAAACCGCACGCTCAGGTCAATGATGATGAAGCCCAGATTGTTTTCGGTCAGCAAGGGGATCAGCCCGATCTGTTCGGCAAATTGCCAACGGGCCTCTTCCAACAGCTCAAGATATTTGCTGTTATTGACGTGTCCGAACGCATCGGTGTGAAACGTGCGAATCTTGAATGTGGTCTCGTGAATCATGCCTGAAATCGTAACAACCCAAGTCGGAATGCGGAATGCGGAATGCGAATGGCCGTAGCTTGACTCTCCGAGTCGAGCGACCGAACCAGTGACGCACCGCGGGTCCGAGCACCGCCACACGGAATGCGAGGGAATGGCCGTAGCTTGACTCTCCGAGTCGAGCGACCGAACCCGTGAGCCGCAAGGGTAGCCGCGGGTCCGAACACCGCCATACACCGTCAGCCGCAAGGCGCTAACCGCCGGTTTGGGCAACGAAAAAACACGAACGTAGTTTTTTTGCCGGGATCGAATGACAAAATCATGAATGACAGAATGACGTGTTGAAATCCGAGGTTACAAACAAAGCCTTCGGAATTGGTGTGAGTCTCAGGTATCATGTTGGTCACCAGTCGTTGATCGCGAAACACGACAATAATTGAAATCAGACAAAGCGAGCCCGACGAACGAACACGCTTACCTTGGCGGTGGCTGCAGCAGGTTGGCTCTCACTCGATGAAGGATGGACCATGTTCAGCATCGAAAACAATATCTGGTTCGACATTGCTTTGCTCTGTGCCTTGTTTGGAATCGGCAACATTTTATTGGGACATTTTGAAGAGGGTGTTCCAAAATGGCGACGGGTTATTAAACTTTTTGTTGCCACTGCCATTCTGGTCGTTTTGTGGACATGGTTTGGACGGTTAGTCGCCTGGTCGTTTTTCGGTTTACTATCAATCGTTGTTATGTACATTCATACCATCTGGTTGCCCAAACACGGCATCCACGGTTGGACGGGCGAGCCGAAGGACAAATATTATGAGCTGAGAGGGTGGGGCAAAAAGCAGAAGTGATGCGGAACAGAGTCATGAATTCAATGCACGATCCAATTTCAATCAACTACAGCCATGCATCCAAAAAGGCTTTCAAATTCTGGTTGAGCCTGTCGATTGCTTTGGCCACGATTGGCGTCGTCCATTTCCTGGGTTCGACGGTCGTCGCGATGACTCATTTTCCGGACGGGTACTCATTGGAAGGTAACTTTCTCAGTGACCTGGGCCGCAGTTCGATGAAGTTCAGCGACTGGTACAACTTCACCTTGATCCTGTTGGGAGTTTCACTGTACCCACTGTTCCTGACCTTGATCCTGGTTGATCCCCGTGATTCGCTGTCGATGAAACTGGCGGCCGGGTTTGGGATGTTGTCCGCCACCGGCTTGATCGGGCTGGGGCTGACTCCGATCGACAAGTTTATGGTGCTGCATTACCTGGCGCTGGGAGTCTGGCTGTTTCCCATGTTTTACACCGTGATCACGTTTTATTACGGGGCTGCCAGGAGCAGCCTTGCCGGTGTTGGGTTTATCGCTCTCAGCCTGATAATGGTGGTCACCATGTTGGTTGTGCTGCTGCGGACCGAAGTCAGCAGTTTTCAAATCCTGCAAAAAATCATCGTGGTCTGCGGCATCGTCTGGCTGATGTACATCATCGGTTTTATCTACCAATCGGGGCGGATCATTTTGAAAACGATGAAGGAGCCGGATTTTTGCGCATCGAAGCGGAAGACAGTTACTTCAGTGAGATGTATCGACAAAAAGCAGCGAAGGAGCGGAAGGGATAGCCCTGCTCAATAATTAATTGTGGATGGTGAATTGTGAATGGTTGATGACTTGCCATTCGCTGGGCAAGGTCCCGACCCCGACGGTGCAAAGTCTCGACTCAGAGAGGCAAGCTACGTCCAGCCGACAGTCAGTCGCCCTTCAGCTCTTCTGGCCCAGGCAGTACAGCCATTCTTGTCGCTCACCTTCGCTGCTGTCGCCGACGCGATAAAAGATCTGGCTGTCGACAATCGTTGGAGTGGCAAAGGCCGAATCGCCCAACACGTTTTCGGCGACGACTTCCAGTTTGTTCGCATTTGGTTTGACGACAAACGTCTTGCCGCCTTCACAAACATGATAGATGTGTCCTCCTGCAAAAACGGGCGACGCACACTCGGGACCTTCCACCCTCTCTTTCCACAACAACGTTCCATCGTTGGCTTTCCAGCAATGGGCAATGCCGCCTTCGGCAAATCCATACACACAGCCATCGACGCAGAGCATGGACTGCTCGTAACACCTGACGATGTTGTCCCAGACTTTTTCACCCGTAGTGGCTTTTAATGCCAGCGTGTGGCCCTTGGGAAAACCGCCGCTGACGAAGATCAAATCAAGATCCTTGTCCCAGACAACCGTGCCGCAGGAGACCGCCCAGCGAGTAGGACTTTCCCAATTCAATTTTCCCGTTTCCGGATCGTAGCTGTGAACTTTTTCACCGCCACTGATGAACATTTGCTTCTTGCCACCGATGTTCACGACCACGGGTGTGGAATAGCTGGTGTAGGCCGGACGCTTGATTCGCCAGCTCTCTTTTCCGGTTTTGGCATTAAAGGCGACGATCGCTGAATCCGCCTGATTGTCGGAAGTGACGATCACGTTGTTTCCGTAGACGATCGGCGATTGTCCAAAGCCGAATGGATAGCGAGGTTTGTACTCTCCGATCTTCTGTTCCCACACCTTATTACCATCGAGATCAAGCGCGGTAACGGTGACGGCGTCGTGGTGGTTGAACACAGCAAACACGCGTTCTCCGTCGCAGGCAAGTGTTTGTGAGGCATGCGTATTCTTGACGTGGATCGTCGCAGGGAAGCCACCCGTGTTGACCACGGTCTGCCACAGTTGTTTTCCGCTGGCGCGGTCGAAGCAGACGACGGACTGGGTCTGTTGATCTTTGTCCGCAGTGGCCAACAGGACTTTGTCGCCGACGACGGTCGGTGAGGCATGTCCGCGACCGGGAACTTTCGTCTTCCAAATGATATTACTTTCGGAATCCCAGGTTACGGGCGGCGTTTGCCCGGAAGCAGCGATGCCGTTGCCATTGGGACCACGCCAATTCAGCCAATCCGTCTGGCCATAGAGTGTCAAGCTGAAAGTTGTCCAAACAAAGGTAGCAATCGCAAACGCAACCAGACGTATCATCAGGGCCTCATGTTTTCTGATCTTGGAATGCCATGTTCCTGCGAATCGGATCATTCGCGTCCGCTGAATTGTAACGGAACGATGATCGCAATTGCCACCGCAAAATCGGGTCCGGTTCGCACGATTCTTTGGTGGCGGTTCGTGGTGGCGGCAGACGATCAAGTGCTTGTTCGTTGATTCTTCTCAATATTTGAGAAAGAACTCGTATCCAACCGTGGGTTTGAAACACTCGCCGGGCTCAATGTTGGCGGTCCACCTGACGACACTGCTGTTGTTGATTTGCGAACCGCGTTGATCGCGCCAGTCTGACGCGCGGAATGATTCGAGGGTGATCTGGCCGTCGCTGGAGGCTTCTTTGGCAGTTCCGCCGAATCGGAGCTTGACCTCGACGGGCACGGCGTCGGTCTTATTGTTGGCCAGCTCAATGGCAATTTTTCCCTGAACTCGCGCGTAGTCATAGCCTTGCCATTTGATGGCGTTCAAGTCGCGTTTGGTTTCGCTGTCTTCGACTCGACCTTTCAGATCAACCGCAACGGTGACGGGAACCCGACAAATGCCCCCAGGCGACGTATACGTCAACAGCTCCTGGGCGAGCGGCTGGAATCCGTCGACAAACATCGCGGCGCCCGTGGTCCACGGAATGTCGGTGTCGTTGATCAGTTCGATTTGTCGCCAGACCCGGTTTTCCGTCAGGATCAGTGGCGACGGCGCGCCGGACGAGGAGGCCGCGTAAGTTTCCGCGTGCGTGACTTCAATGTCCCAGGTATAGATATCGCGGTAAGCCACTTCCGTACGAAGAATCGGCACGGTTGCCCGCTCGCCCTGTTTCAACGTGAGTGGACCCAATTCGTAGACGTACAAGTCGTTGCCACCCGATCCGGTAAGTTCGGCCGGAAGTTCAACCGTCGCGCGTTCGTCGTTTCCAGCCGCGCGGTTGCTTTGAAATTCGGAAGCTCTTTGCGTGTACAGCGCATTGGTCATGATATTACTGTTGCCCATGACATCGGGGGCGGCCTGGGCGAGCAGGTTTCGCACACTGGCTTCCAACACCATGGGACTGGGGATATCGCGGAACCTGAAATTGGGCACGCCGACGACCACGTGAAACGGAACGTCGTGGAAGTCCTCGGCTTCGTTGAGAATCTCGCCCTGCATGAAAATTTCCGCCGTTTTTTGCTCAGCCTTGTTCGATACAAACTTCTTGTCGGTCAAATTAATGCGGTAGGTTGGAATCCAACGGACATCGGGGCGGAAATACATCAAGTTGATTTTGACCTGGGTGTTGGGCTTCGCAAAATTCATCGTCAACCGTTTTTGACGGTTCAATTTTTTTACCGTTTGCTCGTGCGTCGTTTCCATGCCTTCGATCGTCAGTTTGCTGACCGACGCAGCGGGAATCATCATGTCACCCGCATCGGTCTGCAAAACGAAATAGTCGCCCGTGATGCGGCTGCGGGATACGACGGTCGTGCCAGCGACGAATGGGCTCTCCTGTTGTGGACGATCGAGGCGAATATGCCCGCTGCGTGCAAATGGATCCGGGGTGTGTGGGATCGCGAGTGGGCTGTCATCGTCTTGCGCGTCGTCGTTGGAAAGAACTTTGATCAATTTGCCCTGGAGTGTTTCGCGATTTTCGTCGATCGAGAACGAACACCTTTTTCCGAGGTTGGCTTGGATGATTTCAATGGTATTGGTACACGTCAACTCGCGGCTGGAGCTGGATTCGGTTTCAACCCAGCCGGCAACCATCGATTTGATTGACTCCTTTTCGGGGATCGCCCAGAACGATCCCAGAATCGCGGCATCCGGGACGTCTTCGGTAAACACCTTCCCATCGGCATTGGTCGTGGCGACGCCCTGTTTCATGACCAGGCAATATCCGTCTTTGAAAACGATGACCCGCTCGGTTTTCAAATCGAGTTCCGCGGGGCGGAGTGGCTCGTCGGAGTGTGTGGCGGTAACGGTAAAGGCCAAGGTTATGGCAATCGTTGTCGCGATTTGAATTGGCCAGGCAAACATTGGGGGCCTCGTCGGGTACAGGTTGATGAGTAGGGGTTCAATTCAATCTTACCGTAAAACCAGTTGATTCGAAGTAACAGGCGAGTAACAAGGAGGCTTCAACAAGCTGCTCAAGCGCATCGAGATTGCCGAAACTCTTGGCTCGCTGTCGCCGCTCGCATGCGAACCGTGGGTCGCTCCTGCCGGGTGCGACTCCCGCCTTGGCAAACCGACTAACGGCCTACGTTCATGCGCCCGGAAACGTCGTCACAGTGGCAGCTCCAGCACGAACATGGCACCGTGATCGCAGTCTTTGAGAAACAGCCGGCCGCCCAGCGAGCGGGCCATACGACAGCAGAGCGCGAGCCCCAATCCGACACCCTGGGCCGTATTGGCAGCGTCCTGATCCGACTTGCAAAACGGCTGGAACATCCGGCGCTTGTATTGCGGTGCTACGCCAGGTCCGTGGTCGCGAACACAAAATTGAATCGTATTGGCCAGTTTGTGAAACGTGATTTCGATGCGATTGTCCGCTGACGGCTTGGCATACTTGCAAGCGTTGTCGACCAAATTGAACAGGATGTGTTCGATCGTTGACGGTTGCGTTGCAAGTTTGGTGTCAGCCACTTCGTCCATGTCGATCGAAAGGCTCATGTCGGCTTCATTTGCTCGCTCTGCCAGTCGCGAGGCAAACCGATCAAACACATCTTTGATGACGACAACTTCCGATTTGCCTTGCGTCGCACCGCGCTCCAGGCGGGCGAACTGCAAAACGTTCTCAACCAGGTGCGACAGGCGATCCGCCTGAACGCGCAGCGTGTTGGCATAATCCTGTTGTTTGCCCTCGGGCACCATTTTTTCGGCCAGCATTTCCGCATACATCCGAAAGGTGGTCAAAGGCGTGCGCAGTTCGTGGGTAACCGCCGACACAAATGTCGCGCGGCGTTCGCTGAGTTTCATGACACCGTGCAACAGCAGCGCCGAGGCCAGCGCGGCCAGGCCGAGCCCACACCACGCGACCAGCAATGACAGTTTCAACCCGGACAAACGTGTCGCCGACTTTCGCGAATCAAGTGCCAGGGTGGAAAGGACTTTCGGGCTGTCGACCACCAGTTGCACGGGAATGGTGGTGAGCGCCGAACCCAATTTCAGATCGGTGTCTTCTTTGACGGGCTGAAACTTCACATCTGGGAGCAGGTCGGCAACTTCTGCTTTCAGCGAACTTTGGATGGCATCCCAGTCCAGCCAGCAGCATTGAATGACGGGTTGATCGTTTCCATCAACCCGCCGGGCCAAGACGAGGTTGTCCTTGATCCACAGGGGTTGCATCACACCTTCCCGAACTGTTTTCGCATCGACTGTGATATTCAAATTGGAAATTGTCTGCGCATCCAGATTTCCCAACGCGAGCTGGTTGTCAAAGGTGTTGGCGGCGGCCCATTGTTGACCGGCAAAGTTCTTTGTCGAATCTCGTCGACGATTGAATTCCTCGTTCGTCCGGTCTTCGCCGCGGGATTGCTGCACTGCGAATTTACTTTGCATTTGTTGCTGCTGCGCGTCTTTGTCGGATTGGCTGTCCATGATTTGGCTGCGAATCTTTTCGATCGCCGGCACGTTGTACACGCCCGCCAGCGATGGAGGCTGGGTTGGCCGGTCGTTGCTGATTGCAATTTGCGGCAGCATGATCTCGGGGCATTTGGGAAGCAGCGAAGTGTAATCAAACAGTTGGCTGGCCGCGGTCAGCTTGACGGAATTGTCATCGATATTTGATTGGGTGATTCCACAGCAAACCATCGCTTGTTCGCAAGATTTTCCAACGGGCCTTTGTGGCGACGTGATTTTATTGTCAGGCCCGATTTGAAAGTGCAAAATGACGAATTCGGGAGGTTCGAACAGGAGTGGTGATGGGACATCGACAGGCCCAACTTCTGTGTTTCGTGATCCACCAGCCGCCTGTTGATTGTCGCCCGCGGGATCGTCGACCGTTTCCAGGGTCGGATTGGCAACTTTGTAGAACGACTGATACAGGTAGTAAGGTCGCGCGGCTTCCTGGGCAACCAGCGGCAGTAGCTTGAAATCCATCCGGTACAGTGCGCTGCTGATCCGCTCCTGCAGTTCAGCTTCCCGGCGTGCGAGTTCCGTTTCGATTCGATCGGTTTCTCGCAGCGCATCGACCTCGATGGTTTTGAACGTTAACCATGCCATGGCTGGAATGACAGCCGCCAGGCACAACAGAAATACAAGCCAGATTTGCCAGGGTTTTCTCATCGGGGGGATCCGTTTTCGTTGGCGGCCCACATATAGCCTTTGCCACGCACGGTGAACAGGGATTGCGGATTCTCTTTATTGTCGCGAAGTTTTTCCCGCAGACGAGCGATATGCATGTCGATGGTTCGTGTGGTGATCCCTTTGGGGCTCAGCCTCCAGACGCTTGACAACAACTCATCTCGGGAAATGGCCCGACCGCTGTTGGCGACGAGATACCGCAATAATTCAGCTTCTTTCTCGGACAGTTCGCTGCGCATGTCGTCACCGTATCGCAATTCACGCCGTTCAAAATCGATGGTACCGTGTGCAAAGGCGACTTGGCCAATGTCGTTGGGTCGTTCCGGTGAACGGCGAAGGACTGCTTCGACGCGGGCCATCAGCTCCTTAATGCTGAATGGCTTAACGACGTAATCGTCGGCGCCGTCTTTGAGGCCCTGGACGCGGTCTGATTCATCCCCCTTGGCAGTGAGGATGATGACCGGTTGGGTCGGCCGAAGCTTCCGCACCTGGCGGAGAATCTCCAGTCCTGGCGTGCCTGGCAGCGCAAGATCCAGCAGCAGCAAGTCGTAGTTGGCATGCGTGGCTTGGTGCATGCCGTCGGTGCCATCGGCCGCTTCCATGACTTGATAGCCATTGAATTCCAAAGCATCGACAATGCCGCGGCGAATTGCCGAGTCGTCTTCGATCGTCAAGATTGCCGAGCGATTCATGGTTGGTTCTATTTGCTAAATTGTCGGCAGCTGTGAATTCTTTCCGCCGCGGCGGACTTTCTCGTTACCCTCGCTGGGGAGGGTCGGACGCGGTAGCGGCCAGGGAGGATTCGCCCGGTTTCATAATTGGGATGTCCAGCTTGAGTTACTCCCTCCCCGGATTTAACCGGAGCTAGCGCCATTCCGCTCAGTCGCTTACTTTTTGGACTCCGATTCTTGTTGCGCTTCCGGTGTCGCGCCCTTGATGAGAACTTTCTCATCTCCGACAGTGATCAGGATGTCGCCATCCAGTGCCAGCTCGCTGTTCCGACTTTCGGCAACCAATTGCCAAACGAGATCGTTGAAAGCGGGCGTGCCAAACTCGACTGTGCGGTCAGGCGTGACTTCTTTTTCTTCGTCAATCAGGCGGTTGGAAATCCATCGGTTGCCGCGGCGGTAGAAAGCGCCGACGTTGCATTGCTGAACGTTTGTAACGGTTGCCTGCTTCATGTCGGCAGTCCAATACCTGTTGTTCGGGTTGGCGCAGGTTTGACCGCGTTGGAGCGAGTTGTTGAATTCCTGGTTGACCGAGCCAATCCCGGTACGGCATTCCAGCGCACGATTTTTAAAATTGTCAATTGCTTTGTCATTGATAGCTTGGGTGTCGCCCAGGTCGATTCCCTCTTCGGCGAGGAACGAAGTGTATTCGGTCAAGATCCCGAACTCTTTCGACAGTTCAATAATCTCATCCGTCAACTCTTTGAGCTGGGAATCCAGTTGAGGCGTTGCCGAAGTCGATGTCAGCGTACTTGTCACTCCATTGGAACCAGGAAGTTGAGTGGCGGCCAGGGCACTGGGGTTGGCACCGAGGTCACGAATCGAATCAACCAGTTGAGCAATCCGTCGGCTGGCCCACAGTCGTGCGACGAACGCGTTGTTGGTATTCATGGTTGGCTTGACATCGAATTTGAAATGGAAAGTCTGTTCCTTGCCGCGATAATTTCCGGAGAGCTCAAAAAACAACGGCTGTTTGCCCTTGTAACGTCCGAGCAGAACCAGCTGGTCACCTTCGTACATGTCAGGGATCTCGTCAGGCAACAAATTCTTGACTCGCTTGGGCGTTGGTTCGCCTTTGGCATTGACGACTTTCAGTCGAGGTGAGGCCAGCGTCGGGCCGTCAAGTCCCCGAAAGACTCGCGCGACTTTGGCTTCGACATCTTCGCTGGGTAGCACGAACGTGGCGAAACCGCGCGTTGACGTAGCGATTTTGTCGAGCAATGGTGTGTTGACGTCGTAGCCCAGCCCGAAGGAGAAAATACGTCGATCGTGCGGGTTCTGATCGACCGCTACCTTGCGAATGGCGACTTCGGAGGTTTCGCCGACTGTCGGCAAGCCATCGGTCAAAAACATGACGATCGCAAGCTTGTCCTTGCCCGGTTTACTTTGCAAAGATCGTTGCAAGGCGTCGTGCAGATTGGTTCCTCCGCGGGCAACGATGGCTTCGATAAAAGTGCGGGCGTTGGCGATTGTTTCTTTCGATTTGACGACGGAGTTTTCCGAAAAGACTTCGACTTCGTCGCTGTAGGTGACGATGTTGAATGACTCGCCCACGGCCAGTCCCTCGATAACCTGCAGGGCCGATTCTTTGGCCTGTTCAATCTTTTTGCCGGACATGCTGCCCGATCGATCGATCACGAGCGTGATTTCACGTTCGATTTTTTTGGAATCATCGTGTTTGGCCTGTCCCATGCCGGCCAACAACAGAAAGTAACCCCCTTTGCCGTCGGCGTCAGGGTGAGTGAACATCGACGCCGAGACCGCACCTCGTTCAAGCAAAAACGACAGGTTGAAAGGGCCCGGAGTGCTGGTTGCATTTTCGGCAACGGAAGCGGTTACTTTGTTTTTGTTAACGGGACTGGTTGTCAGTTGGTGAGAAGGCGAATAGACGGTCGTGATCGGGCGTTTTGATTTGATGTCCACGTTGATTTTCCAGGGAGTGTCGTAAACCACGCTGCCACTGCGGGGCAGGACGTAATCAACCCGATCGCCTTCCGCTGTCAGCAAATGTTCGTAGATGATGCGGACCTTTTGGTCGCCGTTGGCTGGCACGGGAAAAACGCTGGTTCTCACGAGGTTGAATCCGGCGAATTCCAGCAGCGCGGGATCTTTCAGCCTGGCGACGATCGAGTCAAACGTCGAACGGGCGTCTCGCTTTGTTAGCAGTTCCGTTTTTTGTTCGGCAGCATCACCCTGGAACGTAAACGATTTGATCACGGCTCCGAGCGGAACCGGAATCAGAAGTTCGGCCGTCTGGTTGGCACTGGACGTATTCTTCAAACCGATGTCGAGTCGAGTGGTCGCGACCTGTTCAACAACCGAAACATCGGCCATGACCTCGCTGACCTGAATGCGGTAGTTTCCTGCCACGGTAGAACGATAGGTCTGCGGCACGATGACATTGTCGCACCAAGCGCGTTGGGCGGGCGCTGGGCAAATCCCGGGATCAGCGGGAGCGAAACCAAACCGATAAAGCAAACAAGCTGGCCGAGCAAATTTGAGCGTTGCATGAGCGTATCCTTATTGAGACAGGTCTTTCCACTCACTGGATTCTACGATCAAACAACGCTCCCTCGCGTAACGAGCTTGTAACGTGCGTTGGCCCGCTTTTTGTCGGGTCAAGATTGTATTGGCGAAAAAACAGCAGTTCTCTACACTGTGACCTCAATTTGCGCACATGGTTTCCGAAATGGTGATAGCAAAACACGTATCCGATGAATCACCTCAGAACTCCCAGCTCCGGAAAACTCAAACAACGACTGTCGACGCGACTGTCGAAACGAGGACCCAAAAACCGGGTCAAAGTTCCAGTTACCCAGACGTATTGGGCGGCCGAGCAGGACGAAGTACAGACGTCGATCAGTCTTGACCAGCGATTCAAGTTGATGCGGCAAGTGGGTAGCTCGACAATCGCCTACTCGGCAGTCGTCCAGCCGCGGCTGCATTACTTCACTCACAGCTCGCGCGGGCAAACTCAACCTGACGGATTCATTGCCTACCGTCGTCGGTGGGGTCTGACGTTTGCCCTCGGCGATCCCGTCGTCGCAGAGGAACACCTGCGCGACATCCTGGAGGAATTTGTTGCCGCAAATTTCAAACCCAGTTTCTGCCAGGTTTCCGAGTCAACTGCGGAGATTCTCGATTCGATGGGTTATTACGTGAATCAAATGGGAGTCGATACGATTCTCGATTTGCCAAGTTACGATTTTTATGGCAAGGACAAGGAATGGTTGCGATATGCCGCGAACTGGACTGCGCGCCGTGGCTACACCATCGACGAGGTCGGGTTTGACGAAATCGATGTCGATGGAATCGAAGCGATCTCAGAAGCCTGGAGAAAGACCAGAACCATCAAACACAAGGAAGTTCGGTTCTTGAATCGCCCGATTGTGCTGACGGACGAACCGGGTGTGCGGAAGTTCTACCTGTACAGCCCCGCACGGCAACCCCTGGCGTTCATCTTTCTGGATCCGTTGTACCGGAACGGAAAAATTTTTGGCTATGTGACCGCCATCAAACGCCGTCATCCTGACGCACCACTGTATGCGGAACACGCCATTATGAAGCATGTAATCGAAATACTCAAAAGTGAAAATGTCGAACAAATCAGGTTGGGATTGTCTCCCGGCGCAAACATCGAAGACGGACACCTGCGGGCCAGTCGTTTTACGCGCTGGTTATTCAAGCGCGGTTTCAATTCCAGGCTAATCAACAGTTACTTTTATAATTTGCAGGGCCACGCGACCTACAAACGGCGTTTCCGCGGTCGAGAAGTAAAAACGTATTACGCTTCGCCTGTGCGAATTGATATCCCCCGCCAAGCGGCCCTGATCGGACTCTGCGGTCTGGCGTAGTCGATGTCCTGTCGTGGGATAGGCATCCTGCCGGTCATTACGTTTGCGTGGTCACCGGCGGGCTTGCACCCGGCCGCTAATTCATTCGACGGGTGTTCAACAAATCGTAGCGGTACGGCGCAAGCCGTCCGGTGCCGTCGCCGTTTGTTCAACGGGATTTTGGATTGAAAAAGTCTCGTGTCGACTTGATGGTCGTAAACGATGCGTATTTGCCTTCCAACTCAACCAGCTGGAGTTCCAGCCAAAGTTCAAAGTCAGCAAGCAGGAGTCTGGCACCCGGTTCCGGTGAGACACTGGCCGGGTTATTCGCAGCATTGCGGGTCGCGTCTGGTTTCGTTGGTTTCTTGTACATCGGTCGACTTTCTCTGTTCAACCCTGTGAGGGCGGGTGCGGCGGGCGTTGCTTCCTCTCTTATGACGTATTCGAAGCAATTCCTGTTCCGTTTCACTTTTAGAGAAATTTTTTTTGCTAACTATTGTTAAAGAGCCAAAAAAGGCCATGAATCCGACGAGAAATCCGGGCCTCGATAGGTGAAATCGCCGAAATACTTCGTGCCAACATTCATGAGGTATTTGCGTTGCAAAACTACTCGCTGGGGTGAACTGCTACACTATTAATGACGTCCACGACCGTCTCCAGGAATCAAGTGTTTCATCAAAAGGTGCTCGAACGATGGCAAAATCACCAGCAGAAATGGCCGCCGCGATGGTTGCCAATTTGAAAGAAAAAACCGGCAAAACCATGGAACAGTGGCTAAAAATCACCAAGGCCGCAAAACTCGAAAAACACGGCCAAATCGTCAAAATGCTGAAATCGGACCATGGCGTGACCCACGGATTTGCCAACTTGATCGCCCACCAAACGCTCTCCGCCGAACCAGTCACTGGAAAAGGCGATGATAAACTTGTCGACACCCAATATGCCGGAGACAAGGCACCCCTGCGACCGATTTACGAAGCAGTTGTCGCGATGGTTAAAAAGTTCGGATCCGACGTTGAAATCGCTCCCAAGAAAACTTATGTCAGCTTTCGGCGGAACAAGCAGTTCGCATTGATCCAACCATCGACCAAAACACGCGTCGACCTGGGCATCAACCTGAAGGGCGAACCGCCGGCGGGTCGACTGGAGGCCAGCGGGAGTTTTAACAGCATGGTGTCTCATCGTGTGAAACTGGAATCAAAACAGGACGTGAACGCCGAACTGAAAAAGTGGCTGCAAGCCGCCTATGACGCGGCGTAAAAAAACCACGCCTCGACGGTCTTCCAGGGGCTCAAATTGGGATAGAATGTCGGGTCTTTCACTCGGCTTCACCCATCGCAGGCCAGCATGGATACGAACATCTTCAACGGTTGCCTTCCCGCACTCATGACTCCGTGCGACATTGATCGCACGCCAAATTTTGCCGCACTGGTTAAAAAAGCCGAACAACTTGTCCAAACCGGCATGGCAGGCGTTGTTTACTGCGGCTCGATGGGTGACTGGCCGCTGTTATCCGACCAACAGCGGCAACAGGGTGTCGCTCAACTTTGCGAAGCAGGCATTCCTGTCGTGGTGGGAACGGGCGCCATCAACACTCGTTCAGCCGTTTCACATGCAGCGCACGCGGCCCAGGTGGGAGCTCAAGGCCTGATGGTGATTCCGCGAGTTCTGTCCCGTGGAACTTCGATGGCCGCCCAGCGAGACCATTTCGCGGCAATTCTCGACGCGGCTGCTGATATTCCGGCGGTTATCTACAACAGTCCCTACTACGGGTTTGAAACGCAGGCCGACCTGTTTTTTGATCTCCGCGACGAGTTTCCAAACCTGGTCGGATTCAAGGAATTCGGGGGTGCGGCC
The DNA here is from genome assembly GCA_963697295.1 of uncultured Planctomycetaceae bacterium. Classification (GTDB taxonomy): domain Bacteria; phylum Planctomycetota; class Planctomycetia; order Pirellulales; family Pirellulaceae; genus Mariniblastus. The sequence continues at coordinate 32,399 of CAVONL010000003.1, read as the reverse complement.
TCGTTAAGTTACGCAGCCGAACACATCACCGGCGCTGATCAAGACTTGACGCTAATGGTTGGCGTCGACACACAGGTCTTTCATGGATACGTCAACTGTGGTGCTGCTGGCGCGATCACGGGGATTGGCAACGCGTTGCCTAATGTTGTTTTGCATTTGATCAGATTGTGTGAGCTGGCTGCCGGCGGAGACGTCGAAGCCCGCCGGCTGGCCAAAGAGCTGGATTCCGCCCTGATGGTCTTGTCGACGTTTGATGAAGGCCCGGACCTCGTGTTGTTCTACAAATATCTGCTGGTCCTGGGCGGTGAAGCCGAGTACAAGCTTCACTTCAACGAAACGGACAAGCTCAGCGCCAGCCAGCGTCATTTTGCCAAATCGCAGTACGAGTTGTTCAAAACATGGTGGTCGAACTGGCCGGGGAAGGATTATGTGGAGTGATCTGACAGGAAGTAGGCTGTGCGACTGTTAACGAATTCGGGTGTTTTTTGGCGATTCGGAGTAACTCTCGGCAAGAGTTACCCACTAGCCGTCGCCAGTTCGTCAACACTTGCCTGTGTCCACGTTCCATCCACGCACCGCCAGACTCCGCCGGGATTTTCGTCGCGTAAGATTTCTGGCAGGCGATGCGGGCGAACGTTGTCGAAACACTGCAACATCGCAAATCGAATCACCGAAGCGGGAATTCCAACCGCGGTAAAACCCGGATGCCCGGTCGCTGGAAACGGACCGCCATGGTTCATTGCGGGCGAAACCGCGACGCCCGTCGGCATCCTGTCGTTGATCATCCGCCCTACCCTCTGTCGTAAATGAGGGGCCAGTTGATCGTACTCATCATCATCGCTGCCGTCGTTGGCGGAATAGATGCTGCCGGTCAAATTGCCTTCCAGCGCCCGGAGAACCTGTTCGGATTCCGCGAGGGAGTTGGCAACGACCACCAGCGTTGAATTTCCAAAAGCTTCGGTTTGCAGAGCGGCGGGATTGGCAAGAAACTGGCTGGCGTCAATTCGCAGCACCGTGTTGGCATAACTGTACCCTTGCCCGCCTCCGGGTTTTGCGCCGCAAACGGGTTGCGCGCCTGCCTGGACCAGGGTCTCGATCGCCGCCGACAATCCGTCCTGTCCCGACTTGGAAAGCATCGTTCCGACGGGAGCGGCGCCGAATTGCTCGGCCAAGTTTTGCACGAAGCGATCGGTCGATTCACCCTGTGGAACGATCACCAGTCCGGGATTGGTACAAAATTGCCCGGCGCCCATCAAACAGCTTCCGGTTAATTCCGTCGCGATCTCGTCACCGCGTTCCTTGATCGCGTTGGGCAAAATCACGATCGGATTGATGGAAGAGAGTTCAAGGTAAATGGGTTTGCCAACCGAGTCGGCGGCCGCTTTGAGTTGCAAACCCGCGTGGCGGCTGCCTGTGTATCCGATCGCGGCCAGTCGGGGATCGCGCGCCAATTTTTCGCCATCTTCGTGGGCCAGTCGATAAATGAGTTGGATGGTTCCCGCCGGCAGGCCGCACTCTTCGGCAGCGGCTTGAGCCTCCACGGCCAACATCCGGGTTGTGCCGGGGTGCATCGAGTTCGCCTTGGCAATCACGGGATTACCGGCTGCGATCGCCGCGGCAAAATCACCCCCCGAAATGCTGCCAAACGCCAAGGGAAAATTGTTGGGACCAAACACCGCGACCGGTCCAAGTGCTGCATAGCACGACCGGATATTGGCCTGGGTATTGATTACCGGCAAACACCAACTGGCCGCACGGGCCGCGGCAGCCGCCTGGCGAAGTTGTCCCGTTGTACGAGCCAACTCGCCAACCAGTCGCGTTTCCGCCGGCAGCGCCGTTTCCAGGCAAGCCAACTCGCGAATATCCGCCGAGCGACCTTCCACGCGATCCGCATACGTCTCCAGAAACAAGGCAATTATTTCACGCGGCATTGTTTGCAGCTGTTCAAATGCCCGGGCTGCCGCGTCAAGTGCCGTTTCGCATTCGGACCATGAGCTGACCGGATAGAATTCCGGGATCTTGGTGGCCGTGCGGGGGTCTTCGGCCTGGAACGTGCCGGTCTGATGGGAGTTTTGCCATTTGCCGGCAAGGAGTACTTGTTGAACCGTCATTCGTTTGTTCGTTATGGTTTGGTAAGTTGTGCGGTCTGCTGTACGCTAACATTGACCACAAAATACAGCAAAATCGGGGCATTGCAAGCAAACTGGCGTTGGGCCAAGATTCAGCATGAAACGAATTCAGGTTATCGATTCACATACGGGCGGCGAACCAACGAGGATCATCGTCGGGGGTGGGCCGGACCTTGGAACCGGGCCGTTGCCCGAGCGCGTGACGATCTTCCGCGAGAAATTCGATCACATTCGCAGCGCTGTTGTCAACGAACCGCGCGGCTCTGACGTGCTCGTGGGCGGTTTGCTGTGCGAGCCGGTCGATCCTGCCAATTCGGCGGGGATTATTTTCTTTACGACCGTCGGTTACCTGGGAATGTGCGGTCATGGAACCATTGGACTGGTCACGACGCTCAAGCACATCGGAAAAATTGATGTTGGGCAGCACACCATCGAAACGCCCGTAGGTGTAATCACGATAACGCTGGCGGATGACGGACTCGTTTCGGTGCAAAACGTCCCCAGTTATCGGCACTTGAAGGATGTTTCCGTAATCGTCCCGGGTGTTGGTTCGGTTACCGGTGACGTGGCGTGGGGTGGGAATTGGTTCTTTCTGGTCAAGGGTTGCCAGGAAGAATTGAGCCTGGAAAACAAACCGCACTTGATCGAGATGACGATGCGGATCCGCGAGGCCCTGGTTCAAAATGGGATCACGGGCGCCGACGGAGCCTACATCGATCACATTGAACTGTTTGGGCCACCCGTCGAGGCGGCCAATCAGAGTCGCAACTTTGTGTTGTGCCCCGGCGGTGACTACGATCGTTCGCCGTGCGGCACGGGCTCGAGTGCGAAGCTCGCCTGCATGGCTGCGGATGGGCAACTTGCCGAAGGTGAAATCTGGAAGCAGGAGAGTATCGTCGGCAGCGTGTTTGCCTGTTCCTATCAGCGAGGCGACGGTGACACGGTCATTCCGACGATTCGCGGCCGGGCGCACGTCTCGGGCGAAGCAACATTGATCCTGGATCCGGCGGATCCGTTTTGCATGGGGATTCGGTTGTGAGTTCGAAAGCTCAGCATATCGTCGTCCTCGGCGGCGGTGTCATTGGTGCGATGTGTGCCTGGGAGCTTTCCCAGGCGGGTTGCGATGTGACAATCGTCGACAGAGACCGATTTGGCGCCGCTTGTTCGCATGGCAATTGTGGTTACGTTTCCCCCAGTCATGTGTTGCCGCTGTCGCAACCGGGCGCGGTTCAAAAAACGCTGCGCCAGATGCTCCAGCGAAATTCGCCGTTCGCAATCAAGCCGCGGTTGTCACTCAGTTCCCTGAAATGGTTTTGGAATTTTGCCTGGAACTGCAACCAATCTGATATGTGGGCGTCAGCCGCCGGGCGACATGAATTGCTCCAGTCTTCCAAGCGGCGATACCAGGAAATCATTCGCGCAGAAGGGATTGATTGTGAGTGGCAGGAACGCGGACTGCTGTTCGTATACGAAGACGAGCGCGGTTTTAACGACTTTCGCAAAGTCAACGACCTGATCATCGAGCGATTTGGCGTTGCGGCGGTGCCTTATGAGGAACCCGCGTTGCTGAAACTTGAACCGGCGCTCAAGCCCGGCTTGGCAGGCGCATGGTACTACGAATGCGACTGTCACCTCCGCCCGGATAAATTGTTGTCGGCCATGCGGGCGAAGCTGGAATCACGCGGAGTGAAGATCATCGAGTCGATGCCGGTTGACAAAATCATTCGCGAGGCGGGACAGGCAAAATCGGTGTCAGCCAACGGGCAGTCGATCGAAGGCGATCAATTCCTGGTTGCCACCGGTGCCTGGACGCCTTTTTTGAACAAAGAACTGGGCTGTCGAATTCCGATTGAACCGGGTAAAGGATATTCGCTGACGATGCCCACGCCGAAAAACATGCCGCGAATCCCTTTGATTTTTTCCGAAGCTCACGTGGCTGTCACTCCAATGGCTTCGAAATATCGAATTGGGTCCACCATGGAGTTTGTCGGATACGATACTTCGATTCATCCCCGGCGGCTGGGGCTGCTTAAAAGTGCGGCTCAAAAATACCTGCACGATCCGCTGTGTGAGCCAATTGAAGAAGAATGGTACGGTTGGCGGCCGATGACCTGGGACGGCAAACCGGTCCTCGATCGCGCGCCCGTCATGAGTAACGTCTGGATTGCGGCCGGGCACAACATGTTGGGGCTAAGCATGGCGGCCGGAACGGGTCGGCTGATGAAGGAGTTGATCCTGGGTGAACAAACCCACATCGATCCGGCCCATTTTGCGTTGTCCCGGTTCCGGTAGCGGTTATCGACGCGGGCAGTTTTCGGTTTCACTGACGTCGGCGGCACCAGGCGTGAAAACCACAGCCCTCACCGGCCGCTACTGCGACCGACCCTCCCAGAGCGAAGATGTAATGACAGGCTTGTCCAACGAATTATGCACGTCTACCAACCGATACGTCCATTAAGCCATATGCATTGAATCGCGGTAGTTCGGATGGTCAAATGACGGCGATGCCAGAAGAGACGTCCCTCATGGGACCAGAACATAAATTCTCCCTTTAACCCCACGAGTAAATCAGATGAAAGTATTTACAATTCTTGCCCTTGTCGCAGCTTTTGCGACAGCATCGTTTGGACAGGACAAGGCCCAAGAACAGAAATCGGGCGACGAAACAGCAACCAAGGCGGCTGACGAAACCGACACGGCCGCCGTTCCAGCTGCACTGAATTTCACCATGAAAACGCTCGACGGCCAGGACGTGGAACTTGCCAAGTACGCGGGCAAAGTTGTCGTCTTTGTTAACACCGCCAGCCGCTGCGGCATGACTCCGCAATATAAACAGCTCGAAGAACTTCACGAAAAGTACGCCGACAAAGGCCTGGCCATCGTGGGCGTTCCTTGCAACCAGTTTGGCGGACAGGAACCGGGTACCGCCGAAGAAATCAAAACGTTTTGCGAAACAAAATACGGCGTGAAGTTTGACATGTTGGCCAAAGTTGACGTGAACGGAGAGGGCCAAGCCGATTTGTACAAATACTTGACCGGGCTGGATGCCAAGCCCAAGGGGAAAGGCGACGTCGGCTGGAATTTTGAAAAATTTGTGGTCGACCGCAAGGGGAACGTCATCGCCCGTTTCGGCTCCCGCACCAAACCAGACAGTGAAGAATTTGTTGAAGTAATCGAAGGCGCATTGGGCCAATAACCAAATTTGCGTATTGAATGTAGGCCGTTATCGAGCTCCGCGCTGTTGCGACAACAGGTCAATGTCTCCCCACCGACTTGCCATGACCTCGCGGTGCTTGCTGACGGTCTACTTCTTATTCTCGAGCCCTCCTAACGCAATTCCGCTTTTGCCTTCCCAAAATTCGCGGAACACCGCATCCTCGCCGAAATGCGGCAATTCGCCGGGGAACGCTCTCAGCTCAGGCGGCATATTCGTGCCAACGTGTATCCGAGTTCGTATTTTGCGTTCTGGTCGGATCGCTCCGCTTTGGTTTCGACTTATTGTTTTCTCGACGCGGGCAAGTCGCGGGGAATGCAAACGATTACTGGTTTGGACGGAATCGCCAAGTCTTTTTCACAATTGTCGAAATTCAACCGGTGCAACTTCATGATCTCCAGTAACCCGTTTCATTCAGTTCAGCAAACGAGTGTTCTGCAAGAGATCGTCCAATCACTGTTGCACATGATCACGGAGCCCGTGCTGCTTGAGCACGACGAGCTGCGGGCTTATCCGCGCTACGAAGTAAACTGGTCGGCAATGCTTCGTTACGAGGATGATCCAGTTTGGATGCCGATTTTCATTCGCGATATCAGCGAGCGTGGCGTCGGGTTTCGTCACGGCACTCCCCTGCCGGAAGGCGTTGCCACGATTTCCTTTTTCACGTCTGCCGATCGCCCGTCTGTGCAATTGCGAGTGCGGTTGCTCTGGTGTGGACCGACCGACGGCAAAATGTACTCTAGCGGCAGTGAGTTTTTGGGAGTCGCCCACGACGTCGCCTCGCCTTGGTAGACGTGTTTTCTGAGCCGGCGATTCATGAATTCTGCGTTATTGCATTCGGGCAAAGGCGCTGTTGGATGAGCTGAATCGCTCAGTCCAGGATCGGTTCGATTGATTTCGACTCCGCCATTTTTCCGAGTAACACCTAAACCGCTCTTTCTCGCACATTCATGGTACGCGTTTTGCTGCTTTCCAGTAGCGCGGTTTGTGAACATAGTGTTCTCCGTCGCGACGCGGACAATGGCGCGACAAGTGGTCAGTTGCTATTCACGATTTTTCCCAACTTCAGCTTGGCGGTGGCATCATGAAAACAATCAGCGGCGTAGTAGTTTTGGCGGTAGGTCTTTTGTGCGGCGTGTGCAATTCAGGAATTCGGCAAGCAGCCGCCGAAGATGTTTATGATGTGCAGGCCGATTGGAGCGACCTGAACAACCCCAACGGCTCCTGGGGATACCGGGAAGCAGATAACTTTCTCCCGGCAGTAGCTTCCTGGCAACAGACGCTCGGCGGCTGGACGATAGCGCAGCCCGGTTGGGCCAGGAGCGAAGATGGTAACGATCGTCTCCCGTTCTGGTTTCGCAGCAACGGCTCAGAAACATTTGCGCACGATTGGTTCGCCGGTGACATCGTGGTTCACTCGTGGGACGCCTTAAACGGCGCTGGCAACGGCGACGCTAACTTGACCTGGACCAGCCCCATCGATGCGCCCGTCGATATTTCGGGCTCGGTTTGGATTGGTCGGGATATCGGCCGAGCGGTCGACTGGAAACTGTGGGTCAACGGAATTCAGCTGACGGGTGGAAGCCTGTTCTCCGGTGATGCATTTGATCGCGCCAATCCGTTTGATTTGGCCAGCGGCAGCGGCGGCGCCTCGGTCCTGGAACATGTCAATCTCATCGCGGGCGACGTGGTGCGACTCGAGCTTGTGACGGTAAGTGGGGCCGGTGATTTTGTCGGTATCGACTTTACCGTCACACAGGCTCCTGAGAATGTGGTTCCCGATTCGGTTGTCGTCACGCGTGGTATCTACGTTTCTGGTGACGAAACCAGCTTGGCGTACAGCGACAATTTCGACCTGGCATTGCAGCGACTGGTTACCGACATTCAGTCGCGAACCGAATTCCTGGTCACGGGAACCAGTCCGACCGCGACTCCTTCGAGGTTGGAAGTCAACCTGGAAGGTGCGGTGTTTGCCCGTTCGACAGTAGTTCAGACCATTGCGCTGTGGGACTATGTGGCGGACGCCTGGGAATTGGTCGATAGCAGCAACGCGACGAACATGGTCGATTCAAAATCAAGGGTGATCGCCACCGGGGACTTGAGCCGGTTTGTTGATCCCACGACGCTCAGTATCGAGGCGCGAGTCCATTTCCAGTCGTCAAACCCACGGCAGAGGTTTGCCTCCAATACGGACCAGTTTTATTGGACGATCGATTAAGTCCAGCCGGCAGGCGCGTCTAAACCGAATCGTCCTTAGACCGTTGCCACCTTCACGCAATGAATGGGTGGGAGCGAGTCGAACAGGCAGTCCCACTGCTCTCCGCCGTCGCGGCCGATCCACAATTGCCCAGTGGTCGTGCCGAAATAGAGCGCAGGTGACTTGAGTTCGTCGACCGTCATGGCGTCACGCAGCACCGTGAAGAAACTGTCTTTCTTGGGCATTCCCTCGTTCAATCGCTTCCACGAGTCGCCACCGTTTTCGCTGCGCCAGACGGCTGGTTTAGCGTCCGGACAGGTTCGCGTCATGGGTTCCAGTGGTACCACATAAACGGTTTCCGGTTTATGAGGATGAACCACGATTGGAAAACCAAAATCGGACGGCAGACCCTCGGCAATCGATGTCCACGACTTGCCATGGTCATCGCTCCGCAACACGCCAATGCCCGGCCGATCTTCCCAGCCGCCGTGGTTCTGCATGTATAACCGTCCCGGCATGTCGGGGTGGCGCGCGATCTTGTGAACGCATTGACCAAATTCCGGATAGGGATCGGGCACGAAACCGGCTCCCACGCCATTGTTGGACGCGGTAAACGTGTTGCCACCGTCTTCGCTGAGGTAATGTCCGCCGGTGGAGATCCCCAGGTGGATCCGATTCCCGTCTCGGACAATCGTGTGCATGCAGAGACCTCCGTTGCCTGGATGCCACTGCCGGGCGTGTTCATGATTGCTGATACCGTTGACCATCTCCCAGGAGTTGCCGTTGTCTTCGCTGCGAAACAGGGCTGCCGGTTCGACGCCACACCACAATTCCTTTTTGTCGTTGCCTGGTTCGAGCGACCAGATATTGGCCAGCGCGCGGCCGTCGTCTGCCGGGAAAGCCGGCGCCGATTTCGTTTCTTTGAATTTCTTGCCAAGATCCGTCGACTTGAGAACTTTCATGCCGAAAAAAGCGTTGCAGCTGCTGGCAAAAATACGAGGCGATCCGCGGTCGTCGATCAGCGCCGAATAAACGGCGACCCCCGAACCGAACGGCCCCCGCAACTCAAAGCCGCTTACGCGTCTTGCCGGACTCCGCAACAAACAGACCTTTCTTCGTGCCAATACAAAGCAAAACGCGATCAGCCATCATGCTCACCATTCATGTTCGGGGGAATTAGTCATCATTGAACGTTCCCACAGTATCCAAAGTTGAGAAGCGGATTGCGACAAGAAAACGAAAAAATTTTGTCACGATTGTGGCACAGACCTCCGGGATGTGTGTTCCATCACGGCCCGGGGGTCCGTGCCACAAATTATCCGCCTGAAACTGACGGCCAGATGGTCAACACGTCACCCGGGCGTAGCGGCGTTTCCATGGCGCGTTCTTGCCGCACGCGAACCAAATCTGAATTGACAAACAGATTCACATGCCGTCGCACCGCGCCCGTTTCGTCACAGACGCTGACATAAAGTGACGGATGTTCGCGTGCCAGCTCGACCAGTGCGGCCCCGACGGTTTCCGCCGACACACTGATTTCGGCTGCTCCGTGACAATACGCTCTCAATGTGCCAGAAATCTGTACTGCAACGTTCACTTTAATTCACCATCTGCGGAGACGGAGCTCCGCCCTCCCAGTCGTTTTGTCGGCGGCGGAGACGGAGCTCCGCCCACCCGGTCATTTAACGTTCAGTTATCTCAATACCCCGGTTGCAGCAGTTACGGACCACGACTCAAGGCCACTAAGTTGCGACTCAAGGTCAAACGAACGGTAATCGCAAGTCAGCTCCTCACCAGCGCCGGATGTCGCGGAGGGCCGAAGTCACATCGTTACTGTCGTCGCAATTCGGTTCGAAGGAATGGTTCATGAATCGAGCATTGTCGCCACACAGAACCAACATTTCGGGTGTTTCCTGATAGCAATAAGCCCGCAGGTAGGTGCGATAGGGTTCCGGAAACTGCTCCAACACCGGAAGCGGAATTTTCCAGTCCAAATCCGGTGTGAATTTCCAGACGGTCGTATGGGCGGGAATATCGATCGACGTGAAAACCCCCGTGCCATGTATTCCGCTTGGGCCCAGGTAGGTAGGTAACAGAAACATTATGGCGAGCTCTCAAAAAGGCTGGGACGAAAATGCAGCGCGGAATTCTAATCATTCCGAGGCCCAGACTCAATTTGCCAAACAAGTTTTTTTGGTGATTTGCCGAACCGGCTTTTTGAAGGCGGTTTTCGGTTTAGCAGCAGGCAACTCGCTGCGCTTGAAGCGGAGCTCAGACGTCGATCACCTGTTGATCGCTGGCAATTTCAATGCGTTCAAAGATCGGTTGGACGGACTCCAGGTTCAAGGACGAAGCCGACAAGTCAAGCGGATTGATATGGACCAGGAAGACGCGGCCCACGTTGGCCGCCTTCGCGACCTGGGCGACCGGCGTCAAACAGCTATGTCCTGTCAATGCGGCTTTGTCTTCGAAACCGTCCGGGAAGTAGCATTCGTGGATAAGAGTGCCGACGTTTTCGATTTGTCGCACGTAAGGCGCGTCTGGGTGGGCAGTCGTGTCGGTGATGTAGGCCAAACTGGTTTCATGCAGCTGCAGGCGAAAACCATGGCAACCGCCCGGGTGTTCGACCGGGATGGCTGTCAGCTGGCCACCGTTTTCAAGTTCGACGGGTTTGTCCGCCAACTCGGCAAACTCAAAATTGGGTGCGACAGGAAACAGTTTTTCGTTGTACAGATGTCGTTTGACGATCTCGACGTTTTCTGCCGCCATGTGAACGGTCACGCGGCGCAAATCCTTCTCAAAGAGGATGTCGTACAAAAACGTCAGCCCCATGGAATGGTCCAAATGGACGTGGGTCAGAAAGATGTCAAGAGTGTCCGTCTCGATCAAGTCGCGAGCGCGAAACATTCCTGTGCCGGCATCGAAAATGACACCCAATTCAGGCAGCATCAAACAAGCCGTCTGACGAAGGTCGTTGGGGTGATAACCGGTCGTACCGAGGAAATGCAGCTTCACAAGTGCGCCAAGTAAATACGAAATTGTCTGAATTATCTTACGCCATTGCCGCCGCGTAGCAAACAAGCTTGCCGTCACCGGGAGGGCCGACCTCCGTGTCCGCCGAAGTTTTCGTCACCGGGAGGGCGGACCTCCGTGTCCGCCGACGTTTTCGTCACCGGGAGGGCGGACCTCCGTGTCCGCCGACGTTTTCGTCACCGGGAGGACGGACCTCCGTGTCCGCCGAACACGTTTTTGCACGGGTTGTTCGCCACCGGGAGGGCGGACCTCCGTGTCCGCCGAAGTTTTCGTCACCGGGAGGACGGACCTCCGTGTCCGCCGAAGCTTCGTCACCGGAGGGCGGACCTCCGTGTCCGCCGAAGTTTTCGTCACCGGGAGGGCGGACCTCCGTGTCCGCCGTTAAGTTTTGCGGTCGTCGTCGCCGGAGGACGGACCTCCGTGTCCGCCGACGCCGCGGTTATTGCCCACCGCCTTTTTTGAATAGATTGTTCAAGCCATTTAGCAGGTCGCTGTCAAGTTTCTCGCCGACTTCTTTTTGGAACGTGTTGTTGATTTTGTCGTTGATTTTGTTTTGTGCTTTGCCCAGCTCGTCATTCAATCGGTTGTTAATCACCTCCTGGGGAGCGCCGCCAAGTTTTTCCTGAACCGCATTGTTCAAGGCACTCCCGGCCGCTTCGCGAACGAGCTGCTGTGAAAACTGCTGGACGGCACGTTGGTCCAGTCGCGGTGCCGAAACGGTTCCTGAAACAGGAATGGATAACGATTGGCCTTTGAGCCCCTGCAGCCAACGGCTGCTGCCCAGCCATTCTTCCCGCAACGGAATTTCGGCCACCATGTCCAGCGACTGATCGAGACCGACGCTGCCCCTGGTTCGAATCTGCATGTCTTTGTAGTTGATCGTCAACGCCTCGTGATAGACACGACGATTTTGGACGGCAAAGGGAACCTCCTGTTCGGCCATTGTCAACAACGACGAATAATCTCGCAGCGACCCCAGTTTCTCCCGGTTTGAGTAACGCCCGCAGCTGGTTGGCCGTGCCAAGCAACTGTTCGGCCAGCGGGCCGGCGCCGACGGAAACATTCGACAAGCGGACGCTGCCCTGCGCCTGAACCGACATCGGATCAAACAAAGGCATTTGCATTCCGCCCGAGTTGACGGTGAACGTGCCTTTGGCACTCGTGGCATCAGCGACCAACGGGGCAACGTACTTAAGCCATTGGCGACATGTATCGGGCGTCAGCTGGATTCGATCTGCGAGCAATCCCTGGTTGATCAGCAACAGGGGATTCTCGCTCCGCAAGTCCAGCCGCGGGGCAACGGTCAGTTTGCCACCACCCATCGGAATATCCTGCGCCGTCAAATTGGCAATACCCTGATTCAAGTCGACACTCACGTTGTTCGGGCCGAGCGGAAATTTATAGATTTCAGCCGCATCCCAACCGACACTCGTTTTGACTTGCAATTGCGGATTAACCCATCCCGCCTGTTGACTGGCGGCGGGTGAAAAAATTGGCCCCTTGACCGAGAATGACTGCGTGCCTGTTCCTTTGAATCGCACCTGATTACCCGTATAGGCATCCAGCAAGGCGTTGACCATTTGCCAATTGGGATTCCAGGTGCCGCTGAGATCGGTAACCATCAGGGAACTGAGTTGCGCAATGCTTCCCTGCGCATCCAACTTCAAGCTGGACGAATCGACTTGCAAATTTTGGAAACGAATCGCCTCGAAGTCGTTCGAGAACGCCAATGTCGAATTGAGATTGACCAGTGACTCTCGCCAGATCTCGCGAACACGGGTTTGATTTGCCGCCAATTGCAGAGGTACGCCCGACTGCCGATTGGTGCCGACCGGCTGGGCTGCCACGAGGTCGGTAATTTTGGCAGCGACGTTGCCGCCGATTCCGTTGTTGTCGGAGGCCAGCTGCGCTGTACCTTGCAGCGTGCCATACCAGCGAATGTCGGTCGGCCCAGAAGAAAAGCCGTACCAATCGGCGATGCTGTTGACGTTGCCTTGATACGTGACGTCGCCGTGAAGCTGCATGTTAGGATCATAGCTGATCAGCAGTTGCTGACTATTGGCCACAAGCGATGGGCCTTGGACCGTAGCCTGGCTCATCGCGATTTGTCCGCTGGCCAGGTTGTAGTTCAGGTTACCGGTCCCTTCCAGATGCGGCTCGCGAATTGCCAGCCCATATCCGTCGAAACCAAAGCGATCCACGGCATACTTGATTTGATGAAAACGGAAAATTTTCGCATCGACCGTCGCCACGCACGTCAGCTCGACCTTACCGGCACCGTTGATCGGACCCAAATCGACGAAGTTTTTAGCGTGGCCCAGCCAACCAGCCAGCTCACCTGTCACATGGGTATTGAATATCCATTCCGAGGTTGTCCACAGGTCTGCGACTGGTTCCGACAGGTTTGCTGTGAGGGCTTCGGTGCCGACCAGCAATTGAAAACCGCCGTTATCCAGCCGAAGGCGATTTTCGGATTGCAAAATTCCGGTCCCGCGCAGCTGAATCGAAAGCTGATTCGGTTTCCATAGCGGTAGCTCGGGCCATTGCACCGCTGGTTCGGTTATGTCAAAGCGGCCGCTGATCTGGATGGGACGGTCCTGTAGCGAAAAGGCCTCGTTATCAGTGGTCGAATCACCGGCGAGCTGCCAACCAAAATGACCGTCGAGGTTTCCTGCCAGCTCCGCGCCGCCCAGGTCGGCGAACTGTCCCACGCGCCCGACAAGCTCCGCCAGATCGCCGCGGACGACAAAATTGCCCGCTTCCAGCGAGCCGCTGCCTTGCAGATCGAGGAAGTCAGCTTCGACCCGCACGTTTTCAAGCGATAATTGACCCTCGTGCTGGTGGACCGTGCCGGCCAGCCGTAACGGTTTTTGCCAGACAATATCCTGGTCGCCCCGACGAGCTCGAATGTTGGCCGTATCGATATTGACCACCATTCGCCGACCGCCCTGCCCTGCACTGTCTGCTTCCTGTTTACTGGTCGCTTGGAAACTGACGATACCCGATTGAACATCCAGATCCTGATGCAGCTGAAGCGTGTCGGGCAACATCGTGACGATCGCCGCCAGATCGAGTTTGCCTTCCGTATGGAAAGGTGTCTGAAGCAATTCGCCGCTGGAAACAAGATTGGTCAGTTGGTTGGCATCGAACGTGCCGTCGGCATTTAACTGCGCCAACTCGCTGGTAACACTGAATTGTGTCGCCGAGATCTGCCGGGGTGAAAGATTGAGCTGGCCTTGCAGCGAGAGATTTTCCGCGAAGAGGCGGTCCGTTCCAAGTAGAGCGGGTGCCGACAAGCCTGACCCCTGTCAGGCTGAGCTGTTGAGTGTTCACGGCGATTTGACTTGTTGCTCCGTCGAAGGCCATTTGAAGCTCGCCGGTCATGTTTCCAGCCATACTCGTGGGACCGACAATCCGCTGCATGATTGGAGCGGCGAGGGCAAGCGGCACGTTCTGGGTGTTGAGGGCGATTTGTGCCGAGCCAAACCTCAACTCTTCAGCGCCCGCGTCAACTTGGCAATTCATCGCAAGTCCGCCGCTTGGGTTTCCGGCGGAAATAAATTGACACTGGGCTTCGACCGACAGCGGGATCTGGTCGGTGGACGTCTTCGCAACGGCCGTCAGCGAGTCAATCGTCCACTGTTCATTCGTGGCTGCTGAGCTGACGTTGGCAACTCCGTTGGTGCACCTGATCGTTAACACTGGAAGTCTGAAAGAATCGACGGGCGGATCTGCAGGAGCCATCATTTTCGCCAACGCATCTTCGAGGTTGCTTCCGTCGGGCGCAAGTCGAGGTACACGGTCGGCCGATCGATAACGACTTCGCCGTAATCGCTGCCTGTCAAAAATGCGTAAAGTGGTTTCGAGGTACTGATTTGCCCGACGGTCAGCAACGGTTGACCCTGCGCGTCGACTGCCGCAACCCCCGAGATCTGGATGGGTGACAGCCAGCCGAGTGACACATCGTCTACGGAAATCGCGCCAATAAAATCGGCCATCGCGTAATTGATGGCGGTTTGTTTCAGCGACGTTTTGGCAACGATGTTGGGCAGGAAAAAGACGCCGACGACGAGCAACAACAAGATCAGCCAGGGCCAGCGACGCGGCTTGCGCGCTGACGTTTTTTTGACGCGACGTTCTGTTTCGTTCTCTGGGTCGAATGGGTTTTCCACGCGTTTTTTAGCCATGATTTTTTGTCGATGAATAGTTGTAATGAAGATGAAACTGCCTTGAAATTCGGCGCGCGAAATCGCCGGAAAGCGGGCGGCGGATTCTAGTTGGACCCGTCGTTTGTTTGAAGGCGAATCGTGCACTGCAGCCAAAGCTAGCATTCGCGCTTATCTCCGGCTAAAGGCACGGTGGGTCACTCCTGCCGGGTGCGACTTTCGGGGTGCCACAGAGCCTTAGCAAACAAGATATTGAAACAGAATCGCTGGCCTAATTCTCGAGTCGGAGTAACACCCGGCAGATATTGCCCAAGACGCGTGCGACTATCGGCGTGCCAAAGAGCATTACCAAGAACGCGATCGGCTCCGAGAAAGGCGGTTCGGGGAAGCTGGCCTGGCAGAGATTCTGGAAGAAGTTTGGGGCAACAAAACGCTTGTTCAGCCCCAATGCGCTGGCCAGCCGTCAGAAGTCAATTATCGTTTACGGTGACGAATTTTGGCTCGCATGCGACGTTTTTTGCGACCAATTTTTCGACGACCTTTTCCTGTTCTTTTGGTTCCCACTCGGTTTCTCCAGATTTGTTGGCTAAAAATTGCGGTTCTTTGCGAACCTTGAATTGTAGCCGAATCAGTTTGTGTTCAGCAAGTCGAAACGACCGAAGAGCCCGAGATTATTGGGGCAACCAGCTCAAATCTGACGAGGGATAGGCATCTTGCCTTGTTATACGCCACAAGTCCATCCGCATGCATTCGCCGTACCGCTATGATTTGTCGAACACGCCTGATTCTGCCTGATAACGTTTGGCGGAAAACAGAAAACTCAGCAAAACGCCGACTGCCATCACGCCGCTTACGACTGCAAACGGGATCCCGTACTCCTGTTTGAACAAATAATTGATCGTGTTGTAGAGCAATCCAAAACAGATCGCCGCGAAAAAAATCGGTGGCAGCGGGTACCAGGGAACTCGAAAAATGCCGGCCTTCGGATCATCCGTTGACTGTTGAAAACCTGTTCGATTTCTCAGGACAATCAGCGCGAACACGGTGATTCCGAGAAACGCCCAAAAATAGGGCGCGGTCACGACCACGATGACTTCAAACGCGTTTTTGAACCTCAGGCAAATCAGAATCAAGCCGATCGTCACAACCGTCTGCAGCACGATTGCCTGCCACGGCACGTCCCGTTGATGACTCCATTGCGAAAGAAATCTCAACGGTCGCACGTCTCGGCCAACGGCATAGTAAACCCGCGGGCTGGTCAAGATCATTCCATTGATCGCACCCAGGCATGAAATACAGACCAGGAATGCGATCAATTGTGAGCTGCGCTGACCGAGCGCCGAATCTTCACCCAGCGCCTGCCGAGCCAGATCGGTGGCGACAGCGCTGGAGCCGGCCATGTTTTGATAACCGAGTCCGACCACGTAGGCGATATTTACGGCAACGTAGATGGCCGTTACGGTCAGGGTGCCCAGCACGAGGCAGCGAAACAGGTTCTTTTTTGGATCACGAATTTCACCCGTCACAAACGAAATGTCATTCCAACCCCCATACGTAAACATGACTAATACCATCGCCACCCACAACGAACTGATCGTCGTGTGCCCGTTTGGCAGGTCCAAATCAGGGGCTGGCTTCAGCACTGCCAGAACGACGATCGCCAAAATGCCGATCACTTTCGCCGAAGTCAATAAATTTTGGACGCCTTTTCCGAACCGCAGGCCAACGAGGTTGGAGATGCTCAGCAGGATCACGGCACCGAGGGCGTACACGATCAAGTCCCAGCTGCCCAGAGGAACAACTGCTTCAAAGTACTGGGCAAAAATCATCGCCATCGCGCCGATATTACCAGGGCGAATAATCCAGAACGCGGCCCAGGCGAACATGAACGCGACTTGTCGGCCGTAAGCTTTCTTGAGGTAAACATAGTCGCCCCCAACGGCGTCCTGGTTGGTGGTCATCAGCTCGGCAAAACAAAATGCGCCAACCATTGCAATCAGGCCGCCGACGATCCAGATGGCAATTAACAATCCGAAACTGTTGGTGTTGCTGGCGATAAAAGGCGCGGTCGCAAAAATACCCGAACCGATGATGGTGCCAACAATGATGCAAACGGCATCAAACAACGACAGGACGCGTCGCGGCTGGGTTTTGGTTGACGTCGGACGGGGTTCGACCACAGTTGATTCCGGTGCATGATTGGAAATGGGCACACGATTGTGTCCAATTGTAACTGTTTTTGCGGGACCAGCAGCTTGCCTGAAGGTATTCGCATCAAGCAATTGTTTGACCACGTTCTGTCGAGGGACAAAAATACATTGCGATCTCACCAATAACAAATAAAATGCCGCGCGACTCAACCACTGCCTAACCCAACAAGGTTTCCCCCCATGAAACGCGGACCCCAGGAGATTTGTCCAGAAACCGAAGAAATTTCGTTGTTTGGCAGCCGGTCCTTCCCGGAACGCAATCCACACTTCGACGGCATACATTTGCGATTCGCCCGACGATGCCAACATGAAGCTGAGTGGTCACCTGGAAGGTTACGTCTATCAACGCGACGGCCATCCCAACGCCGACTCACTATCAGCAAAATGCCGCCAACTGCATGAGGCCGATCATGCCGTGGTGACTTCTTCTGGAATGTCGGCCATCGCACTGGCGATCGTTTCTCAATTGGCGGGCGGTGATCACGTTCTGCTAAGCCATCGTTTGTATGGCCGCACGTCGACGCTGTTGCAGACCGAACTCGTAAGGTTTGGTGTAACGTCCAGCATTGTCGACATGGGTGAATTTGCTTCGGTTCAACAGCAGGCGCCGGCGAACACGAAAATGTTGATCGTGGAAACGATTTCCAACCCCGATCTGCGGGTCGTGGACCTCGGCGAATTGTCCCACGTTGCGCGGCGGATTGGTGCGCTGCTCTTGGTCGATAATACCTTTGCCAGTCCCATTGTCTGTCGACCGCTCGCGCTGGGAGCGGATCTGGTGGTTGAAAGTTTGACCAAGATGATGAACGGACATGGCGATGTAACGATGGGACTGTTGTGCGCCCGGGGTGACGTCTGGGACCGCGTGCCGGCGGCCCTGTCAAGTTGGGGGATGACGGCCGGCCCCTTTGATTGCTGGCTGGCAGAACGCGGGTTGTCGACGCTGTTTTTACGAATGTCCACCGCCAGCCAAAACGCCAAAAAAATCGCCAGCCAGTTAACGCAGATGGCCGCGATTGAATCGGTTTCCTATCCGGGGCTCGATTTGCATGCCGATTTCCGGACGGCGACCGCGCAATTCGGAAGCTGTCGCGAAGAGACGTTGTATGGAAACATGGTGACCATCAGGCTCGGCGGCGGATGGGAGGCTGCCACGCGTTTTATCCGGGCCGCCCGCGAAATTCCGTTTTGTCCTTCTTTGGGCGAGCTTTCGACGACGCTCAGCCACCCGGCTTCAACCAGCCATCGAAGCTGTTCTGATGAGCAGTTGCGTTCGTTGGGGATCTCGGGCGGGACAATTCGGCTGTCCATTGGGCTGGAAAGCCCCGAGTTTATCCAAGAAGCCATCCAGGCGGCGGTTGTTGCTATGGACTCGTAAGGCCGAGAATATATGATAGGTCAGTCAAACCAAGTGGTTTGTTTCATTCAAGTCCTATGGAGAATTTATGGCTAAAGAAGAATCTATTGAAGTGGAAGGCACGGTCACCCAGGCGCTGGCCAACACACGCTTTCGTGTTGAACTTGAAACGGGTGACGAAGTGATGGCTCACGTTGCTGGTCGCATGCGCAAGCACTTTATTCGGATCGTCCCGGGAGACAAGGTACGGGTCGAACTATCTCCTTACGACCTCACAAAAGGTCGTATCGTTTATCGAGAGCGTTAATGCCGCAACCGGCTCTCAATCGTCTCGCCAGTGCAAGCGAAATCGGGCCACAGCCCACGAAATCGCAGTTAACAAGAGACTGAAGAAAGTGTGGCCGCAATGGTACCGGCCCACTCACCACCGGCATCCTCGGGCAAGGAAAGCGGCGGTAAGCCGCCCACATCCATCACGATCTGGGAACGTGTCAGCCCAGCGAGATTGTGCTTAAAGCCGAAAAAAGCTCCCGACATTGGCAAGCAGCTGAAACCTGCGACTGAGGGCGGAGTATAGCTCGACATGGAAGCCGGATGGAGAGGTTGCGCCGATCCATCCCTTGAGATCAGGGCTGGTTTGCGACGGGCTCAAGTCAACCATTCAAACTGTCAACAAACGGTCATCCGTCGTTGGATTGACAATCAGCTATTGCGTGAGACAGGAAACACCCGGACAATTTAACGTTTCAAAATCGGCGCGGCCTTGAAAACAGGTCCGGTCAGGCTGCGGACTCCTTGACCCGGCTCCGTATGCAAACCACAAACAAATAACATAATCCATCCATTGGAGAACCATTGTGAAAAACACGTGTAGATCGATCCTCAGCATTCTTGTTATTGGCGTTTTGGCGTTGATGCCACTTCAGTTGCGAGCCCAAAGCGCTCCCGAACCCGCCGTCGTCATTTCGATCGCCAAGGTGCAAGAGCAACTGGCCGATGCCAATTACCTTGTCGAAGCGGCTGGCTTTGGCCAAATGGCTTTTATCATCAAAGTCCAGTCGGATGCGTATTTGAAAGGTATCGATACCACCAAAGCCGCCGGGGTCCTGTTGTATTTTGATGAAGCATCGCCAGAGCCGCGGGCACTCGCCTTCATCCCGGTTCAAAACATGGATGACATTTTAAACATGGTTGCCGACAACCTGGGCGAAGTCGAAGAAGGCGAAGACCACACGACCATCGTCGCCGACAGTGGACAGGAAATTCATATTAAGCAGGTAGGCAAATACGCGTTTCTTTCCGACAAGGCCGAGATGTTCGAAAACATTCCTGCCGACCCGGAAGCCGCCCTCGGTAACTTGCCGTCTAAATACAATCTTGCGGCCAAAATTTTTGGTCAGCGTATTCCCAAAAATCTGCGTCAACAAGCCATCGACGCGATTCGCGGTGGCTACGAAGCTCAACTCGAACAGATGAACGAGGGAGCAGATTTGAAAGCCGATCTCCAAAAAGAGAACTTTGATTTCCAGATGGAACAACTGGAAAGCATGATCAACGAAACCGACAGTGTCGTGATCGGAATGGCGGCCGACAAGGATGCCAAATCGATGTACATGGACGTTGAAATGACGGGGCTGGACGGCTCTCCATTCGCCAAGCGTTGCGAGGCGACATTGAAAGCAAAACCAAGCCAGTTCCTCGGATTTGTCAGTGAAGATTGCGCTCTCAACATGAATAGCTGCTTTTCATTGCTGCCCGAAGACGCAAAAAGCTACAAAAAAATGATCAGCGACCTGCGGGAACAGGGCATCAAGGAACTCGAGGCAGACGGAGACATGTCCGATGAGAACATGGGAAAAATCAAGTCCGCTGCCGACGAACTAATCACCGTTCTCAACGATACGCTCGACGAAGGCGTGCTCGATTCGGGCATGATTGCTCGCGTCAAAAAAGGTGACATTAACCTGGCCGCCGGAACTCGAATGGCCAGCCCGCAAAAAATCGAGGCCTTGGTCAAAGAAAATATCGGTTTGTTGCAAGAAAAATTAGGTGACAAACTGCAGGTCAAGTTGAACTCGGGCAGCCACATGGGCGTGACATTGCACACATTGGTCGTTGCAATTCCCGAAGAGGAAGAAGAAGTCCTTGATAACTTTGGCGACGAGGTCACGATTATTCTCGGTATCGGCGAGAAATCCTTATACGTCGCAGCGGGTAACGACCCGTTGCCGTTGCTCAAGGAAGCGATGGAAAAATCGGCTTCCGCTTCTCCGGGCGCGACGCCGTTGGCCCTGCAGTGGAATGTCTACCTGACGCCATTACTGAAGTTTGGCGCTGGCATTGAAAATAACGAGATGGTCGAAGCCATGGCCAACAAACTGGCCGAAGTTGGCAATGATCGACTGGCGATTACCTCTTCCATGATGGACAATGGCATGAAAATGCGATTCGATCTTCAAGACGGCGTGTTGCAACTGATCTCCGCCGCAACCGAAGCGATGGGTCAGGGAATGGCACCCGGCGAAAACGATTTTTGAGCGATCGCGGTTGGTTACCTCTCGCACTGAATGAGCTCGGAATCGGGCTCAGGCTCGGGCGAGGGTGGGAATTAATTAATTGTGATCAATTAATTGTGATTTTTTATTGACGTGCGGATTTGACCACCGAGCTACTTTTTGCCGGTTCTTTCTGTTTGCAATCAATAAAAAAAGGCCGAACAAAGTTCGGCCCACGCGAAAAATCACGCGTTTTGCATTCGGCACGAGTGTGCCGTTTGCCAGGGATCAGTTTTGGGTCGGTGATATCCACCGAGTGTATTTGTATCAACCGGGCGGGGGCAATTCCCCCGCCGGTTGTCAATGATTCCGGGGCGGTCAGTTACCTCCGCAAGTTGGGCAGTTGCCGGTGGGGGCTCCGCCGCAGCTGGGGCAGTTGCCGTTGGGATAGCTGCCACCGTTAGAGTAGCCGCTGCCGCTGGGATAACCGCCTCCGTAGTAGCCGCTACCGTAATTGTATCCGCCGTTGTAGTACCCGGTTCCATTGTTCAAACCATCGGTGATGAACTTGCCGTTGTCGTCGTAATAACCGCCGGGCACATCCAAGTATTCTGCGCCTCGGTCTCGTCTTGGACCGAGATCTTTCTCTGGGCTTCCGAAAGCACCCCCTGGATTCGGATATCCTCCATCGAGTCCAAGGTTTTTCGGAACTTCGCCGTAAATTCGATAATCGAAGAAGCCGTCGAGGGCACGAGCCGAATTGTAGATAATACCCCTCTGTGGCGTACTAAGTTTGATGCGAGCGGGGCAATAGTACTTACGCGGCTCTTGAGGCCGTGGAGCCAGAATTGCTCGTTCATAGGCCAGTTCGTCCGCCAGGTGGTTGAGCCAACCGACGGTTTCCGACGGGGCCATGCAAAAGTCAAAGACGTTAGCGCCCGAATCCACGTCAGCGATGCTGTTGGCATTGGGCTCGACTACATCGATACCCACACATCCGACCCCATCGACTCCAGCCGCCACCAGGCCGTATTGACCGGCAGCAACTCCCGTAAATTCAAACACGCCGTAATTGTCAATCGTAGTAGACGCGTAAACGTCATCGGCTTTGAGCAACATGACCTTGGCGTTTCGCAAGTTGACCGGGCGGCCGCTGAGGGAATTCATCTGATGAATCCGACCGAGCAAGCGACCGTCGGCAACCATCACGACTCGGTGACTGTTGATCGAGGTTGCCGGTGCAGACGCCGGGTAATGCTGGGCCAGGCCCGTGAATCCATAAAACGCGGGCGGATCATCAGCTTCCTCACCCGCCGAATAACGACCGTAAACACGGAAGACGACTCGCGGTGAAAAGTATTTGATCCAGTCGAGGTTGATTGAAGTCTTGTTTTGGAATGCCGTAATGTCCAATCGCGTCGGAACCGTGGCCGCCGCCGGTTCGGTATAGTGCAGGATGTCAACGCCGAACACAAAGAACGCGTTTTCACCAATGCCGACCAGTGAGTAAGAACCTTCGATTACGTTGTTAAACTCAAAGTTCCCCTGTTCATCGGTAACGTGAGTCGTGACAATGCGGCCCATGTTCAACAGGTACACGACCATTCCGCCCGTTTCGGCGCCATCAACGCCACGAACATTGCCCACGAGCATGCCGTTGGCATCGGTCATTACCCAGTTGCCCCGCAGCGTGTCACTCAAGCGATCACCATTGGTCCCCTCTCCGGCTGCTTGCCAGCCAGCAAGACGTTCGTCGACCTCAACCTTTTGATCTGGTTCGGTATCTTGAAACGCCGTGTCCTCAGTTGAGAAAGGTGTTGCCGGCCGTTGATCGGCAGGGATCTGCAGCGGATCCTGAGCCGCATCGTCTGCAGGATTCTGCTGTTGGTCCTCCGCCGGCAGCGTGTCAAAGGGTTGTTGAGCCTGCGCTTTGGTCGAGAACGCAGCGATCAGTGTGGCGAGAAGTAACGAAGTAACAATGTTTTTAATCATGGATTTTCTGCTTTTGTACCTTACCCGGGTAAGCCGACGCCGATCTTCGGAGAATGTAAATGGAACCTTGCCGGTCAAGCGTGTTGTGCGGCGTCCAGGCGGCTCGCGACATGGTTGCGGCGGGGCGGAACTGAACGCTCGTGCTTTAGATCGGAGACTTGACTTTTGATTGCTGATGCGAAATCGAAAGTTGCCAATCATTTGCGGCTTTCGCGTCGGCTTGCAACAGCGTGAACTTTATTTTCGATTTCCGCTGTTGTGGCTGTTGCGACAATTGCGCCGGTCCCACCCAATTCGTGAGTCGTGCCTGCGAAGCGATTCCCATAAACCTCAACCAAGACGCGGGTTATGCGTGCAACACAATCGCCGCGAATGGCTCAGCACAATCAATCGAAAAAGTTTAACAACAGGCAGGAGGTCCGAGGTCGGAGGTCGCAAGGCGGGAGGTCGGAGGTCGTGTAGCTTGACTCGCCGAGTCGAGCCGGTGAGCACCCAAACACGTCGAGCGTATTAGCGGCCGGCGCAAGCCCGCCGGTGACCATGCAAACCGTCGAGCGTATTAACGGCATTGGCGCAAGCCCGCCGGTGACCATGAAAACGTCACGTGTCAGACTCCTTGGTTGATAATTCTAGCTTTCCAGTTCATCCAGGCGCCTTTGACATTCCGCCAAAGCCTCCTCCACTTGCTGGATCCGAGACTCCAGCTGTTCGATTCGCTCGTTTTCCGATGAACTCGCACGGCTGTCGACCCGCGGCGACAGATCAGCCGCCGCGGCACCGGGCACACCGTCCGCGTAATCGGCTTGCAGACGTTGTAGTTCGTCGGGCTCATAAAGATTGTGGGTGACGATCTGTCCACGACCGGGAGGCGTCAATTCAACCAGCAGTCCTTTTTGGATCAAGCTTTCCAGAATGGGTTTGAGTTCTTCCAGTCCGGCAATTTTTTCCATTCGCGACGCTCGAGCCCGCAAATCACCCACGCTTTGCTCACCCCGCAATAACAACTCCGTCATCACGGCCAGTTCGGCCCGTTCAACGCCCAGCCATTCATACAAGTAGTGTTTGTATTTGGGGACTCGGCCACCCGAATGAACTTCCGCCGCGGCACCCAGATGTCGCAGTTCGTAAAGTGTGTCTTCCACTTCCTCCTCACGCAAATCCATCAGCGGGCTGCGATTGCTCTTTTGATTGCAGGCAGTGCGGATCGCATTGAGCGTCATGGGATAGCCGGCCGGAGTCGTTTTCGATTTCTCGACCAACACGCCAACAACGCGTCGCTGCCTTTTGGAAAGCGGGCCAAATTGTTTGGCCTTCTCTGGCGAGGTGGTCACGTCGCTGGATTCCTGATCATTCATTTTGTTGTTCAACTAAACGGAAGAAAATTTGACATCGAATCGCTTCAATTATCATGTGCAGCCCGCGTTTGGGAAGTAGTTATGGGAACCCTGCTGCCTCGGGTTTCCAGATTTTTCGACCTCGTTCGTGATCGTTGACGCACAATTAGGCTTTTGTTAGCCTTTCCGCAGTTCGAGTTTTTCAGCTCCCCCGTCGCTGTCTCATGTTCAATACCATCGAACTGCTGAACATCATTTCAGGTCGTCGAAACGACGTGGTGGCAGTCGTCGTGCGATTTGGGCTTGGGTTGCTGACACCTTTTTACCGCGCGGCAGTTTGGTGGCGCAACAGGAAATTCGATGCCGGTCACAACAGCGTGCAACGAGTTTCTGTGCCCGTTATTTCGATTGGCAACCTGACGACCGGCGGCACCGGAAAAACACCCTTGGTCGTGTGGGTTTGCAAACGGCTGCACTCTGCGGGCAAGCGTGTTGCAATCCTGAGCCGCGGTTATGCGCGACAAAACACGGGGACAAGTTTTAACGACGAAGCGCTCGAGCTGGAATTCCGCCTGCCGGACGTGCCCCATTTGCAGGATCCCGATCGACTGGGGATGGCTCACATCGCGCTCAAGGAGCACGGTGCCGAAGTGATTGTCCTGGATGACGGATTCCAACATCGGAAACTTCATCGTGACCTGGATGTCGTGTTGATTGACGCCACGCTGCCATTTGGGTTTGGCCGATTGTTGCCGCGGGGCCTGCTGCGGGAACCCGTTTGCAATCTGTCACGAGCCGACGCGATTGTGCTCACCCGTGCTGATGCGATCGACGAGGGGACCAGGAAAACCATTTTCGAACGTGTGCGAGAGGCCAATTCGACAGCGCTGTGGGTCGAATCAAAGACGACCGCGAACCATTTTGTGCAATCCGATGGTTCCGAACTGCCACTGAGTCATCTGCGTGACAAAAGAATTTTATCGTTTTGCGGGATCGGTAATCCAGAGGGTTTTGCCCATTCGCTGGGGCAACTCCATCTCACGATTTGTTTTCAACAGAATTTTCCCGACCATCATGGCTATCCGGAGCAAGATTTGGAAAGACTGGGTGAACTCGCGGCCAAGCTCGATGCCGAGGCGATCGTTTGCACGCAAAAAGATCTTGTCAAAATAGGCGTTACCCAACTGGCAGGTATCCCACTTTACGCGCTGGTGATCGACATCGAGTTCCTGGTGGGGGAAGCTGCGTTTGTTGAGAAAATCACGTCACTGTTACCGCTGACGTCGGGACAAATTCGGTAATAGCCGTTGCCCGTTTCGTTCAGACGTTCGCGACTCGGGAACCGCCTGAGCCGGCGGACCTGGTTGCGGCGTAACCAGCGGATTGGCTTCGTCCTCGGTTTTGGGTTCCGGGTCGGGAAAATATTCATCAAGAAAGCTGGGCCAATAGCCGTTCAAGATCCGTCGACACTGATCGAGTTTTTCGGGTTGAGACATCATCAGGCTGGCACTGGCCAGCATTTGCGTAATCGCTTTGGTATCGTTGCCGTCAAACCAGCGATCGTAGACCGCGACATCGTCGATCCAGACCTGCCCTGCCCCCATCAGGTCAAACCCAATCCTCAAATTCTCGATTCCCTGAACCGGCAGATCGTCAAAATGCACCGCGAATCTCTGCCATTGCTGACTGACCCGTTTCGATTCGGATTCCGGCGCGAGGGCACCGATTGATCCAAAGCGATAGTATTCAGAGTTTTCGGTTTGACCTTCGATGGCCAGCCGCAACGGGGGCTGTTGCTGCGGATCTTCCGTTTTTAGCCAGACGGAAACAGAGATGCGACCTGTCGTGGGGGCCGCGAACTGATTGCTGCGAATCCAGACCGTTTGTCCTTCGCTCATCAGTAACAGGGCGGCCGAGTCGTTTTTACCGCTTCGTTGTTCCAGGCGAATGTTGTTTGCCGGTTGCTGGCCAAAACTCCAGCCGTTTAACGTGGGCTGGTTTCCGGGAGAGAAGTCTGTGTTGGACAGCACGTCCAGCGGCATCGCCTTGCTGGCTTTGGCGAGTTTTGACTGGAGTTTGCCTAATCGTGCCCGCAACGGCTGTTCCGCGTTTCCTGGAAACTCAACGGCATAATCGACGATCGCTACCGATTCCGTTGGCAACTGGCCGCCCGCCAACCCGAAGCCAGCGAGTTGCAATTCGACCCGGGTGGCATCGGTGGACGCTGTATCGTCGGCTTGGCCAAGTTCCAAACCTGTCAATGAAACGATCGGTTCCGGTGGTGACTGGTTCAGGATCAGCTTGACTTGCAGGGGCCACGGCGAACTGTTAACGGCGTAGAAGTACCAATTGGTCCCGTCGTGGTATTGGCGTACCGCGACCGGACTGACCTGGGAGTCAAGTTGAGTCGATGTCACATCATTGAATTTGGCATCCGGCAGTTGCGAAAACGCACGGACGAACTCGGTTTGGGCGTCTTGCTGGCTCGTTGGCAGCACCATGCCGCCGCTGACCAGCAACCGCGAATCAAATTCTTTCAGGTTCATCGCCAGCTGCTGACGATTCCAGATACCCTCGGATGATAGTTGTTGTAATCGCATCAGCGGAGAAAACTGTTGGCCGAACAAATTCTGTTCCTGCAGCTCAGCAAAGTGAGCCCAGGACATACGATTGGAAATGATGGTTCCCGGGTAATCCGACTGTCGAAAGAAGTTATTTGCTTGATAAGAATTTTCGACCTGAACTTCGACTCGTCGCGAAGCCAGGGATTGGCTCGGAGCAGTTCGATTAGGGGTGAGCAATACCAGGTCGGGATGAAGCGAAGCGAGTTTTTTCCCCAGCCCCATTCGCAACATCACTTGTTCGAAATCACCCGCCAGATGCAGGCTTGGGCTAAGTGCCGATGAAATTTCTTCGTTGCGATAAAAATCCGTTGGAGCCAGCACCAGCTTTCCGCCAGCGACGTGTCGCTGCACGGCCTCCAGCATTCGCAGGTACCATCCCGAGATCTCGTCCGCGCACCACTGCGACCAGCGATCGCGATACGTCGTCAGAAGTTGATCATGAATGTGCGGCACGGCGGATGGTTCGCCGAGCGACGCGATAAACCGGTTGACGGTCGTTGCGTCGTAACACCATTGCTGCCCTGGCAATTGTGTGTACGTATTCGGGCGGCACGCGATCGCAACCGAATCAAACGACTTGTGTTGCTGGTACCGCTGGGCAATTTCCTCGACAATGTCGGTAACCGCTTTCTGAACCCGCACGTCCAGCGGATTATAGACCGGAATGCTTGAACGATTGCCGCTGAGCGTCTGCTGGCGAAAATCGACAAGTTCAAAATCGTTGACCGCCCGCTCCGGATCGCGAACCGCCTCGATGGCGGGTAAGGTCGACGATAATGCCAACGTTGGCACCAGCTTCAAGCCTTCCCGGTCAAACATCCGGAACAGCATTTCCAAGACGTCTTTTTGTTTCGGATCCTGGCCGGATGAAAAGAAGATTCCGGTATCGTACTTGGGAGTCGAGTCCAGGTGCTGGCTGGGGTAGATCGCCCCGCCCTCGCTCACAACGGTTACAAATGCTCCGCCGTACGAATTGGCCTTCAGGTACTGAATGAGGCGATCGGCGCCTTCGTAAAACGTTAACCAGTCATCAAGTTGTTGCTGCAGCGAATCATCCATTGATTTTTGGGAACCAAAGTTCTCGCTAAACATCGGCATTTCATACAACGCCATAAAATTCCGCGTCGAACCTGATGACTTCAGTCGTGTTGGTTCCGACGGCAGTCGCGCTGGTCCGCTGAGAATTCGAATATTGCCCAGCAAAACAGGATTCTTCTGATGTCGATTTGCAAGTAACAACCAGGGCCGTTTGGTGGTGGGCCAGAAGATCATCTTGTGTGTTCTGATAGTCTGACCTGATTCATCGTCAACCAGGTTTTGCTCGATGGAAACTCCTGAATCAAATCCGATGGCGGGAATCTGCCCGGAGGCGTCAGGTTGAATCACGCTGGTGCCGATCGCGGTGGGCTGGTCGGCATAATATTCAATCTCGACCACGTGCGGCAGGTGAAGATGCTCAGCCGAAAACTGGACCGCATGCCAACCACCGACGCCTAGCTCCAGCATTTTTTGCTGGTTCAGGTTGACCGCCTGCCGCTTGTCGTTGCCCAACGGCGGTGACGAAGGCTGGACCAGTCGGTTGAGTTGTTGCAACGACGGGTTTGGAGTTCGGGCCAGGGAACGGCCCGTCTGAATATCCAGCAGATCAAATTGGTGCCAGGCCACTTGGGGTGACTGGCTGGCATTTACGTCGGGTGAACCGTCTTCCAAAACAACGAACTGGATCTGTCGGTTAACCGACTGTTTGCGGGTGTTGAAAGGAACCTGGTACCAGTTGGGTTCCAGCTTCGATTAACAGGTCGTAAACACCTTCACGTTCGGGGACAGGAATCTCAAATCGTTCTTTCCTGCCGTTCCCAGAAGAGTCGAGCGTGAAATGGAACGTGTTTGACCAGAGGCTGGGTGCCGTTTTCCTGGCGGGTACGATTTTGATCCGGCAATTGGCGGTTCGCGAGTTGATGCCGGTCAAGTTGGGTTCAATCTCCAGCGACATTAATTCACTGGCGCGAAACACCAGGCTTTCCTGCTTGAGCTGAACTCGCAGCTGATCGCCCGGCGCACGGGCGACCGTCAGCCTGTTGTTATGTTCATCAATCGGTTCGACTTGCGGACCGTTTAGTAACTGATCAAGCCGAAGCCTGGTTTGAAAAGGTCGCTCGGGATGCTCGGATGAAAAAAGCGTGATTTGAATTTCACTCTCGAGATGTCCCTTCGATTGTCACATCCACGCCGCCATAGTTGGTGGGAAGTGGTTGCCGAATTTGCAGCACCTTATCAATCAGCAGGACGCCGCCTGGAGAATCGAAACTCAACGATTTGGGTTCACTCAACTCGCCCCGGTCCACCGCGATGGTTCCGTGCCAGGTTTCGTTGGTTCCGCCTCCCCAGGAAATCCGCGCCCGAACGGAGGCCGCGCGGGTTTCATCGAGCGTGGGTGAGGGAGCCTGGTCAGGATTGAGCGGCGTTAGATTGCCCCATGGCCGGGATCGGAAACGGCGCAGCAGCGAACATCAATCCGATTGCACACAGCCATCGTGGCCAAAGTCGCGCAAGCCCGGATCGAAAGCGTAAACTTGAAATCGGACTTCCTTGTCCGAACATTCAATAGCCTGTAACCGAAGTGGGGGCAAATTTAAGATGGGGAACTTAGCAATCGCCGCAAACGCTCGCCAGATCAAAGCCCCGCTTTTGATAGCAAAACGTCGTGACAGCTGGTTGCCAAAGTAGCTCGATGGTCCCCACCGGGAACTGTGGCACAGACCTCCGGGCTGTGTGTTGTGGGTTGTATATTGCGAGATCGTTCACGTCTCGGAGACCGCCATGCTACGAAGCATCAAACGCCAACGCCTCCGAAATCTCCAGCCTGATCGAACCGTCGCAAAGCGTGGACTGCGGCTGCAATTGGAGCGAATCGAGGCATTGGTCCAGAAGTACTTCCAAGGCTGGCACGACTTGCGGGCAGCGATCACGTACGTCGTTGACCTCCCAGCGATCATCCGGTTTCTTGTAGAGCCGAATGGTTGTGTGGGCTTCATCCGATCGATCCCGAATCATCTTCCACGCGTGAGTTTGGATGGATTCCTGATTTTCCCAGACAGAACAAGCGACTTCTGCAGTCTTGTCCGGCAGGACGCGCGTGGTGAAGGGAAGAATCGAATCCCCCTGTTCCTCGTCGAACCAGTTCTTGAGCAAGATGGTAAATCGAGTTCGGTTGCACCAGGTTCTGGATTCGATACGCTCGACACCTCAGATCGGGCCAGCGGACCATCCAGGGAACATGAATTGATTCATCGTGCAAATTTTCGGGCTCTCCGACCAACCCATGTTCACCCAGCGGAAATCCGCGCGTTGACAACAGGCTGAACAAGCTTGGTTCGTCGCGAACTTTGAGAATATCAAACATCACGCCGAGGAACTCATCCAACAATTGGATTTGCGCTGCGCAGGCCTGTTGATAACCGAGCTGGATATCGGGCGAATCGACCTGTGCGTCAAACCACGTCCGCGGCGGGTCGAAAAACTCGGGTGGATCGGGATCTTCGGCGTCGGCGAGGCGTTGCCGATACTCGTAAGGCGCGTCCCACGGACCTTGCAGACCCCGGCACTGAATCCACAGCAGGCAACCTGGCTCAAGGTTTCGCAGGGTCTCCACAGCTTGAGCAAAGAACTTGGCTAACCAGGTGTCACCGGCTGTGGTCGCAGAATTTGTAACGGACTCGGTTTCAATCTCGATAATTCGGTCGAACCCGGCAGCGATCTCGTGTTGGGCAACGGTCGCATCATCAGTCAACAGGATCGATTCAACTCCCCGGACGCTGAGTTGACTGGCCAGATGATCGGAAAAATCGGTCTGCCCGCCGGCCCGCGTGATGGCCGCGTGGGTTGGATACCATAACGAGCGCAAGGCGACCAAAAGATCTGGCGAATCGGAAATCGCGTTTTCCAGCAGGATTGATTCGGCCGCGATTTGATTCAAGTTGGGCGTCTCGATCATCGTCTGGCCGTAGGGCGCAAGCATGTTCGCGCCGACCTGGTCGGCCACAAAAATAACAGCGGATTTTTGAGTTGGATGGCTCAGGTTCATTGCCTTTCCGAGAATGTTGGACCGCCAAAACGTAGCTTGACCCACCGAGGCTGCAATTTTTTACGTAGGTCAGTCTGTCCCAGACTGACACCGCGTCCGAGTCGCGGTTGTTCCGTGTCTGGGACAGACGCGGCAACGGTGACGAGTCGATTCATGGATAAAATCAAAAACTCTCCAAGTCGAGACCATTCATGAGAGGAGCCTTCCGCATTCGTAACCATGGTTGACGAGACGCATTCCGAACACCTATTTTGAGGAGCAACGCGACAATGTCAAAGTGGCCACAAAACAGATCGGGATGATTCGTGTACGACCAAGCCAGGTTGATAGAACTAATCCACGAGAAAGCACTTGAGTTTGGCGATTTTACGCTGGCCTCCGGGAAGAAAGCCAGTTTTTATCTCGATTGTCGCCGTTTGACGCTGGACGGCGAGTCGGCGAATCTTGTGGCCGAAGGAATTTTGGAAAAGCTCCAGGGCGACATGCCGGCGGCGGTGGGTGGGATGGCGATTGGTGCCGATCCGATTACGGCGGCTGTAATCACGCTCGCCTGGCAACAAGGCCATGAACTTCGCGGCTTTATCGTCCGCAAGGAAGCAAAATCCCACGGAACCGGCCGACAAGTCGAGGGTCCGGTCAATCCGGGTGACCGTGTTGTTATTTTGGAAGACGTAATCACGACTGGCGGAAGCTCGCTGGCCGCGATCGCCCATGCCAGAGATTTTGGGTTAACCGTCGATCGCTTGATAACGATCGTCGACCGGGGCGAGAATTCGCAGCGGGTGTTCGCTGATGTGGGCGTCGAATTTCAATCGCTCGTCCATGTCGACGACCTGAAAATCGCGACGTAGCTTGACTCTCCGAATCGAGTGTTCAAAAAATCGTCGCGGTACGGCGCAAGCGCGCGTCAGGACCTGTGAGGTATACACAGCCCGGAGGTCTGTGCCACAATCTTGCCCGCGAATCGAGAATCGACGCAGTAACCGCGTTTATTTCGGTGCGATGGTACAAATCATGCGCCGCGACTGCTGCGAAGGCGTGCTTTCGAGCTTTCCATGTTCGGTCAGCTGGGCAATGATGCCTTCCATGACCTTGCGGCCTTCATCGATATGAGCCATTTCCCGGCCACGAAACAGCACGGTTACTTGAACCTTGTCGTTATGTGCCAGAAATCCGATCGCCTTTTTCACTTTGAAGTCAATATCGTGTTGGCCCGTTTTGGGACGAACGCGTATTTCTTTGAGCTTCGTTTGATGTTGCTTGCTCTTGGTCTGCCGTTTGGCTTTGTCGTATTTGAATTTTCCAAAATCCATAATACGGCAGACGGGCGGTTTGGCGTCGCCAGCAACTTCTACCAGATCCAGCCCCGCATCTTTTGCTTTATCAAGTGCATCTTGGGTGGGAATAATTCCTAGTTGATTTCCATCTTGGTCAATCACGCGAACAGGCGTTATCCGAATCTGTTCGTTGATCCGATTGCTTTTGCGGTCGATGTCTTTGTCCTTTGAAAAATAGTAAGTCACAATGCAGGATCGAGGAGCTTGACCGGTTTTCTTCGCCGGCT
>CAVONL010000002.1:0-206154 GCA_963697295.1 uncultured Planctomycetaceae bacterium | reverse complement strand
TTAATTATCAAAGGTTTTCCGATGATAATCCAGCCTTTCGGTGATTATCAGAGGGAAACCCAGGTTTTTACCGTGAAAACCTTGGGCGAAATTTGGGCTGACTGGGGAGTGTGGGTCGCTATGCCGACGGGGGCGGAATCCAACTCGACGGAAAACAATGGCCGCGGGATCTGGCGCGTTTTCCCGCTGCGACCAGTCGATGTGGTTCATCCAGGGTTGGTGAACGAGATTATTTGGTATACAAATAGACACCTTAATTCGGAGGTGTGGAACTTGCTCTGCAACAGTTTCAAACAAAGCTTGCTGGCTCAAAATACAGCAAGAACGACAAAAACTGGTTTCTCAAGTGGCTTAGACGGTACCAACGCTCGCTCCATGACAACTCGGTCCGCGTTGATCCTGATCAAAACCTGGTCGTTACCACGGCGTCGGTGATCGACTTTTCAAGATCGCTTTTGAAGTCGCAAACTCCGGCTTGGCAACGGCTCCAGGCGGTTCGAGCCGTGGAGGCTTATCGGGACTTGGTGCTGGAAACGTCCGAACCTTCATTGCTCGATATCCGCAATACGCTGGCCCGGCTGGCTGCGCCAGCAGTTCCCCAAGACCGGGCGAACCTGACGCAAGTGGCTCGGTCACGCTGTGTGATGTCGTCGGGGAGATTGTACCTACCGAGCCGCAAGTGATCCAAGCAATGCGGCGAGAGCTGCGGCTACGTTACAAAGAGCTCACGACTGAGCGGGCTTATGTGGGCTGGGTAAAAAATTGGCTCGATTTTGCCGCTCGGATGATCTCGAATCTTTTGCGGAGCCGCACATCAAGAAATTTTTGACCACACTTGCAGTTGACCAGAACCTGGCCCCCAATTCACAAAATCAGGCCAAAAGTGCCTTACTCTTTCTGTACCAACAAGTGTTTGGCAGGGAACTGGAGTTTCTGGATTTCATCGCTGCAGATAAACCAGGTCGCTTGCCAGTGGTTCTGAGCCAAGAGGAAATCCGGTTGTTGCGGACCCAGTTTATGGGCGTGAAACGACTGATGTTTCTGTTGATGTATGGGGCAGGGCTGCGACATAGCGAGTGCCGCCGGTTACGTATCAAAGATATCTCGTGTCTCGATGAGGGGCAACTCGTCGTGTGCCAACGGTAAAGGTGCCAAAGACCGGGTTTCCGTCTTGCCGGATACGGCCAGAGAATTGTGCGTGAACCAAATTGAGCGAGTCCGGCGACTCCATGACGCAGATCTATCCAGTGGCAATGGAAGGGTCTACCTGCCATTTGCTCTTTCCAGAAAATATCCGAACGAGAATCCTAAAAGTTCGGTTGGCAATGGAGATTTCCGGCCAGCGGATTTCAAAGGACCCCGTCAGTGGACAGCTGGGACGCCATCATGTGAGCGAATATTTTTTCGCCAATGAGTTCAAACGCTTGGCCGGCACCGACATCACCAAAAACGCGGTTCCACATACGTTGTGAATTAGTTTTTGCAACTTATTTATTGGAAAGGGGATCCGATATCAACTGTCAGGTTATTGGGGCACAAAGATGTGGCCACGACCATGATCTACACCCACGTGATGAATCGACCTGGTCTGGCGGTGAAAAGCCCAGTTGATGCGTTGATGAACGAAGAGCAGCCAAAGCGGCCGATGAGTCGACGAGGTTTGGAAGCTACACGATTTTTCGATCGATCTTGATCCTGAAAGAGCGAACTCGATGAAAGCGTTTTCTGGTGCTGAACGCGATTATTTGATTGACGTTCGGCCCGACCGTGACGAACGGCTGCTGCGACTTGTGTGGGAGGATTTGATCGAGCTGATCACAGGCGAATGACCTGACCCAACGGTTGTTCTCGATGAACCTGCTCCGTGGCGGTGTTGGCCAAATCGAAGAACGATCAGCGGCGCCGTAACTGTACCGCGGTTTACATCGCCGCGCAGCTGGTTCGCCCGGTCCAACAGCAGATTTTCGTCCGCCTGGGGATCTTGGTTCCAGCTGAAAATCGAAATGCGTTCGTCGCGAATTTCACGCGGCGAAAAATTGTTGGTTACAAACGAAATCGGAAAAGTGTCGTACGAGTGGGTGAATTCTCTGCTCAACCTCGACTGTCTTAAATCCGTCTTTTTCAAGTCGAATCTGTCGCGTGCCTGAATAGGTATAAGGTGCGGCCAGCGGGGTGGAACCGATTGGTTGATTGTCATATATGATGTATGGTGGCTTTGGGTTGAGACCGGATCAGCAGCCGTCGTTGGACGCAGCCCGTCAAGAAACGACAATAAAATGACCATCGTGACCTAGGCAAGCGGTTTGTTAAATGCCATGAAACCCTTAATAATCTCCAAAGACGGCTTGTTGTTCAGACTGCTTTGTTCCACGGGCCAACGTGTGCTAGTGGGTGCTGCAGGGGCCGGGAACTATACAAACGCGTCGAATAGACGCACAAGGCCGTTTTTTGACACCGTTGATGTCCGAGGGGCTGCAATTTTTGCGGCCGACTGCAGCAGTCAGTCTGTGAGGTTTAGCTACGTTTAGCTAAGATAGTGAGTTAAGATGTCAGCTGTCAGCATTCGGTTGGAAGGACTCAGATGAGCGAAAGCCTTCCAAATTGGGATGCATATCTCAAATTGCCTCTCTCAGCGACATTGGAATGCGACGTTCAAACAATCAAGACAATTTGATTGTGTCGCTTGCCAGCAGTTATGAGCAGTGGCAGAAAAAAGGGCACCTGTTCATCGTGGCCGACGGCATGGGAGCTCATGCGGCTGGCGAATTAGCTAGCAAGATAGCCGTCGACCACATTCCTCATATTTTCGCACGGATCAACGACGTTTCCGCACCCGAGGCGTTGAAAAAGTCAGTCATTGCGGCCAACACCGAAATCAACCGCGCGGTCAAGCCAACGAAGATTTTCACAACATGGGTACGACTTGCAGCGTTGTTACCCTGCTGCCTCAAGGTGCGATTGTCGCCCATATTGGTGACAGCCGGGTTTATCGAGTTGCGACAAAACCAGTTGGAACAACTTACGTTTGATCACAGCCTGGTTTGGGAAATGAAGGCATCCGGCCAACTTTCCGATTCCGAAGAAGCCGCCGGTAAAATTCCCAAAAATGTAATCACCCGATCATTGGGCCCGTATCCGGATTGCAAAGTCGATTTGGAAGGCCCCTTTCCGCTCCAGGTGGGCGATGTCTTTTTGCTCTGCAGCGACGGTTTGACGGGAATGGTCGAAGACGCGGAAATCGGCGCGATCCTGGCGAGCCTGCCTCCCAAAGAAGCGGCCCGAGTTCTTGTGGATCTGGCCAATCTTCGCGGTGGGCCCGACAATTCGACCTTGATCATCATTGAAATCAAGCATCCCGAACTGGCCACAAATTCCACGGCAAATCCGATCAAAGTCAATGCCAGTGACATCCAATTTCGGATTCATCCCGCACTCTGGCCATCTGATCGGGTCTCTCTATTGGCCACGGCCCTGTTTACCTATTCAGCCGGATGGGTGATCGGACTGGTTCCCGGGATCGTTGCCTTGGCAAGTTTGATCTGGATTTTGTACTGAGTCGTAATGAGAGCGACGGCAGGACCGGTCGTGACCGGGGGTCAAGATTCGGCAAGGCCCCGTACACTCGCACGAACTGCGGCCAGGGTGCTCAAGTCACGAAACAGTTGGCGGAAGTGATTCATCAGCTTCAAGACGGCGCTCAACAGCAATGGAAAGTTGACTGGGAAAAACTGAACGGGCTTGTATCCGAAGCGGAAGTGGCTTCCTCCCAAGGCGACTATTCCAATGCAATTAGCTCATACGGTCGCAGCATCAGCTTTTTGATGGATCAACTTCGCAACCAGAATTCGCCCAGCGATTCGTCGATTGAGCTTTAGGCCTCCTTAGCTGGAATCAGTGCCATGATCTACGGGCTAGAGTCGACGGCCATTCGTGCTATCACTTTGCAACTGTGCTTTAAAGTGATCCCGGTTGTTAAGTTCCGTCATGAATCGAATCACGCGATATGTTGTCTGGGAATTGTTGAAGACATTCTCGATCACCTTGACCGTCATGACGGTGATGATGGTGATGGTCTTCCTGATTCAGGAGGGCCTGCGTGAAAACTTGACTCCAGGCACGATCCTGGAGCTGGTCCCGTACACGATTCCGACGGCTCTCAGTTTTGCGATTCCCGGCACAATTTTGTTTGCCGCCTGTATTGTCTACGGGCGAATGTCGGCGGCCAACGAGATTGTGGCGATTAAAGCGATCGGGATTTCGCCGGCGGTTGTCATCTGGCCAGGCTTGTTCGTGGCAATCCTGCTTAGCTTGTTCACTGTTTACATGAACGACATGTCGGTTGCCTGGGGCCGGCAGGGAATTTACCGCGTCATTTTGCAGTCATCTGCCAAGACAATTTATTCCGTGCTGAACGCGCAAGGATCGTTCAATCGCGGCAATATGTCGATCATCGTCGACGATGTCCAAGGCCAGAATCTGATTAACCCCCATATCGAACGTTCCAGCGAAAACCCGGAAGAACGAATCCGAATCCACGCGGAAATGGCGAGGATCAATGTGGACCCTCGCGAAAACCAGCTCGTGTTTCAAATTCAAAATGGACGTATTCAATACGGAGATCAGGTCACGTTTTCGATTGCACACAAAGACATCTGTATTCCTTTGGGTGACGTAACCAAAAAACGAGGGGCCGATGGATCGAGCCCTTCCAATCTTCCGTTAAGTTCAATGAAGCAGGAAATGCTGCTTCAGGACCAGGTGATTGAAAACAAACGGCGTCAGTTGTCGATGATCGCCGCGACCCAGCTGTTGGGGGGCAACATGATTGGCCTGGCCACCCCCGCTTGGCAAAGCGACATTCTCGGACTCGAAAACGAGATTGCGCGCAAGCATCGGTTGTTGACCGAGCCCTGGCGACGCTGGGCTAACGGATTCTCTTGCGTTTGTTTTGTGATGGTGGGGGCCGCTGTCGCGATCCGTTTTCAACGGTTCGACTTTTGGTCCATTTTTGCCGTCTGTTTCATTCCGATCCTGTTGGCCTACTATCCGCTGTTGATGATCGGTGTGGACCGGGCCAAAGCGGGCGAATTGCCACCCTATTGCGTGTGGATTGGCAATGCGGCACTGTTTGCGTTCGGCATCTGGATGATCAGAAAAATTGAACGGCACTAGATTGCAGGCTTTGATTACACTCTCTCCTTGGGAACTCTTCACGGAATTCAGTGGCTCACCGAGATAGTCGTTGACGCCACCCTCCCCGTGGGGGCTCTTCGGGAGTTTTAGTAGCTACAGGAGGTCGAGTCAGGTGGGTTCGGACAAGACCGTCGACACCCTCCCTCGGGAGGGTCGGAGTCTCAGCTCCGGGGAGGGCGACCTTGCCAAAACGAAATGCACCTTCCAAAAGACGTGCTCTTTCGCATCACCTGCTGCCTCGATTGCTACTGCCAGCATCTGCGGGTCAGCCTGACCCATTGGCTCCAATCGCCGAAGACCGGCCTCAAACTTAAACTGACGTTGCCCTGGGTCGCATGAACTTGTAAATATTTCACGCTTGGCGGGGCGGCAGCCGGTTTCATTTGAATGAAACGGCCAACCACAGACCGACGATTGCGACAAGGAGGTCGCTTTGCTGGCGAAAGGAAAAATTCGATCGCAGTTGTATTTCGCCGTGACGATGTTGGTCGTGATTGTCCTGGTGTTGTCTGCCGCAAGTTTTCACGGCTCGCTCAAATTTCGCACATTAACCAAGAGCATTCGCGGTCGCGCCAACGAATTGCCGTTGGCGGCGGAGCTCAGCCAGAAAGTCAGCGACTTGCGATCTGCGTTGTGGCAACGCAAGTCCTATGAAATGTGCGGAGACTATCAGTCAGTTCTTAACGGCAGCGCGATCGCTCCGATCAGTTTTCTGAACAAGCTCAACTACACCAAAACTGCGCTCAACAATTACCAGTTACAACTGGAAAACCTTGATTCCACAACAGCTCTGATCGGAGATAACGAGAAAGAGCTGGAATTTGCTTCCAATTTCAGCCGATCGCTGAAACGGATCGAAATGATTGTGCACGAAGGGGAGCTCGATCCTTCGGGCGGAAGCATCGACGAGCTCACTGACGAAATCGACAAACTCCAGCGAGATACCAGCGCAGCTGCCGGGCTTGATGAACGATCGCATGAACGCGTTCGCCATGAAGGCGCGCCGCGAGTACAACTCCTGGATGGTGGTGACGGCACTGGTCTGCGGACTGGCGATGATCTTGATTTATCTGTTGTACCAGCGACTTAACAAACGGATTTTTCAACCACTGGATACGTTGGTGGAAGGTTCACGAATCGTGGCCCGCGGCAACTACGATTACCGAATCAAGTTAACGACCAACGACGAGGTCGCGGAACTGGGCGACGCTCTCAATGCCATGACGGCAAATTTCCAGGAAATCAAACGGGACCTGAATCGACAAGTCAAACAACGCACCAAGGAAGTTGTCCGGAGCGAGAAGATGGCCAGTGTGGGTTTCCTGGCAGCCGGGGTTGCCCATGAAATCAACAATCCCCTGGCGGCGATTGCCTGGTCGGCCGAATCGCTTGAGTCCCGGCTCTACGACATTTTGAATCCCGCAACTTCGCAGACGTCACAGGAACGCGACCATGAAATTGAGGACATGAAGAAATACCTCACGCGGATCCAGGAAGAAGCTTTTCGCTGTAACGGGATCACGTCCCGGCTGCTGGATTTTTCCCGCATGGGCGACTGCGAGAAAGTTCCCGCGAACTTGTACGAAGTGATCGAATCCGTCCTCGGCATTGTTCGTCCGCTGAGCAAGTACCGTGACCGTAATATTGAATTTGTCGGTGATCCCAGGATTCGAGCCCGGGTCAACGCCCAGGAAATCAAGCAAGTCGCGTTGAATCTGATCACCAACGCTCTCGGTTGCGTTGCGCCGGGCGGCGAAGTCCGCATTGAACTGAAAGAAGAAAACGACGCTGCAGTTTTGAAAGTCATCGACAACGGATGCGGGATGACGGATGAAGTCCTGCAACATCTGTTCGAACCTTTCTTTACCCGCCGACGGGATGAGCAGGGGACCGGCCTGGGGTTGTCGATTACGTACCAGATTATCCAGGATCACGGTGGGCGGATCACGCCCTACAGCGACGGTCCCGGTTGCGGATCAACCTTTATCGTAAGTTTGCCTTTAGTGAAAAATGAACAGCATGAAATCGCCAGAGCAGCCTAAACCAAAAAATCTGAAAGTTCTGTTTGCCGACGACGAACTTCCGCTACAGGAACTGATCGCGGCCGAGCTTCCCGCATGGGACATACCGTTACGGTTTGTCCCGACGGCCTCACCGCTGTCGCCGCCCTGGAGAGAAACACCTATGATTGTGTGATTGTTGATCTCGATATGCCCGGCCTCAACGGTATCGAATGTGATCGCCAAAACCAAGGACATGTCTCCCACGACCGAGGCCATCGTGTTAACCGGCAAAGGCTCGACGGACACGGCAATCTCGGCGCTGCGACTGGGTGCGTTCGACTACCTGCAAAAACCGTGCAAATTGATCGACCTCCGGGGTTTGCTGGAACGTGTGGCTGTCCGTCGCGAATTGAACAACAAGATTTGCGCGCTTAAACGGCGGCTGATCAAAGTCGAGGGTGAACCTCGGATGATCGGCAGTCACCGCACCATGCAACGCGTCAACGCCCTGATCAACAAAGTTGCACCGACCAACTCGACCGTCCTGATTCTGGGTGAAACGGGCACCGGCAAGGAACTGGCCGCGCGA
The DNA here is from genome assembly GCA_963697295.1 of uncultured Planctomycetaceae bacterium. Classification (GTDB taxonomy): domain Bacteria; phylum Planctomycetota; class Planctomycetia; order Pirellulales; family Pirellulaceae; genus Mariniblastus. Next base: position 198,369 of record CAVONL010000002.1, on the reverse strand, counting down.
TCGGTCCACGACCAGAGCGATCGCTGCGAGATGCCATTTGTGGCACTCAATTGCGGGCGCTCCCGGAAAACCTGATCGAAAGCGAATTGTTCGGTCACCGCAAAGGAGCCTTTACCGGCGCCGACGAACATCGCCAGGGACTGTTCGAAGTGGCCAACGGCGGCACGCTATTCCTGGATGAAATTGGCGAGTTGCCCAGAGCTACCCAGGCCAAACTCCTGCGGGTACTGGAAAGCGGTGAAATTCGACGCGTCGGTGATAACGATGCTTTCAAAGTCGACGTGCGGATCGTTTGTGCAACCCATCGCGATCTTGCAAAAATGGTTGCCCAGGATGAATTTCGACAAGATTTGCTGTATCGAATCAACACCTTTGAAATCCAGCTTCCGCCATTGCGCGATCGACTGAACGATATTCCCGCCCTGGCCACGCATTTGCTGGCTCAGCATCGACCGGAAGTCCGGTCGACTCAAATGGCGTTCGAACCGGCTGCGATCAAGCAACTTCAATCATACGCCTGGCCCGGCAATATTCGTGAACTCGCCAACGTGATCGAACGCGCTTCGATCCTGTGCGATCAACTTCCAATTTCCGCTGCCCACATGCCGTCGCAAATGGAATCGAGTCAACGAATTTCCACCGTCTCGATGACCGCTGGGCAATCGCTCCGGGATATTGAGATGCAGGCGATTCATACTGCCCTCGACCAGCACCAGGGCAACAAGACGGCAGCAGCCAGCCAACTTGGGATCAGTTTGAAGACGTTGTACAACAAGCTGAATCAGGCCACGACGCGAAAAGCCGCCTAGCGAGTTCGGCGGACAACAAAAAAAGGCCTTCAGAAATTCACTGTCCTGAAGGCCCACCAGAAGCGTCTTTGACGCACCCTCGATTCGAATACCCATCGGCTGGTTGCGTCCCCGCAGAGCCAGTTTCCGTTTCACCGAACGAAAGCTCGGACGGAGCCTCGCCCTCCCGATGAATTCTCGGCAGGAGCCTCGCCCTGGGCTGATGAATTGAGCCGAATTTAGGAGAATTGGGCTGAATTGGTATTTCAAAAGTGTTGCGCTCCGACGTATTAGTTTCTTTGTCAAAACAAATTAAGACGAAGGAGCACAACGTTGTCATCATTACACATTACAGTTCCGTTTTTCAAGTCGTCTTCGCGTGCTATCGAAAGGTCTTTGTTCGCTAGTCGGGAGAAGTGCCGCGATAGGATTCAGAGGCTTCAGATACGATTTGAGAATTTGGACAAACAACATCAACGCTTAGTCAAGGAGAAGCGCGAACTTGAACGTCGTCTTGAGCAACAAAGCGGCGAACTACAGAGCTTAAGAAACGAAGTTGCCAGGCAATCGAAGGCGAAAACTTGCTTGCCACCGGACCCCCAACTCAAAGGCCATCGGTTCGGCGCACGGATGATCGCGATGTGTTGTAACCTTGCCAAAACGGTGGGCTTTCGCTCCACAGAGACGGTCCTGTCAATTGTCCGGGAGTGGCTCGAAGTCGAATTCAAAATCCCTTCTTGGTCCAGCATTCGGACCTGGCTTTGTCGTAGCGGAGTTGCCGCCCTGCTAGAAGCTGCCGTACCGCAGGATGACTGGATCTTGATGGTCGACCATAGCGTTCAACTGGGCGAAACCAACGTTCTGGTGGTTTTGGGAATCCGTCAATGTGAAGTTCCTGTTGGCCGGGCACTGCGGCATGAAGACATGAAGACTCTGGCCGTGATCCCGAGCACGTCGCGCACCAAAGAGTCTGTCGCCGACGCGTTGAATGCACTTGCCGGGCAGATTGGAACCCCCATCTGTGTACTCGCCGACGGCGCCACGGAACTTCACGAAGGTGCGAAAGTCCTGCAAAACAACGGTGAAACCGCGCTCGTACTGGATGACATGAAGCACAAGGCGGCCAATATTTTAAAAAAGACGCTGGGCAAAGAGCCGAGCTTTCTGGAGTTCGAGTCGCTCATTGGCAAGACGACGGCCAGCATTCAACAGACTGAACTGGTTCACTTTCTTCCGCCGAAAAAGAAAACCAAGTGCCGCTTCATGAACTTGGTGCCGCTGCTGAACTGGGCTGCAATGGTGATCTATCATTTACAGACTCCCTCAGCACCAGGAAACGACGGTGTTTCCGCCGATCGTCTCAACGAGAAACTCGGCTGGGTGCTCAAATACCAAGAGGACTTGAAAAGCTGGCAAGCATGCCAGAATATCGTTTCAGCCTTTCTTGTGTTCACCAACGAGCAAGGTGTTTACCAGGGGGCGACCGACCAACTTCGAGAACATCTTGCCGGATTGGAGTTGCCCCTTGACGCACTCTGCGAGCAAGTTCGCGATCAATTGGTCGAAGCGTATTCCAAATGCGAACAACAACTGATTGACTCACCCCATGCATCGCTGCGCTTCCCCGTCAGCACCGAGGTGCTTGAATCGACGCTCGGACGGTTCAAGCAACTTCAACGACAGCATTATCGCGGCAGTTTTACCTCTCTATTGGCTGCCTTTCCGGCTTTGCTCAATCCGTCGACGCCGGAGACAATTGCCAGATATCTAACAAAGGTCAATAATCGGGAGGTTAGAAACTGGGTCACCAAGGCCAATCTCAACGACTCAACTCAAGCAAAAAAGAACAAAGCTTACCGAGCAACAAAAAAACGCAATCTCGACCAATATACAATTTTACTTAAGGTAAAAATCTAATTCATCAGCCCAGCCTCGCCCTCCCGATGAATGCTCGGCGGGAGCCTCGCCCTCCCGATGAAAGCCCGGCGGGAGCCTCGCCCTCGCGATATAAGCTCGGACGGAGCCTCGCCCTCCCGATGAATGCTCGGCGGGAGCCTCGCCCTCCCGATGAAAGCCCGGCGGGAGCCTCGCCCTCGCGATATAAGCTCGGACGGAGCCTCGCCCTCCCGATGAAGCGAATCACCGAATTAATAAACGCCGCCTATCCAACGGCTGAAGAAACGCGCTCGTCCGATTTGACGGTTACCGCACACTGAGATTCTACGTCCGGCTTCCGGCACCGCAACTGGTTGAAATTTTCCTGCAAATCAGGGAAAAAGTCGCCTTTGCGGAATCGGATCTCTTCGATCTCACCTGTCTTTGCGAATACCTCAAACCGGCGGCGGAAGTTGTGCAACGGACCTGCAAAACGATTACTGAAAGAAATCATGTCCACGACGACTGCCGGCAACAAGACAAGGGACGCGATCAAGGCGGGAATCATCAAGTGTTGTAAATCGTTCGTTTCGGATCCTTCCAAATACGCAAAGCCAAACATGGTTCCGTAGATCGTCAATTGGCACAGGAACCAGTAGATTGCTACTCGAATGCAGAGATTACCTTGCAGTTTGGAGTCCGCGACTAATCTCCAACGTTTGTTACTTGATTTCTTGTTCACGGTTCTGTATCTACTTGGAATGGATTGGGATTGTCCAACACAACGCTACGTTACGTCAGCCCCAGGCGGTAAATGACCTTTGTCAGGGGCCCTTTTTCCTCCGTTGCCGATAGTCTCGCAACCGATCAGTTGTGATTACCGTTACAATCGGACATCCTTCCGCCACAACCGCCGTGGAACGAAGCCGGAAATGCAGACAGGAATCGCAATTCGGGGCCGGCGGGTGCAATTTTGTAAACGAGCCCCGGCTGCTACGATGTAAAAATGTTTGATGACATGCCTCCCAGCGATGTTCGGACCCGGTTCGACATCCCGCGTAACACTTCCATTGAAGCACTTGGCTCGGCCGGCGGGTTTAGCGGTGCGCAATTTTGGCAGGTCGAGACGATTGAAGAAACCTATTGTCTTCGTCGTTGGCCGAAAGAGCACCCCACAGAGGATCAACTGGCATGGATTCATCGTGTTTTGGTGCACTGCGTTGGCAACGGTGCGCCGATGGTCGATGCTCCCTTGCGAACGACGGATGGACTGACGTTTGTGAAAAGCAACGGTCATTTGTGGCAACTCAGCCATTGGCTGCCAGGTCAAGCCAACTACCGTGAGCAACCGAATGACGAAAAGCTTGTCAATGCAATTACGGCTCTGGCCCAGTTTCACCTGGCCGCGGCCCAAGTGAATCTTGATTTCGGTCCGTCATCCAATATCGCCTCGCGGCTGAAGATGCTCACGCGAGCCACAGACTTAATTGAAAAAGTGGTCGCGGCTCCGGTTTCCCCACACCCCCGGTTCAACGATTTTCGAACGCTTGTCTCGGCCCATGGAGCCTCACTGGCCCAAAGTCTATTCGCCCGATTGCGTCCGTTTGAATCTACGATCTTGCCGATTCAACCCGTCATTCGCGACATCTGGCACGATCATATTTTTTTCAGCGGCGACTCGGTTACGGGCATCGTTGATTTCGGAGCCATGCAGATGGATACCGTGTGTCTGGACATCTCGCGTTTGCTGGGAAGCCTGGTGGGTGACGATCGGAACAAGTGGCAACTTGCCTTGTCAACTTATTCCGGCATCAGGGCATTGACCGACGCCGAGCGACAACTGGTCGGCGTGCTTGATCAAAGTGGCTCGCTCCTGGGTTGCCTCAACTGGCTCAAATGGCTGTTCCTGGACAGACGCGAGTTTGAAAATATGGCGGCCGTCGAACAGAGGATTGAGTATCTCACCCAGCGCCTGTCCGAGTTTGATTTGGCCATCTGAACCGTGAAAACGGAATGCCACTAAACATTGCGGCGGACAACGCCGACCACGATTCCAATCACTTTTGCGTCGCGTGAATAGATCGGTTTCAGCCGTTTATTGGCGGGCTGCAGGCGAACCCGGTTTTTCTCCGGATACCAGTATTTCAGTGTGGCCTCGCCATCGGCGGTTCGAGCGACAACCATATCACCGGCATTGGCTGTTCGCCGGCGACGTACAACCACGTAGTCACCGGGGACAATGTGCGCCTCAATCATCGAGTCGCCGTCGACTTCGAGAACGAAGTTGCCTTTGTGATTCCACATTTGACCGAAGTCGAGTCGTTCGTTCTGCTCGACCGCCTCCATCAGTCCGCCGGCAGCGACTCTTCCGGCAAGCGGCAAACCATTGATTTCGTCCTCGACTTCCTGCGTCAACACGATGGATCGTGACTTGTTGTTCTCCCGGCTGATGAGCCCCTTTTTTTCCAGCGCCCGGAGATGGCCGACAACGCCGTTGGGCGAGCGAAATCCAAACTCCTCCGCAATCTCGCGAATGGTTGGTCCGTACCCGTCTTCGACAATGCATTGGCGAATGTAGTCGAATACGCGTTTTTGCCTAACCGTTAATTGTTCCTGTAACATCTCAGACTCCATTTGTTTGGTATTTCTCGAAGTGCGAAACCGGTTTTCCGCGACCTGGACACCTCTATTGTACAAACGTCCAGTACTTTGCCGAGGTCTGATTACATTTTTTTTGAATTTTTGTGCGGCTCTTCCAATTTTTCACATGTTGTGTATCCGCCAACGAAATACTACAGTGATCGCATCATTTGCAAGCATCCATCCCCCAGTTCCCGAATCTTATGGCAAGCCGTGAATAAACTTGTAACCAACGCCAAAGAAGCCGTTGCCGACATAAAAAACAACATGACCCTGATGCTAGGCGGGTTCGGACTCTGCGGCATTCCGGAAAATTGCATTGCCGCTTTGGTCGAACTCGGCGTCACCGGGCTGACTTGCATTTCCAACAATGCCGGAGTCGACGATTTTGGCCTCGGACTGCTGCTGCAGAAAAAGCAGATCAGGAAAATGATCTCATCGTATGTCGGTGAAAACGACGAATTCGAACGGCAGATGCTCAGCGGCGAATTGGAAGTCGACCTGGTTCCGCAGGGTTCGCTGGCCACGAGGTGTTACATGGGCGGCTCGGGAATACCAGCCTTTTTTACACCTGCCGGATACGGCACCGAAGTTGCGGAAGGCAAGGAAGTCCGTGAATTTAATGGCAAACCCCACATTCTCGAAGCAGCCCTGGTCGCCGACTTCGCCATTGTCAAAGCCTGGCGTGGTGACCGCTTTGGCAACCTGATTTACAGCGGGACCGCCCGCAACTTCAATCCCGCCATGGCGATGGCCGGAAAAATCACCATCGCCGAGGTGGACGAACTCGTGGAACCGGGTCAACTCGATCCGAACTTCATCCACACGCCGGGAATCTTCGTGAACAGGATCTTTCAGGGCAGCAATTACGAAAAGCGTATCGAGCAAAGAACGGTGCGGCAACGCAATTCATAGCTCGGAGGGATGCTCTGTAACAACCACAGGAAACCAATCATGCTTGACAAAGTCGGGATTGCCAAACGAATCGCCCAGGAATTGCGCGACGGCTGGTACGTCAACCTGGGAATTGGCATTCCCACGCTCGTCGCGAACTATATCCCGCCCGGTATCAATGTCGTTTTTCAATCGGAAAACGGCATTCTTGGCATGGGACCCTTCCCGTACGAGGGCGAAGAAGACCCCGATTACATTAATGCCGGTAAACAAACGGTGACCGTCTTGCCGGGCGGATGCATTTTCGATTCCGTTACCAGCTTTGCCATGATTCGCGGAAAACATATCCAGCTAACCGTACTGGGAGCAATGGAAGTTGCTGACAACGGTGATATCGCCAATTGGAAAATTCCCGGCAAGATGGTCAAGGGCATGGGCGGCGCAATGGACCTGGTTGCATCGGCGGACAACATCGTCGTGGCCATGATGCATACAAACAAGCAAGGTGAGTCAAAACTGCTTTCAAAGTGCTCGTTGCCGCTAACGGGCGTCGGCTGCGTCAATCGAATTGTAACCAATCTGGCTGTGTTGGACGTCGCCCCGGAAGGATTCAAGCTGAGGGAACGGGCACCCGGTGTATCCATCGCTGAAATCAAAGCTGCGACAGAAGGTCGACTGGTCGTCGAAGGCGAGATCCCCGAAATCAAGATCTGAGCTGGCGGTGAAAGTCGGCGCCTGCAAATCAACCCAGCCAAAAAATCAGGCTCAGAACGACGCCGCTGGCAAGCAGCGTGACCAGGCAAAATCCGAGGACGTCTTTGATCCTTAAACCGGCGATCGTCAGCAGCGGCACCGCCCAAAACGGTTGAGCCATATTGGTCCAGGCGTCGCCCCAGGCGATTGCCATGATTGTTTTGGGGATGTCGGCCCCCAGTTGTTGCGCTGCCGGCACAACAATCGGCGCCTGTACTGCCCACTGGCCTCCTCCCGACGGCACAAACAGGTTGATCAGTCCCGCCGAATAGAAAGTCATCAGCGGAAACGTATCCTTGTTGGAAACGCTGACAAAGAATTCAGAGATTTGAGCAGCCAAACCTGTGTCCTTGAGTACCGACATGATCGCCGCGTACAACGGATATTGAATCAGGATGGGAGCGATCTTGGGGACGGCGGCGGTCACCGACTTCATAAACGCCTGCGGACTTCCCTGTAGCAACATACCCGCCATGAAGAAAATGAAATTGACCGAATTGAGATTCAGGCTGAACTTGTGATTCGCCAGCAGCAAGCCGAGGTAACAGATTCCTGTTCCGACGAGTGCGACAGACAAGAATGCTGATCGCTCCAGCCAGGAACCCGCTTCATCATCAACGGACGGCAACAGTGGCGCGCTGGAGAAAAATTCGGTTTCCTCCTCGTCCACGGCGAACAGCTGCAATACATTCAGCACGGGTAGCAACACAATCATGGCCGTCAGCGTGACCAGGTTAAGCGGGCTGAATATCGTCTGGCTAAGCGGGATCGTAAAACCCAACAACTCCGAGGTTAATTTGTCTGGCGTGTTTACGCTTAACGGAATCGAACCCGACAAACCACCATGCCAAATCAAAAAGCCACTGTAACTGGACGCCACCAACAATCGAAACGGCGCTTGGGGAACGCGTTTGCCCACTTCCAAAGCCACCACGCCACCGATAACGAGCCCGAAACCCCAGTTGACCCAGGACGCGGCCAACGAAACAAGCGTGCAGAACAAGACGGCCTGGGTCGACGAGTTGACAACGCCAATCGCTTTCTTGATCAGCCATTGAATCGGCGGCGAAGTTGCCACCACAAAACCGCCCAACAGAATCATCGACATTTGCAGAGTGAATTCAGCCAGCGTCCAAAAACCGCTCCCCCAGGTTTCAATCACAAATGCAAACCGCGCATCAAAAGCCTGCCCGTCAACCGCTTGGGGTGGAAATGCACACGCCAGGGCAATCGTGACGAACGACAGAACGATGGCGATCACGAACGGATCGGGGGTGAACTTTCGCAGAACTCTGTCGACAAACAAGATGATCGACTTCATATCGGTTCCGTTCGCTCCCGCCAAACAAGACAATTTGCTGCTAAATCGAAAATCGCTCACGCGTGCGACAATATTCGCGTCCGCCCATCCTGCCAATCGAATCGACTCGCGCTGGATCGATCTTACCTGCCGCGTCCAAAACTCTGTCGTCAATACACATTAACAAGATTTCACCGATGATCACGTTGGCCGCCAGCGGCCCTTCACCCACGGGTACGATTTGTAGCAACTTGCATTCAAATTGAATGGGCGACTCGGAAACTCGCGGCGGAGCAACTCGCTCACTGGGTTCCGGCGTGACGCCGACCGAGTCAAACTCGGAATCTTCATAGGCAAATTCATGCGCGGTCTTGGCCATCACCTGAGCCAAGGCGTACGGCACGATGTTGACAACAAATTCTCCATTGGCTTCAACGTTTCGAACCGTGTCTTTCTTCGTGCCATCGGGTTTGTTAACCGGCGAAAAAATCAACGCGGCCGGTTTGCTGCACACGCCGTTGAAGTAGCTGAAGGGAGCAAGATTGGTGATTCCGCCGAGTGAAATCGTTGAGACCCAGGCGATGGGACGCGGCGTGATCGCGCGGATCATGATGGAATAAATGAGGGCTGGATCTTCGGTTGCGGGATCAATTTTCATAGCGTCGCTTGAAGCCAGCCAAATAGCGTGCAGCCTATTTTCGTGAAGAAGTCAGGGTCTTTTTCCAGATTTCCCGGATCCGCTCGAGCTTGCGCTCCACGGTCCGCTCGGAAACCTCCAATTTTGCGGCAACTTCCTCGTTCGTATAGCCCTGCAATTTCAAGACACCAACCTGTTTGAGAGTTTCTTCGCCAAGCGAATCGAGTTGGTCATGCATTTCCAGCGTTAATTCCTCCACAAAATCCAGCTGAGGCGCCGACAGATTGTCAAATCCGGTATTGCCCGACGGCGAGAAAAATACTGAATCCCCCCGCACCTGTCCGCCGCCGCGCTTGGCCGCCTTGTTGGATCGAATGTTCTGCAAAACTTTGCGGAGCGTCAGGACCAACAGAATCCGCCATAAATCATCCCGGTCCTCCAGTTGGGGAAAGCGGTCACGTCGCACGTCATTGAAAAATTCATCCAGAGCATCGGTCACAATGTCTTCTTCGTCAAAATCGCGACGGGGAACGGTACCCAGTTTTTTTCTGGCATAACCGATCAGCTGTCCGTAATAACGGTGCCAGATTTTTTCAATCGCGTCGGTGTTCGTTCCGCCTTTCAACTTGTCCAGCCAGACACTGACATCGGAATCATCAAATTCGGATTCGTTCGGCTCGCTCACAAGGAGTTGCTCCGGTTGCCCAAATGCCATCTTCGTGAATTAATTTTAGAGCAATTCCGTTATCCGTGAATCGGTTTATGATTGAAGCGGGCAAAAACTTGATAAATACCGCTGGCCGGGATAGATTGTCGATAGCCTTGCGGTGCACCACCAACAGAAAGATTCCCATGTCGCTCGACCAGGTAAAGAAGAAATACCCGGGCATCTTCTTGTCGGGAACCGATTACGATTTACCCGATCAAACCAAGATTACCTTTGACAAATATTCCGACTTCAAAGAGCTCGGCAAAGGAGGGGTCGGGCTGATCTACTCGTGTTACGACCAGTACCTCGGCCGTCGTGTGGTCATGAAACGCCTCCCGCGAGAATTGGCCGAAAGTGACATCGATCGGCGAAGATTCCTCAGGGAAGCCCGCATTACCGCACAACTGCAACACCCCAACACGGTTCCGGTTTATGAAGTCGGACGCGATCCTGACGGTTTGCTTTACTTTACGATGAAAAAGATCGAAGGTAACAACCTGTTTCGGATTATCTTTGGAATCGCCAACGAAAACGAGGAAATCAGGCAGGCTTTCCCCTTAAAGACGTTGCTGGGTATCCTCCATCAAACTTGCCTGTCGCTCCATTATGCCCACACGCATGGCGTCGTGCATCGAGATATCAAACCGGAGAACATCATGGTCGGTTTGTTCGGTGAGGTCATCGTGATGGACTGGGGTGTCGCCAAAGTCTGGGGGCAGCGAGACGATGAATCAGGTATCGGGGGACACGTTTATCAACGCTTGACCAGTTCCGGGCAACGCCCGGGTACTCCGTTGTACATGTCACCCGAACAGGTTCGCAACACGATCCCGGTTGACGAGCGCACGGATATTTTCAGTATGGGTGTCGTACTTTACGAGACCCTGGCCCAGCGGGAACCCTTTCGGGGTCAAACCATTAATCACACGTTTGATAATATCCTGCACGAAAACCCCAAACCGCCGAGTGAGATCGCAAACTATTTTTCGATCTCCAGGGAACTGGATCAGATCTGCATGAAAGCGTTGGAAAAGGAGCCAAAAAACCGTTTTGAAACCATTTTCGAAATGAGCGAACTGCTGCGCCAAAGTGCCGAACAAATGCCAGAGTAAAAGTTCTGCACACTCGCAAGAATTAGCGGCCGGGTGCAGCCGGCGCAAGCCCGCCGGTGACCACGCCTACAAGGTCGACGGCACCGGACGGCTCGCGCCGTACCGCTACGATTTGAGGGCACCGGACGGCTGGCACCGTACCGCTACGATTTTCCTGAACACTCTGGACGGAAGTGTTGGGGATAATTCTGACGCAAGCTAAGCTCGGTAAAACAGGCTGAATTTGGTACAACAACCTGATCTTCGTCCGAGGTATTAAACATGCGACCCAAACGTGTCAGCCGTCGATCGGTCATGGTTTCAGCCGGTGCTGCAATCGGTTGTCTTTGGCACAATCTGACGTTCCCGGCCACATCATTTGGGTCCTCGACCGGCGGCCCAAACCCCGAGTTGCAAAGGAGTGTGGAACGAGGGCTGAACTGGCTGGCCAAAAACCAGACGCGCCTCGGTCATTGGCCGCATGACACCTATCCCACCGCAATCGCAGCGCTCGGTGGAATTGCGTTATTGTGCTCCGGGTCGACGACAACTCAGGGACCCTATGCCAAGAACATTCGGCCGACCGTCGACTACCTGCTCAGCAAATGTCGCCGCAACGGTTTGATTGGCGATCCAAAGCGAGACAATCGTTATACTTATGGGCACGGTTTTGCGATGCTGTTTCTCTCCCAGGTGTTGGGGGAAGAAGAGGACGTCGATCGCCGAGTCGAATTGATCTCAACCCTCGAACGAGCCGTTCAATTCAGTGTTGATGCCCAGACCAAAGAAGGTGGCTGGGGTTACGTCAGTTCCAAAGAAAGTGACTTCGACGAAGGCTCAACCACGATCACGCAAGTCCAGGGGCTGCGTGGTTGCCGGAACGCCGGAATTGTGGTTCCCAAAAAATCAATTGAGGACGCGAAAAAATACATTTACAAGTGTCAAAACAAGGACGGCGGAATTTCGTACAGCACAACCTCACTTGGCTCGTCCCGGCCCGCGATTACCGCCGCCGCCTTGTCGGCTCTGTTCAACGCCGGCGACTACGACAGCAAATATATTCCGGCGATGTGGCAATACTGCAAACAACATTTGCATAACATTAATAACAACGCGTTTGGACACTGGCATTACACCTACCTCTATTACACCCAAGTCGTCTATCGCCAGGGCCCTGACGAATGGATTCCATTTCGGGATCGACTCTACAAATTCATTGTGTCCAAGCAAAAACCAGAAGGTAACTGGTCCAGCTCACAAAACGTTGGCGATGTGTATGACACAGCATGCAACCTGATCATGCTGCAGATGGATAACGGGTATTTGCCGATCTATCAGAGGTAGGCATCGGGACAATCCCTCGGGACCCGCCTTCTCCCGAAACCTCCCGAAAAAATACTGGACAGCATTCTGGTCCAGGAACGCGACGGTTCCGTACCGGGATAAATGCGCCAGCGCGACGTCCACTGGCCCCCAATCGGCGGGTTCGCGGATTTCACGGGTGGGGTGAAAAATCACGTCGGTACCCGCTGCATTGAGCCAATCGATCTGGGCTGATTCCGCCAAGGGCCGGGGTTGAGTAACGAGAACGGTTTGACCCGCGAGAGGTTTTTCGGGGTAGGGGGGCATAACGCGAGCCTTTTTACCGCTTCCGGCGGGAACTGGGCATTCAAAACCCGAATTAACACTGGACAAATTCCAGCCAAATCGCCATATTAGCGGATTGTAAATTTTTGAGAAACAAACACCAGAATTACCAACATGCCAAACTGTCCAAGTGCGAAAAAACGGCTTCGTCAAAACGTCGTTTGCCGCGATCGAAACAAATCCGTCAAGTCGGCTGTAAAAACCCAGGTCAAAAAGGTCTTAACGGCTGTTTCCGCCGGCGAAATCGAGACCGCGGAACAGGAATACCGACTGGCTGCCAAAAAACTCGATCAGGCTGGGGCCAAAGGCGTGATGCACAAAAACGCGGCCAGCCGAAAAAAATCGCGATTGCAGCGGGCCATCAAAGCGGCCAAGGCAGGCTAGTCCCGCCGCCGGCGATTCATGACCGAACTTGACGTGGCTATGACTGGCCACGTTTTTTCGTGCGCGCTGGTTTTCCCGGCGCCCATCTTGCTGGTTTTTTTGCGGTTCGTTTCGCCGTTCGTTTTCTCCCACCGGCAGCGGCATGATCTGCGGTGCGCGGAGCGGATCGCCCGCGGGGTTTCTTCCCAGGCTTGCCCGAACGGGGCGACGTCTTTCTGCCTCGCGTCGAGCTCGATGTTTGTCGGGTCTCCGAATCGCGGGTTGTTCCGCTTCCCGTCGATGCACCCCTGGTGCCCATTTTTTTTCCGAATCGCCGGCGCTTTCCCGACGACCCGGAAACTGCGTTCCTTAACGCCTTTAGTTCCAACGATGTCAATTCGCGATGGGCCCCGACCGGCAAATCGCCAAGCCTCAACGGGCCGATGGCAATTCGCCGCAGGCGCAGCACCTTGTGGCCGATGCGGGCCAGCAATCGCCGAATTTCCCGGTTGCGGCCTTCGTCCAAAACGATTTCCAACCAACTGGTATCTTTGCTGCGTCGTTTAAATTTGATGTTTGAAACACGGGCCTTGCCCTCGGCAAGGTACACGCCTTGCGTGAGCGATTTCAGATTTTCGGCCGTGGGTATTCCCTGAACCTGAACAAGATACGTTTTTTCAATTCCGAAGCGAGGATGAGTCAACTGGTTGGCCAAATCACCATCGTTGGTTACAAGAATCAATCCTTCGCTCGACTGGTCGAGGCGGCCGACGTTGTACACGCGTTGTTCGGACTTGATCAAGTCAATGACGCGCAGTCGACCGGATGGATCTTTGCTGGTCGAAACGACTCCGGGCGGTTTGTTCAACGCATAGTATTTGTGTCGGGGCATGGTAAGTTTCTGGCCGTCAACAAAAATCTTTTGCGTGAACGGATCGACTTTGGACCCCAGCTTGTTGACGACTGTCCCATCGACTTCGACGCGTCCCTCTTCAATCATCGTCTCGCATTCGCGTCGACTGCCAAATCCGGCCGCCGCCATCGCTCGTTGGAGTCGCTGGATATTACTTTTTGGCTCCCGATCAACCAGCGGTTTCCTGGTTGTTTTTTTCGCAGGGTGCTTTTTCATCGGTTTTCTCGGGGAGTGAATTGACATCGGCGCTAAAGCAAAAAACGTGACGGGCCACCGGTGTCGTCGCGTTACTGTTCCCACACAAAAAAACCGGCGGCTGGTTGGACAGCGCCGCATGGGTGCAAACACAAACTCGAAGCGCAAGTTTTGAGGTTGCGATTCAATACAAGTACGCCGCGCAAACGAGTGAGTGAGTGAGTTTCTTGGCAAACACGCACTCAATGGCTTGCGCCGCATGCTTGTATTTTGGGAAATTCGTGTCTAACTCTGCCGGTTTTGGGTCCCTGCCTTCAGAGCTGATTTTACACTACCGCGAGCCGCAGGGTTAGTTGGCGGCTTCGGAAGAACCCACCTGGGCAATGTCGTTCAGCCGATTCTGAATGTTACGAAGAATCAACTGTTCCAGCGAAAAGTCACGACCCATCGGAATCCACCCTTTGTTTTTTGGATCGACAGTGGACTTGATTTCACCCAGGCCGGGCGGTTCGAGATCACTATCATGCCACAGTGCCCGCCCCGTCACGGTCGATTGTTGCGGCTCAGGCAGGTCTTCCAGTTCCTTGTAGACTTTGACGTCCAGCTGATAACCGTTGCCTGCCGGAATCACGCGGACCTTGGCAAACCTTCGCACGGTCTGCAACGTCGCATGCATTCTCTCAAATCCCCGCGTCGAGTCTTTACGCCACGGTTCGAGAATGCTTGCTCCAATCCTGGGATGCGTCTCAATCCAGCCTTCGGAAATCACGTTGTCGACCAGGCGGATGTCTTCTTCCTTGTAGATGCGAAAGTAATTGTCGATTTCATCGGCAACCTGGTTCATCACTGTCCAGCGATCCAGCGGAGGGAGGGGCAGGGGATTGGGAAGTTCCGCTTGACCGGCGACGTTGTCAACCGGCGTCTGGTGGAAAGCGCGACAACCTGACACTCCTTAGCGCGAACAGCGCCAACAGCATCAGGTTCAAAATCTGCAACTTCGCAGGCATAACGGCTTTCAAAAAAAGGCCGCGTAGTTTGCTGAATTGCGGGCGCCATGGCAAGATCAGCTGTGTGAGCGATTCCGTAGGCGAGTCTGTCCCAGACCCGCACCCAGTAGGCGAGTCTGCCCGACTCGCCACACCGCTACACCTGCAACGATAGCTTTAAGACTGCTTGGACTTAGATGAGTTTTTTGAACGCTTGAGTTCACCCATATCATTTCCGTGATACATTTCATGCCCCACGCCACCTTGTGAGGCATGAGCAGTACGATGAGACTCACACCGCATCCACCCGCGTGTCGTCCGTTTGGGACAAACGGACCTACGATCGCAACCTACCCCACTTCGACAATCGACGGATCGTAATCTGCCGGCGGCTGGTAACCGAGACAATTGATTACCGTGGCGGCCAAGCTGCTGATGCCCAGTTGCTGATCGCCTGACAACTTCAAATTTGCCGTCCCGGCCGGATCGTAGATGTAACAAGGAACCGGGTTGAGCGTATGACTGGTCTTGCTTTTCGGATGCCCATCGGCCGTCCAGTTTGGGTTGATCGTTTTTGTCCAGTTCAAACATTTCGTCGGCGTTGCCGTGGTCGGCCGTGACGATCAAGATACCCTTTGCTTTTTCGATCGCCTTGATTAGGCGGCCTACGCACAGATCCACGGTCTCGACCGCAATTTCGACGGCCAGGTTGTTACCGGTATGGCCGACCATATCGCCGTTGGGATAGTTGGCCCGAATGAAATCGTGTTTGTGGCCGCGGATGGAATCCAGAATCACGTCGGTAATTTCGCCCGCTTTCATCCATGGTCGCTGTTCGAACGGCAACAGATCGGATGTAATCTCGACGTATTCTTCCAAAGCGTCATCGAATTTGCCGCTCCGGTTACCGTTAAAGAAATAAGTCACGTGGCCAAATTTCTGGGTTTCACTCACGGCCAGCTCACGGACACCACTTTTTGCCAGATACTCGCCCATGACGTTATCGATGGATGGCGGCGAAACCAGGTAGGTTTTGGGAATCTGCAAGTCGGCGTCGTATTGCATGATTCCGGCAAAATTGACGTTCGGGATCGGCCCGCGTTCAAAGGTATCCAGCTCCGGGTCATCAAACGCCCGCGAGATCTCGATCGCCCGATCGCCCCGGAAGTTGAACAGGATAACGCTGTCACCGTCAACGATTGGACCAACCGGCTTGCCATCACGCACGATGACAAACTCGCTCAAGTCCTGATCGATAATGCCAGGAGTTTCGCGTCTGAGTGTTTCGATCGCCTCGGTCGCCGACGAAAATGGCCGGCCGATCCCTTTGACATGCGTATCCCAACCCCGTTTGACCATCGGCCAGTCGGCGTTGTAACGGTCCATCGTGATGTACAGACGTCCGCCTCCCGACGCGATTGCAGTAGTCGAACCCCTCATTCTGATTAATTTCTGCCAGATGATCTTCGAGTTGTTTGACATAAACAAGTGCCGAAGTCGGAGGAACGTCGCGACCATCCAGCAACGCGTGCACGCGAACGTGTTTGACTCCCTCCGCCGCGGCCTGATCCAGTAATTTCAGCAGGATATTGATATGCGAATGGACATTGCCGTCGGACAACAAGTCCGATGAAGTGCAACGTCGAGCGGTCGCCCAGCGATGAAACGAGGTGCTTCCACGTTTCACCTTGGAACATCGCGCCGGACTTGACCGCATTTTTTACAAGCAATGCACCTTGGTCAAATACGCGTCCACAGCCGATCGCATTGTGCCCGACTTCACTGTTGCCCATGTCCTCATCGGAGGGCATACCGACTGCGCGACCATGCGCGGTCAGTTGCGTGGCTACGGCGTTCCCCTCGAGCCAATCAAGATTCGGGGTGGTTGCTTTGGAGACGATATCGCCAATATCGCCTTTGCCAATTCCCACACCGTCCATGATGACCAACACAACAGGGCCCTCAGACCCGGGAAACTTCAGGTTTTTTTCCAGTTTTTTCATAGTGCTGCCCAGCGTACCAAGTTAATGGCCGCGACAGAAGATCCGGTAACGGTTCCTGACCGGGCGTTTTGCTCCCTCGTTGTAGGACGACAAAATTTGGCGACAATCAAGGTGAAACAGGCTACATTCACGGAGCATGCAATGCCGAAATTTCGTCCCATCTCGTTTGATCCAAGTGGATGCTTCATCGATGGGTATGGAATCACCGCCGAGCAAGTGGCAAGTTTAACGCCGCGTTTGGAGCAAATCCGTGAAGAAGTCCTGAAGACCGATCTGAAATTGTTTGCCGAGGGAAACGTGCCTGCGGAAAAACAGCCGCTGGACGCCGGTTTTCTCGAACTACCAGAACGCTTGCTTGATGCTTATCAAACGGACCGTGCTGCCAGTGAACTTGGCCGGATTCTTGAAACGGCTGCCCGCCTGCGCGATCAGGTCGACCGCGTCGTCGTCCTCGGCATCGGGGGTTCGTACCTCGGAGTCCGGGCATTGATGGAGACCTGTTGTCAGCCGTACTTCAACGAATTTTCACGTGCCCAACGGGGCGGCAGACCCCGGATGTACTTTGAAGGGAACAACGTTGACAACGATTGGACCAACGGGCTGTTGGATCTGCTCGCCTCGGACCAGGACATGCCGTGGGGATTGGTCGTCATTTCCAAAAGCGGCGCAACGCTGGAAACAGCCGTGAACTTGCGGAGGTTTCTCCAGGAACTCGAGTCTGACTACGGCGCTGAACGTTTGGCGGATCTGGTCGTTCCAGTTACCGGCGCAGATGGAAAGCTCGCCGAGTTGGCTGACGCGATTGGTTGTCAGGACCGGTTTCTCGTACCGGACGGCGTGGGCGGCAGGTTTTCCGTGTTCTCGCCCGTCGGTTTGTTGCCCGCCGCACTCCTCGGAATCAACGTCGTCGCGCTACTTGAATCTGCGGCCGCGATGAACGATCATTTTCGGAACCAGCCGCCGGGCGACAACGTTGTGCTCGATTACGTGGCAGTAAATCATCTGCTCGAAAAACACCGCGGCTGTCACACGCGGGTCTTGTCGGTGTGGAGCAAATCGCTGGAGTCAGCTGGTTTGTGGCATGACCAGTTGCTTGCGGAAAGTCTCGGCAAACACGGGAGCGGCGCACTCCCCTTAACCGTCGTGAATACACGCGACTTGCATTCCCGGGGCCAACAACACCAGGAAGGTCGTCGTGACAAGGTTATTAACAACGTGATTGTCGACTCTTGGCGGACGCCAGCCATTCCGGTTGGGCATAGCGAGTGGAACCAGGACCAGCTGAACGAGATCGCTGATAAAACGATCCCCGAAATCATGACCGCAGCCATTCGCGGAACCAACCTGGCGTACGGTCAAGACAACAGGCCAACGACGGACATCCATCTGCCGGCCGCCGATGAGTTGGGGCTGGGTCAGCTGTTCCAGATGTTGATGTTGGCCGCGGTGGTCGAAGGTCGGTTGCTGGGCATCAACCCCTATGGGCAGCCGGCGGTGGAAAAGTACAAGAAAAACATGAACCAGCTGCTGCGTGAACCCGTAACGAGTTTAGGATAAAGGAATTCGACATTAACATTACCTGGTACGGCCACGGCTGTTGGCTGATTGAAACAGCCAAACACAAGATTCTTCTGGATCCATTCCTGAACGACTCTCCCACGGCACCGATCAAGGCCGAGGATGTAAAACCTGATTTCATACTTGTGTCGCATGGGCACTTCGATCACGTTGCGGACGTCGAGCCAATCGCGAAGGCCACCGGCGCACCGAGTCATTGGCTGCTTCGAAGTCGCGAGGTGGTTTACCGACAAGGGGATTGAGAACACCCTTGGAATGAACATTGGCGGGATGACGAAACAACCGTTTGGTACGCTGACCATGACGAGGGCGATTCACAGTTCTTCCATGCCCGATGGAAGTTACGGTGGTGAGCCAGCCGGTTTCGTCCTCGAGATGGATGGAAAACGCGTTTACTTTGCCTGCGACACAGCGTTGTTTTCCGATATGCATCTGATTGGCCAGGCCGGTTTGGACCTGGCGGTGCTTCCGATTGGCGACTTGTTCACGATGGGTCCCAAAGACAGTCTGGCTGCAACAAAACTTTTGAAGCCAAAACAGGTCTTACCGGCGCACTACAATACCTGGCCTCCGATTGAGCAGGACGCTGCCGACTGGGCTAACCTGATCCGCGGGGGCAGCGATGCCGAACCGATCGTCTTACAGCCCGGCCAGACGCACAAAATTTGAGCTGCGAAATGCGAGAGCCCCTCTCCGCCACGACGGACCTCTGGTTTATGGATAGAAAATTCAACATGAAATATTCGACTCACCAACACGTAAAGCTGACCTTCCTTGTGTGCGCCAGCCTGGGTTGGCTGTGCGGTTCGGTAGCGACCGCGCAACAGGCCCAACCGTTGCAGTGGAAGTTCACGACAGGCGACTCATTCGAAGTTACCTTCATCCAAACCTCGGAAATCACCAGTCAGGTCGATCAACGTATCAAAGACGTCAACAGCGTCCTGACGGTCGCAATGGCCTGGCAAGTCACCTCCGTGGATGAAACTGGAAACGCCACGATCGACCAGCGAATCACGGGGGTCAAGCTGTTGATGACCAGTTTGCCGACCGGTGTCGGAAGGTCGATCGATATTGATACCAGTCGCAGCGAAAAACCCAAAAAAGGCGTCAACTCAAACCTGTTGAAACAGATTGAGCCGTTGGTGGGTGCCGCCTACCAGGTCGTAATGTCTCCACGCGGCGAAATCGTCGAAGTTACCGTCCCGGAAACCACACTGGAATCGCTTCGCCAAGTGCCGGGTTCGCTGCGATTGCGCAGCTTGATGAGCAAAGCCGGTTTGAAAGATCTGTTCGGACAAGCAATGGTGGTTTTGCCCGAAGCGGATCCTGTCGCTGACCAGCCCTGGACGAGTCTCGCCGACGTCGACACAGAAGTCGGCAACTTCACTCGCCAACACACCTATACCTGGACGGAAAATCGCACCGAAAATGGCAAGACTCTGGCGGACATCAACCTCACAACAACGTTGGAGCCGCGAGAGACAGACAAAACGGGCGACGTCAAATTCATCAGCTATCACGGAAACGGTACGCTCACCATGAACGTCACCGACGGCTATTTTGAATCCAGCAAGACCACCAACGAAATGCAAACCGAGAAACCGTATCGTGAGAAAGTGATTGCCACGACCGCCAAGACCACGGTCGAGATGCAAATTGAGAAAAACTAGCCCCCGATGGTTCTGGATTGGTGTTGGTGGTCCCGTCTGCAGGCGGAACTTGCTGCTCAAGCCAATCCTGTCAGTGGCGGCGTGTTTGTGATCCTGAACCGAGGAACGAGGTGAATGTCCGAATTCATAACCGTGGCGAAAGTTGGCGAGATACCCAATCAAGAAGGGCGCGCGTTCAAAGTTGGCGATGCCATGGTTGCCGTATTCAACGATGGGGAAACCTATCGCGCGATCGACGACATGTGTCCGCATGCCGGCGCTTCACTGGCCAGCGGATTTTATGAAAACGATATCGTGACTTGCCCGTGGCATGCTTGGCAATTCAAGGTTTCCGACGGTTCTTTTTGCGGACATCCCAGGCTTAAATCGGACGTTTATGCGGTGCGAGTTGTCGGCGATGAAATTCAGGTTTCCACCATCCCGCTCAAACGGCCCGACGGGCTCTCCAGTCAATCCGCGTCCGAGGAATCGGAGCCAAACCATGGATGAAGTCGATTCGACGAACACTTCGACGGGCAGCAACGTAACCATTGAAGATTTCCAGAACCTGATTCGTGAAATGTACTTCGAAAAAGACGTCGCACGCGGTGTCTCCGGAACGTTCATGTGGTTGATGGAAGAGATCGGTGAATTGTCATCGGCGCTTCGCGGGTATGACCAATCCGCGGCAGCGCACGAAGCTTTGGCGGCCGAATTCGCCGATGTCCTGGCCTGGTTGGTCACGATCGCCAACGTCGCCGATGTCAATCTCTCCGCGGCTGTTGCGAAAAAATACGGTTCCGGTTGCCCGGGCTGCCAACAATTCGTATGCAGTTGCCCCGATGGGGAAAAGCCGTAGGTTCGATTCGGCGAGACACCTTTGGCGGTAACCGCTGCCGCGAGACTTCGGAAGACCTGTTAAGGAGCAGTCCGAATTCTGCGAATCCAGTTACGTCGCGTGGGAATAGCGGTTTGAGCTGGCTTCGACTATGCTTTCATTTCGGCCGACTAATGTGACCAAAACGAATTCATGATATTGTCCTTGCCAAAATTCAGTGATTCCCCGATTCGGGTTGCCGTCTCGTTCCTGGCCGTTTGCCTGTTGTCATTTGGCAATCTGCAGGCCCGTCAATCCGGTGAAACGGAAGTCGCGAATGCGGAAAGAACTTCCGTTGGCTTTGACAAAAATTTGAGACTGGGGCATTGGGTACCAGTGAGTTTTCACCTCAATCCGAGTGCGGTTGTTCGCCCGACCCGTTTTGAAATCACGTGCCCCGATGGGGATGGAACGACCACGACGTTTTGTGGCAATCTCGAATCGGACGAGCCATATCCTGATGTGGTGCAGGCGAGCTTTCGCATGGGGCGGGGAACGTCGCAAGTCGCTGTGAAACTGTTCGCCGACGACGAAATCATCAGCCAGTTCCCGTTGGCAGCCGGTAGCCAGTTTGACGTTGTGCCTTCGACGCAAAAGATGATCCTGGTGGTAGAAACCACCGAACGAATCACGACGACAATCAAAAACGCAAGCTCCGGGATGAAATCACAACCGCTGATCGTCCACGCTGCGGAGTTTTCCGATTTGCCGCTCAATTGGAAGTGTTACGAGGGCATCAACCAGCTAATTCTGGCGGCGCGAGATCTGGACGAAATCAATTCAATTGGGACAGCTCGCTTGGAGTCAATCAAACGTTGGCTCGGCGAGGGTGGACGCCTGATCCTCTGCGTCGGGCAGGGGGGCCAGGAGGTGTTGTCGGACGGTCAGCCACTGCAGGCATTCTGCCCCGGCAAGTTTGCCGGTATTGAGCGGCTCAAGTCGAGCAAACGAATTGAGTTTTTTGCGTCCGGATCCAAGAGTCAGCTGTTGCCCGATAATGCGCAACAAACCATCCCAGTGACCAGAATCGACGCCACCACTGGAATCGTGGCGTTGAGTGATGGCGAGTTACCGCTGATCATTGAACAATCGTTTGGGTTGGGCCAGCTGACTTTTGTGGCAATGGATCTCGACTCGGATCTGTTCCACGCTTGGGCCGGCAATGGGAATTTGGTTCGCAAGATCATGTTTGGCGAGGAAGATACGTCGGCGATCCCGTTTCAAGCCAGCGGTCGCGTTTCCCATTTTGGATACGACGATTTGGTGGGACAATTGCGAGTGCCACTGGACCAGTTTGCGCGGGCCCGCATGGTGACCTTTACCTGGGTCGCAGTTTTGATCGCCCTATTTATTTTATGCATCGGTCCCGGCGATTATTTCCTGTTACGGAAAGTCGTCGGACGCATGGAGTTCACCTGGATCACGTTCGGCTTGATAACGGTCGCGTTTTGCGCTGGCATGGTTCACCGTAAAAAATACGAAACCTGACCGGATTCAACTCAACCAGCTGGAAGTTGTCGATATCGATGCTCAGAGCGGTAAAACTAAAGGAACCATCTGGGCGAACCTGTTCAGTCCAGACACGAGCAAGCTCGATCTCAATCTGGCAACGACAAACGACCTCGGTATTCAGATTGAGGACTCGGAAATCGTGTGGCATGGTTTACCGGGGAACGGATTGGGCGGCATGCGCACGTCGGCAGCAGCGGCGATCGCCGGCGAAGACTATCGGATCGTGATCGATAACTCGCCGGATTCCAGGAAAGTCCGCATGGAGGGTTTGCCGATGCGAGTTTCGTCATCGAAGGCAGTCTTCGGGATTTGGAACGGCGATCTGCCACGGAAGCCAATCAGTCGGCTGAGATACAACCCCAACATTCAAAGAAAACAGCTGGAGGGAACGCTGACTAACCCCCTGGACCGACCGTTGATTAATTGTCGCGTCCTGTTTGAAGACTGGGTGTATGTTCTCGAACGCCCCCTGGAACCGGGAGAAACGATTGACATCGTCACCGAAACGCGTGAAAAATATGCCCGCAGTCACTACAATCGCAAAATCAGCAAAGAAGACAAGAGCAGCAATACGCCTTGGGATCCTACCGACACGCGGCTCAACCGAATCGCGGAAATGATGCTGTTCTATGACGCGGCTGGTGGACGTGGTTATACCGGATTATCCCACGACTACCAGGCGTTCGTCGACCTGAGTCATCTACCCAACCTGAATCAAGCAGTGCTGGTCGGCGAATTCGCAGGCCATGTTACGGATATCCTGATCAACGGGGAACCGCCTTCTGCGGACAACTACGATCTCGAGCTGACCATTTTGCGAGTCAGCTTGCCCGTCCAACAAGAGCAACAGTCAACTAATTAAACCATGAAACCGAGAAGGCCATAGTCCTGTGATCAAGACGGAGAACCTGACAAAGAAGTACGGCGAGATGTTCGCGATCAAATCGATCGATCTCGATTTGCAACAGGGCGACCTGTTCGGGTTCATCGGCCCTAATGGTGCCGGCAAGACGACCACGATGCGGATTGTCGCCACGCTGCTGGAACCGAGTTGGGGCGAGGCCTATGTGTGCGGACACTCGATTTACGATTCACCCAAAGAGATTCGCCGCCTGGTCGGTTACATGCCCGACTTTTTCGGTGTTTACGATGACATGAAGGTCATTGAGTACCTCGAGTTTTTCGCAGCCGCGTATCGAATCAAGGGCAAGGCACGCCGCGTAAAATGTGATGAAATGCTGCAGATCGTGGACCTCGATTTCAAGCGCGACGCATTTGCAAATACGCTTTCGCGCGGTCAGACGCAACGGCTGGGACTCGCCCGGGTGCTGTTGCATGATCCGCAAGTTTTGTTGCTGGACGAACCACTCAGTGGACTCGACCCGCGCGCCCGCATCGAAATGAGAAACTTGTTGCGGCGGCTGGGGCAGACGGGCAAAACGATTATTGTCTCCAGCCACATCTTGCCCGAGTTGGCTGATGTTTGCAACAAGATCGGGATCATCGATCGAGGCGTGATGAGCCATGCGGCGGAAGTCACGGAAGTCATGAAACTGGTGCGGCAACAGACGATTCTGCGCGTGGGCGTCAATGGTGATCAGGGCAGGGCCAGCGAGTTGCTGGAGGGCCATGAACGGGTGGACTCCGTTCGGCAGGGTGATGGTTACCTGGTGGTCACATTAAAGACAATCGATACCGACTATTCCGACCTGGCCACGCTGCTGGTCGGCAACGGTCTGGCCATTCACCTGTTCCATGAAGAGCTGATTGATCTGGAATCGGCTTTCATGGCGCTGACCAAAGGTACTGGCGCCAATTTCTGACGCCGAGGGGGTGACTCAATGATCGTGCTGAACACGATCGCCTATGAAACAACATCTTCCTACCTCTATTTTCCTACCATTCCGTGCTCAGCTTTTGGTAAGAACATGGAGGTAAGAAAATCATCAAGCGGTTGCGACCGAGTCGCAGTTCGTGCAGCTCCGATTCAGACTTCATTCAGACTTCAATAACGCTTTGTCGCGAGCCCAGAAGGGGTCGGGGATCTTTCGGGGAACCCGTTGTCAACTTCCAGACAACTTTTCCAAAAGACTCCCGCCCCCCGCTCCCTTGGGTGAACTCAGTTCTCGCCTTTCTCGTTCGAGCCCGAATCGCAATATGTACACTCCGATTCGGACTTCAAGAACCCTTTGTCGCGAAAGACGCGATTGATCTTGAAGCCTGCCAGAGGCCTCGACCAAAATGGCATGACCGCCAGTGCTTCCTTTCGCATCTGTTGCCAGTGCGTTTTGCAAACGGGCCGCGCCTTTCGCTTACGTTGTTTCGACATGAGTCAGTCCTTCCGTGGTTGTGAATTTTCGAGGTCCGATATCATCGCTCCGGGACCGTGCTTCGGACAAGTCCTGTTTTCAGAATCCTTCATATACTGTCCAGTTCCAGACTGAATCGTGAAAATTCGATGGCTTGCGTCGTTTACTCACCCCATTACAACATCAGCTTTTACGGTCTCGAACGGCTGCACCCCTTCGACTCCAAAAAATATGGTCGCGCGTGGAAGCGGTTGCGTCGCCATTTTGGCTCCAAACTTGATTCACTCCACGTGCTACCCGAGCGCCCCGCGAACCAGGATGAGCTTCTACTTGTGCACACCGCCAATTATCTGGACAAACTCGGCGATTCGAATTATGTCGCCGGTGCCCTGGAGGTTCCTCAACTGCGACACCTGCCGGGTTGGGCGATCGACAGGCACGTGCTGCGTCCAATGCGATGGGCAACCCGGGGTACATTGCTGGCGGCACAGGAAGCTGTCCGTCACGGTTTGGCCGTGAACTTGAGTGGCGGGTATCATCACGCCAAGCCCGATCGAGGAGAGGGATTTTCGATTTACTCGGATATCGGAATTGCAGTTGCCTCACTGCGTGGCAACCAGCTGATTTCTGATACCGACCGCGTGGTGTATGTCGACACCGATGCGCACCAGGGCAACGGAGTCTGTCATACGTTTATGGACGACAGTCGCGTTTTCATCTTCGATATTTTCAATTCCCACATCTATCCGGTACTCGATGTTGACGCACGGCAGCGCGTTGACTGTGCCATTGGCATCACGAGTGCCTGTACCGACGCGCAGTACATGGGTGAACTGCATGCTCGCTTGCCCGGTTTTCTTGCTTCCGTTTGTAAATCACCGGTCGGGTTGGCAATTTACAATGCCGGTACGGATATTTTCGCTGGTGATCCACTTGGCGGCCTGAATATTTCAGCGGGCACAATACGGGAACGCGATCTTTTCGTTGTCGGCGAATTGCGAAAACGGAAGATCCCCACGGTCATGGTTTTGAGCGGCGGATACACGAAACAGAGTTTTCAACTCGTCGCCGATTCGGTAATCGCGTTGATAGAGTTGGAAAATCACAATCTGTTGAATTGGCGTTGACGACAATGTTTACGCCAGGCAGTCATGCAGTTAACATGCTTTACGCCAGAACTGAAGCCGCCGCTGAACTTATCAAAACCTGGATTTGTTAGATGAAGCCAATTATCACCACGCGACTGATCAACGCACCGCTGGACCTGGTGTTCCAGACCGTTTCTGATGTTCGCAACTTCCGCGAAGCGGTTCCGCATATTACCAAAATCGAATTTCTTTCGGATCAGCAGCAAGGCGTCGGGACGCGTTTTCGAGAAACCCGGATGATGAACGGTCGTGAGCAGACTGTCGAGTTGGAAGTCGCCGAATATCAGAAAGACAAATGCGTGCGAATAATCTCCGATGCTGGGGGAACGATCTGGGACACCCTGTTTTCGGTATCGCAGCAAGGTCGCGAAGTCGAACTGAAGTTGCAGATGGACATCCGGCCCCATAATTTGGTTGCCCGAATTATGAACACCCTGATAAGGGGCATGGTGGCAAAGGCGGTCGAATCCGACATGGATTCGGTTAAGGCATTTTGTGAAGCTGGTGGCGAGTCCCGCGAGAACCGATGACGATATGCCGCGCACTAAGTGGACAGCACCAATTTCGCCATGAACCGCGGACAATACAGGCACGCCGCGCAAGTTTTGATGTTGCGCTAGCACTGGATTTCTTTGGTAATGGTAACCCGACGCGTTAGCGAGGACGCGGATCAATGCCGGTTTTTCCTCGCTTGCGGTCCGGTTACCAAAAGAGCGCAACATCAAAACACGCAAGCTAGTGAGTTTCCTTGCAAATACGGACTCACTGGCTTGCACTACGTGCTTGTATTACAAAGTTTACGATTACCAGACGACATTCGTATTTGAGAGACACGCCGACGCCTTCCGGCTATTCGTTAAACGACATATCAATGAAGCAATTCCAACTCCGCACTGCAACCGAAGACGACGCTCAGGCGATCAGCGATATTTACAATTACTACGTGGATTGTTCGACCTGCACCTTTGACCTGCAACACGAATCGCTCCCCCAGCGAATGGCGTGGCTGCAAGCGCATGGAATTCGTTACCCGGTGATCGTCTGTACGTGCGACACTGAGGTCGTCGGATGGGGCTCACTTTCTCAATGGAACCCGCGGCCGGGGTATGCGGGAACGGCCGAAGTCAGTTTCTACGTTCACCATGCGTGGCAGCGACGTGGTATTGGCCGCCTGTTATTGACGGAGCTGATTGACCGCGCCCACAAGCTCGGGCACCACGTTTTGATTGGGGGTGCGTGCACGGAACAAATCGCCAGTATCAAACTCCAGGAGGCATTTGGTTTTGTGCAGGTCGCTTATTTCGCCGAAGTCGGCTTCAAGTTTGAGCGATGGTTGGACGTTGCCTATTTCCAACTGACACTCGATCCGCCGAACGTCGTTTAAGAGCAACTCCATTTCCATCAATTGAAAAAGCGGCGTGGCCTGATGACCGCGCCGCTTGAATCTGTTGTTGATACCAATCAGCCGTTAATACAGGATCACTGCGTCGATCCCGACGATCGCTGCACCCGGGTCGATGGCACCGGCTCCCCAGTCCCAGCGAACTTCCGGTCGGAAGGTGATGTTGGCCTTGGGTCGATAGTTGGCACCCATCGTGAACTCCCACGTCGATTTCGTATCGGGGAAGATTTGATCCGATTTCCACCATTCCAGCCGTGCTCCCAAACCGAAGCAGCAACTAATGTCGCGGAACAGGTATTGGGTAAATCCGAATTCATTATTGTCCCGCAGGTTCAGCACGTTGCCGGCCAATACATACTGCACGTTTTCGGTTAATTGCAGTTGGGCGACGCCCGTGTTCAGTGTCCCCGTTCCTCGATAACCTGTGTCGCCATACGACGATGATGCCGAGAAATTGACATTGGAATTGGGCTGCAAATTAAATCCGGTAAGAATCACAAAACCATCGTTATTCATCTGGAAAGCCGAATCCCAGCCCACCGAGGCCCCGATATGGATGGTGGCGTTGTCTCGCACTCGTTTTTCACCCAAGACACCCGACAACGTTCGTGGCTGCATGTATCTAAATGCGTAACTGTGACTGTAGAAGAAGTTTTGAGGCGACTGAAACTTTTCATACCCCATCGGAGCAAAGAACTTGCCGACTTTGACATCCCAATCACAATTCGCGAACTGCACATAGGCCTGCGGCAGTGCCCATCCAAAGGCACCATAGTCCCAGGAATTATCCCACGCCGTGGGAGCACCGGTTTCCGGGTTTCCAAAGGCCTGCGTTTTTTGCGCGTCGAGACCATAAACGAGATCCGTCCGGAAACCTAGATTCCAGTCGGCGGTTCGCTCGGCCTGTTTCTGGGCGTACAAGTAGACTTGTTGCGCGTTGATGGTTCCTTTTCGATCATTAAAGACAATGTTGTTTCGATTGTGGTATCCAAACGAACCCCAACCCGCAACTTCCAGGCCGCCAGGCGTTTGGCCAAAGACGCGTTTGATACATCCCAATTCGCACGTGTGGCGGCTACAATTGCGGCAGCAGTAATTCGGCAGTTCGCCAGCCGCGCTATCCACCATCAACGCCGGGTTCTGCTCATCGACCACGCTCTGGTAAGCGCCGTTGGCAGAGGGTGCTTGCGGCGGGGCGCTGTTAATCCCAAATTCTTGTGGATCAGCAAGCGACGGCTGAGTTGGCTGCTCTGCCTGTTTTCTCATCGAAGCGAGAATCGGATTGGGTTTCATGGACGGCGCTGGGGCACCTGTTGTGGTAACCGCTGTCCGCCCTGGTACGGATTGTAGGCAGGGGGGACTGACTGGTCGTCCCGATTGGTTGGCGTCGACTCCGCGCTCCACGGGTACGATTGCCCAAACGTGTTGGCAACATTCGTGAAAATTGCAATCAGCGCGATCGTCGCAATGGCGAGCTTCCGCATGACAAACTCCTGGTAAAGGATTCGGCGACCTCGTTGAGCGGCACTGCGTGTGCGATTTGGGCCGATCAAACTGGAACACGGTCCTGTGTGGGAAAAACAAATCAACCGTGTTGTTGTGTATGTATCGGTCCTGTTGGTGAAGCCGGTCAGATGGCATAACCGATTGCTGGTTGATACTGATTTGACAGAATTATCGCTTTGGTAAAGCTTGAGGCTTGCGTTAATGGATCTAACGGCCAAGCAGTCTGCGCGTTAAAATTTGTCAATCATCCGGTTTAGATGCACCAAAATTGCCGCTGGGAGTGCCAGCAAACGATGATATCGTTACAACGCTTCCCCGCGGCCTCGATTGATTTGCGCCAGGGTCGGAACCGGAATTTGCAAGACTATTGCGAATCGCCCAGGTCGAACAGGGCGTCGACGTATGTAGACACGTCAAACAGTTCCAGGGCATTGATCGTTTCACCCAGCCCGATGAATTTGACGGGCAGCCCAAACTCCTGCCGAATGGGGATCGCGACGCCGCCCTTGGCAGTTCCATCGAGCTTGGCAAGAACGATCCCGGTGCACCCGGCGGCCTCGGAGAATCCGCGGGCCTGGCTGATTGCATTCTGGCCAGCCGTCGCATCCAGCACCAACAACACCTCATGCGGAGCGCCTGGAATGACTTTGGCAATCACTCGGCGAATGCGCCCCAGTTCGTCCATGAGGTTGCTTTGGGTCTGCAAGCGGCCAGCCGTGTCGATGATACAAATGTCGGCGTGCGATTCCTTGGCTGACTCGGTTGCCTTGTAGGCAACGCTGGCCGGGTCACTACCTTGGCGACCGGTAATGATCTCGGCGCCCAGTCGCTGAGCCCAAATGGTTAATTGTTCGACAGCTGCCGCGCGAAACGTGTCGCCCGCGCCCAATACGACCCGGTGACCCTGGTCGATTAACCGATGTGCCAATTTGGCAATGGAAGTTGTCTTGCCGGATCCGTTGACGCCCACAACCATGATGACCGTAGGTGCCGTTTCGGCAAATTGGATGTCGGCATTCTCCTGGGCCATGATTCCCGAAATGGTCTTTTTGGCAGACCCAATCAAATCGGACATCATGACCTTCCGGCCGCGAAACTCTGATTGAATCCCGTCACGGATCTTACCAGCCGGACCGATCCCCATGTCCGTTTTGACCAAATGGGCAAACAACTCCCCGAGAAATTCGTCGTCGACAAGCCGTCCTTCTTTGCCGACCAAATCGCGGATGTCGGTGTTGAGAACATTGACGGTTGTCTTCAGCGCCGTTTTCAGACGACGAAAAAATCCGCCCTTGGCACCCTTTTCCGGTACATCTTCCTCGTCCGACTCGCCATTGTCGCCATCGTCGTTTCCGCCGCCATCATCCCTAACGTCGCCGGAGTCCGCTGTCGGAACGGCCGTATCCATTTGTTCAACCGTCGTGCCGTCGTCTGTCGATTCCTGTTTTTTCTTGCCAAATTTCCAAAGAGCCATATCGGGTCATTTCAATCAGAGTTTTGAATCTCAATCGTGAATTTTGAACCACCATCTTAATAGTTGGCAAACCATTTTGCGAGTTGGGCGGACGATTCAGTTGGAATCCGCCAGGTCGTCACCGCCCTCATCCTGACCGCTTGTCTCGGGTCGTTCCGTCTTGGACTTCATGAGCCGATCCAGAATCCCGTTGACGAATTGCGACGAATTGTTGCTGCCGTAACGTTTGGACAAATTGATCGCCTCGTTGATCGCGACCCGATCGGGAATGTCCGAAAACAGAACTTCGTACGCGCCGATACGCAATACGTTTCGATCTGTGTTCGCCATGCGAGTCAGTCTCCAGTTCTCAGCCGCCTTGGCCAGTTCTTCGTCGAGTCGATCGCGATGGCGTCGGACACCGTCCAGAAGTTCACGGGCAAATTGGATCAATTGCTGGTCGCCCTTCAGGCGCACGGCCATGAATCGTGCCTCGGCAGATTCTGGAGTATCCGAGTTCAAGTCGTTTTGAAAGAGAATTTGCAAAACGATTTCACGGGCACGACTTCGACGAGACATGTTGAGCTTATTTGCGACTGAACTTTTGAAAATTTGGGCCCGCAGGCCCGGGGAATCGTTGGCAAAGCATGCCAGAATTGTGATTCTGTGGATTCCTCACATAAGGGGATTCTAAGCCAACTCTCTCCCAACGAATATGGTACTGCGGAGAGCCGGTGAAGATGGTTAGTCGCAGGTTGCCTTCAGCGTAGCCGCGTCTGTCCCAGACACGGAAAAACCACGACTCGGACGCGGTGTCAGTCTGGCACAGACTGACCTAGGCAAAAAGTCACAGCCTCCGTGTGGCGATCAGCCGAGTTCACCCAATAAACGCACCATCTGGATGGCAGCTTCGGCCGCTTCAATGCCTTTATTACCGACGGCACCACCGGCTCGTTCAATCGCCTGTTGAAATGAGTTACAGGTCAACAATCCAAAGGCAACTGGAATACCCGAATCGACCGACATTTGCCCCAACGTCGAACTCACCATGGTGTTGATGTGCTGGTCGTGTGTCGTTTCGCCCTTGATAACACAACCCAGGCAGATGATTGCCGCAAATCTGTTGGAATTAATCAATCGCCTGGCCGCCAGCGACAATTCCCAGGCACCCGGAACCCGAGCGATCGTTACGTTTTTGTCGACGACGCCGGCAGCCGCAAGCGTCTCCAAGGTACCCTCCAGTAACGGGCCCGTGATCTCGCGATGATACGAGGAAACAACAACCGCGAAGTGCTTGTTCTCGAGTGAGCCCGTTTTTCCTGTAAATTCAGTTGGCACAGCGTTCCCAAAATCAGTCGGGTGTCAAATGCTTGTTTGGTACTAGATCCCGCCCGCTTTCACGCTCATCAAAAACTCCGCGTTTGATTTGGTTTTTTTCAGACGCGTCGTCAATAAATCCATCGCATCGGGGGGATTCATTTCGCTGATCACGCGGCGAATCTGACAGATGCGATCGAATTCTTCGGGATCGAACAGCTTTTCTTCACGGCGGGTGCCACTGCGGTTGATGTCAATGGCGGGCCAGATACGTCGATCGACGAGACTTCTGTCGAGGACGATTTCGAGATTTCCAGTTCCTTTGAATTCTTCGAAAATGACCTCGTCCATTTTGCTCCCGGTATCGACGAGCGCGGTTGCCAGGATGGTCAACGAACCACCTTCTTCAATTTTTCGAGCCGAACCAAAAAACGCTTTCGGTTTTTGCATCGCATTAGCATCGAGACCCCCGGAAAGTGTTTTTCCGGATTGGGGGCATTCGGAATTCCAGGCTCTTCCCAAACGGGTGATCGAATCGAGGAAGATAACCACATCGACGCCGCTTTCGACGAGACGTTTTGCTTTCTCCAGAACCATTTCAGCGACTTGGATGTGTCTGGAAGCGGGTTCATCGAACGTCGAACTAATGACCTCGCAGCGTTCGCCTTTGACCTCGCGTTCCATATCGGTAACTTCTTCCGGGCGTTCGTCTATCAACAGCATGATGACGTAAGCTTCGGGATAATTTTTGAGGACCGCACATGCCATTTTTTGCATCAGCAATGTTTTTCCGGCCCGTGGCGGACTGACAATCAGCCCACGCTGCCCAAACCCAATGGGCGCAAACATGTCAACCACTCGCGTAGACATGTCCCGCTCGTCGTGTTCCATCACGATCCGACTGTCCGGGTGCAGCGGTGTAAGTTCGTCAAAATGGATTCGCCGGGCGTTTTCGGAGGGATCGCGACCGTTGACCGATTCGACGCGCAAGAGGGCAAAATAACGTTCGTTTTCCTTGGGCGGTCTGACTTGCCCACAAACAACCGCGCCATTGCGGAGATTGAATTTGCGAATCTGGCTGGGCGATACATAAATATCGTCGGGGCAGTTTAAATAATGAAACTCCGGACTGCGCAAAAAACCAAACCCGTCTGGCAAAATCTGCAGCGTGCCTTCACCAAACATGATCCCGCGGGTTTTCACGCGTTCCTTGAGCAAATGGAAGATCAGGTCCCGGCGATTCATGCCTTCCGGGTTTTCAACACCTTCGATCGCGGCTTGTTTGCACAGGTCGGCGATCGATAACCGCTGCAACTCGGTGACGTTGATGATCTCACTTTGTTCGATCTTTTTCCGCTCTGTTTCGGTAACGGGGCGGATCTCGGCGCCTGAGATACTCTCAGCCAACGACATCGGCTCTCCGTCGGCTTCAATTTCTCTGAGTTTTTCGCTGACCTCCGGATCCAGTTCGAAATGGGGTCTCCGGTAGGAATTCCGGTTGGAGCCCGAGCGACGTTCGGTGCGATTGCGCGACTGTTGGGGTTCAGCCATGGTAAGTTCTCCGTGACGACAACGACTGAAAAG
This sequence comes from uncultured Planctomycetaceae bacterium, assembly GCA_963697295.1. Lineage (GTDB taxonomy): Bacteria > Planctomycetota > Planctomycetia > Pirellulales > Pirellulaceae > Mariniblastus. Next base: position 165,240 of record CAVONL010000002.1, on the reverse strand, counting down.
AAAATGTCGATGAAGTTTGATTTTGAAAAAAGGTTTTTTTGGTAGGTCAGCCAGCCACGCTGGTAGTCTGTAGGCCCCATTGATTCCATAACTCCCGAATTTGTGCGAACAAATGTTCGGGTGTTCCCGAGTTATCAACGGTGTTGGTTGCTCTCTCCTTCTTCTCGGTCAACGGCAGTTGCCTGTTTTCCCGAGCAGTTAATTCATCCTGCGACCAGTTTCTCGTTTCCCTTGCCCGTTGGGCTCTCAACGCCAATGGAACGTCGACAAAGATGATCTTGTCGCAAAACTTGTCCCACCCTGCTTTGAACATGACGGGCGCATCCAGCACGACCGCCGGAATACTCGCATCCATTTGCAATTGAGAGAGTTGTTCTTTTACCAGGCGGGAAATCCGAGGATGAGTTATCCCCTCCAGGATCTCCAGCTGATTCGGTTGGCCGTCACGCTGGGACGCGAACACGATCTCAGCCAACGCCTTTCGATCGACGCTACCGTCAATCGCAAAAACACCATCTCCCCATTGTGATCTAATTGCCTCCACAACTTCAGGATCGTAAAGCACCCTGTGTCCAATCTGATCAACATCCAATACGACCGCGCCAAGCTGTTGGAGTTGCCGAGCTACCAAGCTCTTACCACAGGCGATACCGCCGGCAATACCAACGACCAGCATTGAAAGTCCAAAAATGTCGATTCCGGAAGGGTGAACTCAAGCCGCCGTCTAAACGTCCAAGTTGACGCAATCATGACGTGTCCGTTTACCGATGTCAAAGGCGAGTCGGAATTGGGGAAGTGTCAGTTTGCGAAAACCATGTTTGTCAGCTGCCATCATACTCCGGCCCGTCAACGATTCCGCTCGTCCACAGGCGTCCAGCCGACCGGTTACATCAAACCACAACTTGAATGGAACGCTATCTCATCCTTCAGAATAACCATTCTGGTAGTTATTTTCCATGATTGAAGCGCAAATTTCGCAGATGCGATTGAAAAAAGTACAATCGTGGCTCGCGGTACAAAAAACAAAAAACCAGCATTGCAGTTGTGCGAGTTTGCACACGATAGCTTGGTCAAGGTTCTTTTTTTGACATTTAGGCGATCTTCCGGGTTGCCGTACCAGTTCGGCTGAGCCGATTTTCGATGGAGCTGGTCGTGAAGTGCCGTCAATTCGCCAGTTTCCATGGGCCAGGGACCCAATTTTCGGCGAGACAAAGCCTGATTTGACTATGCTGGGAATCGAGATGGTGTCGAAAAACTGGTTTTTCCCGAACGACCCCTACGACCCGCGATGTCGTCGGAAAGCTGCGGTAAACAACCGGACCGAAGTTTGACACTAATTTTGGCCCCATCTAAAATCGGGGTTGAGGTCCATTGACAGCACTTACGTCCGTCACCGATCCCGTCCAGGCATTCTGGACGAGAAGGCGGGTCGAATACAACGTAACGTTCATCTGTTCAATAACTTCCTGCCTTGTTTAAGAACAGCCGGTGAAGTGCCGGATTTCGACCGCCCATCCGTTTTTTGCAAATCGTCCCACCGACTTGGGACCACTTTAGGAGAGAGTCATGGCTGCCAGGGAAAACCAGGGATACTTGATCGCAATCATCGTCTTGGTTTTGATCTCGCTGATTTTAGCGCTGGTCGCATTTTTGGGCGTTTCCAAGGCAACCGAATATGCTGACAAAAGTGAAGCTTTGAGCAGTGAACTCGCCTTCAACAAAAACCTCGCGACGGCGCATGAGACCGAAGTCGACATCCTGAAAGCCTACATCGGTAAATTCGGAATGTCGGTTGCCGAAGTCGACACCCAAATTGATTCAATGGCACGCCTGTCCAGCTCCGAATTCAACCAAAACCAGAAGGACCTGATTGCCGATGTCCTGACCGACGTAAAAAACGTCAAAGAGGCTTACCAGGGCGACATGAAACAGTTCATCGGTACCAATGATGATCCGGCCAAAGAATTCACGTGGCGATCGCTAAACGATGATCTGGCATCGGTCCTGAACAAAAAGCACAACGATCTCAATGTCGAACGCAATGAAAGGTTGCGGATCTCGCGTGAGGCAGCCGCCGAAATCGAGGGTTTTTCCAAGTCACTGGATGAAACCAAAAAAACGCTGGAGACCACGCGCAACGAATTGCAGTCCGAAAAAGAAAGGCACACGCAAAAAGAACAGGCGCTGACGAAAGAGATGAACAACATCAAGGCGATGAACGAAACCACGAACCGGGTGCTGGACAATACGCTCACCGAATCCAAGCGGGACAAAGACGTGCTCAACGATAAAATCAACAAGATCAGCGAAGAAAATGTCGCGTTGAAAGTTAAAGTTGATCGTTACGAGCGCGAAGTATTCGATTTGCCTGACGGTCAGATCGTTCGCTCTTCACCAGCGATCAATTCCGTTTATATCAACATTGGAAGCCAGGACGGCTTGCGTCCCAATCGCACCTTTTCCGTCTACGATCAATCCGAGACGAATTTTGTTGAAGGCCAACACAAGGCCATGATCGAAGTTACCGACGTGACGGGTGCCCATCAGGCTGTCGCCCGAATTACCGAGGATGATCCACAAAACCCCATCCTCATGGGCGATTATATTTTGACCGCGACGTGGGATCCCGGGTATGCGGTTCCGATCGCACTGGTCGGTGAGTTTGATCTCGATGGAGACGGTATTTCTGACACGCAAAAGCTGGTTCGCATGATCGAACGCAACGGTGGTCGGGTGGTCGCCCAGCACGACGAGAATGGAAAAATCACCGGCCAGATCGACTCTTCAACCCGCTATGTCGTTTTGGGGGAACAACCCAAGATCGGCCCGGAAACCGATCGAGCCGTGCTCGACGCAATCAAGGAATTGCTGGATCAAAGCAAAGCGAATTCGGTCCAGGAAATTGATACCCGCAAGTTGCTGAACTGGATGGGCGTTCACGGGCAAGCCAAAATCGAAAGATACGACTCACAGATGGGCGACGAATTTCGTAAACGTGATCCCGTCACCTCGCTCAAAAGCCGCGACCGTTAATCGGCTTGCACGAACTCCTATTCGTACGCTCCTATTCGTACTCGTACTCGAATACTGCAAACGACCGAGGCGGATGGGGGTAGCGAAAAACAGAGCATTCGGCCTTGGGATGCGCGGCGCCACCAACGGTCGAGTACGAGTCGAGTACCGCTTCACTGAGTACGAGTACGAGGAAGCCGTCTCCAGAACTGAAAAGCCAATTTGCATTTTTCAATTCTCATTTTAACTTTTTCACTCACCTTCTTTTCCCTTTCCCGCGTCCTGTTTCGGCGGTTCGACGCCCTCTGCGGCGGCCGCAGGTTCTACGGCCGCTGCTGGCTCGGTCATCTTGATTTCGCCAACGATCACCAACTCTGGCAAAGACTCGTTCAGTTTCTTGATGCCTTCCTCCGTCACACCACTTTGCCAGACGTACAGGTGCTTGAGATGCTTCAAGCCCGTCAAATGCTCAAGCCCGGCATCGGTCACTTGCGTCGCGTACACATTGAGATATTCGAGGTTCGCAAGTTCTTTCAAGTGTGCAAGGCCATCGTCACCAATTTGCGTTTTTTCCAGGTGCAATTTCGTCAACGGCAGCTTGGCCAAGTGTTTTAAGTCCATCGTTGGTGATTTTCGTGTTGGCCAGATTCAACCACACCAGGTTGGGAATCGACTTCAGCGGCTCGAGGCACTCGTCCGTAATCGGCTTGCTGGACAAATGAAAGCTCGCTTCATAGTCCGGGCTGTTGGCCGCGATCCGCAACACCTGGCCGCCAGCTTCCTGCACCGCTTCGATCGCGGCCTTTGCTTCCGGACTGATTTCCTGGTTCACCGAGTCCTGGCCGCGGCAAACGGACGCAAAGAGCATCAAAATACCAGCCAACTGGATCGTAATCGTCTGCAGTTTTCGATTCATTTCAACCTCAACCTGATGGTTCAACAACGAAGAGGTGGTCGCGATTCCACTTTAACGAGATTATACTCTACGCTTAACCTCTCCCTCTGGGCGAGGCCGGTCTCAGGCCCGGGTTCATCGTGCTACACAAGTGACGATAGCTTAAAAACTGCCTGGATTTAGAAGTGTTTTTCAAACAAATTGAATTCGCGGTCTTAGATTGATCGCGTTTCTTGACGACAAAAACGTGGGCGAGGCTAGCGCGGCTAGCGCTTGAGTTTACCCACAGCTTTCCCGTGATACTTTCATGCCCCATGCCACCTTGTGTGGCATGAGCAAACGTTCTTCCGTTAGCGCGGTCGTCCTAAAGAAAGGACAGGCCCGGCGGAATGTTGAGGTGGAGCATACCTTGCTAACGGAAAAACATACGTTTCTGCCACACAAGGTGGCAGCGGACGGGAGGAGATGCGGGGTAAACCTAACGGTTTGTTTTCCACGTGTTTTTGATGCAAGCAAACTTATGATGTACGATGAGAGCCCGGGTGAGGGTAGTTATGAAATATCAGTAAATTATGACTATTGATTTGCAACTTGTTACTGCCACCGGGGGCTCGGCCCTCTCACTGTAGCCACGGCTAACAGGTGGCAGAAGTGTTCGTACCATCACGGACGCAGTCGCCTGCGGCTTGCCGATAAACGACTTAATTTTCGGACAACTTCAATAAATTCATTGCCTCACATTCAACGAGACTGCAAAATGAAGGTCGCGTTGATCTCAATCGCGTTGTTGGCCCTGCTCGCGACGGCTTTTCCCGTGAATGATGATTCCAATAAATCGACGCCCGTTGAATTGGGACTGGTCCAGTGGAACCGCGATCTCGAAGCGGCCCAGAAAATTTCCGAATCCAGTGGTCGTCCGATGTTGATGTTGTTCCAGGAAGTCCCTGGCTGATCGACGTGCCAGGACTACGGCCGGGGGCCGTTATCACACCCGTTGATGGTCGAAGCAATCGAGTCGCTGTTTGTGCCCTTTTTGGTCTACAACAACAAACCCGGAGCAGACGAACAACTGATCAAGCAGTTTGACGAACCGTCGTGGAACAACCCGGTCGTGCGCTACCTCGATGGTCATTTGAAGGACGTCATTGCCCGACAAGACAACATCTGGTCAACCGCAGAAACCGCCCAGCGAATGGTTGACGCGCTGTCGGCGATCGAGAGATCGGTTCCCGAGTATCTCAAGTTGATCGCGGACGACGGCACCGGTCAAACGGAAACCGCAGAGTTTGCAATGCATTGTTACTGGGAAGGCGAAGCCAAACTCGGCTCGATCTCGGGAGTGCAAGGCACTCGCTCCGGCTGGCGAGGCCAACTGGAAGTCGTTCAGGTGAAGTTTGATCCGGACCAGGTCGAATATTCGCAGTTGCTGTCGACAGCTCAGTCGTTCGATTGCGCTTCCAAAGTCTACGCGCACACGAAGGTTCAACTTGAACTTGCTTCAAAAACCGTCGGTGACCAGGCCGTCAACGTTATCAACGATCCTGAAATGCGTGACGCCAAACTGTCTGACCAGAAGTATTACGTGCGGAATTCCGTTTACGGTCATCTGCCGTTAACTTCCCGGCAAGCGACGAGGATCAATTCGGCGATTTATCTCAGGCAGCCCGCCGAAAAATGGCTCAGTCCGCGGCAGCTGAAAATTTTGGAGGCAATCAAGCTGGCCGATGGCGCAGGACAAAGATACTCTTAAAGGGTTTGTCTGGCCCGATGACGACTCCCAACTGGCCGAATACAACAAACGGCTTGTCGCCGAATTGGACAGGCTGTCCAATCCTCAAAAAGCCCAGTAATGTCGGAAAGGTCAGACGAATCGAATGGTAACCCGGCGCGTTAGCGAGTGGCACGTAGGCCCGAAGGGTCGGAATCATGTTAGCCCCGGGCAACGCCTTGGGAATTCGGTTAGCCAATCCACACCAAGCCCCAACGGGCAACGCCGAAGCGGATTATTTACCGGACTTTTCCGGCGTTTCCTCGTTTATCCGCGTGGGCAACGCCCCGCGCTTTTGCCATCGTGACTTGCGCGGCCCGCTGGGCACGCGGATAAACGACGATCGGGGTCCGCTACGGCGTTGCCCCAACAGGGCGGCCCTAAACCGTCTGACGTTACCGTTAGAGCCGCCCTTGAGAGGGGTTGGCTATCCCTCCAGTTTTGTTTCTGGCGATTCATTTACGTCGATCCAACGAAGATGTGAATACGATTGCCAAGAATTCCGATTCGGACCTAGCCGCGAATGAGTCTCGACTCGGAGAGTCAAGCTACGCTGATCTCGGCTCGGAGAATCATACTACGCTGATCTCGACTCGGAGATTCATGCTACGCTGATCTCGACTCGGAGAGTCAAGCTACGTTGTCGCGCCAGAGCGGTTGGCTTCTTCGAAAGGGTTTTCTTTTCTTGGCAACCAGCGACACAATCCGACGCCCAGGAAATACAATCCGGTCAAAGGCACCGCCAACAAAATCATGCTGATCGGATCCGCCGGGGTCAACAACATTGCGACGACAAAGATCACCAGGATGGCCACCCGCCATTTGCTCAGGTACGCCTCGACTTCAAATATTCCAATCCGGTTCAGAAACAGCATGACCAGCGGCAACTGAAATGCGATCCCGAAACCGACCGGCATGATCAACACAAAGTTCAACCATTCCGTGATACGGGGTTGAGGCGAGATTCCCATTTGCGCATTGAACGAAAACAGAAATGTCAGCACCGGCTCAAACACGAAAAAGAACGCCAGCGACACGCCGCTAAAGAACAGGATCATGCTGATCGGCAAAAAGATATAAATGTATTTTTGCTCATGCGGATACAACCCGGCCGCGACGAAGCTCCAGAGCTGATAGAAAACCCAGGGGCTCGACAAAATCAGACCCAGAATCAAACCGGCTTTCATCCAGATCAAGAACGGCTCGATGGCCGTCAAGGACTGAGGCTGAACATCGATCCGACTCCACATTTGAATCGGAACCATGTCTTTGCGGACGGCCGGCATCAGGTCGATAAACTGGCTTGTAATCAGGACCCGGTTCAGTCGACGATTGAGATCGGCGTCGAATTTCTGGTCGAGTTTCTCCTTGACCGCCGCCAGCGGTTTGGTTTCGGCCGGCACAAAGAAATTCGTCCAGCCGCGAACTGGTTTTTGAACCATCTCGCGAAACGGCTGAGAGTTGTTGAGTTCTTTTGATTGGGCCAACTGATCAAAAATTTTGATCATGGTCTTGAACGTCCTGGCTCGTTCCGTCGGGACTTGCGGCAATCTGAATGACAGTTCGTTGCTGACTCGAATCAAGCTGATCCCATAACCATAATAAGCGTGCTTTACCTGCTTCGGTCAAGGCAGTCTGCTGACTCAGTCGACGACATAACTCGGGCAACCGGTCGGCGTTGAAATGCGCGGCTTGAAAACCGTAAGGGTGCAATTCAATCCCCGACAAAAAATCGGGGCTCAGTTGTCGCAGCAAGTGTACGAACTCGCCCGGATCGACGTAAACGGTCTCGGGCGCCATGTTGTCCTGTTTTAGCCAGGGAGTCGACTCAGGATCCATAAAGCCGTTTTCGGCAACAAGCCGTTTTTCAGCCTGCTGAACGTGAAACTGCCCGATGGCATTGGTCAACGGCTTGGTCAGAAACTCGACCGTCTGGTTGGCGTAATAAAACCCAACCACGCAGCCCAGTGCAATGCCTATCACGGCTCGCACCAACACCTTGCGGAGTTCCTCGAGATGTTCTCCGAACGTCATCCGGCTGCTCTCGAACAGATTTTCGGTGGGTTGCTCTAGCGCCATAGATGATTGTCATTCGGAAAACTTGCCAAGACTGCGTCCGTCGACTTGAATACAAAATCCGCCAACACCTTGGATCGTATCACGGGGCTCCCATACCAACAATGTTCCTTGATTTATGCCAACGTTTAAACGTTAAAATCAACGGATTGCCAGGATGAATCCGGGTTTACGAACCCGTGTTGCACTTGCCAGGAAGTACAAACTGTGGAACATGGTTGGTTTCTTCTGGGCAGGCAGTATTTAGGCGCGTTTCTTAAACCCTCACCCGCCGCCAAGACGGCGACCTCTCCCAGAGGGAGAGGTTTCATAACACCATGTATCCGCTTCGATTCAACCCGATATTTCGACGCTACATTTGGGGTGGCCACCGGCTGGCTGATGTCTTGCACAAACCCATCGGCGACGAGAATTGCGCAGAAAGCTGGGAAATCGTCGACCATGGATCGGACCAAAGCGTTGTCGCGTCTGGAAACCTCGCAGGCAAATCGCTGGGGGAACTGATACGGAGCCGCGGCCAGGAATTACTGGGCCTACAGATTGCCAGGCAAGTCTCTGCGCCCGATATCCCTGGCCAACTACAAAATCGGTTCCCCTTGTTGCTTAAGTTCCTCGACGCAGATCGCTCGCTGTCCATCCAGGTCCATCCCGACGATGAATTCGCTGCGACGCTGGATCCGCCGGACCTCGGGAAGACGGAAGCCTGGTATGTCCTGCACGCCGACCCCGGTGCAAAAATTTATGCCGGACTTAAACAGGGCATCACGGAAGAAAAATTTCGTGAGGCCGTCGAGCATGGTTTCACCGTCGAAGCCATGCACAGCTTTCAAGCGAATTCGGGCGATTGCATTTTTATTCCAGCCGGTACCATGCACGCGATCGGCCAGGGAATTCTGATCGCTGAAATTCAACAGTGCAGCGATACCACGTTCCGAATTTTCGATTGGAATCGGGTTGATGACCAGGGCCAACCGCGCCCGCTGCACATCGAACAGGGGATCAAGGCAACTGATTTCCGACGCGGCCCGGTCAATCCGGAATCTCCTCGCGCTACCGCCCACGAAAACTGCGCTGCACTGGTCGAGTGTGAAAAGTTTGTGATGCGAAAATGGTCGCTCGGCAAACCGAATCAAACCGTATCGCTCGGCGGAGATGACCGGTTTCGCATTGTCGCAGTGACGCGAGGAAGTGTTGTCGTCGAAAACGATCCCAGCGAGTCGGCCCTCGGATTGGGACAGACCATCTTGTTACCTGCGGCGATTGGCCAGACCGCTATCAGTGCGAACGACACGAGCGAGTTCCTGGAGATTTACGTGCCGGATACGTCGAGCTCAGCAGGCTTGCGTCAGAGGCAAATGCGATCAGGCTAAACGCGATTCCGTTCAACAAGCTTTCCAAATCTCAAACCGGGAAGCTTCAAGGTGAACAAATTTTGGTGATTCCGCGTACGTTTCTGTGCAGAAGAGCCTGATATTTCGACGCCGCCAGTTCCGCCTTGTATCCAATGCTGTTCAATGATGTGGCAATATTATCCCACGTTTGCACAGGTGACTTGACTGATTGGGACAAATGGAACTCTGGAAAATTCCCGTCAGGTGAGCCCAAGCGAAATTGCCGATCAAAAACAACAACAACAGACGTTCGAGTCCTAGAAAGTCTGGGGGCCATCGCTCAGCAACAAGATCGCACTTGTGCTTCCAAAACGGGGTTTCTAGTGTGCTAAGACTATTTTTGTTGATCAATCAGCCGAGCCGACGCATGAACTGTTCACAACCGCCAACAGAAGCAACCACGTCGCGAGCTTTCCGGCCCGTGGGCTTCCGGCTGTTTTGCCTGGTCAATTTAGTTGCCGCCGCGGCGGTACTGTGTGGCTGTCGAGCGGGCACTTCCGTTTTGGGGCCCCCGGGAACGATTTACGAGCAACGCAGCCGAGCTGTATTGTCTGACCCATTTCCCAATAACGAGCTTGGCCCCGCGGTATTGGGCGCCCGACCACGTGGTTACGAAACCCCGTTAGCGCAGCCGGTCAACGTACAAGCGTCACCGTATTCGGAATTGAACAAGACCAACCGCGGGTTTGTGCAACGGATTTTTGGCCGGTTTTAGACCGCATTCAAATGGGTTGAATCTCGTTTGTCAACCTGTGCCTAGGGCACGAGGCGGCGGAGCACGCCGCATTTGCGAGCAAGTTCAACCAATTGGCCGTTTGGCAATTTTGCATAACACTTCAATGCCTCGGTCCAGCACTTCATCGCTGGCTGCGTACGAGATCCGAAAATGGGTATCGTGGTCGCTGAAGATTTTTCCGGGAATGACCATCAGGTTGTTTTCGATCGCATATTCGCAAAACTCCTGGCCGGTTCCCCATGGCAATCGGGGGAACACGTAAAACGCTCCATCGGGCCGCACAAGTTCATAGTGATCCTTGATCCCGTTGACGAGCCTGTCCCGTTTGAGCGCATACTCGGCAACGTATTGTGAAATGTCGGTATCCATCGCAACCGCACTCGCCCACTGTGCCGGATGGGTGCGCAAACGAAGGTGAACTGCTGAACCTTGATCATCGTATTGATCAGCTCTGCCGGACCGTGAACGTACCCGACCCGCAGGCCCGTCATCGCATACGATTTCGAAAATCCATCAATCACCACCGTTCGTTCATTAAAGTCAGCGACCGAATGTTGTTCCTGACCGTAAATGAACTTGCTGTAGATTTCATCGGAGACAACGCAAATGCCTTTTTGAGCCGCCAGCTCGCCGACAGCCCGCAATTGCTCGGGCGGATAGCAAACGCCTGTTGGATTGGAAGGGCTATTGAGGATGATCATCTTGGTGCGATCGGAGATGGCGTCTTCGAGTTGTTCGAGATCAATTTGGAAGTTCGGATAGGTGTCGATTTTGACCGACTTACCATTGGCCAACTCGACAAGGGCAGGGTACATGACAAAATACGGATCAAAGTAGATGACTTCCTCGCCAGGGTTGATCAGCGACATGATCGCCAACACAAGTCCCCCGCTGGTTCCGGAACAAACGAAGACCTTTCGATCGGCGTGTCCGTAGCGGGCATCGATTTCGGCTTGCAGTTTTTCCCGCAAAACGGGAATCCCCTGAGTCAACGCGTATCCATTCTTGTTGTCGTTGATCGCCTGAATCAGGGCGTCTTTGACTGGCCGCGGCACTTCAAAATCGGGTTGGCCAATGGAAAGGTTGATGGGGTCTTTGAGTTTGGCGGCCAAATCGAACATCTTGCGGATGCCGCTGGAGTCAAAGTTTTTTGTGCGGTTGGCAATCCAGCTGTCGAGCAGGGGCATTTAATTCTCCAGAAAAACTGAACACGTATTACCGTCAAAAGGGCATACGAGAGGTTCAGTCTTTCATCGACCGGGATTTTTTTCAAGCGGTTGAAACAGACTCAATTCGGATGTTCCGCTGGTTGTTCAGCAATCAGCTGCTTGTGAATGTGTAGCAGCCTATCTAGAATTCGATGAGTGGGCCTCGTTTGGTCGCGGCACGGTTGCCGACTGCCGTTCGCGGTAAAAAACCCGAAAAAAATCGGCCCGGTCCGATGCGGAGACTTTATGTGCGGAATTGTAGGGATTGTCGCCCAAAACAACGTCAACCAGGACATATATGATGCCCTGACAGTTCTTCAGCATCGCGGCCAGGATGCCGCAGGGATGATGACGTGCGACAATTTGAGACTTAACCAGCGAAAATCAAATGGGCTCGTAAAAGACGTTTTTCGCGGCTGCGATATGCAGCATCTTACTGGCAACGTGGGAATCGGACATGTTCGCTATCCCACGGCCGGCAGTTCCAGCCCCGCGTTGGCTCAGCCATTTTATGTCAACTCGCCGTACGGCATTAGTTTGGCTCACAACGGCAACCTGACCAACTATGATCAGCTGGCCCGCGAGTTATTTGAATCGGATCAACGTCATCTCAACACAGATTCCGACTCGGAAATATTGTTGAATGTATTGGCCCATGAGCTGTCTGCCATAGGTGCTCTCAACGCCACCCCGCGTGACGTGTTTGACGCAGTCTCCGAACTTCATCGCCGCTGTCGTGGCGCATACGCGGTCACGGCGATGATTATTGGGTATGGAATTCTCGGTTTTCGTGATCCCAATGGCATTCGTCCGCTTGTGTTTGGAAAACGGGAAACGGCCAAGGGGGTTGAGTACATGATCGCTTCCGAGAGTGTCGCGCTGGACGTTCTCGACTTCAAGCTGATTCGCGATGTTGCTCCTGGAGAAGCGATTTTCATCACCAACGACGGCCAGCTTCACTCCCGGCAGTGCGCGGACGATCCCAAAACGCGGCCATGCATTTTCGAACACGTTTATTTTGCCCGGCCCGATTCGATCATGGACGGCATCTCGGTTTACAAGTCCCGGTTGCGGATGGGTGAAAGACTGGCCAGGAAAATTCTCCGCTTGCGGCCCGACCATGACATTGACGTCGTCATACCGATCCCTGACACCAGTCGCGTCTCCGGACAGGTGCTGGCCTATGACCTGGGCGTCAAATTCCGCGAAGGTCTGATGAAAAACCGGTATATCGGTCGCACATTTATCATGCCCGGACAAAAACAACGCAAGAAGTCGGTCCGCCAGAAGCTGAACCCAATCGGGCTGGAATTCCGCGGGAAGAACGTGTTGCTCGTTGATGATTCCATCGTTCGCGGGACGACTTGCCAGCAAATCGTGCAAATGGCACGAGACGCGGGTGCCAACAAGGTCTATTTCGCCTCGGCGGCTCCTCCAGTCATCTATCCAAACGTCTACGGGATCGACATGCCCTCGGTGCATGAGTTGATTGCCCACGACCGCAGTGTGGAAGAAGTCTGCCAGATGATTGGCGCGGACTGGCTGGTTTATCAGGACCTCGACGACTTGAAAGCCTGTTTATCCGACGGCAACCCGGCGATCACGGAATTCGAATGTTCCGTGTTTGACGGCCAATACATCACAGGCGACGTTGACAAGTCGTTTCTGGCGCGACTGGAGTTTGCCCGTAATGACAACGCCAAACGTCTGCTCGAGCAACGCCGCACCGAGTCCGATTACGCTGTGGGGCTGCACAACGAGGCGTCCTGACCGTGGGTCAGGCTGTCCCAGAGTGACAACAACCGTCAACCAGGTCAGGCTGTCCCAGACAGGCACGACAAAACCGCGGTTCTTCCGTGTCTGGGACAGACACGGCTACGGTTAGACAGACACAGTTACGGTTTGACGAATTGGGATCGAAAGACGGGATGCTGGTTCTTTCTCATCCGCCGCTCAAAATGCGTGCGGTAGTCCATGTCATGTTCGGCAAGAGTTTCTGGAACGGCATGCGGACCGGTCAGACCGGATTCCTGCTGCAGCAGTGCACAGGCTTCTGCAAAATACTCTTCCACGTCGGTCCAAAAGTGAAACACGCCGCCGGGTTTCAGAACGCGTTGAAGGTCGTGAATAAAACCCGGATTGATGATGCGGCGACGGCGATGACGGGCCTTCCACCACGGATCGGGAAAGTAGACATGCACGGCCATGGCACACGCAGAAGGCAGCAGTTCACGAAAAAGCTTCATGCCATCGCCGCCCAACATTACCGCATTGGAACGTCCATGCTTGGCGAGTCGGTTTGCCGCGAGGCGACAATATTTCATCGCGATTTCGTTGCCGAGAAAATTCCGGTCCGGATTGCGTGCTGACTGCTCGAGCATGAACAGGCCCTTGCCACTGCCAACTTCGATTTCCAATTCTTGTGGTTGCGGGAACAGGGATTGAGGATCCCAAGGCGCGGCCAGGCTGTTGACTTCGATCAGAACGCGACCGAGATCAATGGAGTTGTCCAGTTTGGGGAGCACGCGACGGCCCATTGCAATTTCACCTGCGCGGCGCAGAAATAAAAAAACGGCCCGCAGGCCGTTTCGAAATCAAAAAATTTCACCCAAGTTCTATGGCCGTTTGATTTTCCGGTTTTTTTCTTTGCGAGCCTTATTGTTGGCCGGCCGTTTTCCGTGATTTGCTTTTTTGACTTTGTGATTTGGTTTGGCCATGGATTCTCCAATATCAGTGGCTAAGGCCAGCGATCCAATTTGATCGCATCAGCCGTTCTCGTTTGAAACAGATTGAGTCAGGGAACTCCTGGATGTGATCGTGGAAAGCGTTATCCACCTGTCGTGTCAACGGCGGCTGGTGCCAACCGCTAAAGCTCAAGCAGACCTCAAATCACCAAAACACCCTATTAAGATTAGCAGCCGTCGCGGATCAGGAAAAGGCCTAACTTTTTCGGCCACGCCAAAACCGCCCGATTTACTCGGCGTTGGTGATCTCGATGAGTTCATCCAGAATTTGCCGGGAATGGCCGTTGTCAATGGCAGACATACAGCGTTCGCTGGCCAGTTGCAGGTTGTCGGACAACCCCGACACCCACAGGGCCGCGGCGGCATTGATGACGACAACATCCCGCGTCGGCCCCGTTTTACCCGCGAGAACCTGCAGAATCTTTTCGGCGCTATCTTGCGGGTCATTTGCCTTCAGCCCAATCATGGTCGACGGTTCCATTCCAAAATCTGCGGGGGAGAGAGTTTTGTGAGTCACATGATTTCCGCCGACCTCGGTGACATCCGTAATGCCTGAATTGGACAATTCACCAAGTCCGTCGCGACCATGGACAACCAAAGAGCGTTCCGTTCCCAGCCTGGCCAATGCCTCGGCCAGCAAGACTCTTGTCTCGCCTCGTCCGGCGCCGAGGACCTGGTGGGGCGCACTGGCCGGATTACAAAGTGGACCGACCAGGTTGAAAATCGTCGGATGTTTCAGCTTGCGACGAACATTCATGACGTTGGCGACGGAAGGATGAAACAGGGGTGCAAAACAGAAGCAGACGCCGATTTGATTGAGACATTTTTCAACCGTCGCGACCGAGCATTCAATATTTACGCCGAGCTCCTGAAGCACGTCGGCCGAACCGGTCTTACTGGTTGATCTGCGATTGCCGTGTTTGGCTACCGAAGCCCCGGCGGAAGCGGCAACGATGGCCGCGGCTGTGCTGATGTTAAACGTTCCAGCAGAGCCGCCGCCAGTACCACAGGTGTCGACAACATTGCCCCGGTTGGCCCGAATCGGTGTCATATGCCAGCGCATCGCCCGAGCCGTTCCGGCCAGTTCTTCGACCGTTTCGCCTTTCTCGTGTAACGCGGTCAGGCAAGCCGCGATTTGCCTGTCCGAGCAATCACCTTTCATGATGGAATCAATGACTTTCGCCATTTCCTCCTCATTCAGCGACTCACCCGATTTCAAGGCGGCAATGGATTGCTTGATCAAGGTCACAATTCTCGCTCGGGGTGCCTGCATAAACGCTGGAAAACTAAAACTCTGGCATCCGGTATCGCTCGACCTGTGCCACCGCCGAAATTTTTCTCTTGTTCGGCGTTTGTCGCACCTTTAGAATTCGCTATGTTGACGTTCGACATTTTCAGCGACGGTCCGCTCCAGACGATCAGGTTCCTTTATCCATAAAGCTTATGTTAAGAAAAGTTATCATCGATAGCGACATGGGTACCGACGATGCGGTCGCTTTATGCATGGCTCTATTTGACGAACGCCTCGATATTTTGGCCATCACGGCGACTGAAGGCTGCGTGAACGCGGAGCAAGCCAACCACAATTTACAGGCGATCATCGCCGAGCTTGATCCAGCGCGATATCCCCGGCTGGGGATGGCTTGCTGCGCCGAGGACGCGCCCCCGTTGATACGCGGTATCTGTACGGCGAGGATGGATTGGGAAACGCCGGTTTCGAGAACTCTTCAGGGCTCCAACGGCTGCATCCATCCGACAAGATGATTATTGAGTGTGTGCGGGCCCACCCAGAGGAAGTGACGATCATTTGCCTCGGTCCGCTAACCAACCTGGCCATGGCTTTTCAACGCGATCCGGCCCTGCCGGGCATGATTGACCGCATCATCATGACGGGTGGTTCCCTGACGGGAATAGGCAACATAACACCGTGCGCCGAGTTTAATTTTTATTTTGATCCGCACAGTGCGCGAACGGTGCTGAAATCACGTACGACCAAAACCCTGATTCCGCTGGATGTAACCAAACAAGTCAAGTTTGGGTTGGACATGTTGGACGAGTTGCCGTCGGTTGATTCGAGGATCGGATCCTTCCTGCGACAAATCCTGCCGTTCGCGTTTCGTTCGTATCGTCAACAGCTTGGGCTGGAGATGATTACGCTTAACGATACCATTGGGGCGCTGGCGGTTGTTGAACCGGATCTGTTTGGATTCGAAATGATGGCGGGCGACGTAGAAACCGAAGGTGAGTTAACGCGGGGTTTAACGGTGTTTGATCAACGTCCCATGCCGAATGGCGTCCCAATATGGAAGTTGCCACCAGCATCAAAGCAGATGCTGCCCGTCAATACATCCTTGACCAGCTGATGATGTCGGGAAATTTGACCTGAAAGTCACGTTCCACCACGACGTGCGTCCGCCTCCCACAGGAGGGTGATTAACTGGGCAACAACTTGCCCACATGGGACCGAGTCTTTCGGCTGAGTAAACAAACGCTGTCTAGCCGCGCGGGTCGAAAATATTTCGATTTTCGATCTTCACCGAAATGGTCTTGAATTCACCGGCTCGAAAGATTTTGACCGGAACTTCGTTGCCAATTTCGCGCAAACTAACTTCGGTGACGAGGTGCGAATCGCTTTGGATTTTGACATTTCCGAATTCGATGATCACATCGCCAACTCGAAAATCAGCTTGCTCGGCAGGCGAACCTGCCGTGACTGCCGAAACCCGCGTTCCGTAGGAAAGATCGAGTCCGATCGAACGTCCCTTGGCGGGTGTGTAACGCGAATCAAGAGACACCCCAAGGAATCCGCGACGGACTTCGCCGAATTCGACGAGATCGCGGGCAATTCTCATCGCCATTTCAATGGGTATCGAAAACCCAATCCCGTCGCTGCCCCCGGAATTACTGGCAATGGCCGTGTTGATTCCAATGACTTCACCTCGCGTATTGATCAGGGGACCGCCGCTGTTCCCCGGATTAATGGCTGCGTCGGTCTGAAAAAAGTCCTGAAATCTGACGCCTTGCGGTCCCAGTTCGAGATCGCGACGTCCTTTGGCACTGATAATCCCCTGGCTAACCGAGTGGCTTAATCCAAACGGGCTGCCGATGGCGATGACGAAATCTCCAATTTCAATGTCTCGACTTTTTCCGGTCCTGGCAACTTCTACATCGCTGCGATCGATAAACAGGACCGACAGATCAGTCGCCGCATCGTGAGCGACCCGAATCGGATAAAAGATCTTGCCATCTGCTTCGATCCGAATATCTTCGACGTTCGAATCCTCAACAACGTGGTAGTTGGTAATGACGAAGTTTTGATTGAGATAGCGGAGGATGACTCCCGAGCCTGCCTCTTCGACAACGGGCTGAGTCCGTTCTTCCGAGCCGTTCGTAGAAATCGACTCTTTCTTCTTCTTGGCTTCGATATGCACTACCGATGGCGAGATGGTTTTTACAATTCTTCGCACCAATGAAAAATGCAACTCCGCGGACCTTGCCTCCTCGGCAAGCGCATCGTACATCTGTTCACGATTGAGCGGAGTTTCCCGCGAGACCAGTTGTTGTCCGGCAGCCAATTGCGGCAAGGCCAACATCGCCACAAACAACCACTTTCCTGCGGTATTTTCACGCACTTTGATACGAGGCGAGTATTGCATGACTCAGGTTTGGCTCGTGGACAGAAATCGGAACGGATTTGATTTTACGTTACCAAGACCGCAGCTCAAATTCAAAAGCAGAATTGGAAGATCAGGATTAACTTTTTGGAATCGGGGCCGGTTATATCAATTAGGTGACGTTGACGTCGTTCATTGGCAAATCGTCTGGCGAATCCAGGATCGCGGCCCAATCAACAACAGCGCCCGGTTCGACGCCAGCTTTTTCCGCTTTGCGTTTGCATTCAATGCAAAACGTGGCATACGGCAACACCTGGAGTCGGGTAAGTGGAATGTCGCAATTGCATGCTTCACATTTTCCGTAGGATCCTTCATTCATTCGCTGCAGGGCAACGTCGACAGCGCGGAGTTCGCGGCTTTCAACTTCAGCCAGTTGGGAGCTAAGCTCACCAAACGAAGTGTCGCTGGCAAAGTCAACGATGTCCCCACCGGCTTGCGTGAGTTCTTTCAACAAGCTGTCATCGCCTGCAATCGCCTGCTTCAACGCTTCGCGACGCTGAACAAGAATCGTCTTCATGCTCTTCAATACGTCTTTCCGTGCCATGGTTTTTCTGATCCCGAACTGCTGTAGTAACTGTGATATTCATGACGTTTCGACCCAGCCATTGGACCGATGCAGGAACTATAGTTCGTGATTCACAAACCTCGAATGTTTTCGGAAATATTCTCGCAATTCTGGTTAGGGGCATGTTGATGCCTCACATCTACAGCTCGCGTGGGCGTGTATCGCAGCGGCTCAGTAATATTAGTGGCGGGATCTACAAAGAAAAGTGTTCCACCACAAAACCAGGAAAACCTTCCGTGTTTTCAATGTTTTGCCCGGTGCCAGCAGCGGCCACATAGTCCAGAAATACCGATTGCAACGCTTACCTACAAGATTCGCCTTGGCCGCACAACATTTGACCTAATTTTGTTTGACCTGCTCGTTGACGAAAGCTAAATCCTCGTAACGACATTTGATTGTTTTGCGGGGCTCCTGATTGCAGCCAAAACCTTTAGCAAGAAACCGAAGCATGACGACTAACACAAATTACACATCGAGCGACCTTGTTTTTCGACTCGTCGATGGTGCCCAACAAGGTACACTTTTCCCGATTTCAACTCAGAAATGTCTGTTGGGTCAAAGTTACGATGAATCCGGCGAAGAAAATGGCCACTGCGCGATTTTGCGTGGACCCAACGGTGCGTCGATCAAAAGTTTTGGAACAGAGGTTGTCATTAACGGTCAACCGATTGAGTCTCAATGGCTGAGCGAAGGTGACCAAATCGAAATCGGAGCGGCAAAACTTGAAGTCGTTCAACTTGGCAACTATGTCGTGCCCGAAAGAGAAAAAGTTGTCGAGGTGGAACAGGTTGTCGAGGCTCCGCCCCAGCCTGAAACTGCACCAGCAGCCACCGTTGCGCAACAGCATTCAAACGAGCTGACGCAGGACGTAAGCCAGCCAGCGGAAACGGCTGCGGCCGCGAGTTGCCAACTTCAGCCAACCGCCCAGCCCGGCTGTGACCAGCTTCATGAGCTGAACGCAACCATGGATCAAATTTCTGCCGACGTTTCAAGTTGGTCGGCCTCTGAAAATTCCGAACCGGGCGAATTTCACCAAGCCGCCGCATTCACCGCTTCCGCTCCGCAGGCGGGAGAGTTTGATTACGGTCGCTCGGAACCGAAGGATAGTGCCGCAACAACCGAGTCCATCTTCTCGCCGCTTGACCCACCCCAATTACTCGACCAACCCGAGCCGGTTGGGCAAACGATCCCATCGCGGGAATCATTTGAGCCGGCTGAGAACTTCGCCGAGCCTGAAGGATTCGCCGAGGATCTGAGGCTTGAAAGGGCCTTTGCGTCATTTCATCAGCCTACGACCAAAGCGGAACAAAATGTAATTGAAGAATGTTCCAATCGCGTGGACGAAAGTGCCAGTCGTTGCGAACCACCCATTGCCGTCGCCGAATCCGAACCAGCCT
Organism: uncultured Planctomycetaceae bacterium; assembly: GCA_963697295.1. GTDB lineage: Bacteria > Planctomycetota > Planctomycetia > Pirellulales > Pirellulaceae > Mariniblastus. The sequence goes on along the minus strand of CAVONL010000002.1, from coordinate 145,774 downwards.
CGGACAAGCAAGCAGGTAGTAGTGGTCAAAACCAAAAACGCGGCGACGCCGAATTGGCCGCCGAAGCCCGCCTGCGCGAGGTCTTTTCCAAGCATTTGCATGACCACGCTGACGAAATCGTGTACAACCCTGAGGAAGACAAGACATTGGAAACAGAGCCGGTCGAAAACGAAACCGTGTCGCAGTTGCTGGCCCGGATGCAAGAACAGGGCCAACTCCACGGTTATCGAGCTGAGGACGACAACAACGAATTGCAGAATCGAGCGTCCGCAGAGTTGATCGCTGATGGCCAACCAAACTTCGCTCAACAATCGGGCGGCCAAGCTGCGACGATGCAGGAAGATGATGCAGATGCCTCGGTTCAGGATTATATGAATCGGCTCCTCGGACGAATGGGTCCTCAAGTCGCACCCGCGACAAAGCCAACCGCGCCAAAAGTTATTGCTGATGAACTGCAAAATTCTACCAAGTCAGCCACAATCGAATCCGTTGACTTGCTGACGCCGAGCGAATATAAGCCCTCCAAACGCCCGCCCGAAGCCAATAAGAACCTGGATGCGATGCGGGAATTGGCGAACCAGTCGAACCGGGTCGCCATCGAAAAAAGCCAATCTCGACAGGCGAAAGCCTATGCTCTGACAAATTTTGGCCTGATGGCGCTCGGCCTGGCGCTGGGTAGCTATTTGGTGTACAACGCGACCGGCACGTCGGACTCCATGATGTGGACCGGTGGTGTCGTCCTTGGAATCAGCCTCTTTCTCGGTGGTGCTGGTTTTCGGGCGCTGGTTTCGAAAAAAGTATCGACTGCTTCCTAGGTTAAATTTGTCGCGTTGGCTCGTGAGCAGTCAACGCGTTCTTTTTGCGCGACATCACGGAGTTTTCCTTGCGGACGCGCTCCGCACCGCCAACGCGTCAATAACCGCGGGCTTGCCGGACATCCCGGAAATCACGCAAATGGTAGGGGATGCCCACCTGGTCGCACAGGCGGCAAAATGAACGCAGGGCGACGCCAAAACCGTCGGGGCCGCTGAACCCGCCAAACTGGCCGCCCCCTTTGAGGTGGGGTTCGAGGTCGGCGAACACACCGGCAACTCCGCGTAACTTTAAACGCTGTTCAAGTGCCGGCAAAGACGTCTTCAGATCCTGCAGAATCCTGGCGTGTCCCGAATCACCCAAATCGCAGGGAACAAAATTTTTCAAGGCGTCTTCATCAACGTGAGCATTCCTTTGTACTTTCGTGACCTGATGAAAATCCTTGACGTGAATCCAGCCCAGTCCCGGCTTCATCGCCAAGTATTGTTCATATACTTCGTCTGGCGAAAAACCCTGTGTAACAAGATTGGCGCCATCAAAAATCAATACCAGGGCAGGGCTACCAACCTGGTGGTGGATTTCGGCAAGCAGCTGGCCGGTTTGTCCGATCAAATTGGCCTCGACTTCTAGTCCCAGCGTCAATCCAAATTGGTCGCACTTATCCGCGATCCGACCGAGCTGGGCTATCGCTTGCGGAAGATACGATCCGGGATCGTCGCCCCGGGGGTGATAAAACGAAAATCCGCGCACCAGTTTTGCATCGAACTCGTTGGCCAACTGGCACGCCCGACACACTTCATTTTCCAGGTACGAATCAAAAGGAATCCAGGAGTTTCCGCTGCCGTCTTCTATGTCCAATAATTTTGTTTTGCCTATGGGTGATCCGATCGAGCTGATCCTCAGATCGTATTCGTCCAGCCGTTCTTTGATCTCAATGACCTCGGACGGTTCCAATTGCATCACGTTCTTGATACCGTTGCCGGCATCAATGAACCGAATGGTCAGATATTTAAGACCCAAAGCAGCAAAGACGGCAAACTGTTGATCAATGGTCTTCAGATTGTCAGCTTCATCGGCAAAACCGGAGAGTAGGATCGCTGTTTGCTCAGACATGAGATGTTGGCCTATTTTTCAAAGGCAACCTCAATTATCGATGAAATTCCGCCTCGCGGGGTGAATTTGGCGGTTAACTTCGCCCGGCGGGGCCTGACGACGGCGACAAAATCATCCAAAATGGTGTTGGTTACATGCTCGTAGAAAATGCCCTCATTGCGAAAACGCTGCAAATACTCCTTGAGGCTTTTCAGTTCAATGCAATGTGTATCGGGGACATAATGAAAAGTCATCGTCCCGAAATCGGGTTGTCCTGTTTTCGGACAAACGGAAGTAAATTCGGGGCAGATGATTTCGATGTGATAGTCCCGGTCGGGAAACTGATTCTCGAATGTCGCCAGCGTTTCACGAAATTTCTTTGACATTTTGTTCCGGTAAAGGCAAATAAATCATTAACGTTTTTCTGGACGAATCGTCCACCAACTAAATTTCAGGACTTCAAGATAAACAATCGTCGCCGTTAGAACAGCCCGCATGTTGATTTCCGAGATCTACCAGTCGCGACAAGGTGAGGGTCGTTTGACCGGGACACCCAGCGTATTCATTCGAACGAGTGGCTGCAACCTGCGCTGCGGCTTTTGTGATACGCCGTTTACATCCTGGGAACCAGCAGGCGCGTCGATGAGCGTGGCACGGGTTATGGAACGCGTGCATCATTTCGAGGCCCCGCATGTTGTCATCACGGGCGGCGAGCCGATGTTATCCCGAGAAATCTCTGAATTGTCGGAAGCCCTCAAGCGGGAGAAGCAACATGTCACGATTGAAACGGCCGGCACCATCTTTAAGGACGTCAGTTGCGATTTGATGTCGATCAGTCCGAAACTCTCCAACTCGACGCCCACAGCGGGAAGGGCAGGGGAGTGGCGGGGACGACACGAAGCGACCCGCAATCAGCCTCAGGTGATCAACCAATTGATACTTTCTTACGATTACCAACTGAAATATGTGGTCGCCCAGCCGGGAGACGTGGACGAAATTCAGCAGCATCTTTCACAACTGGCCCACTGGACGCCGAAGCACGTGTTGTTAATGCCCGAAGGCGTGGATCAGGAAGAACTCAATCGCAAACAGGAATGGCTGCAACCGCTTTGCGAAACACTGGGCTTCGAATATTGTCCGCGAATGCACATTCAGTGGTATGGCAACACGCGTGGCACGTAACAGTACGTGGCATTTGGCGCGCCTTTCGATAAACTGATCCAGGTGAGGTCCCGCAAAAGCAATCCGTTATTGTACCGACAGATACCGAGAGCGATGAACGAAGACACTGCAGATTACCAGGCCGAACTCGTACGTCAAATTGATTCAAACCTCAGCCACGTCTGGATGGTACGGACGTTTCTCAAGCACAGCGAAGAAGCGGAAGAAGACGACGAGTTGTGTGAGGTTCACCGTGCACTTTATGATTACATGCTGGCGTTGGGCCCGTCCTTACGATCTGGCGAACACGACAAATACCTGAAACAAGCGACGAAAAAACTTAAGAAATTGGTCGCCGCCAAAGAGTTGTTCCTGGAAATCCAACCCGAGATTTCCTCGCATACGAATTTTCAGATGGCGGCTCAATCCCTACAGTTGGCCGTCGCTGCAATCGAACAACTACTCAGCCGGGGACGTCCCGAATAAGCTACCACGGCTGGCTCGTCCAAAAGAAGTCGCACGCCAAAGCCTCCAACCGATTCGGACTACTCTCCGCGGGGGGACTTCTTGGCGGCAGGAGGTTTTTTTGGCTGCGGGGGAATGGGAATCCGCGCCGTGTTGATTTGGCCCGCGACCGTAAACGAAACAGGTTGGGCATAAACTTCTTTGTTCCCCATTGTTGCCCGGGCAAACAATTGGACGGGGCCCCGACCAAGTTCGCGAGCTGCAATCTCGAACGTGGACTTCCTTTCGTTCGCCGATGCAATGACACGTCCGTTGTGCAACAAGTCAATTTTTTCACCAAAATTGGAGAGGACATCAAGTTTCACGGTGTCGTCCAGCCCTGTCGGTCCTTCCTGAAGTTTTAACGTTACTTCCTGTTTCCGGTTGGAAACAAAAAAAGGAATGATGACACGGCCCTGAGTCTCGACTGAGTTTTGCGCTACTGCCACAATGCGCAGCTCATGGTAGCCATCGGCAATGTCGGCGGTGTTGATGCTGAAGCCATTTGTTTTTTCCAGCCTGCTGACGAGTTTTCCATCCATGTAAAACTCGACACCACGCACAATCACGGGCGAGTCGGAAAAATCGAAATTGAGTTGCGTGATCCCGGAGACGGTTTCGCCAGGTGTGATCCCCTTCAGATCAACTTTTGGAAAAACGGCCCACGGTTGGCACAAGGGATCGCCGATGATGAGCAGTTGAAAGGGACCATGGACGGACTGATAAAACGCTTCTGCGAGCGAACACCCGTTTACGTAATGCACATGAACGCGGGGATCTGGAAACTTCTGCGCAATTGAATAGGGTTCGGTAACCGTTCCGCTTGATCCGGCAGCACCGGCGGCAATGAATTCGGTCAATGGCGTCTGCCCCGTCTGACTTCCCAGCCGGCCACCAAAACTGGTCAGGTTTTCACAGATTGCCCCGGGCATGATCTGATTCCTGCTTTGGGGAAAATTGAAACTCGCCGTTCCGACCGTCAGCCCGATAATATCGCGTTTTCGGCTGGGAAATTTTGAATCGATGACACGTGTCTTAAACCCGAGCTCAATCAGTTCTTCCACCGCCTGTGCGATTCCCGGCTTGCGGCATTTGGTTCGGATATCGTCGGTTTCCGTAAAGTAGAACGTTCCCTTGGGTCGGGTTCCATCTGCTCGCACGCTGCGCGTAATTTGATCCAGAGCCTCGCGCTCGCTGGTACCCCGCATGCCGGTGGCCGCCAAAACCGTAGATAACACATAGGTTGCCCCCTCCTCGGAAGTGCCATTGACCATGCCATTGTGGCCCCAAGAGTAAAAGCTGCGAAACCCCTGCGAGGGCAGATACTCAAAGCTGTGGTCGGGCATCGAGGCGACAATCCGCTTAAACTCCGGGTTGTTCGCGACCAGGCCGAATGCCAAATCTGCATCGGTAAATTTGCGAAATCCCCAACCCGAAGCGACGGCGCGCTGCAGCCATTTGAGGGATGACTCGGCCTCGTTTTTTTTGGCGTAGATGCGGGCCAGCCAATACGAAACGGCGACCTGATCAGGATGTTGCCGCGCCAGGGGCTCAAGAATCTTGGTGGCCGCATCATAGTCATCGTTGCGAACCAACTGCATTGCCTCGTCAAACTGCTTTTGAGCAACACCAACGAAAGGTTTGCTCAGCAGATTCGTGTTTCGCGTCCGCATGTATGCGTTGGCTTCCAACGAAATATATCCCTGGTCGCCCTGAATCACCTGCCGCATGAAATAGGTGAGCGCATTAATGGAGGCGACTGGTCTAAAAAATTGCCGGTTGAACTTCTGGGTGCCGTTTTGTTCGACGATCCGCGCGAGTTCTGTGACCTCTTCACCAATTTTGACGGCCGTCGGAAAATCCGCAGAGTAAACGACGTAGTCGATCTGCTCGCCGAGACCCTTCAATTGGATTTGTTTGACAATGGGTATCAAAATCCGATTCTTAAACCTGGCAAAAGAAGTCACTTCTTCTTTCGGTACGGAACCGAGATAAATGACGTTGCGGGGAGAAATGTCGCGTAATTGAATGTAGTAATTCGCGATCAGCTTGGACGTTTGTGAGTCGGCATTGACAACCAGGACCAGATTTTCCGGCCCCCCACCAGCCTGGGAAACTCCACACCAGCAAAAGAACGCGAAAAACAGTACAAGATGCGGTGTAATGCGTTGGATCATGTTCCGATCACGATTCCTGGTTCATTCCAAAGTACGATGTTGTGGCCGAGCTCCAATTTTACGGCAAACCAACCAGAAGACCAACCGCCGTGGTCTTTCCGACACGTTGCACTCGCGGACGCACATGCGGGACACGTCCCGCAAGAATGAACCGTGCAGGGCAGAGGATCAGGAAAGACGGATTCGGACTAACGAACCAGGCACTTGAACCGGACAATCCCACCTTCGCCTGGTTGAATCGGATCCCGGATTTCCCAGCGTAACCGGGACGAGCCGACACTATTGGGTTTGGTGACAAAGTCCGCGTGGTGAGTGCTCTCTGCCGAGTTGGCAACATACTCCAAACGCGAAGTCAAATTGTCAATGATCGTCACATTGCCAATTTTTTTGTTGCTGATGTTATCGAAACGAATCGTGAACTCAACGATGTCACCGGGCCGGGCGGCAATCGTCGACGCGATTTTGACGACCCGCAGTATATTGTTGTTCTCGTCCGAGTCGATCGTCTCGATTTCCTGAACCCGCTTTAAATCTTTCGCAATGACGGGCTGAACCTTGTCAACGACAACTTGCAAGCCCAGATTGTCCTGCCAGACATTGGCCGATTGCATCCCGACGCTCAAGCGAGCGCTTTCCGAAGAGCTGAACCGCCCGAAGCGAATAATCTGAAGATTCTCAAACGGTGAAAAAGAGTTGCGCACGCCGAACAAATGGGTCGTGTTGTCGGCCAGCACACCGCGAGTCTGATCGATGATGCTCGATGAATGACTGGCGGCCTGGTGCCGACGTGGCTGCTCAAATTGAGCGGTGGCATCCGTCAAGGCGTTGCCGCGGGCCGAGATCGTTTGACGATCGTCTTCAAACTGGCGAGGCGTCGTCGACGCATACGATTCGCCCAGGTCCGTAACCTTGCGAACGGCACTGAAACGGGCGCATAAATCGCAACTCGATTACTGGGTCTAACCAGCCGTTGTCCATCCAGCGTATCAAAATGGGCGACCGTGTCTTCGACATCCAGGCCGTAGACGTTCCAGGTCTTGTCAACGGTAACGGAGTGTCCCGGTCGTCGCCGTCAAACACGTACTCGCCCTTCGGTAACGGTCGTTGTGGAGGCGTCTTTTTCTCGTTCACGCAGCAACCAATCGGCTGAGGGAAATATGCGCGAGGGTCCAGTTGGAATGTTTCGCGTCCTGAAAAATCCGGGTCATTAATCGGTGGCTCATCACCAAGCTGTTGGGCGACATCGACGGGCGCGCGGTAACCCATCTGCCTGACTGGAGTCGGATCCCGAATCAGGCTGGGAACCTGGCAGGATTCGTCGCTGGTGAGATGATCAGGAATTTTTTCCACACGCTGCAACAGCCGTTCAACTGCGTCCTGTGCCGCGAGGTCGGAAGCGGTCAACAACCAGCAGGCGACGATTCCACAACAACCGAACAACATCGATCTTGGAGTGTTGTATTTCATGATCATTCGCTTACTGGTGAAAGGTTTTTCCCGGAACGATTGGAGGCAGATTGGGCGCGGGTTGGCGGGGGTCAAGTTCCCCCATTTCAAAGTTTTCCAGGCGTTCGAACCCATTTTGCACCGATTGCGGATGTGGCATTTCAAAACCGGGGCACTGTAAAAGTCAAATTCGCCGGTCGTCATGTCGTCAAATGTCGGAACGCGAGAACCGATTCGCACGATCGCCATCGGTCGCCCAATCCGTCTGGCAGTCCGCAATGCATCTTCGGTTGGGCCGATGTCAAAGTACGGCTGATCATCCCGGATGGCCCGATAAGGCAAAGCCAAATCGCCGTCTTCGAGATAAATCACTTTGGTCACCAGGTCGCCCCGCAGAGCTCTTTCCAAATCGTCGAGTGTGATCACCACCTGGATCGGAAACTGATTCTTCATTCCTTCCGGCGGATGGAGTCGATCGATGATCTCGATGGACGGATAGACCTCCCGGTCAGCGTTACGCCGAATGTTCGAGATTCTCATACGATAGACCTGGCCAATCGTCAGACCGACCGTCAACACCGAATCGTGGGCAACAGCAAATCCCTGGCTGGACCACATCGAGAACAAGGATCCTTGCGGTGAAAAGATCTGGACTGGCTGGACGTAGCCAGCAAGTTCCGGTGTTTCGATCAGTTTTTGTTGGGCAGTCAGCCCGGGGGCCGCATCACCAAACATCAGATAATCCTGTGCGTGCAATTCGCCAAATGCCAACAGACTTGTCGCCAAACCGATTGCCAAACCAACCGAGCGCCCTGACCAGCCCGCAGAAATTGATGTTGGTTTTTTCTTCATACATGACTCGGCAACCAAGGGAGTTGGCTAAAAACTCGAGCCGCGACCGCCCAAGGCAGGTCGCGGCTCACGCTGGTTGGTCATTCGGCTTAGTGACGAAACAGACCTTGAGGAGGGCAGTTCACCGGCATCTGACCGTAAACCTGATCGGCCGGAGGTTGCGTGTTATAGTGGGGCGGGCGAATCGTATGTTCTTGAATACGGACTTGGTCAGCCGGACGCGGATAACTCAATCCAGGCCTTTGCCGCACATGAACGTTCACATTCGGCGTCGGTCCAGGAATCTGCATCGCAGTGTGGTTGTACATGTCGTATTGCTGCAAACCCGCAGGTCCACCCAGGGGAATGTGCGGAGGACCTGGCAGTCCAATTTGCGTTCCCGTGTAAGGCATGCCGTACGCCGGACCGGTGATACCCGAAATGTATCCTTCGGTTCCGCGCCGCTTCCTGAACTGTACGGCATGGCACCCGCAGCAACACTCGGATCAACGCCAGGAACTTCAAGATCTTTGTTGCCCATGCGGACGATTGCCAGGATGGAACCGCGGCGATCCGCTTCAACGATCGGATCAACGCCCGGGTCAAGCCGTGTGCTGACCAGCGTATCGACACCGGCAAGTGCCAACTCTTGATAATCGGGATCCGGCACGTAAATGACTTTCGTCACAAAGTTAGCGGCCGAAACCTGGTCAAAGTCTTCCTGCGTAAACTGAATCGGTATCGCGGCGTGAGCCAGGTACGCGGCCGTGCGTGGAGAAGATTTGCCAATTTCAAGAGTTGGGTAAAGCTCCAACCCCGGACGACCCTCGATGTTCGTGATTTTCAACCGATAGATTCCGCCTTGCGCAAAATTCTGACGGCCCGGAATGATCAACGGTGATGAATCGTAACGACCGACTCCTGAGACGTCCCAGGTAACCTGCATCAGTTCAGGTTTGTCAAACAGCACTTGAACGCTTTGACCAGCCACCGCCCCAAAGGGACCGTAGCCAGCCAGGTTCGCTGGATCCGCGCCCGGCGCTGCTTGTGCACTGAGCACTCCCGGCCCGGGACCACCGACTCCTGGTCCTGGTTCCATTAACATCTGAGCCGGCGGCAAGTTGTTGCTAACGGGAATCCCCGTTCGGGCAACTGGCACTTGGCAGCCGGTTGCCAACACGGCAAGTGCCAGCATCATTAGTCCCGTAGAAATACGTGCGGACATTCGTTTCCCCCCCTAGTGATTTGCCAGTTGCAAACCATGTTGCCGCATCAAAATACGGCACAAATTGTTTCGAAATTACAACTACGTTGTGGTCCACCGCTTACCACAAAACCCAAGCACGTCGCTTGTTCTTGAGAGATAAACTGAGGTAGACCGATCACAAAACCGCTCCTAAGATCACGCGTCCGTTGGACATTCCAGCGGCTGGGTCCGACAACGTTCCTGCTGATTCTGCAAAACCGTTGCTGACGCTGCGCGCTAGGCCTAAGGATCGTTGTTTTATTGTTCGGCCCGGAATAACACGATTCTTTGGAAAAATCCGCATATCCCGTCCATGAAGCTGGAATTACCTTTGGCCGTGGCTTTACTAGCTGCTGGCTGCTTGCTTTGGACTGCGCAAAGAGGCCAAAAAAGCCAGCTCCGTTCGAGTTCACAAACTAGGGAAAAAGCGGCCTCTGCGGACATCGAGCCCAAAAAAACAGCGACGCCAATCAACCAAAGCCCACGCGGCGGTGCTGGTAAGCCAACCGCGTGTCCACCCAACTGTTGGCTCTTCCGGAAACTCAATTGCTCGCTTTGAGTCAGCTCAGCAATTCGCGAGCAAATCAACTTATTCAACAGTCAGCGGCCAATTTGCTCAATTCGGTCCCGCTCGAAGCTAACGTGCGAATCACGATTGACCTGTTCCAGCAGCCGTTGGTCGCCAACGGCCGGTATTATCAACAAGGGCAGGGGACCCAGAAGGCAAGGCTGGACTTCGCCCATGGCACGGGTGAAACCCGCCATAAAAATCACGCAGCTTTGTGACGGCCGTTTCAACTTTTCCAAACGACCATCGGCACGACAAAACGGTTGGAAAGTCTCGACCTCGAAAAGTTGGCCGAAGCGAGCCAGCCGGAAGCCGGCAGAAGGGTGACGCCCAGCAGCCCACTTTCAATCGGAAAGCGTTTCCAGTTTGATGCAAAACCTCTCGCAATGGTTCGACTTCGATGCTCCCGTGCAAACCCGGATCTGGCGGGATTGCGATGCTTTCGGTGAAGGGCCATTGGAAACCGCAGATTCTGAAGGCATTTGTCGGTGATTTGATCGATGCAAAATTCCTGAACCAAAAATCAACTGGAACGAAATTCCTCCTCAAATACCCCATGCAGTTGAAGTGACGCTTGGCAATGATCAATTCTTGCCATTGTTTCCATACCGAATTGTGTTTCTACAACACGGCACCAACACCCATCCCGACGACAGGCGGGTGTTGCAGCTTGAGTTGTTTGAGGTCGGAAAACTGAATCAACTTTCCGATCAGGTGTTCAACATTGATTCCGAAGATGCCCAGCCAATTGACACGACCGAACGATACGTCCAGAGAATTCAGCAATACAATTCACTGACCAACCATGCTTTGCAGGCATCCAAAGATATAAACGCGACGACACGTTAGTGACCATGTTCTCGCGGAAATCCGTAGTAGGTGGCCTCGGATTCATCCTGGAACTCTGCGCCGGGCAATTCCCGTGATGATGGACTCGACCGCACGGACCAATAGCGGAGTGCCGACTTCAACGGAACGTTTAATCAAAGATGTTTCCGTTGCATGTGGAAGCACAGGGAATTCCTGCTGCAACAGGATGTCGCCGGTATCTATTCCATCGTCAACGAAATGCACACTGATACCGCTCCTGGTTTCCCGGTTCTTGACGATCCAAAAACATGGCATGGGACCCCGGTATTTGGGTAACAACGAGGGATGAAAATTAATGATGCCGAGTCTTGGAATCGCCCGCACCCGGGAGCGAATGAGCTGGGAGAAATTGGCAACCACGATCAAGTCCGGATCAAACGTCTTGATGATCTGCTGGACGTCAGGCCCGTTCACTTGCGAGCAGCGAAAGATTCCCATTCCCGCCAGTTTTGCGACTTCACTGAGGCATCGCCCGTCCTTAACATCGTTTACCGATTGCAGACGGACCTGAGCGCTGGCGATGCTCAGTCTTACGATCCGACTGAGCACACCTCGCAGTCCATGTCGTCGCCACGTCGTGTTAACCAGTTGCCAGCGAGATTTATCGTACCGTTCAATTCCAACCAGAAGTTCATAACGGCCTGCCATTGCCAGCGCTTTCAGGCAACCCAAACTAATCGGACTGAAATCAGATCCCAGAAACACGATCTTCGGTTTTGTTTTGTTGTGCATCACGCTGTGGAGGTAGCGACAATCTTCGCATAGCCGGGCATGCGGTTGTCTGTTATTTTAAAAATTTCACTCGTCGCGAATCGAAGTCATTTAAACATGAGAGCTGTCATCCAACGAGTCCTGAGATCGAGCGTCCTGGTTGACGGAACCGTCGTAGGCGAAATTGGAAACGGTTTACTCGTTCTCCTGGGCGTCGAAAAGGAAGATACGATTTGCGACGTCGAGTACCTCGTCCACAAAATCCTGGCGCTACGTATTTTTGAAGACAATCAGGGCAAGATGAACCGGTCGCTGGGTGACATCCAGGGCCAACTTCTCGTCGTCAGTCAATTTACACTCTTGGGCGATACTCGCAAAGGAAATCGCCCGAGCTTCATTCGTGCCGCCGATCCGGAAACGGGAAATCGCCTGTATGAGGAATTTGTTGCATTGGCCAGAGGGCAGGGGACCCTGGTTCAAACTGGAAAGTTCCAAGCTGACATGAAAGTCGAACTGGTCAACGACGGGCCCGTGACAATTTTAATGGACAGCCGCAAGCTGTTTTAGTGTTCGGCACGAAAATCTTAGAGACCCTCGACGATAGTCGGCGGGAGTCTCATTCAGCAACCCATCAACACCGACGACGGGCCAACTTCCTGGAGGCCCCCGACGCAAGTCGGCTTGGGAGCTGTCACCCGTTCAGCATAGGTCGAGTGAGTGACGGCTCCCGACCGACTCGCGTCGGGGGCTTCTTTCCCATGTTTGGCCAAGCCAGAATTTGCAAAGCGAGTGAAACTCCCGACCGACTTGCGTCGGGGGCTTCTCGCAAATCATTCGCCGAACACTATTGGCATCCTGCCTGTCATGGCAACGTGGGATTGGCATCCTGCCTGTCATGACAGATCTGCGTGTGCACGCCATCAACGAATCGTGTTTGCATCCGAGCCATGAAATTGGTTGGGATCCTGTTCCGCCTCGTGATTACCAAGTCTGTGCATCAACCAGTCCCGGGCAATGAACGGGACATCAAGTGGCTTTTGGCCGATGTGGTTCATAACGGACGCATCGCTGGCCACCAGGATTGTCAACAGAATCAACTTGCCGTAGGTCGAAATATTTGGCCACCAATCTTTTCCATAAAGCTTGAAGCAGTGCCGAACGAACTCTTGATTCGAATCGAATGTCCGGCCCAGTCGACGGCGTAAATCTCGTCCAGAATCAGGTGTGAAACAAAACCAATGCACCACCGCCCAGGCTTTGAACAACCGCACACTCAATTCGGGCGAGAGACAAACGAGAAATGTAGCCAGTCCCGCGATCAGCACGGCCGGGATACTGTGCCACATGCCGCGGTGTTTCGTATACCGCTTGAAGATGCCTCCAATCACGAACCGGATGAACACATACAGCAGCGCCGCAACAAAGACCATGTGTTCGGGAGACATTCCCAGCTGCTCAAATCTGCGCAGCATCAAAACTGGCACGATCACAGAAACGAACGAAAGCATTTCGCGTTGGGGAATCCCCGAACTGCTGTCCAGGTCCGGTAACATTCCGGCAACCGAACAAAGGCCACCCGCAACAAAGCAATGTGGCAACGGCATGTTAAAACCAAAGTACGCACCGGTCCCGTAGGCGACGCCCAGGACCGTACTTGTCGTGATGTGCGTTTTAAAATCAGCCATGACAATTTCCGAAACGCGGCGCACTGGAGATGTCCAGTTTTCACGCCACGAAAAAGCAGATGTAGTTCATCTGCCGCTGCGGTCCAAGATCGTTCTGATCATTTCGGAATCAAGTCAGGCGGCAGGGGAGGCCGCTGAGCAACCGTGGATGCTGAGCCGTCGCAGACGACCCCAACCGCCCTTGCTGGTGGTGCTGAGTTTTGTCTAGAGTTCTCGCACGAATGGGAATTCGCTTCACTTCGCGGATGGACGCACGCAACCAGGAGAGACTTATGTCGATTTACGACATCTTGATGTTGGCAATTTTCGTCGGCTCGATTTTGTTTGGTGCCTGGAAAGGCCTGGCTTGGCAAGTCGCGTCGCTTTCGGCGATCGTGGTCAGCTACCTGGTCGCGATGAACTTCGGTGATCAACTCGCCGCGTTCCTGCAAGCCGAACCTCCCTGGAATAAGTTCGGGGCGATGCTGATTTTGTTTCTGGGTACTTCATTGATCATCTGGATGATCTTTGGACGCGTGCGGGAGTCGATCAAGAAAATGCATCTCGCCAGTTTCGACCGCCAGGCAGGGGCCCTGCTCGGAGCGGTCAAAGGTGCCCTGCTGTGTATGGTCGTCACCATGTTTGGTGTCTCGCTATTGGGCGAGACAACCGCCGAAGCGATTTGCTATTCCAGGTCAGGCGCTACATCACGCGCGGCATTAATCAATTGTCAACGGTTGTCCCCGATGAAATTCACGGCGTGCTGGGCCCCTACATCGCAAAATTCAACGAGGCCATGGAACAGGAACACCAACAACACGAACAAGCCCCCTTCTCAAATCAACTCGAATTTCCAGTGACCACTCACACGAACGGTGGCACCCCCCAACAGCCAATCTATGGTGGCCAGCAAACAACTGGCCAAACCCAGTCATACAACGGCCAGTTCAATCCAATTCAAGTCCCGCAAAACAATCAGAATTACCAAACCTACAACGGCCAGTGGCAACAGCCTACGCAGCCCCCAACTCAGTATCAGAATCAATACCAGGTTCCCGTCCAAACCGGCTATCCGAATCAGCCGGCCCAAGCCCAGAATCCGTCCTCCTGGTCAAGTCCCAATTACGGCCAGTCCGCGAGCCAAAGCGGCTATCCAACCACGAACCAGCCGACCGCAGCCGGTAGCGGCTGGCCCACGATTCAACTCGATTCCAAGGAGCTGATCAACGCCGGTTCAGACGCGATCCGAGACGCCGCTAAACGGCTTCTTGATAACGGACAGAACCGGTAACCTCAGTAGCACGGATCATCTCCGAGCCGTGAACCATGACAGAACCGGTAACCTCAGTGGCACGGATCTCCGAGCCGTGAACCATGACCGTCGGCGGGCAGAGGGGCGACGTCAATTATCGCAATTTTAAAAAGTCCCGAGAAAACGTAGGGCTCTAACCGAACATAAGAAACATTATCGGACGTTGGGGAATAGGCGGGTTTCTCACATCCCGGAGGTCTGTGCCACGATCGAAATTCGCTACTCCGCAACAACCGACTGCTCGTGAAAGACGCCCAGCTTGCGAAAACGTTCGTACCGTTGGTTGAGCAATTCTTCGGGTTTCATCTGACCCAGTTCCTTGAGCTGCTGCTTGAAGTACCTTCTCAGGCGAACTGCCATTGAATGAGGATCGCGATGGGCTCCGCCGAGCGGTTCTTCGAGCACTTCGTCGACAACCCCAAACTCCTTCAGATGCTTCGATGTAAACTTGAGCGCCGAAGCTGCTTTTTCAGCGTGTTCGGCTCCTTTCCAGAGAATGCCCGCACAGCCTTCCGGACTGATCACCGAATAATATGAATGCTGAAGCATGGCCACGCGATCGCCAACACCGATTCCCAACGCACCGCCGCTGCCGCCCTCGCCAATGACTACGCAAATGATAGGTGTCGGTAGCCGCGACATCTCGTACATGTTGCCGGCAATCACCTGTGCCTGCCCGCGCTTTCGGCGCCGATTCCGGGATAGGCGCCCGGAGTATCGATCATGCAGATGACCGGCAACCGGAATTTGGCCGCCAGACGCATCTTGGCCATTGCTTTGCGATACCCCTCGGGATGCGCGCAACCAAAAAAGTTCACCGTTCGATCCTGGAAGGTGCGCCCCTTTTGATGTCCTAGCACCATTACCTTGTGGTTGTCCAGGTTTGCAAAGCCAACTCGAATCGCACGATCGTCGCCAAACAACTTGTCGCCATGCAGTTCGATAAACTCATCGAAAACGAGCGACAGGTAATCGGTCGTATGTGGGCGGTTCTTGTGGCGAGCTACCTGCACGGTTTGCCAAGGCGTGAGCGCGGCGTAAATTTCTTCGGTCATCTTGCGCAGCTCTTGCTGCAACCGGCGAATTTTTTCGACCGAGTCGGCGGACTCGTTCTTCTCCGCTTCGAGACGTTGAATCTCGGCTTCAAGATCGGCGATAGGTTGTTCAAATGCCAGGTAGTCCATTTCACGCTTGCCTTTTCATTCAACCGAGTTTAGTGCTTCTTGTCTACCGGCCGCTGACCCGGTCTGTAAATTTGCATCCGCGAGATTTCCTGCACAACGACTAACATGCTTTCGGGCCGATCTTCTTTCTCTTTGGCAATCATCCTGGTCACTAATTTGGAAAAGTCTTTTGATGCGCCACTCATTGATTCCAGGGACGGGACCGGTGACTTCAGATGCTTGTTCAGCAGGTCATCCGGATTGGGTGCCGTATACGGAGTGCGACCGGCCAACAATTCGAACAGCACGCATCCAAAACCATAAATATCCGCCCGGACGTCAAGCTTCTGGCGGCGAATCTGTTCGGGTGACATGTAACTGCGCGTCCCTCGAATGCTTTTGGACTTTCCCGCAAACATGCCGCCCAGCCCTTTTTTGATTTTTTCGGCGATCGAAAAGTCGATCAGTTTCACATTCGCGTTTTCGTCCAGCAGAAAATTGTCTGGCTTCACATCGCAGTGGATCCAGCCTTGTTGGTGCAGGTAATGAAGTCCGTCGCAACATTGAATGATGATTTCCTTGGCATTGGCGCCAATGAATTCCGGGTTCTCTCGCATTTCGATTTTCAGGTTGCGAGCATTGTACAGCTGCATTGCCAATAGCGGTAACCCGTGTTCGTCGTGGTATCCGTAAATCTGGATGACATTTTTGTGGTCCAGAGTTGCACCGACCGCCACTTCGTGTTTGAGATCCGCGATCTCGCTCTTATTCTCGCGATGTTCCTGCAGCAGGATTTTCAGCGCAACGCGTTTTCTTTTGCCCGTTTCAAGGGCTTCCCAAACCTGCGTCGTATTGCCGGAACGAATCAGCCGCAAGAGCTGATAGGGACCGATGAAATTTCGTACGGTGCTCACAAGAAACTGCCAGGCTGTATCGGATGAATGACCACAGCCATTTTAGCCAAGCGGCGGTTACCACAAAACCACCCGCCCACTCCCCTGCTCTGTTTCAGGAACGATTTTGAACATGAATTCCCGGACAACCGCCTAGCGATGCAGCATGACGTCGATCAAATGCCGCATCCATGCGCCAATTTCGAGGTCGGAAAGTACCAATAGCGCGAACGCATAGATGATCAGCAGAATGACCGCTTCAATCTTGCTGACTCGTTTTCGCACAACCATGAAAATCCAGGCCAGCGTCGCAACGAGTACCATCACGATCATCCCGTAAGATCGCAGCAGGACATCATCGATGGGGCCGGGACCGATGATCGCGATGACGCCGCCGACGGCAAGGCTATTGAAAATATTCGAGCCTAACAAATTTCCCAGGATTAATTCGGTTTCGCGTTTGCGGGCAGCTGAAATCGTGGTCACCAATTCGGGCAAGGAAGTCCCGACTGCCACGAGGGTGTAACCAATGAAGCCCTCCGATAATCCAAACTTCGCTGCCGTCGCTTCGGCGCCCCACAGCATCAATTCCGCTCCCGCGACCGTCCCGACCAGGCCGGCCAATGCCTTGATCAGACTTTTTCCGACAGTCGTGCTTTCATCAACCGGCAAGACTTGTACCGATTCCTCGTTTCCGCCAAAGACAATCCAACTCAATACGCCCGCCAAAACGACCAGCAGTAGCACACCCTCCCAAATCTCAAATCCGCCGATGGAAAGAAACGCAAACAGCATTACGCTCAACAGGGAAACCGGCGTTTCCCGGTGGAGCACGGGTCGCGTAACGAGAATCGGCACGATTAACGCCGCGGCAGCCAACACCAGCGAGATATTCGCAACATTGGAACCGACTACGTTGCCCACACCGAGGTCGAGGTTTCCTTGCGCGGCCGCAATTCCCGAAACCAACAACTCCGGGATGCTGGTTCCAAACCCGACGACCACCGCCCCCACAACCACGGGAGTCACTTTGGATGCACTGGCGAGTTGCACTGAACCATCCACGAAAATGTCAGCGGCCTTTGTCAACAGACCCAAGCCAACAATAATTTCGATCGCGGCGATAACCAGGTCTGAATCAATCAAAACAGATTTCGTTTCTGTAGTCGAAACACGTTCAGTGGTTGGGCGACTTGCATTTGATTCGTCACGGCGGAATTTGCTTGGCAAAGATCAGATATCGTACTCGACTTTTTCCAGAAACAAACCTTGGGCCGGCGCCGTTTCCCCTGCCGACCGGCGATCTCGACTTTTCAGAACCGTTAACATCCACTCCGGTGTCTCGCGACCAACGCCAATACGGACCAGCGTTCCCACAATGTTGCGAACCATGTTGTACAGGAAACCGTCGGCCGAGATCACGATATCAATATAGTCATAATACGATTCGCGGAAGTGCACGACATCCAACTGCGTTACTGTCCGCTCGGTCGTCACCCGTTCTGACCCCTTGGCTTGAAAGCTCTCAAAATGGTGCGTGCCTTTCAGTAAGTCGGCTGCCGCCTGCATTCTTGCCGGATTTAGCGGCCGCGGGAAATACCAGCGATAGCGCCGACTGAGCACATCCAGGGTCGGACCAAATTGAATTTGGTAGCGATACGTTTTGCTCTTCGCGTCGCGAATCACATCAAAATCGGGTGGCGCTAGTTCGGCTTTCAAGACCGAGATGTCAAAAGGAGTCTGGGACGTCAACGCGAATGGAATGCGGTTAATTTCGAATTCAGATTCGGTTTTCAGATTGCACACCTGCCCCCGCGCGTGCACGCCAGAGTCCGTCCGGCCACTGGCCGTGATGCGGATTTTTTCCTGAGTGATTTGCTCCCAGGCGGCTTCCAGTTTTTCCTGGACCGAAATCCCGTTGGGTTGCACCTGCCAGCCGACGTAGTTTTCACCATCGTAGGCGATCGTTAGCTTGATGTTTCGCATGACGTGAATTTACCAGACACCAGCAGTTCGGCAATTTGAACCGCGTTGGTCGCAGCGCCTTTGCGAAGATTATCACTCACACACCAGAACGCCAGCCCGTTTTCGCAGCTGATGTCTTTCCGAATCCGTCCCACAAACACATCGTCAAGATCATCCGAATTGCTGGGCATCGGGTAGTGCCCCAACTCGAGATTGTCGACGACCGTGATGCCGGGAGTGCTCTCAAACAATTCGCGCCTGCTGTGGAGAGATCGGTTGGTCGGTTTCCACGACGATCGATTCACTATGGCAATTGGAAACCGGCACGCGGACACAGGTCGGACAGACCTGGATCGATTCGTCATCGAGAATCTTGCGCGTTTCCCACACCATTTTCATTTCTTCCGAGGTGTAACCTTCGTACTTGGGCGAGCCAATCTGCGGGATGATGTTAAACGCAATCGGATGTTTGAAAGCCGAATACTCGTATTGGCCGCCTGCCAGCGCACTGCGGGTACCTTCCGTCAAATCCTGCTGGCCTTGCACCCCTGCCCCGCTGGTCGCCTGGTAAGTTGATACGACGACCCGCCGCACGCGCCCAAAGTCATGCAGCGGTTTCAAACAAACCACCAATTGTGTCGTACTGCAATTAGGACTGGCAATGATGCCTTGATGGTTTTCAACCGCCTGCGGATTGACTTCGGGGATCACCAGCGGCACATTGGCAAGCATTCGATGATATCCGCTTTCATCGACAACCACACAACCACGTTCGACCGCCCAGGGCGCGAACTCAGCGGCTACCTCGTCGGGCGTGCTGCCAATCACCAGGTCGATGTCGTCAAACGCATCCGGCTCGAGTAATTCGACTTCGTAATGATGGCCCTTGAATTCAATTGGTTTTCCGACCGACCTCGACGAAGCAAGAAACTTGATCAATTCAAATGGAAAGTCCCGTTCGGCCAACAACTTTCTGACCAGGCAGCCCACAGCTCCCGTGGCACCCGCAATGGCAATTCGTGTTCTCACTCGGCTTCCCCGAATAAATCTGCTGGAAAAATGATGAGTTTAAATCTATTCCAAAGCAGGAAGTATAAGGTTTAGGCCCGGGATCGGACAACGACGGTACCGGGCTTCGTGGCAGACATTTTGGCACCGCCCAGGGCCCGCAGGAACTCGGGCCGCACGAAGGCCAAGTTTCCATAAATCATGATCAAGCCGAACGTCAACATCCCCATGGCCAGGCCAATTCCCAGATGTACCACCACGGCAATGAGCAGGTAGATCGGTCGCGTCAGGCGCGGCCAAATCAGAAAGGCGTAACTGACTTCCCAAGCCAGTGTGATCAGGGTAAGCACGTTGACCAACCACATATGACCCGCGATCCAGGTCAAATCGAGCGTTTGGTATTCGTAGCTGGCGATGGCTCCCCAGATCGCTTCCCCGTTCCACCAGCTATCGCCTTGCAGCTTTCCCAGTCCGGCAAACAAATACACGAGGCACATGTGCACTTGAATCAACCGAATGGCAATATTGGAAATCGTATCTTTTTGCGAAGGCGGATTCATCAGCCGCGACAACGCGGGACCACTCCCCTGCCCTGCCCGTTCGCCACCGTTCCTGATCAACCACCAGCGATCCACGGAGAACGCGGCACCCGAATTTCCTAAGCCAGATACAGACAAAGAAAGCAACTAACCTGATCGAGCCCAAACTGCGCACCCGGTCGCCCGGTTGGCATACGAAACTGCCAACAAAAAACTCACCCAGCCCGTCCAGCGCGTTTTGAAACCGATCATCCAAAGCGCTACCACGATCAGACCCAAGGCGTGTACGGTCCACATGGCCGCAGGATTGCTGATCCAATCCAAATGACTCCAGGCCCAGTTCGATTGATTAAACAGGTAGAAGCGGTACGTTTCTGGCAAGATCGCTTCAACACCAAAAAAAGTTTCGAGTCCAAGTGACCAAACCAGGTGGGTATAGAACAACATCGAAGCGACGAGAATTCTCATCAGCCCTAACAGCAGCGGGTCGGCGGGCGTGAACCAAAACGAGTTCCAGGCTCCCTGCCATTGCCGGAAATAGTTCTTAATCACTGGGCAAGACCTTCTCTGTTAGCCGAACCTTTTGGCGATGTCGCTTGGTCAGGCTGAACCTCGCCGACCGGTGGCGTTGTTGGTGGCGCCGGCATGTCTTCCAAACCCGGGCCGATCGGCATTGGCGGCGACAAGTACCGGTTATCATCGAGAGGAACTTCGGCGACAACATCCAACGGTCCCGCAATCAATCGCTCGCGCACAAATAGCTGGACACTTTCGCCACCGTTGACAGTCAACAGATGCTTTGCAAGCGCGTTGACCAGGTCGTCAATTCGCCGGCGTGCATCCTGATATTGAACTTCCTGTTCCAATCGTCGCTGTTCCAGCTGTTTGACAATCTCAAATTCGCCAGCATTACGAAACTCCAGAATCTCCTTGGTCAGCTGCTGTTGTCCTTGTTCAAAACCAACCTGGTCGGGTGTAAACATGTGCTCCCGATAAATCGTTTCGCTGAGCATGAACCAACGGTGATAAAACAATCGAGGCCAGTTCTGTTCACGATCTGGAAAGTGCCCTTCCAGTTTGCCGCCATCTTTTTGAGTGACGGAGTAGTAAACGAGGTGACTCGGGCCAGGATCGGGTCCAAAGAAACGGTAACCATGGCCCAGAAACAACGATTGATGAATCGGAGCAACCGCTTTGGCCAGTGGAATCGAGAAGCTCGCCGAACCAATCGGATTGGACAACGGCGCGATCACGATAACGAACAGAAAAAACAGAATGCCAAGCGACGCCAACCTGCGCTTTCCAGGCGACCAGCAAACATCGGCTTCCCGATCCGATGGATCAGATGATTCGGGGCAGGGAGCTGTTTTCTTCATCATGCTATTGTAATTAAAAAACCCCGCCGTGATGCCACGACGGGGTTTGAGTTTCGATAACTTTTTATCAGGATACTACTTCGTCACCACCTGATCGACTGCAAAATCGAATGAAACGAGCCGCGTTTCACCTGCTGCCAGATCGACTGTCTGTTCGCGGGTGATTGTCTTTCCATCACGCACAACGGAGACCTCGATTTTGTAATCCTTCCAGACCTCGCCGTCCTCCAACGATTGAGTGGCGTAAAGGCGGGTTCGGCCGACCGCAGCCGTCCCGTTGCCACATAGACGGACGGTTGCATCCGAGGGAACTTTCAGAGCTAACGTTGTTACGACCGGTTTGTCGAAATCCAGGGCAACCGTCTTCTTGGCACCTGGTTCGAGATTCACGGTCTGAGTCCGGACAATTTCTTTACCGTCGCGATTGACGACTGCCTTGATGCGATACTCGTTCGCTTGTCCCGGTTGGGCACGCCGCGAAACGTAGTTGCGAACTTCGCCTGGGGTGCGCGTCAGGCGATCGTTAATGTAGACCTGCGCTTCCCGGGGAAGCTTGAGACTGAGAATGGCAAGATTACTGGCCACCGCATCGTCGGACTTGGGCCGGATCATCGTATCGCCCGAATCCTCACTCGGACTTGGAACGGGAGGATTTTCAATTCCACCCCGATCAAAACCCTGATTCGGCGGTGTTGTGATTCGAGGATCGAATCCGCCACCATCGAGGATCGATGGAGTTGCTTCATTGCTCGGGTAAATAATTCCGCCGCCTTCGACTGGAATTCCGCCGCCTTCGTAATAGCCGGGCGCGGTTGAAAGGCTACTGCCCATTAACGTCGAACTGCCAATCGGCATACCGTTGTTGATGACTCCGCCATCCATGTAACCGTAATTCATGCCGTTAACCGGCACGTTGTAGCTTGTATCGACGGTGCTCAAATACGATGAACCCCAGCTGCCGTACGATGCTCCGGAGGCGGAAGTCGCGTAAGATGAACCCCAACTGCCCCCCACGCTAACATATGATCCGCCGCTTGATCCAAACGATCCCGATCCGGTTGATCCAGAACCTCCTGACGAACCCCAGCTACCTCCGCGGCTGGCGACCAGTGCCGATCTTCGATACGCAACCCGCTCATGGATGTTGCCAAGCAAATTTCGAATTGGTGTGCGATAGGCAATTCCGCCGCCACTGGATCCCCAGCTGCCACCGCTCGAGCCACCGCTGCCCCAACTGCCGCCACCCCAGCTCCCACCACTGCCCCAACTGCCGCCACTACCCCAACTGCCACCTGCGGCAATGGCTTTGTCGCTGAAAACCAGAATCGCACCAAGCAAAAACAAAAATCCGATCGTGCGACCAAATTTGCCACCAATGTTCATAAGTCTCTCCAAATGTTGCACAAGCTGCAGATGCACCTTGATCCTGTGCGAGCCAATTTCTTCACGAACCGACCTCGGCAGGATGAATGGATTAGGATAACAGGCAGAAATGGCAGTTCAAGGGATTTGGGAGTTTTTTGCCGAGTTTGCGGGTTAGATAAATGCCAAAAGCGATCAAAAAAGTCGGAGTGAAACCAGTCCCGGAATTTGTATTCGCAAAAATACGATAGAAGTAAGCCGGTTTCGGCCAGCCACCCCATCGAATTGGATCGGCGTTCCTTTTAAAAAAAACGGCCGCAGAAAAGTTATTCTGCGGCCTGGATTTTTAAAGGCGTAATTAGTTGTTGCCTTTGCCGCCTTCGTTTTCGCCCGATGGGCGCTGAGGGATCGCGCCACCACCATCTCCACCGTCGCCGCCGTTAGCGCCGCCCGGTCCGCCACCCCGTCCGCCGCGACCACCTCGTCCGCCGCCAAACCCTTGACCCATTTCGGGCATCATTTCATCAGCGGAGATTTTGCCGTCCTGGTTTTTGTCAAGTGTTTTGAGTGCTGCTACGGCGCCTTCGATTTCTTCCGCTGAAATTTCACCGTTTTTGTCGACATCGAGAACTTGAATGATGGGCATCATTTGGAGCAGCCGGGCAGGTCCGCCGCCGGCTCCACCAGCACCGCCTTGACCACCAAAGCCCCGACCTCCCTGACCGCCACGGCCCCCACCAAGGCCGCCACCGTCACCGCCGCGTCCTCCGGCACCGCCAGCACCATCGCCGCCGCGGGCGCGACGTTCGGGTCGTCGCCCCATTCTTTCTTTCAGCATCGCGGTCACCTCTTCCTTGGAGAGAAACCCGTCCTCATCTGTGTCGGCTTCGGTAAACGAAGCTTGAATTCGTTCGCTCGCCTCGTCTTTGTCGAGCTTGCCATCTTTATTGGCGTCATCGCTCTCAAACATCCGGTCAACGACTTGACTAGGGTCAAGTCCGGCACGTTCCTGAGCCTTAACATAGCCGGCGCACATCAGCGCGGCCAACATTACTACCAACGAAATTCGCATGTTCTCTGTCCTTTTTTCAATGAGTGACCTGTAAGCTGCTATTTATTTTTGCTCTGGCGAACAAACTTTTCCATGAGGTAATCGTATTGCCTTTAACCCTGCTGCGACAAACTAGTTCTCAGGGAAGGTAAGATTTTCGTGAATTTCCGCGTTGAGCGACTCGCCGACTCTACTTATCACGTAGGCAATTCGCCTGGCGGACCAAGTTGACCCAAAAATTTAACGTGGAAAATTTAACGTGGGACAGGCAGCCTGCATTTTTATGCCCCACATCTTCTAGCCAACGTTTGCGTAGTCACCGGCGGGGGCTTGCGCTGGGCCGCTAATTCAAAAAAATCGTAGCGGCACGGCACGCAAGAATTTATCGTGTGTCAATAGGCATCTTGCCTGTCACACAGCATCTAAGGTTTTCAACTACTTCTTGGCGCTGTACCAGGCGTCGCCCGCACCGAAATGCTGTCGAATGAGGCTTTTCCAGTCGCGCCGAACAGTCCGATCCGCACGATCGCTTCTCGGGTCCCAATTGGAACCCGGATTTTTTCCCGCTTGACGTTCTTCCAGGTCATCGTCCCCTGTAACGGACCGATGTACTCCGTGCCCAGGTCCTTACGCAGCTCGTCGTAAAACGTGACGGCGACCACTGGTAGATCTTCTTTGTGCGGCCCCGCCAGGACATTCTCGCAGGCCACCGCTGCCGTCAGGTCAATCAGCGGGACTTCGCGACCGTCGATGGCAAAACCCTGCATCACGTGCGCGATCTGGCCGGGGATATCGTTTTCAAATTGGACATAGTACATGCCGCTGGGGGCCAAAACATCGTCCTTCAACTCGAGCTTTCGCTGGTAATACCAGCCTTTCACGAATCCCTCTTCATCCAGCCCCTCCTCAAAGTTGGGATTAATCAAGGTTGGCTTGGTTGGGTCAGGCAGCACGCGCCGTTCGGCTTCTGCCTGCCCCGTCATCGGTACGAACAAGGTTGGTCGCAGCGGCTGTTGTTCCAGTTTGCCGTTAACTTTTTTCAGACGATACAGCGTTTGCTGGTGACGCTCGCCCATCGGCACAACAATCAGACCACCTTCGCGCAGTTGATCAAACAGCGGTTGGGGAATGTCTTCTGGCGAACAAGTCACAATGATTTTGTCGAAGGGCGCGTACTCGGGCCAGCCGAGATAGCCGTCGCCGACTTTCACTTTGACGTTGTCGTACTTCAGTTTTTTGAGAGTCTGCTCGGCCCGCTCGCCGAGTGGTGCGACGATTTCGATGGAATAAACTTCTTTTACCAGTGGGCTGAGTACGGCTGCCTGGTAGCCACTGCCCGTCCCGATTTCGAGAACTTTATCCGTCGGCTGCGGATCGAGCGATTCCGTCATATAGGCGACGATAAACGGCGACGAAATCGTCTGGCTCTCGCCGATCGGAATCCCGGCGTCGAGATAGGACTGGGTCTTGCGGATTTTTTTGGGGATAAATTCGTGCCGGGGCGTCGACCGGATGGCCTCGATCACGCGTTCGTCTTTGATGCCAGCCGCAATCACGGCCGTTTTTACCATTTCTTCACGCTGCTGCTTGAAAATCTCTTCGCTTGTTTGTCCGCATGCCGGCTGCAAGCAGATCAACTGACCGCTGCAAAAAATGATCAAACCAATGATGACCAACTTAAACTGACCCGTCATCTTCAAGCCCTTTCCTCGTTATCCTTACAGCGCCCCTGTTTCAAGTTCGCCTGACGCTGCGCGGCAGGCGTGTTTTTTCCGCGTCAAGGAGTGACCCGGCTACGTTGATCACATCCGCCGTGGCGTGGCACCATTTTTGTTCTATCATTATAGCCGATTCACGCGGAAAACAGTATTTGCCCAATCTGCCGAACGTTGATCCCGGAAACTATTGCCGCA
Organism: uncultured Planctomycetaceae bacterium; assembly: GCA_963697295.1. Classification (GTDB taxonomy): domain Bacteria; phylum Planctomycetota; class Planctomycetia; order Pirellulales; family Pirellulaceae; genus Mariniblastus. Next base: position 120,109 of record CAVONL010000002.1, on the reverse strand, counting down.
AAACAGGAGTAACCGTTGCCCTCGAACGAAAACGACACGCTGGCACCCGAACGTCAAATAAACGAGGAGTCCGACGAGCCCACCGCATGGGCCTTTGTTGGCCCGTTCCTGGTGTTCATGGTACTGATCAATTTTTATCCCAGTTTTGAAATCAGTGTCGAACCAGGCGAGCAAACGCTCGTGGATCCGGGGAAAGCGACGACCTATACGGTGCTGGTCGCGCTCCAGGTCGTCGTGCTAGAGCGGCTTGTTGATTTATTTTCGCAAAACGATTTTGTCGCAGTTTCCGGTGCGGGTTTCGCTGCTTTCGGTTGTGGTAGGCGTCATCGGGATCGTGCTGTGGATTGGGATCAGCGAACTGAGAATTGAACACTCGCTGCTGGAGTCTGTTGGCTGGGCGAAAGCGGTAGCGCGGCCCAGCTTCAATCCGTTTGAACAGCTGTCCGATCCCGCGATGCGATACGTGTTTCTGGCGTTTCGATTTTGTTTGCTGGCCGTGATCGTGCCAATCATCGAAGAACTGTTTTTGCGCGGTTGGTTAATCCGGTACGTTGAAAACCCGGCGTGGTGGACTGTTTCGTTGTCGGCCATCACGATGACGGGCATCGCGACGGCGACCGGCTACGGAGTGCTGACTCATCCGGGCGAAGCGATTGCGGCCTTCGTGTGGTTCAGCCTGGTGACCTGGCTTATGCTCAAGACGGGAAACTTTTGGGACTGCGTCGTGGCGCATGCGGTGACCAACCTGCTATTGGGCTTTTACATCCTGTGGCAAGGGGCCTGGCACCTGTGGTAATGACCAATGCAAAATGCGTCTATCTGGGTCATTGCAAAAGTTGCAATACAAGCACGTGGCGCAAGCCAGTGAGTCCGTATTTGCGAGGTCAGTACGTAAAATCAAAACTTGCGATTCAAGCTACGACCTTCAACGTTCCATGTCACATGCTGACCACCGGCTCAGTTGTTTGGCTTTTCCATATCGGCCCAAGCCGCTGCGAACTCGGGTGTTTGACGTACCCATTCAAATTCTGAGTCATTCTGGATTATTTCGCGAGCACCCGGAACAGCCGCTGCGGCTTCGACGAGCAACGAAACGGACCGATTCAACGACTCTTCGGAAAATTGGATGGCTTCGGGCAAGCCGGATTTTGCCGAGTTGCGGGCTAAAAATCCGTAGATCATTGCTTCAACTAATTTCCGTTGGCTGACGAAAACCGGATGCACTTCCGTCAGCGTATCGAGGTGTGCAAATAATTCGCCGAAGGTTATCCCCTTGAATTCGGGGTTGATGTCCGCCGTGAGTGCAATGGTTTCTTCTAACAATGAGTTTGACGGCGCGGTGTGAGCGTCTTTACGAGCGGCCTGCAAAAGTGCAATCATTTCTCCGGTGGGTGTTTTTACTTCCATCGTTCGCCCCAGCAACCGGTCGGTTGCCTCGTGAACAAAACCCGCCAACGTCGTGTATAACTCCACCATCGCTGCCGACGCCTCCCCGAATTCATAATCATTCAGCTCTTGCAGTAGTTCGGTGCAAGCCTCGTTCGCGTCGGCCCACCGATGCAGATTGAGTCGACAAAAAGCCGCCTTCAACCGTGAATCGGCAATCAGGATTCGCGTAGATTCGTCTTCCGGCGAAAGTTCCAGCAGGCTTTGGTAAATCGCGACGGCTCCGTTCAACAATTCAATCGCGGCTTCCAGCCGTCCCAGCACGACGAGTTGTTCGCTCATGATATTTTGCGTATTGGCAACATTACGTCTCTGCACCAGGTCATCTGGATTCGCGTCCGACAATTCTGTGAGCGTCGTGAGCGCCCTCTGGAAAAGCAGGCTCGATTCATTAACGTGGCCTTGCGAAGCCATGGCCATCCCCTGCGCCCGGTCAAGTACAGCCGAAGCAGCCCGAAACTCAACGTTGCCTGGCAGCTGCTCGAGAGCTTGATCCAGATAAGGCCGAGCCGCTTCGAAATGCGATTCTGCTTTGGCCGCGTTATTGGCTTCGAGGTAGGCGCGACCGATGCAGAAATGAATTGTATGAGCCGCCTGGCAGGCCGTACTGCTGTTGTGCGGTTGCTCAAACAGACGATCGACATCCGCCAGGACGGACTCACCGTAGTCAATGACTTTTGCCGTATCTCCTGGAAAGGCCTGTCGAATGATTTGGAGTTGCTGACCATGTTCAACCACCAAACGTGCCAGCGCTTCGAAGTCGTTTGGATTTTCATCCAGAATCTCATCCAGCAATTCGGCGCTCTGTTGGCTAAGCTCGGCAGCTTTCGCGTTGCCCAGCTTGAAATAATGCGATCCGAGTTTGCTCATAGCAAGCGCCAATTCGCGTTTTGAAGCGGCGTCTTCCGGTTGCTGCGTGAGAAGGTTGCGTCCCAACTCGATGGCCTTGTCGTAAGAGCTTTCGGCTTCCTGGTTGGCACCTCGCAAAGATGCAAGATCGGCGATCCGCAAATAGGCCAGGAACGTCGTGCGATCGGCTTTACGATCACCCTCGACTTCCGTGATGGACCTCAGTCCATTGATTGCCGCAGTGACAATTTTTTCGCGCGTCTTGATTGTGGCTGCATCATTAGTGAGTTCGTCGTAGAGAGAGTCCACCAACGTCGCCAACGAATCGATCGCGGCCGCCCGATCTTTCAAAGCAAGTTCTTCGGCGGCGGTCGCCTTTTGTTTTTCTCTCGAAATCGACTTGTTTGACAAGTTCAATTGCCACGCGGCGGTACTCGATCCGATGGCGAGTACCAGCAGGAGTGCCAGCGAAGTCGCCGTCAACGCCGCCACACCTCGGTTGCGCCCGCACCACATACGCAAACGTTCCAGGCGAGTCGTTTCGCGCGCCACGACCGGGCGTCCGTCGAGGAATCGTTGCAGATCATCTGCGAACGCCCGGCTACTTTGATAGCGACGCTCGGGATGCTTGGCCATCGCCATTTGACAGATGTTCTCGAGGTCCCGTGGAACGGAAGGATTCAGTCGACTCGGCCGGATCGGCTCCGTTTGACGATGTTGTTCGAGTACTTGCAGCGGCTGACCTTGAAAGGGAGTCGTCCCCGTCAAACATTCGTAAAGTGTGATACCAAGGCTATAGATATCGCTGGCGGCGCTCACTGAATCCGTGCCCCCGGCCTGTTCCGGACTCATGTACTCGGGAGTGCCGCAAAGCACATCGGCCTGTGTCAATGTTTCTTCAGTTATTTCCGCGCGAGCCAATCCAAAATCAGTAAGCTTCGCCCGATTATCATCTTGATCCATCAAAATGTTGGCAGATTTCACATCGCGGTGCACCAAGCCTGCCGCATGGACGGCATCCAAACCCAAAGCGATTTGTCGAATGATCGAAGCGGACTCACGACTGCCAGGAAGCTGTCGCTTGAGGTAGGCCTTGAGCGTGGGACCTTCAATCAGCGGCATCACCAGATAGGGTCGATCATCTTTCGTACGGCCAATCGAGTGCACGCTGACCAGATGGTCATTACGAAGTTTTCCAGCCGCTTTGGATTCGCGTTCAAAGCGGGCTTCCGACCGAAAGCTGCCATCGTGAGTAAGTACCTTGACCGCGACGTATCGCTCGACGGACGGATCATAGGCCTTGAACACGACCCCTACCCCGCCCCGCCCTATTTCGGCCTGGACGCGAAACTCATCAATCGAGCCCAGATCATTCGCCCTGAGCGGCACATCCAAGTACGAGTATTTGGAACCGACATGGAGCCGTCCGCTTTTTCGAAACGGAGAAAGTACTTCCGATTGGGAAAGTTCGTCCAGCCGCGACTGGCACTGCGAACACGATTTCAAATGGTCTTCAAGAACCTTGGCATCTTCAATCGTGCCGTCAAGTAGCTGGGCAAGCGTATCCGAAGTGGGACAACTGGTCGTAAAAAAATCCGTTTTCCTGATGCCCAAAACACTCCCCCAAATTCGAGTCGGCCTGCGTTTAAAATGCGAGTTAGCTTGTTCGCTTCAATTCCGCCATTGGAAAATCATCTGACAACATCAAAAACTCCTGCTCCAGTCTTTTGAGCACGCGTGATTTGTTGACGTACACCGAATGAATGGGCATCTTGAATTGCTCGGCCACTTCGTTAGCCGGCAGGTCATCAATCCAGGTTGCCTCAAAACACTGCCACGTCTGTGGTTCACAAGTCGCCTGTATTCGCTCGCAAGCCGATTGGAAAACCTGCTGCAAGAAAATCGTTGACCATTCAGAATCGGAATCGGGAGCCTGCGCCAATTGATCGACAATCTCGGATAGTTGTGCGTGTCCACTATTATTCTTTAAAACGAAATTCCTTAATTTGTTGGCGGTGATCGTTGCCAGCCAGGAACGGAATCTGCCTTTGTCAGGTTCGTATTCAAACTTGCGAATGGCATTTGCTACTGCGGCCATTACTTCCTGGGCAATGTCGTCGATATCCGTTGCCTGAAAGCCGCGGCGGCGACAGTACGCCCGTACAACGGGCGCATACACCGAGTCAAATTCCCGCCACGACTCGGAATCATCCGCGTTCCTGATGCGCAGCAATAAACTGGGCGAGGTGACGGGATCCATTTCTCCTCGCTGCATCGGTAGTACCTCGATAATGGCGCGATCTCTCAGACGAATAATTATGAATGGGAAAAAAAGCTTTGCAACCAAGGCCGCACAGGTCCGTTTGTCCCAACCGACGCGGGTGACGTTGCCACCACGCATCACGGGGCTCGCCGACAGTCCGAAACAATTTCGGGATTTTGCTGAGAGATTAATCAAATCGTCAGGTAATAGGGGCGAGAAGCACGAAACGATCACGCGGTTCGATCACCGACTTGTGTGGCAGGAGCCGTTCTTTGGGCCTTTTTCTTAATGTGAGCAAGTTACCATGAAGATTTATAAACTTTTCAACAGCCTCTTTTTCGTTCTTGCCATGTCTTTGCCGGCAATGGCTCAGACAACGTGGACCGGCGGAAATCCTTCAAGCAACGAATGGAACCTGGATGACAACTGGACGGCGGCCTGGCCCAATGGATCTACAACGGACGTCATCATTGACTTGCCGCCAGGGCACTCGAGCCCGTTCACTGTATCGCTTAATGATAGCCTCATCATCAATCCAACCTTGTACGTCGAACTAAATTCGCTTTCTGTCGGTCCCTTGGCGTCGCTGGAAATTGCCGATTCGTTGGACTTCACTGGCACTGCAACGACCACAATTTTCAACCAGGGCTCCATCTCATTACGCGACCAAAATGGACCTCACGAGTTATGGCTGACACGCACGATCATGAATGCGGGCGATATTGGTGCCTACTGGGAACAGCAGGGTCCCGTGGATCTGTGGGTAAAACCCGAGGGAGCAACATTGACGGGCGGCGGAACCGTTTCCCTGCTTGGAAACGGAAACTCGGGCCTCAGCGCACCCGCTGGCAATCCCTGGTTGACGGTTTCCGATCAAACGATTCAAGGCTACGGCGGTCTTGGGCGCGATTCCATAGGAATTCAAAACGGTGTCAATGGAGTGATCGATGCCAACTCCAGTTTGATCCTGACATTTGATGTCAGCGATCTGGGAGCGATCAACGATGGTATTATGCGGGCTTCCAACGGCGGGACGCTTAAATTCAACAACAGCGACATTGTCAACAATAATGTCATTGAAGCCGCAAGCGGATCAACGGTCGAGTTTCACGACACAAACATTGAGGGGGGACAACTTCAGGGAGCAGGCAATTTCCTGGTGCAATCTTTGTCCTCGTTTACCGATCTCGCAACGTCCGGAACGGTTACTACGAACAACGCTGTCGATCTGGTAGCAATTGGCACAATCACCAACACAGGAAATATTGTGATCAACTATTCGAGCGGCGGAAATCCAGGCTCCCTGGAAATCACGCCCGCGGGAGCAACACTGGAGGGGGGTGGGACAGTTCGTTTGAGCGGCAATCTTGGCGGTTACATCACCGGAGCTACCGATGCACTCTTAACCATCGGGAATCAAACGATCGCGGGTTACGGACAGCTCGGTAATAATAATCTTCAAATCATTAACTCCGCCGCTGGTTTGATATCCGCTGAGAATGGTAATCTGAGGATTGACACGGGAAGTCTGGGCGCGGTGAATGATGGGCTCATGCAAGCCTTCGATGGCGGAACGCTGATATTCCAAGACAGCAATATTGACAACACCAATGGAGTTATCGAATCACTGGCTGGTTCCGAGGTTAGATTCAACAGTGGTGCCGAAATCACCGGTGGGCAACTGCAAGGCGATGGAGCGTTTGTTGTCGCGGGACGGACAACCTTTACCAATCTCTCCAACTCGGCAGTCATCGCAGCCAGTAACGTTCAGGATATTGTCGGTGTCGGAACCCTTAATAATACCGGTGAAATCACGATCAACTATTCCACCGGCGGCGACCCGGGTTCTCTCGAAGTGACTTCCTCAGGGCTGATTCTCGACGGCGGAGGAAGCGTGCGGCTGGCTGGGAACTTCGGCGGTTACATCACGGGCGCAACCGACGCTCAGTTGACGATCGAAAATCAAACGATCAAAGGCTACGGTCAAATTGGACTCAACCAACTTCAAATCATCAATTCGGCAAACGGTTTGATTCTCGCCAACAATCCGAACGGAGCCGATCTAACGATCGACGCAGGCAGTCTCGGCGCGGTCAATCAAGGCATCATGAGAGCGGCTGACAGCGGCGATCTCCGATTCAACGATACCGAGCTGGACAACACAAATGGCATCATCGAATCGCAAGCTACATCAGAAATTCTCTTTGATGGCTCAACCATCAGGGGCGGCCAGCTCTTGGGCGACGGCCAATTCACCGTCGTTTCCGATTCCCTGTTCGAGGACGTCGAACTTGGCAGCACGCTCGTCGGTTCAAATACTGTCGACGTCGAAGTTCGCGGCAACATCGTCAATTCGGGCGATATCTTTATCAACTATTCGACTGGTGGTAACCCGGGCCTACTCGAAGTCAAATCTCCAGGGGCGACGTTCACCGGCGGTGGCACTATTCAACTGGTCGGTAATTTTGGCGGTTATATCGATGGCGATGTTGGCGCCGAGTTGAGGCTGACCGATCAGACGATCATCGGTCGCCGAGAGCTTGGGCTGGACCATCTCAAAATCGTCCTAGAACCTGGCGCAACAATTATGACCAGCGGCAATTTGACGATAGATCCGTTCGGTGCCGATGATTGGACGACCCAGGGAACCGTCATTGCGCAAAATGGCGATGACATCACGATTGAGAATCCCACAATCAATGATGGCAATTTTGACGTCGCCGACAATTCCGGCAGCACCATCGTCTGTCGCGCCGATTCAATGATTCACACCGCCAATAGCCGATTGTCAGGCGTCGGAAAAATCCAGTGCTTTGGCAGTATGAACGTTGACGGAACGATTTCACCGGGAAGTTCCGCTGGCAACCTGCGGCTTCAATCCGGAATGGGCACGACACTCGGTGCCACTGCCGAAACAGAGATTGAACTATTCAGCGACACGGTATACGACGTCCTGTCAATTACAGGAACTCTGAACCGCGGTGGATCGCTCCACCTGACACTGATGGAAGGATTTGTTCCAGATAACGCGGATGTGTTCACCATTGTCATGGGTGGAGATCAACAAGGCTCGTTTGCCAATGCCACTGGTTCCATCGTTACGACTGCCGATGGCCTCGGGTGTTTTACGATTGCCTACTCGCCAACTGGCGTTACCCTGTCAAACTTTGTGCCGCTCGCGGCACCTGCCACCGTGACGCCGACCCGAGGCATGTATGTTTCTGGTGGCATCGGTAGTTTAAGCGGCAGCAACAATAGCGATTATGTTCTCCAACGAAACACGTCCGACACCCAGTCGCGAACAGAGTTTGAAGTTAGCTCGACCAGTCCAGTAGCCACTCCGACCATGATGATGGTACGCCTGGAAGGTGCCGTGTTTGCTCGTTCCCAAGTGACACAGACCATTGAGCTGTTCAATTACACAACCGGAAGCTGGGAAGTCGTCGACAGTCGCAACGCCAGTCGGTTAATCGACTCAGTCGCGGAAGTCGAGATTACGGGCGACTTGTCGAGATTTGTTGAAGCGGGAACACTGGAGTTGCTTGCCAGAGTTCGATTCGACTCTGCAAGTGCCCGTCAACAATTCTCTTCGAACACCGACCAATTCGTATGGTGCATTGAATAGCAAATCTGTCGGACGGGTCGGCAGGTCGGCAGGCTCTGACCTGTCGGACCTGTCGGACCTGTCGGACGGGTCGGACGGGTCAGACATTTCGGACTTGTCGGACTTGTCGGGCAGCCACGCTCGACACGGTTCGCGCGTGGGCGATTTCATCGTCACTCATCTCGGTCAGATTTTTTGCCGTGTACAGATTCGTGATCAATCCGGCAAAGAAATACAGCAACATATTGGTCATCGGGGCAATCGAAACGTCATGAAACATCCCGTTGACGGTATGCACGATTAGCAACACGATCATCAACAAGCCGAACTGTCGAGCAATCAAGTGGCGGCGGCGATTTTTCCAGATCGCCATCGCCATCGCCAACAGGTTCATCAGCAACAACAACAGTAACGATAGCCCAATCAAACCCAATTCGGTCACATACGACAGGAACAGGTTGTGTTGCATCAGCGATTTGGTCAGCGCGAGTGGGTATTTTCCCGTTGGATCCTGGAGGTACGGTTTTTTGGTCGCCGAGTATTGCCCAAACCCGCAACCCAGCACCGGTCGATCCTGAAACATCCTCAGGGCGATCACTGCGAATAACGGGCGGAGCGACGCCGATTGTTCCATCTGCTCTTCGGACACAAATTTATCGCGTTTGAAAGACTTGATCGCGTCACCGGCAAACATGGCGAACATCAATCCCCCCAGCAACCCGCAGACGACCAGGCCGCCGCGCATTCGCCGGGGCGCAACCATCAACGTTACGACGCCGGCGGCCAGCGCGAACGACATCCACACGCTGCGCGTGAGTGTGGCATAAATGCCGAGCAGGAACAAAGGTGCCAGCAGCACGATCAACAGCTTCACTTTGTCGTTCGAATTCGTCCACCAGGTGAGAATTCCGGCGAAGCAAACCACCATGAAAATTCCGTCGGAAATCGGATTGAGAAACGGCCCACGAGCCCGGCCAAAAAACTCTTCGTACGTCGGATCGGAAATGTAGCGAGGAAATACAGCCCAGTTGATCTCCTTGACCTCGGCGACAGCCGTTAACGCGAGATAAATACCCAGCCCGCCCAGCACCAGCGTAATAAACTTGAGCTCCTCGACACGCAATCGCGCATACCGTACCACAAAGTAAATCGTGAACGGAAACAAGTTGAAGAACAACAGCCTCGAAACGGGCAAGTTTTTCAGGTAACGCCAGTCGTGGGCAAACGTGCTGTACACCATGAATGTCAACAGCGACAACACAAGAATATCGGTGCGATTGAAATCACGAATTCGTTCATAGCCCAGCACTACCTGTACGACAAACAGGACCACCAGACCGCCCAGCATGAGTCGGTCAATGGTAATCGGGATTGGTCCGGCATCGAGCGAAAAGAAATCAGCGCCGAACACACTGGCCACCACCAGGAACAGCGTCGCGCCCAGGATCAGCGGATTGAGCTGAGGAACGAGATGTCGAGTTTCCCGCAAAATCACGGCCAGCCAGATAATGGCGGCCAGAGCAAGGATTAACGAAACCGGACCCATGCGAAACCCACACGATCGCGAAAATTAACGCGACGAATCCTGCGATGAAAACGAAATGCCGCGCGCGGGTATGCGACGAACCACTCCCCCGCCCCGTACCTGTTTATCGTCCAAGTTTCTACTGGATTACTTCGAATTCGAGTGGAATGGCAAGATTGGCGGATGTATTACCGTTAAGGTCGTCAATGTTTAGCTGAATCGAATAATTACCAGCGGGCAAATCGCCAAGTTGTACCGGCAGATGAACGTAAAAATCCCGGCGTTGATTGCGAGCGATGTCGTCCACGACAGGAAACTCGTACCCATCCACCTGCTTCCCGTCAGCGTCCAGAATGGTATAGCTGCCGCGCAGCCGCGTTACGAATTTCTCCGAACCGTCCGTTTCATCTTCTTTGACCGAATGGAAATTTTCGATTTCGCAATAAACCAACAAGTGTTGGTGCGGTCCAAATCGGTTTGCTTCAAACGCGTCAAACTGTCCGTAACCGGAAACCGAGGTGCAAAAGTTTGCGTTGACCAATCGTAAACTCTGCTCGATTGCCACGGGCTCGGCGGGTTCAGAAGTCGGCGGCGCCGGCAGCGATGCCGCAGCACCAACGACAGACCCCTGCAATGATCGGGCTGACAGTGACGCCCCCAGATCAAAAGCCGGATCGCACTCTGCCGAATGGGAGTCAATTCGTTTGACAGGCTGTAATTGTGCCGCAAATTCGTTTTGGTTCGCGACCGATTCAACCACCTGATTTTTTGGCGGTTCCGGCGTCGCGGGCTCAAATTCGTTGACCGTGTTTTCATCCAAGGCAGGTTTGGCAGCCGCCGTAGCATTTTCAACTTGAGAAAGCAGCTCGACTTCATCCGTCATCGGATCGAATACCGGCAACTCCACCGGTGAGGTCGGATTGGGCACGTAACGGGCATCCACGATCTCCAGCGGCGGCAGCGCGGGCTCGGGCGGAAGTTGTGACGCAACCGGGGAAGCAGCCGGTTGTTCCTGTTCGGTGGCTATTTGTGGCTGCGACTCGATCAGCGGACGCAATGATGGTTCGGCAGTCAACTTGATAACATTATCCTCGCGAAGTGACTGGACTTCATCGACGATCCTCTTGCGGGATTCGTGATCAAACGTCAGCGGCCGCAAAGGTTGGCCGATAACTCCGGCCGCGGGAACGAGTTCCTGAACAACCGCGCTGCGAGCTGGAGTTGATGACTTACTGATCCCGTCGCCCGACCTATTTTCATCACTTTGACTGTTCGTGCTTGGAATGCTGCTAACGACTTCGTTCATCGCTGCAAGCTCGGCAGGATCAATTTCTGGCAAAATACCCGGCTTCTTGGCTTGGCTTTCTTCCGAACCATCTTGACTGAGAGAATTTAATGTTTCCTTGTCACCGGGCGCGAGGTAAAACTCAGCGGGGGGCTTTGCCTCGGTTCTCCACGCTTCCGGTTTATTGTTCAACAAATCCTGCAGCGCGCCAGGTGTAAATTTGGTGCAACCTGAAAACGTGATTAGCAACACCATGGCGACCGACATTCGCCAGTGAACCATGTCGATTAACCGACAAGAACTTGTGTCCCACAGTTTCCATCCCGGCATTTTGTCACCCGATCTAAGTGCCTCGTTGTGCGTTGCAGCCAGTGAAAATTGCGGCCGCAATCCGCGAATTAAGCGGCGGGATAGTAGGGGATTCGACGTGTGCCTTCAAGACTTCTTAAATTCGGCAAAGAGCCGGTCCAATGCCGCTGAGCAACGACCCGGGAATGACTCGATGCGGGATGGGAAATGGGAAATGGGAAATTGGAAATTGGAAATTGGAAATTGGAAATGCAGAAATGCAAAATGCAAGATTCACGCAAAGCGCGACCAAACGGGCGCCGCGAAGCGGCGACAGCAGATAGCCCCCAGCGTCAGCTGGGGGTAGCGCACCCCAACCAATCAGCAGCCGCGAAGCGGCGACAGCGATGTACAACGATTTCACCATGATGCTCCATTAACATTCACCAATACCAACTCGTGGAGCCAGTGCGTATCTGTCACCGCTTCGCGGCTGGCGGTTTCTAACGTTAACCCATCCATGAGCTGACGCTCATGGCTACCCGCTGTCACCGCTTCGCGGCTGGCGGTTTCTAACGTTAACCCTTTCACCGCTTCGCGGCTATTGCAACATGCGCCAAAACGCCAAGCGTACCCCACCCGGTCAGCAGCCGCGAAGCGGCGACAGCAGATAGCCCCCAGCGTCAGCTGGGGGTAGCATATCCCAACCAATCAGCAGCCGCGAAGCGGTGACAGCGATCACCCCACGTGTTCAACCTCGAACAAATATTTGCGGTCGAAATCAATTTCATGCCGTCGCAACAATTCAATAAACTCTTCTTCAAATGTTCTCGTTCGATGATGCTCACGTTGATTTTGCACGTAGCTTCGTACGACTTCAATTTGAGAATGACTGACCGTGAACGCACCATAACCTTTTTGCCAACCAAACCAGTTCTTGGTTTCCGGCAGTTCATTCAACCACTTTGACGCGTTGGATTTGATGTCGCGTATCGAATCAGAAACCGATTTTGTTGGCGCCAAGTTGGTTAACAAGTGAATGTGATCCTCGACGCCACCAACTTCGAGGCAACATCCCTCAAGATTGCGCACCACGCCGCCTATGTATTGGTATAGTCGCTCACGAATATCGTCTAATATTGTCTTGCGACGGTACTTCGTGGAAAACACAACGTGATAAGTCAACTTGGAATAAGACCCCATCTTTGCCTTCGTTTCGTTACCAGACCAGGCGTAACGCATCGAAACCGATCGCGCGTGTTCAAATACGTTTTATACAATACAATCAGGTCAAATCTAATATGGCGGCACCATGAATATTCAGAGGCCGATTATCTGTCACCGCTTCGCGGCTGGCAGTTTCTAACACGAACCCATCCATGAGCTTACGCTCATGGCTACCCGCTTTCACCGCTTCGCGGCTATTGCAACATGCGCCAAAACGCCAAGCGTACCCCACCCGGTCAGCAGCCGCGAAGCGGCGACAGCGGATAGCCCCCAGCGTCAGCTGGGGGTAGCACACCCCAACCAATCAGCAGCCGCGAAGCGGTGACAGCGATGTACAACGATTTCACCATGATGCTCCATTAACATTCACCAATACCAACTCGTGGAGCCAGTGCGTATCTGTCACCGCTTCGCGGCTGGCAGTATCTAACACTAACCCATCCATGAGCTGACGCTCATGGCTACCCGCTTTCACCGCTTCGCGGCTATTGCAACATGCGCCAAAACGCCAAGCGTACCCCACCCGGTCAGCAGCCGCGAAGCGGCGACAGCGGATAGCCCCCAGCGTCAGCTGGGGGTAGCACACCCCAACCAATCAGCAGCCGCGAAGCGGTGACAGCGATGTACAACGATTTCACCATGATGCTCCATTAACATTCACCAATACCAACTCGTGGAGCCAGTGCGTATCTGTCACCGCTTCGCGGCTGGCAGTATCTAACACTAACCCATCCATGAGCTGACGCTCATGGCTACCCGCTTTCACCGCTTCGCGGCTGGCGGTTTCCAACACTGGCCCATCCTGTCACCGCTTCGCGGCTGGCGGTTTCCAACACTGACCCATCCATGAGCGTCAGCTAGGGTAGCACACCCCGGACAAACAGCAGCCGCGAAGCGGTGACGGCAGATCATCATCCGTTCGCCGCGCTGAGTTCTTTCGCCATCTTGACAAACAAGGTCTCAAGCACGAGTCGACCACGTTCGGGCCGGGAATGAGAGCGCTTGAGAGCCAAATCGGCATCGACCAGCCAGCGGTGCAATTGAAACGCCCGCTCGCGACCGAGCTGGCGAAGTCGGCGCGCTGCGTTGTCGAGCTCGCCGCCCCAAACGTTGAAACCTGCCTGTTTCATCGCGCCATTCAAGTCGATTTTTTGGCGGTTGCGCTGCTGGCGGGCCACGATCTCGGCCGTCTCGGCATATCGTCGCAGCGACCAGGACAATTGACCAAACAGTGCCAGCGGATGTTCTTCGGACGAGAGCAGCTGGTCAAGCAGCTGCAATGCGGTGCCCGCATCGCCGTCGGTGGCTGCATTGATCGCGCTCCACATTGTCTCCGTCCGCCAGCCGCCGACGACCTGGTTGATCAGTTTTTGATCGACTTTGGTCTTATCGTCGACGTAAAGTGAAAGTTTGGCCAGCTCCTGATCGATCCGGCCAAATTCGCAATCGGTCAACTCAACGATCGTGTGGGCACCATTAACAGGCAACTCAAACCCGTGTTGACTCCTGGCCCAACCGACGAGCCAGTCGACTGTTTTCTTGTCGTCGCGTTGTTTGCTGCGACCACGTTTGATCGTTGGTGCTTCGCATTGAATCTGTAACGCCGATTTGTCGATCGCCTTATAGAGTTTGGTGTTGCTGGGCCAGGTGCCGACGTCCAGCAGCAGCAGTCCGTTTTTCGGTGGCGATGCGACATAGCCCTCGAGTCTGTCACGGTATTTCTTAACAAAGCCATCCGCGTTGTTCACGACGACGATGCGGGGACCATCACCACCAAACAATGTCAACGTGGAGAGCTCGTCCATGACATCTGCCCAGCCCACGGAATCACCTTCGAGCTGGTTGGCTCCAAATTCAGCTTCTTCTCCCAGCAAGGATTGGAGCAGTTGTTTAATGATCAGGAGTTTGAGAAACCGTTCGTTGCCAAAGAGCGCACAAATTCCGCCCGGTACGTTTTGCGGCGGTTTGGCCAGCACGTCAAATGCATGAACGGTTCCTGTCATGCCACCAGCAGACCAAATTCGAGGCGAAGTTTCCAGAACCCCAGGGTTCCGCGGCACGGATGTTGGGACTAGCGGCACGGCGCAAGCCGTCCGGTGCCATCGCCTTTTTTTTCCGGCCGGGGACGGCTGCTTGCCAACCCGCAACTATCTGCCGGTTCGGACAAGATTCGAACCGCCCGGTGATGATCCGGTTGCGGGTGTTGCCGAACCCGATCCCAGGTTATTGTCGACAAATGTCTTGCATTGCCCGACCGTGGTTGTTTGCTGTCGGCTGATCCGCGTGCCACCGGACTTGACTGCATACTCGCTGCCAGAGGACACCGTGGCACTTTCTACCTGTTCCACTAGATCTCGTTGATGTTTGCGCAGCTCATAAGCCAGCGGCTCAATTTCTGCTTGCACGGACGGGCCGCCGACATCCTGCAGCGTTTGAAGCATGTCGCGGATCAGCTTGATGCGACGCAAATAAGCCAACGTCCAGGTATCGGGTGTGCGCGACCGGCGGAGCACTTCCGTGAAACCCGGTTCCTGAGCCAGCGACCTCATATGCGCGACCACGTCATCCTGCAAGATCTTCAGATAGGGCTCGGCATCAAATTGCGAATCTTCGATCGCTGTGAAAGGCTGTTTGACGTCACCATACAGCGAACTCGTCGCAGCCAACTCGATCCGCGCTAATGCCATCATCCAGGCAAGGCCTTTCTTGATAAAGTCGTCATTGAACTTTTGTCTTTCAAACGGATTCGCTTTTGCCAAATCGGGTTTTTCGTTGAAGGCCGTATTGACCCCGCTGAAAAATGAAAACTCGGCCCGCTTGTTGAGAATTTTGTCATAGACCTTGATTTCATCGGTCGTCGAAATTTCGATCAGCTTCATGAACTGTTTGAGTGCGTTGAGATACTCATAGCTGCCAACCAATCGGTAAGGAATGGATTCATCCGACGGCTGGAAACCGCTTTGATACGTACTAATCATGGGAGTTGTCGATTTTGTCGTTACTTTTACATCACGCCCGGTGGTGCAATATTGACGGCCTCACCAAAACGACGTTTGCTCAAGCTTGCCAACTTCTTTGGTCACCGCAGTTTCCATCAGACCCGCGACGTGTGTTGATGACTTGGAAACCAAATCCCTTTTTTCAGCTGCCCAGGTGTAATAATGGCGACGTTCGTAACCTGGCGCGATCGAGTTGTCTGATGTTACCCAACCGACCGGATCGGGCCGTTGCTTGGGCATGTACAAACCAAACATGGCGTCTTCCGATTCCAACGCCTTTTTCGATTTGAGTAATCCGTAAACCAACGGGCCGGCACCGTAGCGGCCGCGCAGCCACCAGTGTGCGCCGCGCCGCAACAACATGGCTTTTTCAACCACGTCGCTACCAACGTCGCGCCCCGACGCTAACAAATCCCCGCAACGTTCGGGAAGCCCGGCATCATTGAGCGCCGGTCGAATGAAGCTGCCCGGAGGGTACTCCGCGAAAACTTTGGCCAAGGCATCACCGTGCAATTCCAACGCAAATGCCGCCGCGATTCGCTCTTCAAAATCCTGGCTGTCACGGAGCGTCTTTTCCGCTTTTTCCAGTTCAGCAATTCGCAAACTCGTTTCACCTTCGATCATCGTCCGGTAATGCTGCTGAACCTTGTTGTTCAGCATCTCTGCCGGTTGCAGGCGATTGACCGTCGCTATTTCGTTTCGTTTCTGGGCTCTTTCCAGCAACTTTTTCTGAATCGCGACGCCGTACCCGGTCATCCGGGCGACGTTCGTCATCCGATTTTTCCAAACATGCACCTCCCAGAACAACTGCTCACAGTCGCGCCAGTCCGCCGGCAACTGGGGCGGGTCCTGCATCACCGGATGCTGATCAAGCTCAGCCAATTCAGATTCGACATGCCGTCGCAATCCGGAATTGATATATTCGACGACATCGATTTTAAGATCGGGGACTGGAATAGTTTCCTGTTGTTCAATGGCCTTGGCCAGCAACGAAACAAAATGGTCGCGAATTGAGAACCCCTGCGCCTGCGAGTATTGCTCAATCGAATCGAGCCCCTGGGAATCAAGACGGCTAATCAGTTTCCCCATCGCCTGCAAGTAATCAAAATCGCGATCTTCCTTAAACGCCGGGACAACCGCTTCGTCGAGTTGTTTCTTGAGCGAGCGCGGCAAGTCGGTGACGAGCGGCGCGACAGGACTGGCAGCGGGATCTGCTTCGACTGGCACAACATCAGTCGGAACGTCGGCGGGCATGGTCAGCGGAGCGACGCTCGGCTGGTCTGCGGGTGATTTGACGGGTGGAAAAAAGATTGCTTTCGGTTCGCCCGCTTCAGACGGTGCTTCCGGTTCTGTCGTCTGCCGCGGGGCATTTTCAGCTTCGGCCGGTTTCGTTTTCCTGGGTGGAAAGAAAATCGGATCCTGGGCCAGTCCCGCAGGCAGACTCAAGATCACCGCCAGCAAAAAGAAAACACCCAATTGCAGTGTGTGTCCGCGTGCCATGCCAGCTCTCCCGTATTGATGTTCCGCGAGTATTGTAGACCAATTGGGGAGGCGAATCAAACAAATTTGGGAACGGTCAGCAAACCCATCTCGCCGCAGTTCTATCGAGTCAAAGCAAGAAAAGATGTCATTCGTCCATTGGCTACCGGTGGCCTTCCCATGTTGTTCGCAGGACACCGTTTGAATCTCCGAATCGAATTTGCCGCTGGTGCTCGACTCGACGAGCCACGAGGGGTCGGGCCGACTTGTGTCGGGGGCCTCCAGGAAATTTGTCCGTCGTCGGCGTCGATGGGTTACTGGATGATACTCCCACCGACTTGCGTCGGGGGAGTCTAACATTTTCCGTGCTGAAGACGAACTGCCCCCGCCAGTGTCAATTTCCAATGGGTTCGACGCTTTGAATGCGACCGCGCGGAACAAGACCCGAAATATTCGATCAAATTCTGCAATTGGAACACACCCACGTTGCCCGCCTGGTCGGTCGCTTCGAGGCGGATATAGATTCTTTCGGGTACTTGCGAGCCAACTTTCCAGACATAACGCCCGGTGTTGCGCAGCCCCTGTTCGATCGGCGTCCAGGGGCCGGCAGGATTGGCACTGTACGCAAGCGTGATGGGACGCAACGTCAATTGTGGATCCTCGGCTTGCCAATTGATGATCAGTCGTCCCGCTTCGTTGCCCCGTCCGTACGGAACCGAAATGATCTGAGCGAGAGGCGCTTCGGTATCAACGTTAACCCACATGTCGGGTTTGTCACCCCGGTTAGGTGCGAGCCCCGTCAATCCGTCTCGCGAGTGGACAACAATTCGAAACCCGTAAACACCGGACTCGTCTACCTCGACGGGAAACGGGCTAGTGCTGTCTGGATCGGTAGCCCAGGACTTCCACGACTGCCCGCCGTCGCGCGTCATCCACAACACGACGCGATCAACTCCGGAAGGATCAATCGCATCGACACTGTAGTTGAGGTTGAATCTGCGCGAGTTGATCTGCTGCAGGGAATCGAGTTCGGGCGAGCTCAATCCCAGGGGAGTGTTCTTTCGCTCGGGCATTGCGAAGGCAACGCGTTGATTGGGTTGAGTTGATTTCGTTTCCGATGATTGCGATGCCGAAACTGAGGATCCGTCGTAACTTGTCGGCGGAGGCTGGGGAACGGAGGGGTCAAAGCGCTGGTTTTGCCACCGGGCTTGGGGGTTGCGTGGCTGACCCGGAACGCCCGCTTGAGCTGAGGTTTCCAAGCCGGCGTCTCCCCTGCCCTCCCATTCCGGTTGCGCGTTGGCGCGAAACTCGGCCATCGGTTGATTGGAACGTTTGCGAGTTGCGGTGGATTCCGTAACGACCAATCCGCCGGGAAGTTCCGTGGTTGACTTGACGACATGATCGGCTGGATTGATCGGTGGTAACGGCCGAATATTTAATTCGTCTGGCAACTCACCTGGACGTTTACCTGGCCAGTTCGACAAATCTGGAATTTGATACGGGTCCTGAGTCGAGGCGACTGCCAAATCCTGTTGCCCGATTGGATCTTCCGTCTTGCCCAGCCAGGGAATTGATTTTTTCGGGCTGAAAGCCGGATAAGGCGTCTGGGTCAATGAAGTCTGCTGGGTTTGACTCGTGGCAGCAGGCGCTTCCATGCCCTCGGGAACCGGAGGATCCACGTATTCGATCTCCGAGCCAATAAGTTGTGCGGCAAGGTTGGTTGCCGGCGGCAAGGGTTGGCAAACGCCTCCCTCGCAAACCATTCTTTGATTTCCGGTGACTTGTTGTGGCGGGGCCGGTGAGGTTTGGCTGCCCCCGTTGTCCGCGCTGAAATCGTTTCGCATATATTGCGGAGGCGGCTGGATGGCGGGCTGTTGTTTTCGAAACAGATTTGCCGCCCAGCTACCCGCGTGCGCTGTTGATTGAGTCTTGTTTCGCCAGGCAACCAGAGGAACACTCACGCGGCTTTCCTGGAACGCGGTGTTGCCAGCGGAGTCGGCGATCTCAAGGCGAACTTCGTAGGACCTCACGTTATCTTCAGGCCACCAGGCAATTCGATCGCGGTAGATCCCGTCGGTTGCCTTGGCTCCCAACTGGATAGGCACCTGTTTCCAGCCCTGTCCGGTTGCCGCATCGGCAAGCGATAACGTCTCGGGGCGGTAAAGTATCTTGAGGGAAGCTGGCGCTATGTATTGATCTTGCGCGACCCAGCTGCAGACGATGCGCCCGGCAGGATCTGATTCGATATTGAATTTCAAAGTCGGTTTGACGGTGTCAACGATGACTTTGAGTTCGGGTTTCGTCTCGCCGTCGGGTAGCAGCTTTTTGTCGCGGTCGAGCGTTTTTAGCGCGAACCAATATTCACCGTCGGCCTCGGCCCGGAACGCAAACTCTTCACCATCGGTTTGTTGACGATCATAAAACTGCCAGGATTGCCCCTGATCCTTGGTCACATAAAGCTGGACCTCAATGAATTCAGATGCATCAGCGTTGATATTGAAAGGGACACCAAACCCACGCAACTGGGTGGAGATTTGTTTGACGACCGGCTGGTTAGATTGAGCCAGACACAGGGAGTTGGCTGGGCAAAGTAGAATCAGGCAGAAACCGATAATGGAAAATCCGCCGATTCGACAACGAGGCCCCCCAAGTTTGAAACGTCCGGAAAAGGAAAGATTTTGAAACGCCATTTAACATCTTATCGATGGGATGATTAACGATGGTGGCGTCCTGCCGCAATCCACGAGAATCTCAGTACACTCGTCCATCCTCGAACATCGGATGTGGCGGTGTGACAAATCAGCATTCAACATAAAAATCTGTTTATCACGATCATTCGCGACGAAACGGATTTGGCGATCCGACGTTGTGGGAAATTGGCAGGAATCAAACGCATCCATGAGCTGACGCTCATGGCTACCCGCTTTCACCGCTTCGCGGCTATTGCAACATGCGCCAAAACGCCTAACGTACCCCACCCGATCAGCAGCCGCGAAGCGGCGACAGCAGATAGCCCCCAGCGTCAACCAGGGAAATCTCCTGCCGATTTTTTTTGAACCGTTTCCTATGGAGTACGTAATACGGGCGTCACTGAACAAAGCAACGCGACTTGGTACCGAATCAAGGTCGCATGTGAGCCAATGCGGGAATTTTGGCTGTCCAGGATAATGGCTGAGTCACGTAGGCCACTCGGGAAAACCCCGCTCGGTTGTCCGATCAGAAACGGGCCTACGAAACAATCCGCCATTTTCTTCTTTCAACGATTGAACGAGAGTTCGTGACAGAAAAGTCCAATCCGTTTGCCCCCACGTAGATACGCAAACGGACCCATAACAGCCAAAAACCATGCGAAACGGCCTAAAAAAACGACTGAAAAAATCGAGCTAAACGTTTGATTCGACTGAGGATATAATCGTACGCGATTGAGACCGTGATAGATCTGGTTGCCACAGATCCAGATAGCTTTCAACCGTGTGCATCGAGATGTTTGAATCGTTACAGAAAACCTGGCAGGAGACATTGGAGATACCGGAAGCGCGCTGGATTGTCTGGGGGAGCATCCTCCTGGTGTCGATCCTGGTCGCATTTTATGTCGCCAAGAAATTCCGCGACATGGCCACAGGGGGCGGCGGTTACGGTTCTGTGGATTTGTTGCCTGATGCCGACAAATTGCGTCTGGAAGGAAAGTTGGACGAAACCGAGTACAAAAAGATCAAAACGAAGATTGCAGAACAACGATCGCAAATTGTCAACAAAAAAAATAATGAAAAAGATTGATCGCCAGGGCGGTTAGTCAAACAATAGATGGGTTACAGATCGATTGATTAATCTACCGGTAACTCTATTTGATCCAATTGCAGCAACATGCTGTCACTTTCTGAAGAAATGACAGCACGAATGCTGAAAACACTAGAGTTCGAATGATCGCGGGCAAGGAAGCACCTTTGATCGGCGGTTCGTTATCGCTTTTCATTGATTCGGACATTTCAACTGGGACGTAAGAACGGTTGAATTTTGCAAACCTAAGGAGTGATAATGCCCGCAGGCAACGATTCCTCAGGAGGTCGCCGTACCGGTACCTCCAAGAAAAACGCGCATTGCTCGTTTTGTCGAAAAAACTACCGCGACGTTGGACCCTTGGTCGAAGGGCCGGGTGACGTTTACATCTGTGGCGAGTGCATCGAACTGTGCCAGTCAATTCTGGAGCAGGAGCAACGTCGTCGTGGACCGACAAAACAACTTTTCACCAAGATCCCCACCCCGCGTGAAATCGTGTCTCGGATGGACGAGTACGTCATCGGCCAGGAAAACGCCAAAAAAGTTTTGGCCGTGGCGGTCCATAATCACTACAAGCGACTGTCGCTCGACTGGGAAGGCGGCGACGTTGAAATCGACAAGTCCAACATCATGCTGGTGGGTCCGACTGGATCCGGCAAAACGTTGTTGGCGAGAACACTTGCTCGGATCCTCAACGTTCCCTTTGCCATTGGCGATGCGACAACGCTTACCGAAGCAGGCTATGTCGGCGAAGACGTGGAAAACCTGTTGCTGAAACTCTTGCACTCTGCCGATTTCGACATTGAAGCGGCTCAACGAGGTGTGATTTACATCGACGAAATCGACAAGATTGGCAAGACCAGCAACAACGTCTCCATTACTCGCGACGTCTCGGGCGAAGGTGTTCAGCAAGCTCTCCTGAAAATGCTGGAAGGCACCATCGCCAATGTTCCACCCCAGGGTGGTCGCAAACACCCTGAGCAGCAGTACATTCAAATCGACACCAAGGATATTCTGTTCATCTGCGGTGGAACATTTGTAGGCATCGACGACATAGTCCGGCGGAGGTTGGGTAAGCGCACGATTGGTTTCGGCCAGGAAAAAGGTTTCCGGGAAGAAAGCGGTCTGCGTGAACTCTTGCCGCAGGTGAACAGTGATGACATTCTCGAGTTTGGATTAATTCCGGAACTCGTGGGTCGACTCCCTGTCGTTTCGGCACTGACTCCATTGGATGAGGCTGGTTTGATTAGCGTCTTGACAGAACCGAAGAACGCTTTGGTTCGCCAGTTCGAATGCCTCTTCAAGATGGAAAGCAGCGATCTAAAGTTCACCGAAGGAGCTTTGCACAAGATCGCGGCACAAGCTTTGGAAAAAGGCACGGGGGCACGCGGTCTCCGCTCGATCATTGAAAAGGTCATGCTGGACATCATGTACGAACTTCCTGACCAGCCGAAAGGCAGCAAGATCACGATCGATGAGGATACCGTAGCAGGGACCCACTCACCGTTCTCGATGCCGGAGTCCAAAAGCGCGTAAACCAGTCAGGCCATTGGCAGTTTGCCTCAACGCCTGACTTGCAAAACGAAACTACTTGACCGTAAAGAAGGTCAAGCACGTTCTTACTACCACCAACCAAATCCCTGCTGGCAACAGCAGGGATTTTTTTATAGGTCAGTCTGTCCCAGACTGACAAGAACCCTGGGTTGTTCTGTTTCAGACCGACACGAGTCTGGGACAGATCCGGCTACGGGGGAACAGACTCGGCTACGGGGAACAGACTTGGCTACGGGGTGACAGACTTGGCGATACGGGGGACAATACTCTTATCGGCGTTAGATTCGTTGATGATGCCATCATTGGTTATGGCTCCGCGAGGTCTAAATCAGTGTTGTTTCTTTGGTGAAGCGTGCCCAGAATATGAACGTCCATCGACGTGGCCGTTTGATTATTGGGAATTTCCATCAGCCCAGTGCGCCCGTGATAAATAAATTGTTTTCGAACGTGACAAGGACTGACTTTCGCTTGCTGACTCCCCAGCCAACGCGCCGTTTACAGACCATCGGTTTGCAGACGCTTACAATGGCGCCATGACGAATTCGCCCGCCAACGATGGTTTTGACACTACTCATTGGAGTATGGTGGTTTCGTCCAGGGAACCGGATTCAGAGATCCGACGAGATTCATTGGAAGCGCTCTGTCGAGCGTATTGGTATCCGTTGTTCGCGTACTTGCGTCGCAAGGGTTACGGCCCCGAAGCGGCCGCCGATTATGTGCAAAGCTTTTTCGTCGAGCTAATTGACAAGGATTTTCTCGAAGCTGTCTCGCCAGAGAAAGGCCGCTTTCGCTGGTTCCTGATGTCGGCTGTCAAAAGCTTTGTCGCGAAAGAAGTCGAAAAACAGTCGGCGCAAAAACGGGGCGGCGATCGCCAGTTTCTTTCGCTCAACGTCGATGACGCTGAACAACGGTATCAGCTCGAACCGGTCGATGGCTGGACTGCCGAAAAACTGTTCGACCGCCGCTGGGCTCTCGCCGTGTTGCACCAGGCCCTCGAGACACTGCGGTCCGAACAGGAAGCCAAGGGAAAATTGGAACTTTACCTCGCGCTGCAACCGACGCTCTCGGGAATCCCGATGACGAGCGAGCAGTACACCGAAATCGGTGACCGTTTCGGCATGTTGGCCGGTGCCGTCAAAGTTGCCGCGCTCCGGCTGCGACAGAAATATCGCGACACGATTCGCGACATCGTGGCCCAGACCGTCATTGAATCGGACCGGGTTGGCGACGAATTGGATGAACTGCTGGCTGCGCTTCGCGGGTGATTGTGGCACGGATCTCCGAGACGTGAACGTCGAAAAAACCCACATCCCGGAGGTCGGTGCCACATTCCGGGAATGCAAGATCTGCCCGTCTTTTCCTCGAATTTCTCGTTTTTCAAGCTTTCCCTCGCAACTTTTCTGTTTTTTTGGTTCCGAAAGCGATCCCCACCGGGTTCTTTCGAAATAGGCAGCCAATACCCGGTTGTTTCAGGTGAGAACAAGTCAACACTTTTCAACGCGAGCAATTCCATGAATTTACGTCTCAACAGCAACCTCCTGGCGGTATTCGTTATCTGCCTATTTTCGTTGACCTCTTACGCTCATGCCCAGACCCATACGTGGACCAATACCCTGGGCGGAAACTTCACCGACAACAGCAATTGGGATATTGGAGCACCGGGTCTCAATGGAACTGCTCAATTCAATCGCAGCGCAACTTACGGCGTTGTGATCAACAACGATATTCAAATTGAAAATCTCTCCCAGAATACGGGAACGGTCGCCTACGTGGGTGGAAATTTATTGAAATTGTCGTTGTACGGCACATTCTCAGGAGGAACTGCCCGAATACTGGATCCCGGGACCGAATTTCAGGCGCTTCAAAACATTACCGTCGGAGGAACCTCGACACGCGATTTTTCAAGTCGAGTCGGGTGCGGACGTTTTGGCCAGTAATTTCTATTTGGCTGTGGGCCCCGGATGGTCAGGGACCGCGAGGGTAATCGGTACCGGATCCCGACTCAACACTCGGCGGAATTGAATGTCGGTTACGGCGGCAACGGCACATTGATCATCGAAAACGGTGGTGACGTCACGGCGATGCTGACCCTGGTCGGAAGAAATTCCGCCGCTGTCGGCGACCTCACTGTCAGGAATGATGGTTCCACTTTCAGTACAGATACGTTGTTGATCGGTGTTCATCCAACAGGTGCCGCGGCAGGCGTCGGTGAGTTGAACATCCAAACCGGTGGCGACGTGTACGTTGGCGGCGACCATCCGGGAACGAATAGTGGCTCCAACTTGTACGTCAGCAACGATGGCACGGCCGCCACCATGCAGGTCCGCAACGGATCGACGGTCAACAACGAAGGCCTCACGTTCATTGGCTATAACAACGGCAACGCAACCGGGGAAGTCACGATTGACGACGCGACTTGGATCAACAACGACAACCTGTTGGTCGGTTTTGTTGGTACCGGGACAATGAACCTCGAAAACGGTGCCAACGTGCTGCTTCCAGCCAACAGGTCCGTCTTGGTCGCCACCAATAATTCTGCGACCGGCATCCTCAACGTCGATGGGACCGGCAGCACACTCATCGCCGGTGATGTTTGGGCCTGCACGCGTGGCAACGGAACCATGAACGTCACCAACGGGGGAGACGTCAATAATGCGAGCGGCAATGGATTTATTGCCGGGCTCGGTGGAACCGGCACGGCGACCGTCAATGGGGCAGGATCCCGATGGTTCAATTCCAACCTGTATCTCGGAGGGACCGCAAATGCGACTGGCGGTGTCGGCACGCTCAATGTCGAAAACCAGGGAATCGTGTATGTCGGTAACAATACACCCTCGATCCCCGGTGCATTCGTCATCAGCGACGGTGGAGCCAACGGCAATCTGGTCGTCAAAAACGGTTCCTCAATCAACAGCCGAGATTCGTTCATCGGATATGGAGTCAACAACTCGGGCAACGTTGACCTGTCCGGAACCGGTACCGAGTGGAATGTTGCCGGTGACTTGAACGTCGGAGTTCTCGGCGCTGGTTCGTTGAACATCTCTGACGGTGCGCTGGTCGGAGCCAACGAAATATTTGTCAACGACCAGTCTGAAATCGTGATGAACCAGGGGATGCTCGATACTGGAACGAATTTGACCAATGAAGGCCTGTTACATTTCACCGATGGGGTCAATCAGGTGGCAGGACCTGTCAGCAACGTTGCCGGAGGTGACATCGTCGTAGAAAGCTCAGCCAGCGCGATGTTCTTCAACAAAGTTGGTCATACTGGAAATCCGATTCTTGTGGATGGCGAGATCTTTTTTATGGACACCTATTTTGGCCAAAATGCGTTTACTGGAACCGGCGATGTGAACTTCAACGGAATCCTGCGCCCCTTCAATTTTAATACCGGCCAAATTTTCTTCGCTGGAGGCGTCAACGTCTTCATGGATACGACCACACAAACCGAGATTGATATCGCCGGCACCGGCAATTTCGATACGATGACAGTTGCCGGCGATCTGAAACTCAACGGCAGCATTACCATCAACTGGCTCAATGGGTTTGCACCATCACTGGGCCAGGAGTACTTGATCGCCAGTGTGATTGGCGACACAACGGGTCAATTCGACGGAATGGGTGAAGGCGCAATGGTCACCCAGGTCGGCACGGTCGGTGTTTTCATCAGCTACACCGCCGGCGATGGTAACGATGTCGCCTTGTTCACCGATCTGGTTCCTGCCGTGGTTGTGCCGGCCGAATTTACCGTCATCCGTGGTGACTATGTGTCTGGTGGCCTGACGGAACTCGCCAGCAGCGACAACGCGGATCTCTCGATTCGCCGCAGACCGTCTGATATTCAGTCCCGAACGGAATTCGAAGTCGCTTCCTTTGCCACCTCGGCCAACCCGTCGTTCATGTCAATCACCGTCGAGGGATCGGTCTTTGCTCGCTCGAATGTGGTCCAGACGATTCAGGCATATAACTTTGACACCCGACAGTTCGAAGTCGTCTACATCGGGAACGCCACCCGCTTGACCGATAGCTCAACCACCGTCGAACTCTTGGGGAATCTCTCCAGGTTTGTCGAGGACGGCACCAATGTCGTCGTGGCGCGGGTGCAGTATCAATCGGACAATCCGCGTCAACAATTCTCGTCCAATACGGACTTGTTTACCTGGGGCTTTGCCGACTAACTGCAAAAATCCCCCCGGGAAAACCGACCCTCTTCCAATCACTTGGGAGAGGGTTTTTTCGTGGGCGTTGTCTGTCCCAGACGCGCAAGATCCGAAGCCACGTAGGCGTGTCTGTCCCAGACGCGCACCATTCGCCGGCATGCTTTCATCGACGCATCCGTTTGGGACAATCGGACCTACGAACTGGCGAAAAAAATGCAACTTTTTCTGTAACCGGTCCCGCATTTTCCGGATTCGTTAATAGACCCTGATAAAACCAGCGAAATCTGCCAAAATGCGAACCATGAACAGCACAAATTGTCCACAATGCGGAACGAACGTGTCCGATGAACTTCCGGGCGGGCTCTGCCCTGCCTGCCTGATGGATGCGGCCCGAAAATCCCAGGCAGACCACGAATATGCCGCCACGATTGAATCGCAACACGGATTCCGCACGCCCACGATCGCCGAAATGTCGCGGCTGTTTCCGGAACTTGAGATCTTGCAAATGGTCGGCCGCGGCGGGATGGGAGCCGTTTATCGCGTCCGCCAAAAAAACCTCGACCGCATCGTCGCCTTGAAGGTGTTTCTTTACAAACCCAACGATCCGGAATTCGCGGCCCGGTTTCAGCGTGAAGCCCGCGCGTTGGCGAAACTGAATCATCCAAACATCGTCACCGTGCATGATTTTGGGATGCGCGAAAACATGCACTACCTGATCATGGAATTTGTCGACGGACTGAACCTCCGCCAACTCACTTCCGAAGAGAAACTTTCACCTGAAATGGCGCTGCAAATGGTGCCGCAGCTGTGTGACGCTCTGCAATACGCCCACGATCAAGGGGTGATTCACCGGGACATCAAACCGGAAAACCTGTTAATCGACACCAGCGGCCGTATCAAGATCGCTGACTTTGGCCTGGCAAAATTGACCGGCTCTAGTTTTGAAGGTTCACTGACTCGGACTCAGCAAGTCATGGGAACGCTGAATTACATGGCTCCGGAGCAACGCGAACGGCCGACAGAAGTCGACCATCGCGCGGACATTTATTCGCTGGGCGTCGTGATTTATGAAATGTTGACCGGCGAACTTCCCATCGGCCGTTTCCAACCTCCTTCCAGCAAATCGACCATTAACGAACAGCTGGACGAAGTCGTCATGCGGGCCCTCGAAAAAGAACCCGACCTGCGATACCAGCAGGCCAGTGAATTCAAAACGGGTTTCGAGTCGGCGGGCGAGTTTGTCCCGGCCCGAGCCCCAATGCGACCTGTGAAATCGGATTCGTTTGTGAACCAACCGTCGATTGGGCGACGGATCCTGGTTTCGATCATGGCCGGCCGCGAGAAAAAAGGAAATTGGCGACCGGGCGATCCCCAAATTGTGTTCAGCATGATGTCGGGGACGAGTCTCGATTTAACTCAAGTCCTGGCAGAAAAGGTGAATATTCGGGTTTTCACCATGATGGCCGGCACGGATGTAATCGTGCCCCGCGGTGCAACGGTGGATGTCGACGGACTGATCGTGATGGGTTCGATCGAAGACAACGTGAGCAGTCAACATGCCGGCAATTCCAAAATGCATGTCAGAATTCAGGTTTGGGGCATGATGGCGGGCTGTGAAGTTCGCACGCCGACGGTCAAGGAAGTTCCCATCGAGCAACCCAAGTTGAATCCGGCTCGTATTGACACGGCGAACCCGGCAATCCACCACTTTCGCGAGCCACCTGAACACGGCTTTACCTTGCGGGGCGGTTTAATCTCACTATACAAACTGTTTGCGTTTATGGTCTGCATTGCCTGCCCAGTCTTTTTTGTGCTGGCCGGGTCCAATCTGCTGCTCGACGAAGATGACGCCAAAATGATAGCGTTAATTATGGCGATTTCCGGGGGCTTCCTCTGGTCGGCACTGGATTACTTTCGCCGCTTAATCGGGGCGGGACCGGAGGACCTAACCAACGCCGAAAAGGTCGCCGACTATTACGCGTCGACCTGGCTGGGCACGGTGATTCGCACGTTCGCCCTGGCATCCGGATTCGCCTGCCCGATCTTGTTCATCGTCGCGAACTTTGAGGATGTCGAAGAACTTCGTTTCGTGGCCATCATGTGCGCGATTATGTGCGGTGTCATGTATGCCGTCGCCGGCTATGTGGAAGACACCCTGTACGGAAAACGGCGCGACCTGGAATGATGCGGCTGAACTCAGAGATTTTGGTTGACTCTCCGAGGTTGAAGGAACATCCCTCCGCAACTTGACGCGCCGAGATTGAGATTTTTTTACGTGGGTAAGTCTGCCCCAGACTGACACCGCCTGCGAGTCGCGGTTTTTCCGTGTCTGGGACAGACGCGGCTACGATGAAGGGGCGATGCATGAATAAACCCGCCGTCACTCCGATTCATGGTCCTGGCGTTTTGCATTTTGCAGTTCTCATTTTGCAATTCTCATTTTCGACTGTTCATTCAACGTGCGGCGGTTCATCAAGTTCCTCCACCGTCTGGTCCGTGGTGTCACGACGGAACCATCCACCCATCGATTTCATCGTTCGCCCGAACAACCGCCCCGACAATACATCTTCGGTCAACGTTTCCTTCTCGCTGGAAAAATTCTGCCACATCGCTTCGATATAGGGGCCACTCGATTCGGCCAACACGGTGTAAAAACCTTTGGTCTTGATTTCAAGCAAAGCCTGCGAATAGTGCTCCAGGATATGCCGATCAAACATGTTGCCGGCGACGGTGATGGTTGACAACGCGCCTTTACCGAGTGTGCCGACTTTGTTCATTGCAAACAGGGTCATCGCGCTGGAAATTTCAAACACGTCCCGCCCTTCCCTGTTGGCCAGTTCGTGCATTTCGCGCCACAACCGATCCACCTCGGCCTTGGGGATCACTTTGGTTACGTCATGGTTGGCGGCAGCCGTTACCTCTTCGATGGTCTTGGCCAATCCCGTGATGGAGAGCGGCGGAGCCAGCATCGCATCGGCAGCCTTGGCGGACGTGGCGTTGATGGCGGCCAGCAAATCGGAGGCACGGTCAATGGTTGAGTTTTCATCGATCACGCCCTGTTGTTTGAGTTCGGCAGTCAGCTCTTTCAAATACGTCTGAGAGCCATACGCAATATCGCTAACGAGGGCCAACACGGTCATTGGCGAAACGTGCAGCAACGGGCGGGCAGCCAGGTCCACAAAACCACCCACGGTTTGGCGGGCGACATAACCCTCGACGTTGGCCCCTTCAGCCAGCGGGGCTGCATCACGTCTAACGCCGCCCACATCATGAGCCAAAAAATTCAGCATCTGTTTGACGAGCATGTCATAAGACTTGGAGCTGCGAAACGCCTGGGGCAGCAGCAACTCTGCCGATTCATGCACCGCGCCGCTGACAACAGCAGAAGTCGAGCGAATGGTTCGTTCTGGCAGCGATAACCCAAACATCAGGAATTTGGAAACGCGTTCCAGGCTGGGTGTTTTCGTTGGCTTGGTTGTTTTTGTTTCTTCATTTTCCATGAATCGTATTCTCCTCCGTTTCGTGGCAGATTTTAACATGAATCAAGTCAACCTGGCCTTCATTACCGATCGCGGTAAACGGCATAATCAAGATTGAATCGGGATCGTTATGGTGAGAATTCACCGTTCGCCAGCTTTGCACGATCAAAGTTGGACTGATCAATTCCGGAATGGTCCCTGCCACCATCGCAGCTTGCCTGCGAGGAGCAATGTTCACAACCAGAATCGAGTACCGCCAATACCGCCATCATCGCAGCTTTCCTGCATGGCGCGATGATTCCTCCGAGCGTCGTAGCGAAAGAGGAACATCATCCTACCCGGGCAAGCCGGGCAGTGATGTGCGTTAAGATTGACTCGATCTGGTGATGAACAGGTCTCGATCGGGACAAGCCCGCATCGTGGACTAACGGTATTCGCTGGTAGCGTGTCTGAATCCACCTGACTCCACCTCCCGAAGCCATTAAAACTCCCGAAGAGCCCCCAAAAGGGTGGGTTTCGATAATCGTATTACTTCGCTTCGAAACAATACAAGTGGTTGGCGCCGCGAATCAGGATTTGGTTGTCGACCAGTGCCGGGGTCGCGTCGACCGGTTCGCCAAGATCGTTGGTCGCCATGACTTCGTACTTGGGACCATGTTTGAGCACCAGTGTTTTGCCGCTGCGCCCGGTCGCGTAGATGTGATCATTGGCGGCAACCATGGAAGAATACATGGTTTGGATGCCATTCAGGCGCGTTGTTGTCGATCATTGACTTTCCCGTCTTGGCATCAACCGCCACCAACGCAGGTTGGCTGGACTTCGTCGCATAGACGGTCCCTTTGTAAAGCACTCCGGTAGGAACATATGGTCCAATTTCGCGTGAACTCCAGGTAATTTTGTCGCTCCCGGTAATATCGCCTTGGCTGTCCAGCGGAATGGCAAAACAGGCCGAGCTTCGCCAACCCGTCATGCAGATCACCATGTCATCCAGGATCATCGGCGTTGGGAATTGCATTACCCGTCTGGCCGCCGCATTCCCAGATGAGCGAGCCATCCTTCAAGTCGTAGCTGCGAACGATCGTTCCGTTGGTGATGACTTGCACCCTGCCCTTGTGTTCGACGATCAGCGGCGTTGCCCAACTGGTTGCTTCGTCGCGATCTTTTTTCCATTTTGTCTTGCCCGTTTTGGCATCCATGGCTTCGATAAACGACTGGCCTTCATGGTCCCAGTTGATAACGAGCGTATCTTCATAAAGTGCCGGAGAAACGCCTTCGCCAAACGAATTACGCGTTCGCATCTTTCCCAGGTCGCGTTTCCAAACGACGTTGCCATCCATGTCGAGGCAGATAAATACCAAACGAGCCAAATGAAACATAAGACGTGCTGGCCGTCGGTGACAGGTGAACCGGAGGCGTACGTATTGGTGCTGTGGGTTCCTTCGTGGGGCACCGCTTCGTTCACCTTGGTCTTCCAGGCGATCTGGCCGTCGCCGCGGTTGATGCAGAACACCCAAAATTCGTTGAGCGTCTTGGGTGGTCCCGCGGGACCGCCTGGTCCACCTCGCCCACGCCCGCCACCACGCCCTTGAGGCGGCGCGGTGGAGCCGGAGGAGCCGCTTTGCCATCAGCTGTTTTGCCCGTGTCGACCGCGGTCGTCAGGAACACCTTGATCGCCCCATACAATTGGGCTGGAGCTGCCCTTGCCGGGAATCTCGGTCTTCCATTTCAAGTTGTCGCTGTCTCCGCTCCATTCAATGGGTGGTTTTGCGTTTTCCGCAACTCCATTGCCGTCGGGCCCCCGAAATCGGTGCCAGTTTTTGTCAACGTCTTCACCCCAGCCGAATGTTGTCAGGAAAACGACGACGAGACAACTCAATCCCACATCACGATATGACAACGACGATTTCATTTTCGGCCTCTCAATAACTTGGAACCAGCAACGGACTTGGCAACAGAGTACCATGGCATGTTAACAGTTTGGACAATCCGATGCACTCAGCGGCCTGGAAAAAAAACGTTCAAAGCGGCCATTGGGTGTCGCCGCCGGCAAAACGGTGTCGCTATCTCGTGCATTCCCGCTTAATCGCGGAGCGAAAAATGCTGGCCTAATCGAGTTGTGCTTTTCCAAGTCTTAATACCGCGATGCAGGCGACCGAGCGAGGTGTGGTGTTTTGCCTGCTCGCGGTGTTGCTGGTATTCACGGCGGTATTGGTCAACAACGCGCTCGGTCGATTCGCTGATTCGCGCACCAACAATCTCAGGTAGAAATTCCGTTCGCGTTACTTCGATTGAATCACCGTCTTGGAGCTGGAAATTGTCAAAGATCGCAAATCTGTCAATCGTCGGATTCGTATCTCCGGGTTCCTGCGCGGATCTTCGAATTCCTCCTCGCCATATTCTTCAGCACCGGGAAGTGGAAAATAGAATCTTTGTAATCTGCCCGATTCTCTATCGAGCCTGGTAACGACATACAAGTCCGGGATGATGACCCCGTCGGAGCTAATAAATTCGCCTGCGATCCGGTCCTGATCCCCGGCCAACGAGCCGAGCCGAAGCTGATCCGTCGTCAATACTGCAAACGGCGACTGGGGAGTTATCAAATAGTCACCTGGACGCGCCACAAGGCCCGTAATCGACACATTATGGCTTTGCAGGTTCGTGGGCTCAGCTCCCGAATTAACAGGATCAAACTCAGCCAAGGCCATGGTCCAATCAACGAGTCCGACGGAATCCCCGTTCGTGACCAGTAAGTCGCTCAACCCATATCGGGTGACCATCGGCAAGGGAAAATATTCTTCAAGAAGCCCACGGGATCGCAACACTGCCCGGTCTTTTTCGGGCATGTGGCCGACTCGTTGCAGTCCATACGCGGCATCGAGAAAATCCAGTAGCCGCACCTGTTGCGTGGTGAGCTCAATCGTCTTGACTGGAATTTGGCGTGTGCCGGTTTCACTGTCGGAAAACGCTGCGAATTTCTGGCCCACAACCAGACCGGGCGGATTCCAGGCGTACGCTTGACCGCCGACCGTTGTCTCCTCGACTCCCACCACTTTCTGAGCATCTTTGCCGCCGATTACCTGGCAACCCGTCAAAACAGGCAGTAACGCAGCCTGGATTATCAAAATCAACAAGGTTCGTGTTTTCATTTTCGTGCCTTCGCGGCTTTGATTTTCGGTCTAATTCATTCTTAACGCGCTGAAAGGAAATTCTTCGTCAAGTCAACGTAGGTCCTTTCCGCCGCGGCGGATTCCTCGTTTCAGGATGACATCGCTTTGAGATTTAACAAAATCGCAATCACCTATAGGACCAATTGTCGATGACTAGCCTAACTTTTTGAAACTTAGCGACCGTCTGACATTGCTGAAATGATTGGCAATCAACCCCTGTTTCAGGACTCCCATTCCCTCGTCTTGCTCGTATTCAGCGACGACCAGGCCGACGATGACGTTGATCGGCTGAGCAGCGGTACCTTCCCTCACAAACAAGAGGGATCCACTGTCGCCGCCTCGCACCAGTGGCTGTCCATCGTCGGACTCGACCTTGATCTGTTCGACCAAAATTTTATTGTCCGGAAGTTTGACGATTGAACGAGTCTTGCGGACGGTCCCAAACTTCAACTCCTGGTGACCGGATGCAGCCCCGACGGCAAACGCCTTGGTAACGCCTTCATCGCCCTCGCCAAGCACACCCTCTTTGATCTCCCCACCAAGATTACCGTTGTCGGGACCGAGGATTCTTTTGTCTGGCTTGCGATTGGCAGAACCGGGCGTCGACGCGATGATCGCGCAATCAACTTCCCGGTTGCTGTCGGAACCCGTCCGGAAGACGGTTCCGATTTTCCATTTGCCAGGGGGAATCGGGTCCGTGGGAAGCGGAGGTTGCAAAATGGTCGCGCCTTTGGAACCGGAAACATGTTCGTTTGTGAGATACATTTCCAGGCCCGCGTAGTCGACGACGATTCCCATCGTGCCCCAATGTACTTCATTGTTTTTTTGCGCGATGGCACACCCGCCCGGGGGATTTTTGTGAAACTTCTGACTTTCCTCTCGGCTGTTGGAACAGTATTGGTAGCGAGTTGCCACGACATCTGTTTCGACACCCTTGATTCGTTTAGGAATGATTTGGCTTCTGATCGCTTCGTCTTGTTCGTGTCGTTTGACTTCCACGGAAACACTCAGAGCATAGCGTAGCGGGCGAACAACCTTGCCGCCCGAGATTTTGAAACCGGCTGACAGCCCAGTCACGCTTTCATGCTTCAGCAAATCCATGCCCACTTGGTCGATCACCGACTCGACCGTTGATCGTTGCTGGCTGAGTTCATCCCAGCGGTCAGCTGCCTCTTCCTCGATTGTTTGTTTGGCGGCGGGCTTTTCTCGCTTGAGCGACTTATTCTGGGCTTGTTTTTTTGCAGACTTTTTCCCGGTCACCTTTTTTCGAGTGACCTTTTTCTTTGCTGTTTTTTCAACACCGTTTTTTGTGTTGGCAGATTTACGAGCCGTTTTTTTCCTCGAGGTTTTTTTCTTGCGCGATTTTTGGAAGTTCGTGATGTTGTTTTTTTCGCAGATTTCTTTTCTTGCGTTTTTTGCTTTTTCGCCACGATGATTCCGCCTCAAACCTGGTTACTTTCGTCGGGAACTTGATCGTTCGTTGTCGCTCGTTGCAACAAAAACATCTTGCACTTTGTCGACATCCGAATACCGGGGTTGCAGTGAAGGCGGGTAGGCTGGCCCGGCGCAGTCGTGACAGGCATTCATGTGATATTCGACAAAATCACCAACCTGTTGTTCAAAATCACTATCATTCAAATCGAATCGCCGATAAGCGACGACACGCGAACCGCGAACCGAATTGTCCAGTTTAATCGTGTCACCCGCCGCGGCAGTTGGCTTGGCTCGTAACAGCGGCGCTAGCGCGGAAAACGCAGCCGTTGCTTCTTTGAGAGTGTCATCCTGGATCGAGCCAGTGACTTTTTGCAAATATTGCTGCTCATTAAATTCCAGTCCATTTGAAGTTATTCCGGCAGCCGCGCGTTTGAAATCGACGACAAAAATCTTTTTAGTCTGAATCATCTCGGGACGAATACCCAAGTTGCGAATTGGCGTGCCGTTGTTGTCAAGGATTGGGACTTCCTGATAAATCCCGCTGGCATCCGGGAGCAAATAGAAGGTTTCGTCGACGTAGACGTCCAGGTGAGTCGGTACTTTCACGGCAATCGGGACACCTTTGATTGGGGCACAGGTGTCTTTCGAGACCTCATCACAACGATTTCGACTTAACGGGATACTGGAATAGGTTGTGCAACCTGCGGCGAGAACTGCCACCAGACAAATTGCAAATCGAAATGACATTGATAATCTCCGCTTGGTTTTTCTTGATTGAATCCTGCCGGAATTTCCAGACTTCAACCGCGCGCATTCCGTTACTGGGGTCCCTGAACAAAACCCAGGCAGTTGTTGCAACCGTTCAGATGGTGGTGCACAAATTCGAGTATATGAGATTCAACATCGCATTCATTCAGGTCGAACCGTTTGAAAGCAACCACCCGGTCGTCTTCATACAAATTGGTCACTCCCTGCACTTTGCCGGCCGCCGTAGGAGTGGCCGCGATGGCTTTGATTGCGGCGGTCACATCCTTGATCGTGGTGTCTGTTATTTTTGAATTGATCGAATCGAAATACTGGTCCGATCCCAGTGTCGTGCCATAGGCCAGAGTACCCGATAAAGGCCGCTTCCAGTCGACAGTGACAACTTTTTCCGTTTCAATCGGCTGAACGTCGACCCACAGTGTTGGCCGGCTCATCGTGACCTGTCGTAGCGTTGTTGGCTGGTCCTCAGGCAGTGCCTGGTAAAAATATTTCTCGTATATATACACATCGACATGGGACGGCACTTTGATCGTAATCGGAATTCCCCTGGGCGAGGGATGCATATCCTTGGTCAACTTGTCATCGGTCGTCCGATTCATCGGTGTGCTACGGGTCGTTGCACAACCCGCAAGCACACACGCCAAGACGGCACAGACGATCAGCTGTTTGAAGGCCATATTCTTCTCGATGTCAAATTTGACGAAAACCTGAAACTGTCGGATCTTCAGGAAATATCGGAATATCCGGTCTTTCAAATAATTTCGTCATGGCTCGCCCCGCAGAATTGTGGTGATCGCGTCTGATCATTCGGGTTAGGCAAGTTTTACTGCCTGGGTACCGACAACCGGTCTTGTTTTGAGACCCGTTGGGTCTGTCCAAATGCGCCTTGGTGCCGTATCTGGCCGGCAGTTCATTCCGGGTCGGCAGGCTAGCGCGAAAGTGCACAGTGTGCGCGCTGCGGCAAACTTGCCATTCTTCCCGGCGAACTCCTTGATTGGGCCAATTTGATGATCCACGCACTCCGTGCCAGGCCTCAGTTCCTTTAAGACCACCAGCCTGTGGACACTTGGCATGACGTTTGCCTTGATAACGCATGTCCGTTTTCTTCGTTAGCGAATTTCCGTTTGGTGATGTCACCCAAGTCGTTGGGTTGGATGCCGGTGGTTTCGAATCGTGGAAACAACGCAAAACATTTTATCAGGAGAAAATTCATGCCAACTTTTATTGCGCTCGTTGACTTTACCGCCCAAGGCGTCGCAAACTTGAACAAGTCTCCCAAACGCGCGGACACTTTTATCAAATGGGCCAAGTCCAAGGATGTCGTTGTCAAAGACCTTTACTGGACGACCGGTGGACACGACGGTGTCTTGATCCTCGAAGCACCCGACGAAATTGCTGCGACGTCGGCTTTCCTGAAGCTGGCATCGGCCGGCAACGTTCGTACTCAGACCATGCGGGCGTTCAATCGTGAGGAGTTCGAAGCATGTCTACCGAAGCCTTAAACGACGTTACGGCGGCAACTGGCAGCCTGCCGACTTCGGCACACGAACTCGAATCGGCATTCGACCGGGTCGACGCGATTGCGACCTTGATCGGAAATACGCCTCTGTTGCGGATTGAATATGAATTCGCCGGGCATCGCTCCAGCGTGTTCGCCAAATACGAATCCGAGAACATGACCGGAAGTATCAAAGACCGGATGGCGATTCACACAATCCGCTCCGGTTATGAATCCGGCACCTTGCTGCCGGGGGATATCATTGTCGAAGCCAGCAGTGGAAACACGGGAATCTCGTTCGCGGCCATCGGAGCCGCGTTGGGGCACGCAGTTCGCATCTACATGCCCAACTGGATGAGCCACGAGCGGGTTAATTTGATCCGGAGTTTTGGAGCCGAAGTGATTCCTGTTTCCAAGGAGCAAGGCGGGTTCGTTGGCGCGGTCAAGATGGCCGAAGACTACGCGCAAGCACACGATCACGTTTTTCTTCCGCGCCAATTCGAAAATCCAGAGAACGTGGAAGCGCATCGTTTATCCACGGGTCCAGAAATCGCGACGCAACTCGAGCGATTTGGAGTCCAGCCCGACGCCTTTGTCGCGGGCGTTGGCACAGGTGGGTCAGTCATGGGGATCGGCAGGTATTTGCGGAGTCGCTGGCCCGACATCTACGTGCACCCACTTGAACCGGCCAATTCGCCAACGTTGAAAACGGGTTCGTGTGTTGGCCACCACCGCATCCAGGGGATTTCCGACGAATTTATTCCGAAGATTGTCGACCTGCAGGAAATTGACGAGGTTGTCGACGTCTGGGACGGCGATGCGATTTTGATGGCGCAAAAGCTGTGCCGGAATCTTGGCTTGGCGGTCGGTATTTCATCGGGCGCGAATTTGTTGGGGGCAATCAAGCTTCAACAGTCCTTGGGCCAGGACGCGGTTGTCGCCACGCTGTTTCCGGATTCAAATAAGAAGTACCTCTCGACGGACCTGTGCAAATGCGAAGCCGAAAAGCCAGACTACCTTTCAACACGAGTCACGCTGGCCAGTTTTTCCGCAGTCCGTTAGGTTAGACGAAATTTATAAAACACGCCTGAACGGGTGGTGATCCCGGAGACTTGATAGCAGTAACGTGATATTCGGCAAAAAAAAACGACTGACCAATTATGCTTCATGCGCGGGCTGAGCGGGCAAGATTCCGCCGGAGGCGGTTGCACAGGTTGTGCAAAATTTGCCCCAATCCCACGATCCGCGACTGATCGTCGGTACCGAGGGATTCAGTGATGCGGGCGTGTTTCAAATTGCCCCGGATTTGTTGTTGGTCCAATCGCTGGATTTTTTTGCGCCGCTGGTGGACGACCCTTACACGTTCGGACAAATCGCGGCAGCTAATTCGCTGAGCGATATTTTTGCGATGGGTGCAGCGCCAACAACCGCACTTAACATTGTCTGTTTTCCCGACGACCAATTGGGTCTGGAAGTCCTGGCTGAGATCCTGCGTGGAGGAACCGACAAGGTGCATGAAGCCGGCGCGACCATTGTCGGCGGCCACTCAATCCGCGACAACGAAATCAAATACGGACTGTCAGTTACCGGCGTGGTTTCGCGGGACGATTTAATTACCAACCGCGATGCTCAACCAGGCGATTTACTGGTGTTGACCAAGAAATTGGGAACCGGGTTCGTTACGACGGCGATGAAGAAGAACAAATGTTCTGATCAAACGATTCAGGAAGCGGTTCAGGGGATGGCGTGCTTGAATCGTGTCGCCGCCGACGCGGCCAGATTTTTCGGGGCCCATGCGGCGACCGATATTACCGGATTCGGGTTGGCGGTTCACGCCTGTGAATTGGCTCAAGCCAGCCAAGTGTCACTGGAGATCGAGTTGGAACGACTGTTGATTCTGCCGGGTGCCCTCGAACTGGCACAGCGGGGCTTCACGACGCGGGCCCAAAAAACCAATCGCGAATTTTGCAATTCCATGTTGAGCCTGGAATGCGATGAGAACGAACCGCTGCTGGATATGATCTTCGATCCGCAAACTTCGGGCGGCCTGCTGATCAGCGTTCCCGAGAAAAACGCTCGGGAATTGGCCGATCGGATCAACGAGCACAATTCCGGCATCGCCCGGATTGTCGGCTCTGTTCACCAGCGCCAAGACTATTCTCTCAGGATCAGGTAATTGTATCACGATGTGCCCTGCCAGGAATATTCACGACTTGAGTCAACAGCGTGAAGAATATGAATGTGTGCCGCTGGAAGAGAGCGACTTGGCCAGCGATCCGTTCAAACAGTTCGAGTCCTGGTACCAGCAGGCTGTGGACAACAACCTCGCTGAGCCCAATGCGATGGTCCTCGCAACCGTGTCACCCGAAGGACACCCCAGCCAGCGCAGCGTGCTCCTTAAGTATTTTGGTGAGACGGGATTCGTATTTTTTACGAATTACGAAAGTCGCAAAGCGCGACATATCGCCGAGAACAAAAACGTATCGCTGTTATTTCAATGGTTACCGCTCAATCGCCAGTTGGAAATTAACGGGTGGACCGAAAAAGTCTCCACGGCTGAATCGCTTAAATATTTCCTGACGCGCCGCGCGGCAGCCAATTAGGTGCCTGGGTCTCGCAGCAGAGCAGCGTCATCACCTCGCGCAGTTTGCTGGAGAACAAATTTGCCGAACTAAAGCGAACAATTCGCGGCTGGAAAAATCCCCATCCCGTCGTTTTGGGGTGGATTTCGAGTGGTGCCGCGGCGATTCGAATTCTGGCAAGGCGGCCTTAACCGGTTGCACGACCGGTTTGAATACTTATGGCAGGAGAACGGCGGCTGGACACGGCAGCGGCTGGCACCTTAGCACAAGGGGTCGCGAGTTTCCGCCCCCTTCCAAGGTCACCCCTTCAACGGTCATCAATTATTTGTGATTGGTAATATGTGATTTGTTATTGGAATGGACAGACGTTCGCGTGTTTAATTACAAATCACGTATAATTTAATCACCAATAACCAATTAGACGTCGCTCGCTCACAAAACGCCGATTTAGCATCGATCGCTGCAGCTGATCTACGCGGTCACGTCAGAAAGACGGTGTTTTTCCCACGCGAGCCATGCCTCGTTTTTTTCATAGAACGTGGGCGGTTCGTAGGTCCAGCCAGTTTTCAGCCGGTCTTCTTCGTCCCGAATTTTTTGCAGCACAAACGGACCGGCTGCTTGCGCGAAATGTTGAGCCTGCTCCCCAAACTCGTTACTCAGTTCGTCCAGCAAATCCGCCAAGCGAGTCCTGAGCTCAGGTTGGTCGTGATAATATTCGATTGCCGCTGCCACCATGGGGACGCCATGTTTGATCAAATCTCGCGACTCCCATTCAAAGCGTTTCCGGATCCGTGCGTCGGGGTGATTTTGATACCGCCGCCAGCCCTTGAGAGTCGTGGCGACGGCCCGAATGACGCTGGGGCCATTCGCTTGAAAGTCACGATTGAACGCTCTGAGCAAATATTCTGTCTCCTGGCCGTCACGAATCAGCGCGTGCCGGAAATTAAAGCGGTACTGACCATGATGGTCACTCGTAGGCACTTCTGTTTCGTCTTTGATGACGCCTTTCGCCTGCAACTCGGCATACAGCGGCGTACCCGGCAAAGCGGTATACA
The DNA here is from genome assembly GCA_963697295.1 of uncultured Planctomycetaceae bacterium. Lineage (GTDB taxonomy): Bacteria > Planctomycetota > Planctomycetia > Pirellulales > Pirellulaceae > Mariniblastus. The sequence goes on along the minus strand of CAVONL010000002.1, from coordinate 79,673 downwards.
ACATGAATTGGTGAAAATCCGTGTCGTGGCTGACGGCGTAGTCGATAACTTGGTCAATGTTTTCGGGCGAATGATCCTCCAGGCCAATAATCGTCGAGCCCAGTACCCGAATTCCATGACTTTGCAACTGGCGAACAAGCGGACGCGTGTCGATTCCGCGCAGCTTGGCATACTGGCTGGCTTCTCCTTCCAGCCCCATCCAAACCCACGAGACCCCCAGCGCTACAAGTTCCTCCAGGCTGTACTTGCTGAGCACGTTAGCCGAACTGAAGACGTTAAATGACCAGGACTTGTCGTGTTGCTTCATCAATTCCAGCAAGCGTATCGCCCGGGGACGATGCAGCAGGAAATTCTCATCCATCACAAAAAACGACTTGACGGCCATCGAGGTTTCGAGCTGGCAAATCACATCGAACAGTTCGTCTCCGGTTTCATAAAAATTAACGAACTTGCCTTTGCCGCCGAACATGGCGGACGTCACGCAAAAGTTGCACCCCATCGGGCACCCCACCGACGGGATCAGCGTCGCGGTTCGGTCGCGGGGTTTGAGCTTTACCGTGGTCCCCATGTTTCGGTAGTCGACGTAGGTTGGGATTTGGGGATGCCGCAAGGGCCGATTGGGATTTTCGCCCAGGTATTCCCGAAACCACCGAACTCCTTCTCCTCTGACGATTTCATCGGCATCGATTCGTTGATCAAGATCGGGCAAGTTCGCCACGTGCCCGCCAACCACGATGGTCGCCTCGGGTTGGTACTTCCGTACCAACTCGCACATCTTTTTGACCTTCAAGACATTAATCGTGATGCTTCCAATGCCGATAATGTCGTACTTGTTATTCTTGATTTCGTCGATAAAACGTTCGAGGGTTGGGAAGTCCAACATGATGCAAGGTGCCTCAATGTTGGCTTGAATGAACAACATGCCAAACGAACGATTAAACATCCTCAGCGAGAAAGGACCTTGAACTCGCGTCACCTGGTTGTGCCACAACTCCATCGGATTGATTTTTTGACTGCCGTACTCGTCGTTTTGGGCGTAAGGGCCAAACACACTCGTCAACAGGATTTTGGCCTGTATACCTCGAGGATGCATTCCGTTTCGCAACATCATTGATTGCCTCCATCCATTTGTGGTGCCAATTTTTTTAGCGAGGCCAGCTCGCGCGTCATTGCCCGTTTCAATGCCAGGTAAGTTCGCCCGCGCGAGCATCCTCGTCGGCGTCGTGCGCCACGGGATAGGGATGTTGCCCCGGCTCGGAATTAGGCAACAGTCGCAAATCGACTGTTTGTGGATCACGCAGCATTTGCAGGTACTCACGCATTTCCACTCCGTCGGCAGCCGCCGCAGCCAAGCTCTGTTTGAACGCTTTCCATTTGCTGGTGATCCTTTCATCGAGGGCCACCTGCCGCTTGTATGGCACCTGTTGCCCCAACAACATCGCCAGGTAGCCTTCAGCCGTAAAAAAGTCACGCTTTAATTCCACGGAGAAAAACCCGAAATCCGGTCCAACCTCCTGGTAGTAGTCAACAAGCTCCACCAACCACCTTTCAATCTGCAAATCTGGTCTGACGTGGAATTATTCCGATTTTGAAAACTCGCCCTGGTGCAGCCATTCGGCCTGCTTGACGGTGGACTTCGATCTCGTCCACTCCTCCAGCATCTCCCATTTCACTTCGTCCAGTTTTTCAAGCTGTTCGTCGGTCGCCGTGACGGTCGTCAACTCAAGGCGATGGCCGTTGGGATCAAACAAATAAATGGACTTGATGATCCCATGGTCGGTGGGACCGAGGACATCAATACCGGCCGCTTCCAGATTCGGCCTTGGCCTCCAGCAGCGCCTCTTCATTTTCAAGTTGAAACGCAATGTGCTGAACCCATTGCGGCGTGTTCAGATCCCGCCCCATCTTGGGTGAGTTGGGGAGTTCGAAGAATGCCAGGATGTTGCCGTTACCTGCATCCAGAAAAAGATGCATGTAAGGATCGGGTTCTTTGGTCGAAGGGACTCGATCTTCCGAAATCGCCAACATGAAATCCATGTTCAGATATTTTGTGTAAAACTCAACGGTTTCCCTGGCGTCCTTGCAGCGATAGGCAACGTGGTGAATCTGTTTGATTTTCATAATGCTCTCCGGGAATTGCTGCGAGGTGTTTGTTACAGATTGCCACGACGTTCCTGTTCGATTTCCAGCGATTCAAACAAGGCTTTGAAGTTGCCTTTGCCGAATGACTGGCTGCCGCGACGGCAAATGATTTCAAAAAACAGCGTGGGTCGATCCTGTAATGGTTTGGTAAAGATCTGCAGCAAATACCCGTCTTCATCGCGGTCTGCCAACAACTGCAGACCTTTCACCTCGCTCGTACTTTCCTTGATGTCACCCACTCGATCCCAGACGATGTCGTAATACGAATCGGGTATGGTCAGGAAATCAACACCGCGTTCACGCAACTGGGCCACCGAATCGATGGCGTCGGATGTCAATAACGCCAGGTGCTGGATGCCCGGAGTGTTGTCGTGCCACTCCAGATATTCCTGGATTTGGCTTTTCTTTTTGCCTTCCGCCGGTTCGTTGATCGGGATCTTGATCAGTTCGCGGCCGGAATCCATGACCTTGGACATCAGTGCCGAGTATTCGGTCGAGATGTCTTTGTCATCAAAATGTTTGAACAACTTGAAATTGAGCACGTGTTCATACCAGGACACCCACTGATTCATCTTGCCCAGTTCGACGTTGGCAACGCAATGATCGACGTAAAACAATCCGCAGGGGTTTTGTTCGTTGTAGCGATTGATCGACAGGTTCGGACTGCCTTCAAATCGTGGCGCAAACATTCCTCCACGTTTAACTTTGTCGAGGGTGTATTCGCCGGTGCGAGAAACGAACGAGTGAATGACTCGTCCGAATGTCTTGATGCCCGCCTTGACGACCGTTCCCAAGTCATCGGACCATTCGACAGGCTCGTAGGCCGACTCGGCGCCGTTCGAGAGGGCTTGTTCCCAGGCAGCTTCTGCGTCGGGAACCAGAAACGCGATATCTTTGATGCCATCACCAAAGCGGGCAACCTCCTGACTTGCCGGATGCTGTGCGGACAGGCCACAGGTTAACAACAACCGGATATTACCCTGGGTTAGCAGGTACGAGGCTTCGTCACGATTGCCGGTCGTTAGATCGGAAACCTGATCAATTTGAAACCCAAAACAATGCGCGTAGAAAAAAGCAGCCTGTTTGGCGTTGCCGACATAAAACCGGATATGATCAACGTCGATCAGTCGTAACGGATCGTTTGTCAGGGACTTCGCCGTGGTGGTGGATTGTAACTGGACCATTATCATTTCTCCTCTGAACGCGAAAAGAAAGTCACCGTTCACGGACCTACTCCAGTCCATAATTTGCGACTCTGGGGTGCGATGCTCGGCAAAAACCGTTCCATGGATACTGGCGCGGGCCAGCCAATGACAGTTGAAGCGACGACGAGAGAATTCCGGCTTCAGGGGCAGCGGTTAAGGTCGTCCATCTACGAGTGATGGCGTTGCGTTGTGACAGCAGCGCTAATTTGACGCAGTCCAAGATGGTGTGCGAACAAGCACACTTGTCGGACCCAACCGCACAGTTGTGAGTGGCTGCTCCCGTTTTCTGTCCCGCGGAGCCTTAAACTCGCTAATTTTCTTACCTCCATGTTCCTACCAAAAGCGGGGCAAGGAACAGGTAGGAAAATAGAGGTAGGAAGATGTTGCCGGCTTGCCAAAGTGACCAACAAAGTTTTGCCGCCGGATTTTTTTCAAAAACATTCGCCAAAGTCGCAGAAAAGTTGCCTTTGAAAACCGCTCGTCCTGGAAATCTGGATCAACACCCGCCTGACAGTCGAGCCCCTGTACAATGCAATTTTTAACAAAGCAGGAACCAATTTTCATGACGACCAAGACTCTGATCGACCAAGCACGTGAGCTGTTGCAAGCTGGTGGCCACAGTACGCTGGCAACCCATTCGGCCAAACATCCGGGCTATCCCTTTTCGTCCGTAACGCCTTTTGCGCTCGGAGAGGACGGCTCGCCAATATTTCTGTTCAGTTCCATGGCGACTCACTCGCGCAATTTGAAAACCGATCATCGGGCTACCCTGTTGGTTGCCGAGATCGTTGCCAACAACCAACTGGGTGCGTCACGAGTTTCGGTGATCGGAAATGTGCTGCCGGTTGATCTCGATCAGGTTTCGGCTTGCCGCGAAGCATACGTTGCCAAAAATCCCGAAGCGGTTCAATGGCTGGACTTTGGTGACTTTTCGTTTTACCGCATGGAAATCGTTGACATCTATTTGATTGCCGGCTTTGGCGCGATGGGCTGGATCAGTCCCGAAGATTACCGCACGGTTTCTCCGTATTGACAGGCAAGTTGCCTAGCCCGCGTTTGATTGCACGGTGGTGCTTGAAAGGCCTGGCCAGCCACGTATGCTGAACACACCAGCTGAGCGCATCAAAAAACCCCTGAAGGTTTCAGAGGTTGTTTGATACCGTCGGAAGGTAATGTGTTTATGTTTGTTGAGTCAGCACTGAAGGGTTGGTAGCATGATGTTGCAACTTGGCGTGTCGCTTACGCGTCGTGTTTCCAAAAACTCACAGCCTTTGATGACTGACGAAAGCGGTAAAATCAGTTGTTATTGAGCGATTGACCCAGCCCATCTGCGCTGTCGCTCCAAAATCCGCGGGCCGAGATGCCGACCAGACCAATCGCCACAAAACAGACGCCGGCGATGAGGGCGAGTAAAACGGCATATTCGACGGCCGTCGGTCCGCCTTGGTCTCGATGGAACTTTTTTAACTGGTTCATTTTTATTGTCTCAAAAAGAAAGCCGGCGTTTCGTTGACGAACATGGTTGCAGACTTGGTGCCAAACCTCTCTGTTGTAAAAAAATCCCGAAAAACTGGCTTTTTTCGGTCGCGTTTGCCAAGATCATGTCGGTTTTCGGCAACATTGGGTAGCATAAGATGGACACGGTTAAGGTTCTGAACACCTGATTTTGGAGAACGAATTTGGCTTTTTCCTTTGTGACATTGTTTGTGTATGGACTCGTGGCAGTAGTGGGGGTCGTCTGCGTGATCTGGGTGTTGGCGGTCATTTTCGGCCGGTCAAAAAAAGATTGATGGTTGGTCCGACCTGATAAGACGACATTCGTGACTGTTTGCCGCCAGATTCCCGAATTTCGAACCGAAGTCGGCTTAAATACCCAAAACAGCCAAGAGATTGAGAACAGATAATTGGCAAAGGATTTGGGGGTTTCTCTTATTGCAAAAAACTCCTGCGTCGGTAGACTTAGGGCGAAAGAAATGCGGAAAATGGTGCCCAATCGTGGGCGAAATTGTAGGTATAGAAAAAGAGAAAAAGGAGCTGGATCGTACGTGAGGCGGCAGGAGGTCACTCCAGTCATGCCGCGAGCACAGGATTATCGGTTATGACCATCACGACAGAACAGAAAACAGACCTGATCGAACAGTTCAAGCAAAGTCCGGATGACACAGGTTCGCCTGAGGTACAAATTGCGATTTTGACGACTCGGATCAACAACTTGACCGAGCACATGCGGACGCATTCGAAGGACTATGCGACTCGACGTGGATTGTTGGGAATGGTTTCCCGGCGACGCCGCTTGTTGGACTACGTTCGCAAAGTGAATCCGGATCGTTATCTGGATATCATTGGTAAGCTCAGCATAAGAAAGTAGCAAGGCACCGCTTGGTTGCCTTGTATCTTGGTTGGAAGTTTCTGTTGCGAGAGCTTTCCGGTCGGCCAAAAGACAGGCTCGTAAATCCCGATTGCCAATCGAGTGATTGGATTGGTTCTCGCGATTCCGGATTGTCTGGTGTCTTGCGAGTTCGTGTTATTTTTCGGTTACCCGGATGTGACCGTGAAATTGTCATCGCGTTAGTCGACTGGATTTCGATCTTCTTTCTTCCTGGTTCGACCAGCCGTTTATTCTTGAACGGCCTGCAAGGTTTTTGTATTTAACGCTGGTAATTTTCCAGCCTCGGTCAGACTGCATTTCTTTGGCTGACCGCTAATGTAGTTTTGAATAGATGTTAGGAAATGATTGTGAAAGTACGTGTAGAAAAACAGATTGGTGACGGCGTTCTATCTTTTGAAACAGGATACTATGCGAAACAGGCAGGTGCCTGTGTGATCGTGCAATACAACGACACCGTTGTGCTGTGCACCGCGACCACCGGTGCACCCCGACCCGGAATTGACTTTTTCCCTTTGATGTGTGATTACCGCGAGCGAACTTGTGCCGCTGGCAAGTTTCCGGGTGGATTCATGAAACGTGAAGGCCGCCCAACGACGAAAGAAACGTTGACGGCGCGCCTGATCGACCGACCGATTCGGCCAATGTTTGCCAAAGGCTTTCAGGACGAAGTTCAATGCCAGTCGTTCGTGATTTCCAGTGACCGGCAAACCGACGGTGACGTCCTGGCGATGAACGGTGTCGCGGCGGCCTGCTATATTTCGCCGATGCCTTTCGAGGATGCAGTCGGTTCGACACGCGTCGGTCGGATTGATGGCGAATTCATCGCTTTCCCGACCCAGGAACAGCTTGAAGAAAGCGATCTCGATATCATCGTCTCGGGTACCCACCAGATGGTGACGATGATCGAGGGATTTGCCCGCGAGATTCCTGAAGAAGACATGTTGGCGGCGATTGAATTTGCCCACGACATCATTCGCCAGGTGATCGATCTTCAACAAGAGCTATACCAAAAGGCGGACGTCCAGAAAAACGAGTTTGTTGCGCCGGAAGACAATGGACTCCTGGGTCAACTGAAAGATCGATATTACAACGAGTTCAAAGAAGCTTTGATGGTTGCTGGCAAGCACGATCGGGGTGCGGCGAAAAAAGCAGTCAAGGAACGCATTATCGCCGAGATGATTCCCGATCCGGAGGCTGAAAACGCCATCTGCAAAAACGATCTGTCAACGGCCTTGCATGATTTGGAAGAACGGGTCATTCGAGATTCCATTCTGGAGGGCATGCGCGCCGACGGTCGCGACGGCAAAACACTGCGTCCGATTGAATGCCAGGTCAACATGTTCCCCCGCGTTCACGGTTCAGCCCTGTTCCAACGCGGCGAAACGCAAGCTCTGATCACCGTCGCCCTGGGAACCGGGCGCGACGAACAGCGCGTGGATGGACTGATCGACGAGTACTCGAAAAAGTTCATGCTCGACTACAACTTTCCAAGTTTCAGTGTTGGCGAATGTCGACCCATTCGGGGGCCTGGTCGCCGGGAAATCGGTCACGGTGCCCTGGCCGAAAGAAGTATCAAACCGGTACTGCCCGATCCGGATGATTTCCCCTATACCATCCGAATCGTGTCGGACATCCTCGAATCCAACGGCTCCTCGTCGATGGCAACGGTTTGTGGAACCACGCTGGGATTAATGGCGGCAGGCGTCAAAATCAAAAATCCGGTCGCCGGAATTTCCATCGGCCTGGTCAAGGAAGGCGAACGATGGCAATTGTTGACCGATATTCTCGGTAGCGAAGATCACTTCGGCGATATGGACTTCAAGGTGGCCGGGACCCAGGTCGGGATCACCGGAATCCAACTGGACCTCAAGATCCGCGGTATCAGCAGCGAAATCATCCAGGCCGCTCTGACACAGTCGCGAGAAGCTCGCATCGAGATTCTGCGATCCATGTTGTCAACGATTCCCTATCCGAATGAAGAGCTGTCACCGAACGCGCCGCGATTGCTTGTGACCCATATCGATCCGGAAAAAATCGGCATGCTGATTGGACCCGGTGGCAAGAACATTCGGGCGATCCAGGAATCAACCGAAACGATCATCGAAGTTGCCGAAGACGGTCGCGTGACCATCGCCGGCAACAACAACGAATTGGCCCAAAAGGCACTCAAGAAAGTCGAAGCCTGCACGGCCACCGTGCAAATTGGCAAAATCTATGATGGCATTGTCAACAGCATCAAGGATTTTGGTGCCTTCGTGGAAATTCTCCCCGGACGCGACGGACTCTGCCACATCAGTGAACTGTCGACTGGGTTCGTCAATGACGTTTCCCAGGTCTGCCAGGTCGGCGATGAAATGAAGGTGCTCGTGATCGATGTTGATGACAATGATCGCGTCAAGCTGAGCCGTCGCCAGGCTTTGGAAGAGCTGGGAATCGAAGACGAATTTGCCGTTGAAGAACCAGCTGGCGTTGGTGGAGGCGGTGATGACGCATTCGAGTCAGGTGGCGATTACGAAGGCGGCGGCGTTACCGAGAAGGCGGCGGTGAACGCGGCCGTGGTGACTATGATCGCCCACGCAGCGGCGGCGGCGGTCGTGGTCGCAGTGGTGGCGGCGGCGGTGGCGGTGGCGGAGGCCGAGGTCGCAGCGGTGGCGGAGGCGGAGGCGGAGGAGGCCGTAGTCGAAGCGGCGGTGGTGGCGGTGGCGGTCGAGGTCGCAGTGGCGGTGGCGGCGGCGGTGGCGGTGGCGGTGGTCGTGGACGCAGTGGTGGCGGTGGCAACCGAGGTCGCAGCGGCGGTAGCGGCGGTGGCGGCTATCGAGATTAAGCCTTCGCCATGAAATCAACTTAGGCGTCTCGTCACGCCTGGTTGAGCAATCTGCCAGCGCAGTCGCAGTCAACTTGACATCCGGTCGCTGGAAAGACCACATTTGTGAAAATTCAACTCGCCCGGTAGCCACTACTGCTGGGCTTGTTTTTTATCTCCAATCTGGAAATTCAGGTTTTCGTTGAGCGCTCATTCATCCGACCAATCAGCTGAAAAACAAATTGAACACCTGCGGGCCCAGTACGATGAACTGGCAGGGCTGGCCGGTTCGCTTGCGCATGAAATCAAAAATCCACTTTCCGTCATTCGCATGAATGTCGAACTGCTGGCCGAAGATTTTCAGGAGATCGAGACGCCCGAAGCGAGGCGGGCACTGGGCAAAATTGAAACGGTTAACAAGCAATGTGTTCGACTGGAAAACCTGCTCAATGATTTTTTGCGATTCACCCGGTTTAACAACCTCGAACTCAAATCGGGCAGTCTCAATGATCAAGTGCTACAGATCCTGGAATTTTATGAACCCCAGGCGGAAGCCCAGGGCGTCGAGATCAAGCGGTATCTCGAAGGCGATTTGCCCAGTATCAAAATGGAATCGCAAACCCTGCAGGCGGCGCTGGTCAACCTGGTAAAAAATGCGCTGGAAGCGATGCCAAACGGAGGCCAGCTTACCGCCCGCACACGCATCACCCGCAAGGGAGTTGCTCTTGACCTCATCGATACCGGCTGCGGAATGGAAGCCAAAACGCTTCTGAATATGTTCAAGACATTTTACACTTGCAAGGACGGCGGCTCCGGGCTGGGCTTGCCAACGGCGAAGAAGATCATCGAGGCGCATGGCGGTGTGATCAATGTCCAATCAGAGGTCGGATACGGCACACAGTTTACAATCGAATTTCCAACACCGAAACGGATTTGAGTCAAGAGTCAAGAGTCAAGAGTCGAGAGTCAAGAGTCAAGAGTCAAGAGTTGAGAGTTGAGAGTTGAGAGTTGAGAGTTGAGAGTTGAGAGTTGAGAGTTGAGAGTTGAGAGTTGAGAGTAGAGTTGAGATTGAGAGAATTGCACGAGCTTCGCCCCGACCTCCGACCTCCGGCCTCCGAAGCCTCCGGTCTCCGAATTAACACATGAAACTATTCCGCAAACTGACTGATTTTCCTGAGACCCTGCGCGGCGGTGCGCTGTCGATTGGGAATTTCGACGGCGTTCATCGGGGCCACTCCCAAATCGTCGATCGCCTCAAGCAGTTTGCTGCCGAACTGGGCGGCTCCGCCATCGTGTTCACGTTTGATCCGCATCCCGTCAGAATCCTTCGCCCGGAAATGGCCCCCCCTCCCCTGACGTGGATCAACCGTAAAGCCGACTTGCTGGCCGAACTGGGAGTCGACGTGGTTCTGGCTTACCCAACCGATGAACAACTGCTCAGTTTGACCTACCGTGAGTTCTTCGACCAGATTATTTGCGACAAATTGGGCGCCAAAGCGATGGTCGAAGGTCCCAACTTCTATTTTGGACACGGCCGTGAAGGCAACATCGACACGCTCGCACAGCTTTGCGACGAACACGAAATCCAGCTGGAAGTCCTGAATCCGGTGGTCGAATCCGGCGAATACATATCCAGCAGTCGAATCCGCGAATTGATCCGTTCGGGAGACGTCGCCGCGAGTCGCGACATGCTGACGCAACCCTACCGAATCCGCGGGATGGTGACCCATGGTGCCGCGCGGGTCAACGATCGGCTTTCCGACGGCGAATCTGGATGCCATTGACACTTTGATTCCGGCCATGGGTGTTTATGCTGGAAGAACGTATATTGAGGGGAGAGCACACTGGTCGGCGATCCACATTGGGCCCAACCCAACGTTCGGGGAACAGGCCTCAAAAGTCGAATCTCATATCCTTGATTTTGAGGGCTCGATTTACGGACAACCGGTTGAGGTTGATTTTGTCTCGCGACTGCGGGATATTCGTCAGTTCAATTCGGCGGAAGCTCTCAAAACACAACTGGAACAAGATGTCATTGCGACCAGAAGCGTCGCCCGCTCTTATTCCGCCTGATTCCCGCCACCGTTTACTTGCAACCCATCCATACCAGGAAGAACAATTTCGAATGACTGTTGACTGGCCGCGTTTCTGCGAAGTCGTGAAAAACGCCAACAATGTGATTTTGACCAGCCACGTGCGTCCTGATTGCGATGCCTTGGGCAGCTGCCTGGGAATGGCCGGCATCCTGCGTGCACTTGGCAAACAGGTGCGTATCGTGTGCGCACAACCTGTTCCTCCCAATCTCACATTCATCGATCCCGATCATGAAGTCCTGTGTATCAACGTCGACATCAAACCGGAACAACTGGCCGACGCCGATTTACACATGATTCTGGACACCAGCGCCTGGGTTCAGCTCGGAGAGATGGCCGACGTTATCCGCAATTCAAACTGCAAAACGATCATCTTTGATCATCATGAAGGTGAAGACGAGATCGATGCCGAGTTGTTCAAGAACACCACGGCCGAAGCGGTGGGTCGCATGTGTGTCGAAGCGGCTGAACATCTGGGCGTGCAAATGACTCCGGCAATCGCCAAACCGCTGTTTTGTGCCCTGGCAACCGATACGGGTTGGTTCCGATTCCCTTCTGCCAAAGAAGTGACTTACCGTACCGCTGCCAAACTGATTGCCGCGGGAGCCAATCCAGCCGAACTCTACGGAGATTTATACGAACGCGAAACGGCCGGCAGTTTGCGATTGCGGGGTGTCGTGCTGTCTCGAATCGAAGTCGAACTCGATGGCCGCCTCGCCCATACGTATATCCTGGCCGACGACTATGGGAAAACGGGAGCTCATCCCAGCGATACCGAAGACTTGATCAACAAAGCGCTTGAAATTGAAGGCGTCAAATTTGCAGTCATCATGATTGAACAGCCGACCGGCGGATTCAAGATGAGTTTCCGCAGTCGCTGCGGCGCTGCGTGCAATGAGGTAGCACGCGAGTTCGGCGGGGGTGGCCACAAAGCGGCGGCGGGCGCGTTCCTGGAAGGAAATTTTGAAACGGTGCGCGAGAAAGTCCTGAGTCACGTTCGAAAATGTTTGCGACAGGAATTCGGCAAATAGTTGACTTGTTGTGTTTGTGAGCCGCAAGGCGCTAGCCGCGGGTTTGTGAGCCGCAAGGCGAGCCGACGGTTGCGAGCCCGAAGGCATTAGTCGCCAAAACATCAATTGAAAAAGTCGAAAAGAACGCTGCAAAATGCCAAATGGATTTTGACACACGCTAACCCGCACGACGCACGAGCAAACGACGACCTTCATGCCGACCGCCATTCATTGCGAAAACCTGGTGAAGACTTACAAAGGCAAACCACCCGTGGAAGCGGTACGTGGTATCGATCTGCAAGTCGAAGTGGGCCAGTGTTACGGTGTACTCGGTCCCAACGGAGCCGGAAAAACAACCACGATCGAGATTCTTGAAGGCCTGCTGAATGCCACTTCCGGAACGGCCGAAATTTTCGACATGAACTGGAAAGACAACGCTAATGAAATCCGCCAACGCATTGGCGTCTCGCTACAGGAAACCAAGCTGAGCGACCGGCTGACGGTCGGGGAAACAATCGGCCTGTTTCGAAGTCTGTATCCGCACGGCATTTCACCTGACGAAGCCCTGGCTCGCGTATCATTGCAGCCAAAGAAAAATGCATGGGTCGAAAAGCTTTCCGGAGGCCAGAAACAGCGCCTGGCAGTTGCCACGGCGCTGGTCGGCGATCCCGAACTTATCTTTCTCGATGAACCGACGACCGGACTCGATCCGGCCAGTCGCCGCGAATTGTGGGAAATCATCGGCTCGTTTGGAGAACAGGGGCGGACGGTGTTGCTGACCACCCACTACATGGAAGAAGCCGAACGGCTTTGTGATCGGGTCGCCATCTTTGACCAGGGTAAGATCATCGCCGAAGGAACTCCCAACCAGTTGATTCGGTCACTCGGCGCTGAACATGTTTTGGAGTTTTCTGTCGAAGGTGACCCTTCCCGTGTCAACCAGGAACGGCTGTCCCAGGTGGAATCGGTTGAAAAGATTGAACTCGACGGAGATTCGTTTCGCATGACCGTGGGCAAGCCACATCTTGTGATTCCCGAAGTCGTCACCCGGCTGGCTGCCAGTGGTGTCGCCATGTCCAGCCTGACCACGCGTCACGCCAGCCTGGAAGACGTCTTCGTCAGTCTCACCGGCCGCCATCTGATCGAGGATGATCAATGAGCTCCAGTGACGTTTATAAGCCACCTCATCCGATATTCGCGTTAACTCGGGCGCGACTGATCGAATTCATTCGGCGGCCCGAAGCGCTATTTTGGGTTTACGGCTTTCCGCTGGTGATGGTCGTCATCCTGGGCGTCGCATTTCGAAATCGTCCGGTCGAGACCATTGATATCAATGTTGCCGAGGGGCCTCTGGCTACTCAAATCATCGCCGCCTTACAACCGGATGAGCGAATCAAGCTGCATGAATTCTCGATTGAACAAAGCAGAAACCGGCTGCGAACCGGCAAAACGGCGGTCATGATTACGTCCGCGGGGAGCGAATTTGACACAATTGAATATCATTTCGATCCCCAGCGACCAGGCAGTACCGAAGCCCGCAACTTGATCGAAAACCGGTTGCAAATTTCCGCCGGCCGCAAAGACGTGATCACCACCAAAGACGTTGAGTTCGCCGAACAAGGCGGACGCTACGTCGATTTTCTCGTACCCGGACTGCTTGGCATGTCCATCATGGGCGGAGGGCTGTGGGGAGTCGGTTTTGCAATCGTCGACCTGCGGATCAGAAAACTGCTGAAACGATTCATGGCCACCCCGATGCGGCGTTCCCATTTCCTGCTGGCCATGATGATCAGCCGAATTGTGTTTATGATCCCGCAAATTGTGATCCTGCTGTTGTTTTCGTATTTGATTTTTGGCGTCCGAATATACGGCAATGCTCCCGCCGTGTTGTTTGTGATTCTGCTCGGGGCGATCGAATTTGCAGCGATCGGCTTGCTTGTCGGTTCGCGAGCTCAGACGTTGGAAACCGCTTCCGGATTAATGAACCTGGTGATGCTGCCCATGTGGACGCTCAGTGGCATCTTTTTTTCGTATGAACGATTTCCGGAAGTCGTGCATCCGTTGATTCGCTGTTTGCCGCTGACGCCGGTGATCGACTCACTTCGCGGGATCATGCTCGATGCCAAGCCACTGATGGCGATGAGCTATGAGCTGGGCATCATCACGATCTGGAGCCTTGCCACGTTTGTAATCGCCATGTCGATTTTTCGCTGGAACGATTGACCCCCTCGGCGTTGCTAGCGTCTACTTGAACAAACAGTTGCCAAGCTTTCCTCGCTTACCACTTCTCTAATGCAAACCCGTGCCGCACCGAAAACAGGGTTCAATCGTGGAGTGGGCTGCAGCATCTGGACGATTCAAGAAGCGACGTGGTACACCCAAAAAACGCCAGATTTTATGCGCTGCACGATTTGCAAATTGGAAATGCGAGAGCCGGAACGTTCGACGAGACGCGCCGTTTGCGAAAAATGTCTGGAAGCAACCGTCCATTTAAAACAAACGGTCGCCAAACCTAAACATCGCTCGGCAAGTTCCTCACGCAAGTCAGAGGTTTCGCTAGCGACGCCGCTGCCACAGCCGACGACAGGTTCAAAACTCGTCCAAAAAGACAATTCAGGTTTAGAGACAATCAAATCGGCGCGAGCGTTGGCGCGGGCGTGGCGACAACAAAACGTGTTGGAACCGTCAAAAAGTTCAGCCCGCACACTCCGGTTTGACCATGCCCACGCAACTGGATCGGACGATTCGCGGGTGAACACAGACCCGTCACCACCGAAGTTCATTTCAATCGAGCCGCAGTCAACGTCGATTGCTTCGGTACGAAATGCGATCAGCTTTGGCCTGTTCGTCTTCCTGTTAGGACAGGTTCTCATGTTGGGAGCTATCCTGGTGAGCCATTTGGGTGCTTGGTCTGTTGGAATGTTACTGTCAATTGGTGGGATCACGGTTTCGCTCATTTCCGTCAACGAGGCACTTCGGCGACTGGACCGTCGTTCACAGCCGGACAAACAACGCAAGCCTTGAAATCAAGATTCGACGTCGCGCGCATCCGGTAACGAAGGCGACCAGCAAGGGGTCGGGAAACCAGTGAGGGGTCGTGCGTCTTGTGGTTCAATTTGAGTGAGCCACGTCTGTCGAAACCCTCCCTTCAGGGAGGGTCGGGCTCTCAGGCCCGGGGAGGGAGCCTGATGGACCATGTTGATTCGCGTCAGAAAAGAAAAAGCAGCAACCCTCCCCGGCCGCTACTGCGTCCGACCCTCCCAGTGGGAGTGTAAAGTCAGACTCGTCCACGACACATCGCCCTCAGAAGTCACGAACATCAGCACGCATCTTTGGGGCCGAACACGATTGCACCCCCTCCACTTCGCTTGCCCCCGATTTGTTCCCAACTTCTCCGCGAAATTCCAGCGGTCATGTTCAAGTCGCAAACTTCTTTGATTAGACTTGAGTCATCTGGTTCGTGTGCGACGCGGGCCAACGGTAACGCAGCTTGAATGGGAAAACGATGAAAACTCAACGCGCGGTTCAGCTCATCACGACGATCGTCATCACAGCAACTTTGTGTGTTGGTAAAACCTGCGCACGACAGGAAACGGATTTCAAACCACCGGTCCTCGATGCCCAATCGCGACTCGACTGGCATGCCCAGCATCTGAAGATGCGTGACGAATCGGATACCAAGGAACTGAAATGGCAACACATTGGCCCGCTGCACATGAGCGGTCGCGTGACCGACATCGCCAAACCGCTGGACCGACCGTTTACGTTTTATGTGGCGACGGCTTCCGGAGGCGTCTGGCGGACGCGCAACGAGGGCACCGATTGGGAACCCATTTTTGAAGACGCCCCTTCCGCTTCCACCGGTGCGATTACGGTCGACCCCAACGATTCAAAAACAATCTGGGTTGGGTTGGGCGAAGCCAACATTTTTCGTAGCAGCATGGCTGGCACGGGAGTCTACAAATCGACTGACGAAGGCGCGACCTGGCAACACATGGGTTTGGCTGACACGCAGCACATCGCCCGGATCGTCGTCAATCCGACTGATTCCAACATCGTGTACGTTGCCGCCTCGGGCCACGAGTATACGCCGAACGAGGAACGAGGAATCTTCAAAACGACCAACGGCGGCATCACCTGGAAGAAAGTGCTGTACGAAAGCGATATGGCAGGCGCGATCGACCTGGTAATGGATCCGCAAAACCCGGATACGCTGTACGCATCGCTGTGGCATCGAATTCGAAAACCTTGGAGCGATCCCGTGCCTGGTCCAGGCGGCGGAATTTACAAAACGACCGATGGTGGCGACAACTGGAAACGACTGACAGACGGGCTGCCGCCGCGCGAAACGAGTGGACGAACGGGCCTGGCAATCGCGGCGAACAAGCCTAATGTGCTGTACGCATTGATTGACAGCCACGAAGTTGTCCGCAAGGCCGAAGAAGGCGAAACCGATTCTTACGGTCGGACGCGGCAGGACGTGCTGCGAGGCGCCGAAGTCTATCGTTCAGACGACCATGGCGAGACGTGGAGCAAAGTCTCGCAGGACGGTCGGACGATGCAGCGGCTGTTCTCGACGTATGGTTGGGTGTTCGGCCAAATTCGCGTCGACCCCAACGATGAAAATACTTCGTACATCATGGGCGTGCCACTACTCAAGTCGGTTGACGGGGGAAAGACCTATCAAACCCTCTCCTATCGCGGCTTACATGGCGATCATCACGCGATGTGGATCGATCCGGACAACTCGGATTACATCATCAACGGCAATGATGGCGGTGTGAATCTTTCCTACGACGGCGGCAAGAGCTGGAAAAACATCGAAAATCTGCCGGTCGTCCAGTTTTACAACGTCGCGATTGACGACGCGAAACCATTTAACGTGTACGGCTCGATCCAGGACAACAACAGCTGGTACGGACCTTCCAACTTTCGACCGGGCCGCAGTCCGGATTCGCTGTGGAAGCCGATCCGGGGGGGCGAGGCCAGTTACATGGCTGTCGATCCGGAAGATCAAAACACGTTTTATTCGGAATCATTTTACGGCAGCATCATGCGCACCGACCTGGCTTCCGGCGAAACCAAGAATATCAAACCGGAACCCGACATCGACGTGCCGGAACTCCGCGGCCAGTGGCTGGCGCCGTTTACGTTGTCGCCTCACAACAGCCGCGTTGTCTATCACGGCATGCAATGCGTGTTTCGCAGCATGAACCGCGGCGAAAAATGGGAACGAATCAGTCCCGACCTGACGTACAACGATCCCGAGAAACAGGGCAACATTTCATTCGCGACGATCAGCACGCTTTGCGAGTCGCCGCTGAAATTCGGTTTGCTGTATGCCGGAACCGACGACGGCCGCGTGCATGTGACTCGTAATGGCGGCCTGGAATGGACTGAGATCAACAAGGGAATCCCCAAGCACACGTGGGTCTCGCGCGTGGAAGCGTCCAGGTTTGACGAAGGAACCGTCTACTTGACCCTAAACGGCAAACGAGATAACGACTTTCAAGTCTACGTTTACCGCAGCACGGATTACGGGCAGAACTGGGAAGACATCAGCGAAGGCATCCCGGGCGGACCCGTGAATGTGATTCGCGAAGACCCGTTTGCCAAGAATGTGTTGTACGTCGGCACCGACTTGGGCGTCTATGTCACGACGGATTCAGGCAAGTCCTGGCAGGTGCTGGGCAGCGAACTGCCGCTGACATTCGTGCACGACATGGCGATTCACACGGGCGAAAAGAAAATGGTGATCGCCACCCACGGACGCGGCATGTACACGCTGGACATTCGCGATCTCAAGCGCAAAACAGAGTAGAATCGCGAGCAGTAGCCAGCGAGTCCTTGGCATCCGCGCAGCGGATCGTCGTCACCGTAGCCAAGCGAGTCCCTTCGCCTGGCATCCGCGCAGCGGATTGTCGTCACCTGTAGCCAGCGAGTCGCTACACACCAGGATTTGACAGCCTGTTCGACTCCTTTCGACCCAGGGTCTTGCCTTTTTACCGAAAACGACAATCATTCTTGCTTGTCAAGTTCCGTCTTTTTTAATGAAAGCGTTCGTCCCGTTACGGACGCCGACGCCTCCGGCTTGACGTTAAACGAATCGTTGCTCGTCTCCCTCAAATAACGCTCTATTCATGTCACCGACCAAAACATCCAAAGCTCGTTTTGACGGATTTCGTGAAAAATACAGAAAGGGTGAGTTCCGCCACGAACCGGATGACCCACAAGTCGGCGATAATAAAAAACCCAGGAAGTTGTCGGCCGAGCAGAAACAGAAACGCCGGAACTATCTCAAGCTCTACATTCGCAGACTTTGGCCACATTGGAAACTCGTTACATTTCTGACGCTGTTGGCCTTGATTGTTTCCGTCCTGGAACTTGTCCAGCCGTTGTTTGCACGGCATATCATCGACAAAATTCTGTTAATCGACGCCTCCGTGGGAGAAAAGATTTGGAAGCTCAACGTCGTCGGCGCGATCTATCTCGTGGTTGTGGTTTTCGACCGGGTGCTGGGCATTTGCCGGTCGTGGTATCAGCGACTGCTCAATGAGCGTGTGATCCTGACGCTGCGGCGAGTTCTGTTTGACCGCATGCTGCGGCTGCCGCTGAACGTACTGTCCGACATGAAAATTGGCGGAATCCTGTCGCGGTTGACTGACGACATCAACAAGACAACGGGCCTGTTACAGATGGCGGTGATCTCTCCCGGCGTCTCCCTGGTTCGGCTGTTGATGTCGGTCGTCATTCTGTTCACGATGAACTGGAAACTCGCCTTAACCGCGTTGGGAATCATCCCGCCGATCATGTTGCTGAGCATGATTGCAATCAGGAGAATTCGGCCTGTCTACCGGGCGATACAAAAAGATGTTTCGCTGGTGGATGGTCGAGTTGGCGAGGCATTTCAAGGGATTCGGGCCGTGCGTGCTTTTCGTGGCGAGCTGCGGGAGGACCGCGAGTACACCGTCGGAGTTCACGCGATCACGCGGATGCGGATGTTTGCCGCCAGCCGCGAAATTGTTGTCTGGAGCGCCTGGGGATTCCTGATGGCACTGGTTGCCGTCGCGATTATGTGGGCGGGCGGCTATTGGTGCATTAAGGGCCAGGCGACGATCGGTGACATTCTGGCTTTCCAGTTTTATACGATGATGCTGCTCAACCCCGTTTGGCAAATCGTCGAGTCGATGACCGAATTACAACGATCGCTGGCCGCGATGGAACGCGTGTTCTCCGTGCTGGAAATGCCGGTCGATAAACCGGATCGACCCAACGCCAAACTGGCTCCTTCTGTCGTTGACGAGATCCGTTTCGAAGGCGTTTGGTTCGCTTACGAAAAAGATGATAATGGTCAGGCTGACTTGGCCGCTACCCACTTGGCTGCACCGTCTCTCGTCGAAGATGAAGCCCAGGCAAAATCCAAGGATGTCATTCGGAACTTCGATTTGACCGTCCCCGGCGGCCATATCGTCGCACTGGTCGGGCGCAGCGGAGCCGGCAAGACCACGATCACCGACCTGGTTGCTCGCTTTTATGATCCGGTTCGCGGTCGAATTACGCTCAACGGGACCGACCTCCGCGATTACGAACTGGATTCCTACCGGGAACTGATCGGCGTCGTCCAACAGGAAGTCTTTTTGTTTGACGGGTCAGTTCGCGAAAACATTGCCTACGCACTGCGTGACGCGACGGACGAACAAGTCACGCAAGCCGCCATCCAGGCCAACGCGCACGAATTCATTGTCGATTTGCCAAATGGTTATGATTCGATTATCGGCGAGCGGGGTGTCAAACTTTCGGGGGGACAACGACAGCGACTCTCCATCGCCCGCGCCTTGTTGGCCAACCCGCAAATCCTGATCCTCGATGAGGCGACCAGCAATCTCGATACGGAAAGCGAACAGTT
The DNA here is from genome assembly GCA_963697295.1 of uncultured Planctomycetaceae bacterium. Classification (GTDB taxonomy): domain Bacteria; phylum Planctomycetota; class Planctomycetia; order Pirellulales; family Pirellulaceae; genus Mariniblastus. Next base: position 60,125 of record CAVONL010000002.1, on the reverse strand, counting down.
GATCCAACAATCAATGACTGAACTATTACGCGACCGCACGACATTTGTGATTGCCCATCGGTTATCAACGATTACACATGCGGACCAGATCGTCGTCATGGAGAACGGCGAAATCGAAGAAACGGGCACCCACGAGCAGCTGATGCATCGCAACGGAATGTACTCCGACATGATCCGCCGCCAACTCGATGCAGTAAGCTTGATTTGAACCTAAACCTAAACTTAAACTTAAACTTAAACTTAAACTTAAACCTAATTGAACCTGAACTCAATCTTGGTTTCGAACTTTGTCTTACTCGTCGTGGGGCAATTCCGAGAAGGCAGGATAAACGCAGGGAGTCAGCTCTGTACTTGATCAGGATCAGGAATATCCTGTCAAAGTCGAAGGCAAAGTTGAAGTTCAAGTTGGAGAGTAAGATGAAGAAGTTCTTGGCCTTGATATTTGCAGCTTTGTTCATCGCGTCCTCCCCTGCCCTCTTCGCCCAACAATTTGAAACAGAAAAACTCGCCAACTGGCATCAATGGCGGGGGCCGCTGGCAACCGGTGTTGCCCCGCAAGCCAATCCGCCGCTGAACTGGGACGAAGACACAAACGTCAAATGGAAGACTCCCATCGCAGGTGAAGGGACTTCTACGCCGATTATTTGGGGCGACAATGTTTTCGTGTTGTCGGCGGTGGAAACCGACAAGGTGCCCGAAGAGTTGCCGACTCCGCATCCGGAATCGAAAACACAGCCGCCGCCGAGAATTTTTGCGTTCACCGTTTGGAATCTCGAGCGGGCAACTGGAAAAGTCAAATGGAAAACGGTGGTGCACGAAGCGGCACCCCACGAAGGGCACCATCCGTCGACGACTTACGCGGCGTCGTCACCCATCACCGATGGTGAGCATGTTTTTGCCTCGTTTGGTTCGTACGGCATTTACTGTCTGACGTTTGACGGAAAAATCGTCTGGTCGCGTGACTTGGGCAACATGCGAACCCGCCGCGGTTGGGGCGAAGCGGTGTCTCCGGCGTTGCACGATTCGAGCCTGGTCATCAATTGGGACCAGGAGGACCAGTCCCAAATTTATGTACTCGATGCCAAAACGGGTCAGACAAAATGGGAGCAGCTGCGGGACGAACCGACCACTTGGGCCACCCCGCTGATTGTCGAGCATGACAGCAAGGCCCAATTAATTACCAACGGAACCAATCAACTGCGCAGTTACGATTTAGATACTGGTAACATCATCTGGCAGTCCCCGGGAACCACGCTCAACGCGATTCCCAGCCCGATTCCCGACGGCAACAACGTGATCTGCATGGCCGGTTATCAAGGCAACGCGGCCGTTGCGATTTCTCTCGACGCCAGCGGTGAAACGACCGATAAAGACATCAAGTGGCGTTTCGAGCATGACACGCCTTACGTCCCTTCGCCGCTGCTGGTCGACGGGCGGCTGTATTTTACAAAGAACCTGCAGGCGATTCTCAATTGCCTGGATGCCCAAACGGGCCAACGAATTTACGATCTTCAGCGGCTTGATGGTCTGCAAAACATGTATGCCTCGCCGGTTGCCGGGGGTGGCAGGATTTATTTCACGTCTCGCGAAGGCGTCACGCTGGTCATTGCAAACAGTCCCGAATTCAAGATCCTGGCGACGAACAAGCTGGCCGAGCCCATCGACGCTTCTCCGGCGATCGCCGGCAATCAAATATTTCTCCGCGGCAAGACGAGTCTATATTGTCTGGAGTAGGCAATTTCGATACGACTGATCGCTTCCTTTGCCGGTGAAGATTGAACGCACGTCATCATTGCGCGAGTGTGCAAATTGGACCAACGATTGATTACCGTGGGTAGCCAAGTCGCTTGGCCCGGGAATAATCGGCGGAGGCGGCCTCGCGATTTCCTGTTTTCTCGTACGCGTAGCCTCGAAAGTAGTACGCCTTGGCGTAACTGGGATTGAGCCGAATGATTTCACTGAATTCGTGGATCGCGTCGTTGTAACGATGCTGTTTTCCGAAAATTCGTCCGCGCTCGAATCGGCTGTCAAGGTGTTGGGGATTCAACTGGATCGCCTTGCTATAGTCGGCAACGGCATTGTCGAGTTGTGATGTAATCTTGAACAGATTTCCGCGATTGAAATACGCTTCGAAACGATTCGGCTCCAATTGAATCGCGTGACCATAGTCAGAAAACGCTTTGTCGTATTCAGCTAATTTGCGGTGTGCCACGCCACGGTTGACGAACGCCTCCCAGTACTTCGGGTTCAGTGTGATCGCGCGATCATAATCCAGGAGCGCCTGGGAAACTTGTCCCTGGCTGTCCAGGATCTTGCCTCGATTGTTGTAGGGCCAAGCAAATTCTCGGTTTAGCTGAATCGTCCGGTTGTAATCCGCGAGTGCCGCGTTCGCCTTGCCCAGTCGGTCGTAGACGACTCCCCGGTTGTAATAGGCGTATGAATAGCTGGGGTTAATTCTGATAGCTTGTTCATAATCGAGAATTGCTTCATGTGGTTGGCCCCGACGTTCCTTGGCATTGCCACGATTGTCGAACGCTTCTGTAAAACCGGGATCCAATTCGATGGCCTCCGTAAAGGCTGCAATTGCTTGATCAAATTGTTTGGCTTTCAGGAGTCGTTTTCCCCGCTCAAATGCTTCGCCGGCCAATTCGCTCGGCTTGGCGATTTCATTGGCTGGCTGCTTTGTTCGAGGATTTTTCGAGTTGATCGTTACCAGCTGACCTCTGGCCAATTGGCCATGATCTGGAGCGAGCGACGCGATAACTACGTTGCCATCGAAATCCCGCACTGTACCCTTAGCGACCTCTGCCACGATATCGACGCCCGGGATTTCAAAATAGATCGTTAAGGGTTCGCCTGTGTTCGGCAACATGTCTCCGGTCACAGAGATTCTCACGCCACGATCAAGGACCTCGATCACTGTTCCGTCGATTTCGGTTGCCACGACGACTGCCGATTGCCAGAAGCATGTTAGTGCAACGGTGAAGGCAAAGGTATTCCGGGCGATTACCAGGCGACCATGGAACGATTGATATTGATTATTGAACACGTTTCAGTTTCCAGCTGGGTAGGATTTCGGCAAATCTCGGAGTCCACTTTTTCACCCACGGATGATCTGCGTCGGGGTCACCCGGCAACTGTGGGACTTTCGGAGCGACAAGGCTCAACTCGTAGGCATCGTCTTGCAGCGTGGCCTGCCAGCGGAAATTTTCGTCCGTTACCAATGTGGCACTGGCCTCGCCCGTTTCACGTTTCGTGAACGTTCCTCGCAAAGTACCGTCGCTTTCGATTTGATCACACTTGAAAGTCCATTTCTCGATGCCTCGAGGCACTGCTAACTCCGAACCACGAAAGGTCGCCGTTAGGGTCACGGGCGAAACTTCGACGGAGTTGTCGCGAATTTTCAAAATCATCGGCGTCGAGCGGATACTGGATAGCCGAATATTCAGGGCGGCAAAGTACGGGAACTCATTCAACGCTTGTTGGTACACTTTCTGATATTGCGGCGAAAGTTGGCCGCGAAATTCGTAGGTCACACCTGGCTTGAAGGGGCGTGTTTTCTTGTTGCTGGGTTTGCTGTCAGCGGTCTCTGCCGCTTTGTATTCAGGATAAACGTAAAGTGTGATCATGCTGCCCGGATCGACCATTGAACCGGCGGGAATGGATTGGCCCGCAATCTTCTTCTCCAGTTCTCTGGATGGGGGTGGCTCGCTCGCGCCGATGAACGAATGTTCCAATCCAGGTTTGCCTTTTGGCTTGGGAATGCCGGCAATCCTTTTGACTGCGTCGCTTGGCCTGAGACCGATCAATGAGGGCACCTTGATTTTGTTTTCGTTTGGCATGAACTGTGATGGATCATATTCACCGTAGATTTTTAACGTGACCACCGTGCCCCGCTTGACCAAAGTTCCCGCGGCCACGCTTTGGGCAGCGACGATGAATTGCTGATCCTCCGAATTTGGCAGGCTATCGGCAGCGCGAGCGTTGACTCCCAGTCCCGCCTGCGTCAATTCCCGGACGGCTTCCTTGGCCGGGCGACCAATCATTGCGGGCACTTTAACTTCGCCTTTCATCGTCCTGCTTTTCCAGAGACGAACTTTTTCCAAAACGTCTGCACTCTCACTCAAACGCAGCTGCGCGAGCGTTTTTTCGGTATCTGCCTGGGCGACGAACTTATCTTCTGTGGAAATCGTGATTGCCGGGTACTTGATTTCGAGTTCTGCCTGTTGCAAGGCACGCTGTGCCCGGGTCAAGGCAGCCTGAACCTCGTTGAGCATGTCGCCAATCGCCGGGAGCGCGACGATTCCATCCAGTTGGTTAAGAATGGCAACAAATTTCTGTTGAATCTCAACGTCGATTTGCACAAATTTCTTCCTTTCGGCATCGTCGCGAAACGGCACGCTGGCAGGAAGAGTAAACGCGGCGCGAATCGAATTGATACGGTGTCGCATTTGTTCGGCGCGATGCTGAAGTGCGCCGGTTAATTGAATGTCGCGATGATAGAGTCCTGAAACTTGCCGCTCGCATCTCGCGGCGATGTCAACCTCGGCGCGGATTTGGTTGAGCAGGGCGTTGGCTTTTTTCGCAGCCGCGGCGACGCGATTAAGCTTGACCTGGTTGGCCGTTGCGGCATTTGCTTCCTGTTCCGCGGCGGCAACAGACCGTTGTGCCTTGGTGTACAGGCCCAGTGCCCTGTCCGCCTGCGCATCCGATTCAATCTTGGCCGCGATCAAATCGGCCTCCGCCAGCGTCGACTCGACGTTCTGTCGATACTGTTGGGCACGTTCCGCAGCTTGCCGGATTCGCGTCTGGAGTTCCTGATAGTCCTCATCGCCAACCGGGATACTTTTGATATCCGCCAGACATTTCTCTGCCCGCGCAGCCGCAGCCTCAGCCTGGTCAATGAAGGGTCTTGCGTCCGCGCACACCTTGAGGATTTCGTTTCGTTCGATTACGAACGTGCGAACTTCAATATTCAACTGATTCGTAATTCGATCAACCGGTGAAGAAAATTGAACGTAATCGAAGTTCTTGGGCGTTGTTTTTTCCCAATTCTTCCAGCGGTCGTAGGCTTCCGCCCTCAGTCGTGCGTCGCGGGCATTGAAATAGCTAAGTCAGACCTTGCGAGTTACGTTTCCAAACCCTGCTACCGTTGGCCGCGTAACCATAACTTACGTTTTCGCCGCTTGGCAATTCAACGTTGACCAATTGATCCTGAACGTCGTAGCGATACCGAGTTGTTCCCTGTCGCGACCGACGCTCGATCAGATTGCCGTTTGCGTCGTATTCGAATTGCGCGTCACCGGCAGCTGATAACAGGCCGGAATTATCATATCGGTATCGTTCTGAGTTGTTTTCGCGGGAAATCATGCCGCGATCGCCGCCGGGCAGATAAGCGTATCGAATTTCCTCGCCCACGCCTGAAATTTCGGATACGAGTTGCCCCGACGCATCGTACCGATATGCTTTTGTGCTCGCATCCCCACTGGATACTTCAGTCAAGAAACCTGTCGCGTCGTATCGATAACGCCGTCCGAATACCGGATTCCCAGCAGGATCCAGATAGGCGACGGACGTGGGACGATCAAACATGTCAAACGTCCATTTGCCGTGTAATCCATTGGGATAGTGGATGGCAATTACTCGATTTTTGGCGTCATACCGGAACTCAAGGGACTTTACTTGCTCGTCGTTGCTGCCGCCGTAGTTGATGTTGGCAAGGCGACGTAAACGGTCGTAGTGGTATTGAAATTCATTTCCCTCCGAGTCGGTGAACTTTGAAATTTGGCCATTTGCAGCATCGTAATCGTACTTCAATTTGTGCATTGATTGCCGGATACTCGATGCAAGTAAGCTGGCCGACTGGGGAATACTGATATCCCACAGGAAAGGCTCCGTCGTCAACGCGCAACAGTCGCCCCTGCTGGTCATACTCATACTTTATGCTCGCCCCGTCGGCGAGAATTTTTCGACTCAATTGACCGTCAATAGCATATTCAAATTTGGTAACCTGGCCTTTGCCATCGGTCGTTTGAATCAGGCGCCCGGCGGTATCGTACTCCGACACCCGTTTAGCGCCGGACGGGTTTGTCAACTCAGTTTCTCTGCCAAGCCCGTTATAGGCGAATCTCGTTTGCACACCACGGGGGTGTTGAACGCTGGCCAATCGACCTGCCGTGTCAAATAGGAATCGGGCTTGATCACCGTTGGGGGCGATGACGTTCGTCAGTTCGCCAGCCAGGTTGAAGTCAAATTGGGTGACGTTGCCCTTTCCGTCCTCGATTGCTCGACGATTGCCAGCCTGGTCGTATTCGTATTTATACGTGGACCCGTCGCGGCGTTTAATCTCAACCAAACGACCCACGGCATCATAGTTGTATTGCTCGCCTGCATCGAGGTTATCCTGCCACTGAACTAGGTTTCCTACTGCATCATAACGATATGAAATCTCCCAGCCGCTGCCGTACGTTTGACGAGTGCATTGATTTAAGACGTCATACTCATAGCGGATGACTTCCCGGCCGCCTTCGGTTACACGAATCAAATTGCCGCGATCGTCATATTGATAGCGTGTGTCCCGACCATCCGGAGAAATGACTCGGCCGACTGCTGGTCCTCTGGGTGTTGACACATATTCTGTTTGCGTACCATCAGGAGTTGTCTTCGACAAGAGGCGATGCTTTTCATATTCATAAGTTGTGATCCTGTTTGCAGCATCGGTCTCCCGAACTAGCATTCCTGCTTCTGAATACTCGTACTTGATCTGGCCGCCGCTTGAGGTCGAAATCTTGGTGACGTTGCCATCCGCGTCATAAGTTTGATTGATAAAACCTCCGAGAGGATTCGTGATTTTTTGGACATTTCCCAACGCATCGTGATCGAACTGAATCGTTTCACCAGCTGGATTGGTGACTCGTTTCAATCGTCCCAAGGCAGTCAATTCAAGCCGGGTTTCACGTCCCAAGGGATCCTGGATCAACATGTGTCGTCCGTCGTATTGATACGAAGTTTCGGCCCCGAGCGGGTCGGTTACCGTGGCGACCAAACCCGCCGACGTGTAGGTTCGACGCGTCGTTGCGCCCAACGCATCGGTTTCCGCGACCAACCGGCCTTGCGGATCGAACTCTCGATTCGTGGACTTACCCAGCGGGTCAATCACGCGAATCAAATTGCCGGATTCGTCATAAGCAAATTGCGAAACATTGCCGCCTTGATCAATGATCTTTTCCAGACGACCGCGACCGTCATAAGCCAATTCAAATCTTTCTTGACCGCCGGATTCAAACGACTTAGGCAACCCATCGGGAAAATACTCCGCTTTAAGTGCCGACTGACCGTCCTCAATGATCGCCGAGATGGCTTGCGGTCCCGATTCCTGGTTGGATTGGTAGGTAAACCGAATAGGACCAGCCTGTGGCGTTGAGATAGCGGCCAGACGCTTCAGCGAATCATAATCATATTTGGTAATCTGCCCAGAGGGACGTGTAGTCTGGGCGAGCCGACCTGCGTCGTCGAATTCATTCAACGTGATCCCGCCCAAGGCGTTTGTAATCCATTGTTTCCGATAATCCGAACTGAAGCGAAACGTTGTCTCGGCGCCGTCTAGATTGACGTATTTGGCGGATTGATTTGCGTCATCATATTGCCATCGCTCGTCCAAGCCATCGGCATAAACGCGTCTGACCACCCGTCCTCGCCCGTCGTAGGAATAACTTAACGGACCGGTAATCGGATCAACGATTTTTGCGAGAAGATGCGCCGAATCATATTCGTATCCAACAATTTTCCGCCGACGTACTGCCACCGCTGTAAGCTCATGTTCCAAGTCGCCGGAGTAGTAATATTCCACGACGTCACCCGTCGAACACCATACCCGCATCAGCCGCCCGTACTTGTCGGACGCCAATTGAAGATACGCCTTGTAGGGCCCTTCGATCCGAGTCAAATCACCCGACTTATCGTATTGAAGGCTGATTTTGTGCCCCCCACGAATTTCTCTCGAAACCAGTCGGCCCTGATTATCGAAGTGATCCGTGGTTCCGTCTCGTTTAATTCGTTGATACGAATGGTCGGCAATCATCAACCTGTCCCCCGTTGCACTTAGAAACGGAGAATCCGGAGATTTTTTTGTGAAGATCGTCGTACCCGGTGGCTCGTCAATAACGACGAGGGAATCCATCTGATGCAAAACGATATCCCAACCAAATCTCCAACGGTGCCCTGCCGTCTCACCCTCGATACCTGGTTTGGGGCCAAGCGATCGCTCGATCGCCAACGAGATTGGGCCGGCCCTGCACTCCAAGTCGACGACTGTTAGTTCCAACTGTCCGCTTCGCGGGTCAACGTTGCCATGCTCGGCAGACGGAATAATAAAGAAACCGTTGTTGATATCATGTTCAGAATCGGGCAACAGTTGACGTGCCAGTGAGCGTTCAATATGGTCCGACCAGATTTGACCAAATGTCAATCCGGGAGGTTCCAAACGGATCACCAAAGACAAGATCGCGCTGATCACAAATATCGGAAGATGTTTCATCGCCTCAGGCTTCCAGAAACTTGGTGCATGGAAAGACTCTCGCTGATGAAGCACTTACGGTCTTCAAACGATGCCAAAGGATTTGACAGCAACTGCTGTGCCTAGGGATTGAAAAGCGGTCGAATTGTCAATAGTCGAGATTCACGTTAGACGGTTGTGCGCAAACGCAGCGACAACTGTGCTATTCCGCGCACAGGATGTTGGCCCCGACCCGTGGTGCATGTGGGCGTCGACCGATAGTCTTAGGTGCATGAAATCGTAAGCGCTGCTTACTACGGACGAATCTCAATTCGGGATCCACTAATTGATTGTTTCCGAATCGAGTTTTCACGGTACAGTTTTAAGGACAAGAATATCTGGGAACGTTGAGCGTGTAACAATCAGTCGCCCCGATTACTGACGTCGTGAGCCGGATTGAAAGATGGGTAAACAGGAATCAACCTTAAGTTACGCTGTGCGACCGGTTGTACTGTTGCAACTCTGCGGCCAACTCTTACTGGTTCTCGCCTTGTTAACTGTCCCACCCATCATCGTCGGATTATTCTGCGGCGAATTTCGCTCAGCATGCGCTTACGCCGCGGCCGCCGGCTTGTTCGCAATCGTTGGCTGGACGCTCAACCGCCTTCCCCGTCCCACCAGCCTGCAATTAAACGAGGCTTTCGTACTGGCCGCACTGGCATTCCTGCTGATTTCATTCGCCATGGCATTTCCGTTCATGGTAGTTGGCTTGAGTCCCATCGACGCGTTTTTTGAAGCAACATCCGCTTGTACAACAACGGGCCTGATCCGCTGAATTCGCTATTTGACGTTGTTTCGGCAACCGGAACCGTTGGACTTTCGACGGGCATTTGCCGGCTGGATTTGCCTGCCCTGCTGAAAATCGTCTTATGTGTTGATATGTTGATGGGCAGACTTGAAGTGTTTGCGTGGCTGGTAGTGCTGCACCGGGCCACCTGGTTTGGAAAGCGGGCCGATTGATCATGCGAATTGTCTTTGTCGGAACAAGTGAGCTAACGCGCCGAACCGCCCAGTTGTTGCTGGACTCGGATCACGACGTAGTCATCATCGAGCCAGACCGACAAGTTATCGCTGACTTGCAGCCAACCATGGACTGCGGTTTCCTGCAGGGTGACGGCAGCAAGCCGGCGGTAATGCGTGAGGCCGGACCCAAACAGACGGACTTGCTGTTCTGCCTGACCGACGACGATCACACCAACATGATCGCGAGCCTCGTCGGTCGATCATTGGGCTTTCCGCGTGTTGTCACACGAATCGAAGACCCGGAACTTGAGACCATCTGCCAGGAACTCGGACTCCAGGACACGATCATCCCATCGCTGACGATCAGCCGCTATCTGGCCGACATGGCCCAAGGCCTGAACATCCTGGAATTGTCCACGGCCATCAAAAATGAAGCGAGGTTCTTTGCATTCCTGGTCGAAGACGAGTCGGTTCACCGCGTATCGGACCTCAACCTGCCGCCCGACGCCAAGGTTGTGTGCCTCTATCGCGAGGGCGAGTTTCAATTAGCAGACGAGGAGAGCAAGCTGCGAAAAAAGGACGAAGTCGTCATCCTCACACACAGCAGAAATCTGTCGGCGTTGCGCGACGCTGGGAGCCGTTGCACTTAAAGAAACTCTAAAACCGAAAGCCCATAATCGGTCTATGAATAAATTACGGTTTTTCCTGGTCGTGATAATTTTCGCACTGAATGCCAGCACAGCGGGCGGAGATGACATTCTCCGCAAGCGAGAAATACTCGATGGTCAAGTGTTCAAGGCGATGGCGAACTTGCTGCAGAACTACGAACAGCAAGTCGTTACGAAAACCGACTATAACCGGCTGCTCGGTATCTACACGCGCAGCCACCGCAAAGACGGTAAGCCATATCTCGCCGAAGCTTTGCACCCCGATACCGGATCGTTCGCAGGTCACGACACGTACAACCATAGCGAACATTATTTTCATTCGGGATATTGCGATCTGGTCATTACCGGATTGGTCGGACTCAAGCCTCGCGGCGACGATGTGATCGAAGTCGATCCGCTTGCGCCTGACAACTGGAAATACTTTGCCCTCGATGACGTAGTGGTTTTGACATCTTCACTCTTTACCGAAATTCATCCGAGATGATCCGATATCGTCTGCTCGTCCTCTCAATCTGCTTGCTCCATTCGGCTGCCGGTGCGGACGGCCCACTCAATTGCAAAGATTTCGGTGCTGTGGGCGATGGCCGGACCGATGATCCAGCCGCCGTTCAGCGCGCTCGACGCTGCCGCTGCCCGAGGCGGCGGCGTGGTCCTGACCCCGCGAGGCAACTACCTGTTTGCCGGGCTTTGAATGTGCCGCCAGCCGTGACGCTCAAAGGCGTGTGGGAATCGGTTCCCGCGTACAACATTAACTGCGCGGCCGGTAGGAACCGGCCCTACTTTGTTCGATGTACGCCGCGCAGAAATCGCGCTGGCAACAGCGAGTTGACGATGATGGTCAACATCACAAAGCCCGAATAGAGGAAGGAGGACAGGACCGCAAAGAACAGACATTCCGCGTAGCCATTGGAGCCATCACCGTTGTCCTGTCCCAGCACCAGCGGCGTGAAACTCAGGCCGAACAATATCGCCACGGCCAATACCCAGGCGAGGAAAGGGCCAGCAATCAGCCGAAAACGAACAGCAGAAATCGAATCAAGTTCACTCGCTGATCTTGCTACGAATTTCAGGCCCAACAGGAAACTCGCCACCAAAAACACCATTGACGCGATTTGCCACGGGCGCGTGTAGTAAGCGTCTTGCTCAAATGTCATAAAAACGACGGTTGCAAATAGCATGGCCGGCAGCGTCGCCACGACGGCGGAAAGCAAACGACGAATCATGATAAATCCTCAACGGCAGTTTGGTGGAAAGGCCCAGGTTACGGGCGACATGTGTATTTCGAGACAAGTGGCACAATCGTTTGTGTACGACAACTGGAATATAGGCCAGGATCGGTGAACACGCGATCAAGTCTTGTTACGCCACTTGTGCGGTTGCCAAGGGTAAAAGCGAACAAGAGGATGCAGCTGGCAAATCGTTACTGAGGGGGGCGGGAGTCTTTTTGAGGACGCATTGTCCAGCAATAAGCGGCTTTGTCAAAAAGACTCCCGACCCTCCCGACCCCGTATGTTACAGCTTGTTAATTGGCATTTTGTGGGGAACTCCAGTATCCGCTAGACTGTCCAACAGGTATTCGTGGGAAATCGCGTTCTAAAACAGGAAGCGGCAGATGACTTCGTCGAAATTCGTGCTCGTAATAATCACCATCGCCTGTTGCGTCTCGCTCGCGGCAGCCAGAATTGCAGCCACCACTCATGAGGAACAGGATCGGAAAGTCATGTGGAAAAAAGTCGACGAAGCGATGCAGCAGGCCCTCCCCAAGACGGCAATTGAGCAGCTCGACAAAATCATCGCGTCCGCGAAAACCGACGAAGCCTTTGACGAGGCAATTCGGGCCGTTTGTCGAAAGTATCAGACCACGATGCAAATCGAAGGGGGAAGCCAAGCGGTTGCGATCAAGTTGCTGCAAGCCGACCTGCCTCAGTATCCCGCCGAAATGCAACCGGTGCTCAAGGCCATCCTGGCGAACTGGTATTGGAACTACTACCAGCAGAATCGCTGGCAGTTCCAGCAACGTACCCAAACGGCTCAAGCCCCCGGGGACGATTTTGAAACCTGGGATCTGAAACGAATCCTGGCCGAGTCGGAAAAGTTGTTTATCGCCGCGCTGGCTGAGCGCGACGCACTCCAGAAAATCCCGGTCGAAACGTACTCTCAGCTGCTGGTTGCCGGAACCGTGCCCGACAAATATCGACCAACCATGTTCGACTTTTTGGCCCAAGAGGCGCTTACATTTTATCAATTGGCCGAACAACGCATTCGTCCGCAAGACGCGTTCGATTTGTCGGCAGAAACGGCCGTGTTTGGTTCAACACAGAATTTCCTCGCCTGGCAACTTCCCGAGAACAACACGTCGCCCATCGTTAAGGCGCTGCGGCTCTTTCAAGACCTGATGGAGTTTCACCGCGACGATGACGACCCTGCCGCGCGGTGGGATCTCGACTTGCAGCGATTAGGCTATGGTCACGACGAGGCCTACGGTCCCGAAAAAGATGCACGTTATGCGGCGGCCCTGGAACGATACATTGCCATGGTGGGCGACCATGAACTGGGATGTGCTGCCTCGGCTGCGCTGGCAAATCTGTTGAACTCGCAAGACAAAGCTGTTGAAGCACGCGAAGTCTGCCAGCAGGCCTTGGCACGAAACGACAAGGGCCCCCTGGCCAATCGGTGCCGCAATATTATCGCGCAAATCGAAGCGAAATCAGCCTCCATCACGACCGAGCGAGTTTGGAACCAGCCATGGCCCACGGTCGACGTGACTTATCGCAACGTCGACAAAGTCTTCTTCCGCCTGGTTCCGTTTGACTTTGCCGCATGGGCAACTTCCGCCAGCTGGTCGCCCGAAAGCCTTGACCAAGCTGCTCGCGAAAAGTTGTTACGCGACCAGCCGACCCGCCAATGGTCAGCGAACCTTCCCCGCACCGCCGACTATCGCCAACGTGTTGAGAATATCACCGTTCCCGAGGACCTTGGCCCCGGTTCCTATTATTTGATTTCCAGTCATCGCGAGGATTTTGCCCAGGACGACAACCAGATTTCGTTTTGCGAAGTGTGGGTCAGCTCACTCGCGCTGATTCAACGAAACCGCTACGACCAAACCGTCGAAGGAATGGTCCTCGACGCGCTCAGCGGCAAGCCAATCGCCGGTGCACAGGTCGAATTGTGGGTCGTCGAACAACGTCAACGGCGGGAAAAATTCACGCTCAAAGAGACCTTGGTCACGGACCAAAACGGAATCTATTCCAAAAAACTTGACCAACAATTCCGCTACATGGTGCGGGCGAAACACGACAATCAATCGCTCGCGTCAGCGGATGGAGCCTATTCCTATGGGGGCGGCAGCTGGGAATCCGATCAGCAATTGACCGTCTTCTTTACCGACCGCTCCATTTATCGACCCGGCCAAACCATCCAGTTCAAAGGTGTCGTGGTCGACCAAAAACAGACAACGGATACTTATCAAGTCATCCCGGACCGAACCATCACCGTCGCCCTGTTCGATTACAACAATCAACAGGTCGAAGAATTGAAACTGGTGTCGAATCGCTTTGGCTCGATCAGCGGCAGCTTCACGGCGCCCCGCGATCGAGGGACGGGCACCATGTCGATCCGAGTAACGTCGGGAGCGGGCGGTGCGACGTCATTCAATGTCGAGGAATACAAGCGGCCAAAATTCTTCGTCGAGGTCAACGCGCCGAAAACCGCAGCCCGACTGGACGACACGGTCAATGTTACCGGCGTGGCAACGTCGTACACTTCCGCCCCCATCGACGGAGCCAGCGTTTCGTACCGCGTTGTGCGCGGAGTGGAACTTGCCCCATGGTGGGCTTGGCGTTGTTGGTGGTGGCCCATCAATACCCAGGCTCAGGAAATCTCGCATGGAACGACGACAACCAAGATGGACGGGAGTTTTGAAGTCGAATTTTCGGCAGTTCCCGATCGCACGATTCCCAAACTCAGCGAGCCCAAATTCAGCTATACAATTTATGCCGATGTGACCGACTCAACCGGCGAAACGCGCAGCAATTCAGTCACTATCAATGTCGGATATACGGCCTTGAATGCCACGGTTGCTTTCGAAGAATGGCAAACAACGGCGAAACCTGTCCCAGTCAAGGTCGCTACCACGACGCTGGATGGTCAGCCGCAAACCGTTGACGCCACGATCAAGGTCTACCGTTTGAAATCGCCCGAGAAGGTGCAACGGGCCAAACTGAGTCCACGTTGGTACTACTTCCGACCAAATCCCAACCTTGAAAAGCTGCCCGACGTGCCACCGGACTGGTCGGATATCAACACGTGGCCGAGCTGGCGAAGAAGTTGCTTCCAAAAAAGATAACGACGGATGCCGAAGGTAACGCCACCGAGGAAATCGAATTGGGCGCGGGGGCCTTACAAAGTCGTCGTCGAGTCACAGGATCGATTTGGCAGTTCTGTTCGTGACGAAAAAGTTGTGCAGGTACTCGATCCCGATGCAGACCGCTTCGCGATCAAACTCCCTGATGTTCTTCGTTCGGAAAAATCCAGCGTGGAAGTCGGCGAAGAATTCACGGCGTTGTGGGGAACCGGTTATGATGCCGGACAAGCTTATGTCGAAGTCGAGCATCGCGGAAAAATTATCGAAGCTTACTGGACCGATGCAGCGAGGACCCAACAAATCATTCGCGTTCCCGTATCCGAGTCGATGCGAGGTGGCTTCACGGTCCACGTCAGCCATGTTGAAGAAAATCGCGCGTATTTGAACAGCGTTCGGGTCGACGTTCCCTGGAGCAACAAGCAGCTGAAAATCAAATGGGAGCATTTTGTCTCGAAACTCGAGCCCGGCGCGAAGGAAGAGTGGACGCTGTCGATTTCCGGCCCCGATGCTGCCGAGCAAGCGATGGAAATGGTCGCTTCGTTGTACGACGCATCACTCGATGCGTTTTTGCCGCACAATTGGCCGAATGGATTCAATGTCTTTCGCATGGACAATTCCCGCCTGGGCTACTCGTTCGAAAATCGGCTTAAGTCGTTGAATTACCTGGCCTGGAATTGGCGACAAGACTATCAGAACGAGACCTGGATTTACCGGCACTACGCCGACGATGTTGTGAACCAGTTCGCAGGCTATGGCCGCGTCAGTGGGAGAATGGCGAGGGGCGAGATGAGCTTCTTTTCAAAAGCCGAGGGCAACGCCGCTGCGGCGCCTGCCGCCGAAACGGCCGTCGCCGACGAAATGGGCCTGGTGGAAAAGGACAGCTTCGAGCCCGTATCTGGCGGAAAACTAGACCAAGCGACAGCCTCCAGGGCCCGATCTCAGCCAAGTCACTGCCCGCAAGAACTTGAACGAAACCGCATTCTTCTTTCCGAATTTGATTGCCGAACAAGACGGCAAGGTGACGATCAAGTTCACCATGCCCGAAGCCCTCACGGAATGGAAGTTCCTCGGGTTTGCCCACGATGCGAACCTGCGCGCCGGTTTGATCACCGATAAAGTCGTAACAAAAAAAGACCTGATGGTTCAACCGAACGCGCCGCGCTTCCTCCGCGAAGGGGACGTTGTCGAATTTACTGCCAAAGTGATGAACCAATCGGCGACGATGCAAACCGGCACGGCGCGGCTCACGCTTTCCGATGCCGCGAATTCGAGTTCGCTGGATGCACAGTTCGGCAATACAACGACCGATCAGAAATTTGAGATTCCGTCAGGACAGTCGCAGACGATTTCCTGGAAGCTGACGGTTCCCGACGGCGCCCGAATCCTGACTTACAAAGTCGTCGGAGCCACGGACCGACTTTCGGACGGCGAGGAAGCGTTTCTGCCGGTTCTCAGCAAACGCGTGCTTGTCAAGGAATCGCTGCCGCTGCCGATTCGCGGCAATCAGACTCGCGAATTTGATTTCAAACGAATGGCCGAAGCGGTCAAGTCCGATTCGTTGGTCCAGGAAAGTCTGACGGTCCAGGTCACCAGCAATCCGGCCTGGTACGCGGTCCTCGCCCTGCCCTACCTGATGGAGTTTCCGCACGAATGCAATGAGCAGACGTTCAATCGGTTGTATGCCAACGCCCTGGCCCAACACATCGCCAACAGTGATCCCAAGATCAAACGGATCTTCGAACAATGGCGCGGGACCGACGCGCTCGACAGTCCGCTCGAGAAAAATGAGGACCTGAAGTCGCTGATGATCCAGGAAACTCCCTGGTTGCTGGAAGCGAAACAGGAGAGCCAGGCCCGCCGCAATGTCGGCAACCTGTTTGAAGACAACCGGATGAACAGCGAGATTCGCGCCGCTCTGCAGAAACTGGCGGCGAATCAACTCGTCGACGGAACCTGGTCCTGGTTCCCCGGCGGTCGCTCGAACGAATTTATCACGCTGTACATTACAACCGGGTTTGGTCGTCTGCGGCATTTGGGTGTGGACGTTGATATCAACCCCGCAATCAGAGTCACTGGCTCAGCTGGATCAATGGATCAACGAGAAATACCAGTGGATCGTTAACCACGGCGATCTGAAAGCGAACAATCTTTCGCCCACGGTTTGCTTCTACCTGTACGGGCGAAGTTTCTTTCTCAAAGACCAGCCGATTGACGCGTCGGCCAAAACTGCGGTGGATTATTTTCTTGGACAGGCCAAACAATACTGGCCCAAACTCAACGACCGGATGCCGCAAGGTCACGTCGCCATTGCGCTCAAACGTTTTGGCGATTTGAATACGCCCGCCGACATCGTCAAATCGCTGCGTGAACGAAGTTTGCAGGATGATGAAATGGGAATGCACTGGCGGGAAGGCGAAGAACATTGGTGGTGGTACCGAGCCCCCATCGAATCGCAGGCGCTGATGATCGAGGTCTTCGACGAAGTCGCCGCCGATGCTGCAGCCGTCGAAGAACTGCAAATCTGGCTGGTCAAACAAAAACAGACGCAAGACTGGAAGACAACCAAGGCCACCGCCGACGCCGTTTACGCGCTGCTTGGCCGCGGGCGAAACTGGCTGGCGTCGGACCAACTGGTCGAGGTCAAACTTGGCGGAATCGCGGTAGAACACGACCAGGTCGAAGCGGGAACCGGCTACTATCGCCATCGTTATCCTGCCGCCGAGATAAAACCCGAGATGGCACAGATCACGGTCATCAACCCCAACCCCGGGATTGCCTGGGGGAGTGTCCACTGGCAGTACCTGGAAGACATGAGCAAGGTAACCGCGTACGAAGGAACGCCGCTGCAGCTCAAAAAATCGTTGTATGTCAAGAAGAACACGAACGAAGGCCCGACGCTCGTTGCCGTCGGTGACAATCCTGTCGCGGTGGGTGACGAGCTGGTGGTGCGGATCGAACTGCGAGTCGATCGTGACATGGAGTTTGTGCATATGAAAGATTATCGCGGCAGCGGTACCGAGCCGGTCGATGTTCTGTCACAGTACCGTTACCAGGACGGATTGGCGTATTATCAATCGACGCGGGACACGGCCAGCCACTTTTTCATTGACTACTTGCCACGCGGGACTTACGTTTTCGAGTATTCAACGCGCGTCCAACTGCGGGGTGCCTATCAAACCGGTTTCGCGGAAATCGAGTGCATGTACGCCCCCGAATACAGCAGCCACAGCGAAAGCCTGGCAATTAGCGCGGAGTAAGAAACCACGAAATGTCACGAAACACGCGGGCTGAATTGGCACAACGCGGTGAGAATTGGTGCTACCGGGTCGGTTGCACGATGCTGGCGGCGGTGACCTGGTTTCTCGGTTCCGCGTCTGCGGACGAGAGCGCAGCATTTCAAGCGTATCAGGCCAACTGGGAACAGGCACAGCAGGCTTTCGCCGACAACGACTACGCGACGGCCGCCGGCTTCTTCGAAAAAGTCGCCGAACTGTTGCCCTTCGAACCAAGCACCCAATTTCAGCTTGCCCGCTGTTTCGCGCGCCTGGGGGAAACCGACAAGGCCTTTGCCGCGCTGGCAGCTTCGATTCGCAATGGCTGGGACGACTCGCAAAGGATCGAACAGGCCGAGGACCTTAGTAGCCTGCGAAACGACGCCCGATTTTCACGCATTCTCAAGGACGCGGAGGCTTGCCAGAACGAGACGCTTGTCATTTACAGCGGAAAATCGGTGGACACCGCCAAGCCAGCGCCGCTGATCGTGTTGCTTCACGGACTCGGTGCCGGTCCGCGATCCGAAGTGCCCTACTGGATGTCGGTTTCGGACGAACTGGGCGCGGTTCTCGTGGCGCCGCGAGGCGTGACAAAAGTTGGCCCCATGGTTTACGGCTGGCAAAGATCCGGCGCAAAAGACTCAAAGGCCGCCGACTATTTCGAGCTTGCCGCAGCGGACCAACGAATCGCTGATGCCGTGACACGTGCGACGAGTGAATTCAAAATCGATCGGAACCGGATATTCTTGGCCGGCTTTTCCCAGGGGGGTGGTGTGGCGCTGCACCTGCTTGGCACTCATCCGGAAACTTACTGTGGCGCGATCGCGATTTGTGGACTCCACCAGCCGCAGGGAGTGGATCATTGGAAAGCGGTTGCCCGCAAACGGCCGGTTCGAGTCTTCATCGCGGCCGGAAAACTGGATCCGCTATTGCCAAGAAGCCAGGAACTGATGGAACAACTCCGCGCTGCGCAGGTGATTTTGCAGTATGACGAACTGTCGCAAACGGGACACGAATTGCCGCCTGATTGCACGGAAATGCTCTGCCGCGCCGTGAAGTTCGTCCTGGGTCAGCAAGAACCAGAACGTTAACGTGTTGGCAAACTTCAAGCGGCATTAATCAGCGCGAGAGATGAACTTGTCGGCCGCAGGAATCCTCTGATACGAAACGGCCACCCGGCTCATCGCAAATTTGCGAGCCCGCGTGTATTTAGCGTAAAAATCAGGCAACCCGAAAACACTTTTCAACCTGCCGTGCGGGTTTAACAGCGTCCAGAATGATGGACGTATATTTCAACTTCGCTCCATCATTGCGCGGATCAAACTGCCGCGAACGATCGATCATGCCATCAGCCGGGCTCCAATCAAGGCGATGGAATTCCCTCGTTTCGTCGAAATACTCGAGCAGGTTCACATCGAATCCCACGTCAGCAAACAATTTTGAAAACGTTTTGTAGGTGAATAGACATTTGTGATCTTCGGCGCCCGGACCCGAACCGCCCGGCCGCACCCAATCGTTGTAGCTGGGATCAGGATGCAATCCATCGGGAACCGCCACGCGCAGATATCCACCGGGCGCAGGAATCGAAAACACAAGGCCGCCGCGGCGTGCCCCTGCTCGAGCGTCAGATGCTCCCAAACATGCTCGGCCAACAATGCATCGATCGAGTTCCCGGCAAAGTACCTTTTCCAATCATCGTCGTTCAAGATGTTGAGTTCGTAAATGTCCGTAGCGATCCAACCCGGCAATCGTTTATGCGCGGCCCCCAACACGATTCTTCGCGGCGACGTTTTCGCGAGTCGCATCAGGCGGTTGCGGCGCCGGCGCGTCTTGAGCCACGGTCGAAACCGGCGAAGCAAGTTGGCTCGGGGAGCGTGACGGGTGTTCATCAGGCGGCCGCCCGTTCACGTTCAACATGCCGACGGATGCAACTGACAAAGTTCTCACCGGCATACTGGCGGCTGGCTTGCAGACATCTGTGGCGCAACTGTTGCTCGCGAGTTGGCGAAATTTGGGCCAGAATTTGCTGAATCGAGCTGGGTATCACGCTCGGCGACCCGGATCATACAAGATTGCCAATCAAAGCAGTTTGGCAAACGCAGGGCATCGGAAATCAGGACCGGAATCGCACCGGCTTGCAGCGATTCCCAAAATCTGAGCGTGCCGGGTCCGGTTCCACGGGGACAAATCGAAAACCGCGAACGCGCCAGAATCTCCTGGTATTCCTGTTTTTCTCGCGGTCGCAGCCCGGGATCGGTTTGAAAGTGCCACTCCTTTCGCTCCTTGATGACGCAATGATCAGGCACCGGCAATGCAAACAACTGTTCGCGGGTGAAGTGTGTGTTGAATCCAATGAAGGAAAACCAGATGTCTTTTTCAGCAGGCGCCGCGCCGTGAATCGCGAAATGAGGACAAGGCAGGACCTGGAATCGTCGGGCCGCTTCGATCCGCGGACGCACTCGGTGTCGCAAACCGGCAAATCGATCGAGCAAGTTGCTGACCCAGGAATCGAGCACGTGCTGCCCGTATTCGGCATGGGGCGTGAACAGGGTTTCGACTCCGATACGTAAACAGATCGGAATGATCTCGCGAAAGCGAATGTGCTGGCAAACCGTTACGCCGCGCTGTACCTGCAGGCCGCGGATGGGGATCTTTTTCTTCTTGTATCAATTCAGCAACACCGTCCAGGGAACTGCCACATAAGCAGCATTGGAACGCGGCGGAGATTGTTTCAGCAGCCGATACGCGGTTTCCTCAGCCGGCACCAGTTCTTCGCAAAACAACTCGGTTTGAAATTCGACGATTTGCATCTTGCTTTTCGTTCAATGGGTCAGCCGATCAGGCAGCCGCGCGGTTGGCGGACGATTGGCGCTCGGCATCGCCCAACAGGGAACGATACAGTTCGATATGAAGCTGCGTCTGTGTAATCTGATTAAATTCCGTTTCAACCATGCTGCGGGCCTGTTTCCCCATTTGTTCGCGGTCGCCGGGATGGTCCAGCATCCACTGGATCTTTGCGGCCAAATCCGGCGAATCACCTACTTTGGCGAGCAAACCCGTTTCACCCGGACGCACGTAATCGGTGATGCCTCCGGCGGCAAATCCGACCACGGGCGTGCCACAGGCCATCGCTTCGAGGCCCGACAGACCGAATGTCTCTTGCAGCGACGGGATGACAAACAGGTCAGCTGCCGAATAGGCCGCCGCCAGCTGCTGGGTGTCCTGCAACAAATCCAATCCCGCGCATGGTCGGCAGCCCTATCTCAAGCTTCGGCAAATCACCGTTGCCGAAATACAGACCCACAATGCCCTCGTGCGGAATGTGGGCGAGCGCGTCGAGGAAATGCCGCAGCCCTTTGCGGCGATGGTGGATCGCGTCCGCTCCAAACGCGATCACGACCGCGTCGGGCGGCAAGCCCAACTGACGCCGCGCCTGTAGCTTATCGGCTGGCGCGAATTTCTTTGTATCCAGCCCATGATGAATGGTTTGAATACTGCGGCAGCCCTTCAGTAATTCGCTGCGACGCGCTTCGTTTTCGATCCAGCGGCTGGGCGCGACGATGTGCAGGTTCTTTCCAGCGAACGCGAGCTGCTTCGACCGAAACGCGCGTTGCGCGAGGTCTCGTTCTCCAGGAATCGCCAACTGTGGACAGTTCTTGCAACCGCTAACGTATTTCTCACAATCACCGGCGTAGTGACAGCCGCCAGTAAAGGCATTCATGTCGTGCAACGTCCAGACAATCGGCAACTCGTCCGGAATGCTCGAAAAGAAAGAAGTGTAATCAAACAGGTTTGCGACCCAATGCAAATGCAGAAGTTGATCGCCGCAGGCAGCGAACGGAAATGGCGTTTCCGGAATGCGCTGAGAGAAGCTGAAATATTCGGAACGCTTCACTCGAGCAGGAAGCGCCCGACGCTGTTTGATTTTCAGGGAAATCCGCCGCCGCGATTGATATAACTTGGCAAAGAATTGACGCCAGCCGGTAACCGGCGATCTTCCCCACGGCAACATGGAATACGAATCATCGAGCGTCAAACCCTGCCACTTTCGACTGAAATGAAAACGACTCCCCTGCCCTGCATCCAGCAACGAATCGTGCAAGCGCCGCGCAGCAAGCGCGGCTCCCCCAGTCAGATTTGTGGACAAATGGTTTACGATCATCAGCGATCATCCGGCGGAGTTCAGCCCGCGACACGAGATATGGATGATGGGATTTAACAAATCCGGCCATTTCACTCAACAGAAAAATGCTGGCAATTATTGCCTGGCCAGACAAATCACTGATTTTGCCGGGAAATCTGGCGACTGCTATCACTTAATCGCTACAGCAAACATCGCTGCAGCGGTCAATTTTGTGGGTTGCACTTGAAGCGAGTAACCTGCGGCTAAGTCCCGGCGTTTTTTAACGGTTTGGCTTAAATCTCGGCAGGAGCTGCTAACTAGCCCATTCCTGCGTGTTATTTGCGTGCAAACACCTGGAACCAGGAATTTAACTTCCGATACTTGCTGTTAAAATACGGCGACTCGAAACTCGCGTCCCCGTAGCTCAATTGGATAGAGCGTCGGCCTCCGAAGCCGAAGGTTACTGGTTCAAATCCAGTCGGGGATATTTTCCGTAGGCCAGTTTGTCCCGTAGGTCAGTTTGTCCCCAAACTGGCGCCGCAACGCACAACGGTCCGCGTCTGGGACAGACGCGGCTACATGGTCACAGCCGTCCATGGCTGGAACCGACGCGGCGACACGTCAATCTTTCTTGGTGTAGTTGATTTCCATGGACTTCTTCATCTCACCGTCCATGTCCATATACATCGTCATCACGCGATCACCGTTTTCTTTGTAGACCACGACGTTTTTGCCTTTGCGGGTTTTACCCGTCTGTGGATCGGTGCCCGTCGAGCTGAACGTCATGGTCTTCGTATCGGGATCCCACTTGCCTTGCATCGTGCTCATGTAGGGTTCCATGGTGTCGATCCAGGTTCCGACGTACTTATCGTTTTTCTCGTCGTAGCCGAACTGGCCGCTACCTTCAAAGGGCTGGCCAAATATGTCGGCTTTGAACTCACTCACGAGCCAGAACCCACCCAACATGCGGTTTGTTTCTGTCCCTTCGACTTCCATTGGTTCGTCTTGATCGGGCATCCACATTTTCATTTTCGCGTTCCATGTGCCGAGATCCATTTTGAGAACCTCATGTTGCTTGGTTGGTTGCGCACCCTCCTGGGCACCGACGATATTCACGGCTGTTACAAGCGCCAAACAGAGCACCAGGGAAACAACCAGGTTCAGCTTCAGTTTCAGTTTCATCGCATTACCTCCGGGTTTGAAAGACGTTGAATTAGCTGCAATATATCGACAAATTGTCAAGAATTCGAGAAGATTCGCGGGATAGTTAAAGTTTTCTGAAGGCAAAAATTGAGCGATGACGTGTGTGTCATGGCGCTTGCGATTTCCGCTCTTCGCCATTGATAATAACGGCACGATTAGCAGCAATTTCCAGTTCGTCACCCTTGTCGACGGTCCCATAATTCTCTCCGTTGATTGTGAGGGAAATCGGTTGGTCGTCATTGCTTGCCAGAACGAGCTTGATCTCGCCGAACTCGACTTCCCAGCGGTGGCTTTCTGTCGAACTCTCGATCCCCTGAGCGATATGCACCGAGTGAATGACGGCAGCATTTTTCTGCTTCAACCCCTGCACCGTAATATTGACTCCGGCGACAGTCCCGGTTCCCAAGCCACCTTGGTTGGTAACGGAGTCGCCTTGGCTTGTCGTGCTGGTCACCCCGCTGATGCCGCAGCCGCAGCAGGCAAGCACGACCAACATGAGCAACAACAGCAGCAAATAACTTCGATCATACATGCCAATTCCTCTCCGGTTGGGGCAAGCCGCAACTTGTCTGGTTTAACGTTCGTTCCAGGTGTCGCGCCCGTCATCGTCCGACACATGGGTGGCCGTCGCCTGTCCGCAGCGGCGGCAAACATAAGTTATCGGATCTGAGCCGGTGGGGTAGGCGTGACCGCCGCAGCGTTCCTGGCGACATCGTGCCGGAATGAGCACTCGAAAGACAAATCGCGGGATCACTGTGCCAACCACACCGGCACAACAAAACGCGATGCCTGCCAGCCACAGGCGATCCCCGAACTGGCCGGAAATCCACATGGCTCCCACGGCGATCGCACCTGCGAAAAATCCCAGGAATTCACAAACAATCATCACCGGTAAGTGAAAACGGATCGACAACATGATTGCCTATTCGCCGGAGCCTTGCCGATCTTGGACAGATCGACAAGAAAACCAGGAACAACTCGCGCGGAATGCGGAGCCGTTCAGTAGACTGAGCATGTTTGCCCAGGTCAACGATTTGGGCTAAGATAATTTTCCCGAAAAGATCATGAATGCATCGGCCAGAATTTTTGGAAAGACAGGAGTTGAAAATGGCTCGCAATGCCCTGACTTGGATCGTAATTGCCGGTAGCGCGTTGTTCTATTTTCAAACGGTTGCTCAGGAAGCCCCAAAAGATGCGCCACCTCCAGGCGATTCCCCGTCTACGCTTGCCGACGCCCAATTGTTTGACGGGATGGGCCCCCACCGCCGCAAAATCTCGACGGATTCCGTAGCAGCTCAAGCGTACTTTGACCAGGGTCTGAACTGGATTCATGCCTTCAACCATGACGAGGCAATTCGGTCTTTCCTGCACGCTGCCGAGCTTGATCCGCAATGTGCCATGGCCTGGTGGGGCGTCGCCTACGCTGAGGGGCCCAACTATAACGACCCGATCACTGACGAGCGATCGCGGGCAGCCTGGTACGCGCTGCAAAACGCGTTAGCTCGCATTGATAACACTTCCGAAGTCGAGCACGCACTGATTGAGGCTTTGACCTTTCGGTATGCCAATCCCTGGCCTGAGGACCGCCTGCCTCTGGAGCAGGCTTATGCCGATGCAATGGCCAAAGTCTGGAAGGCGTATCCCAACGATCCAGATGTAGGCACACTTTTTGCCGAATCCATGATGATGTTGAAACCCTGGCAGCTGTATTCGTTAGAGGGTGAACCTGTCGAAGGAACTGACGAAATCGTGGCGACCCTCGACCGGGTGCTCGAACTGGCTCCAACACACCCGGGTGCCAACCATCTTTACATTCATGCCTTGGAGCCAAGTAAAAATCCAGGCAAGGCTTTACCTTCTGCACGGGCCTTGGAAAACCTTGTGCCCGCCAGCGGACATTTGCTGCACATGCCGTCGCATATTTATGTACGCACCGGTTTTTGGAATGAGGCGATCGAACAAAATATAAAAGCGATGCGATCCGATGCCAACTACCGCCAGATTTCGCCGCATCAGAAATTTCAGCACTTGTACATGGTCCACAATGCGCACATGTTGGCCTATGCAGCCATGATGAGCGGACGCGAGAAAGAAGCAATGGCGGCCGCCCGAGCGATGTGGGCCAACGTTCCCGAGGACGTGCTGGCGGAAGTCGGGCCCGTCTTTGATCGCTGGATGAGTTCGGTATACGACGTGCAAAAACGATTTGGACGGTGGGACGATATTTTGGCCGAGCCAGAACCTCCCAAATTCCTTCCAATCACAATGGCCGTGTGGCGAGCCCATCGAGCCATTGCCTACGCGGCCAAAAAAGATTTCGCGAACGCCGGTAAAGAGTACACCGCCTACCGCCAAGCCCGGTCGGCAATCCCTCCCGATTTGTTGACGGACGGTGAACTAGCCGACCGCTTTTTGGAAGTCAGCGATCTGTTTATCCAGGGCGAAATCGCACTGCAGAAAGAACAGTGGCAACTGGCCATCGCGCTGCTCTCCGAGGCGGCCCGTATCGAGTCGACGTTGGCATACGGCGAACCACCGCAGTGGCTGCAACCGGTCCGCCACACGTTGGGTGCGGTCTACCTGAAGGCCCAGCAGTATCCGGATGCCGAACGCGTCTACCGGGAAGATCTGGCCAAATGGCCCAACAATGGCTGGTCGCTGTTCGGGCTCAGCCGGGCCCTGGAACTGCAAGGCAAAACGGACGAGGCAAACAACGTGCGTAAGGAATTTGACAAAGCCTGGTCGCAAGCCGATGCGCCGATCGATACCAGCTGCAAGTGTCTGCCGCAGACATAAAGCGTGCGGATGTTGCTAAATCGCTAAACGGAACGTTTGGAAATGACGGATGGAAGAGGCCGAAAAAAAGTACGGTTCTCGCGGACTCGGACCGCGCAAAACTGGGAGTCGGTCTCCAACAGAAAAAGCTCCGTGCCCAACATCAGGCACAGAGCATTTGAAAAATTGAAAATGACGTGCGATGCCGAAATATCGTGATTCAACTTAGTCCGCGATTCCCTCGTTGACACGGCGATGGATACCTCGGATTAATGGACCCAAGAGCTAAATTGACCAATAAACGGCAATCTCGTCGGCGTCGAGGCAACCGACAGCTTAACGCGCGACCACTTGATGTTGGTGGTCGATTGCAAATTAAGATAACCAGGCCTTACCCGGCTGTTCATAAACCTCCCGTTCGAACGTTTGATGGGATTTTGATTGATGAGATGAGTTTTTGAATAACTGTTCTGTTCGTAAGGGAATCCTCGCCGCCATTCCCGGGAAATGGGCCCGGGCTAAAACCAACGTTTTGCGAACGCCGAAACCGTGTCCTCCCGATTCACTTGCATCTGATGCTGACCCCAGCTGCAAGCGGGTGCTCGCATGCCGATTAAACGAGCTGCCGATAAAATTCAACGCAGCTACCCATAAAACTCACTATCATGTATTACCAAGACCTTTTGGTCTGATACACACATAAGTTATACCGCTTGAATCCAAATGACAGTTCACATGCTGATGGTCAATGCTCGCGGTACATCGTGGGACTACATTCCAAACGAACTGTGGCGTTCAATTCTATTTCGTTTCGCGGTTCCCAGCTGCAACGGCATATCGTTCGAGACCATTCAGAATCCTGGGGATGTTGGACGTCTCGAGGCTTTCTCCGAACATAAACCGCACTATTTGCGCAACGATCAATTCAAACCGTATTCCTGCCCAATGGATTGTCACGACCCCGAATCGCACATGCTGAATGTGGCGGTTTTCGAATTCAGTGAATGGATTGCGAGACTGATCAGTCAAACTGACTTTAACGCATGGCATGCTTCAAATGCCGGATCAGACGTTGACGAACTTGTGTTTTGGAATGATTCGGACATCAAGCTCCACGCCATACCCTATGAAGGCCAAGCTTACTTTCACAATTTGACCGGGACCGAGAAACGCCTACTAATTGACTCGGATGCACGCGTTGAATCCAATCTATACGCGGTATAACCACTAAGAATTTGACATCGCGAGAATGAACGGCGGAGTATCAATTGGTTGCCGGTGGGCGGCAGTGAAAGCGATCCATTTGAGCGCGTGAGCCGATGCTCAAGTTCTCTGTTCAAGAAGCCCGGAGGTAGCCAGTAGCCGAGATGGATTTTGCTTCGGGATGACGCTCGAATCGGAAGTGCCTGGTCCCGGTGTTGAGCGAGCTGACGGCCGGCAAGTCGATGAAAGAGTCGCGGAGCCGAATTTGGCGAGGCGTTGCCATCGAGTCAAACGATCCAACTCCAACCTCCCGCGATCACTCGACGTCATTTTAGTTCGGCCAGAGCAGACGTTAGGTGGATCGTGCTCCAGGCACCGCGTTGAGAGTTCCAGTTTTCCGCATTGTATTGGTCTCATGGTGGCCCTCGTTTGGGCGTCGTGCGTCGCCAGATCACTTTGCCTTGAGGGTTGGTCATGTGGGTCAGCTCCAAAGGGCCGCCGCACTTTGGGCACCGGACCGGACGAGACCAGTCGTCAAACGCCACGATTTCCCTTAACGTTTTTACCTTCCCAGGCCTCCCCAAAAACTCGTCACGCAGGCGGGGTTTTTACCGATGCCAAGAATCGACCCATTTCCGAATCGCAAATCTAGCTCAACGTCCAAGTCGCCGCCCTTGGTCGGTCCTGGACAGCCAGGGCGAATCGGGCGGGTTGCCCGGCCCAGCCAAAAGTAACATATCCTGCAGGTGAGTCCAAACTGGATCCCATGGAACTTTTTTTGGTGCATGCGCGTCAGTCTTGCTGAGTAGGAACATGCAATGAACGTTTTCTGAATCTCCAGAATTCGGTCGAACCCAGCCACAAGTTACGACCGAAGTTGCCGTCCTTGGATACGAAAGATGCTGTCATTGCAACGGTGCCAGACTCTTGATCGTCGCGTGCCCACGGTGCGAACTCTCTACGTAGAACCGTCGTATTGATTATTTCCAGCTAATATGCAAGGAATCATGCTGATGAAAAGTCCCCAGCCGACGCAACCAGCTCGCGTCCGAAGTTTGCTTCTCCTTAAACAAGTTATCGGTTTCATTTGCATCGCCGGTGCGATATGGGTTGTCCTGATATTGGCGTCGCGACCTGCCGCCACGGAAAAAAATTTGAGTTGAGCGAGAACTCTCCTCAATCCCTGGCGATGAAACATTTGCTTGCGGCATCGCGAGACATGTCCTTCAACGAACTGTGCGAGGCCTGTGTTGAACCACGCGAGCTTGTGACTGAACTCAGTTTTGATCCTACCGACGCCAATCATTTTGAACGAATCAAGACAAAGCTGAAACTGACAGACCAGGAGCTACAGCTTTATCGCCAGCATGGATTTGTTTCTGTCGATCACGAGCAACGATACAGTTTTGGTTCTGCCTACTACCAAATTTACACTGCACATCTGCCTGTGTTTGTTACATCGGATTCCATTCTCCATGCCCTGCACCGCTCTTTCGATGACTTGCTGGCTGAATTGGAATCGACCGCCATTGTTCCGCTGTTGGACTCAATTCTGGCGCATACTCACGATTCGCTGGTAGTTGAGGAACTGACACAAGGGCTGAGAGAGAATTTTCTTGACGTCGATCTCTACCTGTCCGTAGCGCGCAACCTGCTTGCCCGACAAGACTGGGAGCAGAAGGGTGATCCTGCGTCGCTTGACGTTGCTTCCAAGTTCGACCAGGACGATGAAGTACGCGAGATCCTGGAGTTGATTGACGGGGGAAAGATACAGATTCCGCAGCACCACTCAACCAAGATCTACGGCGGAGTTCGCGCCGTCGATTATTCGCAATTCACTCCACGTGGGCATTACACCACAGGCCCAACTTTGCCAGCCTACTTCCGTTGCATGATGTGGCTGTCGCGAGCTGATTGCGGATGGTTCATTCAACCGGTAGATCCGATAACAAAGATTGTAAATGATCCGATCCGCGAACTGAAAAACGCGTCTTTATTGACCGTCTGTTTGCGAGACGCGGGGCAACAATCGCAATTCGAGTCGATGAATCGGCTGCTTTCGCATTTTGCAAGTCAAGACGACAACCTCTCTGCACACAGGCTTGATGCGCTGCTGACCGAACATGGGATTCGAAACGTGGAAGATTTGAACGATGAAGATCGAATGCTGCAAGTGTTCGAAAAAATCGGCCAGGCGGGCCTCGGAGCCCAAATGATCCGTTCGCAAGCGATCTATGCGGATGATGTATCTTACACGGTTGAACCGCCGTCAATTTTCCAGCTGTTTGGGCAAAAATTCGTAATCGATTCGTTCGTATTGTCCAACGTCGTTTTTGACTCGATTATTTACGAGAACAGAAAAATCGAACGATTTATGCCCATGGGATTGGATGTGATGGCTGCCCTGGGCAATGACGAAGCGTTAATGCTCCTGGAACCAGAGCTTCGCAAGTACAAATACAGCGCGAATCTGTTCGCCGCCTCGCAGTTTGTCGACGCGTGTGCACCCGAGTTTTGGCAGGGCGATCTTTACAATGTTTGGCTCGATTCGATTCGAGAGCTGGACGAAGACATCACGGACGAAAAAAACGTTCCTGAAGTGATGAAAACCTCCTCGTGGCAGAGAAAGCAGTTGCAAACACAACTGGCATCGTGGGCCGAATTCCGCCACGACATGGTGTTGTACGCCAAGCAGTCGTACACGGGTGTTCCAGGTTGCGAGTATCCTGACGGCTATGTTGAGCCTTATCCGGCGTTCTATCGCAAGCTGCGGGGATTTGCCGAAGGACTGCGCACGGCGCTGCTCGATTTTCATGCGGCAGAAAAGGTCATGGACTCCAATTCGAGCACGCCGCCGGAACAGGCCGCCGCGGCGAGTGCTCGCCTCTTGCAAGACAAACGCCTCACCTTCGCAGCTCGGTTAATGGAAGTCCTCACTGAACTCGAGGCGATTGCGAACGCGGAATTGCGTGGCGATGAAATGACAGAACAGCAAGTCAGCTTTTTGCAGCAAACGATTGATCAGCGGGGCAGCCTTCCCTTGGGCAGCGGCAGCCAACCTCGTTTTGACGGGTGGTATTGCGACTTGTTCTACAATCGAAGCGATGTCAGGCAATGGGATCCCACCGTCATCGATGTACATACCTTTCCCGACCCGAATGGCAATCCACTTGTGCTGGAGGTTGGTGTGGGCGACGTAAACCTGGGAGTTATCGCCGTCAACTGCGCAGGAACTTCGACTGCCTACGTGGGACCACTTTATTCGTACTATGAGTTCGAGCAACCGGCAAACAACCGTCTGACGGATTCGCAATGGGAGCGGATGATAGCCGGATCTGATTTGCCTGAAGGTCAGATGCTGTTCGGTGAACACCTCAAGAGCGCCCAGGCCACGCGCGAACTGCCGAACCGTCCTGAATGGACGAACATGTTTCAGGCACGATCCAAAAAACGAACGATCGACGGGGTTGCGGCAAATGTGGTCAATGGCGAAATTCGACTCGAGTACACCTGCGATGATCAGAAACCGAGGACGGAGTCTTTTCCCGCAACCGATGCAGGCGTCGCAGCATTTGTCGATTTTGTGAATCAGCAGAAGTTCGCTGAGCGATTGTCCCTGGATCTGGCCCGCGAAAAAATCACGCCCAAAGTGTTGGATCAGCTCAAACGACTTGACAATTTGGCGTTTGTTTCGCTGCCAGAATCACACATGGACAATGAGGCCGTCGAGCAGTTTCGGATCGATAGGTCTGACGTTGAGCTACGGCCGAATGCAATTCAATTCGTTCGAGCTGAGACTTGTGACTGTGTTTCGGGTTATCAATCGTTTGTGCCCAGGCCCAATAAAACGGTCGCGCCGGGCGACTCATTCCAAATCTACGTGGAGCTGAGCGGCGTCCGTGTTAGATCTGGCATGTTCGGAAAGTCAAACGAGACGAGCGTGCGAATTGCCGTACAGGTAGTCGACCGCCAGGGGCGGCAGCTCCAAGAGCAGCTGTTTTCTGAACTCAAAGAGACGGCTTTGGAATTTCCGCGCTGGTTCTACAGGGCGCCAAAATTCCAACTAGCCGCCGACATTCCACCTGGTTCCTATCGTTTGAATTTGCAGCTTACGGATGAACTGAATCCGGCCAAAACGACCGTCTCCGCTTCGCTGCCACTGGTTGTTAGCTTCTCCGAATCCCCTTGATCAAGTTTTTCTCCGTTTTACTCAGGCGTATTGCGGGATCGCCAAAAAAATGATCCATTCTCGAATCGCAATCTGGCTCAACGCCCAAATCACCGCCCTTGGTCGTTCCCGGACAGCCAGGCCGAAACGGGCGATTTTCCTTCCCCCGGCCAAAACGAACCTTTTTTGACACGCACGCCCCCCATCGAGGGTTATGCGGTTCCACCCGCCTCCTCGCTTGGCAGTCAGTTGCTCACGTGCGTAGTCTACCAATAGATTCCGTGTCGCTCTGGCAGCAACGGCATGAAAGTGCGACCGGTTCTTCCAATCTATATTCGTAATCTGCGCCAGTTTCATGAAGACATCATGCACAAGAATTTTCGGTTGAATGGAATTCTCGTTGATTTGCCGCGATTTGACGATCCGCCCAGCAATACCTCGCAATTCGTCGTAAACAATCGGCAAAAGTCGCTCGGCGGCACCGGGAACAGCGTGTTGAACGTCTGACAGAATATTGGTGATATGTTCGTCCGGTTCGAATTCTTCCATGAGGATTCCCATTCCTTGAAGAAGCAAAACTCCTTTCTTGTCAAATAGTGCTGGAATTCGCTGCACTTCACTGGCGGTTTTTACGATTCCTCAGAGCCGAGTTTGTTGAAGTGATTTGGCTGCTCAGTGTTTGGATTGGTTTTGGAGAATTAAAAATGACTCAGTTGACGTCAAACTAGTGTCCAATGAAGTTCCGAATCAAAAATTCGGCTGAATTGACCGTGAGCTGCCCCTGAGCAACATGCAAACACAAAGAGAAAAACCATGATCCGAGTGAGATACCTTTTGACAATCTTTATTATCGGTCTCTGCACATTCGTCGTCGTCGCCGCGGCCGACACCGAGTTCACGTATCAGGGCGAACTCAATGAGAACGGGCAGGTCACCGACGGCTTGTTCGATTTCGAGTTCGTGCTGTGGGATGCGTTGGCGGGCGGGAATCAGGTGGGTTCGCCGATCGTCATCAACGACGTGCAGGTTTTCGATGGCCGTTTCACCGTTGAACTCAACTTTGGCGCAGCCGCGTTTGACAACTCCGGCCGGTGGCTGGAGATTGGGGTGGAGGGTGTGATTCTCTCGCCGCGGCAGGCGATCACGCGGGCCCCGTATTCCATTCAGACGCGCGGAATCGTTGTAGATGCCGATCACAACGTCGGCATCGGCACGAGCACACCGAGCTTTCCCCTCCATGTCGAGTCAAACGGCAACTTGGCCATTTACGGCCATGACCAGGCCGCCAGCGGGGGGACAACTGGCGTGTTCGGCGGTAGCGCAAGCACATCCGGACACGGCGTGTTCGGCCTGGCCAACGCCAACAGCGGCACCACATACGGCGGGAAGTTCCTTAACTACAGCACCTCTGGGCACGGCGTTTACGGCGAGGCCACTGCCAGTACCGGCTTCACCTTCGGCGGGCGGTTCGAGAGCGACAGCACATTCGGGGTCGGTGCATTCGGCAAGGCCCGCGCGAGCAGCGGCTCCACTTATGGCGGGCGGTTCGAGAACAATAGTACGTCCGGGACCGGTGCGTACGGCCATGCTTACGCCCTCAGCGGCTCCACCTACGGCGGGCAGTTCGTGAACAACAGTACGTCAGGGACCGGCGTCAGGTGCTATGCCACCGCCAGCAGCGGCACCACCTATGGCGGGCGTTTCCTAAGCTATAGTACGTCCGGGCTCGGCGTCAGGTGCGATGCCCTCGCCACCAGCGGCATCACTTACGGAGGTTGGTTCCAGAGCGACAGCACAGTTGGGCGCGCCTCTTCGGCCTTGCCCAAGCCAACAGCGGAGTCAACTACGGCGTGGTCGGCCATAGCAACAGCTCAAGCGGCTATGACTTCTGGGCCTCGGGTGCGGGAACCAACTACGGAGCTCCATCTTCACGTCGCTGGAAGAGCAATGTCGTGCCGATCGGCGATCCACTCGACAAACTGGCCCAAATCCGCGGGGTGTACTTCGACTGGGACACAGAGCACGGCGGCCACCACGATGTCGGCGTGATCGCCGAAGAGGTCGGGGCCGTGATGCCCGAGATCGTTCAATATGAGGAAAACGGCGTCGACGCCATCGGTCTGGACTACAGCAAGATGACACCGTTACTTGTCGAGGCCGTCAACGCGCTGCGCTCTCAAAGGGAATCAGACATTGCATCACTTCACGCCGCGAATGACGAGCTGCGCGAAGAGAACGCCGCGCTACGTACTCGGTTGGATTCGCTGGAACGGGTCATGCAGCGCCTCGCCATTGAGTAAAGACAGTTCACTCAAGTACGACAACAAGTTTTTCATGACTTCAATTTCATCACTCGACTTATTTCTGGAGATTTGATCCATGTTTCGAAATTTAACAATATTGTCCATCTGCTTTCTGGCCCTTCCCACAATGTCTGCCCGGCCTCTAGTTCCAGAAAACGCGGTTCTTCTGCCTGATGAAGAGGAGGACCTGATGGGCGTTTTCAATACCAACCCCTTGCAGAATTTTGGGCCGCTTTCGTTTGGCTTGTCCGAACTGCCGCCACAAGTCAACGGTACGTTTGTTCTTAGCGGCGGATTTCCCACCGGTGGAGGGGCCACGGGCTACGGTCTGGACGAGGTAATCTCGGCGAATCTCGTTTTCGGTGATGTTATCGGCCCCAATAATTTGATGGAGTTTGACCTGGAGATTGACGCAGACGGGTCAATCGAGGCGTTCAGCTACACGTTCGCGCCATTCGACACACCCACCGTTTCCCAGGGGGTTATTGCAATGAATGGTATTTTCGAAGTTACCGGTACGGATATTGCCAGCGGCCAACCGTTTTCGTACACCTATGCCGATTCAACGGCGACAGTTGACCCTATTCCCGATTCGTTTTTGGTAACGCGGGGCGTTCACGTTTCCGGAGGCGTCCTGGAACTCGCCGCCAGTGACAACACGGATTTGTCAATCCGCCGAGCTACGTCAGATACTCTGTCGCGGACAGAATTCGAAGTCAAAGAAGTCAGCCCGGTGGCCAGTCCTACTTCGCTGGAGGTCACCCTGGAAGGGTCCGTGTTTGCCCGTACACAAGTGAATCAGACAATCGAGCTGTTTGATTACGTCGCGAATGCATGGGAACAAATCGACGTACGCGCCGCAACACGTTTCACTGACTCCACTGTCACGGTAGCAGCGACAGGCGATCTGTCCCGGTTTGTCGAAGCGGGCACGCTGTGCATGACGGCCCGAATTCGCTACCAATCACCGGTTGCGCGGCAGCAGTTTTCGTCCAACACCGATCAGTTTTTCTGGACCATCGGCCAGTAAGAACAACAACAAGGTGAGATTATCGGCTGACGGTGATTTGACCCGACTTGAATGAAAACTTCCCAATCTCGGACAACGGTCCGCCAGTTGTTCGGGGTTTTCCCTTGCGCTAATCCGGCGTCGTCGCCATTGGCGGGATTCCGAGAAACTCATCCCTTTTATTCGTCGAGTATCAAACCGACCCATTTTTGGATAGCAAATCTGGCTCAACGCCCCAAATCGCCGCACTTGGTTCGCCCCCCGGCCAAAACGAACGTTTTTTAATCGGTTTTAATTGGCCCCAATT
Organism: uncultured Planctomycetaceae bacterium; assembly: GCA_963697295.1. Taxonomy (GTDB): domain Bacteria; phylum Planctomycetota; class Planctomycetia; order Pirellulales; family Pirellulaceae; genus Mariniblastus. The sequence goes on along the minus strand of CAVONL010000002.1, from coordinate 25,214 downwards.
CGATAGTCGCAAATCACGAATTAGTCGATTATCATGTTTTCCATGACCGATGTGACACGAATTCTGAATGCGATCGAACATGGCGATCCCTCTGCTTCCAATCAACTGTTGCCGCTGGTCTACGAGGAGTTACGCGTGCTGGCCCGCCAGCGACTGGCCAACGAAAAACCGGGCCAAACCCTGCAGGCTACGGCCTTGGTGCATGAGGCATACCTGCGTCTAGTGGGGAAGGAAAACGACCAGAGCTGGGACAATCGTGGCCATTTCTTTGCGGCGGCGGCCGAGGCCATGAGGAGGATTTTGGTGGAGAATGCCCGTAGAAAAGCTGGACCACAAAGAGGTGGAGGGATCATTCACGTGCAAGTAGATGACGAACGCGACCTAACTGATTGTCCATCCGAAACCATTCTCTTTGTCAACGACGCCTTGAATTCACTTGCCGAGGAATCCACGCTCAAGGCAGAGCTGGTCAAATTGCGCTATTTTGGTGGTTTAAGCCACCAGGAGGCCGCAAAAGCGTTGGGACTTAGCCGAGCAACAGCAGACCGATATTGGGCTTACGCCAAAGCGTATTTGTTCGCTCTTCTTCAAGAAGATTCTGCTTAAGCAGATTTTTTTGGCAATTCTGAGGCAAATGGGAGAGCGTTCTCGCATTGCCATATGTCCATCTTTTTCGGGTTGAGTCATGCGCGAAAACCAAATTGAAATTGTAAAGATATTTGAAAGAGCAATTTGCCGGCCGTCAGGGGTAAAGCGGCAGCAATTTGTGGATCAAGCGTGCGGTCAAAATACAAACGTCAAAAAACAAGTCATCCGGCTTTTGAACGCACATGACTCCGCTGGCCAATTCCTTGAATCACCGGCAGCAGCAGCGGTGACCATTGAGAGTTTGGACGAGGACTTGGCAAATACAAAAATCGGTCCGTATAAGCTCCTGGAGGTCATCGGCGAAGGCGGCATGGGCACCGTCTACATGGCCCAGCAGACCGAGCCGGTCCAGCGACGGGTGGCTCTGAAGTTGATCAAGACCGGGATGGATACCCGCCAGGTGATCGCCCGCTTCGAAGCCGAACGCCAGGCGCTGGCGATCATGGATCACCCCAATATCGCCAAAGTGCTGGATGCCGGAGCGACCGAATCCGGACGGCCCTATTTTGTAATGGAGCTGGTGAAAGGCACACCAATCACCGAATTTTGTGACGAGCAGCGACTGGATCTGGATTCCCGCTTGAAGTTGTTTCAGCACGTCTGTCACGCAGTTCAGCATGCGCATCAAAAAGGGATCATCCATCGTGATATCAAGCCGTCCAATGTGCTGGTTGCCATGTACGATGATAAACCGGTACCGAAAGTGATTGATTTCGGCGTGGCCAAGGTGACGGGCGAAAAACTGACTGAAAAAACCATGTTTACCCGGTTTGGACAAATCGTAGGCACGTTGCAATACATGTCTCCCGAACAGGCTCAATTCAATCAGTTGGATATCGATACCCGCAGCGATATCTATTCACTGGGTGCGGTACTCTACGAGCTGTTATCGGGTCAGCCTCCGTTTGCCCGAGAGCAACTGAACAACCAAGCCCTCGATGAAACACTTCGTATGATCCGCGAGGAGGAGCCGACGACGCCGAGCACGAACCTAAATGCGGCACCTCAACCGGCTAAGGTCGCTTCGAATCGAAAAATGTCTCCTGAGAAATTGGCGTCGAACTTACGTGGCGATCTGGATTGGATCGTGATGAAGGCATTGCAAAAAGACAGAACGCGACGGTATGAATCGGCCAGTGGCTTGGCCAACGACATTTCCAGACACCTAAATAACGAGCCGGTATTGGCAGGACCTCCCAGTCTGGTTTACCGACTTCGCAAGTTTGCCCGCAAACATCAAGTGGGAGTTGCTGCAGCCTTCGTTTCAATGCTGTTACTCTTAACGGGTTCGGCCGGGCTGCTCGCAAGTAACTCAATAATTCGCGCTGAAAAAAACAAAGCTCAGGCACGTTCGCAAGAGTTAAAGCAAGTCGCCGAGTTCCAGGCAGATTTGCTCAGCAAAGTGGATCCGTACGTGGCGGGTGAACAGCTGACGCAGAATGTTATTGCAAAACTCAATGCGGCCTTATGTCGTGCCGATTTGACGGAGACCGAGCGCGCTAATCAAGTCGCGGAATTTTCCAAGCTATGGCGCCAGGTAAATGCTTCCGACACTGCTCGGGATCTTATTAACGTGGCAATTCTGAAGCCGGCGTTGGTGGCCATTGACGAAAAATTTCCTGATCAGCCTTTGGTTGCGGCTCACCTGCGCACGGGAATTTCGTACAGCTATTATGGATTCGGACTGTACGACGATGCTCTGGCATTAGATAGACAAATTTTGGCAACTCGCCGTACCGCGCTAGGTGAGGACGAGCTCGACACGATCGAAGCCCTTCATTCGCTGGGAACCACACTTGGGAAACTGGGCAAAAGTAAGGAAGCCGAAGCTTATCTTCGAAGCGCTGTCACAACATCCAGTCGTGCATTGGGGGACAACCATCAAAAATCGCTACTTTTTAAAAAAAGTTTGGGCGCATTTTTGTCCGAACAGGGTCAACACGTCGAGGCAGAATTTTTCGTTCGGCAGGCACTGGATGGTCTGGTCCTTGAGTTGGGCACGCATCACGAAGATACGCTGGATGCCATGTTGAGCTTGGGCCACATTCTATCAAGTCAAAACAAGTTGAGCCAAGCCGAACCCTATTTGCAACAAGCAGCGGAAGGGTTTCGTCAAAACTTGGGTAACGATCACCCACGAACTCTTTTCGCAACGGATGTCTTAGGTTTACTGCTTACATTGCAAGGTAGGCTCACTGAGGCTGAGCCGATCAGACGCGAGAACTATGAAGCAACACGTCGTGTCCTGGGTGAAAATCACCCCAATACGCTGCAGTCAATGAATAATCTGGCAGTTGTATTGATGAGATTGGGCAGGCATGAAGAAGCTGAGCTTTACTTTCGTGAATCGCTTGACGGTGCTCGGCGCGTGTGGGGCGAGGAAAGCACGCAGACACTGAATTTCATAAACAACTTGGCATGCCTTTATTTTGCCCAGGAGAAGTGGGGTAAGTCAGAAGCATGTTTTCGGGAGGCCGTGGACAAGAAATTGCCCGTGCTAGGGCCCGAGCATCCCGACACGATCACCTCAATGGGCAGCTTAGGTTATGTCCTGTGCGAACAGGGCAAACTCAATGAAGCCGAGCCGATTCTGCGGCAAGCATTAGCCTCTGGACGCAGCATATGGGATGAGTCGCACCCTAATTTGATGGCAATTGTGATTAACTTGAGCACACTGTTAGAGGCCCAAGGCAAATTTAGCGAGTCAATAGCATTGCTTCAAGAAATTCGGGAATCTGCAAAGCAAGCGTTTATCTCCGGCAATGCACTCAGGTACGCGAGACTGCTGCTGATATCAGGCCAAGATCAGTTGGGGCTAGGAGAATTCACTTCAGCAGAGAAAGATCTCCTGGAAGCAAATTCGTTGTACGATCAACATCCTGAGGGATCACCGGGTAGGGCGATTCAATGCACGCAAACAATCGTTGAACTGTACGCCACGTGGCACAACGTGGAATCAGGCGAAGGATATAGCGACAAGGCCATTGCTTGGAAAAAACAGTTGGACAGACTTTTGTCGACGTCAGCAAATGACGATTTCGGTGAAGAGGAAACGCAATAACGATTCAATAAAATCGAGAATACGAAAAACAAGCGGGCTGGTGAGCCCATAGCACCAACTACATAACTCACCAGCCCTGTGGATAGCCTCCCGAGCGAACAGTTCGCGCGCTCTGTTGGCATCTCCATTCCCATTTTAACGCGAACAACCAGGAGTATCGACCATGAAACGATCCATGCCGCGTTTGATTTCGAATTGTCTTGCTGTTGTCGCTATCGCTCTATTTGCCGGCTCTGTGTTTGCCCAAGGGCACGGCAACGGTCACGGGGGTGGAAATAATGGCGGTGGTAGTCCACCTCCACCCATCCAATACCGGATAACCTGGGTGAACAACATCTGGGGAGCAGATCAAGATTACAGAATCAATGCTTACCGCATCAATGACTTGGGCGTCGTCGTTGGGAAAGCAACCAATCTGCAGTCTGGCGGAAGTACGGCCTATAGATTTTTTTACGATAGCCAAAACCAAAGTTGGGTCACGGAAGATCTCAATGCGATCGGCGGCGATTGGATTGATCTCGGCAATCTGGAGTCCCCCAACGGTTGGACCGCGACTCTAGCCTACGGCATCAACACGCATGGAACCATCGTGGGTACGGCATCCCATAACGCCTATGCCGATCGCGTATTCGTTCTTCGATTCCCCGTGGGCTTGCCACCTGAATTTACGTTGCTGCCCAGATTTGGAAGCGGGCAAAATGTGGGAATTGCCATTAATGATGACGAGGTTGTGGTAGCCACACCGCGGGATGGGCTGCACGGGATTGCTTACACGCCTTGGACCGAACCGGCCTACCAACCTGTCGAGTTTGCCGCCGATTTCTATTATGGCGACATCAACAACTCAGGTGTGATCGTGAGCTATGACGGAAGCAGTGCTAATGCGTCTCGAGTTGACCCAAACGTTGAAGGAGGAACATACAGTTACTCTGGGGCCGAGGTGAAATACTTCCCGAATTATGGCTTCTCTAGAGTGAATGAATCAGGACGAATCTGTGGCACCCGTCGCCAAGAAGGTAAAGGAAGAAACAAAATTGATGGTGGACCCGTTCGTGTCGACATCGCTGCGAACGGCACCATAACGAATGAAAAATTGCTTGCCGTCGGAGGACCTCCTGCTGACAGAGCCGACGGAATAAACGATGAGGGCGACGTTTTCTATACGCTGGGTGGGACCTCGTACTTGTATACGGACACACACGGTTCTCTTTCGATCGACGATCTGATTGTAGGCGATACGCCCGAGGACGAAGCTGCCTGGTTGAACTCGGGAATTTGGCCGTGGGATATGAACAACATCAATGCTACCGGCTTCGGTCAATTATGTGGTTACGCTAATGGCTATGTCGACCGCGCGTTTGTGTTAACACCCGAGATCCCGCCAGGAAATTAATCTAGTTTTACGTTTCACGTTTATGACACCGATCCAGACGGGTTGGGAAACTGACCACGCAATCGATCGAATTTCTTCAGATAAAAGGTATACCATGCGCCGGTTATTCTTGTTTACCGTCTTAAATCTCTTCCCCTTTTTTAGGCAACTTGTCATACCAATCACTTTTGGGGGAAACATCATGAAAAATGTGACGACCAGGGTCTTGTTAATTTTTGCCTTGTTCATGGGTTGGCAGTTAGTGCCAAATGAATTGGATGCTCGGCAAATAGGTGGTGGCGGAGGCCAGGATGCCCCTGTCGAGTTTCTATATTCCATCGGCAGTACGGGCACGGCAGACGGGCAGTTGGACAACCCAACTTTTGTAGAACTCGATAGTACCGGCAAAATTTTCGTTTCCGAATGGATCAATAGACGCGTATCCGTCTTTGATCAGGCCGGCGCGTTTCTGTATTCCTTTGGCCAAGCAGGATCGGGAAATGGACAATTTGAACAGCCCGGCGGAATTGCAATTGACTCGCAGGGAAATATATTGATTCCCGATCGAAGCCAAAACAGGGTTCAGGTATTTGACAACGCTGGTGCATTTTTGTGGGATTTTGGGGCTCCTGGGACAGGCAATGGCCAATTTGCTGGCTCGTACGGAATCGCTTTGGACGGCACCGGCAACATCTATGTGACTGATTCGTTCAACAACCGTGTGCAGGTGTTCGATGATACTGGCATTTTCCAATTCGCATTTGGCAGCGAAGGAACATTGCCTGGGCAATTCAATTACCCGATGGGAATTGTTTTCGACTCCGCCGGTGACATCTATATCACGGATCGATTTAATCATCGCGTGCAGATCTTTGATAATGCCGGCAATTTTCTGCGCGGTTTTGGATCCATGGGCGTCGGTGATGGTCAGTTCAACCACCCATTTGGAATTTCCCTCGATGAGGATGGCAATATTTACGTTGCTGAACTTTTGGGTAATCGCGTGCAGGTTTTCAACAACTCGGGTGATTTTCTGTACAAGTTCGGAACTAGTGGAAACGCCGACGGCGAGTTTAACGGCGCCGCAGGCATCACAGTGGTCGGCCAACGAATCTACGTCGGTGACCATTACAACGATCGAGTTCAAGTTTTTGGAATCGTGTCTGATACGATGGTCGTCTCAGCCAATTCGTTCATGGTGTCCCACGGCCTACACGTTTCCGGCGGCCTCATGGAACTCGCCGCAAGTGACAACGCCGATCTATCCCTCCAACGGGCAACAGCTGATATCCAGTCGCGCACCGAATTTGAGGCCAAAGGAGTCAGCCCGATGGCCAATCCGTCCTCGCTGGAAGTCACCCTCGAAGGTGCGGTGTTTGCCCGATCAACGGTCAACCAGACGATCGAATTGTATGACTATGTCACGGACGCGTGGGAACAAGTCGACACGCGGCCCGCGACTCGCTTTACCGACTCGATGGTGACGGTGGCTGCCACTGGAGACCTATCCAGATTTGTTGAAGCCGGCACGATGTGCATGATGGCCCGGATTCGCTACCAGTCTCCTGTTGCCAGGCAGCAGTTTTCATCCAACACCGATCAGTTCATCTGGACGATCGGCCAGTAAAAACAACAATAACAAGGTGAGATTATCGACTGACGGTGATTTGACGACTTGATTGAAAACTTCCCAATCTCGAACAATGGTCCGCCAGTTGTTCGGGGTTTTCCCTTGCGCCAGTCGACGGTTGTGGATATCGGCGAGATTCCGAAAATCTCATACGTTTTGTGCGTCGAGTATTAAAGGACCGTTTGTTGGATAGCCGAACTGGTTCAACGCCGAGTTCACAACCCCTGGCCAGCCCCAAACTACGAAGTCGAAATCGGCGGTTTTTCTATCCCCGGCCAAAACCCACGATTGGCTGAATTGCAACCAGCGGTCCTAACTAAGCGTACAGTACGACCTTGATCGGCCTCTCGACCCAAAATTCGCTCGGACTCCAGAAAGATTTCCCCAAGATGATAGACAACCACTGCCATCCCACCCACTATAATGTGCTCCCCGGCCAATTCAGGCCAACCACCCGTATTGGAATTCCTATCAGTTGGCAACACATCAGGTTTTAGGAACCAGTAACAAAGATTGGATGCTGAAAAATTCGCAACAAATCTGTCAACTTTGAGTAACCGTAACTGACGATGTCTGCACGAAAAAAATTCAATATCTTTGTTGGATTACTAAATGTCGCGTTACTGGCAGGTGACGCTTCAATGCAACTGGTGGCGCAAGACGACAACGGCGATCGTCAACAAGAACCGAACCAACTCACCGTTTCTCCCGCACCTGAAACAACTTACTCATACGATGTCCGTTTGTTTCCGGACAGGGCAAAACGTGAACATGCAAATGCAGCGACGGTGTTCTTGGTAACTGCTTGGGGATTGTCAAGCGAATATTGGGAGAACATTGACGCCGCACTCAAGGAAACTCGCCTGAAAATCCCCATAGATAAATTCACAAGGGACGAACACTCGACGGTTTTTGGGCGCTATGAGGAGCTGAAGCGAGCGGCCAACTGCAGCTTTTCGGATTGGAATCGAGATATCTATAACAATTCCCGGTTTGAAACCGTTTTGCTCCCCGACGTGCAACAGTCCCGTCTGATCATGTATGCACTGGCCCTTCAAATCCGTGCGGACATAGCTGAAAACAAGCTCGAAGAGGCAATCGAAAAACTACGCGTGGGATTCGGGCTAATACGTCACCTGCAAAATTCGCCTTTTTTCGTCGTGAAACTAAGCGCCGTCTTAAATACGAATTTCTTGTTGGATCAAGTCGAAGAACTTGTTCAACGACCCAATTGCCCTAACCTCTATTGGGCATTGCACCAAATACCTAGTCCATTTGTTGATGGACGAAATATCGGTGATTTCGAAAGCGCTATGATGAGGGAATTGCGAAATCTCGATGAAGTCAAGACGCAGGAGGCCTGGGATCAACTTGCCAACCGCATCAAATTGATTTTTGGAGGTATTCCAAATACCGATCCGTCCAGTGACAAAGATGCCGCGCAACAGGACCAAATCAAACTGGGGCGGGCCGGCCTAGCTGATTCAAAAGAATATTCGAAAAAACAAGTCGCTGAAATGAGTACAAGTGAAATCGAAGTTCGCTGGTATGCTAAACATTATCTCAAATGGACTGACAATTACAATTGATGGTTGAATGTTGATCCTGTAATTGCTTTACCCAGGCTTGCAGCGCTGGAGTCTGGATTCGAGTCGTCGAGCAATGAACAGGCCTACCGGATCGCTTTTTTGCGATTTCCAGAAGTCTACATCAAAATTTGGAACATCGAGCGCAGAGTTGCGGCCTTGAAAACGGTCGAAGCGGTTCGTGCTGCCGCTAATAATGAAAGCGTGGAAATGGCAGTAGAAAACCTTAGGATTGGAACTGCCAGTACTCCGCTGCCGAATGATCCGTTCACTGGTAAGCCATTCGAGATTTCATGCGAAGGTCGAATTGTTGAAATCAAGTCGGCGCAAATCGACGTCTTGCCTTACGCGGACCCGGAAACCAAACTTCGATATACGATCAAGCTTCGAAAATAGAGTAATGATTTCGCTGAATCCTGAATTTTCCCGCCAGAATATCTTCCTGTCAGATTCGTTGTCCCACAGCCCACTCGGAAAATGTCAGTCAGTTCGCCTGGGACAACTTTCCAACCCCGATCAACGATCCGCCAGTTGTTCGGGGGTTTCCCTTGCGCTGATCGACGGTGGCGTTACCGGCGAGATTCCGAGAAACTTATCCGTTTTCTGCGTCGACCACAAACGACCGTTTTTTGTGAAATGACTGAGCAAGCGTGTAAACTGCGGCGGTCACATCGACGAATGGCACGTAGATTTTCGACCGACGCAGCAAAGCGGCTAGTTTGCCCAATTAAAAATGTTAGATTCGCCGAAATTTCCATTTCGAAGGCAGGACGCAGGTTGCCCTGCCAATAACTACTGGCGTTTGCAATAAAATAGACTTTTCGGCGAATCTCGAATGTTGCGGATTTTACCGCGTAGAAATTCACAGGACGCATTTGGGGTGCGTCCCGTGGATTTGAGCCTTGGGGGCGTTTCGAGCCTTTTTCGGCGCAGATTTTGAAGGGGTGCGTCCTGTGAAAAGTTTGTGCGGCAATTCTTGAATGCGCCAAAATCCCGCGATACGTTAACCAAAAGAACAAGGCTCGTCAGTTTGACCTGACGAGCCTTGTGTGGTTTGAGCCGGAGTTGTGGTCCGGCGTCAGTGGAGGCGGCCACAAGGACTCGCAACGGGGCTAGTAAATTTCGGATGGAGAAAAAGCGATTATTAATGCCGTCAAACGGTATCTTAAACCTGACCGAAATCTTGGTGCTACATAGGCCGGCGAACTCGCATTTCCTCGGCCAAATCGCTCGTTTGAGTTTTTTGACCCCGAGCGGTTGCACGACCAATCCCCACGAAACATTGATGAAGCAGGTTGCCCGAGAGTTGACGAATCATGAAGATGGTTTTCTACAGGGCAAGCGATCGTATCGACGTGCAGCCTGAGGGCCGTTTTCTCATCGTGTTTTCGTACTGACGTCAAATCGGACTGGTTAAATGCTGCGCCGTCCTTCGATGAATCCTGTTTTTCAGTTTCTGTTTCGATGGTCGGTTTCAAACTCGACGGAAAATTCGAGGCCCTCCAGCATGGCAAACGCGGAAATTGTCGATTCAAAACCTCGTTTTAGTTTTTTGACCCCACGCCCCACGCGGGCAATCGCCAGCAGCATGGCGAGCATCGGCACAACACACCTCAAAATGCGTCTTGCGCTGTCCAACATCAGCGGTCCTTCCTTCGCCGCAACAGCATCAACCCGCCCAGGCCCAGCAGTGCGAGCGACGAGGGCTCGGGGACGACTTGCCACGTGCCCAGGAGGTCTGTGAAGCCGTTGATGTCTCCGGTTGCACCGGGGCCCGGCAGCGGCAGGGCGCTGAGGTCCAGCGTGCCGGTGCCGTTGAAGGCGAGTTGGGCTGCGGTGAACTCGCCTAAGTTGAAGCCGGCACCGGAGAGCAGTTGCAGCGTCGTGCCCGTGTTGCGGTACTGGGTGAAGGTTTGGCCGTTAGAGGCCCGGCTCAGGTCGCCGCTCATCGGCGCTTCATTGAAGCCCGTGTCTGCGGTAAAGAAGTCGGCGAGGTCGACCGGCGAGCCGTTGCCGCCGGTGTTCAGCACCAGGCCATCGGTGGATTGAATCGTCACCGCGCTGGGGTCGGTGACATCGATCAGCAGCAGGATATCGGCATTCGCCGAATGGGCCACGCCCAAGCAGGCGAGCAGGCAACACGTTACTGCGTTTCTCAATACGTTCATCGGGATTCCTAGTTGATTACGGTGGACATGGCATTCGGTCATCAGCGCTGGCTCATAACGAGCGGAAGATCTATAGAGACTTTCAATGCCGGCGACGGCGTCCGACCATCAACCCGCCCAGACCAAACAGCGGGAGCGAGGTCGGCTCGGGCACGACTTGGAAATCGAATTGGTCTGAATTTCCGATAGAGAAACTAACGGTGCCGCCGGTGATCGTTACGCCCGGGTCATTGGGCAGATCGAAGCTGAGCGTCCCCCCGGTGACCTGCAAGCCGTCCATCGCGCCCGCAAAATAGAAGACACTGAATTGACTGCCGTTTACTCCCACACCCGGGCCCGTCTCGTCATCGAAAATGAGCGGGCCGGTGCCAGGGACAAAAAGAATCGATCCGGATTCATTGCTCGGCAGGCTAGGACTGCTCGTCACGTCGAATTTCACAGTGACATTGACACCCGTTGTGGATGAGCCTGTGCCGTCCCAGTCAAGTTCAAGCGCCACGCCAGGGGGCAACTGGATGTCCAGCGAGATGGACGAACCATCAAGTGGCTGGCCATTGAAGTTGGCCAGGGGGTTCTCGACTTTCTGGTCGTAAACGGTGCCGATCGGGCCGGGGTCAAAGTTGATCAAGTCCGCCGAGGCGTGCGAGGCGATGGCGGCGAGTACGAGGCACGCAGCGAGGAGGGAACAGTAGAACCTGCATTCGAAAAATAGGGTCTTCTTCATTAGTCACTCTGGTAAAAACGCATTGTGGATGACTATAGCCGGGACCCGCTCCCAGCACCTTGATAATTAAAAACTATTATAATCGCTCCACCCCACCCTGTGTCCTGCGTAAAGTGTATTTTTTACTCTTTTCGAACCTTGGTAAGTCTCCTTCGCCGCGTCCCAGGTTCGGCCGCGGATCTTTCCCGTGGCATCCCCTTTAATGTCATACGGAACGTTGTTGACGACCAGCTTCATCACATCCTTGCCCACTGGCGCCGGTCTGGATCGATGGCGGAATCATTGCGCATGAATTGCACATGAGCACCAGCGGCGCGGCGGGTAGCAGGCCGCCAGGGCATTCGGTGTACATGCTAGACCTTAAACAAGCGTAGCATGAGTGTGTTTTTGGTGACTTCTCGAGGCGCAGCAGGAGCATGACAACGCAAAGCGTTGGCTGGTGGGCGAGTCGGTTGTTGGGTTGGCATCGTTGAATTGCTTTCGGGGTTGGGCGTTAGTGCGGACTGGAACATCCGGATTCCAGCTTCAGTTGCTGCGCATCAACAGCGAAGCGGACGTTGCAACTGATCCCACAAACGGAAGAACACTTCCTGCCACTGGTTCCATGACAACAACCTGTAAATCAAACGGCGACCGCTGCGAATGATTTGAGCCGGGATGCTGATCATCGCTTGGCAGAAAGTTGAAAACTCCATGCCCAACAGCTGTTGTTTTTCTTTGTTTCGCTCCTTTTGGTTGCGACCGGTGACAGGGACCAGCAGCGCCGCCCAAGCTTTGAGGCTCCAGGCCAACGACGCGATTACCATGTAGGCCCAATTACTTTCGAGGTTGTCCAAAGGAGCCTTGAGAGAATGAACTCCGTTCTTGTGTTGCTCGATCAGATTTTCTTGTCGACAACGCTGGTTGGCATGTTCGGTCACGATCTTTGCCGCCGAAGTCTTCCAGTCGTTGGTAATATAAAAAAACGCTTTGGCATCATCGAACATTCGCTTTTGCCCCTGATGAACTTCGAGGCTCTTCCAGACAACGACCACGCGGTAGTCACGGTCGCAAGCGTGCGGACGATAATCAAACTCGGCAACATGCTCCACCGACAAACGAATGTCTTTGAACTCGCGATCCTCGACGACTTGCTGTTTCACGTTGGCCGGTCGCTGACGCGGCACTGTCTTGACGGTGTAACGTGGTTTGCGAGTCAGTTCTTTCCAGGCGGTTTTTGGCAGGTTTTCCGCGATCTCGTAAAGCTTTGGCATCGCGTCGAAGCCAAACACGAACTTCACGCCGTCATCGTCCCAGCGATCCAGATGCGTCGTTTGTGAGAAGTCGGTGTCGCCTCGCAAGCGAATGCTGCGGAACCCGGCATCACGACAAAGGCCGACCGCGCGATCAAAGTACGCGGCTGCACCTTCGTAGCTGGGTCGGTTGCCGCTGCGGTTGAGCAAGTACAACGGTTCTTGCGTGTTGGCCAGCGAGATCATCAGCGGATGGTAACCCCACTGGCTTTTGTAGTTGATATCCATTCCCTGCTTGCATTGGCCGGTCGTGGTGACCATCGTGCCGTCGCCGTCGATGCAGGCTTCGTCAAAAAAATCGTCGGGTTGCTGCTTCCAGACCTTCACGCGAGTGTCGTTGAAAGTTTCCTGCAAACGGTCGATCGAGTTGGCGTCAAATCGTCGGCAGAAGTCGCCAGCGGTTGTCGGATCGGGTACGCGAGTTGCCCCCAGTGCATTGAGGTAGGCTTCATCGTTGCGGCGATACTCCAGATGTTCCAGACAAGTGCCGCCAGCAAGAATGTTGTAAGCAATATTGAGGACGTGATCGGACTCGGTGTAAGGCAGGACAAGTTTAAACAGTGGAACGTGGTGATTGATTTGCTTGGCCAGTTCAAGTTTGTTAACCATCTGATGAATCAAACCGATGCCGCCACAGGAAATCGCTTGTTGTCGCTCGGCAATTTCATAGTGGATGTTGCTGGCCTGAAGCTCCGGGCTTTGCTCGCCACTGGCTGGCGTCGCTAAACGTTTTTTGATTTTCCGCTTGCGAGCCTGAATTTGTTTTCGTATTTTAGTCTTCACTCGAATTCCCTCCGTGATGTGAGTTTGTTGTTTGTTGCTACTTAACAAACGCACAAAATCGCCGAAGGTTTTCGAGTTTTTTTTCGCGCGGAAAGTTTCTCCAAAAATACTTCGCTGGTTTAAGGACTAGGTCTGTCTCAGAAAGCCGGTTGCGTCATACTGCTCATCGCCATGTCGACTAGGATGTTGGGGGCTAACAAATCGTGCGCTGCTTTAGTGCTGTCGATCAACCAGAGCGCGATGACCTATCATTTCAGTGGCTCCGATAGCCCCGCCTCCATGGCGCGACGTTCGACGTGGTCATCGGTGGGGGTGTCTCACGGTTGCTATAGCCTTTGATTTCATTGGTGACTTCGCCCGTGTCATCGCGCTTCTTGCATTTGACCGAGATCACCAACGGCAGGTTATGGAGTTCCGCAGAGTCTTTCGGTGTCATCACTCCGATCGCTCGGCAGATTGAGGACAGTTCACCGCGCGCGATCTGAACGGCTGTTTGATTCGGGTTATCAAGATTGAGCCTGGCCCAAAGCAAACGGTTTTGATGTTCGCCTTCGATGATTTGAAATGACAGCTCCAGGTAGCTGCCGTTGCCGGACTTGGTCGGCTTCATCTCGCTGTCGGTGATGACGGCGAGGTACTTGCCGGCCGGGATTGGATCAAAGTCGGTGTTGTCCTGCCCTCTACAACGCCGCAAAACGACCGTTTTTCGAATAGACATTCTGGCCCAACGCCGAATTCAACGCCCATGACCGGTCCCAGACCCGCCAGGGCCGAAATTGGCAGTTTTTCGCTTCCCGATATGACGAACGGTTCTACGCTGGTGCCATTCAAACCTTTCATCGCGGTGAATTTTCTTGGGTTGACCGCGTCGTTGGCGGTTAGTTCAAACGTTTTGCCGGAACGAAAACGACTGAAATAAAAAAATCAAGATTTTCTTGCAAATCTAACTGTCGAATCGCATCGAGTTAAATGAAGTGTGACCGACCAGGTAATTCAGGAGATTTTCAGGTGCACCACGTATCCGTTTCCCAACATCCTTTCGTTACAACAATTTGGCTCTTCATCGTATTTTGCTGGTTCCACCAACCGGTTTGTTTTGGTCAAGGTCGCACGGATAATCCGCAGGTGGAAACCCAGGTACCCACAGGTACAGGCGGCGAATTTTCGACGTTTGAAAACGTCAGCTTGAACAACCAGGGGAGAGTTGTCTTCTCTTCTGACCTGCAAAATGTTCCTGCCGGACAGGGCACCAACGGTATTTACTCGTTGCAAACGGGGGCGATCGAGGAACTGGTCCGCAGTCTGCAGGAACTTCCTGACGGAAGTGGAGAGACATTTTCAGGGGAATTCTTCTCAAATTTTGGCTGTTCCAAATCAGGCGGTGTTTCCTTTGCGGACAGCGTTTTGAACGGCGAAGCGGGGATTTTTCGAGCTGGCATGGATGGCGTGCAGATCATTGCCAGGGTTGGCCAAACAACGCCTGTCGGGGGAGAACTTTCCAATTTATTGGTGGACGAGCAAAGGACGTCCATTAACTCAGCCGGTCAAGTCGCGTTCAACGCAATCTCCAGTACGAGTCTTTCTAATCCTTTTCCCGCGCCTGACGTTTTTCTTTTCGATTCCACTGGTCTTTTGCAATTATCGGCCGACGGGGAGTTAGAGTTCCCGTTCCCCCAATTTTCTTTTGTCACTTGTGGTTCCCGCAATATAATGATCAATGAACTTGGCCAAGTGGCATTTATACATTGCCGTTCAATCGACGAGCCATCGAATTTTGAAGATCATGAATTCCTCATACTGGGTTCGGCTGTTGTTGAAAATACATTTTTTAGTTTTGCGGGAATTGATGAATTACTTGAAAGCGACGTAAATCAGGCAGGGCAAATCGTTTTTACGGCGACCGACGCAGGTGAAGCACAACTTGCGATCGGTGAGGGCGTTATTGTTTCGGTGCCGCAGACGATTGTCACGAGCTCAACGGCATCGCCCGATGGGGAGGGATTGTTTGATGTTCTGCGATGTCCGAGAATTAACAACTCCGGGGACGTGGCGTTTCAGGCTGATATGAGCAACGGCATTCCAGGCATTTATCGCACCTACGCGGGACAACTCCAGGTCGTCGTCAGGTCGGGTGATCCAAAACCCGGAATTGGTACTTTCGAAGTTGGATTGGCCAAACCTATCCTCAACGATGTCGGTACGATTGGTTTCCAGGACGACAACGGCGGAATCTATCTCGCTGACAATCAGGACACTGTTAAGGTCGTGGAAGTGGGTGAGCCACTTTTTGACGGGGGACCCATCATCACCGGCCTGAACATCAATTCCAATCCGGTACAAGGCACTGGCTTAAATGACCTTGGTCAAGTCGCGTACATTGCCACCTCCGGCAGTAGTCAGTTTATCGTGCAATTTACACCCGACCTGCATTTTCGAATCCCTGGCGATGGAGCATGGGAAGATTTATCTGCTTGGACACTGGGGATCCGTCCCGAAATCCAGCATGATGTGTACCTCGATCCGGAGTTTGATTCCACCATCACGGGACCTCTCCAAGAGGTCCCGGTACGCTCTCTTGAAGTGGGCGGTGGTACCGGAATCGCCACGCTGGCCATGGCTGGCGGGACAATTACTCCCCAATTTCCGACGAGTGTTCTTACGAATGGGGTCGTTACCGGTAACGGATACATCACGGGGCAAATCACGTTGGCTGGCGAAGTCATTCTCGGGAATCTCGTTTTCGACGATCTCGTCAACATTGGTACGATCAGCGGTACCGGCCGGCTGAGAGTTCTCGGTTCAATGATCAATGGAACAACGTTAGACTTCAACGAGCAAACAAACATCACTGTCGCGGGTCAGTTAAACAATTTTGAAGGATTCGGTGTGATGCAACTCGAAGCCGGTGTCGTGCGCGTTGACAGCCTGGTTAACGACGCGGAAATTTTCGCAACCTCCGGCACGAACCATATTTTCGGAGACGTCGATAATCGGGACTTTGGTCTAATCGAAGTTGCGGTTGGAGGTAACTTGACGATCAGTGAGAATTTGAATCAAAATGGTTCGCTCGTACTGGAAAATGATGGAACCGAGTTTGCGACCGCCGTTGTCTTCGGTGACTTTTCCGGGGCGGGCGGAGTCAGCGGCGGGGGCAAGCTATTTGTTGTTGGCAACCTGAGTCCGGGCAACTCGCCGGGTCGCGTAACAATGGATGGAAGCCTGTTTCTGGGTAGTGGCACCGAGACGCTTGTCGAGCTGGGCGGAACCATGCCCGGAGAATTTGATCAACTGATCATTACGCGTGATCTTGACCTGGCCGGTAGTTTGTCCGTTCAGCTGATCGATGGGTTTCAATTGCAGACGGGGCATGAATTTTTAATCGCCGACGTTGGGGGAAACTTGCATGGACAGTTCGCCGGACTAGACGAAGGTGACTTGGTCGGCAACTTTGGCGGGATAGACCTATTTATCAGCTATGCGGGAGGCGACGGCAACGATGTTGTTCTGACGACGATCCGACCGAGTGGATCAGTTTTTCCCGAATCTTTCCTCGTCACGCGGGGAGTCCATGTTTCGGGTGGCATTGGCGAACTCGCGGAGAGCGACAACATGGATCTTTCGCTACGGCGACTCAATTCAGACATTCAGTCTCGAACGGAATTTGAGGTCAAGGCAGTCAGCCCGGACCCAACCCCTTCATCGCTGGAAGTCATGTTGGAAGGATCCGTATTTGCTCGTTCAACCGTAAACCAGACCATCGAGTTGTATGACTACTCTGTTGGCGGATGGGAACTAGTCGACATGCGAGCCGCGACACGCTTTACCGATTCGACGGTAACGGTTAACGCAACTGGCGACTTATCACGATTTGTCGAAGCCGGCACAAATTGCCTCCAAGCCCGCATTCGTTACCATTCAGCTAATCCACGGCAGCAGTTTTCATCCAACACCGATCAGTTCATCTGGACGATCGGTCAGTAAGAAATTACGACTCGTTGGTCACTTCGTGCTTACTGATGAGATAGTTGTAACTGACGAAAATTCGAGATTAATTCGGCTGACGGTCAATTGATCCGACCTGAATGACAATTTTTCAACCCTGAATAACAGCACGCCAGTTGTTCGGGGTTTTCTTTCGCGCAATTTCGGCATCGTCGCGAAAGGTCAAAATCCGGGAAAGTCATGCGTTTTTTGCATCGATCGAAACCCGACCCTTTTTCGAATAAACATTCTGGCCCAACGCCAAAATCACCGCCTTTGAATGGTCCCGTACAGCGCGGCCCAAACGGGTGGACCTTATCTCCCTGGCAAAACGAACGTTTTCTGATCCTATGGCCAAAGAGAATATCAAGAAGCGAATTTCCCAAATCGTCTTCGGCGAGGTAAACGAATGAAATTATTGATGTAACCATGGTTTTTTTGATTGCTTTCGCGGTATCGCGGATTTAGGATGCCACTCGCAAAATCCAACTCTCAACCGTCCCTCAGTCGGCGGTCTTGGACTAGCCGGCCTTTTGCCCATTCTGACGGGCTCTTTGCATTGTCCGATTCTCGACGGAGTTCAGATTATGAGTTGCGCGCTTTTTCTAAAAGGCACAACATCGTTGGCAATGCATTAATTTGACGCTTCGAAATGGCGGTCGTCGCAACATTCAACTGGATGCAACGTACAACATTTATGAGAAATGGTACAAACACATGAGACACGTCTTCAATCGTCTTCAGAAAAAGCTTTTCCGCGGTCTTTACCTTACGTTCCTGTCCGCCGCGATTGTTACGATGGCCGCGAATCAGGCTAAATCCGAAATTATCGATGGGCTGCTCAACTACTGGAGTTTTGACGGAAGTCTGCAGGATAACGCGCACGGCGTCTCGGGATCATCCAGTACCGTAGCCGACACTGGGATTTTTGATGGCACCAACGGTACCGCTGGAATCGGTTACACGTCAGGATTGTTTGGTCTTGCAATTGCACAAAATGGAGCTGGCGGCGGCCCAGGCGGACAAGAGAACGACGGCTTTGTTCGCGTCCCGCGTAGTGCGGATACACTTCGCGGTGGTCTAGATGTCAGTATCTCAGTTTGGTTCCAGACTGCGGGCTTTGATTGGCAATATCAAACCATTCTTGCCCACGGCGAAGGCAATCAATACCGCATTGCCCGTCGTTTTACGGATAACGTCGTTTCCTATGCCGGCGGTTCCGCGGACATCCCGGGATCAGCCATCGGCCCCGACATCAGCGCTGGGACAGGCTGGCACCACGTCGTCTCCATCTCACAACATGGCGTGAGTACACGAATATGGGTCGACGGAAATCTTATCGAGACTGCGCACCCCCCAACATTCATAATAATGGCAACGACGGTGCTCCGGGTGGTTCGATTCCCGACCTGTATATCGGGGCAAATCCACAGACCGGCGCCAACAACCGCGAATGGTGGGGCCAGATTGATGATGTCGCCATTTGGAACCGTCCACTAACGCCGCAGGAAATCTCGACAATTTACACTGCCGGGACCAACGGAATGTCGCTGATGCAGCTGTTTCCCCTCCCCACACCGATTGCTCCAGATTCGTTTATTGTGACACGGGGGACCTATGTCTCGGGCGGCGTTGACGAACTTGCCGCAAGTGACAATACGGATCTGTCCATCCGGCGAGCTACGTCCGACATCCAGTCGCGAACCGAATTCCAGGTCAAGGCAATCAGCCCCGTCGCAGTTCCTTCGTCATTGGAAGTGACGTTGGAAGGCTCGGTGTTTGCGCGGTCACCGGTCAATCAAACCATCGAATTGTTGTCCCGCGATGAAGGGGGGATTCAAGTCTGGGAACCAATTGATACCAGAGCCGCAACCCGATTTACAGATTCCGCCGTGACGATCGCTGTCAATCCGGCCATGGATTTGTCGCGGTACGTCGATCCGTTAACGTTTTGCGTTGAAGCCAGAGTTCGCTACCAGTCGGTCAATCCGCGGCAGCAGTTTTCATCCAACACCGATCAGTTCATCTGGACGATCGGACAGTAGTAATAGCAAGCGACGCTTTTTTGACAGTGTCGTTCGGTGGTCATTTTGTGACAACATTCCAACCCCGATCTACGGTCCGCCCGTTGTTCGGGGTTTTCCCTTGCGCCTCAATACACGTCCCGGCCGCCCCGATTTGAGCAGAAACTTAACCCTTTTCTGCGTCGAGCATCAAAGAACCGTACTTCGAATTGCCAATCTTGCGTTACGCCGGAATGACCGCCTTTGGTTGGCTTTGTGAATGCTGGCCAGATTGGGCGGTTGTTCCTCCCCATCATTCCAAAGTTTTTCTTGATTAGCTTCAAGGGCTCACAGTCGTTGAAACTCGACGCCACGTAAGACGCGCACAGCAACTGGCTACAACAACTTTCATCCCAAATGTTTGACTTCCACTATCACCCCATCCACAATGCTGTCCGAGCGAGTCTTTCCGGCGATGCCAGAAAATGAAATTTCGATCAGTAAGCCGGCGGACCTTGCGACTGCCAACTTCCAGAACTGACGAAAGGAGCAACGATGATTGCCAATCCGAAATGCCGTTGCCGAGGCGGCATGCCACACGCAGATTCGTGGCGTACTGTGATAACCGCAGCGTTGTTCTGCATACTTGGGGCTCACACCGCCACTCATGCTCAGGACGAATTGGGATCTGAGTTTACCTACCAAGGCAAGCTGATCCAGTCCGGAACGCCAGCCGACGGTCCGTTCGATTTCGTGTTTACGCTATGGGAAAGCGGTGGCCAGCAGGTTGGATCAACCGAGCAAGCCAATGGAGTGCTGGTCACCGACGGCCTATTTGTTGTCTCGCTCGATTTCGGAGGTGACATTTTTAACGGCGAGGCGCGCTGGTTGGAGATCCAGGTCCGTCCAGCAGGTGGTGGGCAATTCACCACTTTGAATCCGCGGCAGCAAGTCACTGCCGTCCCCTACGCTTTGCAAACGCGCGGTTTGTTTGTCGATGAACAAGGTCGTGTCGGCATCGGTACGGTCACTCCGAACGATAAGGTCCAGATAGAATCGGGGTTCTTCAACCGGGTGCTCTCGGCTCGTAACACGAAGAACGGCCTGGTTCACGCGATTGTCGGCGAAGTCACCAGTGACTCAGGTGTCGGGGTGCGGGGCCTCGCCTCGGGTGATGGCAACTTCAACTACGGCGTCCAGGGCCAAAGCCAGAGCATCCTTGGAACAGGCGTTCATGGATGGGCCACCGCCGTTTCCGGCACAAATATTGGCGTTCATGGCCAGACCAACAGCCCCGACGGTTATGCGGCATACTTCACTGGGGCCGCGGGCAGTGCGAACTACTTCCAAAATTGGGTCGGGGTAGGCACGGACGAGCCAGAAGCCCCGTTGGACATTTTCACGGACGACGCATATTGTGTGCTTCGAATCGTAAATGCGAATTCGCTCGTCGCCAACGGTATTGATTGTGAAGTCGACGGGGCTTTTGCAATTGCGATCAATGGAATCTCGATCGACACAAACGGACAGGTTGGCGTCGGTGCACGTGGTGAATCGAGAAGCCCTTTTGGAGTGGGCGTTTTCGGCAAAGCGTCGTCGACTACCGGCCAGACATTCGGCGTCAAAGGGCACTGCAACAGTCCTGACGGTTATGCGGCATATTTCACCGGGGCCGCGGGCAGTGCGAACTACTTCCAAAATTGGGTCGGGATCGGCGAAACCCATCCGCTGGCAACTTTTCACGTTGAAGCAACGACAGACAATGGATCCTATTTCCATACTACGGGCGGAAATGCCGCCGTTTATGCCTACGCGTCGGAATCAGAAGGAGGTGCCATGGGCTTGTTCGCCGAAACTGAGGCCCGCCAAGGGAATGCAATATGGGGAAATGCTCTGTCGACGACCGGGTTGACCCGCGGTGTCATCGGTACCAATTCAAGCACTCAAGGCACAGGCGTCCAAGGCACTGCGTATGACGCCACAGGAAGGAATTACGGCGTAATTGGAAGGAGCAACAGCCCCAACGGATTTGACTTCTACGCCAGCGGCGCTGGCGTGAATTACGGGGCCAGTTCGTCGCGACGATGGAAGTCCGCTATTACCTCCATTGATCAGCCCCTGCAAAAAATCTCTTACCTGAAGGGAGTCTATTTTGATTGGGATCAAGAGCATGGCGGACAACACGACATCGGAATGATCGCGGAGGATGTCGGCACGGTGTTGCCAGAGATCGTTCAGTACGAAGAGAACGGAATAGACGCCCTTGGCATGGATTATAGCAAGCTGACACCACTGCTAGTCGAAGCTGTGAAGGAATTGAACAACCAGTATCAACAGAAGATCGCCGAATATCAGCGGCAATGGATCGACATCCAGAAAGAGAACGAGGACTTGCGCGAGCGGCTTTCCAGGTTGGAGTCATTGGTGCATGAGCTTAAAGCAAGCTCAGCCGAGAAATAGAAACATCGCTACGAATGTTACCACGCTGGAGAAAGCCAACGTTATGTGACCACGAATTGGCTTGTGTTAGACTGCTCAAATCCAACTCATACAAACTTCTAGAGACAACACCCGATTTTCCAGTGTGATACGGAAGTTGGTCTAATGCCTGTTATCTGGCTGAACCAAAAACGTCGACAATCTATTGAACCGAAGACATTGCCATTGAAGTTCTTGCTTTCGGCTGTCGCCGTTTTAATCGGTGTGTTTGGTGGGGCACTTGCGGGTTGTTTTGGCAGCTACTTGGCGTGCGAGCTTATCGATGCGGTTTAAGGAGGTTCAACCTATAGAATGACCGGCTGGATATTTTGCTTTTGCAATGTACCGCTAGGTAGCTTGTGCGACGGTGCCCAATGCGACGATCTGGATGACGGTTTACGATCAGGATGGCGAGGCCAAGTATCGAGTCGCGACTCGGCCCACCGAAACACGAACCGCGCAAAGCGTGTTGCTCCGACCGGGGAGTTATTCGATTCGCCTAAATGTCACTGTTCCCGCACCGGTTAATCGGCGCAACGTGATTCGTGCCATTCCCCAAATTGACTATCGCATCGCAATTTGCCCAGACACCGAATGGCGTGCGCGAAAAGCCAACAAAATTTTGCATATTTGGTACGCATTGCTAGAACGAATGGAGAAAAACTGGCGGACGATCTGCATTAAATCGGCTCAAATAATGAGACAACGTACGAAACGAACGGTCCGAAACTGATAACTCCAAGCGGTATTAAACAACACGGGAGAATTTGCATGTCATTCGGGAATTTCGGCAAATATGCGTTGCGTGCATACTTGGTCGCATTTGCAACAATTTTTCTTGTTGCGCCGCGCGGTGTCGAAGCACAAGATTGCGATCAGTGGACACGGATCGCCAGTCCCAATGCTGTCGCGGATGCGACATTTTTGGGCGGCGTTTCCGGAATCGCTGATGATGATGTTTGGTCCGTCGGATGGTATCGCATGGAACATCCGAGCGTGTACGACGAGTTTCCATATGCACTGCATTGGGACGGTCAACAGTGGAATAATGTTTTTGTTCCGGAACCGCCGACAGGATTGGATCATAAAACAAGACTGTACGATGTGACCGCTGTTTCCGAAAATGAAGTATGGACAGTTGGAAACTACATTCCGCCGGAGAATGTCAACGCGGCCGAAACCTTGGCCATGCATTGGAATGGCGACCAATGGGAGCTAATACCCAGTCCCACAGCGCAAATAGGAAGTGGTAGCTCGTTTTACGCAATTGATTCGAAGGACGGTGAAATTTGGGCGGTTGGTTCCTCTCTTGGAACTGCTGGACAAGACAATCTTGCAGCTCGCTGGAATGGTTCTGGCTGGGAGGAGTTTCATCCGGTTCGAATCAACAATGGTGACCACCAATTTAATTCAGTTCATATCCATTCGGACAATTTGGTGTTTGCCGCAGGCGGTGTTGGTCCGCTGTCCATTCCCTACGTCGCTCGGTGGGATGGCTCGTCATGGAGTGAAGTCCTGCCGCGAATTGATAGCGACCTTTACCTCGGCCTGACCAGCATCATTGGCTTTGGTCCGAATGATGTATGGGTCGGTGCTTCGCGAACGGAAAATTTCCAATTTCAATATTTTGTTTACTTGCACTATGATGGCAATTCGTGGACCGAGTATCCTGTCGTTGACCCGTTTCACGTACCCAAATTTGAGGGGGACGATCCAAATAATTTTTATTCGGGTGGAGTTGGAACGCTTGCGAAGTTCAATGGGAAAGCGTGGGATTTGGTAGATTCGCTGGCGGTTGACGTCTGGACGATCAGCGACATCACCGTACTACCATCGGGAACAGTGTTCGGAAGCGGAAACACGTACGACACAGGCAGCCCGGAAACCCTAACGGCTCGGTACGTGCCCTGCGTTCATGCCCACTGGACGGTGACGAGTTTACACCCGGCCAGTTTGCAGTCGACCGAAGCCCGCGGTGCTTCGGGATCAGTCCAAGTGGGAAACTACTACACGGGAACGGAGCGAGCCTGTCTTTGGACCGGCACTACTGCCTCGTGGGTGAACTTGGATCCACCTGGATCGCTTGAGTCGATGGCGTTGGGTGCCTCGACTGAAAACCAGGTGGGTTGGGCCGACGTAGCAGGACGTAGACGGGCCAGCCTGTGGTCGGGCACTGCTGCCTCGTGGGTGGATCTTAACCCGGTCGGTGCTCTCCAGTCCCAGGCGCTCGGTGCCTGGGGAGGCAGTCAGGTGGGGTGGGTGTATGACGGTGCAATTGGCCGCGCCAGCTTGTGGTCGGGCGACGCCAAGTCGTGGGTGGATCTACATCCGTCGGATACAACCGGCTCCCAGGCATCAGCTGTGTGGGGTGGAAACCAGATCGGGTGGGCAGTCGTGAACGGCGTATTTCATGCCAGTCTGTGGTCAGGGACCGCCGAATCGTGGGTGGACCTTCACCCGGTTGGGGCTTTTCAATCCGAAGCCAAGGGGATTTCTGAGAAATACCAGGTCGGTATCGTAGATGGACATGCGAGCCTATGGAGCGGAACTGCCGCTTCCTGGGTGGATCTAAATCCAGCGGAAACGAATTCTTCCGAACTTCGCGCCGCATATGGGCCGTTGCAGGTGGGTGCTGCCCGAGTAGACGGCTGGGATCATGCCAGCGTCTGGTCAGGGACGGCCGAGTCGTGGGTGGATCTTCACGCGCTGCTATCGGCTGATTTTCGATACTCGTACGCGCTGGCGGTAACTTCCGACGGTGTCAACTACTACGTGACGGGACTTGGTTACAACACCTTTGTGGGTCGCTTCGAGGCTCTGCTTTGGACGCAACCTGTCCCCGTACCGACCGGTGTTGCTCCCAGTCTATTAACGCTGACTAGCGGTGCTTACATCGCGGGCGACGAATCCAGTTTGGCCGCCAGCGACAACGTCGATCTTGCTTTGCAGCGATCTGATTCCGATGTTCAGTCGCGGACAGAATTTGAGGTCATGGGGACCAGCCCAACGGCCAGTCCAACGAGTTTGAAGGTCACGCTGGAAGGTGCCGTGTTTGCTCGCTCAACGGTGGTTCAGACCATTGAGTTGTGGGACTACGCGGCGGGTACCTGGGCATTGGTCGATTCAAGAAACGCGACCAACATGGTCGATTCGACAGCCACGGTGGCTGCGACTGGTGATTTGAGCCGATTTGTCGATCAGACATCATTTGCCGTCAAAGCTCGCGTTCATTTCCAATCACTCAGCGCGCGTCAAAGGTTCGCCTCCAACACCGATCAGTTCATGTGGACGATCGGCCAGTAAGAAAAAAACAAAGGACCAAAAATTGAATTGAATTCGATCGGTGATCATTATGTGACAACATTCCAACTCCGATCAACGGTTCGCCAGTTGTTCGGGGTTTCCATTGCGCCAATCGACGGTGGCAGGAACCAGCGAGTTTCCGAAAAACTTATCCGTTTTTTGTGTTGGCCGGAATACGACCCTTT
>CAVONL010000001.1:0-35177 GCA_963697295.1 uncultured Planctomycetaceae bacterium | reverse complement strand
ATCTGTGCGACTAAAGTATCCACGGATCCGTGCATCGACGACACTCAGCGGGGAATTACCAGCGAAGACTTGCTGGCACGCACTGTCCGACAACTGACCTACGCCATCCGATTTTCCCGCCCCGGCGATCCGTCACCCGATACTCGCCCGGAATTCGAATCGCTGCGGGATCGCGTCGACTTCAAAAAACTGAACGACGTTCGTTAGTCGTGCCAAGATTGGTGCCAGTTGATCGACCAAGGGCACGTCAATGACCAATGACAGTAATGAACTCTTGTCTTGTCTTGTTTTCGGTATTGCTGCTTATTGACCAATAGTCCAGATGAACTGATCGGTATTCGATGAAAATTGCTGCCGCGCGGCTGGCGAAAAGTATCGAATCCTGGATTTAGTGAACATCGTGCCTGCTTCTCAGAACCTGGACAAATCACCGGTTGCGGCAACCGTTACTGTCGAGTCGGTAAACCGGGCCGCGGGTCGCGTGTCGACTTGTTCCCAGTTACCTGCCAGGTAATCAAACAGGTCAATTGTCTGGTCTACCTTTGAACGAGCAAACACAGATCCTTCCAACGTGACCTCCAGTGAGGAAGGCCGGGCGACCGGGCTGACAGCCTTTACTTCGAATTCAGTCCACGACTGGATGTCGCCCGTTGCCCTGTGAAGCGACAGATCTATGTTGTCACTTTCAGAAAGCTCGACAACGCCACCCGAAACATGGGTGCCGCGCGTGACCTCAAGCGAATCGGCAGCCACGACGTTCAGGCCCTGGCTGATGCGCCGGTAGTTCCTCCGACCACGAATACGCTGTTGTCGTTATCGCCGAGTGCCATGGCATTTGCATAGCTCCCCGGGACAGTTTGTGTCCAGGCAGAGGTCCCGTCAGAGTTTACTTTGCAGATGGCCATTTCAAAGAGTGTGCCTGCGGCCAAGTATGCATTGTTCGCCCCGTCAAGATGCATCTGGGCATGGAGCAGGAGCATCAGCGGACCGTCCGCATCCAGATTCGACCAGACCAGGCCTCCGTGTTCGTCTACCTTGATGAAAGCCGCGCCCGCCCCGGAATTTGGAAAGCCGCTGACCACCGCCAGATTGTCGCTTCCCAGCTCGACTCTGCGACCGGCGATTCCGTACACTTGCTCCCAGATCAACGCTCCCGAAGGTCCCAGCTTCGTGACGTAATCTCCGTTGACCAGGTACGTATTTCCGAATGCATCGCCATCGCAATCGCCCGCACTCAAGCTAAAGACTCCCGGATAGCTCCACACTTCGTTGCCGTTGACGTCGATCTTGGCGTAACCGTTGATACTTCCGAAAACCGAGCGTCCCGTGATCGCGATGAAACCGTCAGGTGTGAACTTGAAGTTGACTCCCAAGCCGATGCCAGCCGAGTCGTAGTAAGTCCACAGCGCGGTGCCATCGGGAGAAAATTTTTTGACCTTCGTGACGTATCCTGGAGGTCCACTACCCGTGCCCAATACATAGATGTTGTCGCTGGCGTCAATGAGACACTTTATCGTGTAAGATCCGTCGAAGGAAGTCTCGTAGACGTTACGCCACAGAAGGTTACCGGACGAGTCGAATTTCATGACAATGCTGGCCGCCTCAACGGGATTAGAAAACCCTGACATATAAGTTCCGCAGACGATAACGTTGCCTTCGTTGTCAGTCGCCACCCAGCTCGCTCTTTCCCACTTCGTCGGATCTTGTTGATCGAACGACGCGTTCCAGACAAAGGTGCCGTTCATATCGCGCTTAGTGAGGCTCATCTCAGCGCCGAGTGCTTGTTCGTAATCGACCGTGTACACATTATCCATGGCGTCAACGGCAATTGAGACTCCTCTCGTCGGCTGCACCCAAACGACGTTCTGGGCAAAAGTACTGGAAACGACAATGCCAAAGCCCAGGAACCCGACAAATCGACAAATGTTATTCTTCATGACTTTACTCCTTTGTTGTATTCCAGGCCTCCGACACAGCTGGTGCCAGTAGTTTGGCACTGGCGGATAAAGACGTGATCGTCTGATTCTGCAAAAATCATACCTTCTGCCAAAACGTGCCGAACAGGGAATCGACCGGTCGTTTCAACAAAGGAGAGCCAATTCGAACAGGCCCATCCGCCAATTTTCCCCGCGACACCGAACGATCAATTCCCCCCTCGTACCGTTTTGAAAAATGACGGTGTCCAATTGCCCGGGCATGGCCCGGGGACAGGCCACCGTTTCTGCGGGCTGGTCGCGGGAGTGCGAGCAAACGTCAGTCTATCCTCGGGGGATCCTTCCTTTAAGTTGTTTGTCCCGGCTTTGCCCGCAGGCTGACCTTTGTTGGCAATTTTGCCGTGGTCGGTACAGCGGGAAGTGAGACGTGACCAAGGAGAGTGACATTGAGGAGAGCGTCAACCGCACCGTCGCCGAATTCAGGCGAAGACAGAATGATGGCCTGCCGCAGTCAGTCTACCCAGAAAGTTTCATTATTCTGTCACCTATGATTCTGTCATTTCTCAAACGGCACCTGCCAGTAGCGCCCCAAATTTGCCTGTCCCCGATTTCGTGCCCACGATTTCGTGCCTTTAGCATGTTTGGTCAAGAAGCGTCTGGTCCTTCCACCCCGAGCCTGGTCGACATGACCCTTCGCACTCGTTCGGCTAATTGATTCCCAACTTCGTCTTCCTCATCTACGACTTCGTGTGCTCCAGCGTTAAGCAATTGCCAGTGACGCACATGGTAGCGACAGCGAACCATGACATGAGCATTTGGGGCGAGGTAACGAGCCTGGTAAATCAGGTTTCGCGCCGTGTTATGGTCCGGTAGCACAATAATCACAATTATGGCGTGGTGAATACCGCCATGCTCCAAAATCTCCGTCTGCGTCGCGTCACCCAGGATACCCGTCAGTCCGTAGCGTACGGCAACGTCGATGTTGTCCTGGTTCAGATCAACGACGACGATGCGGTATTGTTGTGCCGGGATTAATCCCTCGGCAACGCGTTGGCCAGCGGGTCCAAATCCGATGATGAAGATGGTGTCCACAGGCGTTGTCTCGGGCTCGCCGTTACACGGGACGTCGCCAACGTTGCGAGTTTGCTTCTTGACTGTCAAGCGGCGGATGAAATCGGAGACCGTAGATCCCGCACGAGGGGCTACTGCGACAAGGTAGGGTGTCAGCAGAAGGCTGATGATCGTTGCTGAAACCAGGGCGCGGAATGTCCCAGCCGGCATCAGTGCGTCTCCGTCCACGGGCGTCTGAGCGATCGTCGCAAGCACAAACGAAAATTCGCCGATTTGAGCCAAGCATAAGCCGGTCGCCACAGCGTACCGCCAGGATTGGCCGAAGGCGCGTGCCAGGACGGCGATCACCAGCGGTTTTCCCACCACGATCGCCACCACGAGTCCGGCGACGAGTGCCTTGTTTTGTAATAGCCACCAAGGGTCGCCAAACATGCCAATTGACGCAAAAAATAATGTCACCAAGACGGTGCTCAAAGGCCGCACATCGGCCCGAATCTGCGTCGCGAAGGGGGAAACCGCGAGCAGAACACCGCCAGCAAACGCTCCCAGTGCGGGGCTAAGATCGACCTCGTGTGCCCCCCAAGCGCAACCAAGCGCCAGAATCATCGCCAGGAGAATCGGCAAATCACGATTGCGCTGCCAGCCGCGTTGTTTGAATAGCCGAGGAACCAAGTACGTGAACAGGCAATAGAAACAGCCGATCAGCACGACCGCCAGGACAACACTTAGCGCCAGATTGGCGAGCACGTGGCCGACCGGTTGCTTGCCAGCCATCGCACTGACCGTGAGTACCATCGGGACGACCGCGACATCCTGAACCAGGAGGATCGCAAGTGCGGCTCGCCCATGAATTCCGTCCAGTTCCGCGCGATCCTTCAGCAACCGCAATACACACGCAGTCGAACTCATGGCAATCATCATGCCGATGACCAGCGCCTCTTGAGTGTTGATTCCAGCGAATCTCGCGATCGCCCAGGTTATCGCTGCCGTGACGACGATTTGCGCTACACCCGTGCCAAGCGACTTTTTGCCAAGTTCCAGAAGTCGCCTTGGGGAAAACTCAAGGCCGATCACAAACAGCAACAGGGCGACCCCCAGTTCGGCGATGTAGAAGATCTCTTGCTGTTTGCTGATCCATCCGAGCACATTGGGGCCGACCACCGTTCCCGCGATCAGGTACCCGACGATCACGCTCTGGCGAAGACGCTCGGCAATGGTGCCAAACAGCAGCGCGGCCAGCAGCAACAACAGAATGTCGCGCAGCGCATCCCACAACCCAAAATCGACGGCAGCTAATAGCCCTGTTTGTTGGAACACCATCTTGACTGAACCTCTCCTTCGAACTGCGCTCAAGCCAACGGGCCCGGCGTCTTGCCCACCCAACAACGCCGCTATTTCGTGGATGGTTCAATGTGTACCAGGACGTCCTGAACCCCGGCAATCGCTGTGAGCAATTGGTCCTTGACTTCATGGGACAAAGCATGACCTCTGCGTACCGACATTTCGCCATCAACCACCACGTGAATATCAACGAACATTCCCAAGCCACTCTTGCGAATTCGGCATTTCTCGATATCAGTCACGCCTGTGACTCTCTTGGCGACCGCTCGCACATTCTCGATGACGTCCCTCGGTGGAGCCGCGTCAAGAACTTCCCGCCAGGCAGACCGAAACAACCGGATACCATTAAATGCGATGACAGCAGCCGCCACGAGAGCGGCCCAATCATCCGCGGCTTCGTATCCTTTGCCGGCGAAGAGGGCAATTGAAATGCCGACAAACGCTGCAACCGATGTCAGCGAATCAGAGCGATGGTGCCAGGCATCGGTCTGCATCGCCTTGCTGCCGATGGACTCGCCAGTGCGAAATAACACACGAAACATTATTTCCTTCGCAACAACGACTCCGACGAGTATCGCCAACGTAAATGCCGCCGGCATGTGATGTGGCGTGAGGATTTCCCGGATGCTCTGAATCGCAATGCCGATCGCAGCCGCCAGCAGGGCGGTTGCAACGACGAGTGCAGAGAGCGGTTCCACCTTTCCGAATCCATAAGGAAATTGTTCGTTCGGTGGTTGTGTTGAGACTCGCAGGCTTCCCCAAACGACCAGGGAACTCATGATGTCAAGCATGGACTCGACACCATCTGCAATCAGGGCGTAGGAGTTCCCCAGAATTCCCCCGACAATTTTCACAGCGGCCAGAATGCTGCTCGCAAGAATTCCCCACACGGTAGCGCGGGAACCACGCGCAGCAGACTCCCGGATCTTTTCGTCGGCGGTTTTCCCAGTCATCGTTGTGGTTGGTGCGTTTTCCATTTTACACAATACCCTGTGCAGGGCTGTTCACACGATCATCGGCCGATCGGCGTCGAAGCCACTATTCAATTCCGACGATAACATAAATCAACATTCCCATGTCTAACAGCCACGACGATTCCACGAAACCGACAGGGTTGCTGTCAAATGCGCATTTCTTGGGCGGTACATCCATGAACCAATTCTGTCACGTATGATTCTGTCATTTCCCAACTGACGCTTGCCGGGATGATTCCTGCAAGAATGAGGGAACGGGCTCGAATCGACAATCTGTCCAGCCGTTCTCAAATAATTGAGAAATCGAAACGCACTTAAATGGCGGAAAACTGAGGCGATTTGGTGCCCGCGTCATTACAATGACCATTGGGCTACGCCGGACTCAACGTCGGTTTCATTATCTCCGGTTTTGCAAAGTCATTCGATCGCCGTATATGAAGTTTTTCCTGAAATTCCTGTTGGTGATCGCCGTTTTGGCCGGCATTGGTTATTTTTCGTATCCCTCGATTGCCAAAGCGATTGCGGACCGCAACAAGCCGCGTTGGCGAACTGAAAAGGTCGACAAGGGGGAGATTACCAAAGTCGTCAACGCTACCGGTACCGTCAAACCTACCAAATCGGTTCAAGTCGGCTCGTTCGTTTCGGGGCCGATTGTCAACTTGTACGTCGAGTTCAACCAGGAAGTCAAAAAGGGCGATATGCTCGCGGAAATTGACCCGCGGCTGTTTGCCGCCGACGTCGCGCGCGACAAAGCTACGCTCGCGACGCGCCGGGCCGAGGTTCAACGAGTCGAAGCACTGCTGCAACAGGCGAGCAACGATGAAGCCCGCGCTATCGCTTTGCGGGAAAAGAATATCGACTTCATCGCCCAGTCCGAAATGGACCAGCTCAAGTTTGGTCGCATGTCACTCGAGGCGCAACTTGAGATCGCCAGGGCGTCCATTGATCAGGCCATTGCGACGTTGACCAATTCGCAGGCCAATTTGGACTATTGCGAAATTCGCTCCACGGAAGACGGCATGATCATCGACCGCAAAGTCGAACCGGGCCAGACATTGGCTGCCCAGTTTCAAACACCCGAGCTGTTTGTGATCGGAGTCGGGATGCGGGAAAAAATGCATATCTTTGCCGACGTCGATGAGTCTGAAATCGGCATGATTCGTAACGCAGCGATTGAAAAACAGCCGGTCACTTTCACCGTCACGGCCTATCCGGACGATTTATTCGAAGGCTTGATTGAAGAAGTTCGCTTCAGTTCCGCTGAGACTCAAAACGTGGTGACGTACCCGGTCGTCGTCGGCTCACCCAATCCCGATCTGAAACTGTTACCCGGGATGACGGCGGACCTCTCGTTCCAAATCGCCAGGATCGAGGACGTCATTCGAATTCCCAAGTCCGCGCTCCGGTTTTTCCCGCCCGACAAGAAATACGTTCACCCGGATGACCTGCATATCATCGACGGCAGCGATTTCACCAAAACCGAGGACGAAACTGCCAGCCAAGTTGAAACGACCTCTGAAGAACGCGTGTTGGCGAATCAGAAGGCAAAAAAACGACACGTCTGGAAGGTCGAAGGTGATTTGCTGCGGGCGGTAGAAGTGCACGTTGGTTTGACCGATAATCGTTATGCTGAATTGGTGTCTGGGGACATCCAACCCGATACGGAATTGGTGGTTGGGCAAAAGGCCAAAGGCGAAGAATAACAGGTCAACCAATGAAATTTCTCACCACGCTCAATATCGCGCTGCGAGCCCTGGCAAAAAACAAGATGCGGGCCGCGTTGACGGTTCTGGGCGTCGTCATCGGGATCGCCGCGGTCACCGCCATGGTCTCGATCGGGCAAAGTGCCGGGGCCCTGGTCCGGGGTGAACTGGAAAGCTTTGGCACCAACGTCATCGTGATTCAGCCCGCGGCCCGCGAACGATCAGGCGTAAGGTCAGGATTGAACAATACGTTGACGTCAAAAGACTGCGCGGCGATCGCGAAAGAGTGTGCGTCGATCGTCGCGACCACGCCCATTGTTGGGACGGGTGGTCAAGTTGTCTACGGCAACTTGAACGTGAGTCCCAATGAAATGCAGGGTGTCGGTGAAGACTACCTTCTGGTCCGAAACTGGCCTCTCAGTTACGGGAACTTTTTCGACAAAATTCAAATCGAAAAAGCAGAAAAAGTTTGCGTTGTCGGCCAGACCATTGTCACGAAACTATTTCAGACGATGAATCCAATCGGTGCGAAAATCCGGATCAGCAACAAACCATTTACGATCATTGGTGTGCTACAGGCCAAAGGCGCCAACATGGTTGGACAAGATCAGGACAGTATCGTTTTGATGCCGTTTTCGACCGTTCGCCGCACACTCAATGGCTCAAGTTTCGATGACGTGCACGCGATCATTGCTTCGGCAACGGCACCCGAAAAAATGGCAACCGCCACGGGGGAAATCAAACAGATGTTGATGGACCGACACCAAATCAATCCCGGTCAAAAGGCCGACTTCGAGGTTCAGTCGACGACCGAAATCGCCAATATGTTGGGCATGATAACCGGCACCATGACGTTAATGCTCGCGTCGATTGCGGGGATCTCGCTGTTGGTCGGCGGTGTAGGAATCATGAATATCATGCTGGTTTCCGTTACCGAACGAACGCGGGAAATTGGAATCCGGATGGCCGTGGGAGCCCGTTCACGCGACATCCTCATGCAGTTCCTGGTCGAGGCGGTCGTGCTTTCCTGCATTGGTGGATTGATCGGTTTTGCACTGGGAATTGGGGCGTCGGTTGGGATCACGACGTTGATCAATTCATTTTCAACGGGAACGAAATGGCCAATCGTGGTTTCCATGCCAGCGGCCCTGGTGGCCTTTCTGTTTGCAGCGGCTGTCGGTGTGTTCTTCGGCTTTTATCCCGCCCGCCGAGCCAGCTTGCTCGATCCGATTGATGCTTTGAGGTATGAGTAAGGCCACAAACGGCGTTGGACAGTGAGGACTCCCAGCGCCAATTGTGAACACTCACCGTTTTTGAAAAAAGCTCTTCAAACGATTGGAAAACCGCGCCCCGCCGCGATCCTCGTTGCCCGGCGGAATGGCTTGATTGTTTCCGCTTGCGTTAGGCGCGGGGGGCTCGATTGGCGGTAACGGCGCGTCAGGTTTTTTGGGTTCCGGTTTTGCCCCTGACGGAACTTGTCCTCTCGTCGATTCAAAATCGAAACTTAAATCTTCGAGATTAAAAGACTCGTCCGATGATTTTTCGGACTCTCCGTATTTGTCAACCAGGCCTTCAGGCTTGGTATCAGCAGGGTAACACTCTATCGTGCGACGCAGTCCACCCAGCCCAACCGGACCCAGCGAACCAAACCGTTCTTCCACGAAGCGAATTCCGTGAGTCTCGAGGATCGTTCCCGTTTGCCGCTCGACATTGGCGAGTTCGGTGTTGTATTGCGTAATCGAGCTGGCTTCCTGGGAAACCGAATTGCCCCAATCAGTAATCGCCTGCAGTACATTGAGGAACTCCGCGCGACCGGAGATGGCTTCGCCGACCTGGTTTTCATAGTTCAGCCGGGCAGCTTCGCGGGCTTCCTTAAAAGCGATGTATTGTTCAAAAAACTGGTCGAGGTTGCGGTAGTTGATGGCCAGGTCGTGAATCATCTGGTGGACGCCCTGCTCGAGATTGGCTTGATCGCGCATGATCAACAACTCCTGGCGGCGCAGGGCTGCCCTGCCCTGTCGCAATCCAAGCGGCACGGAGAAATTTACGCCGACGTTGAAGCCAGCGTACCTGCCTGGTTCGTTGGGCATGAATGCGCCGCTGGGCAACTCGCCGCTGAGGCCATTCCAGCGGTAATTTGCGATTCCATCCAGTTGCGGTCGGGCCTGGTTGTTGGCCTGGATGAGCAGTTGTTGGTCTGCCTCGAGGATCAACTTCAATTCGATCAGGTCTGGGCGATATACTTCGCCAACGGCGACGACTTTGTTCCAGTCAAATTCAATTTTTTCCAGAACCGGCTCCGAAGTCGGAACAAAAAACGAAGTGCTCGACGGCGGCAGGTTCAGAATGTTGCGAAGCGCAGTTTCTGCCAGCAATTCGTTTGATCTGGCGGTGATTAACGAAGCCTTGAAATTGGCCAGCGCCGACCGTGCCTGAGCGACATCGGCAGCTCGCGCGAGCCCCTGCTCTTTTCTCGCCTGAGCCCGGTCGTAGGCAAACTGCGATTGTTCAACTTGCTGTTTCCTGGCCCACACGTCGACGCGGGCCGACACCAGATTCCAGTAGGCGGCAATCACACCCCTGACCAGCTCCTGAACTGAATCCTTGAACTGGAAAAACGAGCGCTCGGTATCGATTCGGGCAATCACGACTGGCGCCAGGTTCGCGGCTCGGCCAAAGCCCTGCAAAAATGGCTGCCGCAGCGACAGTTCGACCGTGGACCGATATTCGGGATCGAGCGGAAAGACGCCGGGTTCGAAGTACGAACCGACCGCGTTGACGTTCAGCCCAGCGGTCGCGCCGTTGAGCGTTTGTTTGGAAAGATTGACCGATGTGTTAAATGAATCCGTGCTAGCGCCCGCACCCGGTTGATCGACTTTGCCGTATGTCGAATTAACATCGATCGCCGGATCAAAGACAGCCGTTTGAACGTCGATGGCCGTATTTGCAATCGCTACGTCATAGATGGTGCTACCGCTGGCCGCCGCAGAGATGCCAGTCAACACGCGAACCACCTCCGAGTTTTGTATTGCGATCTGGATGGCTTCGTCCAACGAGAGTCGCTGTTCCTCGCGTGTTTCTTCGTTCTCGGCAACGGTAAAAGGAACTTCGACCTCCGGCACCGGAATCGACATCAGCGCTTCGGGACTCCGCACACATATCTTGCGCTGTTCGGGAAAAACTCCCAGCGTTTGTCCGTGAAGCGTTCGGCATTGGGCAAAGTTTAGCGATAGCGCAAGGGTTACCAGCAACCAGCGCGTCGGAAGTATTCTAATGGCGTACATCAGGCGGAGTATCGGAAATCCGAATTGCGACTGATGATCCGCAATTGACGATACCAGCGAATTTAACGGTCCACCGGGTACTCTTCGGACGAATGCAACGACTTTAACGCCTCGTCAAAGTTTGTCGTGTCGCAAATAACCGAGCCGTCTCGCAACACGATCGTCCGGCGGGCGTATCGGGCGACGTCTCGATCATGCGTCACCAGGATCACGGTCAAATGTCTTTCCTGGTTGAGTTTGTCGAATAGAGAAATGATTTCGCGGCTGGTTTTGGAATCGAGGTTACCGGTGGGTTCATCACCCATCAGGATGCGAGGTTCATTCACCAGCGCCCGGGCGATCGCCACGCGCTGCTGCTGGCCCCCTGAAAGTTGGGCGGGGTGGTGATCGAGTCGGTCGCCCAATCCGACCAGCTCTAGAAGTTCGCGAGAACGTTGTTTTCGTTTGCGAGCCGAAATTCCTTTGGTGTACATCAGCGGCAATTCGACGTTTTCCTCGGCGGATGTCCTCGAAAGCAGATTGAAATTCTGGAATACGAACCCAATTTTTCGATTTCGGATATGGGCCCGCGCATCCCGATCCATCGAGACAATTTCTTCTCCGTCGAGGAGATAACTGCCGGAAGTCGGCCGGTCCAGGCACCCCAGCGTATTCATCAACGTCGATTTTCCGGACCCCGACGGACCCATCAGGGCAACATACTCACCGCGTTGAATGTTGAGCGTCGTACTGCGCAGCGCGTGAACTTGCACCTCGCCCAAGTCATAGGTCTTGCTGACGTCTTTGAGTTCGATGAGTGCCAAAATTCGTTCCTTGCGAACGAGGTTGCTGTCTGGTCGGGAGACTCGGTCATGGAAATGCATTTCCGTGATTATTGTACTTCAATCGCGCAGACTTGTTGTAAGACCGCGTGGTAGCTTCCAGCCTGTCAACAAATTCTGTTACCTGCCAACAGGACGACCTCTAATCCGCAGAACCGTGCCAAACGGACCGGCAAAACCATCTTCCGTCGCGGACGTGTTCGTTTCTGTCTCATTGCCACTTCGTGGGGTTCTACGTTTGCAAAGTCCCTCAATTGCGCCAATGTTGCGCCAAAAGCCTGGAGAAGACCAAATGAACTATCAAACCGAAGAGTCAAATCAACCCCGCATTGTGGGGTTCGAAGCGAAACCCGTTCCGATTGCCGATTCAACGGAATTCAAGAAATTTGCCTTGATCGGCGTGGGGATTGCGTTTGCCCTGTTTCTGATCTTTTCACCCGGTATCCCGACTCCCGGCAGTCCCGCCACGATGCAAAAGGAAAAATACGTGGCCCCGAAGAGGAACCACCAGTCCTACCGCTCCATTGAAGAAGCGCAGAGGTCGGTTCAAGGAAACATTGATCAAATGATGAAAAAGAATGAGAAGCTTTTCCAATCTTTCCGGGTTCATTGATCGAGTGAGGCCGTGACCAAACGCGGGATCGTGGAATCGGAATCCTGCCTTGTTATACCCCACATCTTCTATGGGCCGGTAATCTCCGTTCGGGGCAAGCCCGAATGTCGCGAGGTTAAGCAATCGCAACGTGAGCGTCAGGGGGCCGGCGTGTTCAACACGTCGTAGCCTCACGGCGCAAGCCGTCGAGGTCATTTTGCCTTGGAGCCAAACAGTTCGGCAAAAAAATCTCGCATCGCTGTCCAAGACCGCTTGTCTGCTCTTTCATTGTAGGCGGCACCGCGTGAATTATCGTTGCCGGCCATTGACTGCGTAAACGAATGAACAGCGCCCGAGTAATAGATCATTTGCCAGTCGACACCGGCGTCGTTCAATTCGGATTTCATCGCTTCGATGTCTTTGGTTGGCACAAACGGGTCGTCGGCGCCATGACAGATCAACACCTTCGCCTTGATGTTCTTGCCATCTTCCGGGGTGGGCGAATCGAGGCCGCCGTGAAAACTGACGATGCCGGCGATGTCGGCTCCACTTCGGGCCAACTCCAACACCCCCGTTCCTCCAAAACAGTATCCGATCGCGGCAATCTTTGCCGAATCAACTCCAGGCAGATTTTTCAGCTGTTCCAATCCCAACTTTAATCGCTTGCGATAGAGTTTGCGATCGTTTTTGAATTGCCCGGCGGTCGCGCCGGCCGCCTGCGGATTGGCAGGCCGCTCACCTTTACCGTAGATATCGAGGGCAAACGCCACGTAACCCAGTTTGGCAAGCTGCCGGCAGCGGTCCTTCTCATAGTCGGTCAAGCCCATCCATTGATGGACGACGAGAATGCCTGGAGCTTTCCGGTCCATATTTTCCGAGCCCCAGGCAGCGAATCCTTCCAACACCAAATCTCCGTCGTAATACTCGATTTCTTTGGTCTGGATTTCCGCCTGCAATTGGGAAGCAAACAGCACGCCAAGCAACGTTGTCAACAAATAACGCATGGATCGACCCTTAGTCATTGGCTTTGAAGTTCGAAGGCCTGTATTCTAACCCGAAATCAACAGCAGCAAATAAGGTGGCGAATCTGTTGTCGCATGAGGGCAATGTCGCCCGGCTTCGTCCGGGTCCATCAAAATGTCGCCGCTGCACAGCTTGCAGAATTACATTTTGTCGTCTTCGGCACTACGTGAAGAAATCATCACAAAGGTCGATTGGAATCAGCCCGTTTCGGTATTTGCCCGCACGCGCGGTTCCGGATACAACAGGTTGTCGCAAGTGCTACTCCAGGTACAAGAGACTGCTGCATGATCAAGAAAATTTTTGTGCTGGATACCAATGTCGTCCTGCATGACTCGCAATGCATCGAAAATTTCGATGAACACGATGTCGTCATTCCGATTACCGTGTTGGAAGAAATCGATCAGTTCAAGCGGGGCAACGAAGATATCCACTTTCAGGCGCGCCAGTTCATGCGCTTGCTGGATTCGTTGACGGGGCCGATCCTTGAGAAGCAGGGCGTATCGCTGGGACCCGGTCTGGGAAATCTGCGCATCATGTGGGCGCCGCAACTGGAAGACGAGATCAAGTCCGTTTTCTTGAAAGACGTACCCGATCACCGCATCCTCAACACTGCCGTACTGCTGCGAAAGGAAAACCCGGATCGCCCCGTCGTCCTGGTGTCCAAAGACATCAACCTGCGCATGAAGGCCAAATCGCTGGGACTGACGGCCGAAGACTACGAGGCGGACAAGGTGGACGACATCAATGAGTTGTACACCGGCAAGCGGCTGATAGAAGGCGTTGGTTCCGAGGAGATCGAACAGTTCTTTGATGGTACGGGAATCGTGGAACAGAATTTCGTTACAAGTATTGCCAATCCGATTGCCAACGAAAATTTTGTGTTGAGAAACGGTTCCAAGTCGGCGTTGCTGACCTATGTGGCCAGCCATAATTCGTTTCGGCGTGTCAACAAAGTTTCTGCCTATGGGATTCAACCCCGAAACTCGGAACAGATATTCGCGTTGCGGGCGATTCTCGACCCGGAAATCAAGTTGGTCTCCATTGCTGGAAAGGCGGGGACGGGCAAAACCCTGCTGGCCCTGGCGGGTGCGCTGGAAACGGCTGCCCGCTATCAACAGATCTTGTTGGCCCGACCTATTGTTCCGCTCAGCAACCGGGATCTGGGGTTTCTGCCGGGCGACATTCAGGACAAGTTGGACCCCTACATGCAGCCACTTTTTGACAACTTGAATGTCATTAGGCATCAGTTCGGCAAGAACGAACAGTATGCCAAGCGAATTCAGGACATGCTCGACGATGAACGGCTTGTAATCACGCCGTTGTCATACATTCGTGGCCGCAGCCTGCAAAAGATGTTCTTTATCGTCGACGAAGCTCAAAATTTGACGCCGCACGAGGTCAAGACGATCATCACCCGCGCCGGTGAGGGGACCAAGATTGTCTTTACCGGCGATATGCACCAAATCGACCAGCCCTATCTTGATGCCTTGTCCAATGGTCTTAGCCATTTGATCAATCGCATGACAGGGCAGACCCTGTATGCCCATATCACCTTGGAGAAAGGGGAGCGCTCGCAGCTCGCTGATTTGGCCAGCGAGTTGTTATAGGTTTGGACGGGACTGACTGGCAACGCCTCGATTGAAAAGAGGATAAACATTTGGTTAACGATTGGTTAATTCTTCCCGCCGAAGAAAGTAATGTTTGAAATTACGTTAACTCCGCGTACAATGAAGTGAGCTGTCGAGTAAGCGGTTTCGGTTGGCCCTCAATTACTTTGGTTTGGAAAGGCGTCTTGGATGGATTCGGATGCAGGAAAACAAATGTTCAAAGCCGGTTCGCCTGTGATTTACTGCAAGACGAAATATAGTGGCCGTCCTGGCCCCCGGGCCCGCAAGGTATCGCCTTCGAGGTTTGGCGACACCTACAGCTACTGCGTCGAGAAACTCTGGCTGGTGCTGAGATACAAGTCTCCCGACACGATCGTTGTTAAAACCCGGCGTGGCAAACTTCTGGAATTGGCGGCCGATGATCCTAATTTGCGACCGGCAAATTTGTTCGACCGACTGCGTTATGCGGGGCGATTTCCGCGACTCGGTGATGAATGAAATTCGTAGCAGCCAGGGCGAGACATTCCTACGGCCATTAGTGACCGCTAGATGAACAACAGTTCTTCTTCGATAAGATACCGGAGACCTGTCGAGGCGTTAAACACGCCGCGAATACGCGCCCAGGAACGTCACAACGGCTCAAGCTCAGCCTGGAAACCAACAGTTCACAAAACTCGTCGCGATCGACAAATTGCACGTCATCTTGAGCCCTTAATTCGTCTCGAAGTGGATCGGCGCTACCGAGGTAATCAATGCTCGTTGCTAACATCGTTTCATTCCTGTTGGCGAATTATCGGTATGATTATTGATGGCACCAGAACAACCCGGTTGTGACTGACCCTAGTCACACGCCACGGATCCGGACACCAGATTAGATGTTCACAATCGTTCCGTCAACAATTCAAATTGACGAATTTTTTTGGCGTTCGTTTTAGCGAAGTATTCCAAGTTTTTTGGCGTTTTTTGAAAGTTGAATGGGACGATCAGATACGAAAACCGGCAAATCTTAACGCGTGATTTGATGTGGATATCCAGTTGAGAAAGGGCAGGTTGCGGCAAAGGCAATACTATCCCGACAGAGAAGTCGCGAGACTAAAAATCGTATTTCGTTCCGTTGGAATCTCATCCTCAAATTCAGGTTGGCGACCCAATCTATGGTTTTGGTATCCTCTCGCGAAAACTAAAAGTCGTCGTCTTCTTCCTCTTCGCCTTCAAGCAGGTCCAATGCGTCGCACGCTTCTTCATAAGTGGTGTAAGGACCCGGATCAATTAACGTGCCACCCTCACCCAACGCGGCATCCTCCGGAGATTGACCCTCCATCACTTCGACGATCGTGAAACCATCCTCGACCTCAATTACAGCAAAGTTAATCATGTTACGTGCTCCGATTTGACTGTTCTGTGGATGAACATTCCAGTGCGATTATGGTAAACAAACGACTTGACTTTCAAGAGGCTTGGTCGACCTGAGTCGCAGCAATTTCGATGCCGACATGGCCTTTTCAGGCCAGGAAAAATAAAAAATTATTGATGATGAGAGGCTGGTTAAGAAAGCAAAGGTGGGGCTTCCAAATTTTATTTTGGCTCGCCGGCGGCGGTATCCATACGCTTGGATAATTGCCAATGGATAAGTTCAAATTCGCTTCCTGTAACAAGTCTAGCGGAGACTAGCTGAGAACCATCCGGCGAAAAATCGCATCCGGTAGTCCACCCAATTTCCGAATGAAGAATGCCAATGTCGGTGAACGTTTCCAGATGCCATAGTCGCACCGTGCCATCGGCGCTTGTCGAAGCAACCGTCTTGCCATCCGGGCTGATTGCCACTCGGGTGATTTCGTCCGTATGTCCCTTCAGTTCGCGGATCATCTTCATGTTTGTCGTGTCCCAAACTCGAAGAATCGAATCGTAATGCCCCGTAACCAGTAGCTTTCCATCGCGGGTAAACCTCAGGCAGTCTTCATTGACGGGCGTTTTGGCAATCGCGCGAGCCAATTCCTTCCACGAGCCTGCTTCCAGCAAAACGATCGCGTTGTCGCTGTCACCGATTGCCAGGATTCGGCCGTCTGGTGAAAATTCTACCGTCGATTCCAGACCCTTTGCGTCCACTCTGAGCACTTCCTCCCAATCCTCCATCGACCTGATGCGAATCGTGTGATCATCGCCAGCACTTGCCAACCACCGGCTGTCATGTGAAATGGCCAAGTCATCGATTTCACTGGACCGAATATCAGTTTGGTCAAACCGGTTCGCTTCCCGGTTGTCGATTCGGTCCCACAAGACAACGTTTCCCAATGCGTCGCCGATTGCTGCATATCTTTGGTCGTCACTCAAAGCAAGCGACATTGTGCGATTTTTTTGATGATCCAAATTCGATGTCCAAAGGACTATTTCATGTTTTGGCTCGAGCGTTCGCGCGTCGCAGATTTGAATGCCTCTTGTTGTTGCCAACCAAATTTCGTCACCGTCGCTGCTGATCTTGAAATTGCCACCAAATCCGTCCCACGTAAAACGCGAGTCTCGCGGGTTGACGATTTCCCAAATCCGCACAAATCCGTCATCACCGCACGTAACCAACCGGTTTCGATCAATAAAGCGAACCGCGTTGGCTGGGCGATCGTGAGCTGGCAACATTGTCAGTTCGCCAGCAATCGCGTTGCGAGGATCGCTCTGCCAACCCTCGCGTAAACGCCAATAGACCAAAGAACCATCGTTATAAACTGCGGCGAGGATCCGATCATCAGGTGACAACGCCACGTCCGCCACCCGGGAGCGTTGTTCGGGCGTGTCAAAAATGTTGTCGCCACTGGACAGGTCGATCAGTCGTACAAAGCTGCCGTAGGTGCCATGAAACAAAAACCGGCCGTCGCTGGAAACCGTCAGCGCTCGAGGTGATTGCGACTCATAATTTCGGATCAGTTTCCAGCTGGCGGTGTCCCAGCAGGAAACTCCCTGACGCTGCCTGCTGTCTTTCTTATATGGCGCCAGCAACCAATTTCCGTCCGGAGAAAATGTCAGCCGATGCGACCCGTGATCGGTCTGGAATGCGTGGACGTCACCATTGACCAGCGAGATCACCTTCAGTACCTGATCGGCTGAATGGGCTGCGACCAATGTCCCATCAGCCGAAAAGGCGATTGATGAAACATGGGTCGGGAACTTCATCAAGTCGCGGACAAACTTGCGTTGTTCCAGGTCCCATAATGACAATTCGGTCTGGCCGGTCACCAGTTGTTTTCCGTCCGGAGAAATCGCAACAGCGTGGTAGACTTGGCCACCTCGCAGAGCGGCGCTGTCCGTCGGCAATTCAAAGTCCTCGCGTTGTCGGCTCACGTCCCAGATGCGGATCGTGCCGTCGTCTCCCACACTGGCGATTCGTGTTCCGTCCCCAAAGACGGCAATGTCCTCGACGGTACCGTCATGACCACTCAATTCAATGGGCGGGTTCCGAGTCGCGAGCTGTCTCAGCAAATACCATTCAAAACCGCGCAGGTCGGTGTCGCCCTCGCCGGGCATCTGTTCCAGCAACAGCCGATCTACTTCCTCGGTCCAGTGATTGCGCCACGCGGTGAATGCCAGGTTCATATTCTTGGCATACAGTTCTGTGCGTAGTTTTTCCTTTGTCCGTTCGGCTTCCGTGCGGGCTGAGTTAGCTAATGACTCCTGCTGTCGTGCCCGGATAAGACTATCGTTTGCCAATTGCCGCTGA
Organism: uncultured Planctomycetaceae bacterium; assembly: GCA_963697295.1. GTDB lineage: Bacteria > Planctomycetota > Planctomycetia > Pirellulales > Pirellulaceae > Mariniblastus. Next base: position 17,121 of record CAVONL010000001.1, on the reverse strand, counting down.
TATTTGTTTTCCTCGTTCAGTTGTCCGATCCAGATGACAGTTGCCATCATCGCCAGCACTCCGATCGACAGAAAGATCGCAGCCAACCATGCCAAATCACTGTGTCGGCGAGACCATTTGACCGCGCGGTCGAAAAGATTGGGTCGTCGTGCCTTGATCGGCCGATTCTCGACGAATCGCCGCAGATCCTCGGCCAGATCGCTGGCCGTCGCATATCGCTGCCCTGGATCTTTTTCCATCGCCTTGAACAAAATCGTTTCCAATTCGCGAGGGATGAAACGGTTAAATTTGCGGGGTGCCTGGGGTTGCCCAACGGCAACTTGTTTGATGAACTCATGTCGGTGTTTGCCAATGACGGCCGGATGGAGAGTGAGCAGCTCGTAAAGTGTTACGCCCAGCGAATAGATGTCAGTCCGATGGTCGATGCCCGGTTTGGCCAGCATTTGCTCGGGACTCATGTATCGTAGCGTTCCCAGCATGTCTCCCGACATCGTGAGGCCCGGATTGTTTTCGATCAGCGCCAAACCAAAGTCGGTTATCCAGACTGTCCCGCGCACATCCAGAATCAGGTTCGATGGCTTGATGTCACGATGCACAACCCCTTGCCGATGCGCGTAATCAAGTGCCTTCGCAACCTGGGCCCCCAGATTGGCGGCGTTCCGAAAGAAGTGCGACGAACGAATCGACTGTTCGGTTGCGACCGCAGCCTGGGTTTTGTGAGTGTCGGACTGCGCAGCATGTGGACACGTATCCGGCACGGGGTGTTCCTCGCGACGAGAATTTCCTTGAGTCGCAGCCCAATGATTATCCGAAAACAGATTGCTGGCCAGACTGGCAGAATGATCACGCGCGATTTCAGTGGGCAGTTCCTCAGGGCATTCAACTTGCTGCAATTCGCGAATGACCTCCGCGAGCGTTTGCCCCTCGATGTACTGCATCGCGTAGTAATAAATGCCTCGCTCGCAACCAATGCCAAACACCGGCACGATATTGTTGTGGTGCAACTGGGCCGCCGCGTGCGCTTCATTCTTGAAACGTTGAATTTGCCGTTGGTCAAGCACGGCTGCAAAGGGAAGGACTTTCAGTGCGACTCGTCGACCAAGTGATATCTGTTCTGCTTCATAGACGACTCCCATGCCGCCGCGACCGATTTCCATGATAATGCGAAAATCACCCAGCTCGCCAAGAACTCGACTCGCTGCGAGCGTCTGGGCAAACGATTCGGGCGGGAATGGGCCGTTTGTCGTCGAGTTAGTTTTGAGATCGGCCAGCACATTCAACGAGGGCAGGATGGAGCGAAGTTGCTCGGCGTGATGAGGATTTGCCTGCAAGAGTTGTTCAATCGCCGATTGATTGCCGGACTGCACAAGATCTGTCAACTCTTCGAGCAATTCCAGCAGTTCGATGTCCGTGCTGAACGGTACTTTGTCGACCATCGATTTTATTCCTCAAACAGGATTCGCCGCATTTCCGTCAAGGCTCGAAAATGCCTCGACTTGACGGTGCCCTCGGGCATTTGCAGGACAGTTGCAATTTCCGAGACCTTCATGCCTTCGAGGTGACGCATGATGATGATTTCGCGATCGCCGGCCGGCATTTCGCCAAGCAGTTTTTTGACACGACTATGGTTCTCGACTCGCATCATTCGCTGACTGGGGGTCGATGCGGTTGCTGGCAATTTCTCAGCCAACAGCACTGCGGAAGCATCCGACATGGCCAAGGCCCACGGATGTTCGCGGTTGACGCTTCTCCGTTGCGCCGTGACGTGTCGCCGATAGAGATCGGCCAACCTGTCAAAGGCCATGCTTCGCAGCCAAGCATAAAATGGAATGGATGGCTCGGCCAGGAACTGATCCAATCGTTTGTCTGCGGTCACCATGGTATCTTGAACGACGTCGGAAGGGTCGATTCGCTGAGCCAGGCGAGCATCCATGCGGACGGCGATCATCTTTTTCAAACGATCACGGTACCGCTGGAGCAATTTCTCCCGGGCCAGTTTGTCCCCGTTAGCAGCACACTGAATGAGATTGTCGGTGTCCGAATCCATAGGGTCACACCTGTGCCAAACTACCTGCTAAGTCTATTAGCATTAACGCAAACGCCGCGATTTGGTTGCAGGTTAGGCGGTATTTTCGCGGAAAAATTCGCAATTTTCGCAGAATGCCATCGTGCCCCACACTTCACAACCACAGAGATTAGCGAGTCTACACAAAAAAACGAATGGTTTTTCTCGAAATGGGGTTTTTGGGTCACCAAACCGGTAGGCTTGGAAAGCTTTTGGGGGCCTGGTGTCGCTCGTGGATATGCCGCCTCGAGTTAGAGCCGGGGTTCCCAAGCCGAAATCATTGGAGTTGCTCAGCATTGTTGCCGCCCTTGTGCTTTCCCGTTGCGTCGCCCGCCATGGACGAATGGCGGATTTCAGTCGCCGATACTAGCGCGAGGCTTACGATTCTGTTCGAATCTGATTTTCAATTGCTGTACCATTCCGCACATTGCATGTGCCAACTGGCACGTCTGTCAATGGTCGTTTGCTCGAGCGAATTCTTTGGAGGGGGATTGCAGCGTCGTGTTAAGTCGTAACCCAACTATCGCCAAATTTTTCTACAGTATGGCACACGGCTTGCCAGCATGCTCGTCATCCGCTTTCTAACAACGTGTTCAACGACTGGTGTGAATTAGTTCCAAAGCGGAGTGGCGGAAGGAACATTGACTCGTGCGGGCTCCTCGACTAGCGCAGCCACAGCAATGGTTTATTTTTTCCTGTCGCAACAATCACTTGGTTTACATTTGCTCTCTTCGAGCGTTGGTCAACGCAAAACACTAAGAGTATCAAGCAGCGTTTGCTTATTGGTTTCCTTTTCCAAATTATCCGGAGAATCGCCATGAGAATTACCGAATCAACGGCAACACGACGGCAAGTTTGCAAAGCGGGTCTTTTTTTATCCACGGGTTTGATGATCAATTGGAAGTTACCTACGCTGTTAGGTAGCCCCAGTCCCGTGGCGCAGGCTGCGGGGCTCAGTGATCCGTTCTTGCAGCCGATGTTCGTCGAATTGGTACCCAACGCACTTGATCCGGGCTTTATTTACAACACAAACAGTGGCCGAATCAAGATTGGAGTTAATCAAACGGTTCAAGAAACCGGGCTGGTAAATGCGTCGACCCAAACCAGGTTGCCGACCGCAGTATGGGGCTATGGCGCGGACGGCTTGTATACCTGGCCTGGCCGAACCTTCCAGGTGCAAAGCCATGATCCGCTGGAGGTTGAGTGGCAAAATCGGCTGGGTGGCCTGCCTTACCTGATCAATGGTGATGGGTCTTTCGCCGGGCGTCCGGTGCTGGACACCAGTCTGCACTGGGCTTACAGCCTTCCGGGTTACGAACAATACGGCATCCAATCATTCGGTGTACCGACCGTCGCTCATGTGCATGGCGGCCACAGCGATTCGATTTATGACGGCAACCCCGAATATTTCTTCAGCCCTGACTTCGGCGTCGTGGGGCCGCGTTGGGTCAGCAGAAAATACAAATACAAGAACGACCAGCCGGCTGGCACGATCTGGTACCATGACCACGCGCTCGGTGTCACCCGCTTGAATGTCTACGCCGGGATGGCTGGTTTTTATATTATTCGCGATGCCTACGATACTGGATCGATTGGCAATCCGCTTGATTTGCCGGCGTTCCCCTATGAAGCCGCGTTTGCCATCCAGGACCGAATGTTCAAGGACAACGGAGAGCTGTTCTATCCCGCGTTTCCCGGTGACCCGTTCTACGCTGATTTCATCACCGGAGCAGGCGCCGATTTACCGCCCGATATATTTCCCGGCGGCGGTCCGACGGCGCTGGCTGAATTCTTTGGCGACCACATCCTGGTCAATGGCAAAATCTGGCCAAAGATGGATGTCGAGCCGAGAAACTACCGACTGCGGTTGCTCAACGGCTGTGACAGTCGTTTCCTGGTAGTCCAATTCTTCGAAGTGCCACCGAACGAAAAGGATTTTGTCAACGCGACACAGCAATTGGACTTCTCCGTCATCGGCAGCGACCAGGGATTGGCTTCCAGCCCAACAATGGTCAATACGTTGTTGATGGAGACCGGTTCGCGGTACGACATTATTCTGGACTTTAAATCCGTGACGCCGGGCAACCGGGTTATCATGAAGAATATCGGTGGCGATGAACCCTTTGGTGGAGACATCCCTGGCACTCAGGTGTTTGGCGAGACTGATCGAATCATGGCATTTGATGTCGTCCTGCCGTTGGATATCGGTGTGCCGGACGTGAGCCCAACTGGAATCAGCTTCGGTCCGAACGTGCCGTCGTCGTCGACTCGAACACGCAAAGTGGCATTGTTCGAGGGCACCGATGAATTTGGTCGTTTGCAGCCGCTGCTGGGGACCGCGGAACCGGCAACTGATTACCGGGGCAACCCGATCAATTGGCCTAACAAGCCGGCTTTCAGCAACGTCGGTCTCAGCGGCCAGATGCAAGGATCGATTGCGTGGCATAGCCCGACGACGGAAAACCCCGCGCTTGGTTCCACTGAGGAATGGGAAATATACAACGCCACCGGGGACGCCCATCCGATCCATTTGCACCTTGTCCACTTTGAGATTATCGATCGACAAGAATTTACGGCCGACGTGTTCAATCAGCCGGTCGTGCAGCACAATGGTGAAACCGGAATGGGTTTCCGGCTGGAAAACATAGTACTGGGGGCGGTTGTTGCGCAACCGGTGCAGTATGTCGAAAACGCGCCCAAGGACATGGTCACGGCTCTGCCGGGCCAAGTTACCCGTATCAAAGCGAAATTCGACAAGCCCGGTCGTTACGTCTGGCATTGCCACATTCTCTCGCATGAAGATCACGAGATGATGCGCGTGCTACATGTCGGTCCCGGTGCGCGCGGCCTTCTGGATTTTGCGGCGTATGGCATGAGTGGCGACCTGAAACTTGAGGATGACGCGTGGGTCGGTGACAACGTGGGTGCGGAAGGAAAAATTGAACTGAAAAAAGGCGCAGTGGTCATGGGCACAGTCATCAGCACCGGCGACGAGGTCAAGCTGAAGGAGAATGCCTTCGTCGACGAAGACGTTGTTGCGTTTGACAAGCTTACTGTCGACAACGACGTAACGATTAACGGTATGACTTACCCGTATACCGCGGCCACGCCGCCGTTGCCGGTCAATTTCACCGTCTCGCCCGGCAGCGATGATATCAGGGTGCAGACGGGGGAATCACTCGACTTGGCACCGGGAGTGTACGGCAAACTGGACGTCAAGAAAGATGCGATGCTAACGCTTGTTTCCGGATCGTATGTCTTCGAGGAGGTCAAAATTGACAATGATTGCATTGTCAACCTCGATACGACGTTGGGACCCATTGTGGTCGAAGTCCAGAAACGAGTCGAAATAAGGGACCGTGTGCTGATGTCGTTGCTGGGAAGCCCAGTCGATGTCCTGTTTTTGGTTGGGGACGGGGTCAAACTGGGAAAAAGCGGCGATTTTTCAGGCACGTTCCTGGCACCCTACGGTGACGTCGAGTTGGAGCAAGACGCTCAGATGACGGGCGCATTGTACGGCAAAAAAATCACCATCAAGAAAGAGGCACGACTGGTGTTCCAGCCTGCCGTCGACGCAATCGTCAGTCGCTTTGCCGTCTGAGCGGAAAATGGCAATTTCGCGGACGCGGCTTTTGTTTTTTGAACGAGCTGCGTTCGCGTTTATTTTGCAGAAAACGGACGGAAACATTTGGGCGCGAGTGAAGTACTAACTCGCTACAATTCAAATGTGAGGGCCTCACTCAAAAAAGAAAATCCGTGCCGTTTTGTTGCTCGACAATCATGAGTATCATCGACGACAACGACTTCAAAAGCCCCAGCTTTGCCGATCGACTGCCGCAACGCCCGAATCAAGCGTGACTTATGTGCAAACGATGTCGACTGATAGCATGCCTGCTCCTGGCGATCTTGACCATTCCCGGAAATGAGGTGATTTCACAAACTGCCGAATCACATGTTGGTTCCGGTGTGATGGTCGATGACCAAGGCGTGATGCGGTGGAAAGAAACCGGGGTCGAAGTCAAAAGTTTCGGCGTCAACTATACGGTTCCGTTTGCGCACGCCTACCGGTCGGCTAAAAAAATGGGCCGCGATCCGTTAGCCGAAATTGACCGCGACGTTTATCACTTGTCGAGACTTGGTTTCGACCTGTTCCGGGTTCACGTTTGGGACACCGAAATCAGTGATACCGACGGAAATCTGATCGATAATGAGCATCTGCAGGCGTACGACTATTTGTTGTTTCAGCTCGGCCAGCGCGGCTTTCGTTACGTGCTGACTCCGATCGCTTTCTGGGGAAATGGTTGGCCCGATCCAGACGAAAATACGCCGGGATTTTCCCATAAGTTTGGGAAAGACAATTGCCTTACCAACCCCGAGGCGATTCAGGCCCAGGAAACCTACCTGTTTCAATTCATGAACCACGTGAATCCTTACACCGGCGTGGCTTACAGGAATGATCCACGCGTGTTGGCGGTTGAGATCAGCAATGAGCCCCATCATCGGGAACCGCCCGATCAGGTGACGGCGTTCGTAAAAAAGATGGTGGCTTCCGTAAAAAAATCCGGATTCGCCGGGCCGATTTTTTACAACATCAGTCATAGTGTGCATCTAGTGGACGACTACTTTGCTGCCGGGATTGATGGCGGCACTTTTCAATGGTACCCCACCGGTTTGGGCTATCAACGCGAACTGCCCGGGAATGCTTTGCCGGCGGTGAGCCAATACTTAATCCCCTTCGACGATCGAATCAAGGCTCATCAAGGCGCGAAACTGGTATATGAATTTGACGCGGCGGACATCGGCAGATCCTATATCTATCCTGCCATTGCCCGGTCGTTTCGGACGGCCGGAATTCAACTGGCCACTCATTTCTCCTATGACCCGCTGTTCCTCGCCCCGGTCAATACCGAATACAACACTCACTTCATGAACCTGGCTTACACACCCCAAAAGGCGTTGAGTCTGATGATCAGCGCCGAGGTGTTTCGCCAGATTCCGATGTACGAGGACTTCGGATCCTATCCTGCCAATAATCAATTCGGAAACTTTACCGTTGATTATGACGCCGATCTTGCGCTCTTGAACGATGGCGTTCGGTACTACTACACCAATAACGTGGACACGCCTCCGCGTGAAGTTTCCACTTTGAAACATATTGCGGGCTGTGGTTCTTCGCCCCTGGTCAGCTACACGGGAACCGGCGCCTATTTTCTTGACAAGTTGGAACCGGGCGTGTGGCGGCTGGAAGTGATGCCGGATGCACTCATCGTCGACAATCCTTACGGTCACAATCGGGCAGACAAAACCGTCGCTGTTGTTCAGTCCAATCGAAGAAAATTGGGAATCCAGCTTTCTGAGCTGGGAGCAAATTATCGCCTGGAACCGCTCAACGCAGGCAACAAGCACCGAGATTCGGCCTCAGATGGCACCGTTGAGGTCTTTCCCGGGACCTATCTGTTGGTCGCCGACGGCGTCGTGACCACGCAATCACCCGCTGACGGGTTTCTTAACATGAAGCTCGGGGAATTCGAGGCCCCAGCGGACAATGTGAATCAAACGTATCTCGTGCATGAACCAGCCGAGTCAGTCGTGGCGGGTTATGACCTGCCGCTCACGGTGCAAGTTGCTTCTCCCGACAAGAGTCCCCGAGTGCGGTTGTTTGTTACGAGCACCGACAGGCCATTGCCCGTCAAAATGAATCAGGAAGATGGCTTCACCTTTTCCGGAGTCATCCCAGGTAGCAGTATAAGCAAGGGCGAGTTGAAATATTACCTTGAAGTCGAGAATGAGGGTAAAACGCAGATGTTTCCGGGGCGGAATGCCTACGCCGTCCAAGTGTTCGAAACAGCCGAGCCGATCACGTTGTTTGACGCCGAGCGGCACCATCCGTATTTGATCAGTTCTCGCTGGATCCGGGGGCAGGGGCTTGTTTCGCTGACGGATTCGGGCGTGTCGGCCTACGAGTTTCGAACCAGAGGGCTGTTTCGAAAAGATCCTGAGAATTTGGACGCACCGAAAATCCAGGATTATTCGATCCGTTACCCTTTTGGAGATCGAGCGCGTTTGGACGAAAATTCGCTGGCAAACAAAACTGCCCTGAAGGTGACGGGGCGATCAGCAACGGGCAAACCTCAACTCGCACAAATCGCCTTGGTGATGAAAGACGGAGTTGCGTACGGCAAGCAATTCACCGTCGGCCCGGAAGTCGACGAAATAAAGATCGACTTGAACGATTTGAAGCCTGTAAAAACTGTAATTCTCCCTCGGCCTTACCCAACCTTTCTGCCCTATTATTTTGATCCGGGGCCGGGGCGAAGCGAATTCAAAATAAGCGAGATTGAATCGTTGCAGATTTCCGTTGGGCCGGGAGTGGCACCAGATCAATTGGACGAGACTCACGGGTTAGCTATTGTGAGCGTGACCCTTGATTAGGGCATCACAATTAGTCTGGCTTTTCGGCGGAATTTGCCGCCCGCGGCTGGCGAAAACTGCGCACCACGCCAACCATCATTGTGATGATGGTCAACGGGATAACAAATACGATCATCACGTCGCGCAAGGCGATACCGAAATCGTTCCCCGTGGCTGTCAGCACAAGGTATGCGGTGTAGGCGCAGTAATAACCGAAAAAAATTCCGCCTTCCCACCGCGAAATGATATGCCCTGTAAAAAAAATAGGCAGGCAGGCGACGGCCACGGCGATCATGACCGGGATGTCTAACTCCAATGCCGCGGCACTCACCCCAACTCCCGTCGGCGAAATCGCACTCGCCAATCCCAACACACAGAGGATGTTGAAGATGTTGCTCCCCACCACGTTGCCGACCGCGATGTCACGTTCGCCCCGGATGGCCGCGACGAGCGACGTGACAACTTCTGGCAACGACGTCCCGGCGGCAATAATCGTCAGGCCGATAACCAATTCGCTGACCCCCAGGCTGGTCGCAATCTGCACCGAGCCGTCCGTCAGCAATCGGGAGCCAAGGCCAAGGATGCCTAAGCCCAAAGCGATCATCAATACGTCAATGAAGATCGCCGGTGGCAATACCTTTTGTTGGGGCCACTGATTTGAAAACTCGGTTTGCACCACGCGGCTTTCCTTGCGGCTTTGGCGAATGCACCACCACGTATAAACAATCGCTCCCGCAAACAGCACCAACCCATCCAACCGTCCGATTTGACCATCCCAACCCAGGACGAGTACCAGAAATGAGACGGCAACCATGACCGGTACGTCCCGACGAATCAACTGGCTGGAAACCACGAGCGGAACGATCAGCGCTGACAGACCGAGTATGAACAACACGTTAAAAATATTGCTGCCAACGACATTGCCCAATGCGAGGTCGGTACGTCCGGACAACGCGGCCTGAATCGAGACGGCCAGTTCCGGAGCGCTGGTGCCAAACGCGACGACCGTCAAGCCGATAACCAACGGCGAAATGCGTACGGCTGCCGCCAGCCGCGATGCACCCCGCACGAGTAACTCGGCACCGCCGACCATCATGGCCAGACCACCGCCAATTTTCACCCAAGCCCAAATTGTCTCGTTCATCAGGTTTCCCAAAACAGGGTACTTGAATGATTCTTTCGTAAATTGACAAGCCCCACGGGCGAAGTTCCGAATGTCGAGAGCGTTATTCAGTTCAGAACCGTGGCAAGTTATGGGTAAGGATGCGCTCGTTTGACAAACATGTTGAATTTGCGTGTTTCAAACCCTCACCCGCCGCTGAGACGGCGACCTCTCCCAGAGGGCAACGCCGTAGCGGATTATGGAATAGGTTTTTACGGGTATTTTCGTTTAACCGCGTGGGCAACGCCCGCTTTGCCGGCGTGACAAGCGCCCGATGGGCACGCGGTTAAACGACAAATAGGATCCGCTACGGCGTTACCCACAGGGAGAGGTAACTCTGCGAATCGAACCACAGCGAAAACCGAAAGCTCCCATGAGCTCGTGCCAATCCGCAGAGAACCGCTGGCTTGCGCCATTCCGCTGAGAATTTTCAGCAGATGCGCGGTAGCTGCTCGCCACTGATCAAGTCGATGATTCGATTTGAACCGATACGGCTGGTGAGCGTAACAAGGCCGCGCGATTCGTCTTGCACCTCGCCAATGATCGCGCTTGATGCACCCACCGAATGCGATTGCAGCAACTCCAGCGCCCGCTGAGCATGCTCAGGCCGGACAAACGCCACGAATCGGCCTTCGTTTGCGACGTACAGCGGATCAAAACCCAGAATCTCGCAGGCGGCTTGCACCTCCTGGTTAACCGGGATATCGTTTTCTCGAATGTTGATTCGCCACTGTGCCTTGTCGGCAATTTCAACCAGTGCCGAGGCAAGACCTCCGCGGGTGAGATCGCGCAGACAATGGACTTCGATTTCCGCCTCGAACAGAGCCAATACAATTTCGGCCAGCGGCGCACAGTCGCTGTGGATCGTGGTTTCAAATTCCAATCCTTCGCGCGCGGCCATGATGGTCATCCCGTGCCGGCCAATGTCACCGCTGATGAGAATCACGTCACCCGGCTGAACACTTGTCGGCGCGACTGTCCGTGATGCAACCACTTCTCCGACGCCTGCCGTGTTGATGAACAGACCATCGCCCTTCCCACGATCCACGACCTTGGTATCACCGGTGACGAGCACCACCCCGGCTGCGGCCGCGGCCTCGGCCATGGACTGCACAACCCGCCAGAGAGTTTCCATCGGCAGTCCTTCTTCGAGGATAAAGCCCGCGCTCAAATACAGCGGACGCGCGCCACACATCGCCAGGTCGTTGACGGTGCCGTTGACCGCCAGGCTGCCAATATCTCCCCCAGGAAAAAACAACGGATGCACGACATACGAGTCCGTTGTAAAAGCCAGCTTTCCGTCAATTCGGTCAAGTACCGCCCCGTCGGCCTGCATGTCCAAGGCGGGATTATGAAAGCTGGGCAGGAAAATCTTCTGGATCAGTTGCTGCATCAAGTTTCCGCCACCTCCGTGCGCCAGTAGCACTTGTGGGTAATCGGCGATTGGAATGGGGCAGGAGAAACCCGTCGGGTTGGTTGCATGAATGTCGTTCATCAATCACCGTCCTCAACCGCATTCTGCGACGCTACGGCGCCTTGCAGACGACGGTAGCGATAGTACGCCGCGCAGGCCCCTTCCGTTGAGACCATAGTCGCTCCCAAGGGGTGTTCCGGGGTGCATTGGCCACCAAACGCGGGACAATCGTGGGGCTTTTTCACGCCCTGCAGAATTAAACCGCTGATGCACTCCTTGGGCTCTTGAATTTCGCGCTGTGAAACATGAAATCGTTGTTCGGCATCAAAACGTGCAAACTCTTGCTGCAAGCCCAGTCCGCTGTGCGGAATCTCGCCAATGCCACGCCACTTTCGCGGTACGACGCAGAATACCTTGCGGATCAAATCGATCGCGGAAGTGTTTCCAAGCCTCCGCACGTAGCGCGTGTACTGATTCTCCAATTCGGCACGTCCCTGTTCCAGCTGCAGGATGCACATATAAATGCCTTGCAACAGGTCCAGCGGCTCAAAGCCCGTGACCACCATCGGTACGCGATATTTTTTGACCAGCGGTTCGTATTCCGTATAACCCATGACGGTGCAAACATGACCAGCGGCAAGGAAGCCCTGGACTCGATTCGCGGGTGCCGAGAGAATCGCCTCCATCGCCGGCGGCACGAGCACGTGGGAAACCAGGATCGAAAAATTCTCCAAACCCTCCCGATCCGCCTGCACGACTGCCATCGCGTTGGCTGGAGCCGTGGTCTCGAAACCGACCGCAAAGAACACCACTTCGCGATCCGGGTGTTCACGGGCCACTTTGACGGCGTCCAATGGCGAATAGACGATTCGCACATCGCCGCCATGTGCCTTGACGGAAAACAAATCGGAAGTCGTTCCGGGAACGCGGAGCATATCGCCGAATGAACAGAAAATAACGCCGGGTCGAGCGGCAATCTCCAACGCTTTTTCGATCAGTTCAACGGGTGTTACGCACACCGGGCATCCAGGACCATGCACCAGCGTGACACCGTCGGGAATCAACTCGTCGATGCCATATTTCACGATCGCATGCGTCTGGCCACCGCAAATCTCCATAATGGTCCAGTCGCGGGTCGTGATCCGGTCGATGGCCTGCACATATTCCCGGGCTGCCGCGGGGTCGCGATACTCGTCGACGAATTTCATGGATTCGCCTCTGGTTCAGCACGAAACTCTTCCAACTCGCCCATTTGCCGCAGGTAATCGAAAACCTGAGCCGCTTCGCTTTCGTCGACGGTGCTGATCGCCATCCCGGCGTGCACCAGGACGTAATCTCCGATTTGAGCGTCGGGTACACAGGACAAGTTGACAACCTTAAAGATGCCTCCGAAGTTGACACGCCCACTGCGCAGGACGGGATCATTTGCTTCGATACTTGCGATTTGTCCGGGAACGGCCAGGCACATGGTTAAGATTTCTCCCTGGTTGAAACGGTCGCCTGATCGGTTTTTGTCGCCGCGCAGTTTTGCAGCAACCAGTCACACCACTCGGAAATGCCCTCGCCGGTCGTGGCCGACATCGGAAATATTTTCAGCCCAGGATTGATATCGAGAGCATTTTTTCGCAGCTGCTCGAGATCACAATCGACGTACGGCAGCAAGTCGATCTTGTTGATCAACAACACCGAGGACTGGAGAAACATGTTTGGGTATTTTAATGGCTTGTCAGCACCCTCGGTCGTGCTCACGACGACGACTTTGTGCGCTTCGCCAAGATCGAAGTTGGCAGGACAGACAAGATTGCCGACGTTTTCGATGACCAACAGGCGAATGTCACTCAGGTCCATGCTGGCAATCGCGTCTTGAACCAGCCGGGCCTCCAGGTGACAGCCGCCCTTGGTCACCACCTGCACGACAGGCACGTCGTAACGTGCGACACGCTGGGCATCGAAGTCCGTTTGCACATCGCCTTCGACGACTCCGATTTTTAATTCCTGTTTCAGTCGCTCCAGGCAGCGTTCGAGGATCGTGGTTTTTCCGCTTCCGGGTGAACTGACGATGTTGATGACAAAGATGCCTTGCCGCTGAAAAAAATCGCGATTGACCGCCGCAATCTCATCGTTCTTGGCCAGAATTTTTCGCTCGATCGTAATGACGCTCATGATGCCTCCTGGAATTCTTCCGTCAATTCAACTTCTGTGACTTGCAATTCCATTCCCGACACAACCGTGGTCCGACTGCTGTTGCAAACGGGACATCGAAAGATATCGCCATCGCTTTGAAACGTGTCCTGGCATTCGGCGCATGCCAGGCGCAGTGGAATTGAGTTTAGGCATAACCGGGAATTCTGCAACGCAGTTTTTGCCACAAGGGCTTCGAAGCAGAATTCCAGCGATTCGGCGACGACGCCCGAAAGCCGACCGACATCGACCCGCACGATTCGTACGTCACCGATGCGGTCGGCCGGAACGTGATCCTCGATAATTTTCAGGATGCCCTGCGCCAGTGAAAGTTCATGCATTTCGACCTCCACAAGTCACAGGCGAATCGACGGCCAATTTCCCGGCCGGAAAACCCAGGTCGCGGAAAATGGTCTGGAGCTGTTGAATGACCGGCGTGATCGCAGCCGCAACGGACTCTGTCAACTCAAGTCCCATCGGCTGATCGCGGAGCAATGGAGACCGTGATCAGGTACATCCGCGGCAACTCGCCCAGTAACGCAGCCGATTCGATCAGGTCCCTTAATCCGATATCGTGTGAGCTGAGCACGCGGGGAAAATCGTTGGCAAAACGCGGTTGCGTGACCGTAACTGAGCCGGGTGGTTTTCCATCGAGCGACGCGTCAATGATGACCAGGATCTCATGGTCACGGAAAAAGCCCAGCAGGTGAAATCCCCCCGTTCCTCCGTCGAGCAATTCAACTTCTGCGGGCAATTCCTGCTGCTGCAGCTCGCGGATGACATGCACGCCAATGCCTTCATCGCTAAGGAGCAAGTTCCCGATTCCCAGTACCAGACATGTTTTGGATACCGTCATGCCGAACCTTTAGGCCGGTTTTGGCCGCCGGTTTGACTTTCCTCCGGATCGGCTAATTCCTCCGCGAGATGTTCCTGAGGTACAAACTTCCATCCGCCCGCCATCGAGGAGAGGACACCACGCCCTTCGACGTAGTCGTGATAGAAAACCAGGTAGACATGCACGACCGTGAACACGATGAAAAACCACATCATCATGTGATGCCATTGCCGAACTGCGAAATCTCCACCCATTAACGGCACAATCCAGGCGAACAGTTGGGGGAACCAGCTGTCGCTCATCGCCGCGTACATACCGAACCCGGTCGCGCACTGAAACATAAAGACCAGGAATGTAAGAAAGTACGTCAAACCGGCAAGGCTATTGTGGCCTGCCGAACCGACCGCTTCTCCCTTGCCTAACAAAATGTCAATTTTCAACACGTCGCGAATTTCCTGCCATTGGCTTTTACGAAACGGCAGGAAGGTTCGCCAACTGGCATACTTGTTGCCGACAAATCCCCAGTAGATGCGAAACAGGAAATTGAAAAAGAAAACGTAGCCCGCCACGAAATGGATGAAACGTACGTTGCCAAACCAAAAGCTGTCGGAGGCTTCATTGACGTGACCCAGGCTTATTGGGCGGCTGATGAGAAAACCCGTTGCGATCAATACCAAAATGCAACTGGCGTTGATCCAATGGTAAAACCGCACGGGCAATTCCCACACGTATACACGAGACATGGTCGGTTCGCTGACGCGATGCAAAGTCGATTGGCTCATGTTGGTATTCCAATCGTGTTAAGCTGATGAACGTAACTGCCGTGTTCGTCATAGACATGCACGGCGCAGGCAATGCAGGGATCAAACGAGTGAATCGTTCGCAACACTTCGACAGGTTGCTCCACATCGTGAATGGGAGTTCCCAGTAGCGCCGACTCGTAGGCCGAACGTTGACCCTCGACATCGCGCGGAGAGGCGTTCCAGGTACTGGGCACGACCAACTGGTAATTGTCGATTTCAGCATTCTTGATCACGATCCAGTGCGCCAAGGCTCCGCGCGGCGCTTCGGAAAGTCCGACTCCCTGGGCCTGCTGGGGCCAAGTCGAAGGCTCCCAATAGTCGCCATTGAACATGCGTGTATCGCCATTGTTGATATTGGCCATCAGTTGACCAAAGAACTCTTTTGCCCAGCGAGCGATCAACCGCGTTTCCAAACCACGGGCGGCAGTCCGGCCCAGCGTCGAGAAGAGCGCATCCACGGGCACATCCAGCTGCTTGAGAGCTTCGCCAACCACTTCTTTGATCTCTTCGTTGCCGGACGCAAAACCGACCAGCATGCGAGCCAAGGGACCAACTTCCATGGCCTGCCCTTTCCAGCGAGGCGTTTTCATCCAGCTGTATTTGCCTTCGACCTGCAGCTGTTCGTAAGGAGGCTTGGGGCCGGTGTAGTTCAGCCGCGTCTCGCCTTCCCAGGGGTGCAAGCCGGTTGAATCGCCGCCCTCGTATTCGTACCAGGAGTGTGCGATGTATTCCTTGATCTGCTCTTTGTCGCGGCCATCAATCTCTTTTACTTCGGAAAGATTGCGGTCCAAAACAATCCCGCGGGCAAATTTGAAACCGCTGACGTCGGCGTAGCCGCGCGTTGGCAGGTCGCCATAGCACAGATAATTTCTCAGTCCACCGCCGATTGCGCCCCAGTCCTTATAAAACGATGCAACTGCCATCAGATCGGGCAGATAAACCTGCTCGACAAACTGCTGGGCGTCGTTAAGCAACTGTTCCACCATCGCCAGTCGCTCGGTGTTGATCGCGTTGGCTTCATCCAGGTTGATCGAACAGGGGGCTCCACCGACAAGGTAATTGGGATGCGGGTTTTTGCCGCCAAAAATCGTATGCACCTTGACAATTTCCTTTTGCCATTCGAGGGCTTCCAGGTAGTGGGCCACACCCAGCAAATTGACCTCCGCTGGCAGCTTGTAAGCCGGGTGGCCCCAATAGCCGTTAGCAAATATTCCCAGCTGGCCGCTTTCCACAAAATTGGCAATTCGCTGCTGGACGTCCTTGAAATAACCGACCGAACTTTTTGGCCAACTGGAAATGCTTTGTGCCAGTTCCGACGTCGCTTTGGGATCGGCCTTGCGCGCGTTAACCACGTCCACCCAATCCAGGGCATGCAAATGATAGAAATGCACCGCATGGTCCTGCATGTATTGCGCAAAACATCAAGTTGCGTACCAGTTCCGCGTTCGGTGGAATGACGATTCCCAACGCGTCTTCGACCGCACGCACCGAGGCCAGGGCATGCACTGTCGTGCACACGCCGCAAGCCCGCTCGGTAAATGCCCACGCGTCACGCGGATCGCGACCCTTCAAAATCAATTCGAATCCGCGCACCATTGTTCCCGAGCTATAGGCATCGACAACTTTTCCGTCTTTGACTTCAACCTCGACCCGCAAATGGCCTTCGATGCGTGTAACCGGATCGATCACAATGCGATCTGCCATCACTCACCTCCCTTCTCTGCGGATGATCCACCGGACGGTTGAGACGCATCACCGGTTGCGGCGTGAGATGCCGGTAAGGGATGTTCGTTAATATGGACGAGTTGATCGCGTTTGCGGATGTTCGTGGCAATGGCGTGTCCGGCGATTCCGGCGACCGTTGCGGCGCCAACCGCCAGCCCGACCGTGTCCGCCGTGGATTCGATTCCGAATCCGGGAAATGACGGCAAATGTTGGTAAAATGGACCGTTGTCCCAGAAGTTTTCTTCACTGCAGCCGATACAGCCGTGTCCGGACTGGATTGGAAAACTGACGCCACAATTCCAACGCGTCACACCGCAGGCGTTGTAGGTGACTGGCCCGCGACAACCCATTTTGTAAAGACAATAGCCTTTCTTGGCCCGCTCGTCGTCGAAACTTTCAACGAACAAACCGGCGTCGTAGTTGGGCCGTCGGTAGCACGTATCGTGAACACGACGCGAATAGAAGGCCTTGGGGCGTCCGATTCCGTCAAGTTCCGGGATACGATTGAAGGCCAACAGATAGACA